>CAVZRB010000014.1:0-77388 GCA_963777585.1 uncultured Gammaproteobacteria bacterium | reverse complement strand
GGGACAAAATCATGAGCTACTCTGCGCTTGCCTGAAAGCTGCATGTAGCCCAAAGGTGTTGTTTCTGGTCCGTAATTGCTTGAGTGACGCTCATTGGGAGGTGCGGGTGGAAGCGGCTAATGCTTTATGCCGTTTGGGGGACGGTAGCGATGTCGCCAGTTCCTTGCCACTGTTATCGGATCAGCAATGGTGGGTGCGTTACCGCTCAGCTCAAGCTATCGGTGAGTTGCTGCATCGTGACAAAGCCAAAATGACGTTCATCCACCAGGCGCAAATGAATCGCTACGCTGCTGATATGATTGCGCAGGTGATGGCTGAATGGGAGATGGCATGACGCTGTTTGATCTTGTCACTGTATTGGAGTGGTTTTTCCTGCTTTATTTCGTCGGCCTAACCAGCATTTATCTATTGCTTAACCTCGTCGCTTTTAGCGTTGTTTCCCGCAATATGCTTTATCAGGATATTGACGAAGGCGTTTCTTTATACACTGGCTTTGAATTCCCAATCTCCTTGCTGGCTCCCGCTTACAATGAAGAAGCCACTATCGCAAGTTCAGTTCATTCACTGCTGCAACTGAGTTACCCTGAATATGAAATCATCGTTATCAACGATGGCTCCAAGGATGCCACGCTGGACGTGCTGGTCAAAGAATTCTCCCTGCAACCCATTCCCGAAGCTTACCGGATACAAATCCCTACCCAGTTGGTTAAGACCATTTACCGCTCCACCCGTTATCATAATCTGAGGGTAGTGGACAAAGAAAACGGTGGCAAAGCAGATGCTCTAAATGCCGGTATTAACTGCGCTCGCTACCCTTTGTTCTGCGGTATGGATGCTGACTCTATTTTGCCTAGAGACAGTTTATTCCGTATGGTCCGGCAGTTCAGGAAGATCCCGATACCGTGGCAGTTGGGGGAATTGTGCGTATTGTCAACGGTTGTGAAGTGCACGATGGACACCTGATTAATACTGCTCTACCCCGTAACTGGCTGGCGCTGTTTCAGATTGTTGAATACCTTCGCGCTTTCCTGTTTGGTCGTATGGGCTGGCAGCCGTTCAACGCAGTATATTTGATCATTTCCGGCGCATTTGGGCTGTTTCGCAAGGAAGCTGTTATCGCCGTCGGCGGTTATCGTCACGACACTATGGGTGAAGACATAGGAATTGGTGGTGCGCATGCACCGAATATTCAGCGAACAACGGCGACCTTACCGGGTACATTTTATCCCTGATCCTATATGCTTGACGAGAACCAGAAATCTGCGCGCCTGAAAAACCAACGCATCCGCTGGCAACGCGGCTTGGCGGAAAGCCTTTGGCTTAACAAAAGCATGATGTTCGCTAAAAACAGCGGTGCAGCAGGCTGGCTGGCGTTTCCATTTATGTTTTTTTTCGAAATGCTTGGTCCGTTGCTGGAGTTAACCGGATTGATTATGATGATTGCCGCTTATTATTTTGGCTTGATTGATTACCATGCCGCCATTGCTATGCTTATCCTGGCATTTGGCATCGGGATTTTTGTTGTCCGCCTCGGCCTTGTTGCTGGAAGAAATGTCCTACCGTATTTATCGTCGTCCCTGCGATTTATGTATATTATGTCTGGCCCTGATAGTGGAAAATTTTGGCTACCGTCAGCTAAACAGTTACTGGCGTTTGCTTGGCATGCTGCGCTGGCTGTTCAAAAGTAAATCTACCTGGGGCGCCATGAAACGTACCGCAAAATGGAACACTGGAAAAGCAAAATCGCCATGATGAGATTACTGCTAGTGCTAGCGCTGGTCTGCTCTACCGCTCCATTGCAAGCGGCTTGGCTGGCCTTGTGCGATGATCAGGTGCACCCCGCAATACCTAACGATTATCGTTTTAACACAGAGGATGGCACGGCAAAAATCCTGCGTTTTGATAGAACATGACCCACCCGAATCCTGCGTCACAACAGCTCTGCCTGTATCCGCTGATACGGTGCAGTGGTTCGCCCTGCTGAGCGCTGGCAAGCCGCACAAATCGGGAAAACCCGCGCTGTGGTGTTGCAGGGCAATCAAATCGGCAAGCGCTTTGCAGGAGAAGTCTCTCTGGACAGTGGGGCTGCCGCACCGCCCAAACCGCTGCCGTGGCCCTTATACCTGGATTTGCGCGACCATCTGGATATAACGTCTTTCGGTCAGGAAGAGCGGGCAAGCTGGGAGCGTAGCGAAACGGGTTTTACCTTTCGCTGCCTGGCAGGCCAGCGACATGCCGGATTTGTGCTGGACGTGGGTCAAGATCAGTTGCCGCAATTGCCTGGACTGGGGTTAAGTTCTCTCTACAGGGTGATGGCGATTTTATCTGGAGCGCTTCTCGCACAGTCAGTGCAAACAATCGCGACCCTTTGCCTCTGGCTGAGTTACAGGCCGGTAAAGAATGGCGCACTCAGAATATTGACCTCGCTCCAATGCTGAACCCGCAAAACAAATCGGATAGCTGGACATTACTATGTCCGAAAGACTCCGGCCGATCTAACCGTGAACAACATGCAACTGACCGCTCCGGCGGCAATCCAGCGCGGACGAGCCACTTGGCTATGGCGTGAAGCAACGTGGCAACAAGCTACGCCCGCTCTATGGAAGCAGCTACACGATCTGAATATTACCACTCTTTACATCACCATTCCCCTAGTCGCCGATTTGACCAGCGTCTCCGACATGCAAGCTTTACGTGCCTTTGTGACTCAGGCTGGAAAACAGGGCATAGCAGTATGGGCGGTGGCTGGTGATCCCCTGGCAGTACTGGCCTCAGAACGGAAATCCTGGCTGCGGCGCGCCAAAGCTTACGCCGCTTATAACCGCGACGTGGAGGAGCCTGCTCGGCTCAAAGGCATACAATATGACATTGAACCTTATCTGGCTCCAGGCTACGCGCAAGCCCCGGAAGTTTGGAAACAAGCTTATATAGACACCCTGGCCGCTCTGCGCAAAGCCTCTGGCCTTAACGCTGGAAGTTGCCGTGCCGGTGTGGTGGGCAGAAGAAATGCTTGGGGATAAGCCGTTGCTGGAGGCCATGGCTGCTTGGGTGGATGGCATTGCTGTCATGGACTACCGCACCGATTTTTGGCGCATTCAACAACAAGCTCTGCCATTTCTGACCTGGGGTGTGCGCCACCGCAAACCTGTACGCATTACTCTGGAAGCAGGTCCAGTGGCTGAAGAAACGCGGTTAGTATTCCACCGTACTGAAATCGGTGAACTATGGGTCACCCGTGTGGGTGAGATTACCATGCTACTGCGCCTCGCTAAGCCTGAAGGCAATGCCGGTGGCATTGCCTTCAGGCTAACTCAGGAAATCACGGTTTCGGGTGAAGCCGTCAGTTTTCATGGCCGTCTGGATGAAATGAAAAAACACTTGCAACAACTGGAACGCGCATTGGGCGCTTGGCCGACATTTGCCGGTTTGGCACTGCATGAGGTATTGACGCCTTAAACTGGATTAAGACAAGCACTTAGAATATCTAACAAAAGTCATCGGATAGGGGATTGTTAGATTCTAACTTCATCTGGATTTTTCTCCAAATAAGGCGAATACTTAAAAAATTGTACGACTAACAACACACTATTTATCCATGAGTATACGCCTGAAAATTATCTGTACACTTGCGCTGATTATTCCCGTTACGGTTGTTTTTTTTACACTGTTCCATTTAGCACAGAACAAAAACGAAGAGCAGAAAAACTTGATTGATCGTACTTACCAGGTAATTGATCAAATTAACGTACTGTTTTCTGATATACAGGATGCAAAGATCGGTGAGCGTGGTTTTGTTATTACCAACAATAAAAGCTTCCTCGAACCTTTTGCCAGGAGCCTTAAGAAAATAGACGCCGACCTGATACAATTACGCACACTGACTCAGGATAATGTTAGTCAGCAACAGCGCCTGGATGAATTTGAACCTGTTATGCGGAACATGTTGAGCTATTTAACTCAGACTATTGCGCTCAGAGATGAACAAGGCTTACAAGCGGCGGTCGAAAGGGTCTCTACGAAAACCGGTAAAGATTTAATGGATCGTATGCGCGCTATTATGGTGGACATGAGCAGCGAGGAACAACGATTATTAAATGAGCAGACAAAAGCACATAACCAGGATATTGTTACATTTTATAAAATCGAAGTGGTGTTCGTAGTCGCAATGGGTTTTATGGCTCTTATCATTGGGTTATTGCTGATACGAAATATTCTGCGGCCGCTGCATATACTTAGCTTAGGTACGGAACAGTTGGCCGCAGGCAACTATGCAACAAGAATAAGCTTTTCTTATCGGGATGAATTTGGCCAGTTAGCAAAAGCGTTTAACCTGATGGCCGAGGCCATTCAGGCGCGAACACAAGAGCTGAACAGTATTGTTTCCACCATGGTAGATGGACTGATCATTTTGGATAGCCAAGGCGGCATCCGTTCTTTAAATCCTGCCGCTGAACGGTTGTTCGATTATACGACTGAAGAGCTTGTGGGCAAGCACCTTAATCAGCTGCTACCGCAACTGCCTGATGATACTGAGCACCATGTTCTGACAGCCAATACAGGTTACCGATGTGAAATAAATGCTGAGCGTAAAGATGGCTTTCCATTTCCTTTGGAGCTGACATTCAGCGAAATGTCGGTTGACGGTTCCCGCATGTTTACCTGTCTGGTGCGCGATATTTCCGAACGCAAAGCCATGGAACGGATGAAGAATGAGTTCATTTCCACAGTCAGCCATGAATTGCGTACACCACTCACTTCCATTCAAGGTGCATTAGGACTGATTTTGGGTGGCGCCACCGGCGATATGCCAGAGAAAAGCATCAAACTGTTAACCATTGCCAACAATAACTGCAAGCGCTTGGTGCGCCTGATTAATGATATTCTGGATCTTGAAAAATTTGAGTCCGGCAAAATGGCTTTTGATATAAAACCCATAGAAATCATGCCGTTTGTGGCACACGGCATTGAGATCAATCAAGCCTATGCTGATGAATTTGGTGTTACATTTGTTGTTAGCCATGAACGGGCTGGAGCTGTTGTGTTGGCCGATAGCGATCGTCTCACCCAGGTGTTGACCAATCTATTATCCAACGCGGCAAAATTTTCGCATCGAGGAGGGCAGGTTGATGTTGCGACATCAATCATAAAGCAGCGCTTGCGCTTGAGCGTAACAGATTACGGCACCGGCATTAAGGAAGAATTTAGAGATCAGATATTTAAAAAATTTACCCAGGAGGATAGCACCAATACCCGGCAAAAAGGTGGTTCCGGACTGGGGCTAAGTATCTCTAGAGCCATTATTGAAAAACTGGGCGGCGTCATCGATTATGAAAGTGAACCTGACAAAAAAACTACTTTTTTCATTGAATTACCGCTTTACTGTAGTGAGGAAACGCTGTCCGCTACACTAAGCAGTAAACACGACAAAGAATATCTGTTAATCTCTGGAAGATGATCCAGACGTCGCTACCCTGCTTCGGATGCTGCTGGCAAAGCGCGGCTATGCCGCTGATATTGCCTATACTGCGAAACAGGCAAAACAAATGCTCAACAGCAAGCCCTATGATGCCATGACGCTCGATCTGACGTTGCCGGGACAAAGCGGTATTGATTTTTTTCGGGAGCTGCGCGGACAAGAGCTCTTTAAACATTTACCGGTTATTGTTGTGTCCGCATCTGCCGACCAAGTCAAGCAAGAGCTTAATGGCGAGGCCCTGGCAATCGTCGATTGGTTAAGCAAACCCATTGACGAAGACAGGCTTGGGCAGGCCTTAACGCACGCATTGCGCCGTAATGGCTTTAGGACTCGCATATTGCATGTTGAAGATGACCCTGATATTGTGAATGTTGTCGCCGCCCTTCTGCAAAATACAGCGGAAATCGATGTCGCAATGGATCTGGCTGCCGCCAGGGAAAAATTGCAGCAAGACTATGATTTAGTTATTCTGGACATGGAGTTGCCCGATGGCTCGGGTGAGACCTTGTTGCCATTATTAGCGAATCGGGACAAAGCCATTCCCGTAGTTATCTTTTCTGCCAGTGAAATTGAAATAGTTGATAGTCAACACGTTTTGGCCAACTTTATAAAATCAAAGACCAGTAACGAAGAGCTGATGAATAAAATAGAATCTATACTTAAAAGTAGGCGAAAATAAGCCGTCGAACTTAATCTGCACCACAAAAACCTGCATAGAATCTTTTTCTCGTTTCCTGACTATAACAATCTGAAATTTGATGATCGCAATGAGTTTTAATTGATGACAAAAATTCTTTATGTGGAAGATGAGCATGATATTCAAGTCATCGCCCAAATAGCCTTGGAAACCGTTGGCGGCTTTGAAGTAGCGATTTGCGGTTCCGGCATGGAGGCATTGCAAACCGTTGCCGATTTTGCGCCGGATATTATTTTGCTGGACGTGATGATGCCGGACATGGATGGCATACAGACTTATCAGGCTTTACGCCAGTTGCCTGAATGTGCTGCAACACCAGTCGTATTTATGACTGCCAAAGTACAGGCCAGCGAAGTGCGGCACTACCTTGATTTGGGTGCTGTGGCGGTTATACCCAAACCGTTCGACCCCATGGCCTTGGCAAATGATGTGAAAGCCATCTTGAGCAGCTGTGATGAATGAAAAACAGCAACAGCTTAGTCAACAACTTGAAGTCATGCACTTGGCTTATGCCCGAGAGCTGCCGAATAAAATAGCGGCGATTAAAGCCGATTGGCAGCAATTCAGATTGCAGCCCACTGAGCAAACTCTCTATGAACTGAATCGCAAAGTCCACGGACTAATTGGTTCGGGCGCAACCTTTGGTTTTGCCAAAGTCAGCAAGGTAGCTCAAGCTCTAGAAGATGCCTTCAACACCTATAGTCATGATCCGCATACAGAGCCGGCGATATCCACGCCTACGATAGATTTGCTATTCGCCAAGTTGGAAAGCGCAGCTAACGTTAAGCATTATATTGAGCGAGAAATTGGAAGCCGGCCGCTACCGCCCCAAACCGGTTAGACGCGTGGAAATCCCCAAGCCTGATGGCAGCCGCCGAGGGCTGGGTATGTAAAAAAGCGTCCAATAGGTGAGTAGACCGCGGGAACTTCCCCCGCAGCCTCTCGCAGAACGGTACGTGAACCTCTCAATTCATACCGCTCCCATCAGGCAAACGCTCCTGTCATTCCCGCTCGCCAGTGGGCGAACAAGTTTGGACATTGATCAGCCATTCTCTCCAGAAACCGCGCTGCCCTGATTTTATGTCAACGGAGGGATTTAAACTTACGTCTTGCCCACCTCACCAACGCACTGTTTACGTGGCGACACATAGCATATAGCGCTGAACGACAGTAACGGCCGTAATAAGCTATCCATCCACTGATAATGTGTAGTGCGAAGGAGACATCAACTCCCCGTGAGAAGAATTGGGACAGCGCCATTCAGCTGTAATGTGAACTGCGTGATTCATAGACATCTTTTCAATATAATTGTGAAGAATGGACAGTGCGCTTGTTGCGCACATTAAAATACAACAGCAAGCGTAACTTACCGGATGACTCCCTGCCCTGAACTGGAGATTATTGAAGAATTTTACGATGCTGCCGAAAGCGATTGTCTCTATCAGCGCTTATTGCAAGAACAGAATTGGCCGGATAATCGTTATACCGTCGCCGGACGGCAATTTATCTTGCCCAGATTACAGACTTGGCATGCCGATCCGGGGATTCACTATAGCTATAGTAACAATCTGCTGTATACCCGATCATGGACACCTCTGCTATCCGGCATTAGGGAAAAAGTTGAGGCGTTCTTAAATTTTCCCTTTAACTCAGTACTGGTTAATTTGTATCGAAACGGCGAAGACTATGTCGGTTGGCATGCGGATAATGAACCGGAACTGGGCGAGCAACCCTTTATTGCCTCGTTGACCTTTGGCGTGGAACGGCAGTTTTGCTTTCGGCATAAAAAAACGTCGGAAACCGGCCGGATATTATTACGCAGCGGTACTTTACTGATTATGCAACCCGATTTTCAACAGTACTGGCTACATAGCGTTCCCATCGATAAAAATGTGACTCAAGAACGGATTAACTTAACTTTCCGCAAGGTTATCCCATCAAACAGCCAGTAAAACTTCCAGATTAGAAGAGTAACCGTAAGGATGACTTCGTAAATGAATACTAAATATAACAATTATGATTTTGCGATGAAGAACCTGTCGTGGAGTAATCCTTGGCTGCAATTGCCGGACTGCTTTTATCGGTCAGTACAACCGACACCGTTGGATAATCCCTATTTTGTACATTGCAATCCATACGCAGCGCAATTACTGGGATTGTCAGTAGAGCAATTGACTAATGAGGCTACGCTACGCTGTTTTAACGGCAATGACTTATTGCCAGAAATAAGTCCAATTGCAAGCGTTTATGCGGGGCATCAATTCGGCATTTTTACTTCGCAATTGGGTGATGGCCGAGTCATTTTGTTAGGCGAGGTACAGGACAGTAACGGCAATCGATACGAAATCCAATTAAAAGGAGCCGGTATAACCCCTTATTCCCGAACACTTGATGGTCGTTGTCCGCTAGGTTCAGCGATTCGGGAATATCTGGGGGGCGAAGCTTTAGCCGGATTGGGCATTCCCAGCACTCGTGCACTCTGTCTTTTGGGGAGCAGTACAGAAGTCCGGCGGGAACACATTACAACCGGCGCGATTTTGGTCAGAATGGCTCGATCGCATATTCGTTTCGGGCATTTTGAGTATTTTCATCATAGAGGCGATCTTGAGAACGTGAAAATACTGGCCGAGTTTGTTATCGAGCAGCTTTTTCCTGAATTGTTGAATGAACCGGTCGCGCTACGCCCGTTGCGGCTACTGGAAACCATTGTTGAACGGAGCGCACGCTTGCTGGCCGGATGGCAGAGTGTGGGTTTTGCCCATGGTGTTATCAATACCGATAATATGACTGTGCACGGAGATACCCTGGATTTCGGTCCGTTTGGTTTTATGGAAACCTATGATCCAGAGTTCTCGCCGAACCCCAGCGATGACTTGAGTCGTTATCAGTTTGACCAGCAGTGTGAGATAGGTCGATGGAATTGTTTGGCGCTGGCTGAAGCATTTTCATCCCTTTTACCTGCGCGGATCATCCCGGCCAAATTGTTACGTTTATATCGGCAAAACTATCATCAGCATTATCTACTACGCATGCGTTTAAAACTGGGATTACAGACTCAAAACCCTGACGATACCGGACTGGTGGATGCCTTGTTAGAAACACTACGACATGGCAAAATCGATTACGCATTATTTTTTCGTCGTCTTGCCGAATTCGACGCACAGGGGAAAAACCAGGAACTCTGTGCGTTGACTACTGAACCAGCCATACTGACAGGTTGGCTGGCCAGTTATCGGGATCGGTTAAGTTTGGAAAAAACGCCTGTTCACGAGCGCCGAACCCTGATGAACCAAGTCAACCCTTGTTATGTGCTGCGCAGCCATTTATTACGCAAGTCCGTTAATTCCGCAGAGCAAGGTGATTTAACCGAATTTTATCGTTTGTTGATGCTATTGCAGAATCCCTTTGAAGAGCAACAGGGTATGGATTTTTACTCGCTGCCGCAGCCAGAGGAACTGCTTCCTATATAAATCAGTTTTCGGATTCCAAATTGACGTTTCGTAATTTTAGTCAAACACACCCTGGAACTTACATTCCGTTTCGTACGTCGGTCCCTAATTGTCGCAAATCTCCCAGTTTATGCTGTCATTGTCGGTATGTTTGCATCCACCCTGAACCGTTTTTAGGTACGGCTAAGCTATCTATCTAATATTCAACAAAAAATATTTCACCTGAAGCTGGTGCGAAATTTGCTTATGTTGCAGTAACGGCAATTTGTCCCGCAATCTGGAGCACAGGTGATATATGAGCAAAATAGGCATTTTTTTCGGAACCGATACCGGTAGCACCCGCTTGGTAGCTAAAAAGATTTTCAGCTTATTGGGCGAAGAACTGGCCGACAAGCCCAAAAACATCAACCGTACCAATCTGGCCGAATTGTTGCAGTATGATGCGTTGATACTCGGCACACCGAGTTATGGCGTCGGTGATTTGCCGGGACTGGCGGTCGGTTGCATGGAAAGCAATTGGCAAGAGTTCGTGCCTTATCTCGATGATGTCGATCTGATCCGGTAAACGGGTGGCCTTGTTCGGACTGGGAAATCAAGAACGTTACGCCTCGCGATTCGCCAGTTCATTGATTCAGCTTTATCGGGTGTTTTACGGTTACGGCGCCGACATCATCGGCCCTTGGAGCACCGAGGGTTATCAGTTCGAACACTCCGATTCGATAATCGATAACCAGTTTGTCGGCCTGGTACTGGATCAGCGTACGCAGCCATACTTAACCGAGGAGCGGATTAAAACCTGGCTGGCGCAAATCACCCCGCAGTTGCTGCCTGCCTTGACGGAGTCGGCCTGACGATGCTGCAAGTTGGGCACCGAAGATGATTTAACCCCGTTGGCCAACTGTAGCCAATGCAACTACCGCGACACCCTACTGGCAATTGGCAGTTGTAAACCCGGTGACTGTTGTGTAGTTGCGGAAAGCGGCCGGCAAATCGACCGGTTTTTCCGTGCCCATCCAGAATACGCCGCCGATTACACTCAGGACAGTTTTTGGGAACGGCGCGCTATCGCCGCCCGTTATTTACCTGTCCATCATTTACGGCCTTTGCTGACCGATCCTGACGAAGCAGTACGGCGCGTATTGGCCTACCGGGTGCCGCAAGAATGGTTGCTGGAGTTGTGCAACGACACGGATAGGGAAGTCAGAATAACTGTGACTGATCGATTACCGGAGCAACAATTGGAGCTAATGGCCGAGGATACAGATTATCTGGTACGCGTCTATGTCGCCAAACGCTTGCCGACAGGCCGTTTGTTCCGTTTGGTAAACGATCCTGATAATGAGGTGCGGCGCACGGTGGCAGAACGTATCCCCTGCGTCAGCCTGGGGTTGATGTCCGATGACGCAGAAGTCGGCATCCGCCGCATCGTCGCCCAACGTATGAATGCTGACGATCTGGAAATGATGAGCAAGGACTATGACTGGACGGTGCGTTACGACGTGGCGTTGCGGGCAAAGCCGGATTTACTACAACAAATGCTGGACGATGCCGAAGAAGAAGTTCGTCTCGCCGCCCAGCAACGTTGGGAGACTTTATCAGCTTAGATCCATATCAATGAACACTGTATTTATTGTCGGCCTTACTTAGTTTACCCGAAGCTAGTCATCAGGTGCTCAGTCAATTACTGGCGTCCGAACTTGTCGGGTTGGCATTGTTGGTATGGTCTATAAGCGATGGCTCTCGAAACAGCTGGACGGAGCCGCCTAGCTGTGAAGCATGGCAAAATGCCTGCATCATCGCCGCTTACTTTTCTAACAATGAGCAGGTTATCAGGCATCAGATGTCGTGTAAAATCGTTTAAAATAGTATGAAGAATTATGAACCACTGTAGTTTCTACTGTAGTTTTGGATACAGCTAATCGCCGATAACTTTCTATTCAACATCGAATTTTTGATCGGCTAATATTTTAAATATCACAGTCATCGCAGCTGCAATCTTCCTGATTCAATTTTCCTGGATCAGTACGGATACTGTCATGCCGCCCTCCCCAGTTGAAATCAAGCCAGTCACTTAATTGATCTGCTGTAACCCTTGGCGTGCTCCGTATCAAGAGCTTGAGCTTTCATAGTCAGTTTCATTAGTATATAAACCGTGATCAGTAACCTCGCCAGTTTGTGTTCCAGTAGATTTACGACAGTGACAGTTGCGACTATTGCGACAGTTCTAACTGCAAAAGAGAGTGGAAAATTTGCCAGTTGTTAATCACTATCTTATTGTTTTAAATAGATACTCTATTTTTCTTGACTGGAAAAACTGACGCCGAAAGTGTTAAATTTGGACGCTTTTTTACAATGTTAGGCACAGAATTGAATTTCCCTATAACCCTTACTTTAGGCGGCGTAGCCACATTAAGTCTGTAGCCAAAACCTTTAATGGTTAAAATCCATTGCGGATTATTCAGGTCGTCTTCAATTTTTTTTCTCAATAAGTGCATGTATTGATAAAGATCTGATTTAGTTGCCCGATTATTTACGGGCCAGAGATGTTCGATGATTTCTTCAGCCACAAATACACGATCAACATCAGTTGCCAATAATTCAAAAAGCTCGAATTCTTTACGCGTCAAATCAACAGATTTTCCGTTTAACAGAACACGCTTTGCACGTTGATCAATTTGAAAAGGTCCTGCCACAAAATAATCGTCGTTATTATTTTGGGGCAACCTATTCTCATCTAATTGTTTATTGTGGGAACCTGAATTTTGATGAAATGAGCGTCTGCGTTCACTATTCACACGTCTGTCACTACTTCTTTTTTCTTGAATAAGGTGATCATGGCGGCTAAATCTGCTACGCAGGAAGTTATCGAGTTGGCTAATATCAAGTGGATCATCTAAAAACACATCAACCCAGGATTCTATTTTCCGATCTAGTCCAGAAACATTATTAATTTTACCTAAACAACAGACAGGGATTACATGTTTAACGCTTATTTCCCTAATTAATTCCAAATCACTTGTTTTTAGTTGATTTTGAATCGAATGCAGCGTCAGAATAATTATATCTGGCTGCATATCAATCATTTTACTAATTGATTCAGTGTTGGCTGCAATCTGTGAAATTTCATAGTTACGCGCATGACAATACCCCTTCAACAAGCCCAGACAATATTGGTCATCACTAATCAGTAAAATTCGCAAAACTGTAGTCATATTTAATTTCCTGATTTATTTTATGCAGTAAATTGCTAAGAATCTGTTTAAAAACCTAACAAATTCCTCGTAAAAGAAGTACCCATAAACTGAACTCCAAGGCCAGAATCCGACGGCAGCATCCGCCATTGGCAACCCGTCTTGGTGATATAGAGAATTCCATTAACGATTTCGCGAAGCGGATAGTTTCGCGGTCTACCTTTTTTTGGAGATCACGTGCAATTTCCAGTACTGGACATAATAGCTGCCATTGCTCGTCGGTTTAATTTGTCAAACGCAACAGCCAGCCCTCCTTGGCCGAAAATGTCGCAGCTTAACCGATCGTTTAGGTTTTTAAACCGCTTCTTAGATGACCGTTACGTTTTCAGCTTACGAGGCTTTTTGGCCTTGCGTTACGCTGAACTGTACTTTTTGGCCTTCATCCCGTGATTTGTAGTCGCCAGAGTTATTTGATTTGTTGAAAATGTACGAAACCATCGGGGCCTGATGCTTGCACAATACAGTTCCCAATCAGGGGATCGGGAACTCGGCAAATCGTATATTATTTACTTTTTTGTATCGGTTGTAGTGGTAGAGGTCGATTCCTGAGTTTTGGTTGTAGTTGGTTCTTGAGCCGGAGCTGGTGTTGTTGTATAGCTTTTGGTGGAAGTAGAGGTAGAGGTGGATTCCTTTTCTTTGTTGCAGCCAGCCAATCCAGCCAATAACGCCAAAGTAACTAAACCAATAGCAATAATCTCTTTAGTTTTCATAGTAGTAACCTTTTGTTTTAAGTTTTGTTAGACAGTTTCTTTAACCCGGGTTGTCTAACCCCAAACCCCAGAAATTTTGGAAGTTTCGCTAAATCACAGACTTAACCATGAGTGTCTCCTCATGATTTTGTAACCATGACCAAAACATAGCGTTTCCCAACATTGAGTTTTATTTATACACGTAAAATTGAAGGCCATCTGTACGTTAGCGAACACAGACGTGTCAAAAAGCGTGGAAAATTTGCCAGTTTTACACTAAAAGAGTGTTAAAGTTTGCCAGTTGTTAATCAATATATTATTGTTTTTAATGTATACGCTGTTTTTCTTGACTAGAAAACGGTGCTGAATAGTGGAAAAATTGAAAGCCGTTTTGCACAGGTGCATTCATTCGCAAATCCGCTCGCCCTTTTACTGTATCGATTACGAATGCACTTCTCTATAAATGCAACCTTAATAACTAACCTGGGAGGTTCTATGACTTTTAAGAAGTTATGTGTATTGGTAATTATTACCACAGTCTGGGGATTGGGTATGCCAGCAGTCGCTATGGCGAAGGCTGCTTGCGAGCTAAAGCAGTTGGTTACCGGAGAGGAATTCAAAACACTTCAAAGAAAATGGAAAGTCGATCCTATATTGCCAGAATCTCAAGATGAATATCACAAAAAAAAACCGACTGATGAAATTTCTTTTTACGATACAAAATCGCTGACTTTTAAAGAAGACGCAATCCTACGCTGGAAAAAATCAGACAGAAAATTCACGATCAAGAACCGTTCTGGCAGTGGTGATATTATAGGGGCGGTCTGTCAAATAGACTATGTCTCCGAAACTACGAGCATGAGATCCTGTCAGTACGATACTGAATCTGCAGGTCCTCACCCCACGGAATTACGGCCTTCTCAAACACAGAAAGAGTTTTTGAAGGCTAAGGATTTGAAGTGGGATTCCTCTCAGCTTGTTCAGATGGGTCACATCCGCAGCTATCAGAAGAGTCTCGACAATAGTTTTTGCGACAAACTCGGAGATAAAAGTCAGATTGAATTTGAATCGTGGATTATGGAAAAAGGAGATCGCGCCGAAATGGTTTATGAAGTGTCGGTCAAAGTTAAAGATGCTGATAAGTGCGATACTCATAATCAAGCATTCCGCTCATGCCTCAGAAAAGCGGGGGTGGATGTCAGCAAAAATCGTGGAACCAAAACTGAGGCGGTGTACAAGTTCTTCCAGCCGGAAGAATCTGGCTCTCACTGATGAACTATCATATTCTTTGTTAGTTGCTATTTGGAATCACGATGTCAGTCTGACTCTATATCCTTGGACTGTCAAGAAGCGTTGAAAATTTGCCAACTTTACAATAAAAGAGCGTCAAAGTTTGCCAGCTGTTAATCACTATATTATTGTTTTTAATGCGTACGCTTTTTTTATTGGCAGGAAAAAACGGCGCTGAAAGTGGTCAATACTGGACGCTGCTTTACAGGCATTCGATTCTAGCCGAACCAACTGGCATTACAGGCCAACAGCGGTTATTGAGAGGTCGGTAAACTTTACGAAAAAGTTTACATGCATATAAAAGCCGCCGATTTTTTGAGTTAGTACCTGTAGGTATCCTTACATATTGTGTATTCAGTTCGAAATATGTACTGTTGATCGACTTGATTTGGTTGAAAAATTAAATGCCAGTTAATGAATGCCCTAAATTTTCGGGGCGAAAAATAGTAACATTCCAAGCAATATAGGATGGGATTAATGAGATTGTTTGGGTCATTCCCTCCCCTGTCAATGAATATCTTCAGGATAAAGCGACAAGCAAGAAGCTATGTACTACAGTGAGAAATTCAACAGCATCACCCATTTGGTAGGTGCCGTCTTGGCGTTAATGGGATTTGGCTCATTACTGACCATTGGCATCCAGCAGAAAGACCCAGTAATCATCATAAGCTTCACGATCTTCGGGCTTATGCTGGTCGTGCTCTATACCATATCCACACTGTACCATAGCTTTCATCCTCCCGAACTTAAGAAAATCTTTCAAAAGCTGGATCACCTTTCGATTTACCTGCTGATCGCAGGCACCTACACACCTTATATGTTAGTGTCGCTGGGCGATGGCAATGGCCCCCTTATGTTGAGCATTGTCTGGGGACTTGCTGTTCTTGGGATGCTGCTTGATAGCTTTTGCCCGAGACGTATTGAGGTGCTGCAAATAGCCATTTATCTATTAATGGGGTGGATCTGTACGCTGGAATATGACCATCTTAAAGCAGCTATTCAGCTGGCTGGTATGATGTGGCTGACAATAGGCGGTATTGCTTATACTATTGGGATTATATTTTATGTGCTAGACGACCTGAATAAACTTCGCCATGCTCATGGGATTTGGCATCTTTTTGTTCTGTCGGGCTCTATCTGCCACTTTATATCGGTTGTAGGCTACGTAAGATAACTACATTGCCAGTGCGCATTACTCATCAAGTTGGAATGTCCATCATTTCCCTGAACAGTCTGTAAACAGAGCCAGCTGTTTTGTTTTATAAACTGTGTTGATAACGATAATCTGATCTGGAGGCGGCACAAGGCCTGCGTATTTTTGAGTGAAAAATGCGTGGTACGGTTGTGCTTCGTGATGACTGGTTATGCAAATCACGCAAAACTCGACTTATAAATATCAATAAAAACAAAGGCATATTATTGAATTACATAATTTGTAATCAGCCGGTCGCGGGTTCGATCCCCATCGCCAGCTCCAAAGAATTCAAAGGCTTAGGTGTTTTTCACCTAGGCCTTTTTTATTTTGAGTCACCAATAAGTCAACACTAGGTTTGATTTCGTTTTGTTAAGCCTGTTTTAAGTTACCGGCAACGGTTGCGGAACTGCCCAATATCGCCGCATTGCTTGCCAGAATTTCAGGCACAAAAAAGCCGGTGTTACCCGGCCTATTGAGTTTCATTTAATTTTTTATAGTTCGCTCTGAAACATTGAGCAGTTTGGCGGCTTCGGATCTTGATACATCGTTATTATGCAAATTTGCATAATTAGAATTATCCAAACTCCTACCAGCAGCCATATTAGCCGCAACCACGCCATCCATAATGTAATCAATGACAACCGTCAAAAGCCAAAACAGCATGCCTCTAAGCCCATGCCTTGATGCTGTGCTGTCACGCCCTCCGGTGGAATAATTTACACTATTATTGATTTCATTTATTACTCTTCAAAAGCGCGGGATCAATCAACGGCGTACCCTCAACCTCATACCAGAACTCGCCATAAATACCGGGGACATACCACTCGTGCTTAATGATTACACCATCCAGTAACCCAACTGCACCGGGAGTGCTTTCAATGGCCTTATCCATAGCTTCCTTGGCGTTAGGCTCGCCTGTTCGGAAAATAATAAATATGCTTTTTCTATCCTCTCCTTTTACACGCGCCGGGGCGCGGTTGAAGGCGGCGCCATGCGAAAGGTCAATATTTTTTGACGATATAATAGTGAAATCGGTTACTCGTGTAGAGCAGGCCGACAACAAGAATGCGGCACAAGAGCCGATTATTATTTTTGATAGATTCATGTAGGTTCCTTATTTAATCCAATGTAAAGCGCTCCAATAAAGAGGCCAAGCTGAAGAGACTGGTTTTTTTAATTGGAACTAGTCGGTTTTGAGTGTAATTCGCAACCGTCCAGTTACTGGCTGAGACCAGTCTTTTAATGATTTGATTTTTCGATTCTTTTTGACTGTCCAAAAGTGTCCGAAAATACTCATCCATTATCAGGTCAAAAATTGCTAATCCATCTCGCCACCCATGGAGCAACAGTACATATTTCGAACAGAATACACAATATGCAGAAATACCTATATGAACTAACTCGAAAAGTCGGCGGCTTTTATATACATGTAAACAATTCGTAAAGCCTACCGACCTTTCACTGACTGACCGATATTGGCAGAACTGCGGCATTCGCGAAAGACTGAGTTCGCCCCTTACCCGTCACAGTGGCAATGAAATGGTGTGCGACCAGATGGCATCCATTGCGGTTGGTCGAGAGCATTTCCGGGGCTATCGCCGAACTCTTTAATCACTTGACCTGCATTCGAAAGTTGCAGGAAAGGCAAGTGAGTTGATTATGCATTGACAGGCGAAAGTTACCAAATCCCGGGAAAGAGGCGATAGCGGGTGCTTCGAATGTAATTCCGATACCCATTGAGATCCCTCGCCAGTACGCTTTCTTCGTTCCGAATTCTCGCAACCAGGATTGGAATGATGAACACTGCGGGCAATAGTGCCCAATACGAGCCCAAAGCCAACGGTGTCGCCAGGTATATCATCAATCCGCCGAAATACATCGGATGACGTACCACGGCGTAAGGCCCGGTGGATATCACGTACTGATCCGGCTCCACCTCGATGACTCGGGACGCATAGGGATTCTCTCTGAACACCCAATAATTCACGCCGTACCCTATCAGGACAATGATATCCGCGATGACGACCACGAAAGTGGGAACATCGGACCCTTCAAAGCGATGATCAATGCCCGGAGCCAGGAAGGTGACTACGAACCAAAGCCAAGCAAAGCCTATAATCCATCGCTGCTGCGGTTCTTTCTCGCGCATCCGCATGCGTCGTTCCAGCAAACGCGGGCTGTTCTTGAGCATATACCGCAGCATAAACGATACGGTAATGAGCATGATCGTCAAGTAGACCCACGCTTCCCAATATCGTACCGTCCCGGCGGACAAGAAGAGCATCGCCGACAGCACCATGAATGCCAGCCAGAGGCGCGTATAGGCCGCTCTGCCCAGCTTATTCTGTGATAATAACTTATTACTCATTAGCCATGGATTCTGAAAAATACAAGCCGCAATTCGCGAAGATTAGAGGTTGTCCTAAGCAAAAGGCCGTTTGCAGTGTAAAATGAACGATACTAGGGCTTTTTTTGGTTCTGTCGCAAATATTCATAAAGTGTAAAGCCGCACTTATCTGCGGACACAGTTCTCCTGCTAAAGCCATAAACTGATTATAAGCGGGCATGTTTTCCTCGGATACACGTTCCTCCATGATTTCTTCTAGGTCACGATAAGAGACACTATAACGGACATAGAAAAATACAGCGTACAGAATGACATCCTTTGGAAAATGTGCACTTTTAAAACTAATCATCGGCTTTTCAATTGCTAAAAACCGCGCGTTGTCTCTGATTTCGAAAAACTTTGCGACACACCCTCTTCCATTTCTTTCTGAAGTGAACCTTTATTTATAGCTTTATAAACACGATGCTCAGTAAAAACATTCAATCGTGCCTTGCTATCTGACGGATGAATCTGCATGGCTTTTAATGTGGTAATCAAGTCATTCATACAAGCATCCGGGTCTAGCGTGTAACTGGAACCCCAGCATCGCCAAAACTTCCAGCCCACGCGTTCCATAGTCCGTTGTCGTGACCAATCTTCCATCCATTTTTCAGCAGGATGGTATTTGTCGCCATCCAGTTCAACAGCAAGTCGTCTGTCCTGATCGCCCTCTATCACCATATCAATGGAAAACGGTCCTACTTTTACTTGCGGCGTAACGTTATAGCCCAATGCTGTTAATTTGCTGAATACATCCCTTTCAAAGAAGGATTCGCATAACTCGATCGGGTTATTGGTTTGGATTTGAACAGGCATTGGATTGGCAAAATGATGCAATACCTTAAATTTGAGATCGTTGCTGTTTTTCAGATGCTGGGCTTCAATACTCCGATAAAGATACATGCGATCTCTTGCCCTGGACAACGCTACATTAAAGCGCTGCTCATCTTCACGCTTGGTCATTGTTGCGCCCTGCCCTTCTCCGACAACCATGGAAAGAAACACAATATCCTTTTCCTTGCCCTGAAAGGTTGTCGCATCGCCACAGGCAATATCGTGGGCCTGATATTTATCTTCACCCAGATCAAACAACAACTTTTCTTGAATGGCTTTGGCTTGTTGCGCACCGATCAAGGAAACGACACCAATGCTGCGACCTGCCATAGCCGGATCTGCAACAATTTTTTTGATTTCCTCAACAATGGCCTCCACTTCCAGCGCATTGACTTTGCTATGTTCATCGCGCATTCCATCGGGTACATAAACATCAATCAGGGGCGGATCCAGGCGTTCCGATGACTTGGGTAACCTGAGCGGAATCAGCGCTTCATTATAGAACTGCATGCTGAAGCGGATAATCGGTTCCACACAGCGGAAATGCTCGTTTAACAGGATGCGCTGAGTTGGAAACGAGGCATTCGCCAAATCATAAATGGAAACACCGGGCAAGAGTAGTTCTGATAAAGGCTGATCCCTTAAAAAATTATGCTTCAATTGCAGCATCTTTTCTTCCGCAATAAATCCGGCGGTAGGACTCACCTGCTTGTCATCACCGACAATTAACAATTTTTTCGCCCGTAAAATAGCCGGTAAGGCGGTAATGTCGGATTGTGATGCTTCATCAATAATGACCAGATCAAAGGTACCGAATTCAGACGGCAGACTTTCACTGATACGCCAGGTGGGCATAATCCAGCAAGGTACGCCGACATAACAATCCTGCATGGCCCGATAAGCATCTCTTTTATGACGGGGTGCCCGTTTTCCCGTGCCCTTGCCGATTTTGCCGATAGCCGAGACAAAGCGCATCAAAGCGCCCTGAACGCGCTCGGTCATGTTTAAGTGCAAGCCGATAAAGGTTTTAACCTTGACCAGATCTGAAAAAGCACGTTTTAAATCCTGATCCAGTAACACGCGTTTTTCTGCCAGCACCGCCAGTTCTTTGCGGCCATCAATAGTTTTCAGGTATTCGGAACGCCTTTTCCATTGCCAGGTATCAAACCAGGTTGAAGGCGTCAGTGGGTCCTGCACCTCTGTTACAGGTGTTTCCAGCAGGGCTTTTGCCCATTGTTCAGCGCCTGAATGGGCAATCTTGTCAGCGATTCTCAGCACCGTATTCATCGGTGTCACCAACGTTTTCAAACGGTTTAGTTCAGCGATAAAATCCTGCCATGTTTTGATCACCTGATCGGAGGTATAACTAATATTGCCAATACCACTGTTAATAAACGACAGCATCTCATCTGCGATTGGAGAGTCTGAGTGCTTCAGTTTGTTGACCACATCATCCAGTTTCAGACGCTGTGCACCCAACGTTATGCGGGAGGTATTAAGCTCGATGGCCTTGATGGTTCTATCAATTTCATTGCGTTTGAAAAGCAAGTCATCGGTACTCAGGCCATGCGGAAACAGCTCACATAATTCATTTTTGACTGAAATCCAGGTGTTTTCGGCAATGTTTCTGGCATCGCTAATATCTTTATAGGTGGCTTGCAGGGCTTTAACGTTTGAACCGTATTCATAGCTTAATTTGGGCAACGATAATTCGTCGCCTATATGATTCCATTTGATCATGTATTTTTTTACATCATCCTGAAACTGCATATAGTTTCTTACAATTTCCCACTGATCAGGTGATCTGGGATGCTCTCCATCGATTTTCACGCGCGCCAGCAAGGCCTTTTCTTCTTTGTGGCCAAATCCGAAAAGCCCGAAGGCGCTATTGCCTCCTGACAGATTGGTCAGCGCTTCGTCTATTTCATTTTTGTAGGGTCCCGGATCCTCAATCTCAACCAGGGTCTTGACATAAAAGGCTCTTTTTTCGATCAACCCCGGTAACGGATGAATCAATTCCTGAAACATATGAATGTATTCATCATCACCGTGAACCCCAACCCAGGCATTAAAGAGTTTTCTAAGCCATTCAGTCTCATTAAGCCGGTCCAAAAAGTCGGCCATGATGGCTAAGGGCTTAATTAACGCTTTGGCACGCTCGACTGAATTCTCAAGCGATGCAGCCAGGAGTGGTATATTTTCAAATTTTGCATCTTCTGAAAGCTTCAAAGAAGCAGCCAAATCCTCATGAATAGCAGCCATCAATGCTGAGTCAGGCAAGTCCTCTACGACTGGAACAGTCTTGCCGATATAGACAATAGCTTTTCCCAATAGCTGCCTTGCCGCTCTGATTTCAGCAATGTCGGCATCGGTAAATTGCGGATTAAATTCTTCTGACAAGCCCAACGTATCCGTCAGCCAGGTATGATCTTTCTGGTCGGCCATGACCTGCTCAGCTAACTCCATCGCCGTCATGGCGGCCGTAGAGCCTGACAATTCTTTTGCTATGGGTTGTAACTGTTTTAAGCCCCAGGCTTGTATTTCAGCATCAATGTTTTGAATTGCTTGTTTTAATTGCCTAGCTCTGCTGTCATGACTTTCGGCTTCGCGCGATAAATCCTGGATATTGGTTTGACTGATCAGGCTAGCCAATAATTGAACAGCGCCTTCCAGTTGCTTGAAACCTTCTCGTTCATTAGTCAATAAACTAATGGTTAATTCCTGTAGTTCTTTAGGAATTTGTTTTTGCAAAACCGTCAGGGCTGCTTCGCCTTTTGATGTCACCAAAACACTACGTCCGGTCGCCAGATAATGACAAATAATATTGGCGATGGTATGTGTTTTACCCGTTCCTGGAGGACCCTGAACGACAACACCGTCACTGACATCCAGACGCTTGATTATCTCAACTTGAGCATCATTGTAGGGTTTGGGGAAGAACAGTTGCATCTCATCAGGTAATTCTTCTGAAGCTTCACCGCCTTCTGATGACAGCCCGGAATTTAATAAAACCGGTTTTTTATCGGACAACTCGGAAACCAGACGGTGTGCCGGTGCCGGTAACTCAATCGCTTCATTGCCGTCAAAAATAATCTGAAAACGTTCAATATCCTGGATAAAACTTGTTATGCTGCGCGGTCTTGCATAAATACACCAGCTATCGGTTACTTGCAGTGTTTCACTGATTTGTGGCGGCTCTCTGTTTTCCTGATCAGGATTAACATCCGGCCAATATACGGCATTTTTACTTAAATAGATGACCGCCTGCTTTAATACCTGCTCAAAGCTTTCATGAGTGTAAGGTGAAAATTCGATATCTTCAGATAACTCGGCATAATAACGCTTGGTATATTTTGTCAAGGCGTCAACGCCTGGATTGCCCAGAGCAAAATAGGCATTAACGGCTAATGCAGGCTCAACATTTCTGGGTCTGATTAAAATGGCGCCATCTTTACTATCGAACTCTATCTCAACGGGTTTCTCAAGCAACGGATGATCGATACCATAACCTTCACATAGCCAGCGACTGACACCCAATCCCCAGATTAATTCTAAGGGCTGATCCTCACCTTGTGTTTCGATAACCTGTTGAAGCCCGAATAGAGCATCATAAATTTTAATCGTTTCTCTTCTTGGTTTTTCTTCAGACGACCAAAGCGCCCACTGTTCATTAATGTAGCTATCTATTGATGCCTTTATTTCGGGTTGGTTATCTAAGGTTAAAATAACATCCTTAAATTTAATATCAGTCAAATTATCGCTGATATCGCTTTCACTGATAGAAGACGAAGCGAGTAAATCTTCCGCCTCTTTTCGCCACATCGTTTTCATGATTTTGTCTTGAACAATTACGGGGCTATCTGGATCATTCTTGATTGTAATCCAAGCCTCGATCAGCTGGTTTGGCTGCGGCGGTGGATTACGTATCAAACGATCAATACGCAGCCAAATGGACTCACCTTCGTTATCAATAATATTATGCTGAACCCCCACTTTTCCCTTTGTGTGATGTTCACTAATCATTACCTGCTTGTAATCTTCAACCTTAAAAAAGGGCCTTTGATTTAATGAACCCAGGTGATGAACATAATTTAAAAGATCTTTTATCCGTTTCTGAGAGAGTTCGTCTAAGCCTGTTGGTAAGTTAGTTGTCATTTGGTCAATTTTTTAGGGGTAGAATCGCATTAAGCTAGGTGTAACGGCCCGAAGACATAAATCGCAAGACTTGCATCCGTTTTTTCGGTCCAGTTTATTTGCAAATATAAGGTATCTTCAGACCACAATAAATGCAAATGAGCCAACATTATGCCAATCAGCGTCATATAGTTGCTAATAAACAGCATCAGGACTTACTGTACCTAATCATTATCACATTGTTTTTCAATATTTATTAGTCTTGTAGACTGATAAAATAGATGCTGAAAGCTATAACTTTTGAATGCTTATTGACAACAAAACCCATTCCAGTAAATTCAAATATTTTGAATATATAGGTTCTGTTGCGTTAGCAAAGGCAAGAAGCGTCCGGTCGGCAAGAGCTGGCGGATGGACGAAACGTACATCAAGATCAAGGGTCAGTGGAAATACCTCTACCGCGCTGTCGATAAGGAAGGTCAAACTGTTGATTTCCTTTTGACCATTTATCGCGACAAGAAAGCCATCCGACAACACGGTTTGCCGGACAAGATGACAATCGACAAGAGTGGTGCGAATACCGCTGCCCTTGATGCATTAAATGATGAGCCCAACGTCAATATTGGAGTTCGTCAAAGCAAGTATTTGAATAATCTGATTGAGCAGGATCACCGAGCCATCAAACGAATTGTTCGCCCGATGCTTGGGCTTAAATCCTTCCGTACTGCCAGAATCACTTTGCAAGGCATTGAGCTTATGCACATGATCAAGAAAGGTCAGATGGTTTCTGGCTACGGCCAAAATCTATCTGCTGCAGGACAATTTTACTCATTGGCTGCCTGAAACCAAGTCGGAACAGACAATCTGCACTCGAAAAAAATCAACGCAACAGAGCCTGCCGTCTTGCAGGCCCGCATGCTCTTTAAATATCTGGCGCATATCTTCGGCTTGCAGTTCGAGTTTGATTTCTTCCTTGACGGAAGCCACCATACTGCGTGTTTTACCTAACCAGAACCCTGCAAGCCTGGCTGCTTTGGGCAATCTTTCAGGACCTATCACCAATAAGCTGACCAGGCCGATCAGACAAAGTTCCGAGAATCCTACATCAAACATGAGTGTTAATCTTTATCGTTTTTCTCGGCAACGGTTCCTGCATCACCTAAAGCGCCTACTGTTGGTGATCGACCTCCTGCATCCGTAAAGTCGTCGGCTTCTGTCATGGCCGAGCGAAAACCTTTGATCGCCCCACCCAGATCAGCGCCTACATTGCGTAAACGCTTGGTGCCAAAAACAACAGTGACGATGCCTAATACAACTAGTAAGTGAGTAACGCTGAAACCCATTTTAAACTCCAGTAGAGACGTTGCGTTGCAACGCCTTATTTGCTAAAGACCTTGCACTGCAAGATCTCTACTTGTTACGTTGCGCCTCTTCTACAGACCGGACAGCCGAAACGACGTTGCAATTCCTGCAATACATCATCCGGTCCCAGCCCCTGATCGGCCAGCAACACCGTGCAATGAAACCACGAATCGGCAGTTTCATAAATAATCTGTTTTTGTCACCACAGGCTGCAATCGTTAGCACCGTGGCACTATTTACCGGTATCAATGGCTGCATTGAGACAGGATGGATGACAAATTGGTTCTGAATATGCAAAACGTCCAACTAAGTCAATCCGTACAGACTTTTTGTGGCTGTTGTTCCAGCCCCTCCCTCCCTTCTGATTTCCGTATCACTGTATGCGTCTGACAGCTTTTTCTGCGCATTCGGCAGCATGCCATAGAGCCCCAGCTTATGCCTGAGTACATTACGGCTGATGTCCAACAAACGCGCTGTCTGAACCTGATTTTCTTCGCAGAACTCAAAGGCTGTTCGAATAACCGTCTCTTCTAAAATCTCAAATAACTTGGGTGGCGCTTGCTCACAAAGGCGCTGCAACGCGCTTTCCAAAGACGTGGTTGAAACTGATGGTCCGTGTTCCGAGGTTCTAACGCCGGATAGCTTGAAATCCTCAGGGCGTAAACGATTACCCGGGCAAACCAGAAGCGCACGGTGAATGGCATTTTCCAGTTCGCGAATATTACCCGGCCAATCGTAATTCAATAAGGTCAATTCGGTTGCCGGCGACAACTTGATTTCGCCATAGCCCAAACGGTCACCGTAAATTTTCAAAAAATGTCTTGCCAAAGGCAGAATGTCGCCTGGTCGTTCGCGCAAGGGGCTTAAGTGAATAGTCGCAACGTTGAAACGGTAATATAAATCGGCCCGAAAATGCGAAGCGGCAACTGCCTCTTCCAGATTGACGTTGGTTGCCGCAATGATTCTGACATCTACCGGCACAGGCTGCCTGGAACCCACTTTAACAACTTCGCGTTCCTGTAGCACGCGCAGCAATTTGGCCTGCATACCAAACGGCAAATCACCCACTTCATCAAGAAACAAGCTGCCTTTGTTGGCGGTTTCAAACCAGCCATCTTTGCTGGTAAAAGCGCCTGTAAACGAACCTTTTTCATGGCCAAACAATTCGCTTTCGATCAGGTTTTCACTCAACGCAGCGCAGTTTAACGCCCCAAAAACATTATTGCTGCGTTTGCTGAGTGCATGAACATGCCGGGCGACCAGCTCTTTACCGGTTCCTGTTTCACCGATAATAAGAACGGTTGCGTCGCTAGGCGCTATACGTTCGATCTGTTCCAGTAATCGACGAGAAACAGGATCCTCAAAAACCAGAGCTGTCGCTCGGACAGACAGCGACAGCGAACGTGACTGCAATTCATCAAAGGCCAGCAGTGTCGAGGCATGCTTCCTCTTGGGTGCTGGTGAGATTGCGGTCTAAAAGTGTATCCATAATAAGGTGCTCGTTTGTTTTTCAAAAAGTAGGTAGATCAACCCTTTTCAGGATCATCATCCGGGTTGAAATCAAATCACCGATGTTACTAAACAACTGCAATCATATCGGGTTAACAGAGCTGAGCATGCCACTCCTTCAGCGTTGGCAGTTATCTTAGGATAATTGTTATTTGTAATAAAACGATATTATTAGATTTATATATCTTTAAAATAGATATACAAGCTACTGCCATGGGACCAAAAAAAGCCAGTGGTCCCTTAGATAAACTCACTGGCTTCCGGTTAACTGGTCAGCATCAATCGCGTTTTAACCACCATAGTTTTAAGACCGCGAAATCGGCGAACCACATTATATAAAGCAGATTTCATGCCATGCCATAATCCCGTAATAGCAAGGGATCGACTATCTTTTCAGGAGAAAAATGTAGGTATTGCAGCAATGTCTGCTGATTTGCTGTTGGCATATAAACAGTTATTGTTGATGAATTTCAGCCACGTATCGGCGACCGGTGCGCCGCCGGGAAGCCACGCGCTTTTTAGGCGCAAAGGTTTTCTTCAGAAGCCGCCAACCAACCACCAGCGAACTGGTCCCCAGTACCAGCCCGAACGATACCCAGGTCAGCATCCAGACATCCCATATTGGCCGATGATAAAGCCAACCGAAATCCCAGTGATGCAGGCCGGAGTATAACCAGCGTAAGACACGCCCGCTTCTATCCAGCTTAGCAAGCAGTTTTCCGTCTTGCGGGTCCAGATAAAAACGAGTACCGGTATCATCTGCCAGTTGTACCAGCAGTACCGGCAGCGGTTTCTCCACCAAACTTTGATGGTGTCTGGGGTAGTAGTAGCTGTCGTATTCATTCAGAACCTCCCTGGGTTTCCACTTTGGTATTACCGGCCACGCGCTCCACGGCAGCCAGCAGCGATGCTATCACTGAACTGCGGTAACGGCACCGTCCAGAGTTTGCGGCAGACGCTGTCCGTCACGGGTATGAGCCAGCAGCACGGCATCACCGCCCAGTCGTCGCCAGCCAAGTTCGACAATATCCGCACCGTCGACAGCCGTAGCCAGTAGAACCGGCAGAACCGGCTGCCACAGTACGCATTGCCTCGGGCAATTCGCTCCCCAAATAGCGTGTTCACTTCTTGCCGGCTGGGATTGGCCTGCGAAAATATTTTTCCGGGGTTGGTATCAAGAAAACCGCTGAGTGCCCAAGACAGCACCACGGTACCGCCGATCAGCCCGCTCCAGAAATGCCATTTAAACCAGAATTCGCGGTAAGGTTGGGTACGGCCCTCGGAATAGGTGGGCTTGCCGCCGAAACCGGGGCGCCAGCGTAACCAGCCGATAATCAGACCGGTCAATGTCGCTATCGTCGCGGACAAGCCCAACCACAGCTGTACATCGTTGCGAATTTTACCCAAGCCTATAGATTCCAACGGCTTTAACAAATGCAGCCAGTTGCCGGCCCAGTAGAAAGCCCGGTCCACACGCGTGGATGCATGCAATACTTCGCCGGTACGCGAGGAAATCAGCAACTCGCCGCCATCTTCGCCGACGGCTATGCGATGGAAGGGACTCAAGGCATCCTGATTGCGCAGAATAATCGGCTTCTCAACTGTCTCCAGGTAACTGGCCTTGATAACGCCGCTGCTGCTATCAGCGTTAAACCAGTTTTCCGCAATTTTCAGCGCCTGATCCGGCGTGGTTTCACGCAGTGAACCGTCAATCGCAGACAAGGCGAAACGCTGACCCTGACTATCCTCTACCAGCCACACGGGTTCACCGGCACTGCGCACCAATCGGGCATCGACGATGCCGACAGCAACATCGCCGTCTTTACCTTTGCCGCCCTGACCCTCGCCGCGGCCGGGCGACCGCCAGCAGCTTCAACAGCTTTGGACTTACGTTCAGCGGCCGCCTTGCGTTGTTCGGCGCTACGATCCCAGGCATCACCCAGGCTCAGCCAGCCGACTTCGGGGGCCAACGTTTCGGCGTGAGCGAGTTGCTGACTGCGATTTTGCGTGGTCGGTGTGGAATACATAATCACCAGACCGGTAAAAAACCAGAAAAACATGAATAAGCCCAGCACCACACCTACCCAGCGATGAACTTGATATAACAGCCAATTCAAAGACTTCATTGTTGCCCTCTGAAAAAATAAATAGTGAAGAAAGGAATTAATTGGAAATATCTCTTCCTTTCTTCTCCCCCCTTAATATCCATAATTAAATACCTGCTGCGCAGGCCTATCCGACCTTAACCTGAACGCTGGACGACTCCGCGAAAGGGATTGTGGCGCATCATCCGGCAAACGATTTGCTACAGCCCGGAAATATAATCGGCCAGCGCATCGATTTCGTCATCGCTCAGCAATTTGGCAATTTTGTTCATTACACCACCCGGACTGTTGCTGCGGTCGCCCAGCCGCCAATTGACCAACTGGGAGCGCAAGTAAACCGCGCGCTGGCCGCCAATCACCGGATAAATCACGTTAGCTATAATCCTGCCCTTGCCGCTTTCGCCGTGGCAACTGACGCAGGATGGAATGTCCCGATCCGGATCGCCGTTGACAAACAAATTCCTTGCCAGCGGATTATCGCCGGCACCATCGCCTTGCATGATTTTCTGGCTGGCGAAATAGGCGGCAATATCCGCCATGTCGGTGACGCTTAAGTCCTCAGCCATGATGCTCATGATCTCGTGCTTGCGTGCACCTGACTGAAAATCGCCCAGTTGCTTGATCAGGTAACCGGCATACTGACCGGCATGATTGGGAATCCTGGCATCGCTACTGTTACCATCCGCGCCGTGACACTCCTGACAACGTCCTTCGTCAGACTTTGCCTTGCCGATGACAGGGTCGCCACTGCCGATACGTTGTACAGGGATCTTTGCCCCATCCTCCGCCGCCATACTCTTCATCGAAGCGATCAGTGCGAAGGTACTGACGACAAGGAAGGAATTCCGTTTCCAGCGTCTATGCGACAGCTGCCTGCGCTGCCTCTGACAGGCAAAATCCGCCTGCAATGGCAACGCAATCGTTTCGATGCTTTTTTGCGACGCAAAGCGCAATAAACGCATGCTTACTGTGTTGACTGCTTGTCAGCCGCGAGTTGTTGCACGATTTCAAGCGCCTTTTCAACATTCTCAGCCGGTTTAAGTCCGCTCAGTGTGGCGGCAATTTTGCCATCAGGCGTCACGATAAAAGTAGTGCGCTCGGCAAAACCGTGAGTAATTTCAACGCCGCGCGTATCCTTTTTTCCCGCAGCCGCCTCTTTAATCGCCAAATCGTAAGACTTGGCGATATTGCCATCGACATCGGAAGCAACCGCGACTTTACCCCCGCAAAACTCAGGATCGGCGGAGAAATCGTTGAGCCTGTCTATGCTGTCAAGAGACACGCCGACAATGGAAGCTCCGGCGGCAGTGAATTTGTCATGATTCACCGCAAAGGTGTGCGCCTGAATATTGCAGCCGCCGGTGATAGGCCGACGGGTAGAAATAGACCACGACCGGGCCGTTCTTACAGCGCATCTTTCAGCGAATAATTAAAAGCCTTGCCAGCCAGAGAGGCTTGGGTCTGGAAATCCGGGGCCGGATGACCTTGCCGGTAAGGCAGCGACGGCGGGAAGCGTGATTGCGCTGGACAACAGGCAACTCAATAAAAAACGTTTCATAGTTGTACTCTTTAAATAAAGGGATTAGGTTTTAAAGGGGTTTATAAGTATCGTGACAAGCCATATCGCAAGACTTCGAAATTTCAATTGCCTTGTTTGACGCTGCCTCGAAATCATTTGCTTCCACAAATTTCACTATTTCGTCAGCCATGTCCTCATATCGTTTGGCATCGGTTACGGCATCAGCGGCATTGCCTCTCTTTTCAAAGAAACCTTCGACCAGCTTGAACTCGTCTGCATTTCTTTGGCAAGAGCAATGGTTGCATGTAGCATCTTTGTTGGCAATATTGCCCTGCAGGTTATGAGAATTGTGTATCTATTGCCTCCATCAACGTCTTCGAAATCGAATTCGGCTTCGGCATATACAATGCCGGTTGCCAGCACGAAAATAATTCCGCAAAGGTTAATCGTCTTACGCATTTTATTGTGATCCTTAAAAGGGCGGCTTCCACACCGCCATGAACCCTCTGTGTGCAATCAATTGCAGCAGATCTTCAGGTTGAGGGTTTATGTTCAGAAAATAAGGGGAATACTGGATAACCCGGAAAGCAAAGCTTCCGGGTTATGATCGATCTCCAGTCAATAGACCAGAGTTTCTTCCTATGCAATCAGCTCCTTGATAACCTTGCCGTAAACAACCGTAGGACGCTCCGAACGGCCCTGGTATTTATAGATCAATTTCAAGTGATCCAGGCCCATCTGATTCAGCACAGTGGCATGCAGGTCATAGGTATCGACTTCCTTGCCTTTTTCCGCCTGCACGCCGATTTCGTCGGTCGAACCGTAAGTGGTGCCGGCCTTGACGCCGCCGCCGGCCATCCATTGCGTGTAACCCCAGGGATTGTGGTCGCGTCCGTCGCCGCTTTCGCCCCACGGGGTGCGGCCGAATTCCGAGGTCCACACCACCAGCGTCGAATCCAGCAAGCCTTTCGCTTTCAAATCCTTCAGCAAACCGGCGATCGGCTTATCGATGATTCTGGCGAATGCTTGCTGTGGTTTTCTTCGATGTTTTGATGGGCATCCCAATCGCGGCTGTCGCCTTTGATGTCGGTCGGACCGGATACCACCTGAATAAAGCGCACACCGCGCTCGGTCAAGCGCCGGGCCCGCAACAGCAATTCGCCGTAAGCTTTGGTCATCTCGTCATTGATACCGTACAGCTCTTTGGTCGCATCAGATTCCTTGCTGAAATCGACCGCTTCCGGCGCGGTTTCCTGCATCCGGTAGGCCAGTTCGTAGGATTCGGTGCGGGCCTGCAACTCGCTATCTGACGGATAACGTCCATCGTGCTGTTGATTCAGTTGTTTCAGCAGATCCAGCGCATGTCGTTTTTCCGCAGTCGCCAGATATTCCGGGTTATTCAAATGCAGAATCGGCGAGTTACCGGGACGGAACGGCGTACCCTGATAAACCGCCGGCAAGAAGCCGGATTCCCAGTTGGTGACGCCGCCGCGTGGCTCACGTTTGTCGTTATACAAGCACCACATAGGCCGGCAAATTCGGGTTGGCCGAACCCAACGCATATTGCACCCAGGCGCCCAAAGTCGGTCGGCCCGGATTCAAACCGCCGGAGTTCAACTTCATGATCGAAATATCGTGGGTTGCACCGACAGTGACGCTGGATTTGATGAAGGCCATGTCATCGGCATGCTGGGCCAGATTGGGTAACCAGTCCGAAAACCAGGCACCGCTCTGACCGTGTTGTTTCCAGGTGCGGTTGGTAGCGATCAGCTTGGTGACACCGCCTTGCGTACTGGTTTTGATGCCTTTCAGGAATGAGGCAGGTACGCCCGTCCCGGCCAGTCTAACCAGTTCTGGTTTGTAATCATACAAATCCAGCGTACTGGGAGCGCCGGCCATGTGCAGCCAGATAACCGTCTTGGCCTTGGCCGGCAAAATGCGGTGACTTAGGCGCCAGCGGATTATTACCGGCCAGCGCATTTAACGCGGCATCTTCCGCAAACGCACTGGTCATAACGCCACCACCGGGCATAAAACCGCTTAACGCCAATCCGCCCAGGCCATAGCCAGTTTTAAGTAATAAAGTCTCGTCGCGACTTGTTATTCATAATATTTACCTCTTGTTATAGGGATAGTCTTTAAAACCGATAGATGAACTCGTTGGAATTCGCTACCGTATGCACCAGGTCGACGAACGCCGCCGCTCGGATAGGATCTAGCTCTACGTTGTCTTTCAAGCCGGTCGGCACGTTGACTTCAAATTTACCGTTGCCGCTTTTTTGCGTGACCACTTTTTCATGATCGTTCAGGAAGGCTTGCAAACTCTTTTTTTCATCATCGTTGGCATTGCGAGAAAACAGAATTTGATAGAGCCTGTCCAGCCTGTGCGGATTCGTTATCGCCAGCCTCGTTGATGACCCGTCCCGCCAAGGATTTCGACCAGTCGAATACCAGTTCGCTATTGAACAAGGTCAGCGCTTGCAACGGTGTGGTGGTCACTTCGCGTTTGCTATGAGCTTCCTGTGGCGATGCCATGTTGAACGAGTCCAGTATCGGATAAGGAACACTGCGACGAGTGAACACGTACAAGCTACGGCGGTTGTGATCATGCTAATCCTTGGATGTTTTCCAGGCAGGATCTCCCTGAAAGTTGGCATTGGTTGTATTGATAGTCTTAGGCAATGGAGGATAAACAGACGGACCGCCCACTTTGTCTTCCAGTTTGCCGGCCGCGACCAGTAACGAATCCCTGACCTGCTCCGCTTCTAAACGTTGGCGTGGAAACACGGCCAGCAGTTTGTTCTCGGCATCGGCCTGATGGACGTCTTCACGGTAATCGGATGACTGACGATAGACGCTGGACAACAGGATCTCGCGATGCAGTCTTCTTAACGCTCCAGCCGTCCTTAACGAACTTAGCGGCCAGATAATCCAGTAATTCCGGATTAGTGGGTTTTTGTCCCGCCTTGCCGAAATCGCTGACCGTCTCGACGATGCCGTGTCCGAAATACTGATCCCAAACCCGGTTCGCATAGACTCGCGCCGTCAACGGATTGCTCGGACTGGTAATCCATTTCGCCAGCGCGGAACGGCGGCCGGATGAGAACGGCAACGGCTTGATGTCCGGTTTTTCGTCGGTAATAGCAGCCGGAAAGGCCGGCTGCACTTCTTCCAACGGTTTCTCATGATCGCCGACAGCAAACACAAAACTCGGCGGCGCGTCGGCATGGCCCAGTTCGGTCATCGCGGAAATGGTGTTGGAACTGGTTGTCGGCTTCAAGATCGTTGAATTTTTTTAACTCTTTATCCAATTTATCCAGTTCCGCCCATTGAGCCGCAATTTCCTTGTTATAGGTTTTCGGATCGCTGCTTTCGCCTTTTTCATTAAAATAGGAGTCCAGGCTACGTTCGTCGGTGACATTGGCCAGCCGATGATTGACCCAGCGATCCTGCGCCGTCCATTGATCTTTTGGTTTGAAGATCGCCTCCCTGGAATCGGTCAAGTAACGTTCCTTATGATATTTGAGCGCCTCGTCTCGATGAGTGTCGATAATCGCTTTTTGTTTGGCGCGGATGTCCTTGGTGGCCTCTTCCCACTTAGCCCATTGCAGCTTCATAGGCGCGCTCCACTTCGCCTTTTTTCGCCGGAATATTGTCCACCGGCGCGATATTGGCGAAAAACGCCTGCAGCGAGAAATAATCCTTCTGGCTGATCTTGTCGAACTTGTGGTTGTGGCAGCGCGCGCATTCTACGGTCTGCCCCAGCACGACCTTGCCGACCGTATCGGTGATGTCGGTGGTGATCTGGTATTTGCGCTGCACCAGGTCGCGCGAGTTACTGTTATCCGGAAATTGCGCCATGAAACCGGTGGCGATCAAAGCCTCTTCCTTGTCCGGCCACAATTCGTCGCCGGCCAATTGTTCCTGCAGAAAGAGGCTATACGGCTTGTCCTGATTGAATGAATTGATCACGTAATCGCGGTAACGCCACATATTCAGCCGGTCGTTATCGTTCTGAAAACCGGTACTGTCGGCGTACCGGGCCAAGTCCAGCCATTTGCGGCCTTGGCGTTCCCCGTATTTGGGCGATGCCAGCAGGCGATCCGCGAGCTTTTCGTAAGCATCCGGCGAAGTGTCGTTCACAAAGGTTGCGACTTCCTCCGGCGTTGGAATAACGCCCCAGACATCCAGGGTTGCACGGCGTATAAAAGCGGCGCGGTCAGCGTCAGGCGAAGGAGTCAGTCCCTTTGCCTCCAAAGGAGCGAGGACAAATGCATCAATCGGCGTCCGCACCCAGTTTTTGTTATTAACCGTCGGTTGAGCCGGAGCTTTCACCGGCTGATACGACCAGAGCTTTGATTTGGCAGCCTGCGGCGCTTGCGCCTCAGCAGCCGCCTGTTTATTGTCCGACGCTGCCGATGCTGATTGCCCGGCTTGCGGAGCTTGCAGAGCTTCCACCGTCTGCTGCGCTTTTACTTCAGCGGCCGCTTGCTGACTATCTGCCGCTACGGGTTGCGCACCGATTGCTCCGACCGAACCGTTAAATAAGTCCGGTTGTTTTGTTGCGCCAATTACACCGACCGGACTATTGAATAAATCGACAGCCGCCTCAACTTCCCCAGCCACAGCACCGGCTAGCCCCCACATAACTGCGAGATATAGTTTCTTTTTCATTAACATCCTCCAAAAATAAAAGGGATCCGGACCTTCGCCAGCATCCCTTTATTAAAATTAGTGCTTGTGTTTTTTCGCTGGCTTGGGCGCAGGCGGCGCGATTTTGGTAAGCTTACCGCCCTCTTCTTCGTAGTATTGCGCGCCGACATAACCGGCCACCTTGTAGCCTTTGCTGGCTAACAGATCAGCCGACTTGCCTGAACGTCCGGCATGATTGGACACAGTGACAATGGCTCTGTCTTTGGGAATGAAAGCCAGGCTGTTTTCCAACTGATCAGCCTGAATACTCAGGTAGACAGGAAAACCGCCGATTGAGCTGACTTCATCAGGACGCCGCAAATCGATAATAAGCAGCTGATCGGGTTTGGCCAGCAGGGCATCCAGTTCGGCACGGTGAACTTGTGGGGACTTGGGTTTGTAAGGTTGCGCAGTGGCTGGCGCATCTGATTTTTTGGCACTTTCAGCAGCACCAAAGGCGATAGGAGCAGCAAAAATCAACAATAGCAGCAGCAGTTTCGAAGGTTTCTTCATGGTTATTTCTCTTCAGTTAATTATTAAAATCGAATGGAATGCGCGCAATCGCGATACATACACCTGAAGCAATGCAGCTATCGTGCCAGTGCTCTGATAACGGCCATAAAGTTATAACAATCAACATACGCTTTACCTAACAGGCTGATTATTACCAATAATTAATCGTTCATCGCCACCACATTCGACTCCCCTCTGTCTGGCACTCCATGCCAAAGCTAAACCGGGTTGCTGAAAAAGCAGCAGCCCAGCATCAGACTATGTCCCTGAATAAACAGATAGCGGCAGCAACCAGCCTGCGAACAGGAAAGCGGCACTGATGAGGTGTAATGTCTGAACTTTGACAGTGAAATGTAATAACCTCGGGCACCACATTCACTATCCAGTGTTTTTCAGAACTTGATGAGAGCGGATGGAATCAGAAAGAGTAAGCCGACAAGAAATCAGGTGTAGGCTCCCTAGAGGCATTACTGACTCAAGACTGACTGATTTCAAGTCTTGTTCTGATCAGGCAACCATAAACAAAAGCCAGGGAATCCCCCTTATGGGCTTACAACATAAGGAATAAAAACCAAATAATCCTAAACTTCTAGGCCGTTAAAAGCGGATTACGGTGTGCGTAACATCCTAACGCACACCTTGCAGCGTTTCGTTATACGCATCCCTGTGCTTGGAAATTCCGGCATCCCTGCCAGAATGACGAACAATGGATGTCCCGCAGACACTTATGTATAAAGATGAGTGCACTGCGTGGGAACGAGATACTATTTAACGTCTATTTACTCATTAATACGAATCAGGTCATGGCAGCCTTTGCAGGATTCGCCAACTTTTCCAAACTGGGTCTTGATCGCGTTGACATCACCTGTTGCCGCCACTTTCGCCAATTCGTTGGCGGCCACGTTAAAGGTGTTGGCCGCTATCGTCACTTCCTCTTTTTTCTGGAAAAATTCAGGCTTGAGACGGGTTTGTTTCCAACCTACGCCTTTATCTGTACCTTCACCATACAGTGCGCCCAAGCCGGAATTGGCAACCGCAGCAATCGCATTTGCGGCCGCAGCAACAGAGTCTTTGTTATAGGTTTCAGGATGATTCACTACCTGCTCTTTGATTTTCGAAATATTCCAGGCAGCAAAAGAATAAGCCGACTGCCGAAATCTTATTTGTTCTTCAATCGGACCGGCTACCGCAACGCTGGCTGATGCTACAAGCAGTATGGCGAGTGTTGATTTTTTTTTCATTTTTTCAGTTCCTGTGTGTTTATAGAAATATTTAAGTGGTTTAAAAACTTGCGGGTGCTGCTTGTGCGATTTGCTGTTGGCTTTGCACCGGATAGAGTTGCGATATTCCGCCCGAAACACCCCAGACCACGGTGGTGGAAATAATCAAAGACAGAATTAAACGTATGGCGCCAAATCCCTTGTCATGATTTGTCGCAACAGCTTCTGCCAAAGCAATGGGAATTTTCTTTTTTCCGGTCAGCATGGGCACAACAAGATTGGTTTTTTTAACCCAGCGGTAAAAAATGATGGCAACTAAATGCAACACAACCAGCGCCAGCAAAAAATCGAATACCGTATTGTGCCAACCGGTCAATTGATCGCTAAAGGACTTATCGACAAAGTCGAACAATGGCCCCTCAAAGGCGATATCGTCGTTGGCAAACAATCCCGTACCCACCTGCACAGCCAGCGTAGCAAGCAGCGCGATCACTGACAGCCCACCTAAAGGATTATGGCCAATACCCTGCCAGCGGCCCTTAAGGTAAGCAACCAGCCGTGAAAAGGTAGGAAAAAAAGTCACAAATCGAGAATGGGTCGAGCCAATGAAGCCCCAGACAATGCGAAACACCAGCAAACCCAAAATAAAAAGGCCTAGCCGGCCATGCCAGTCAATCAGCGCGCCGCCGATTTTGGCGGTGATATAAGCCGCTGTCACAGAAACGGCGAGTAGCCAATGAAACAGCCTGTGTGGCAAATCCCAAATATGAATAGTAACTTTCATCTTAATTCCCCCTTTTTAACTGGCGTACTTCACAGAGCAACCGTATGGTTTAGTAATGGATTTTGCTACTTTCCTGCCTGCGGCGAGATCGGCCAACGCTGCACTGACATAATTTTCGGCCTTGGCGATATCGGATTTGTCGGCAGACGGGATGCTGTCAATGCCGCCTTTGTAAACCAGCACGCCTTGCGGATCGATGATAAAAAACTGAGGCGTATTGGTTGCGCCGTAAAGCTTGCCGATTGAACCGTCAGTATCTAAAACGGTATTCGTCGGGGTAGCGCCGCGATAAGTATTGAGTTTCTGCGCTGACTCGCCACTGACATTGCCTTCTTTGCCTGGCGCCGAAGTGATGACTTGCAGCCAGACGATACCTTTGGCAACGGCGTCTTTTTGTAAATCAGGAATGTTCCCGCTTTCATAATGTTTCACCACGAACGGACATTCATGGTTGGTCCATTCCAACACAACGGTTTTACCGTGCAGATCGGCAAGCTTGATCGTACTTCCATCGGCTGCGGCGCCGGAAAATAACGGTGCCGGCTTATCTACTACAGGTTCGGCATTGACTGCTGTGGATGCAAAAGCGAAAGCTAAGCCCACTAAAGTAATTTGATAAAGTCGATGTAAAAACATAATTGGCTCCGTAATAATTATAAAAAGACAGGAAATCGATCCATCGAGTTCCCGCCAAAATTGATCCTTCAAACGCGAACGGGCAAACTGTCACAACAACGCTGTCAGGCTTTGTCGTCGCCTCAAACTGAGACTTGATCAGGTCGACTCCCCCTGTCGACGTTACCTTAGCCAGTTTGTTCGCTTCCCTTTTTAAGATTGCGTGTCCTTCGCTACCTTTTTACTCATAAAGTTACCGCCTGCGTGACAATTTCCGGGGTCAATATCTGCGGCAATACAACCGGTATCGTTGAGTTACCTGCTCCTGCCGGATAAAACACATACAGCGGTACGCCGCTACGCCCGAATTCGGCGAGAATCCTGGTAATTTCAGGATCACGGTTAGTCCAGTCGCCTTTAAGATAGGTAATCCCGGACCGCTTAAAAGTATCGACGACTGAACTCTGACTCAGCGCGACTTTTTCATTGACCAAACAACTGATGCACCACGCCGCCGTCATATTAAGAAATACCGGTTTCCCCTGGCTGCGCAACTCATTTAAGCGCTCGGCCGAGTAAGGCTCAACGTTCCTGGCCGACTCAACGTTTACCGATGGCGTAGCGGCAGTGGTCTCTACGCCAAAATAACCGCCGACCAACGCCAATCCCAGCGACAACGCGGCGACACCGGAGCCGCTACGCTGTCCCGCTTTCCCCGACATATTTGGTGAATTCGTAAAGCCAGGCGGCGAACGCGATAATAACCATCCCGCCCAGCGCGACCGCAACGGCATTGACGCCTGCCTGTTGCGCCAACACCCAGACCAGCCACACCGCTGCTCCGTACATCGGAAAGGCCAGGCCCTGCTTTAATCTATCCATCCACACACCGGGTTTCGGCAGGCGTCGCTGCAAGGACGGCCATTGGCTCAACAGCAAATAAGGCAATGCAAGACCCAAGCCCAAGCAGAAAAACACCGCCAAAAGAGATGCTGGCGGTTGGCTTAACGCAAAGCCCACCGCCGCCCCCATAAACGGGGCTGTGCAAGGCGTCGCAACGATGGTCGCCAACACGCCGGTGAAAAAACTACCGCTGTAACCGGGGCGTTCAGCCAGTGAAGAACCGATTCCCGCTACCGAGCCGCCGATTGAAAATACACCGGACAAACTGAGTCCTACCGTAAACATCAAATAGGCAACCGCCAGCACAAACAGCGGCGACTGGAATTGAAAGCCCCAGCCGATCTGGGCTCCGCCGGCCTTCAACGCAATCAATACCCCGCCGAGCAACGCAAAACTCGCCAGTATGCCCAGTGTGTAGGCCAAGTCCATGCAGCCGGGTTTGCAAAGGTGCATGCTGTGCATGTTTTATTAAGGCCAACGCCTTGATGGACAGCACCGGCAAAACACAAGGCATCAGGTTTAATATCACGCCACCCAATAAGGCCAGCAGCAAGGCGGACGCAAGCACTAAATCGGGTTCCTCCGGCCTTAACCGGAGCAATATCGGAAACCACAGCCTTGAGCGGAGTAATCTCAGAAACCACCGCGTCTCCAGCAACTTTCACACTATATCCATGCGTAACCGGCCCGCTGCCGGTCTCTTGCGTAATCGCCAAAACCCCGGTCAGACTTTCGCCCGGAGACAGCCGCGCGTCTCCCGGCTTCAATTGCAACTCAAGCGTATCGCCTGAAAGTTGCCAGGGTTGTTCAGCCCCATGTGCGACTTTTCCCCACTCATCCGGATAAAACCAGATATTTTTAACGGCGGAAGATTGCAGCTTAGCGTCAGTAATTCGCAACGATAAAACATCTTTGCTATAGGCTAAGCTTATCGGCCAAGGACTGGCCACCGGCAAACTGGCACGGGCAAGTTCAATCAGCGGACTGCCGGTCCCGGCGTCAGCACCGGGCAAAACAACCGGCAAATCCAGCGCTAAATCAACTTTCTGGGGAATGCATGTTTCCTCGCAGACCAGCCATTTCACTTTAGCTTTGATAGGAAATACGCTGCCTGCAACGCTATCTTGCGGCACCTTAATTTTGGTCAGCAAGGTGACTTCATTTTCATAGCCGTAACTCGTGACGGGTCCCAGCGTGATACGACTGGGGGTAGGCCATTGAATTTTTCCCGCTTTTGCCCCTGCTCGGAAGCTCATAGTCTATGGTAGTGGCTAAACCTGAATCGCCGGGATTTCTCCAGTAGGTGTGCCAATGCGGAATGATGCGTTGATGCACACCCACCAGAATCTCGTCGCCGGGATGCACGGCATCGACGGACGCGACCAGTTGCGCTTTGACCTGTTCGGTACCCGCTTCAAACGAGCTCGCCTGTGCTTTGCAGCAAAACAGCGCAAACAAGGCAAACGCAATAGACAGTGGACGAAGTTCAAACATAAAAATCCAGAATTATCAGCAATAAGCCTTAGACGACGCAGATGCTTATTAAAAAAACCGATGGTGCGCTCCCATGCCAACTTTGCGGCCGCCTCGTCGTAACGCGGCGTGGTGTCGTTGTTAAAGCCGTGTTGCACGCCCGGATAAATGTAAGCTTCATAGTTAATGCCGGAGGCTTTTAGAGCGGCCTCGTAAGCAGGCCAACCGGCATTGATGCGCTCATCTTCCCCGGCATAATGCAGCAACAGCGGCGCTTTGATTTTTGCGGTGTCTTCCGCGCTCGGCTGACTGCCGTAGAAAGGCACGCCTGCCGCCAGATCGGGAAGCTGCGTCGCCAGGAAATTAACAATGCCGCCGCCGTAACAAAAACCGACCGCGCCGACTTTGCCGTTGCCTTCGGGCAGGTTTTTCAGCACGTCGGCGGCGGCGATAAAGTCGGCACGCGTTTTGGTTTGATCGAGCGTTTTGAACAGTTCGCGCGCCTTATCCTCATCGCCCGGATAGCCGCCTAACGGAAACAGCGCGTCGGGAGCGAAAGCGATAAAATTATCCAGCGCGATACGCCGGGCAATATCTTCGATATGCGGATTCAGGCCCCGGTTTTCATGCACGACCAGCACCGTCGGCAGTTTTCCGGTGAATTGGGCCGGCTGAACCAAATAGCCGCGAATCTTGCCGTAACCTGAAGGCGAGGGATATTCCACATATTTCGCCGAGATACGAGGATCATCCAGGCCTATCTGCTGCGCCTCGGCAAAACGCGGATTCAATGCCTCAAGCAAACCCTCCGCAGTCAGGCCGATCAGCGTGAATTTTGCGGCCGAAGCCAAAAATCCCCGGCGCGATAAATCGCCGTGGACATATTTATCGAATAGTTTCAGCACTTCGGATCGAAGTCTTTAGCTGTTTTGCGTGTCATGGTTTCACCTCTATAATTATCGATTTCCATCATGTAGGCATCGTTCCCAGCTATGAAGCGCTCATGGCGAACAGATGCGCTGCGAACTTTTTCAGCACAGCCTAACTGCAACTTATTTCGCGCGGCCTTTAAAGCCTTGTGCAATCAGAGGAATCTTGTAAGCGGAACCGCGTCCTACCGCATAAAGGGTTTTCTTGTCCGTACCGGCAAAAGCTATATTTTGCGGCTTCTTGGGCAGCACAATAATGCCCAGCGCTTCGCCCTTGGCGTTAAACACTTCGATCCCGGAATTGGATGCGACATAGAGTCTGTCGCTATCATCTATCGCCAGACCGTCGGCGCCGCTGGACCAGACATTGTCTTCATTTTTCCAGCCGTCCAGCTTGGCAAAGTTTCTCCTGTTGGAGATTGATCCATCAGTCGGCGATGTCATAAGCGAGTACATGTTCGCCGAGGGTGTTGGCCACATACAGCACTTTTTCATCTTTGCTCAACTGAATGCCGTTTGGACGCTCAATATCGTTAGCCAGGCGTTTCAATTCACCGGTCGGTGTAATGTAAAACACGCCCGGGTGAGAAGGTGGCGGATTAGGATTTTCTTTAGTCGGACGAGTACCGCTGTCAGTAAAGTAAATGCCGCCGCTCTTAGCAAGAACCAGGTCGTTAGGTCGTTGAAAAGCAATGCCTTCGAAATTTTCGGCTAAAGTCTTTTGCTTATCAGCCGGATAGATAATGCCGACCTGAGGTTTAAGCGTCTGGACAGCGATAATCTCGCCACTGGCATTTAAGGCAAGGCCGTTAGCGCCGTTGGAGTTTTCTAAAAAGCGTTGAAACGGTATTATCGGGCGCGATACGCACAATTCGATTATCATTGGTTTCAGTAAACAGCAGGCTGCCGTCCGAATAACCGATAGGCCCCTCCGTGCCTTTAAAGCCTTCCTTGATCAATTTCAATGACGACACCTCCCGCCGACACACCTGGAATAGCCGGGGTAACGGGATCGTCCGCCTGTACAACGCTGCAAACGCTAAAGCACCTAGTACTGAAAATAATTTCGCGTGTGAAGTTTTAAGTAACATCTTGTTCTCCGAATTAAAGGTAAAAAATCACTTTTGTATTTAAAAAATTATGATTGAAGAATGGGCAGCAATCGCCTGCCCACTCTTAAATTGTTAAAAGTTGGATCGGAAATTTACCCCAAAGTAACGTGCTTCGCCTTGAACGCCGGAAGTAGTGGACGTGTTAGAGAGACTGCCTACATTGGTAACGTAACGGGTGTCGAAAATGTTTCTGGCAATCAAACTGAGATTGTATTTACCGTCATGCGTAGCAACGCCGATGCCGCCATCGGTAATGTGATAAGCTTCTTGCCAGCCGAATTCTGATAAATCAGCGTTCATGTTGGCGCCTGAACGATAACTGTCATTAAGGAATACAATGCCGTCCAGACCGTAATACCCCAAAGGCTTACGGTAATCAGCGCCAAAATTTACTGTAAACAATGGTGCATTGGGAATCGTCCTACCGGTAAAGTCACAGACTCCGCTATTACCGGACTCAGGCTCACAAGGCGCATTGTCAAAATCGTTGTAAACAGCGTGGTTATAAGCGCCGTTTAAAAATAAATTCAACCCCTGATAGGCGTTCCATGTCGTCTCCAATTCAACACCGCGCATTTCAATTTCTTTGACATTGCCTGTTTTGTTCCGGAATCCTGAGGTCGTGGTCGGATCCACCACCGTCAATCTAGCCTGATAATCGTTAACAATAGTGTCGTAAAGGTTCAAGTTGACAAATAATTTCTTATCAAACCAGGCCGATTTAACACCTAGTTCAAAATCCAGAACTCTCTCCGGTTTTGCGTTTTCAGCTTTACCATTAGAGTCGAATAATGCAGCGCCGGCTTTTTCGCCGCCGGACACTGAAAAATAGCCCATCAAATCTTTAGTAAACTTGTAATTGGGGTTTACCAGCCAGTTTTCTGAATGTTCGTCAAAGCCCTGTTCCGCCACATCACCGTAAACATTACCCAGAACGCCGCCACTTTTACCATTGCCTCGGATACTAAGTGCATCGGTAATATTCTGAGCGGTAGCTCCGGCATAATTGGCCTGGTTTAGAACCAAGTGCGGTGTTATAAAGGATTTGCTGGTCTTATTATTACGATCTTCCCATGTATGCCGTACACCCAAAGTCAGTGTTGCTTTGTTGGTGAGATGCAAGTCCGTCTGTCCGAAAGCGGATAGACTGGTGACGGTGGGGTTGTACGTTTGGGTGGTTAGCAATCCGTCTAAGGAATCTCTCATTAACTGCTGTCCAACCCCCGTCGAATTCAAACGGCTATAAGCAGAGTTGCTGGCATAAAATGCACCGGCATCAGCACCATAAGTAGTTTGACTGGTGACGTCATTATTGGTTCTAAGACCTAAACCACCGAACTGGTAGTCGATAAAGCCAAATCCCGGCTCTTTAGATGTCAAACGTACTTCCTGAGACCATTGCCGAGCCTCGACGGTACCTCCGGCAATTTCCGAGATAGCAAACGGCGAGCGGTCACCATCATTGTGAGGCTCGAACAACCCCCAACGATATGCGGAAATGGAAGTCAGTTTATGGCCTGGAATATCATAGTTAATTTCCCCGGATACCCCTTGTTGATCGCCGCGTGAGTCGCGAATATCGTCGAACGCGACTTGCCGTGGATTACCGCTAAGAGGCTGATATGGTTTTCCATTAATATTAAAATGATCGCGCGCCAGGCTGTTACTCCAGCTGGTAGTACGCAAAGCGCCTGAAGTAAAGTTTCTAGGATCTGCAATGTTATAATCCGCAATCTGCGTATTTGAAGCCGAGGCGCGATCCAGAATGATCCTGGCAGCCAACTTTTCGGTAGGTGTGAACAAAAACTGTAAACGACCGCCCAAACGATTGGTCTCTTTCAGCTTCCCTACTGTCACCGGGTTATCCAGGTTATCAACAAAACCGTCGCGTTTATCAATATAAAAAGAGCCTCTATAAGCCAGTAACCCGTCGAGAATAGGTCCTGATGCTGCCGCTTTACCTTGTAATGAATCCCGGTTTCCGGCAAAACCTTCAATATAGTATTGCGGTGTCCATGAAGGCGCTTTGGTAACAATATTCAATAAGCCGAGGTTCGCATTTTTGCCTTGTAAGGTCCCTTGGGGACCGCGCAACACTTCGAGATGATCCAAGTCAACAAAGTTGGTATATGCGCTACCAGGCCAAATAATCGGCACGTTGTCTACTTGCACGCCGACGCTGGGATCTCTGGCCTCGTCACTGGCATTCTTACCCAAACCGCGAATAGCAATACTGGTTTGTCTTGAGTTACTTGCTGTAAAAAGCAAATTGGGAACTTTTTGGGTTATTTCGCTGACCGATACGATGTTATCCCGTTTGATTGTTTCGCCGCCTACAACAGAAATTGGCAGCGGTACGTCCTGAAGTTTTTCCTCTTTGCGCCGTGACTGCACTACAATTTCGCCCAACGCTTTAGGGGCTTCATCTTCAAAAGTCTTCTGGGGTTTGGTCTGTACTACAGCAACAGCTGCGAGCAGGAGCAGCTGTTGCAGGAGTCGCCGTAGCAGCCTTAACGTCAGTCCCCGCATTGCCCAGTGCATTTTTGAGCAGCTCATTCTCCTTTTGAGTTTCCGCCAATTGCTTTTCTTAAGCGTTCTATTTCAGAAGCCGAATCACTTGAACTTTCCTGAGCAAAACTGTAGTTGGGTGCTAACAGACAGGCTCCTGCAACAATCATCGCAGCGCCGCTTAGAGTGGGTCGATTGCGTATAAGCGCATCGGGTTTCAATGTACTTTGATTCAGAACATTAACTATTTCGGCAGATAACGATCGGCCTTTAGCCTTGTCCTTTGCCAGCGATTTCAAGCCTTTGGTTGTAACTCGGTCGACTCCCTAACCTGTCAATACTCATATAACACCCCTTCTTAAAGTCTTCATAAAATTAAATTTGATTAAATACGCGCTGTTTCTTCAGGCAAAGCATCCCTAGCCAGCCCAAAAAGGGCTGGTTTAAACTCTGTTTTTTGCGTTGATTACTTGCCGGGGATAGTCAGAACCGCTAACTTGGTAATTCCGGATCGTTCTATCGATGACATCACTTTGGCTACGGTGCCGTATTGAACGGCATCGTCAGCATTCAGATTGAGTGCTATTTCAGGATCGGCTGCCTTACGGGTTAACAGTTCCTTTTCAAAGGCTTCCAGGGCAATCTCCGTTTTGTCGATGAAAACTTTCCCCTTTGCATCGACACTGATATACACAGCTTCTTTTTCCTCTGGCGGTGCCGTCTCGGCTGTCTTCGGCAAATTGACGTGTACGGCTTGAGTCAATAAAGGCGCTGTTACGATAAACACCACCAACAGCACCAGCATCACGTCAACCAATGGCGTGACGTTGATTTCGCCCATTACATCATCATCACCGCCACTATCTTTTGTATTCATAGCCATTAGATTTGCGCTCCTTCCGCGTGTAATTCTTCATGACTGGTTTTAAGAACAGGTTTCTTTGCTCCGGTTTCGCTAGCGCGTGACGATGCAACCGAACTGGGAACCGGACGTTTGATTAAAAACGAGGTTTTCAAGGCAAGATGGACAAAATCGATAGCGAAGTCGTCAAGAAATGCCCAAATCACCTTGTTTCTGCGAATAAAAAAGTTGTAGCCGATAACCGCCGGCACCGCGACCGCAATACCGACGGCCGTAGCAATAAGCGCCTCGCCGATAGGGCCGGCCACAACATCCAGACTGGCCGATCCGCTTTTACTGATGCTGGTCAGCGCGCCCATAATTCCCCAAACCGTGCCGAACAAGCCCACAAATGGCGAGATACTGCCAATGGTTGCCAATATGGCCAGACCGCTTTCCAGCGCCCCGCGCTCTTTCTGCATCTGTTGCCGCAAGCGTCTGTCCAGCAATTCCTGACGATCCCCGGTATGCTCGAGATCGTGCGTTGTCGTGCCGCCATCGGCTTCTATCAAGGTGGTGAAACCAACATCAGCGACTCTGGCAGCAGGTCCGTTATTACCTTCCAATGCAGAGGCTGCCTGAAAATCCTGAGCTCCCCAGAATTTCTTGCCATAAATCCTGTTGTGATGCGAAATCCGCAGATGCTGTATGCCCTTGATAAGTATCAAAGCCCATGTCACCACAGAAAAGCCGATTAAAATCCATAAAGTGGCATCGACAATGAGAGCCGATGTAATTTCCGGAGCAGCAGGTGCTATGTCCGCTGCAGACGAAGCCAGATTTGTAGCCGCCGGTGCAATATCTGAAACGGCAGATGGCGTTCCGTTAGCCGCGCCGGCAATGTCGGCACCTGGAATCGGCGTTTGATTGGCTGCCTGTGAAATTCCCGTTGCAGCAGATGTTGTTTCTGTCATAAATAAAACCTCAACCTTGTAAATTAAAAGAGATAGGAACCGTTACCCAACCATCGATTGGGGTTGTTCCGCGCATAGCCGGAACAAATGACCATTTTTTAACCGTTCTAACAGCTTCATCGTCCAACACATCTTTTCCGCTGGATTTAACTACGGAAACGCTGTCAGGCTTGCCGTTCGCGAGAACATGCACTTTCATTAGCACTTTTCCTTCCCAGCCACGATCCATAGCTATTTCAGGATAAACCGGCGGTGGATTATTCAGATAACCAGCACCTGCACGCGGCTCCGTCACTTTTTCTTCTACCGGCGGCGCAGGCGGCGCTGGCGGAGCCGAAATCACCGGCGCATCAGTTTGCGTTACTGTTGTCGGTGATGGCACTGGAGGCGGCTCAACCAGCTTGGGCACTGGTTTTGGTTTCACCTTAGGCTTGGGCGGCTTCTTAAGCGCAACGACATTTGGCGGCGGCGGTGGCGGAGGCGGCTGAACAACAGGCTTCGGCTGAGGCCGAACAAACGAAATCTGCACCTTGGAGGGAGGCTTGACCGGCTCGATCAGCTCTTCTTTTTCAATCGATGACGTGCTTGAAGTGATCGACAACGGTGGTGTGCACCAGTATCGACAGAATACCTATAATCAGATAGTCGATGGCTTTGCTGTCGCGATAGTCGCCAACGGACCTAAAATTTCCCAATGGCACGGCAACCGATGAGGCAGACAAATTTTCCTTAAGCCGATCGATATCCGGCTTGATGGAAACGACATTGGCCTTTTTCCTGTCCGCCGCGAGCGTTGCCGGTTCAAATTTATCAAAAGCTACCAAAGGACTATTCATGTGATATCTCCCGTTTCTTAAAAAATCGCCGGTCCCGTCTATTCATTGACGAATCTGCGGAGATAACCCCACTGCCGGTCGGTTTTGGTTGATGCTGTCACTATCAATAAAGCAGGTTCCATGCCATATAAGGCTCAATCCGTAAAAACACCGAAAAAATCCACGCAACCTAGATACTAAGACGCTGTATTTAAAATATTTATATCGTTGACCGGGTATCTTTCAGATGAGCGACCGGTTAAAAACTGGAGCATTTTCAGCAATCACCCAATTAGCGACTGCTTGTTGAGCATCAATTTCGAGAAACTTTTGTTTATAGGGTGTTTGCTGATCAACACTTCGGAAACGCAATAAGATGCGCGAAATTTATAGGATACTGCTGATGTAAGTAGGCGCATTAAGCGGGCTGGGGTTTGTAACCACGGCCTTAACGTTTTAAATCTGAAACCGGATTTATCCGCACAAAACGTTTCAAGGTACCTCGCCTACCCTATCTGGCTAAATGGTCAATTTCATGTGAAGATTGTTCCATCCATTCATTGCCGAAGATTTTCCTGATCAACAAATGCCTGAAATTTCTCAACATGGCCACAGCACCAACTTAATCGGTTTGGCGACTGCTTGCATTGCCAGCCATGTCTTTAACGAAAACCCCAAACCGCTGCATATTGCAGGCACCCGCGAATCAGCTTCAGGTTTGTTTGAGCAATTGGCTCAGACAGTCAACACGCGAGGACTGCGGCCGGATATTTCAAGACTATATGTGTGTCGTTTTCGGCTTTGAAACAGAGCAAAGACTACGAAACGATCATTCAGGAAGACGACGTTATCGCAACAGTTATCTCAGATTAATTCAGGATTGGGGGCTGGATTCAAACAATGCCCAGGGCGCGGTTTTTAAAGGCTGGGTCGAAAGCCGCTTTGGACTGTTTCCCACTTATCATAAACAGCACATAGCCAGTTTCATCAGCAAAGACTGGATCATGTATATCGAAGAAAAGATGAACAGCCGTTATCACAACAACTGCATTTACATGCAACTGGATCTTCTTTACGAATATTGCCAGTGGATTATCGAACGTTTTCAGTTTCCGGCGGCAACCCATAAAACCCTCTATCGCGGCGTCAATTCGCTGGATGATGATTGGATTGTTCTGGATGAGGATAAAACTGCATAAAATCGTGCGTTTCAATAATATTGTTTCTTTTACCGACCGCCGCAGTATTGCCAGTGAATTCGGTGCTTATATTCTGGAAGTTGAAGTGCCGATGGTTAAACTGATTTTTTTTAATGAACTGTTGCCGCATCATGCCTTGCACGGCGAAGCCGAATATCTGGTGATTGGCGGCGACTATCGAGTCAAAGTGCAACGTTAAGGAAGGGGAAATATGTCTACAGAACAAGTATTGAACAGAGCGTTGGGAGCCTATTTAGGCTTTGCCTGCGGCGATGCGCTCGGGGCAACGGTAGAGTTTATGTCGCCGAAACAAATCCAAAAACGCTACGGCGTGCATCAGGATATTATCGGCGGCGGCTGGCTGGGCCTGGAAGCAGGTCAAGTCACTGACGACACGCAAATGTCGCTCGCAGTAGGACAGGCCATTATCGATCATCAGGGTTGGAACATTCAGGCTGTCGCCGATAATTTTGTCGCATGGATGGAAAGCGATCCGCCGGATATAGGCAATACCTGTCGACGCGGCATCACGCGCTATCGGGATAGCGGTGAACTATTCGGTTTGCCTCGCGATGACGATGCAGGAAACGGCGCGTGTATGCGTAATCTGCCGGTGGTGCTGGCGACATTAAACCGGCCGGACTATTTTAGCGAATGGAGTTTGCAGCAAAGCCACATTACGCATAACCACCCGTTGTCCGATGCAGCCACCTTAACACTGGGGCGGATCGTCAATCACTTGATTAACAGCCAGGATATGGACGCTTGCAAACAGGAAGCCGAACTGTTGATCAGTCAATACGGCGAATTTGCCTATAGCCCTTATCCGGGCAAAGCCTCGGGCTATATTGTCGATACCGTGCAAACGGTTTTACATTATTTTTTCAGTACCGACAGTTTTGAATCCTGCCTGATTGCAACCGTTAATCAGGGCGGCGATGCCGATACCACAGGCGCATTGGCCGGCATGCTGGCAGGTGCCAAATATGGCGTTGAACAGATTCCGGAGCGTTGGTTAAAGCAGTTGGATCAACAGATTGTCGACTCAAATACGTCAACAAACGACGGAGCTTATCCGGCTTGCGGAATTGCTGTAAAACCCATTTGGTGTCGTGCCCTACGCTACTAGGTGCGCTTAGTTTATAGGATGGGCTGAGGTACGAAGCCCATCGTTCGCGATTGATGGGCTGCACGTTGTTTAGCCCATCCTATGGCCCTACACCACTAGATGCGCTTAGCTTATAGGATGCTGCCGACGTAAGGAGGCGCATCGTTCGAGACATGAGATTTAAATCAATGACTGACTATCGCCGTATTTACATTCCTAATGCCACCTGGTTCTTCACTGTGAACCTTGCCCAACGACGCAACAATCAATTGCTGGTTGAAAAAATTGATTTGTTACGAGCAGCTTTTCGTTATGTGAAGGAACGAAGGCCTTTCCATATCAATGCGGTGGTGATTATGCCGGACCATCTTCATTGTATTTGGACGTTACCGCCTGAGGATGCTGATTATTCGACTCGCTGGAATATGCTCAAAGGTCACTTTTCTCGTGCTATAGACAAAGGTGAAAGAATTTCGGAAAGTCGAAGCAAACGACGTGAACGCGGTTTATGGCAACGCCGCTTTTGGGCTCATTTGATCATTGATCAAAATGATTTTAACCAACATATGGATTATATCCATTGGAATCCAGTAAAACATGGCAGGGTACAGCGAGTTATCGACTGGCCTCATTCGAGTTTCCATCAATTCGCGGCGAAGGGTATTTATCCAGCCACCTGGGGACATTCGGGGGAATTTAATATTGATGCTGGCGAATGACTCGAACGATGCGCCTCCTTACGTCGGCAGCATCCTATAAACTAGCGCACCTTATCTTGTGTTAGGTGCGCCTTAATCTACTGAGCACGGACTGAGTCGAAGCTCCAGCGTTCGCGATTGATCGGCTGCACTCGTTCAGCCCATCCTACGCCCGTATGAGTTATCAGACAATCATCGCTGAATCATTGTTATGCTCTGCAAAAATTCGCCTTCGATGTTGTCCGATAGCTGCACGGAGTCTAGTTTACCCGTATAGAGTTCAGGATCGAGCAGATTAGAGTTAAGAGAGCCAAGATTTCCAATTGCGCACGTGTATCAAGTCTGAGTACCGATATCCTATTCTGGAAGCAAGCTTCCTTTATTCGGTGAGCATCTAGACATAATTGTGCCATGCCAGAAATTCTCGCTTTGATCAAACCTGAAGTGTCGAGCAACGAATAGCTCTTGTAATGGCCACTGATTCGTGCAATATAGGTTTTACAGCCATGAGCGGCTCTTCGTATACCATGCGCATAGTCCAGCGTACTTGAAAGCCGAACTTATCGACGCATATCGAACAGTGCATCAATGGTGAATTTTTCACCATTTTGGCGTTCACTAAATCGGATATGCGCGATTGTTTGACACCGAGCTGTTCAGCCGCCTGCGCCTGTGTCCATTGTTTGCTTTCGATTAAACGGCTGAGCATGATGGATAAATCCATTTTCATGACCATTTTGCTTGCTGTTTCCTCATCGTGATTAACGTGAAACGGGCTGTCGTAAAATTTTAATGCCATGCTCAATATCCGGCAATCCGTTAGACCAGATGCTATAGCAATTAATAATTGATAACAACCTTTCAGCAAACTAAAAATACGCCTCCTAAACGCCTTGATCGAGCTTGGTCTATCCGTGTAGTCAGCATGTCAGTTCTCAATCCACCGGAAATATCAAATAATCCGTCCACTTTGACTTCACCGCCCGCTTCATCAGGGCTCGGCAGCATTGCCACATTCCAGCCGCCGCCCAAGGCCTTGACCAGCTGCACCGAGGCTGACAGCCGGTCGCCCTGCAGCTGCACGGCGGTCTGCCGGTTGGACAAGGCCGCGGTTTGCGCGGTCATCACATTCAAATAACTGACGGTTCCGGCCTTATACTGATTGATGGTCAGCGTCAGCGCCTGATTGGCTGCGGTGACGGCTTTATCCTGCACCTGCGTCTCTTCCTCCAGTATCCGCAAGGCGGCCAGATTGTCTTCCACTTCCTGAAAGCCGGTCAGCACCGTTTGCCGGTAAGCGGCGACGCTGGCATCGAAACCGTCGATGGCCTGTTTGTACTGGGCGTTTTTGGCGCCGCCGTCGAACACCGTCAACGCCGCACCGGCCGGACCCAGCGCCCAATAGCGGCTAGCCGCCTTGAACAGGGTATCCAGAGTGGAAGTTTGAAAACCACTGGTGGCGGCCAGATTCAAGGTTGGGTAATAAGCCGCCTTGGCCACGCCGATCTGGGCATTGGCGGCGGCGATTTTGCGTTCGGCGGCGGCAATGTCCGGACGTCGTTCCAGCAGCTCCGAAGGCAGGCTGACCGGAATCGGCGGCGGCTGCACGTCCAGCGGCGCAGGAGCCAAGGACAGTTCCGCCGGGGTCTTGCCGATCAATACCGCAATCGCATGTTCCAGTTTCGCCCGCTGCACGCCGAGATTGATGGCCTGGGCGCGCGCCGATTCCAGTTGGGTTTCGGCCTGCATCACATCGCTCTTGGCGACCATGCCGACCGCATAACGGTTTTTGATGATTTGCAGGGTTTTGCTGTAAGCGACCACGGTTTCATCCAGCAGCGCTTTTTGCGCATCCAGCACCTTTAACTGAAAATAATCGTCGGCCAATGTCGCCTGGCTGGACAGCCGCAAAGCCTGCAAGGTGGCGGCGCTGGCCTGGGCGCTGCCGGTGTTGGCTTCAACCTGACGGCGGACGCTGCCCCATAAATCCGGCTCCCAGGCAATTGCCCCGGCGACGCCGAACAGGTTCCTGACCCCGGACACCGCCACGTTTTGGCCGCTGGCGGCGCGAAAACGGTTAGTCGTGCCGGTAAGATTGAGTATCGGGAAAAAAGCCGATTGCGCCGATTGCACCAGATGCTGGGCCTGCGCGGTATTGCGCCTCGGCCTGGATGATCGACTGATTGGCGGCGGCGACCTGTTCTTCCAGTTCATTAAGCCGGGGATCGTTGAAAATTTCCCACCATTTGCCGGACAGCACATTGTCGCGGGGCTGGGCCTGTTTCCAGCCTTTGACTTTCCTTGAACTCATTGGGAATCGTCGCTTCCGGGCGGACATAGTCGGGCCCTACCGTGCAACCGGCCAGTTGTGCGGTTAATAGTGAATAAATCAGGGTTTGGGTGATGCGAACTGTCATGTAAATCTCTTAGGTACTAAGCGGGTTTTTCCGCTAGTGAAGCGGTGCGGTTAAAGAAGCGGCCATGAAACCACAGCCGGAAACGATCCAGGTAAAGATAGACGACCGGCGTCGTGTACAAGCGTCAGCATCTGGCTGAAGATCAGGCCGCCGACAATGGAAATGCCCAGCGGCTGGCGCAGTTCCGCGCCGTAACCGCTGCCCAGCGCCAGCGGCAGAGCGCCGAACAGCGCGGCCAGCGTGGTCATCATGATCGGCCTGAAAGCGCAGCAGACAGGCTTGAAAAATCGCTTCGCGAGAATCCAGGCCGTGCTCGCGTTCGGCAAACAACGCAAAGTCGATCATCATGATCGCATTCTTCTTGACGATGCCGATCAGCAAAATCACGCCGATCAGCGCGATGATGCTGAATTCGGTGCCGCAAGCCATCAGCGCCAGCAGCGCGCCGACCCCGGCCGAAGGCAGGGTGGACAGGATGGTCAGCGGGTGGATATAGCTTTCGTACAGCACGCCCAGCACGATGTAGATGCTCAGCAAGGCGGCCAGGATCAGCCAGGGCTGGTTGCGCAACGATTCCTTGAAGGCTTTGGCCGAACCCTGGAAACTGCCTTGTATCGAATTCGGCACGCCGATGTCGCGCATGGTTTTTTCGATCAGTTGGGTGGCGGTGGACAGCGAGGTGCCGGGCTTAAGATTAAACGACAACGTAGCCGCGGCAAACTGGCCTTGATGATTGACCGACAACGGCGTGCTGGTCGGCGCAAAACTGGCCAGCGCCGACAACGGCACCTGGCGTGCGCCGGGTTGTTCGCCGGACGGCAAGCGCTCGGCGGGTACGCTGATATAAACCTGTTTCAAGGCTTCCGGGCTTTGCCAGTATTCGGGCGCCAGTTCCATCACTACCCGGTACTGGTTGAGCGGATTGTAGATCACCGAAACCTGGCGTTGACCGAAAGCATCATTAAGACTGGCGTCGATCATGGCCTGGCTGATGCCGTAGCGCGACGCCATATCCCGGTCGACCACCAAACCGATCTGCTGGCCTTTGTCTTGCTGGCTGGTACTGACGTCACTGAGTTCCGGCAGCTTGGACAGTGCGGCGACCACTTTCGGCATCCATTCCCGAAGCAGGCCCAGATCGTCGGATTGCAAGGCGTAGTCGAACGAGCCGAACGAGGGCCGGCCGCCGATACGCAGTTCTTGCGCCGGGAACATATGCAGATCGGCGCCGGGAATGCGTTTGACCTTATCGCGCAAACGGCCCATGACTTCTTCAATGGGATCGCGTTCATTGTGCGGCTTGAGCACCACGAAGACTCTGGCGCTATTACTGCCGGATCCGGCACCGCCAAATCCTGGCCACATTGTTGACCGCCGGATCCTTCATCAACAGCTCGGAAAATTCGAAAAGTTTTTTCTGCAAGGACCAAAAAGAAGTGCCTTGATCGGTTTGAATCTCTCCGAGCAATCTGCCGCCGTCCTGGGTCGGAAAAAAGCCTTTGTCGATCACCGTGTACAGATAAAAATTGAGGCCGATGGTGCCGAGCAAGATCAGCATCATGATGCGGCCATGACGTAGCGCCCAGCGCAGCGAACTTTCGTAAGCCGCTTGCAGCCGGTCGAAGGCCCGGCCTATGCCTTGATAGAGCCGGCCATGCTGCGGACTTTCCTTGCCCAGCCAGCGCGCGCACAGCATCGGCGTGACGGTCAGCGAGATCAGCAGCGATACCAGCACCGCCGCCGACAGCGTCACCGCAAACTCCCTGAACAAGCGGCCGACCACGCCGCCCATCAATAAAATCGGCAGGAACACCGCTACCAGCGACACGCTCATCGCCAACACGGTAAAGCCGACTTCCTTGGCCGCCAGTAGTGCGGCCTTAAACGGCGGCACGCCTTTTTCGATGTGCCGGTTGGTGTTTTCCAGGACCACGATGGCGTCGTCGACCACAAAGCCGGTGGAGATGGTCAACGCCATCAAGGTCAGATTGTTCAGACTGTAGTTGAAAAAATACATGACCGCACAGGCGCCGAGCAGTGAAACCGGCACCGCAATAATCGGCACCAGTGTCGAACGCAAATCTGCGCAAAAACACCAGCACCACCAGAATCACCAGGCCAATGGCGATCAACAAACTGTGTTCGACCTCGGTAATCGAAGCGCGGATGGTCAGCGATCGATCGACCACCACCGACAAATCGATAGCGCTGGGAATGGCGGCACGCAATTGCGGCAACATGGCCTGAACCTGATCGACGGTTTGAATCACGTTGGCGAGCGGTTGCTTTCTGAGAATCAGCAGCACCGAAGGTTTGCCGTTTTTCAGCCCGGTATTGCGCAGATCCTCGACCGAATCCACCACCTCGCCGAGATCGGCGATTCTGACCGGCGCGCCGTTGCGGTAGCTGACGATCAGCGGCAGGTAATCCTCGGCTTTGCGGGCCTGATCATTGGCCTGAATCTGCCAGCGTTGCCCGCCGTTTTCCATCACGCCTTTCGGGCTGCGTGATGTTGGTTTGGGTGATGGTGTTTCTGACATCCTCCAGGCCGATGCCGTATTTGCTCAACGCGTTGGGGTTCAGCTCGACCCGCACCGCCGGTAAGCGCCGCGCCGCCGATCTGCACCTGGCCGATGCCGGGAATCTGCGATATTTTCTGCGCCAGGATGGTCGAGGCGACATCGTACATCTGACCGCGGCTGAGGCGTTTCGGAGGTCAGCGCCAGTATCAAAATCGGCGAGTCGGACGGATTATCCCGCCGGTAACTGGGACGATTCGGCATATTGCTGGGCAACAGGCTGGCGGCGGCATTGATCGCCGCCTGCACATCGCGGGCGGCGCCGTTGATGTCGCGATCCAGATCGAATTGCAGGGTAATCTGGGTAGAACCCTGCGAGCTGCTGGAAGTCATTTCGGTAATGCCGGCGATGCGCCCCAAGGCCCGTTCCAGCGGCGTGGCGACCGTAGCGGCCATGGTTTCGGCGCTGGCGCCGGGTAACTGGGCCTGCACACTAATGGTCGGAAAATCCACCTGCGGCAACGACGATACCGGCAAATTCAGGAATGCCAGCGTACCGGCCAGGGCGATGGCCATCGTCAGCAGCGTGGTCGCGACCGGCCGATAGATAAACAGCGCCGACAGATTCATCACAAACTCGCCTTCGTTTTCAGCGGCTTCAGGCGGATTCAGGTTCAGCCAGCCGGAGACTCGCCGGGCCAGGCTATCCATCCATAAATAAATCACCGGCGTGGTGTACAAGGTCAACAACTGGCTGAGCAGCAAACCGCCGACCATGGTAATGCCCAGCGGATGGCGCAACTCCGATCCGACGCCGCTGCCCAGCATCAACGGCAACGCGCCGAGCAATGCCGCCAGCGTGGTCATCAGAATCGGCCGAAAGCGCAGCAGACAGGCTTGAAAAATCGCATCGTCCGGCGACATGCCCTGTTTGCGCTCGGCTTCCAGCGCGAAGTCGATCATCATGATCGCGTTCTTCTTGACGATGCCGATCAACAGAATAATGCCGATAATGCCGATGATGCCCAGATCGCCGCCGGAAACCATCAGGCCAGCAATGCGCCGACCCCGGCGGAAGGCAGCGTGGACAGGATGGTGATCGGGTGGATATAGCTTTCGTACAGCACGCCGAGCACGATGTACACGGTGACGATGGCGGCCAGAATCAGCCACAGCGTATTGTCCAGCGAGGCTTTGAACGCCAGCGCCGCGCCCTGGTAACTGGTGCGGATGCTTAACGGCAAGCCGATCTCCTGCTTGACGCGGTCGATGGCATTGACCGCATCGCCCAGCGCCGCGCCCGGCGCCAGATTAAACGACAGCGTCGCGACCGGAAACTGGTCGAGATGATTGATGGACAACGGCGTCGGCCGTTCCGATATTTCGGCTATCGCCGACAACGGCACCTGCGTGCCGTTGCTGGAAGGAATCCGTAAATCGTTGAGGGTTTCCGGCGAACTTTGGGCGGCCGGATCGACTTCAAGCACCACCCGGTACTGGTTGGACTGGGTGAAAATAGTCGATACCAGCCGTTGCCCGTAAGCGCTGTACAGCGCATTATCCACTGCGGCGGTGGTGACGCCGAGACGGCTGGCGGTGCTGCGGTCGATGTTGACATAGACTTGCTGGCCCTGATCCTGCACATCGCTGGCCACATCGCTGAATTCCGGCTGGCCGGCAAGCTGCTTCCACCAGCTTATGCGTCCAGCGGTTCAGTTCCTCGATATCCGGCGTCTCCAGCGTGAACTGGTATTGGGTGCGGCTGACCCGGTTTTCCATGGTCATATCCTGCACCGGCTGCAAATACAGGGTAACCCCGGTCAGCTCGGCCAGTTTGGGTTTCAGCCGGGCGATCACTTCGGTGGCGCTGACCGTGCGTTCGGCGTGCGGTTTCAGGTTGATCAGGAAGCGGCCGCTGTTGGGCGTGGTATTGATGCCGTCGACGCCGATAAACGACGACAGGCTGTCGACCGCCGGATCCTCAAGAATCAGCTTGCGCCAGCTTTTGCTGATGTTCGGCCATTGCCGAGAAGGACACGTTTTGCGGCGCTTCGGAAATACCCTGGATGATGCCGGTATCCTGTATCGGGAAAAAGCCCTTGGGGATGAAGACATACAGCGCCACGGTCAGCGCCACGGTGGCGAAAAACACCGGCATGGTCAGGGCTTGCCGCTGCAATACCCATTCCAGGCTGCGGCCGTAACCGGCAATCAGCTTGTCGAACCAGTCGTCGGGCTTGTCGGCTTCGTCTCGGCATGCTCCGCATCCGGACGCAGCAGCTTGGCGCACATCATCGGCGTCAGCGTCAGCGACACGATCGGCGGAAATCAGGATCGCCACCGCCAGCGTGATCGCAAATTCCCGGAACAAGCCGGCCGACCACGTCGCCCATGAACAGCAGCGGAATCAGTACCGCGACCAGCGAAAAGGTCAGCGAGATGATGGTAAAGCCGATTTGTTCCGAGCCTTTCAGCGCCGCTTTCAACGGCGATTCGCCGCGCTCGATATAGCGGCATATGTTCTCGATCACCACGATCGCGTCGTCGACCACGAAGCCGGTGGCGATGGTCAGCGCCATCAGCGTCAGGTTGTTGATGCTGAAACCGGCCAGATACATCACCGCAAAGGTGCCGACCAGCGACAGCGGCACCGCAACGCCCGGAATGATCGTGGCCGGGACATTGCGCAGAAACAGGAAAATCACCATCACCACCAGCGCAATCGCCAGCAGCAACTCGAATTGCACATCATGCACCGAGGCGCGTATCGTCACGGTGCGGTCGGTCAGCGGCAGCACTTCGACGCTGAGCGGCAAGGAGGCCTGCAATTTCGGCAGCAGTTCCTTGATGCTGTCGACCACCTCGATCACATTCGCGCCCGGCTGGCGCTGGATGTTGACGATCACCGCCGCGTTATCGTTGGCCCAGGCCGCCAGCCGGACATTTTCCGCGCCGTCGACCACTTCGGCGACTTCGGACAGCCGCACCGGCGCGCCGTTGCGGTAGGCAATCACCAGGTCGCGGTATTCCGCCGCCGAGCGCAGCTGGTCGTTGCTGTCGATGATCGCCGAGCGCATCGGCCCGTTGAACATGCCTTTGGGTTGATTGACATTGGCGGCGGCGATCGCGCTGCGCACATCCTCCAGGCTGATGCCGTAAGCGGCCAGCGCTTTGTGATTGGCCTGAATCCGCACCGCAGGCCGCTGGCCGCCGCTGATGCCGACCATGCCGACGCCGGGCAACTGGGCGATTTTCTGCGCCAGCCGGGTATCGACCAGATCTTCGACCTTGAATAACGGCAAGGCTTTGGAGCTGACCGCCAGCGTCATGATCGGGGTGTCGGCCGGATTGACCTTGCTGTAAATCGGCGCCTGCGGCAAATCGTTGGGCAGGAAGTTGCCGGCGGCATTGATCGCCGCCTGCACGGTTTGTTCGGCGATGTCCAGATCCAGATTCAGATTGAATTGCAAGGTAATCACCGAAGCGCCGCCGGAACTGGTCGACGACATCTGGGTGAGTCCCGGCATCTGGCCGAACTGGCGTTCCAGCGGCGCGGTGATCACCGAAGTCATCACCTCGGGACTGGCGCCCGGATACAAGGTCACCACCTGTATGGTCGGATAATCGACTTGCGGCAGTGCCGAGACCGGCAACAGCCGGTAAGCCAGGATGCCGACCAGCAACATCGCCACCATCAGCAGCGAGGTCGCCACCGGGCGCAGAATGAACAGCCGGGACGGATTGAAATTCGCCAGGGAATGCGTTGAGGATGTCATATTCAGGAACGTCGATCTTTTTTACGCGACTTGCCTTCGGATTTGGCCTGCGTCTCCGGACTGGCCGCCACGGCTTGGCCGTCTTTTTGGGCAATATCGACCTGACTGCCTTCGCGAAGTCGGTCGATGCCTTCCACCACCACCGTTTCGTTGGCAGCAAGATTGCTTAACACCACTACCTTATCCGCCTTCGGTCGGTCCCAGTGTGACGCGGCGCAGCTGTACCGTTTTTTCTTTGTTGACCACGTAGACAAATGCGCCCTGGGTATCGTGCTGAATGGCGGCGCTGGAAACCAGTGTCGCGTCGGGCAGCGTATCCAGATGCATTTTGATGTTGACGAACTGATTGGCAAACAAGCTGCGGTCGCTATTGTCGAATTGCGCCTTCAGTTTGAGTGTGCCGGTGGTGGGATCGATCTGGTTGTCGATCGCCAGCAATTTGCCGTCGGCCAGCTTGATTTTTCCGGCCCGGTCATAGGCTTCCACGCTAACGGGTTCGTTGGAACGCCAGCGCTGTACCACCACCTGCACCTTGTCTTCGGGCAGGGTAAAAACCACGCTGATCGGCTGGAGCTGGGTAATCACCACCAGGCCGTTGGTATCGCTGGCATGGACGATATTGCCCTGATCGATCTGGCGCAACCCGACCCGTCCGGAAATCGGCGCTGTCAGTCGTGGCATAGCTGAGCTGCAGTTTGGCGTTATTGACCTGGGCTTTATCCATTTCCACAATGCCTTGATACTGTTTGACCTGGGCTTCCTGGGTCACGGTCTGCTGGGCGGCAATCGAATCCTGTTCCAGCAGGGTCTTGTAACGGTGCATGGTCTATTTGGGCATTTTTCAGCAAGGCTTCATCGCGCAGCAACTGACCTTCGACCTGCTGCAACTGTACCTGAAACGGGCGCGGATCGATTTCCGCCAGCAGCTCGCCTTCCTTGACCATCTGGCCTTCGTTAAGCGCCACCTTCACCAGTTCGCCGTCAACCCGGGGCCGCACGGTCACGGTGCGCAATGCGGTTACCGTGCCCAGGCCGTTCAGATACACCGGAAAATCGGCCTTGGCCGGCGGTTTCTATCGACACCGCTGCCGGTGCGTCATCTCGTCATGCCCGCGTCTTGCCGCCTGCTTGGCAACCGAACTTCGCATCCGTGGCAGCCGACGAATGCTGGAAATAAAAGCCGGCGGACGTAATGGCCAGCACGATCAATGAACCGGGCAATAAAAAAGCCCGGCGTCGGCTGGCGAGCGGGAGTAATTGGTGGCGATTGTCTTGACTCATACGAACATTTTTTAATTAAGGGTTTGAGAGCGGATGGCTTGAATGCCGGCCAGCGAGAATTGCACGACGTGTTCGGCAAACGCCTTGATGTCGCTTAAGTCGCTGGGATGACTGCGAAACGGCCGGGCACTTTGCATGTGCTTTAACCGCAACAGCTGAAAACATTGGCCCATGATGCTGGCGTGGCAGTATTGGATCTGTTGCTCGCTGGCCGCCTGTCCCAGGCACTCTTTCAGCAAAACGAACATTTGCATGCGTTGCGGATTGATTTCTTTTTCCAGAATATCGGCCAGCAACCGGGTAGGCTGCGCCATTTCCTTATGGATAATCGCAAACGAATAGGAATTGTCGTCAGCCACACGACTGATCATGGATTTAATTCGCTCGGCCAGCCGTTGTTCCGCCGAGGCATCGTTCATCAGGCCGCCGTCGGGCGGATACAGGTCAAGTTCCCGGTTAAAAGCAAAACGCCAGGATTCCAGATAGAGGGTTTCCTTGTCGCGGAAATGATAATTAACCGAGGCAATATTGGTTTTCGCCTGCTCGCAGATTTCGGCTATCGTCGCTTCCTGAAAGCCTTTCTCGGCAAAGATTCGGCTGGCTGCGGTTAATAGTCGGTTACGGGTGTTTTCCGACTTGGTTTTAAGATTCGTCATGCAGGAAAGTTGAAAACATGATTATGCTTGGTAATTGAAATTTGCAATTCAAATGTATATTTCAAATACAGCAAATTTTGTACCAAGTTTCACAGCTTTGTTCTTGTTGGGATTTTAGTCACAGCCCTTCACCCGATTGCTCGAAAATCAGCAGCGGTTGCGTATGCACTGCCTGTCAGGCAACAGGGCGGGTCGATATGTGGCTGGGAAAAGATTAGCGTAGGCTGCAACAGGTAAGGCTAAATCGGTAGTTGCCAGCCTGTCCTTCAGGCTCGACTGGATCGACACTAATCGCCGCTAACTTAATGGCATCGCGGTGATGATGGGTGTATGGATCAGGGCAAAAGTATTGCACTTTCGCCCTGATCCGGGTCGGGCCAGTTATTTGGCGGCTATCGGTTGGTCAATGGCAGTACGTAGATCGGCCAGCGTGACCACGCGCGGACCGTGCAAGGCAGCAATCTGACCGACATCCAGTTTCAGTTTCTGGATGTTTTGGTAAAGATTTACAGAATAAGGATTAGGCTTGGCTGGAGGCGGCGCATTGGCTGCGGGAGGCGTATAGGCGTCGGCTTCGACCAGAATTTTCTCTTTCGGCAGATAGACCAGTGCGAACGCATCGTTGTGACCGCTGCCGGCGATAGAATGAATCTCGATAGTGCGCTTGCCGTCCGAGAGTACGTGTTTGTCGGTAAAGCTCTCGAAGCGCGCAGGCTTTTTCGACTTGGCCAGCCGGTCGGGATTGATGGTATGCGGCGCGGCCCAAACTTTTTCATAATAAGGCTGGTTCGGTTGCGACGTTACGATCGTTGCGCCTTCATCGACAAAAGTTCGCAAACCTCCGGAATGATCAAAGTGAGCGTGGGTGTTAACCAGATATTTGATCGGCTTGTTGGGAATGATCTCCTTGAGTTTGGCGATGACGGCCTGTGAGCGTTCTTCGTTCAGCGGCGCTTCGACGAGCACGATGTGGTCGCGCTGATCGATGGCGACGCTGTGATGACTGCCGCCGGTCAGATAGTAAACGCCGTCGGCCAGTTTGTTGGCAGTCACGACCACAGCCGGTGCCTTGGCGACTTTCTGGGGTACCGCAATGTCAACCGCCGGGTTCGCTTTGACTGCCGATACGTTGATGTCCAGCACCGGATAGCCGCCCTGGCTGCGGACGATGTGGCCGGGAAACTGTACGCCGCCGAAGTCCTTGTAATCGTCGTATCGGGTTTCGACCAGCGTGTCGCCGAGTACCGGATTATCAATCCAGGTCTGCACCCGTTCCACCTGATTCTTGGCGTTGATGGTGCCGACATAGCGATACTTGTCGGCAATGCTGAACGATACTTCGGTGCCGCTATCGACGGCTTTCGAAGTGGCGTTGTTGGCTTGCGCCGCTTTCAGGAAACCTTGCGGGCTTGCCCAGATTTCCGCTGCACGTTCTTCAACGGCCGCCGGTTGCGCGGTTGGTGCCGGTGCGGCATTACCGACAGCGGCCACGTTCCAGGCGGTGCCGCCGCTGACATATTGGTCGACCCGTTGCTCAACCGGCGCAGGGCGCAAGCGACCGGGTTCCACGGTCTGGCTGCGGGTGATCTGCACCCGCGCGCTGGCGGTGTCGTAATTGATGTCTGCGGTAAAGTTTTTCACATCGAACTGCGGCCAGGACAAATCCGGATTCGGCGCTTGACCGAACTGGTACCAACGTCCGGTGCCGGAGAATTCGATGGATTTGATGTTGTCGGCGCCCGAGGCTTCGGAAGCCGCTTGCAAGCTCTGCGGATGCAGAGAACTGCATCCTGCCCCAGTCAATGCGACTGCCAGGCCAACAGCGGTGTATATCGATCTATGCATGAAATCCCCTTAGGTTTTGTCAATGGTTGAAAAGTAAATATGAAGAATCAACCAAGTGCACTGCAAGAGACATGCCAGCCAGTTTTTGACCAGGCAAATGAGGCGATTGAGGACCTGGCGCTATTGCTGCCGCTAGCGACAACCGGTCGGCCGGTTTTACAAGGAAGCGGTATATCGAACTCTAGCCGTTGCTGAATATCCAGCAGGATTTGCTGCAACACTGCACCTGACGAGACAGTTTTGCGGATTCAGTTTCTAGCCCAATCGGCTTTCAGCAGGCCGAATAGATCCATAGGATGTGCCGAGGTACAAGGCGCATCGTTCGCGATTGATGCGCTTCACTACGTTCAACACATCCTACCCGCTACTTCGCTGATGCCGGAGTCGACGTCGCCGGACCAATACCAACGATTTGCAGAATCGTATCGCCATCCCTGGCGCCGTCGTAATGGACTTCGTTGCCGTAGTGGGTGACGAAACTGCCCGCCGGAACCGGTTTCAAATTATCGGGGTTGTAATCGGTGCCGGTGCCGACCCACCAGGTGCCTGAAATCACGGTGATAAAACGGTCATTCGGGTGGGAATGCGGCTTGCTGTTGTGATGCGCTTTCCATTTGTTCAGCACCACATAAAGGCCCGGTTTGGAAGGGTCGCCGACCAATACCGCGGTTTCCGAACCGCTGGGGTTCGCGACCCATTTGATGTCATCGGGCAGCTTGATCGAAATCGCCTTGGGGTCAAGATCGGCCGCCGATACGGAACCGAAGCTCAAGGACAAGCAGGTTGCCAGCGCTAACCGTTGAATGTCAATAAAACGAAACATCTAAATTCTCCTGTAATAATTATGCTCGCCGCATGATTTGTCCGCGGCTCAAGGTGCTGATGAAAGATGGAACTGGCTTAACTCGGGCGGAATCACCGCTTTTTCAGAATGCGGCGTTCCGGCCGGTACCCATTCATATGGCACCGGTTGGCCTCGATACAGCTGATTGTTGGCAGTGGCACGGCCGGTGAGCTGATCCTTGCCGATACGGAAATACGGATTGACGAATTCCCAAACGATTTCGCCTTCACGGGTCACCTGGAACAGCCGGCCGCTTTGGCCTTCATCGATAAAGGTATTGCCGTTGGGCAAGCGGCGGGCGGCGCTGATATGGGTGCTTCGAAACGACCAGCCGGGGCCGCCGGAATCTTCGCCGGTGTATTGCCAGACCACCTCGTTCTTCACCGGATCGATTTCCAGTACCCTGGAGCCGCCGGTTCTGGGAACCGCCGCCGTCGGGTATCCTGCCAGTCCCTGATTGTCGAATACCAGCAAATTACCGGCGCCGGGCAGGCCTTCAGGAATGATATGGGCATCGTGCTGGGCGCTGATCTGATCCACCGGCCTTGGCACATTGCGCGGCTGCGCTTGCTCTTCGCTGGCGGCCTTATAGTGCGGTCCCAGTCTCCAGACGATCTTGCCGGTCTTCTTGTCGATGATCGCGATGAAGTTGGCGTTACGGGCGTCGAACAGCAGGTTGTCGGGATCAAAGCGTTTGTCCCCGGCCGCAAACCAGTGATTGGGGCCGACCACCTTGAGATTGTTGACATGCAGGTAGTCGGCAATCTCGGCATTGCGAACCAGCTTAAGTTCCTGTTTGCTGAAACCGAATTCATTGATATGCTCGGACGCGATCCATTTCCAGACCACCTCCCCGGCCGGGTTGACTTCATAAATCACATCATCCAGCACCTGCGGCTGCTTAAAGCCTTTTACCGGATGCACAAGGTTAGCCAGCACCACGGTATTGCCGTTCGGCAGGCGCGCCCAGTCGTGGTGTTGCTGGGCGGCTCCGCCGGGCGCTTTTTCGCCGAACGTCCAAACGGTTTTACCGTCCCAATCCAGTTCGCCGACAGTCTTGGCAACTCGCCGATTGATCTGGCCCGGTACCAGATCGGTCCCCTTGCCTTCGATGGTGTCCAGCGTCACAAACACATGGCCGAGTTTGCCGCCGTTCACGGCCGGATCGATCAGCGTGCTGTGGCTGGCGGCATCTTTCCATTCATGAACCGAATTACCGTTCAGGTCGATCAGGTGAGCGATGTTGTCGCCGCCGGTGAACAGCACAAAAGAATTGAATGCCTTGGCCGGATCGTAACGCGTCGTGCCGGTGGGATAGATGCTTGGGGCTTGCGGTTGCGGAGATGCTTAGCAAAACGCTGACCGCGCCCAGCATCGCTTTGGGTAAAACAGGTAAAAACCTGGACGTGCCGCTTGGGCTGCTTCCGTACGGCTTCTTAAAAATAGTTGTCAGTGTCATGTATTGATCCCGTTAATGCTTGATGAAGCGAATAATCGCTAAAATTACCAGAGCAATTAACAAGCCAATGAAATGAAGCTACAAAAAATACCTACATCAGCATGGTGTCAACGCCATTTCAGCCGGTGAAGAGTGGGCATTGAGAGTCATTAGACAGACTCAATTGTTGAGTAAGGTGCAGCCTACCAACAAATGCTGTCGGCCACTCAACAGTTGCACGAATCAATACTTAACCGAAAGCTCCGGTACTCGGTCCAGTATACGGAAGAAGCCCCCCACTATTTGGCAAGCAATCGATAAGATGAGTGTGTTCTGCATGGAGAGAATAATGCTTGAAGTGCATGTACCGGAGAACATCCTCCGCTCAGGCCTGCTTAATCAAAGATTGCGCTCGTTGACATAGCCAAAAACTAAAAAAGCAGACGAAATATTTCGCCTGCTTACTCTCTTTGGCTACTGATTAATTGTTAGCCGCTTTCAGGTGCTCAACAGCTTGTTCAGCTGATGCTGTAGCAATATCAGCATGGTTTTGTTTACCATGCGCTATGGAATCTTCCAATGATTTGATACCCGCACTCAGGTGGGTTTTGGCTTCACCAGTCGCTACACTTTCACCTGTTTTGGCATGACTCAAGGGCTTTTTCGGCATGCTCGACCAACACAGGTGCGTGACCAGCCTTGCCGTGGGTCACCGCATGCTCGGCATGTTTTAAGGCACCGGCTGCGTGTTCTTCAGCAAACACTCCAGCGCTGGCAAATAATAATGCACTGATAATAATCGCTTTATAATGTTTCATGAATTCTCCTAAATAAATATTTTATTGGTTTGCAAACGGTTTGATTCAAGGTTGATTACAAGCTAAAAATCCCTTCTTACTCCAGTCGGCTATTTTTTAGAAACTTGACTGCCACCGGCTAATAACCAGTTATTGCAATACAAGACGCTCGGCAAGTTTTAAGAATTGCCAATATGCAATATTTAACCATCAATTTTTATGCCAACCTTTAATGCATTGTTTTTAGAGGAAAATAAACATTAAAGCCGAAGTGTGATGATGCTTAACCAGCAGGTGTTGCTGAACTGCTGTTCATTGGACAACTATGTGGTGACTGTAACGAATGAATATGATCACCGCTTCAACCCCAAGCTATGTGTCCGGAAAATCGGGCGAATGATCAGTTAGCGGTTCTGTTGCGTTGATTTTTTCGAGTGCAGATTGTCTGTTCCGACTTGGTTTCAGGCAGCCAATGGCTCAATAGTTCTTGCCTGTCAAACAGCGTGGAAAATTTTCCAGTTTTTCCAGAAAAAAGCGTCAAAATTGACCAGCAATCATTTTAATCTTATTGCTTTTAAAATAGCACTGTCTTACTTGACTGACAAAATAGATGCTGAAAGTGGAAAAATTCGAAGCTGACAGGTGGAATATTTTCAACGCTGATTGACATGTTTCTGCCAGATCTCGTCGAGATCCTCTACGAGTTTCACGATAATCTGATTGGCTCCCGTGGCGTCATACCAGTTAGCGTAAGGTAACGTCGGCGCGTAAATATCTACCCCTCCCTTCTTCTCATAGCCGTCGCGAACGACATCAACTACGTTGACGAAGTCTTCACTTGTTGACGTTGACCGATAAGCGTGAAGTATGATCGCGATGGTCTTCAAGCCTTTCGACTTAAACTCGGGATTGTTGAAATGCATAGCACCCCCAAAAAGAATAGGAACTTGAATAATTGTTTTCGCCCATTTAGGGTAACAAGTTATACAGGTCTAGATGGCTTGTACTATTTTCAAGTTCAGTTGGTAAGAATAATCGTCAATACTAGATTTTCTAAACAAACGGGATAATAACTATTATAGGGATGACATGGAAAGCCTTGCATGTTGCAGGGACATCAATGTTTAGATAGGCGTATTGCAGACCAAGCAAAACTACAAAAACAATCTTCTGTTTCTCTACAGACAGGATCTGTTGATAAAACATCACCACCTGCTCATATATCAGCAGCAGAATCACACTTAATCCTCTTTTCTGTTTTCTTTTCAACTGTCGTTTTCGGTAACTTTATTTATATTCATAAGCTTACGGCGCATCAATAGATAAATGCCCAGTTAAGCTTCATTCGGTATGAATTTTGCTGGATTTATTTGATAGCCCCCGCTCATTGTCTTTCTTCTGATATCTGTATGGAGGGTAATAAAGTGATTAAAGCATCTGGTACTTTTGATTATTGAGCCGACATAACAAGGCAAACTGTGACTCAATTACGGTCATCGACTTCTACAAAGTTACCAGAAGTAAGTATTTCCAAGTAATTTATAACAACTAGAGAATCCACTTACTTATGAGCAAATACAAACTCAACATAAACGGCGCGCCGAAAACCGTAGACGTTGCCTCTGACACCCCCTTGTTGTGGGTGTTGCGGGACCATTTAAATCTGGTCGGCACCAAATTCGGCTGTGGTATCGGCCAGTGCGGCGCCTGCACGGTGCATATTGACGGTCAGCCTACCCGAGCCTGCCAGACCCCGGTCTCCAGCTGTGGGTAAAAGCCAAATAACCACCATCGAAGGGCTGAATCCAAACGGCGAGACATCCTTTGCAAAAGGTATGGCAGGAACTCGATGTGCCGCAATGCGGTTACTGTCAGGCCGGTCAAATCATGACCGCCGCCGCGCTACTGAAAAAAAATCCGCGTCCCACGGACGCAGGATATTGACACAGCTCTGGCCGGTAATCTGTGTCGTTGCGGTACCTATCTTCGTATTCGTGCGGGCATTCACCGTGCGGCAGAAATCGCCAGTAAGGAGTCAGTATGAACGCAGATCATCTCGAAAATGCCGGTCGCCGCGATTTTCTGCGTAAATCTGCGCTGGCTGGCGGCGGACTGGTTCTGGGTTTTTATCTCAATGCGGCAGACAGCGCGGCGAAACGGGTCGCTAAACCGTCCACTATTTCGGAAACGGGCGTGTTTAAACCCAATGCCTTTATTCACATTGCACCGAACGGTACGGTGACGCTGATCAGCAAGCAACCCGAAATCGGCCAAGGCATAAAAACCTCGCTGCCCATGGTTATCGCCGAGGAACTGGAGGTCAACTGGAAGGACGTCGTGATCGTTCAGGGCGATCTTGATCCGATTTATGGCAGCCAAAATGCCGGTGGCTCGCGTTCAACGCCGACCAATTACGAGGAATTTCATCGGCTCGGCGCGACCGCACGCACCATGCTAATCCAAGCGGCCGCAGAGATTTGGAAGGTTCCCGCATCCGAACTTCTCGCTCATGACAGCGCCGTTCATCATCCGGCCACCGGGCGACAACTCGACTATGGCCAACTGGTCGAAAAGGCCGCCGCCTTACCGGTTCCTGCTCCAGAATCGGTCCAGTTGAAGGACGCAAAAGATTATAAACTGCTGGGTACGCGCATCGGCGGCGTTGACAACCCCGGCATTGTGACCGGCAAACCCTTGTTCGGCATCGACGTGAAACTGCCGGGGATGCTGTATGCCGTTTACGAGAAATCGCCCGTTTTCGGGGGCAAAGTCGTTAGCGCCAATCTGGACAAAATCAAGTCGCTGCCCGGTGTGCGAAATGCCTTCGTTATCCAAGGCGGTTCCGATCTTAAGGGTTTATTGCCCGGCGTCGCTATCGTCGCCGACTCGACTTGGGCGGCATTCAGCGCGCGTAAACAGCTGGAAGTCGTCTGGGATGAAGGTCAAGGAGCGGCTCAAAGCTGGGCTGGTTTTGCCGCCAAAGCCAATGAACTATCGACGCAGCCTGGCACCGAGATTCTGCGCAATGACGGCGATGCCAAGACTGCGCTTGACGGCGCTGAGAAAACGCGTGGAAGCGGCTTACAGTTATCCCTTCATTTCGCACGCCAGTATAGAACCGCAGAATTGCACGGCCTGGTACAAGGATGGGGCGATTGAAATTTGGGCGCCCACGCAAAATCCCGAAGCCGGTCAGAAAATTGTCACGGAAACACTCGGTATCCCCAAGGATAAAATCACCTTGCACATTACCCGTAGCGGCGGCGGTTTCGGCCGACGCCTGATTCCTGATTATATTATCGAAGCGGCGGCTATCGCCCAGCTATTTGACGGTGCCGGTCAAGTTGACCTGGACGCGCGAAGACGACCTGCGTCATGACCAGTATCGTGCTGGCGGTTTCCATTTCTTGCGCGGCGGACTCGATGACAAAGGCAAGCTGATCGCCTGGCACAACCATTTCGTGACGTTTGCCAACAAGGTCGTTAAGGACGGTAAGCCGTCGCTGGAACTCGGTAGCGGTGCCAACCTGTCCGGCGACGAATTTCCAGGCCGCTGGGTTGAAAACTGCCTGCTGGAGCAAACGCCGCTGGAGTGCAATATTCCGATGGGGCCTTGGCGTGCGCCGCGCAGCAACGTGTTGGCCTGGGTGTTTCACAGTTTCATCGACGAACTGGCTCATGCCGCAGGCCGCGATCCGCTGGAATTCCGCCTGGAAATCCTGGGCGACAAGGGCTTTATCCCAGGTACCGGCGAGCAAGGCATACCCTATGATGTCAACCGCATGAAGCATGTGCTGCAGCATGTGGCGGAAAAAGCCGAATGGGGCAAGAAAACCTTCCCGCGCGGCCAAGGCCAGGGAATTGCCTTCCATTTCAGTCATCGCGGTTACATTGCGCAGGTCGCTGAGGTCACCGTGTCCAAGGAAGGCAAACTCAAGGTTGACCGTGTCGTGGTGTCGACCGACATCGGCGCGCAAATCGTGAATCTCAGTGGAGCGGAAAATCAAGTGCAGGGATCGGTGGTCGATGGCCTCGGTGCGCTGACATTTCAGGAATTGAATATCGAGAAGGGACGCATTGTACAGAGCAATTTCGGCGATTATCCGATGATTCGCATCGCAGATGCCCCGACTCGGGTGGATGTGCATTTTCTCAAAACCGAGTAATCCAGTGACCGGCCTGGGCGAACCGGCGCTGCCGCCGCTGGCACCGGCGGTTTGCAATGCGATCTTCGCCGCTACCGGCATACGTGTGCGCCAACTGCCGTTGCTTCGCACTGATCTGAGTTGGAGTTAACATGCTTAAAATAATCGATGGCAAAACGGCGCGCGGATAATCTATGGCTAATAAAAGAAATCACCTGATCGATGCCTATCGGCGACTGAATCAGCAACACGAAAATTGCGTGCTGGCTACAATTATCGAAACCTTCGGTTCGACTTATCAAAAAGCGGGTGCGCGCATGCTGATAACAAAAACAGGCGAATTGACCGGTTTGCTGGGCGGCGGCTGTTTCGAGCGGGACCTGGTCGAACAGGCGCTGCCGGTTTTCGAGACCGGAACAGCCAGGACGGTTTTTTATGATATGCGCTCCCCGGATGACGTTATTTGGGGGCTTGGCTTGGGCTGCAACGGCGCGGTGAGAGTTTTGCTGCAATTGTTGAAAGCGGAAGATGATTTTAGTCCGTTGAATCTCATTGCCGATGCAGCCGAAGCCAATTTGTCCAGGATTCTGGTCACGATATATGAATCCGGGCATGCCGACTTTCCGTCCGGTCACAGCTTTTTTCTGCCTGCGTCAACTACCGGTAGCCGGCAGTTGCTATCCACAGCGCCTTTTCCATTCACGGCATCGGCTCTACTAACCGTTTTGCAACAAAAGCCGCGCATCGAATCGCATGTCATCAGCGACCAGGAAATCAAGGCATTTTACGATCCGCTACAGCCGCCCTTGCGCTTGCTGGTATGTGGTGCGGGCACCGATGCCATGCCCCTGGTGCAATGCGCCAAGACGTTGGGCTGGCGTGTCACCGTGGTAGACCATCGACCCGGTCATATCAAAAAAGAGCGTTTTCCGCAGGCCGACTGCCTGCTGCATATATTTCCGGAGGACATAAACGATAACCTGGAACTGGATCAGTTCAACGCGCTGGTGTTGATGACGCATAATATCGAATACGACGCGCGCTACCTCAAAGCGCTCGTGAACTGTCAAATCCCGTTTATCGGACTATTGGGCCCAATACATCGCAGAGATAGGCTATTGCAAAGCCTGGGCAATGAGGCTTCACGAATAAGCGACCGGGTGTTTGGGCCGGTCGGCTTGGATATCGGCGCAGAAACGTCGGAAGAAATTGCGTTGTCCATCATGGCCGGTATTCATGCCGAACTGAACGGACGCAGCGGGCGACAACTGAGTACTAAGGCCACGTCCGATTTACATGAATATATCCATCGATAACGTTTATCGCTTTATTTTAGAAGCAGGTAGCTCAGCCGTATGGGCAGATCCAAGCAATTACTCGAATGGCGTAACTGTTCCTGGCTGAAGCCTACCTAGTCGTTTACTGTTTATCTGCTAGTATTAAGGATTGTCAGATGCCTGCCCTCCTACACAATACTGCAAGACGCGACAGAACTGGGTGGGCAGACATCTGACAACCCTTAACAATTGCAGAAGTCCGGAACTTTTGGCATTTTTAGTTAAAAAAATATCCTATAGTGAATGCCGCTCCAAGCCACGCTGCAAGAATAACTAGAATCAGTCCAGGGATAATCGCGCTAATAAATCGCCAGTTGCCGCTTAGAACGGCAAGTACGACCTTCGTGATGGTGTTTGTCGTCAGGCTCGCAAGGATGGGCAATACAGCTTCGTTCGCGCTGAGCTTCCCGGCTGCCACGAGGGAAGCAACTGCGACAGCCGCGGAATGGGTATCGGCGAAGCCGGCAATCGCTGCGGCAACGATGACTCCTTCTTTGCCCAACCATTGTTGAAGTGCGGCGGCAAGCAACATGACGGCTGAAACAGTCGCGGCGAAGAGCAAGGCCGTCTTGAGACTGAACGGTTGCCCCAGGTTAACGGCGTCCGGCGCTTTTTGACGCAAGGCTATTATGGTAAAAAGCACGCCATAGGCCGCTGCGGTAACGCCAGCACAGGCCAGTGGCAGCCATAGCGCCGAAAGCGTTGCCTGATTGGTTGCCTCTAAAACCACAGTCATTTGAATGACAGTTGCTACGGTCGATAAGACTGCGCCGGCTACGGCGCCCCACAAGAGATTTGAATCCTGAGCGGCTCGCGCTCCCATTGAGCTAATGGTGGCGGCACTCGACACAAAGCCGGAAGTGAGACCCGTGATGGGAAGACCGATACGCGGCCCCATTACACGCAGTGAGATGTACCCGGCGGCGCTGATGGACATGATGAGGATAACAATTTTCCAGATCGTCCGAGGATTCAAGGCATTGAAAGGGCCCAAGTACTGGTCTGGGGCGAGGGGTAACAGCACCAGCGCTGCAGCAGCGAGAATCAGCGCATCGTTGAGTTCGGTCTCACTCAGGATTGTGTTGACGAAACGGTGAAGGAAGCTTCGTGCAGTCAGCAAGATAGTCAGGATGACGGCCAGTCCTGACGCCAAGGCAGGCTCGCGCATCGCCAAGCCGCCGAGTAGAAGGGTCAGTAGCAGTGCCACTTCGGTCGTCAAACCTGGATCTTGCTCGTAGCTGAGCCGAAAGGCCATCGCGGTGAGTCCTGCAACAGCTAATGCCATAACGGCAAGCAACGTCGAACCGCCTAGCGTTAAACTCACAGCACCGAGAAGAGAAGCCGTGGAGAAGGTCCGAATGCCCATCGCTGAGCGAGTGGGACCGATCCCTTTGCGCCTTTCGCGTTCGGCGCCGATAAGCAGACCGATTCCTAGCGCAATGCCATAAGCAAGGATAGGGTGATCTGTGAGGGGAATCGAGTTCATGAAACCTACGCTTGGCTCTCTGTTTAGAGACCCATTGTCTTCGAGTTGCTGGGGCCATGAGAGTTAGATCACGCTGTACGCATAATTCATAATCATCTCATGTATAGGTGGGCCCGGTTTTGCACGGAATTTGACCGAGCTAAAGTGGTTTTCTGCGGTTTATACGGCAGCTAATTAAACCATACTGTATCTGGGACATTGTCGTCAAACGAAGAATGCTGGTGTTGCAAATTGTAACTTGAGTTCATTTTGAAGGGATTGATTGCTGAGCCGCCCAAGAATAGTTAGCAATAGGAGTTGGGTATCAGGCATCTACCTGGCAATCTAAGGCCTAATCCATCCATCGAGCCGAGAACCCTGGCGGTGTATGTGGCTCCCAATCACTAACCGCCTCTGACTGACCGCTTTCAAAGTTAACCGGCCGTTCACTAGAATTCTGTGTCTGTCTCTTCCTGGATGGTGATTGACAATCTCACCCGTTACGACGAAAATCGAACCGTAGGGGAATTCATTTCAGACGGCATGGAATTACTGCGGCTAAGCGTTGATTATAAGCAATGCTTATGGAAGTGAACGTTTTATCAATCTTATCGATAAATTAAAGGTTCAGGGTGTTACCCCAAACTTGTATGAGCGATTGGTCGACTTAAGAATATTTTGAAGGTTCCTATTATGCCGAGTTGGAGAGTTGAGATTTCAAATGCAACGGGTCAAGCAGCAAGTCTTGACCTTATAGATACGCTTGGTCCTTTAAACGAGTGGCAATCAGTAGATCCTACTAATGCTTTTCGGCCAGGTAGGGGGCATTTCATAAACCAATTTGGTCGAGTTTTCCCATCCGAGCAACCTTCCTGGTTTCTTAACGATTTCGATATTGATGAGGTACAGATCGGATCAACCGGTTGGGGTGAGGTTTTGAAAAATGGCGGGTGGTTCCCTGATGGGGAAGTTCAATGGAAAGTCATATCCGCACTCTGAATAATTATAAAAACGGCGATGAAATACCGCGGACCATTTTTTCATGCTTGCAATCGCGGATTATAAGGGCATGCTCCATGCTCGATTAATGAACGGTTTTTCGAAAGTGAACCCCGCCTAAACGAAGCAGGTTAATAATGCTGTCTAACGAGCTACATTCTTTCTCAGAAAAGATCCCACAACCACTACGCCTTTCCGTATTTCCTCCAAGATCAGGATAGACGCCGCCACACCGATTACCAGAGCCCAGTCGAACATATGTCAAGCTGGTTGTGCGGAAAATCACCTGTGCGGGAGGCCAGTGCACCGCAACCGCTTGCAGGCAGACTACCCCCAGCAATGATACCCAGAGCAAGCGGTTATGAAAAAATCGCTTGTTGAAAGTCGTGCCGTTTTCAGCCCGCGCATTGAATATATTGAAAAACTGGAACATCACGAAAACTGTAAAGGCGAGAGTTAGTGCATGCTCCTCCGTTCCTGTCAGCAAACCGTAGTACATCAGCCCCAACGTCCCCACCGTCATCGTGATGCCAAACATAAAAATCTTACCCGTTCGCCGCAGGGTAAGCATCCGGTCACTAGGGTCACGTGGCCGTTCTCGCATGACACCGGGACGTGGCGGATCCAGCGATAGCGAGACCGCAGGCGGGCCGTCCATGATCAGCGCTACCCACAGAATCTGGATCGGCGTAAAGGGTTCAGGCAGACCCAGCACAGGTCCGAAAAAAACGGTCATCACGGCTCCCATGGTAGTGGAAAGCTGGAAACGGATAAATTTCAGAATGTTCTCGTAGAGCGTGCGGCCTTCCTGAACCGCCCACACGATCGTGGCAAAATTATCATCAGTCAAAACCATGACGGCTGCTTCTTTGGCAACCTCGGTACCGCTGTCTCCCATGGCTATGCCGATATCGGCTTGTTTGAGCGCAGGCGCATCGTTGACACCATCCCCCGTCATTGCCACGATATGGCCTTTTTCCTTGAGTGCCTGTACGATCTTGACCTTCTGCTCAGGCGCCACCCGTGCAAATATATCGACATCCTCGATGATTTCAGCCAGCTGGTGGGCATCCATATGATCCAGTTCAACCCCTGTAATCACAGTATCTTTCAGCCCCAATTCACGCGAAATAACGGACGCCGTTTCTTTATGATCTCCAGTAATCATCTTGACCATAATGCCCGCTTCTTGGCAAAGAGCAATGGCGGCCTTCGCCTCGGGTCGAGGTGGATCCATCAGTCCAACCAATCCCACAAAGGTGAGATTGAGTAAATAAGAAAATGGATTTTCATCGGGCTGAAATTCGTTTGTGGCAAGGTCACGCCGGGCTACCAGAAGCACGCGCAAGCCACGCCCGGCGAGCATCCCAAATTCCTGATTGATTTTTTCCCTGTGCTGGCCGGTGATGGGCTTCGCCTCTCCGACTCCCCAAAATAGACTGCAACGTTCCAATAAGACTTCAGGGGCACCCTTCACAAAGACGTGTACGACTGACTCGTTCTGATGGAACGTCGCCATGAATTTGTGGGACGAGTCGAATGGGATTTCAGCGATGCGAGGCAGCTTTCCTTCGAGGTCAGTTGGTTTGATCCCGCCTTTGGCGGCCAATACCAGTAGTGCACCTTCCATGGGGTCACCGATGACTTGACCTTCGCCAATACGGCTGTCATTGCATAGTATAATCGGTTGTAAGAGGGGATTAAGATCTGGCATTGCTTCCTCCCCGGCTTCATGATGGATTAATCCGTTGACGCCATAACCTTCACCCGAAACCACAAAGCGCTGGTCTTCAAAATAGAATGCGCGCGCGGTCATTTGATTCATTGTGAGTGTTCCGGTCTTATCAGAACAGATCACGGTTGTGCATCCTAGGGTTTCCACGCTGGCCAAGCGCTTGACGATGGCACGATTCTTCGCCATCCGATGCATTCCCAGAGCCAACGTTACGGTCACCACGGTGGGTAACCCTTCCGGCATGGAGGCGATCGTCAGGGCAATGGAATCCAAAATAATGCTGGTGAGTGCCTCGCCCCGTAACCATTTAAGCAGAAACAACATACCGACCATAGTTGCTGCGATAACCGTGAGGCGCTTTCCCAGTATGTCTAACTGGATCTGTAGAGGTGAAGGACCGTCAGTCGTCGCCGCCAAAAGTTTGGAGAGGCGCCCCATTTCTGTGAACATGCCTGTTTCCACAACAACCATCTCGGCGCGGCCGCGCGTCACCATGGTATTCATGTAGGCCATGTTAAGGCGTTCTGCCAAAGGAGTTTCTGCAGAGAGGCATTCGATCATCTGCTTGGTGACCGGCTGCGATTCACCCGTGAGCGTCGATTCGTTGATTTCCAGATGATATGCGACAAAGATCCTGCCATCAGCGGGTATGCGGTCTCCCGCTTCCAGCAACACAATGTCTCCCGGCACCAATTGCTCGGCTGGTATATCCATCACTCTGCCATCACGGCGTACCCGGGCTTTCGATGCCAGCATTTTCTTGAGCGCGCTCAGGCTTTTCTCAGCCCGATACTCTTGGTAGAAACCCAAAAATGCGTTGAGGATGACAACGCTCAAAATTACTGTCGCATCTGTGATGTTGCCAATGCTTGCTGCCAAACCGGCACCCATCATCAAAACCAAAATCAGCAGGCTCTTGAATTGACTGAAGAACAACAACCACGGAGATCGAGGGGGCTTCTCGAAAAGTTGGTTCAGACCGAAGGATTTTCGACGCTCTGCCGCTTGTTGGATTGTTAAACCCAATTGTGGATCAACATCCACCTCTTTCGCGACATCATGGCCGGAAAGACAATGCCAGTTTGATTTGATTTCAGAGCTTCTCGGCTGATTGAGTATGGCCATAACAAATTACAATGGATAAGAGAGATGTTCGATTACTGGGAGAGGCTTCTCCAACTCAGTTCTGGAGAAGGCACCCAAAAAAGCTCCCCTCTGATTGGATCATTATTTTTACTACAAATTGGGGGGCGTGTTAACTGATATTTTGGAAACAAGTGCAAGGACTGAAATTATTGTAATTAGTTACTGATGTCAAAATATTGAATCGACAATCGGCTTTTATTTTTTGATTGACGATTAATGGATTTCATCGAAATCCCACTTTACAAGGTGTTCGGTTTGACGCGTACAATTGCTTTCAAATTCATACCCCCCTTGCAAAGGGTTAAAAATGATATGTTAAAATTGTAGAAATTGGACTTTTTCCGAGAAAACGACATTTCGATGCTCAAATTCATTAACTGCTCTGTGCTTAGCATCTTAGCCATGGTTACTGCAGCAACGACCGCACTGTCTTTGTTCATCAAGGTAGCCGAAGAAATGGTCGAAGGGGATACCCATCAAATCGATCTCTTGATCCTCATGTGGCTTCGCACTGCCGGCAACGCGAACGATCCCTTGGGGCCCGAATGGCTGGAGGATTTTGCCCGCGATATTACCGCGCTGGGAAGTCCGGCGGTTTTAGGGCTTTTTGTATTGATATCGTCAATTTTTCTACTCTTGGCCGGCAATCGCCGTATGTCGATATTCATGACGGTTGCCGCCGGAGGCGGCACATTAGTCGTCACTGTC
>CAVZRB010000013.1:0-60971 GCA_963777585.1 uncultured Gammaproteobacteria bacterium | reverse complement strand
TTAAACCAGTATTTGCGGGTAATTTTGCTGATTTTGAAATTAAGGCAAAACAGGGCGATGTATTGGCACAATATCAACTTGCTCTATCTTATTACCACGGAATTGAATGCCAGAGAGCCCTAAAGCCGCTGCTTATTGGTTCAAACAAGCAGCCGAAAAAGGCTTAAAAGAAGCGGCCTTTTCATTAGGTGTGATGCATGAAGAAGGTAAAGGGATACCAAAAAATCCGATGGAAGCCCAAAAATGGTATCAAAAATCAGCTGAACAAGGTCATGCACCCGCTCAATATAATTTAGGTTTGATGCATTACGAAGGCTATGGCATCTTACGCAATGAAAAAACAGGTGCTGAATGGTTTCAAAAAGCAGCAGAACAAGGCTTTGCTTTAGCACAATATCGCTTAGGTTATGCCTATCTAGAAGGAAAAGGTGTCCCCTTAGATAAGACTTTAGCTAAACGTTGGTTAGAAAAAGCATATGCACAAGGTGAAAAAGAATCCGGCATTCTATTAAAATTGCTTTAATAGAAACAAAAATTTTAGGAAATAAAAAAATTTTATGGAAAATATCGATCTCAATGAAAAATTAAAATTTGAAACATTGGCCGAAGAATGGTGGGATTTGAATGGAAAATGCCGACCTTTACACGATTTAAACCCAACACGTTTACAGTTTATTACAGATGGTGTCAGTTAAGGAGGGAAAAAAAGTCCTTGATATTGGGTGTGGTGCAGGCATACTTTCAGAAAGCGTGGCCAAAAAAGGCGCTTTTTTCGCAGGAATCGATATAAGCGAAACTTTAATTCGAGTTGCAACAGAACATGCCATACAACAAAATGTAATTTCTTCATTGAATCCACAAGAAATAGAAAACAAAAACACTTCAGTACGAGGTAACAACCGCGGAATCTTATGCCGAACTACATCCACACACTTTTGATGTGATTACTTGCATGGAATTACTAGAACATGTCCCTAATCCAAACTCCTTAATTGCAGCCTGCGCAAAATTAATAAAACCGGATGGCCAACTCTTTTTTTCTACTATTAACCGTAATATTAAATCTTATTTATTAGCCATTGTTGCTGCAGAAAAAGTCTTAAAAATTTTACCTAATAATACACATCAATATGAAAAATTTATTCGCCCGCAAGAATTGGCTCTTTTATTGCGGCAAAACAATCTAACATTAAAAGAACTCTCTGGAATGCAATATAATCCTTTTACACATCACGCAGGATTAAGCGAAGATGTTTCCGTGAATTATCTTGCGTATGTTCATGGTTAATTATAATCTCAAAAAATACCTTTTTAAGCGCGTTTAACTGAAAATTGAAACCCTAACTCTTTTATAAGTAACCCAACAGTTTGTAATTTCGGATTTCCATTTTTTGAAAGTGTTTTATATAAACTTTCTCTATTCAGATGCGTTTTTCTTGCAAGTAGCCAAACCACCTTGTGCTTCTGCAACATATCGCAAAGCCAGTAATAAAGCTTCTAAATCGCCATCTTTTTGAAATTCTTCAAAGGCTACTTGCAAATATACAGCGGCTTCATCTTTATTTTGTAAAGATTTGATGAGCCATTCTTCGTAACTACCCGTCATTTTCTTTAACTTACGTGTATTCATACATGTTCTCCTGACACTCCCCCAATATAAAGAAACAAACACTATTTGTATATATACAGATATTTTTTTATTGAAATTGGAAATAAAGAAGATAAATATTGTTCACACTTCAAATGCTTAAGGCAGAGGCACTATTAAGGTTCATTTTTCTTGGTAACGATAAATGCGATCCGCGTTTATTTTTTTCTAACCTTCTATAATTAATTGTTGGTTTTGGTGGTGTAAGAGTAGAAAAGGTACTGGGTGATGATGTTTTGGAATTTGATCGGTGTTTACTATTTTCTACCGACATCATGAATAAAACTGTATTTTTATTGTAAAGCGGTTCTTGAGAAGAAGAACTCATGTCTGATTGGAATGATGTTGAACGAGTAGTCAGTATGGAATTATTTTCTTCATCAGTTTCTTTTTCGTTCGATTCTTTTTTTATTTTTTCGTCCTCTTCATTATTAATAATAAAGCTGATGTCTTGGTCCTAATTTTTTAGGTTTTAAATGCAAAGACATTTGTTTTTTTATTTGATTATTATTTTGATTTATATTTAGAACAAGTTTTCTTTGCGATAAAGTCTTTTCTTGCAGTTCAACACAAGCTTCTTTTGGTAATGGCTTTGGTGGAATACCAAAGGTATAAGATAGCGGACTTGACAAAGGCTCTGGTTTCAAAGATATTGGCTGTACTTGATTATTTTTTTTAAATAGACGTTTAAACCATTCTAACATCTCATTTTTTCCTCTAAAATGTAATTATAGTAGAAAACTCTAAAACAGGAACGTAAATAAAATGGCGATACTTTTCGATTTAGATGGCACTTTACTCGATACTGCACCTGATTTCGTGTATGCAGTGAATCTGATGCAATCTAGGGCCAATTTAAATCCAACGCCATTGGCTAGCCTTCGACCTTTTATTTCAGATGGAATCAATGGTTTAATCCAAGCAGCCTTTGGAATTGATACAACTCATCCTGAAAATGCAGTTTTAGCCAACGAATTATTAAAAATCTATCAGGAAAATATTTGTCGTTTTACTCAACCCTTTCCAGGCATGTTAAGCTTGCTAACTTTCTTGGAAGAAAAATAATATTCCTTGGGGGATCGTTACTAATAAATATAGCTATTTAACAGAAGAGATTCTAAAACAGCTTAATTTGAAAGAACGGGCTTTTTGTGTTGTATCCGGAGACACAACACCCTTCCCCTAAACCTCACCCTGCTCCTTTACTTCATGCCTGTAAAATTCTAAAGGTTGATCCAAAATCTTGTGTCTATATTGGCGATGCTAAACGCGATATAGATGCGGGTAAAGCCTGTGGCATGACAACCATTACCGCTTTATTTGGCTATATTAACAATATAGAAACTGCAATAGAATAAGATGTAATCATCATGTTCATCATGTCGATGAACTCATTCCTGGATAAAATCTGGAAAAATATCAAAGATGAATAAAACAAAAAAGACTCACCTTTTTCTTAATTTCATCTTACTTTTAATGGTGTGTGCACCTGCTTGGACAATGCGCTTTGAAAGTAATATTCCCGATGCAGGACAAGAGGGACAATTCACCATCACCAATGAAACAGAACGTGCGATTGGTAAATGTTTAATGTATAGAATTAATGGCAGTAACGCAGTTTCTGATGATGCTATTGTACAAGAATATTTACGTGTTTTATGCGATAGAATTAGCCGCGCGGCACCTCGGTGCGATTTTAAACTTTACTATTTTCCCATTCAAAGTAATGTTTTAAATGCCTTTGCTTTTTTTGGAGGACATGTTGGTGTTTATACGGGTCTTGTTTTAATGGTAGAAAATGAAAGCGAATTAGCCGCTGTCTTAGCTCACGAAACGGCTCACGTTACGCAACGCCATTTGGCTCGAATGTTAGTTCAACAAAAGAAACTCACCCCTTTAACCATCAGCGGAAATTTGTGCTGCTATTGCCATTGGTGCTTTAGGTGCACCCGATGCTGGAATTGGTTTAGCCACTGCCGCATTAGGCGAACAAGCGCAACAGATGATCAACTTCACACGCGAACATGAATATGAAGCCGATCGCTTTGGTATTGAAATTTTATCTATTCGACCGTGAAATGACCGTATCTAATACGATTTAGCCTACCGAACCTTCCAGACTCAAGCCCCAACAACGCCTGTGCCTCTACCGCAAACTCCATCGGCAATTCCTTGAACACTTCCTTACAAAAACCGTTGACGATCATCGACACCGCATCTTCTGCCGACAATCCGCGTTGCTGGCAAAAGAACAACTGGTCTTCGCTGATCTTGGAGGTCGTCGCTTCATGTTCGACCTGAGCCGACGGCTGCTTGACTTCCACATAAGGAAAGGTGTGCGCGCCGCATTTATCGCCGACTAACAACGAATCGCACTGGGTATAGTTACGGGCATTTTCCGCGCTTTTTAATACCTTGACCAAACCGCGATAAGTGTTCTGCGCTTTACCCGCCGAAATACCTTTGGAAATAATCGTGCTGCGGGTATTTTTGCCGATATGGATCATCTTGGTGCCGGTATCGGCCTGCTGATAATTATTGGTCAACGCCACCGAATAGAACTCACCGACGGCATTGTCGCCGGTCAAGATACAGCTTGGATATTTCCAGGTAATCGCCGAACCGGTTTCCACCTGCGTCCACGACACCTTGGAGTTTTCGCCCCGGCAATCGGCGCGTTTGGTAACAAAGTTGTAAATACCGCCTTTGCCGTCTTTATCGCCGGGATACCAGTTTTGCACGGTGGAGTATTTGATGGTCGCATCTTTCAGCGCGATCAACTCAACCACCGCCGCATGCAGCTGATTTTCATCACGCATCGGCGCGGTGCAGCCTTCCAGATAACTGACATGACTGCCTTCATCGGCAATAATCAAAGTCCGTTCAAACTGCCCGGTATTGGCGGCGTTGATACTGAAATAGGTCGATAATTCCATCGGGCAACGCACGCCTTTGGGAATATAGACAAATGAGCCATCGGTAAATACGGCTGCATTTAAAGCCGCAAAAAAATTGTCGGTATGCGGCACAACCGAACCCAGATATTGTTTGATCAACTCAGGATGATCGCGTAAGGCTTCGGAAATCGGGCAAAAAATAACGCCCGCATCTTTCAGCTTGCCTTTAAACGTAGTTGCCACCGACACGCTGTCAAAAACCGCATCAACCGCAACACCGGCCAAACGCTCCTGTTCATCCAGAGGAATGCCCAGTTTTTTGTAGGCTTCCAAGACTTGCGGATCGATTTCATCCAGACTTTTTGGGCCGTCTTCCTTGCGTTTAGGCGCGGAATAGTAACTGATCGCCTGATAGTCGATAGGATCAAACTTGACGAACGCCCATTCGGGGAGTCTTCATGGTTTGCCAATGACGAAACGCTTTCAGCCGGTATTCCAGCATAAACTCAGGTTCATTTTTGACTTTCGACAACTTATGAATAACCGCTTCATCCAGTCCGGGCGGGAAAGTGTCGGTTTCCAATTCAGTCACAAAGCCCTGTTTGTATTCCTTACTGATCAGATTCTTGATTTCTTGTGCACTTGCTGACATAAAAAACTCTCTATCTACCTGATATAAACTGGCGACCGGAATTAACACTTCTTCCGGCATCGGACGGCGGGTCTGATTAAATCCGCCAACGTCACTGACTCTAATGCATTATGAATGGTCTGATTAATCAAACTCCAGTTACCGCGAATATCACAGCCCGAAGCCTGTTCGCAGCCCTGCTGGGAAATACTGCATTCGGTTAACGCAATCGGCCCTTCCAATGCACTGATAACGGCCGCGATGCTAATTTCTTCCGGCACTCTGGCTAAAGCATAACCACCCTTGGCGCCGCGTGTAGAAATCAGCACGTCGGCGTTAACCAGAAGCTTAAGAATTTTACTGACTGTAGGCAAAGCAATACCGGTCACCGCCGCTATTTCCATAGCCGCATGCACCTGCGCTTTATCTCTGGCCATAAAACTTAAAATGACCGTTGCATAATCCGTTAATTTACTCAGCCGTAACATATTTAACTGCCTCCAATAATTGAGGACTATTTTAGTCCTATTTAATTACAGAGTAAAGCACTTGGTAATTATCTTAAAATTCCAATACTTACTTTCCGTTTCACGCATCCCCTGCACTGCATATGCGTTGTTTTTAAAATTAACAGTAATCGCACCGCCGTCAACGCTGTTTAACCATTTGGCATTTATTTGCTGATAGCGCGCCAAAACATCCTTGTCCGGATGGCCGAATTGGTTCCGGTAACCCGCCGGAATCAACACATAGTCAGGCTGTATGGCTTGCAGGAACGTCGTTGTTGATGACGTCCTGCTGCCATGATGCGGAGCGATTAATACATCGGCTTTTAAGTCCTTCGCCGTAGGTCTCAACCAACCAGGATTCTGCCGAGGCCTCTATGTCGCCGGTCAACAATACCGTGCCATGTTCAGACTGGATTTTCAGCACACAGGAATTGTTGTTTTCTGAGACAAATCCATGCTGTGGAGCCAGCATGTCAAACCTGACCCCATCCCATAGCCAAGATTGCCCGACTGTACACTTGATCGGCGAATACTCGATTAACTTCTGCGGAACGCTAGTCAGCACTTTACCGGTGTATATGCCGCGTATTAATGATGCAGCGCCGCCGATATGGTCGTTATCGCCATGACTGATGATTAAGCTATCGATTTTATCGACACCCTGCACCCGTAAAAAAGGCAGCAGACATACTCTGCCCTGCATCGCTTTGAGCAGAAAATTTCGCGCCTGTATCATAAACCAGCAGATGATTAGCAGTTTGTACGACAGCTGATAAGCCCTGCCCGACATCCAGCAGGGTCATAGTGATGCCACCGGGTTCGGGGCGCTTAGCATCCGTAAACACCAGCGGCAAAAACATCACCAGGCTCAGCCATCGCGCAGGAATGCCGACGGGAGCAAGCAACAGTAAAATGCCCGGTACGGCGAAAAGCAATGCCCAATACGAAGGCTGCGCATGAGTTATCGACGCCAGAGGGATTTCCGCCAGATGAACTAATAGCCACCATAACCCTTGCAACGCATAATCAACCACAAAGAACAGCTTACCCGCCAACAACGGCGAAATAAACATTATAATGACAGCCAGCAGTGACAACGGCACAACCAGAAGACTGATGACCGGCACGGCGACCAAATTAGCCAGTGGCGCAATCAATGAAACCTGCTGAAAAAACATCAATAGCAGGGGCGACAAACCCACCGAAGTGGCCCAGTTTACTTTTATGGTTCCCCAAAAATACCCAAGCTTGCCTAAGCGCCCGGAAACGGAGTAAACAATCAGACTCACGGCCAGAAATGAAAGCCAAAATCCTGCCGATAAAACGGCTAACGGATCCAGCATCAACACCGCGAACATGGCGATGGCCAAGGTATTAAAGGGACGACTGTTACGTTGCAGAACAATGGCGGCCATAACAATAGACAGCATGACCACAGAGCGCTGGGTAGGCACGGAAAAACCGGCTAATCCTGAATAAAAGACACCGACAGCCAAAGCAGAAACTGCCGCAACCTTTTGTGGTGACCAGGCGAGCAATCCCGTCCACGCCCACAATTTAAGCACCAGAAAATAAACCAACCCTGCAACCAAGCCGATATGTGAACCGGAAATGACCACCAGATGGGTAGTGCCGGTTTTACGAAAAACCTCCCATTGTTCTTGAGTGATACTGTTGCCATCACCAATAGTCAGTGCCTTTATCAGCGCAAGACTCTGACTGTCGCTCAATACTATGAGCTAACTGGTCAGCAATACTCTGCCGCCACACAGTAATGCTGCTCCAGGCCGAATCGCGCCCCAGCAAAACAGGTTGCGGATTCGGGCGCACATAGCCTGTCGCGCCCACACCTTCTGTAAACAGCCAGCGTTCATAATCAAAGCCGCCGGGATTCATATTGCCATGCACCCGCTTCAACTTAACGGCAAAAGACCAATGCTGACCAGCCCTGATTTCACGATCTGGGTAATACCAGTTTAATTTTAATTTAGAGGGTATTCCCGGCGCAGCATCAGTGACTATAAAATCAAAACCGGCACGTTTTTCATCCTGCTCCGGCAAGTCGGCGATGTAACCTTTCACTGGAACATCCATGCCTTCCAATCGCTCCGGCAGCCGGTCTGACAATCTATGCATGGCAAACAGAATCGCCCACAGAACGCCGGCCACAAAAAACAGACACCGCCAATAACGCAACCATGCAATAATGCCAGCCACTACACCGCCGACTATTAGCCACTCAATATCCGGCAACACAGGCAACTGCTGAACCAGCAGTAGTCCGGCTAAAAATGACAGGGCGGAAACAACCATTTAACTCCTAGGTGTTTTTTAGGCTAACAAAAACCTGATAAACTTAATCAAGTGTAACTTTGAAACAATAAATAACAATGCCAAAAGAACTTATACAAAAACTGATTCACAAGTTCATACCTGATCCTGAAGTAATCAAACAACACAAGCACCTTCAATTTCTTGGCGACAGACTGCATGAGCCTAACCTCTGGCATTTAAATCGACGCTCTATTGCTTTGGCTTTTGCCGTGGGTCTTTTTTGCGCCTGGATACCGACTCCTATGCAAATGGTCATTGCAGCTGCGGGGGCCATTTATTACAGGGCAAATCTACCTATTTCCGTAGGCTTGGTATGGATAACCAATCCAATCACCATGCCGCCGCTGTATTATTTTGCTTATGAAGTTGGACTTTGGTTTTTGAATCAACCAACAAACGCCGAGGAATCTGAATTTTCAGTTGGAAACATACTATCCAGCCTGGGTGATGTCTGGCAACCTTTTCTGATCGGTTGTTTTATTATGGGAATCGTAAGTTCCGCAGCGGGATATTTTGGCATTCAATACTACTGGCAACAGCATGTAATGAAGAAATGGGCGGAAAGAAAGGAAAAAAGGCTTGCTGAGTTAGATACACAGATTGAAGACATAGAAAGCGAATTAGACTGATTTAAATAGGCCACGAACGGACTGCATGAATGCAGTCGTTCGTGGCTCTATGCCTTACTTAGCCGACAATCACTCCGTCTTCCATATGCAGCACCTTGCCCATTCTTGCTGCCAGTTCATGATCATGGGTCACCACCAGAAAGCTGACATTCAACTCGTGATTTAATTCCAGCATTAACTGGTAAACCTGATCAGCCGTTTTGCTGTCCAGATTTCCGGTAGGTTCATCCGCCAACACCACACACGGCTTATTGATTAACGCCCTGGCCACTGCCGCACGCTGCCTTTCTCCGCCCGATAATTCACCGGGCTTGTGTTCAATTCGGTGCCCCAGCCCTACCCGCTTCAATAACTCAGTCGCACGGATACTCGCCTGTTTTACCGATTGCCCTGCAATCAATAAAGGCATCGCCACATTTTCCAGTACGGTGAATTCGCCCAACAGATGATGCGACTGGTAAATAAACCCCAGGGATTTATTCCTTACTTTAGCCAGCTTTGCTGCCCCGACATCATTAAGACTAACGCCATCCAAAACCACCTTGCCGCCGCTGGGCTTTTCAAGACCACCCAACAGATGCAACAACGTGCTTTTGCCCGAACCTGATGCGCCCATAATGGCCACACGCTCACCAACTGCTATAGATAAATCAACACCCTTGAGGACTTCAACATCAAGTCCGCCCTGGTTGTAACGCATGGTCAACTGCTTGCATTGCAAAATGCTTGGCTTATTCATATCTGAGAACTTCCGCTGGATTTATTTTGGATGCCTGCCAGGCGGGATAAATCGTCGCCATTAATGACAGGAAAAAAGCCATGCCCGCTATTGCATACACATCCGACCAGACCAGTTTGGAAGGCAACTCACTGATGTAGTACACATCAGCAGCCATAAACTGAACATGAAATAGTTTTTCAATCGCCGGCACGATGGTTTCAACATTTAATGCCAGCAACACGCCGCCTAACGTTCCGAGCGCTGTACCGACTACCCCGATTACCGCGCCTAATACCATAAAAATACCCATCACCGAACCCGACGTCAGTCCCTGGGTCTTTAAAATAGCTATGTCGCCACGCTTATCCGTGACCACCATAACCAGCGTGGAAACGATATTAAAAGCCGCCACCGCGACTATCAGCAGAAGGATAATAAACATGACCCGTTTTTCTGTCTGGATAGCCCGAAAGAAATTGTTATGCGCCAGCGTCCAGTCACTAACCTGATAATCGTCATAGAAAGCCGTTGCGAGTCCATGGGTTATTTGCGGCGCATTAAACAAATCGTCCAGTTTGATACGCAAGCCTGAAACGGCATCATCCATGCGGAATAATTTAGCCGCATCCTGAATATGGATCATCGCCATGTTACGGTCATACTCAAACATGCCTACCTGAAAAATACCGACCACCGTAAAACGCCGCATGCGTGGCACAATGCCGGCTGGCGTCGAATTGATCTGCGGACTGATGACGGTGATTTTATCCCCCATGATAACGCCCAGATAATTAGCCAGTTCTGCGCCTAAAATAATGCCGTATTCGCCGGGAATCAGATCAGACAATTTGCCTGCCTTCATTTTATCGGCGACTTCCGATACTTTGGATTCATATTCCGGCAGGATTCCACTCAGCATGGTGCCGCTTACGCGTCGCTCAGCATTAATCATGACCTGTCCATTGATAAAAGGAGCTGTACCTTCTACATGAGGATAGCCTTTTAATTTCTGGTCAAGTTCCTGCCAGTTTCCCAACTGGCCGTATTTTCCGGTTATCGTCGCATGCGAAGTCATGCCGAGAATCCGCTCGCGTAATTCGGCTTCAAAGCCGTTCATCACAGACAAAACAGTAATCAGCGCTGTAACCCCCAAGGCTATACCAAGAACGGAAGTTAAGGTGATAAAGGAAATGAACTGCGTTCGACGTTTAGCCCGCGTATAACGCAGGCCGATATAAAAAATAAGAGGTTTAAACATGAAGTCTACAAGTTAAAGAAAAAATCAGGATTTCCTGCACTTAGGGCAAAAACCGTATAAATAAAGGCCGTGATCGGTTAATTCATAACCCAGCTTTTCAGCGATTTCTCTTTGCCGGGCTTCAATAACTTCATCGGAAAATTCATCCACTTTGCCGCATTTCATACAAAGAATATGGTCATGATGATCGGCTGTACTTAGTTCAAAGACAGAGTTCCCGCCTTCAAAATGATGTCGAGTCACCAGTCCCGCTGCTTCAAACTGGGTTAAAACACGATAAACCGTAGCCAAGCCGATTTCTTCATCTTCACTCAGCAGGATTTTATAAACCTTTTCAGCGGTCAGGTGACGCTCATTAACCTGTTTTTCTAAAATTTGCAGAATCTTGACCCTGGGCAAAGTCACCTTCAGGCCTGCATTCCTTAAATCATGGGATTCCAACATTGATCTCCGATTAAGCTAAGTGCGGACAGTTTTATACACGAATTTATACATTGTAGCCTTTTTTTGGCCGTAAGCGCATGACAGATTTATAGGATAATCTTTTAACATCATGTATGATTTTATTTTTTAACACATCCGCAGCCTCAAATGAGAAAGCCGCTCTTTTCTTTAAGCCCATTCCGCAACCGCTCTGCCTCCTACATCCTTGTAGTCGTAGCGAGCATGACACTCGTCTCCTGCACCTACATCCTGACCAATTTACCAGGCGTCTATACCGTAGACGTCCAACAGGGCAACATGGTTGATCAAGATATGATCGACCAACTCCGCCCCAGCATGAGCAAACGTCAGGTAATTTACATAATGGGCTCCCCCATGTTGACCGATGTTTTCCATCAAAATCGCTGGGATTACCTTTATTCAGCTCGTCTCGAAGGGAAAGAAGCGGAGCAAAAAAGAATTTCATTAATCTTTGATAATGATCAACTCATCGGCGTGCAAGGCGATTTCAAACCCAGCGAGGTTCCCGTTATCAAGCCATCAGCTGAAACAACAGTAGATGTGCCGAAGCGGGATCTTGAAAAGACCATGTGGGAAAAAATCACCGGCTTTTTTGGCATCAATGCCACTGATGACGCATCCAAGACAGATAAACCGGCGTCAAATCCATCAACAGGATCACCGACAGATCAACTGCCGCTTTAGTAGTTGTGGTGAATTTCCTTACAACATAAGGCATAGAGTGCGTAGGATGTGCTGAACAAAGTGAAGCGCATCTTTCGCGATTGATGCGCTTCGTACCTCAGCAAATCCTTTGCGTTGCTCTACCTCCTGCATCAATATTCGTCACACTATCCTATTAAACTCTGGCAGTAATGGACTTTCTTCTCCTCCCACCTTTTCTAACGGGACTAACACGTAAATTTTGGGTGATTCCAGTAACATGAAACATCAACTCTTCAAAGCCCGCTGCCGCCGTGCGTCTTTAGGATCATGAATCAAAGGCCGGTAGATTTCTATTCTATCGGCTTCTTTAACAGGCTGATCCAGCTTGCAGACTTCGCCAAAAATGCCTGCCTTAAGCTCAGACAAGGCAATCTCAGGGAAACGCTCCAGCAACCCTGAGGCTTTTATCGCCGCCTCAACAGTCGCGCCTTCCGGCATAGTCAGCGTGACTATCGCCTGCTCTTCGGGTTTGGCGTAGGCCACTTCGACATTAACCATAAACTGCTTTAGCCCGTGCGGTAAAAGAACTCACCATGGTATTGCAGATCTGGTTAAAGACCACGCCGAAGGCCAGGCTTGCCAGCACCCCTGGCATTTCGAACTCCAGATACAGAGAAATCTTGCTGGCATCATCGCGTAGCGGCATAAAATCCCAAGTGCCTTCCAGATGGGAAAAAGGGCCTTCCAATAGGGCAACTGTTATTCTGCCGCCGTTATCTATCGTATTTCTTGTTGAAAAGGATTTTTTAAAGCCGCCTTTGGAAATCAATAACTCGGCTTCAACAATATTGTCTTCGCGCTTGAGGATTCGACTGCCGCTGCACCAGGGCAGAAATTCAGGATAGGCTTCAATGTCATTAACCAGATCAAACATCTGCTGTGCTGAAAACTTGACCAGGGCACTTTTTTGGACAACAGTCATGTTTAAAGAACTCCGACCACATGCAGAAAAATAAAGAACACGGCCGCTGGAGACACATAACGGACTAAAAATCTCCACACTTGGTAGCTCTGTGCATCAGGCATTTGCAGTTCCTGCTCACTGTGTTGCTGCAACATAATCCAGCCCGCGAACACCGCGATAAAGAATCCGCCAATAGGCAACATCAGGTTTGCTGTCAAATAATCCAGCAATTGAAAAATGGTTCTGTCGAAAATCTTGAATTCAGACCAGACATTAAATGAAAAAATAGTTCCAAACCCTAACAGCCAGGCCACCAAACCAGACCAAATACAGGCTTTATCCCTGTTCATTCCCTTATGCTCGACCAGCCACGCCACTGCCGGCTCAATCAATGAAATAGAGGACGTCAACGCGGCGAATACCAGCATGACAAAAAACAAAACCCCGAACAACCAGCCGCCAGTCATATTGCCAAAAGCAATCGGCAAAGCTTGAAAGATAAGACTAGGACCACCAGACGGCTCTAAACCATTAGCAAAAACGATGGGAAAAATAGCAATGCCCGCCAATAAAGCAGCTACGGTATCGGTGCCCGCGATCAGAAATGCAGTTTTGGCAATTGATACATCTTTCGGCAAATAAGCGCCATAAACCATAATGGCTCCCATTCCTATGCTCAGGGTGAAAAACGCATGCCCCATGGCTATCAATACGGAGTTTCCAGTCAGTTTGCTGAAATCAGGGCTGAATAAAAATTTAAGACCCTGAAAATAGGTATCTGTAGTCATGGCATAACCCACTAATAAAATCAGCAAGACAAACAAAGCCGGCATTAGAAAATATACCGCTTTCTCCAGGCCTTTATTTACACCACGAACCACAATCAGCATGGTTGCCACCATGAATAATGAATGCCAGAAAATCAACTGCATGGGGCTGGCAACAAAATCGTCAAAAAGCCCTTTTATCTCCGTTGCATCGGCATCAAAGAAGCTGCCGGCAAAGGCTTTAAATGCATAAGCTGATGCCCAGCCGGCGATAACACTGTAATAAGACAGGATTAAAACACCGGCAATAACACCCATCCAACCTAAATAATGCCAGTTTTTATCGGCTCCGGCTTCTTCGGTCAAGGCATTCCATCGTATTAATGGGACTCTGCTTGACCGCGACGCCCGAGCATGGTTTCCGCAATCATAATGGGAATACCGATAAGCAATACACACACAAGATAAACGAGAACAAAGGCCCCGCCGCCATTTTCTCCGGTAATGTACGGGAAACTTCCAGATATTTCCCAAACCGACCGCCGAACCTGTTGCTGCCAGAATAAATGCGAAACGTGATGACCATTCACCATGAACTGATTTTTTTGTGTCCGTCATTTGAGTGCCTGTTGTCTCTATTAAAAAGCTCAAGTTTTATTAGCTAAATCGAGTAAAATAACAAAATTATTCCTTTACGTCAGTTTAAAAATCAAAAACCCGCCCACTATGGCCGATAAAAAGTCCAAAAAAAATAAAAGCCAGCAAAACGCAACGATTGCCGTTAATCGCCAGGCCAGGCATGAATATTTTATTGAAGAACGCTTTGAAGCAGGGATTGTTTTAGAAGGCTGGGAAGTTAAAAGCCTCCGGGAAGGCCGTGTTCAACTCAAAGAAAGTTATGTCGTTATAAAACGCGGTGAAGCCTGGTTGTCCGGCGCGCATATTTCTCCGCTTGCTATCGGCATCCACGCATATTAAACCGGAAGCTGTCCGCTCCAAAAAATTATTACTGAACCGCCACGAACTCAACAAGCTGATCGGCTCGGTCGAACGCAAAGGTTACACACTAATTCCACTGTCCATGTACTGGAAAAACGGCACGGGCCAAACTGGAAATCGGCCTGGCAAAAGGCAAGCAATTACACGACAAACGCGCCACATCGAAAGACCGCGATTGGCAACGTGAAAAAGCACGGATTATGAAACACGCATAACCAAGGCTATCCAACAATGAACTCGCACCCTAACATCCTGTCTGCAGAAAACAGCCTGCTGATCGTCGTCGATTTACAGTCTAAATTATCAGCGGCCATGCCTGAGGCCGAAGCAGAACTAATGATTGCCACCGCTGGCAGCCTGGTTAAAGCCGCCGGAATATTAAACATTCCCGTACTGTTAACCGAGCAATATCCCAAAGGCCTGGGTTCTACCGATACAGCTATCACTGACCTGCTGTCAGAAGACACCCTGATTTTCGACAAGACCGGTTTTTCCTGCTGTGCGGCTGACGGCTTCACTGACACAGTAGCCAACACCGATCGCAAGCAAATCATACTGGTCGGCCAGGAGGCGCATGTTTGCGTTTTGCAGACCGCACTGGAATTACTCCATTTGGGCTATCAGGTTCATGTTGTCGAAGACGCCATCTGTTCACGCAAAGCGGAACATAAGTTCTATGCCTTGCAGCGCATGCAACAGCAAGGCATCACTATCACCAATTATGAATCCGTGTTGTTCGAATGGGTAAGAGATGCCAGCCACCCGGATTTCAAAAGCATTTCAGGCTTGCTCCGTTAACCCTTACATCGCCTTGAGCCCATTATGTCACTTACATCATTTCTTGAAAAAATAAAAAACAATGTCGCCGTCAGTTTTGATGAAACCATCGCTGTCATTACTGAAAACTATCATTACCAACCCACAGAATTCAGCAACGGCCTTGAATGATCACACCTTGGTCAACAAAGCCGGAACTAACGAAGGTTCCTGCAAAATTTTCGCCTTCGCCCAAATCAACCAGCTTGATCAGCAACAGACTTTAAACCTGTTTGGCGATTATTACCGGCTGGATGTTTTAAATGAGCCGCAAGGAACAGGCCACCAGAACATCAGAAATTTCATGAAATACGGCTGGGACGGCATTCATTTTAAAGGTGTGGCGCTGACCGCTAAATAATATACGCATCAGCTTTGATCGACTTCCTAATCATCGGGCAGGGACTGGCCGGCAGCTTGCTTGCATGGGAACTCATGCAACGCGGTTGCAAAGTCGTCGTTGTTGATAACGGCCAGGAAAATGCCTCGCAGGTTGCAGCCGGCCTGATCAATCCGGTCACAGGCATGCGCTTTGTGAAATCCACCGATATAGACAGCTTATTGCCCGCGGCAAAACACCGCTATGCACAGTTAGCCGATTTTTTTCAGCAAGAATTTTATATAGAAAAACCGATGCTGCGGCTTTTCCGCAGTGACCAGGAATTGACCAACTGCAAAAAACGGCTTAACAGCCCCGATTATCAAGCCTATTTGGGCGAGATCACTCCCTGTGATTATCCTATCAACAACCTTGCAACACCCTTCGGTTTTCTGGAGCAAAAACAGACCGGCTATCTATTAACCCGGCCATTATTAAGTTGTTTAAAAGAGTTCCTCATTTCCAGAAACAGTTACCGGCAGGCTGATTTTGATTACCGGGACGTACAGCTTCAGCCATCTTTACGCTGGCAGGACATCGCCCCCAAGCAGATTATTTTCTGTGAGGGCTATAAGGCGACACAAAACCCCTGGTTTTGCTGGCTGCCGTTTCAGCCGGTCAAAGGCGAAATTTTAACGCTGTCACACCAAACCGAATTGCCGGATAAAATCCTCAATTACGGCAACTGGCTGATCCCTTTAAACAACCACCAAATCCGTATCGGCGCAACCTTCGACCGGGAAAACCTGAACACCCGGACTACCGATCAAGGCAGGAATGACTTATTAAACGCACTCAGCCAGGTCTCACCCCACTTGACTCACGCAACACTGACCAACCATCAGGCCAATGTCAGGCCTTGCACCCTGGATAAACAACCGTTTATCGGCAATCATCCACAACACAGGCAACTGGCTATTTTTAACGGATTTGGCGCCAAAGGCAGTTTGCAAATCCCTCTGTGCAGCCAACATTTCGCCGATGCCTTATTAAACGGCACTCCCCTGCCCTCTTCCAGCAATATCCAACGTCATTATGAAACGCATTTCTCTGCTTAACGTAGCTCACGACCTGATCAGGGACATTCTCCACCGCGGTGACATTGCCATTGATGCGACGGTGGGCAACGGTCACGATACCTTGTTTCTTGCTGAACAAGTGGGCCCATCAGGCAGGGTTTACGGCTTTGATATACAACAGGCCGCCATAGATTCAACTCGTGAGAAATTCCGGCAAGCACACGCACCGGAATGCCTGACCTTGATACATGCCAGCCATGCCGAGATGGTCGAAAAAATTCCCGAGCAATATCATGGCAAAATCAACGCCATCATGTTTAATCTGGGCTATCTGCCGGGCGGAGATAAAAGCGTTATCACCCAGACAGACTCGACATTGACGGCCTTGACTGTCGCCAGTCGGATTTTATCACCCAACGGTATCATCACCCTGCTGGCCTATCCCGGCCACCAAGGCGGCGATCTGGAAACAGATCAGGTTAGAAACTGGTGCGAGCGACTGGATACGGAACAATTTGAAGTCAGTACTATCTACAGCACCGAACACAAAGATTCAGCCCCCAGGCTTTTTGTGATCCGCAAGATACGATAGATCAAGACAATCTGGTATCATTGCGCCCCTCATTTATCCATTCTCCCCATAAAGGAAACACATGTCAGAATTCAACAATGTAACAATCGTCAAAAAAGCCAATGTCTACTTCGGCGGCAATGTCAGCAGCAGAACCATTAAGTTTGCAGACGGCTCTACAAAAACCTTGGGCTTCATGTTGCCCGGTGAATACACCTTCAACACCGCCGATCCTGAATTGATGGAAATCATCGACGGCGACCTCGATGTTTTACTGCCCGGCGCAGAATGGCAAAGCATAAAAGGCGGCGAGTCTTTCAATGTACCAGCCAATGCGGCCTTCACCATGAAAGTCAAAACGCCTAGCGATTATTGCTGTTCATTCATCAAATAACAGCATGGAAAAAGTCGCCATCTTTGTCGATGTGCAGAATATCTATTACACCACCAAGCAAAGCTATCAGCGCCATTTCAACTACAATGCATTCTGGGCGCAGGCGACTGCCAACCGGGAAGTGGTTGCTGCGTTTGCTTATGCCATCGACAAGGGCGACAGCAAGCAGCAAGGGTTTCAGCAGATACTCAGAAATATCGGTTTTGAAGTAAAGCTGAAACCATACATCCAGCGTAATGACGGTTCCGCGAAAGGCGATTGGGACGTAGGCATCACGCTGGATGTCATCGACTATGTCACCAAGGTTGATGTCATCATTCTTTTATCTGGCGATGGTGACTTTGATCTGCTGCTGAATAAGGCCAAAAGCACTTACGGTGTAACCACAGAAGTCTACGGCGTACCGGCGCTGACAGCACCCTCACTGATCAATTCGACTGGCCGTTTTATAGCCATTGACGATAAGCTGCTACTGTAAAACATTTAAAAGCTAAAATCTGTTAGAATAGCGCTTTATTATCCAAAGCCGTAAAAAACGCTCAATGGCGCTTAAGTCAACCATCTATAAAGCAGACTGTCAGATTGCCGACATGGACAGAGGCTATTATCAACCGCATAACCTGACTATCGCACTGCACCCTTCAGAAACCGAAGAGCGCATGATGGTGCGCCTGCTTGCTTTTGTAATTAATGCCCATGAACACCTGCAATTCACCAAAGGTCTGAGCACCGATGATGAACCCGAGCTCTGGCAAAAAAGCCTGACCGATGATATTGAACTGTGGATTGATGTGGGTATGCCTGATGAAAAACGCATCCGCAAAGCCTCTAATCGTGCAGACAAAGTCACTCATCTATACCTATGGTGGGCGGAATAATGTCTGGTGGAACCAGATTCAACCCAAGCTGGATCGCTTTAAAAATCTGACCGTCATTAACCTGCCTAAAGAGGCTACCGATCAACTCGCACCCATGATAAAACGCACCATGCAACTGCAATTCAGCATCCAAGACGGGCAGATTTGGGTAAGCGATGATCAAAACACCGCCAATATTGTGCCTGAAATCTGGCTGGTTTAACTCAGCAACGCTGAGTTTTATTAGCATCCTCTATTTAAACGAACAATCTTTTTACCTTTAATCTTCGGAACAATACCTTGATATCTACAGCAAACATCACCATGCAGTTTGGGGCTAAACCCCTGTTTGAAAACGTCTCTGTCAAATTTGGCGACGGCAACCGTTACGGCCTGATTGGCGCGAACGGTTGCGGCAAATCGACCTTCATGAAAATATTGAGCGGCGATTTGGAGCCATCAGCGGGCAACGTCAGCATCAGTCCAAATGAACGCCTCGGTAATTTGCGTCAGGATCAATTCGCCTATGAAGACCAACGCGTGCTGGACGTGGTGATGATGGGACACGCCGAGATGTGGGCGGCCATGTCCGAACGCGATGCCATCTACGCCAACCTGGAGGCTACCGAAGACGACTACATGCGTGCCGCCGAACTTGAGTCGGTGTTCGCCGAATACAACGGCTATACCGCCGAAGCCAGAGCCGGTGAACTATTGCTGGGCCTGGACATTCCTCTGGAACAGCATAACGGCCCGATGAGCGCCGTAGCACCGGGCTGGAAACTGCGGGTCTTGCTGGCACAGGCCTTGTTTTCCAATCCCGACATCCTGCTGCTTGACGAGCCGACCAACAACCTGGACATCAACACCATCCGCTGGCTTGAAGACATGCTGAACCAGCGCAATTGCACCATGATCATCATCTCGCATGACCGCCACTTCTTAAACAGCGTCTGCACCCACATGGCCGACATGGATTACGGTGAGCTGCGCGTTTATCCCGGCAACTATGACGACTACATGATTGCGGTTACCGAAGTTCGTGAACGTCTGCTCGCCGGAAACGCCAAGAAAAAAGCCCAGATTGCCGAACTGCAAACTTTCGTCAGCCGCTTCTCGGCGAATGCGTCCAAAGCCAAACAAGCCACCTCGCGCGCCAAACAACTGGATAAAATCAAACTGGACGAAGTCAAACCATCCAGCCGGGTTAATCCGTTTATTCGTTTTGATCAAAGCAAAAAACTGCACCGTTTGGCGCTGGAAGTCGAAGGCTTAAGCAAAGGCTATGGCGAACAACCATTATTTAAAAATCTGAATCTGATGATTGCCGTCGGTGAGCGCGTTGCAGTAATAGGTCCCAACGGTATTGGTAAATCCACCTTGTTACGCACATTAGTCAGAGATTTAATAGCCGATACCGGAACAATTAAATGGTCAGAAAATGCTGAAGTTGGCTACTTTGCCCAGGATCATGCCGAAGACTTTGCCGAAAATATATCGCTGATCGAATGGATGGGGCAATGGCGTAAAGAAACCGACGACGATCAAACCATACGCGGCACTCTGGGGCGATTATTGTTTTCAAACGATGAAATCAATAAATCCGTTAAAGTCATCTCGGGCGGAGAACAGGGACGTATGCTGTTCGGCAAACTGATACTGCAAAAAAACAACATCATGGTGATGGACGAACCCACCAACCATCTCGACATGGAATCCATTGAATCGCTGAATACTGCGCTGGAAAATTACCCGGGCACCCTGATTTTTGTCAGTCATGACCGGGAATTTGTCTCATCACTGGCGACACGGATTATCGAATTAACGCCGACGGGCATCGTTGATTTTAATGGTAATTATGAAGACTATTTGAATAGTCAGGCGTAAATAAAACCAATCTAAAATCAAGCCTAGACTGCATAATTAGCTCGTCCAGGCAGACCGGCTTTAAGTATGCCAAAGCACAAATGAACCAATTTACTCATGACAGCACCAAGTGTGGGCATTTTGGATTCACCGCGATACATGAGGGTTACCTCTTTATGGTCAGATAAAAATTTGATAATTCTATCTGACCAGTAACCCTCTCTCATTTCAAGAGCAGAGCTCACTATTTTCTAGAAAATAGTGTCAAAATTGACACCGAAAAAACCTTATCTCATTGTTTTTTTAATATTTATTTGTGTGCACGTAGACCGGTAAAACTGACGCTGAAGGTGATAAATATTGAACGTCACTTTACAAGCTTAATGCTTTTGAACATTTGCGACAGAACTGCTTTACGGCCGCTCAATCTTGAATGTCCTGTTTTGGTAAACAACGACCAGGCTGTCAGGGCGAATTTCTTTCAGCACCATTGCGTCCTTTATTTGCTGTCCGGGTTTATATTTGACCATATCAATCATGACAAAGCGTTCTTCAGGATGCTGTGAATAGACAAATACATTGATGGTAAATTTCGGTACCGTCTGGCGAAATTCAAAAGGCAGATCGCTTAATAAGGGTATGTCTTTTTTTACAGGTATCGTTTCAGGCGCTTCCGGTTGAACGTTGACAGTGGTGACTATCGGCGGAGTAGTTTGTATCGGTTGCGCTGGTTTGTTGGCAATAGCGGGTTGCTTAATAGGATCAGCCGCTGGTTTTTTTGTGATAACAGGATTAACCGGTAACGGGGCCGGTTCTGGCTTCTCCTCATCAACCCAATTCAGCAATAGAGGTTGTTTCGGATTCCGCTTTTTGTGCCGGTCTTTCCGGCTGAGCAGATTTAGCAATCGCTTTAACTCAACCTTTGTTTCTTGTGCCGACAGGGGTTCTGAAATAGTCTTGCGCTGTTGTGTCAGGCGTCGGCGTCGAGTTGTTTCGGACAAACCAGACGATGCAGGCAATAATCAATACATTACTGACAACAAGAAAAGCAATAAATTTCGCTGTCTTGCTGCGGTTTTGTTGCGGCTGAGGCAGAAGAATTCTGTCAGTTACGGTCTCAGACTGAAGGGCCTGTCTTTCCTGTTCTGATTTACGTAAGGCATTTAGAATAAAAGACATGATTAATCGGTTATTTCTAAGTGAGGAAAATCAAGAGTACGCGCTATATTTTTAAGATGGGTCATTGTATTGTCTCCCACCATACCGTCCTCTAATAATTGATGCTGATGCTGAAAATTCATAACGCGAGCGACTAAATTATCATCATAAAAACGTGGCTGCGCTGCTGCTTCAATTTTTCCGTCAACACTATTTAACAGATGCCGTAACCATAGCACATCATCCGATGTCTGGTGGGGACGTATCAATTTGACATCCGGGATAGGCGGCTGCTCAAGTATTAAATAATAGCCGTTCCAATACTTCAACACATCCGCTACCGGAAAGGTCATATTATCTTTAAAACGAATCATGGATTGGTTTTGTCCTAATCCGGTAAGCAAGGCATGGCGCTTTTCTTTACCTGTCAATGAGAACTCCAGAATAGCCGGACGATTAATTGCCAGCAGGTCTTTCCAGGTGGCTTTGCCAAACACACAACGCAGTCCCGTTGTTTCTACATAATGACAATCAACCCGGTTACTTTCAGGGATGGGCTTGCCCCAGATCTTCAGCGCGTTGATTAATGCGGCATTTAATGAATAATCGGGATTATTGATCCAGTCATGAAACGTTTTCGTTTTAGCAACAGGAACGGTGTTGATCTTCTCAATTGGAAGCGGTTCTTTTTGATCAGACTGCTTGGTTTGGCTGATGTTTTTAGGTTTTGTTTGGATGGCAGAGTGGTGTGTTGCCAAATTAACTATGGTTTGATGATTCGCTTTGGGCCAATATCCCAGAAAATAAGTGCCCGCGACAATACAAGCCAGAAACAGCAGGCCTAATAATGAGGTCTGAAAAGGAGATTTTTTATCAGCAACCCCCAACGTTTCACTGGCAGCATTGCTAACGATTGCAGGCGTAATAACATGCGTGTTGGTTGTAGTACGCCCCAAGCAACGCTCGATCACAGAGAATGTTGATCACTCTGGGGATGCCTGAAGAAAGTTTGTAAATTTTTCGTATTGCGCTTTCTTTAAAAATCTCGGGATGACCGTTAGAAACTATCAGTCGATGACGAATATAAGCTCGGGTTTCATCCAGTGATAACGGCAACAGGTGATAGCGGGCGGTAATGCGCTGATTTAACTGGCGCAAATCCTGTCGTTTCAACAATTCTTTCAATTCGGGCTGACCGACCAGAATAATTTGCAGTAATTTTGTTTTGTTGGTTTCCAGGTTGGTCAACAGGCGAATTTGTTCCAGCACTTCCATGCTTAAATTCTGCGCTTCATCAATCAGCAAAACCGTACGTCTGCCGTTGGCATGGGCAGTGAGCAGATGCTGGTTTAAAAGATCAATCAGGTTTTTTAACGATTGCTGGTTTTTGTCATAGATAATGCCCAGTTCATCGCAGATGGTAGCCAATAATTCAATTGCATTAAGCTTTGAATTCAATATCAAGGCAATATCTATATTTTTCGGTATTTGTTGCAAAAGACAGTGGCAAAGTGTCGTTTTGCCGGTACCCACTTCGCCAGTTAAAGCAACAAAGCCCCCGCCAAAATTAATGCCGTAAAGGAGATGAGCCAAACCCTCCTGATGACGTGGACTCATATAAATGAAGTGCGGATCAGTCGCTATGGAAAAAGGCAATTCGCTAAAATGAAAGTATTGGTTATACAAGGTTCTGAAATTTTTCAGTAATGAAATAAAAATATAAATTATTGGTAATTATTCAACGTTCAACCTTGCTTGTCCCTATGGATTTACGCTGCAGAGCTACGTTCTCATCCACAAACTGAATAATTATAATTATTGTAACCTACAACTGAAAAGAAGGCCTTAAATGTTAGGTTAAATTATTAGCGCTAAATTCCTGTACGTAAGTTGTTAATTTTGTATTGATAAGTCGATTGGCATCCGGCATAGCTCCATTGGATGTAAGCGTGTTGACGGAGCCGTAGACCGAGTAAAGCAAAGCTGATAACCCGTATAATCTCAAAAGAAATACTGGCTTTTTTTGTGTCTGGATCAGCAAATGGGCCAAGAGAACGCGAACCCGGTTTGCGAGGCTTTCCGCCGCAAAGCCTTTGGCAGATGATGCAGCTTTACGAGATTTACATCAATGATCCAAAACGCTGGTCGCAGGTGAACATTTTTCCATAGATCACTTAGAAGCTCCATTTTTACAAAATAATTGAAATTGGCACGTTCTGCATGCTTAGGATGATAAAACGAAATGTATGGTTTGGCAGGGGGATGCTAACTGTAAATCAGCCCGCTCTCGCTTTTTCTGATCAACTTTCAGAGATTAAGCAGTTCGGAAAGGATTTTCTCCGGTCTCTCTCCGGGGAATCGAAGGCAGTAAAGGCATTGTTTACACAGGTTGACGTTGGCTTCTTGGAAGACTTCCTCAATAGAAATCTTGATACTCAGAAAAAATCGCCGGTCTGCCTGGACGAAGCTTATATAAAAATGGCTTTTATAAAAAAATAAAGGACTAATAGACTTTAAATTTGACAAAGGTCGCCTTGGTCAAAACTGAGGATACTTCTTCTGAGGGAAATGCTTGGCTGATGAATGCCAGATTTTTAAGGGAAAGGTTGGTCTCCTTTCGCCTAATAGCGTAAGCTATCGAATTTATTGGGGTGAACGATGGGGCTCGAACCCACGACAACCGGAATCACAATCCGGGACTCTACCAACTGAGCTACGCTCACCATAATTATGGTAATATACTGGTGCGCTTGGCAGGACTCGAACCTGCGACCCTCGGCTTAGAAGGCCGATGCTCTATCCGGTTGAGCTACAAGCGCTAAATTGGTCGGGGTAGAGAGATTCGAACTCCCGACATCCTGCTCCCAAAGCAGGCGCGCTACCAAACTGCGCTATACCCCGACAATCTCCTGTAAATGGCTTGCTTTACAACCACCCTTGAAGAGCTGTCTATGATAACGATGCATCGCTGTATCGTCAACTCTTTTTTTGTTTTAGTATGATTATTTCGCAAAATAATCACCTAATCGTTGATGCTTACAGTTTGGCCTTAACGATTTGATAAACTTCTTCTGTAGCCGCATCAGCGCCATTCAGGATCATTTCCAGTTCGGCCATTTTTGCATCAGCAAATGCTCTATCTTTAAGGCCACCGGCATTAATGTAGACATTTAACGCGGCACTTTTCAATGCACCATAACCTGCCATTACCGCAACACCGGCATCACTGATAACACCAACATTACCTTTTTCTGCGGCAATTCGGCTTAATGCAATCGTTTCTGCACATGCGCGTGCGCAATCCAAAGGAACAACCGTGGCCTCTTTTAATACTGCCTGAATCGCCTCGCTACGCGCTGCTTTTTCTTCATCAGACTCTTTTGGCAAACCGTAGGTAGCCATTAAGCGATCAAATACATCGACATCCGCTTTAATCATGCCGGTCAGTTTTTCACGCAAAGCTTCTGATTTTGTCAGCAACGCCTGCATTTCAGCTTCGACTTCAACATACTTAGGTTTTCCGATAGTCAGATTACAAACCATACTGACTAAAGCAGCGGCCTGTGCGCCCATTACTGCTGCTGCACTACCGCCACCCGGTGTAGGCGATTTACTGGCCAATTCATCAAGAAAGACCTGAACTGATTTATCTTTTATTTCACTCATGATGTAACTTCTCTGCTATCAATTTAGCTACGATTGTCGGGTTACGCTAACCCTGCCTACATACTTCTGTTATTTAGAAGCCTATTCGCGCCGCCAGCTGGTTGTCCCATCTGGCGCATCTTCCAGAATTACACCCTGCGCTTTTAATTCATCACGAATTTGGTCGGCCAAAGCCCAGTCTTTAGATTTTTTTGCATCTAGTCGAGCCTGGATTTGCTGTTCAATTGTTCTTCAAGAGCTCCAAGTTTCAGCGTCCCTGCTGTCGTGAGATACTGCCCTTTAAAAAAGCTCAGGATCATCTTGCAATAATTCCCAGCAAACCGCCTAAATATTTTAAAGTAGCCGCCAATAGCCTCGGCTTTTTCCTGATCTGCTTCCTTGACTTTATTCAGCTCTCTGGCCAAATCAAATAACACTGACAATGCAACCGGCGTATTAAAATCATCATCCATCGCCTGTTCAAAACGGGCTTTATAAGCTTCTTCCGCCACCGCATCAGCCACAGTTCTCATACCGCGCAGAGCTGTATAGAGCCGTGTCAAAGCCGCTCCCGCATCATTCAATTGTTCATCCGAATAATTCAACGGACTGCGGTAATGACTGGACAGTATAAAAAAACGTATGATTTCAGGTCGATAGCGCTGTCAGCACTTCACGCACGGTAAAGAAATTACCCAGCGACTTGGACATTTTTTCTTCATTGATACGCACAAAGCCATTGTGCATCCACAGATTGACATATTTCTCACCGGTCGCACCTTCTGACTGGGCTATCTCATTTTCATGGTGCGGGAACTGCAAATCCATGCCGCCACCATGAATGTCAAAATGATTACCCAGGCAACAGGTAGACATCGCCGAACATTCGATATGCCAACCGGGACGACCTAAACCCCACGGCGATTCCCATGCCGGTTCATTGGCTTTGGCCATCTTCCACAACACAAAATCCATAGGATTGCGCTTTGCCAGATCAACATCAACCCGCTCTCCGGCTTGCAGGTCATCCAGATTCTTGCCCGATAATTGACCGTAATTTTTAAACTTGGTCACCGCATAAAACACATCGCCATTGCTGCCGACATAAGCCAACCCTTTGCCTATTAAAGCCTCAATCATGGCAATAATATCGGGGATAGACTGTGTTGCTCTCGGTTCAATGTCAGGCGGCAAAACACCAAGCGCGCGTTCATCCTCGTGCATGGCCTCAATAAAACGTTCGGTTAACTTGCCGAACTCTTCACCATTTTCATTGGCGCGCTGAATAATTTTGTCGTCAATATCGGTAATATTGCGCACATAGGTCAAGTCATAGCCCTGATGGCGAAAATAACGCGCAACCGTATCGAACACCACCATGACGCGGGCATGGCCGATATGACAATAATCATAAACCGTCATGCCGCAGACATACATGCCGACCTTGCCTGCTACGCGTGGCTGAAACTCTTCTTTTTTTCGCGTCAGGGTGTTATATATTTTCAACATAGTTATTTAGGTTATACAGTTACGCAATATTTGCACACAACGGTCACTACAGTAACAAGGTTACTGATAAATCGAGGTCAGTTAGAAACAAAACCGTACAATCTACCAAGCACATGCTTCTCTTTCAAGACAAAAACACATAGAATTTGTCTTTTGCATCTCTATATAAGGAAAATTATGCGCGTCCTCATGCTTTCTCATGATGCTGTTTTTAACCACAACACTCTCATTTGCAACGGAAAACAAAATGTCTGATACACAAACAAAAGTTAAATTAACAACCAATCTGGGTGAAATCATTATTCAGCTGAATACTGAAAAAGCGCCTATTTCATCTGCAAATTTTCTGACTTATGTTAATGAAGGCTTTTACAACGGCACTATTTTTCATCGCATAATTCCAGGATTTATGGCGCAAGGCGGTGGTTTTGACACTGATTTCAACCAAAAAGCCGTCCACGACGCCATCAAAAACGAAGCCAATAACGGCCTGCCAAACAAACGTGGCACGCTGGCCATGGCTCGCACCAACGTTCCTGATTCTGCAACAGCTCAATTCTTTATCAACTATAAAGATAATGCATTCCTGAATTATACCAGCCCCACACCTAGTGGCTGGGGATACGCTGTATTTGGAGAGGTTATTGAAGGCATGGATATTGTCGATGAAATGGCTAAACAACCTACAGGTAACCGTGGCGGACATCAGGACGTGCCTAATACAAACATCATTATCGAAAAAGCAGAAGTCGTACAATAAGCATAATACGGGAGGCGTGAAGCTAAAAAGCTTGCGCCTCTCACTTTTCAAAAGCCTCCTCCAAACAGCGACCAACAGAGCAATCATTGAATAACGAAATCCTGTTTATTTCAGACCTGCATATCTCACTGGAAAAAACTGAAATCACCCGTCGATTTCTTTCATTCCTCAAGGATAGAGCACCAAAAGCCGCTGCTGTTTATATACTGGGTGATCTTTTCGATGCCTGGATAGGCGATGACGACCCTACTCCGCCTAACAATAATATCCGGAAACAACTCAAGCAACTGACGAATTCGGGTACAAAAGTCTATTTGCAACAAGGTAACCGTGACTTTCTGCTGGGCCACAAGTTTTGTGAAGACACCGGAGTTACACTGATCGATGATTATCTCGTCATCGATTTACTGGGTACGCCTACACTGCTCACTCACGGTGATTTGCTGTGTACCGATGACCTGCCTTATCAGGCGTTTCGCGTCAAATCACATACGCCGGAATGGCAGCATTATGTGCTATCAAAACCATTGATACTGCGCTTGGTAATGGCTCGCTGGTACCGTTTTCGCAGCTACTTCCATAAACGCAACAAGACTCAGGAAATCATGGATGTTAATCAAGACACCGTAATTAATGTGATGCGTGAACACCACTGCTTGCGTTTGATTCATGGACATACTCATCGCCCGGCCATTCATAACTTTGAAATAAACGGCCAGCCTGCCCAACGCTTTGTACTTGCCGCATGGACTAAGGATGCAGCCGAAATACTATGCTGGCGCAATAACGGCTATCAAATCGAATCCATATAATCTGTTTTCGTTTGATAACCTCAATAATATAAAACTAAGGAATGTCGTTAAATTCATATCCCGCCCCATCACCTCGGACAATACCGTATCACATAACTTTATATGCCAAAATAAACTGGCATCACCCGCTGCAAACCCGTTGTTTTTTATCAAATCAATACAGCAGCTACTTCTTGTCGCCGCCTATAAAAGTTGACTTTTGAGGCAAAATCATTAAATTTAGGCTCCTAGAGTGAAAATTTCCTGTATCCATGAAACATGAAAAATCACCCTAAAACTAATATTAGTATTAAAAACATAATCATAGTTCTGTCAAATTAACAGGATGCCAGGAGAAATATATATGAAGAAGCCTTTGAAAAGTTGGCTGCTTGCTTCCAGTGTAGCTGCTTTATTAGCTGCACCAGCGGTTTCAACTGCTAACAGCGATGTTGAAAAACTAACCCAGAACCCAGCTAACTGGGCAACATGGGGCGGTGACTATGCAGGTACTCGTTACAGCAAACTAAGTGAAATCAATGCTACTAACGTAAAAAATCTACAACCAGCATGGTCTTTTTCTACAGGTGTCCTACGTGGCCACGAAGGCGGACCATTGGTTGTAAATGACGTTCTTTACATCCACACGCCTTTCCCTAACACTGTTTACGCGATTGACCAAAAAACTCAATCCGTAATCTGGGAGTTCACACCAACTCAAGATGCTGATGTAACGATTCCTGTTATGTGCTGCGACACTGTCAACCGCGGCTTAGCTTACGGCGATGGAAAAATCTTCCTGCAACAATCTGATACCGTTCTGACAGCTTTAGACGCTAAAACTGGTAAACGTATCTGGAGCGTACAAAACGGCGACCCTAAATTGGGCATGACTAACACAGCCGCTCCATTGGTTGTTAAAGATAAAGTTCTGACTGGTATTTCTGGCGGTGAATTTGGTGTTCGCGGCTTTTTAGCTGCTTATGACATCAACACTGGCGAGTTAGCTTGGAAAGGCTACAGCATGGGTCCAGACAAAGACACTCTGATTGATCCTAAGAAAACAACTACATGGAAAGACGGCAAAGTCGCTCCTGTTGGCCCAGACTCAAGCTTAAGCACTTGGCAAGGCGACCAATGGAAAATCGGTGGCGGTACAACTTGGGGCTGGACTAGCTACGACCCTAAATTAAACCTGATTTATTACGGATCAGGCAACCCATCTACATGGAACCCTGTACAACGTCCAGGCGACAACAAATGGTCCATGTCTTTATGGGCTCGTGACGCTGACACTGGTGAAGTTAAATGGGTTTACCAAATGACTCCACATGATGAGTGGGATTTTGATGGTATCAACGAAACCGTTCTGGTTGACCAAGAAGTTAAAGGCAAAATGCACAAAACCATCGTGCATTTCGACCGTAACGGTTTTGGCTACACTTTAGATCGTGAAACTGGTGAACTGCTTGTTGCTGAAAAATTCGACAAATCAGTTAACTGGGCAACTCACGTTGACATGAAGACCGGTCGCCCACAAGTTGTGCCTGAATTCAGTACTGAACACAATGGCGAAGATGTAAACTCAAAAGGCATTTGCCCTGCTGCGTTAGGAAGTAAAAACCAACAACCGGTTTCTTACTCTCCACAAACTGGCCTGTTCTACATCTCCGGTAACCACTTGTGCATGGACTACGAACCATTCGAAGTTGCATACACTGCAGGTCAACCATACGTTGGCGCTACTTTAAGCATGATGCCTGCTGGTGCAGACGTTCTGACTGGCAAACCAGATGGAACAACCAACTTGGGTCAATTCACTGCTTTCGACGCTAAAACAGGTAAAATCGTCTGGTCTAACAAAGAACAATTCTCTGTTTGGTCAGGTTCTGTTGCAACAGCGGGCGGCGTAGTATTCTACGGTACTCTGGAAGGTTATCTGAAAGCGGTTGACGCTAAAACAGGTAAAGAACTCTACAAGTTCAAAACACCTTCCGGCATCATCGGTAACGTTAATACTTGGGAATATAACGGCAAGCAATATGTTGGCGTTCTTTCTGGTATAGGCGGCTGGGCTGGCATCGGTATCGCTGCTGGTCTTGACACTGGTGAAGAAAAATCAAACTCAGAAGGTTTGGGAGCAGTTGGCGCATACAGAAGCCTAAGTTCTTACACTAAACTGGGTGGTACATTAACTGTATTTGCATTGCCTAACTAATCGATCTGATCTTTTAGATTGATCATAAAAAGCCCTGGTCGATTTATCGGCCAGGGCTTTTTTTTGACTAGTGTTTATATCAACCAGCCAAGGCTCAATCCCAATTTTTAGTTTAAGTCGCCTCTCTTTATGCAGTAAACTACTTACCCTTATTGTTTGATTCACACTAGGAGATCTTAATGAGGGCAACACCTCTGACTTATAAAATATTTGCGGGATTATGTTTGGCCGCAGTCGCATTTTCCGCTTCCGCAGAAGAAAAATTCAAAGTCTGTGCCGATCCGCTGAATCCGCCCTATTCCACAAAAAACAAAGACGGCTTTGAAAATAAAATCGCCGAACTGTTTGCCAAAGAACTGGGGCAAACCGTTGAGTACACCTGGCTTCCCCAACGTCTTGGTTTTATCCGCAACACCTTAAATGCACCGTTAAAAGACAGCGATGTGGACAGTAATGAGTATAAATGCGACGTCGTTATGGGCGTTCCGGCAGGTTACGAGCTTACCTTAACAACCTCGCCGTACTACCAGTCGACTTATGTGCTGTTAATCGCCAAAGGACGCGGTTGGGATGACATTAACGATGCCGCCCAATTAGCCGATCTGCCTTTGCAAAGACAGGAAGCATTGAAAATTGCGATGTTTGACCGCGGCCCCGGAACGACCTGGATGCAAAAAAACGGTCTGCTCGACGTGGGCATCCCTTATCAATCGATGTCAGGCGATGGTGAAAATAATGTGGCCATGCAGATAGAAAAGGATCTTAAAGCGAAGAAAATTGATATGGTTATTCTGTGGGGACCTATGGCGGCCTATGTCGCTTCGCAAAGTCCCAAAAACAGTTACTTAATGATTCCGATGAAATCAACGCCGGACATAAAGTTTGATTTTGCTATGGCGATGGGTGTTCGCAATGGCGATAAAGCAAGAAAGGAAGCCCTTAACAAGCTGATTGCGGCCAAAGCCGAAGAGATTCAAGCCATCATGGCAGGTTACAATATTCCTTTGCTAGCCATCCCAAAGCAGGCTGTTCGTGAAGATGACGATTAATTTTAAATACTGATGGGGCGACCAGCAGGCCGCCCCTTATGCACCTGGTACCGCAAGGGTATTATTTCCGGTTAAACAATCCAACCAGATACGCAAACCTGGCTGCCCGTTCATGTGACAGTTGATCCCACTGAAAACGCCATTTCCAATTTCCTACCGTTGTGCCGGGAGTATTCATACGATGCTCAGAACCCAGTTCCAGAATATCCTGCATGGGGATTACAGCAAGATTGGCAACCGATGCCAATGCGGCATGTATTAACGCGCAATGCAATGGAAATTGACGGGATTGCCCAGATAATCGTAAATGTAGTTTTTCTCATCTTCACTAATGCTTTTCAGACCAGCCTAAAGTCGTGTCATTATCGTGAGTGCCTGTATAAACAACACAGTTCTTTTCATAATTGATCTGGCAAATAAGGATTATCAGGCCCGCTACCAAAAGCAAACTGCAAAATCTTCATGCCGGGTAAATTAAATTCATCTCTTAATGCCTCAACTTCAGGGGTAATAATACCCAAATCTTCAGCCACCAATGGAATCGAACCCATGTTCTGCTTTTATTGCATTCAATAAGGCTTTACCCGGCGCTTTAACCCATTCGCCATTAATTGCGGTATCTTCATTTGCAGGTATTTCCCAAGCCGCTTCAAGTCCACGAAAATGATCGATACGGAGAATATCAAACTGTTCAAGCTGAGTTTGCATCCGTTCAACCCACCAATGAAATCCGGTTTTCTTCAGATATTTCCAATTATAATGCGGATTGCCCCAACGCTGCCCTGTTTCAGAAAAATAATCAGGCGGCACGCCTGCCACAACAGACATTTCACCTGATTCATCGAGTTTAAAAACCTCACGATTAGCCCAGACATCAGAGCTGTCATAAGACACAAAAATAGGAATATCGCCAAACAAAAACACGCCTTGCTCATTGGCATAAGCTTTTAATTCCAGCCATTGCCGGAAAAACACATATTGTTCAAATTTAATGCTCTTCAATTTCCGTTTTTAATCGGTGACGTGCTTCTTTAATTGCTTTTGACATCTCTTTCCTTGAAATGTTCAGGCCATTGATTCCAGCATTGTTGATTAAATTCATTTCTAAGGGCTATAAACAAGCGCAAAATCATCAAGCCAAAATGCCTTTTCCTGACAAAAATGTGCAAAATCGTCCTTATCCTGTTGTTCGGCGCGCTCTAAAAATCCATTATAAGCCTTTGCTATCAAACAGCTTTTGTTGACGCAGTTGCCGAGACATTCTTCATCCTTCTCAGAGCGTTGCAACCAACCTCGGTTCACTAAGCCATCAATATTAATTAATTCCGGATTGCCGGCATGAGCAGATAAGCATTGATAAGGCGAGCCATCCGCATGGGTCATGCCTAAGGGCAGAACTTGCCATACGCTAACCCCGGAATCATGCAAGAAATTTTACAAAATGATAGGCTTCCTGACCCAAATCACCCTGTCTACCAGTACCCGGCAACGAGGTAATATGCAGCAGAACACCTGCACGGCGTTTGTTTAAAAGGTCTATTCACGCTTTAGTGATCTCTAGTTAATGTTCAACGCCTGGCCGCATTGCTCCACCCATGGCCGGAGCACCAGAACCCTGCGTAAATGACAGTGCCAGATATGCTGGAGGCTCTTCGCCTAATAATCGATACAGATTGGCTAAATTAAGCCGGAATTGTTTTTCAAAATTACTGACTGCTTCGCCAGGATTATAATCACCAAACCACCAGAACCAGTCGGAACCTTCACAAACAGCCAGCTGAAACTCGGCCTGCTGAATTTGTTTGTCGGTTAATCTGCCGGCTGAGATGACCTTGTCAAATGCACATTTTACATCGCCCAGCATATCCCAGCCGCGATTTTTGTCCGCATCCCCTATCCAGGTCGAAAAAGTCCCGTAAACCCAACTACCTGCAACCAATTTCGACAAGGGTTTAACGTCAACTTTATTTTTTAAACATTCCGAAAAAGTAGTTAATTCAATTGCCGGATGACTAGCCAATCGCTGATATAAGGCGCTGAGGAAATGATAGCCATTATCCGGAAAATATTCCCAGGCATTCTCGCCATCCATGATGATTGAAACCACTTTGTCACCGGGTTCATGTGCAGCAATATTTTCCAGATGATGAATCAAATCACCAACAGCATCATCGGCATGCCACTTTGAATATTCAAAACCTATAAGATCAGATAAGCCGTCATCCCGGAAAAAACAGGCTATTTTGGTATTTTTTAGCTTAAACGGATGATGTATTCCTGTTGGTTTCTTGTTTTCAGGCAGATTCAAGCTATTATGCAGAACGGAACCGCCACTTGCTGTCCAGTTAAAGCCAAAATCACTCAGTATTTTCAGCGTCTGTTCACTGACGCTGCCTTCTGACGGCCAGCATCCTTTAGGTTTGGCGCCAAAAAATCGCTTAAAGGTCTGCACACCTTTTTCAAGATGCCATTTCACGCGCTCTTCTCCACCCGGATAAGCATCCAATTCCGGTAAAGGCGCATCAGGCATTGCTTCAAGTGTTGTATTCAAGTCCAGCAACAGCGGCATAATGGGATGGGCATAAGGCGTTACCGAAAGCTCAATCTGCCCTTTTCTGGCTAATACCTTATATCTGCGGATCACATTTGCCAGTAGCTCGCCTATGATTTGTATGATTTCAACCCTGTCATGCAGGGTATAACATGAACCTTTTTCTATTAGGTATTTTACTCTGCTATCCGTTAATTTTACTGTTTCCCCCATCCATGCCAAGATGATACCAGACCAAAATATCACTGATAAACTGGGCATTGACATAACACAATGAACCGTAATGCTGTTCAAGCCACTCTGTCATTTCAACCAGTTTTTTGAAGGCCGGATAACGGTTGATTTGCCTTTCCCGGTTTGCCCGCATACAGTCTTTAACCAATTTCAAGCGATCTTCAGGATCTTCAGGAATAGCTGGGGCAACCAGAGCCGCCAGTAAAGGATCCGTGATTGAAATGCCATTATGCAAATAACCATTGACCTGATTGGCATATTCTTCAATTTGTTCCAGTAAAATAGGTGCGAAATTGACTACCGCTTTAGCCTCCGGCACTGCTTCCAGATGTGCAACCATGTCGACATAGTCTTTAATGACATGCAGATACGTCCAGGGCAACTTAAATTCTCCGGTTTGTAAATCCCTGTACTCCGGCTGGTGCATGTGCCAGCACAAGACTAATTTCAACTTCTTCTTCTTATCTAACATAGTGTCTTCTTAGTCCCAGCATGTCCGGAGTAACTAAAACGACCCCACCGGGGCTGACATGAAATCTTTTTTCGTCTTCTGCTCTATTTTCGCCAATAATGGTGCCTTCCGGAATTTCACAGCCTTTTTCAATAATCGCTTTGGTAATACGGCAATGACGGGCAATATTGACTTGAGGCAAAACAATAGAATCTTGCACAGGTCGAATATGAATTAACACGGACATTTGAAAATAACAAGGAATGCCTGACTGTTGCTCCGGAAATTACACAGCCTCCTGAAACCATGGAGTCAACAGCCTGCCCTCGTCTTTCATCATCATCAAAAACAAATTTGGCCGGCGGTGTTTGTTCCTGATTTGTCCATATAGGCCAAGTGTTATCATATAAATTCAAATCCGGGGTTTACGCCGATTAATTCCATATTGGCCGCCCAGTAAGCATCTATTGTACCTACATCACGCCAGTAACTTTGTTCACCGCTTTGTAAGTCCAAAAATGGATAAGCATTGACTATGTATTTATCGATAACGGCAGGAATAATATCTTTACCGAAATCATTGGTTGAGCCTTTGGTGTCAGCATCTTTAAGCAATTGTTCAAACAGAAAATCGGCATTAAAAATATAAATGCCCATAGAGGCTAATGCGGTATCGGTTCTACCCGGCATAACAGGAGGATTTTCCGGTTTTTCTACAAAAGCTTTAACGCGTCGATTGGCATCAACATCCATGACGCCAAAAGCCGTTGCTTCTTCCAGCGAAACTTCCATACAACCTATCGTTAAATCAGCATTTTTTTCAACATGGTCTGCCAGCATCGCGCCATAATCCATTTTATAGATGTGATCACCGGCCAGCACTAAAATATGTTCAGGATGGCGGCTGCGCAGAATATCAATGTTCTGAAAAATAGCGTCAGCAGTACCTTTATACCAGGAATCTTCACCGTGTCTTTGCTGGGCGGGCATTAAATCAACATATTCACCAAATTCGCCGCGCAAAAACCCCCATCCTTGCTGAATATGGCGAATGAGAGAGTCCGCCTTGTATTGCGTCAAAATGCCTATCTTGCGGATGCCGGAATTCACGCAATTGGACAACGGAAAATCAATAATGCGAAACTTGCCACCGAAGGGCACAGCCGGCTTGGCGCGCCAATCAGTCATATTCATCAACCGCGAACCACGGCCACCAGCCAATATTAATGCGATTGTATTACGGGTTAAATGACTGACATTATGATCTTGCTTTTGATTACTTGACGCTGACATTTTTCATCTCCATGTGGAATAGACTGACAACTATTGACGTGTTTGGTAATATTCACTGAATCATTATACTACTACACTGAGGCCATTCATAGTGAAAAAGCGTTCTAATAACACGCTTGACTCTGATGCTATAAAAATCATGGAAGCCAAGCATCATGATCCTTTTTCATTTTTGGGACGCCATCAAAAGAACAATAAAATCCAGATTAAAGTTTATCTTCCTTACGCAGAATCAGTTCGTCTTAGTAATGATGGACGCTGCTTTACAGCGAATAACCGGTACGGATTTTTTTGAATACTACGCCGAAAAAGAAGAATTACCAGCACATTATAAACTATCCTGGATCGATAAAGACGGCTACAGCCACGAAGACTATGACCCGTATGATTTTGTAACGCAATTACCGGAATTTGACCAGCATTTATTCGGAGAAGGCAAACACTGGCATATTTATCAAAAACTGGGCGCTCATCTACATAGCGTTGATGGCATAGAAGGTGTTTTATTTACCGTCTGGGCGCCTAATGCCGGCCGAGTCAGTGTGGTTGGTGATTTTAATCGCTGGGACGGTCGTTGTAATCCCATGCGTAGCCTCGGTGGCAGCGGTATTTGGGAAATATTTATCCCGGGTCTAAAAGCAGGTTGCTTATACAAATTTGAAATATTAAACCGCAATAGCAACGAGATTCTGGTAAAAACAGACCCCTATGGACAGCAATTTGAATTTCGTCCAAACACCTCGTCAATTGTCGTTGAGGAAAAAAGCTATGCCTGGCAAGACGGTCAGTGGATGACACATCGTACCCCACCATAATTGGCTGCATGAGCCCATGTCCATCTACGAAGTTCATCTTGGCTCCTGGCGACGGGATAATCTGGGCAATTTTCTCACCTATCGTGAACTCGCCGTACGAACTCGTTGACTATGTTAAAGAGATGGGCTTTACCCATATTGAATTATTGCCGATTACCGAACATCCTCTGGATGCGCTCATGGGGTTATCAAACGACTGGTTATTTTGCCCCAACCAGCCGTCACGGCACACCTGATGATTTTCGCTATTTTGTCGATACCTGTCACCAGAATGGTATAGGCGTTATTCTGGATTGGGTTCCTGCCCATTTCCCCAAAGACGCTTTGCCCTGGCCCGTTTTGATGGCAGCGCACTTTATGAACATGAAGACCCGCGTAAAGGCGAGCACCGCGACTGGGGTACATTAATCTATAACTATGGCCGTAATGAAGTTAAAAACTTTTTACTGTCCAGCGCCATTTTTTGGCTGGAAGAATTTCATCTTGACGGCTTAAGAGTCGATGCCGTTGCATCCATGCTGTATCTGGATTATTCCCGTAAACGAAATGACTGGATTCCCAACATGTATGGCGGCAACGAGAATCTGGAAGCCATCGATTTTTTCAGGGAACTTAATACCGTCACCCACGACCAGCATCCCGGCACGGTCATGATGGCTGAAGAATCCACATCCTGGCCGCAGGTAACCCGTCCGACCTGGACCGGGGGCTTGGGTTTTTCCATGAAATGGAATATGGGCTGGATGCATGACATGTTGGCTTATATGAGCCAGGAACCTGTCCACCGCAAATACCATCATGATCAGCTCACTTTCGGAATGCTCTACGCCTTTACCGAAAACTTCTGCCCTGCCTTTTTCCCACGATGAAGTTGTCCATGGCAAAGGCTCCTTAGTCAATAAAATGCCCGGTGATGAATGGCAACGGTTTGCCAATCTACGACTGCTTTTATACCTTTATGTACACTTATCCAGGCAAAAAACTGCTGTTCATGGGCTGTGAGTTTGGCCAAGGTACGGAATGGAATTTTAACAAGGCGCTGGACTGGTATGTACTGGACTACCCGCATCACAAGGGCAGTTCAAACCCTGATAAAAGATCTGAACCATCTTTACAAAACGCATCCGGCCTTGTTCAAGCATGATTTTGATCATCATGGCTTTGAATGGATTGATTGCCATGATGTCGAACAATCCATCATCAGTTATCGCCGTAAAGACGAGCATGAAGAGTTGATTGTCGTTCTCAATTTTACCCCGGTAGCCAGAGAGAATTACCGAATCGGTGTACCCGAAGCGGGCACCTATACTGAAATTTTTAATTCCGATTCCAGTTAGTATGACGGCAGCAATATCGGCAATGGTGCGGTGCTATCAGAACCATACCGCTGGATGAATCAACCCCACTCCATCAGTCTGACCTTGCCGCCATTGGGAGCATTATTTTAAAAATGTAACTGGAATCGAAATAAACGGATGATGAAAAAAATACTGTTTGTTACCAGTGAAGCGCATCCCCTGATCAAAACCGGAGGCCTGGCTGATGTTTCCGGCAGTCTGCCCAAAGCATTGGCGGAATTATCACAAGATGTGCGACTGATCATGCCCAATTATCAGGCTATAAAAACCAATGAAGATGTCCGTTTTCTTTGTTCCCTGCGTGTTGATAACAGGGATGTTGATATTCTTGAAACCCATATGCCTGAGGCCGGAGTTATTGTCTGGCTGGTTGATTGCCCTGAATATTTTGATTATCCGGGTAACCCTTATGTTGATGAACAGGGCAATCCCTGGTCTAACAATGCTGAACGCTTTGCTTTATTTTGTCGTATTGCCGTTGAAGTTGCGATGAACCGGGCGAATCTGGACTGGAAAGCCCGATATAGTCCACTGTAACGACTGGCAAAGCGGTTTGGTTCCGGCATTACTATCCCTTGAGCACGACAGGCCCGCGACCGTATTTACCATACACAACATGGCTTATCAGGGCTTATTCCCCGGCATCATCGCCGCCTCATTAAACCTGCCAGGCCAGTTATTGCATTCCAGACGGGCTGGAATTTCACAGCATGCTGTCTTTCATTAAAGGCGGCCTGGCCTATGCCGATCGTATTACCACAGTCAGTCCAACCTATGCACTGGAAATTCAAACCCCCGAGCTTGGTTATGGCCTTGAAGGGCTGTTAACTTACCGGAAAGAAGTTCTAAGCGGCATCATTAACGGCATTGATCTCGATCAATGGAATCCTGAAACCGACCCTTATATCAGCCAGCAATATAGCGCGACATCACTCGCCAAAAAACAGCTCAACAAATCCGCATTGCAAAAAAAACTGTCGCTTCCTGTTGATGATAATATTCCCGTCTTCGGACTGATCAGTCGACTGGTTGAACAAAAAGGCATAGACCTGCTCATAGAATGTCTTCCTGATATGATCGACATGCCACTGCAATTTGTATTGCTCGGCAATGGCGAACATGAATTTGAACACGGCTTACAGAATCTTGCTCATATATATCCCGATAAAATAGCGATAACCATAGACTATGACGAAGTCCCTGGCTCACCTTATCGAGGCTGGTGCGGATATATTCTTGATGCCATCACGATTTGAACCCTGCGGCCTGAACCAAATGTACAGCCAACGCTATGGCACCATTCCCAGTCGTCAGAAAAACCGGGGGCTTGGCGGATACTGTCGTTGATACCTTGCCGGAAACAATTGCCAATAAAACGGCAACCGGCATTGTTTTCAACGAAGCAAGCCCTGGGACCTTGCTTGAAGCCATCAAACGGGCAATGATTTTGTACAGTTCCCCTGCTATCTGGAAACAACTACAAACTAATGGCATGAAAAAAGATTTCTCCTGGCAACTGAGTGCGAAACAATATCTAGCGTTATACCGGAGTATTTAATATTTGATACCTACCGGAGTCGAGGTTCAGTTTGAAAAAAACGCTTTTATCATTGCTATTCATAATCATGTTTAGCACTATTTCATCTGCTGAAGAAACGATACTTGAAGTAATTTCCTTGTCCAACCGACCAGCATCTGAGATACAACCGCTGCTCAGTCCATTGCTTGAAATTACCGATCAGGTTATTGCCGACGGCTCCAACCTAATCGTCAGAACCACACCTGAACGGCTTGCTGAGATTAAAACGATCATCAGTAAACTGGATGCCCGTCAGAGTAATCTAATCATCACAGTCATTCAGAGCAGCCAGACTACCGCCGATGAACTGAATGCCGTCGCCAGAGTCCAACTGAATATTCCCGTCGATGATTTATCGAAATCCGGCGGCAGAATAAGTGGCCATGTATATCAATCCCAGCATGAACACGCCAACAAAAACATCCAGACTATCAGAACAATGGAAGGAAACACCGCTTACATTAAAGCAGGGAGCATTTACCCAACACAAAACGTGCAGCTTTATAATTCAGACTATGGTTACCCATCCGTTTCCACTTCGACTGAATTTATCGAGGCAACAACCGGTTTTGCAGTCACTCCCAGACTGGCGGGACAACAAGTCATTCTTGATGTATCGCCCTGGTCAGATAAAATGAATAAATGGGGTCAAATCCAAACCCAGGATGCGCAATCGACTATCAGAATGAATCTTGGTGAGTGGGTGGATCTGGGCAGGATTGGTGAAGACAGTAACAGCAGCACTACCGGATATCTTTCAACTACCAGACAATTAAGCAGAAACCAGCTGCATATTTTGGTTAAAGTTGATCAGGTGGATTAACAATGTTTTATATAGTGAATTGCTCTTCGGAGATGAATCCACCGCACACAGTTATAAATACGGGCTCAACCTTGCTGCAAGAACTTATAAATACCGGCGCCGATAACGACTAACGCGACGGTTGCCCAACCCAGTCTATCCATATATTCACGCAATTTCGATTCGAGCTTTGCACCGCCGGCAGCGAGTAACATGGCTACCAGAAAAAACCGTCCGCCCCGACCAATGATGGATGCCAGAACAAAAGGCAGAAACACCATATTTATCGCACCTGCGGCAATGGTAAACACCTTGTAAGGGATAGGCGAAAAACCGGCAACAAACACCGCCCAAAATCCCCACTCTTTAAACCAGCTTTTTGCTGTCGAGTAGCTTTCCCAATAATGGGTGGTCTGTAACCACGGTGCAATACGGTCAAACAAAAAATAGCCGATCACATAACCGAACATCCCGCCCAAAACCGAGGCAATCGTTGTCAACAATGCAAAGCGAAAGGCTTTATCAGGCTGTGCCAAGGCCATAGGCGCCAGCATCACATCCGGCGGCACAGGGAAAAATGAGGATTCAGCAAAACTTAATACACACAAGTATTTAGCCGCATGACGGTGCTTGGACCACTGCAAGGTTTTGTCATATAATTTTTGAAACATGTTTATTCCTTTCCTGATAAAAATGGGACAAAAGTACCGGCTCCAGTTTTTCAATATCATAACCGCTTGCTGTGCGAGTCACCCGCTGTAATTCCTGGCTGCCGCTCTGACCTATCGGAATAATCATAACCCCGCCAATAGCTAACTGCTGTAGCAACATTGCCGGGATTTCAGCTGGAGCAGCAGACACGAGAATACCATCGAACGGCGCATAATCCGGCCAACCCCAGCTGCCATCACTGTACAGATAACTGATATTTTTAAGCTTCAAATCCCATAAATAGCTTTTCGCTTTTCTCTGTAGCGGCAAGATTCTTTCAATGGAATACACATGATCGACTAAGTTGCGCCAGAATGGCTGTCTGATACCCGCAGCCCGTGCCTATTTCCAGAACCTTGCCTAAATGACCGGATGACCCCAGCAGCAGTTCGGTCATTTTTGCGACTATATAAGGTTGGGAAATCGTCTGATTGTAACCAATCGGTAGTGCTGTATCTTCATAGGCCCTGCTAGCCAAGGCTTCATCCATAAAAATATGCCGGGGTGTATCGCGCATAATTTCCAGAATTTTCTTACTGTGAATGCCCTGCTCCGATAACCGTTTAATCATACGCTCACGCGTACGCAGGGAAGTCATGCCTATGCCTTGTAGGCTTTGAATCATAAATTATCCTCCTTTGGCAACCATGCCTTTAACGCATTAATACGCTCATACCAGGTTAAATCGATTTGTAACGGCGTAACAGACACATAACCTGCATTAATAGCATAAAAATCAGTTCCGGGGCCTGCATCCTGTTCTGCACCCGGCGGACCTACCCAATAAATAAGGCGTCCGCGCGGGTCTTCACTTTTGATGACCGGCTCCGATTTGTGCCGTTGCCCAAGCCGCGTTGCCTGATAGCCTTTTAAGTCTTTTATAGCGACATCCGGCACATTGACATTAAGAATAGTATCTTGCGGCAAAGGATTCTTGATCAATTGCTTTAATAGCGTCACCGCAACCTGTGCAGCAGTTTCAAAATGACTGGGATTACTACCTACCAAAGAAATTGCGACGGCGGGCAAGCCTAAAAACCGCCCCTCGGTTGCCGCAGCAACAGTACCCGAATAAAGTACGTCATCACCCAGGTTGGAGCCATGATTAATCCCTGCAAAAACCATATCAGGCTCTTTGTCCAGAAATCCTGTTATCGCCAAATGCACGCAATCGGTAGGTGTACCATCGACTTTAATAAAACCGTTATCGGCTGGATAGGCACGCAAAGGCATTTCCAGCGTTAAGGAATTGCTTGCAGCACTGCGGTTTCTATCAGGTGCAACCACCGATATTTCGGCATGTTCGCGCAAGGCATTGGCTAATGCAGTAAGGCCTTCAGCCAAGTACCCGTCATCATTACTTAACAAAATATGCATTATCAATTCGCCCTGAAGCAAAATAAGCTATAAAATCGAACATCTTAGCAACAATACACTACAAAATCAGCTTTCGTGGCAAAAAAAACGCTCACCTCAGAAGACAGTGATTTATTTCGCCACGCTATCGGTAAAGTACACTCAGTCAATAGCGATAAAGTGCTATTAAATCAAGAAAATAAACCCAAGCCCTACCCTAAGGCACCAGATCATGAATGTTGATAGCCATTTAATTGATGCGGCAGCATCTGATATTGAAAAAGTCGGACTTGAAGACTAGCCTGAGCTTTATTGCACCGGGTCTGCAAAACAATGTCTTAAAAAAATTGCGCAGGGTTATTTTGGCCTGGATGCAGAGATTGATCTGCATGGATTAACCAGTAATGAGGCCAAACGGCAACTGCTGCATTTTTTACATGACTGTGTAGAAGCCGGTTGCCGCTGTGTACATATTGTTCACGGCAAAGGCTATCGTTCGGCTGACAACCACCCTGTTCTGAAAAACAACCTTAACTTATGGTTAAGACAACACAAAGATGTTCAGGCATTTTGTTCTGCACCGCCCAAGGATGGCGGCACCGGCGCGGTGTTTGTATTGTTGCAGTTGGCGGAGAAATATGGAGCTAATGAGACCAAACTCGATTGATTTTTCTATACTTCAACAATTTCCCGTAACACCGACGTAGCATAACTTCCCGCCGGCAAAGTAAAACAAAGCTCCAGTACATCGTCATTAACAAACTGCCAGTGTAAATCCTGCACATTGACCCGTAATGCGCGTCTGTCCTTATCAACGGCACTCGCTATCAAGCCCTGAGCCAGTAGGGTCATGCGCATCGATAACAGCTTGCTCAATGCTCAGTGCATCCGCCGATACATCGGCATCTCCCCTGCCCCATAATACACCCGTAGGATGGATTTCTTTTGCCTCCAGTCGCCGGATAATTTCGGCATCCGGCTGCTCCGATTGAAAACAGCTGTGCGACAGATCAAATTGATAGGTATCGCCCGCAACAGGCTGATTCCAGTTATTTTGGGTAACCCGATAGGCTAAAATCTGGTTGAACAAATACGAGCGTGCCGCAGACAAATAAATGCTGCGTTGCTCTCGCCCCACTTTTGCTCCCTGAAACATCGCCAAGGCTTTGCTGACATTTTGCCCCTCATTGCCAAAGCGTTGCGAGCCATAATAATTGGCAATGCCGTTGGCTTTAATATGCTCCAGTTGCCGGATGGTTTTATCTTGATCGCCTTGCCAGTCACGAATAGTCAGCTTAAAGCTGTTGCCCGACAATACGCCGCGTTTTAATTTTCGGGCATGACGCACCGCCTGCAACACTTTCATGCTGTCTGTTTCAAACTGCGTCCAGTCAGGATCGGCTTTGCCCGGTAACCAGACGCTAAACCATTGGGTCGTGACAGCATGCCGGTCTTTTAGCCCGGCGAAACTGACATCACGCTGCCTGACATTGGCGAATCTGGCTAACTGTCTGGCGACATAATCGGTATTTTCGCCTGTCTTTTCTATTTGCAAAAAGGCATGTTCACCCGCGCCTGACGGTTCAAAAGACAGATTTTCCTTGACGATAAAATCTTCGGGGAAACTGCGGATTTTACCGGGGCCGGAAGGTCGACCGTAAACGTAAGGCCAGACGGGAATTTCAATATTTTGCATTAAGGGAAGTGGCTCGGCTATTTTTCAATCAGGACAATCGCCTGCACCGCAATGCCTTCTTTGCGCCCTTCAAAACCCAGCTTTTCGGTGGTGGTCGCTTTGACATTAATGCAATCAACAGTCCACATTCAAATCATCGGCAATATTGCTGCACATCGCAGCTATATGCGGGGCCATTTTGGGCGCCTGGGCGATGATAGTCATATCGGCATTCACCAGCTGATAACCTTTTTCCTGCACGATGCCGTAAACATGGCGCAATAATACACGGCTGTCAGCGCCTTTAAATTCAGGATCGGTATCAGGAAAATGCTTGCCTATATCGCCTAAAGCCGCCGCGCCCAACAAGGCATCACACAGCGCATGCAGCACCACATCGCCGTCCGAATGCGCTTCCAGGCCTTGTTCATAAGTCTATTTTTACACCGCCTAAAATAATGTGATCGCCTTCATTAAAACGATGGACATCATAGCCCTGCCCTACTCTAATCATTTTTGCTCCATATAAAATTGTGCTAATGCCAGGTCTTCGGGCCGGGTGATTTTTATGTTGTCGGGACGGCCTTCGACGATTTTCGGTTGCAAGCCTTGTAACTCCAGGGCGCTGGCTTCATCGGTGATGGCTGGATTGCCTTCCGCTGCTTCCAGCGCGCTTTTTAACATGCCGTAACGAAACATCTGCGGCGTTAAAGCCCGCCAGATATGGCTTCTATCCAATGTGCCGGTGATGCGATTACCCTGGACATTTTTTAAGGTGTCGTGTGACGATAAGGCAAGAATTCCGCCCACATCATCATTTACCAGCGAGTTAATGAGATGATGAATATCCGTCGCCGTAATACAAGGCCTGGCGGCATCATGCACCAGCACCCAGTCATTATCCGAGGCTTTGCGCGTATGGATTTTAACGCAGAAAGCACGGAATCTGCCCGCTCTTTGCCGCCGGGTGCGGTGATAATCTTTTCATGTTGCTGACACTTCAAGCTCAGGCCAGTAAGGATCTTCTTCAGAAATTGCGACAGCAATAGCTGCAAAAACATCGCTTGTAACAAGCGCAACAAGGTATGCTCGATGACTGTTTTACCGGCAAGCTCCAGATATTGTTTGGGCCTGTCTGCTTCATGCGTTTGCCGACACCGGCAGCAGGAACAACAGCCCAGAATTTTATTGAATCGGTCATTATGAGTGAAAAAATATTGTAGGTCGGGTTAGCGTAACATAACCCGATAAACCAATGCCGCACCCCTTTGGGTTACGGCGTAAAAAGACACGCCTCGGCATACCGCTACGCTGCTCATGCAGTCGTAACCTAACCTACTTTTTATTCGAGAACCTGAAAAAACGTCTCATCCTCTTTAATCATCCCTAACTCATCACGGGCCCGCTCTTCAATCGCTTCCTGTCCCTTTCTTAAGTCCTCTACTTCAGCGTAAAGAGCTTCATTACGCTCTCTTTTTTCCTCTACCTCTTTCTTCAGGTCATCAAGGCGCTGCTGATAGGCGTTTATCTGCGTCAATACTGCCATCGCCAAACCATAAGCGGTATTGAAGATGAATAATCAGCAGAATAATGATTGCAATGAAAATTTTCTAATTTACTTACCCTCAACCCAAAACAACTTACCAGCTATCCCTACAGCATTCTAAACGCGCTACGACCTGCGTATTTAGCCAGACTGCCCAATTCTTCTTCAATTTTCATCAGGCGGTTGTATTTGGCAACACGGTCAGAACGGCTTAATGAACCGGTTTTAATTTGACCAGTGCCGGTTGCGACCGCTAAATCGGCAATGGTGATATCTTCAGTTTCACCGGAACGATGAGACACAACCGCCGTATAAGATGCTTTATGGGCCATATCAACCGCAGCAAGCGTTTCTGTCAGCGTACCGATTTGATTGACTTTAATCAGAATGGAATTGGCGATATTTTTTTCAATACCTTTTTTCAAAATAGCCGGATTGGTCACAAACAAATCATCACCGACCAACTGAATGCGTCCGCCCAGTTTTTCGGTCATCAATTTCCAGCCGTCCCAGTCATTTTCATCAAAACCATCTTCAATGCTGATAATCGGATAACGATCAACCCAATCAACAAAGAAATCAGCCATTTGTGCTGAACTGTAGGTTTTGCTTTCAGACGCCAGATTATAAATACCGTCTGAATAATATTCGGAGGCTGCTGCATCCAGTCCTAAGTAAATATCTACACCCGGCTTGTAACCCGCCTGTTCTATCGCTTGCAGAATAACGCTGATCGCTTCTTCATTTGAAGAAAGATTAGGCGCAAAACCGCCTTCATCACCCACTGTCGTTGCCAAACCTTTTGCTTTTAATACTTTGCTCAGGTTATGGAAAACTTCCGCGCCATAACGAATGGCTTCACGGAAAGTCGGTGCACCGACAGGCAAAATCATGAATTCCTGCAAATCAACGCTGTTATCGGCATGTGAACCGCCGTTGATGATGTTCATCATCGGCACGGGCAAAATGAATTCGCCTGATGTATTCAAATGGCGATACAAAGGTTGGCCCGCTTCTTTTGCCGCTGCATGCGCTGCTGCCATGGAAACTGCCAGCATGGCATTGGCGCCCAGACGGGCTTTGGTATCAGTGCCGTCCAGGGCAATCATTTTGTTATCAATACCGGCCTGATCAGCGACATCCATACCGACAATCGCAGAACGAATTTCAGTTTTTACATTGTTAACCGCATTCAATACGCCTTTACCCAAGTAACGGGCTTTATCGCCATCACGCAATTCGATGGCTTCACGCTCGCCTGTTGATGCGCCGGAAGGCACCATGGCACTGCCAACGACGCCGGAAGCCAAAATAACATCCGCTTCAAGGGTGGGGTTACCGCGTGAATCTAAAATTTCTCTTGCACGAATATCAACTATTGCAGACATTATGTTTCCTATAATGTTGTTTCTATCAGGTCTGTTTGCTTTAACAGCCTGATCGATGGTTAATAAGACTTCTAATAATTCTTGCATTCTGTATAAAGGCCAGGCATTCGGGCCATCACTTTTGGCCTCGGCAGGATTCGGATGGGTTTCCATAAATAATCCGGCAATACCCACAGCTACTGCCGCTCGCGCCAATACAGGAACAAATTCACGCTGTCCGCCTGATCAGGTGCCTTGTCCGCCGGGCAATTGCACCGAATGGGTCGCATCAAAAACGACCGGACAATCGGTGTCTCTCATGACCGCTAACGAGCGCATATCGGAAACCAGATTGTTATAACCGAAGGAAACGCCGCGCTCACAGACCATAATCTGCTGGTTTCCGGTGGCTTTGGCTTTATTGGCCACATGCACCATATCCCAGGGCGCAAGAAACTGGCCTTTTTTGATATTAACCGGTATGCCTTGCGAGGCGACTTCCTGAATAAAATTGGTTTGCCGGCATAAAAACGCGGGCGTTTGCATGACATCAACGACAGCGGCAACTTCGGCCAGTGGCGTATCTTCGTGGACATCGGTTAACACCGGCACACCGATTTGTTGTTTGACTTTTGCCAGTATTTCCAAGCCCCTGCTCTACACCCAAACCGCGAAACTTTCATGCGATGAGCGATTGGCTTTATCAAACGATGATTTGTAAATAAACGGAATGTTTAATGCTGTTGTCAATTCTTTAAGATAGCCTGCCGTATCCAGTGCCAATTGCTCACTTTCAATAACACAAGGACCGGCGATTAAAAAAAACGGCTGATCTAAACCGACTTCAAAACCACATAATTTCATTGGGTTGTTACCTTTTTATGTTGAGATGCCGCGGCTGACAAAACCGGAAAATAAGGGATGACCTTTTCTGGGTGTTGAAGTAAATTCCGGATGAAACTGACACGCTAAAAACCATGGATGATCAGGTATTTCGACTACTTCAACCAACCGGCCATCAATAGACTTGCCGGAAAACCGCATTCCGGCCTTTTCCAGTTTTTCAAAATACTGATTGTTAAACTCATAACGATGGCGATGTCTTTCGGTAATAACATCTTTCTGATAAAGCTGAAAAGCCAATGAATCGGATTGTAATCGGCATTGCTGTCCACCCAAACGCATCGAACCGCCTAAATCGGAATTTTCGTCGCGGGTTTCCAGTTGACCGCTTTCAGCCATCCATTCGGTAATCAAGCCGATGACTGGATGCGGTGATTTCGGCAAAAATTCTGTACTATGCGCGCCTTCCAGGCCGGCAACATCGCGTGCAAATTCAATGACAGCCACCTGCATCCCCAAACAAATACCCAGATAAGGAATTTTATTTTCGCGCGCATAGCGAACTGTTGCAATTTTACCTTCCACACCACGTTCGCCAAATCCGCCCGGCACCAGAATCGCATCAACATCTTTCAGTCTGCCAACGCCTTCGTCCTCGATAATTTCCGAATCAATATAGTTAATATTGACCTTCGTACGGGTACGGATACCGGCATGAATTAACGCTTCATTCAGTGATTTATAGGCATCGGAATGATCGACATACTTGCCGACAATGGCAATAGTCACTTCATTAACCGGATGCGTCAGCGCTTCAACAACAGTCTTCCATTCCGTTAAATCTGCAGGCGGTACATCCAGCCTCAACTTGTTAACGACAATATTATCCAGACCTTGCTCATGCAGTAACAGCGGAATCCGGTAAATAGAATCTGCATCAATCGCAGAAATAACCGCTTTTTCCTCGACATTGGTAAACAAGGCAATTTTACGGCGGTCACTGACAGGTATGGGTTGTTCGGAACGGCAAATCAGAATATCCGGCTGTATACCAATAGAGCGCAGTTCTTTTACCGAATGCTGAGTGGGTTTGGTTTTTATTTCACCGGCCGAACGAATATAGGGCACCAGCGTTAAATGAATAAACAGCGATCTTTCAGCACCCAATTCAAAACGCATTTGCCGGATAGCTTCCAGAAATGGCAGTGATTCAATATCACCGACTGTGCCGCCGACCTCGATTATAGCGACATCCATGCCTTCGGCACTAAGATAAACCCGGCGTTTTATTTCATCGGTAATATGCGGAATAACCTGAACCGTGGCGCCCAAATATTCACCTTTACGCTCTCTGCGCAAGACACTGTCATAAACCTGACCGGTGGTGAAATTATTCTTTTTAGCCATAGTGGTTTTAAGAAACCGCTCATAATGGCCTAAATCCAGGTCAGTTTCTGCACCATCTTCAGTAACAAATACCTCGCCATGTTGAAAAGGACTCATAGTGCCCGGATCAAGATTGATGTAAGGATCCAGCTTGGTCATAGTGACTTTGAGACCGCGAGCCTCAAGAATAGCGGCAAGCGACGATGCAGCAATGCCCTTGCCTAGCGATGAAACAACACCGCCGGTAATGAAAATGTATTTTGTCATTTAGAATGTTTGGAATTCAGAAGATAACTGATGACAGTTTAAGTAAAAACTTGAGTCATTTTAATCGACAATGCGCTTGTCGTCATTGTCTTTCGGGTTTAATTCTTATCTTTGCCGGGACAAGCTGATGCAGGCTTGTTGTTTTTCACTGTAGAACGCCGCACTTATCCATTTGTCGCCGACAGCGGCGAGCGTATCATTCAGGTAAACCAAGGGAATCCTCTCCCTTTCCCACGGTGGAATGCCTGCTTCCTGAAACAGCTTTTTCAGTGAATGATGGCCTTGTACGTCCCGGCAAACAAATTTTTTCCCCGCCCCGGCGAACTTTTACCTCGACCTTGGCATTCTGCCACTGCTCACGAAGTATGCCCGCTGATGACGGCACGCAAGACAAGGTCTGATCATTGCCGATCATTATCGACGATTGCCCAGCAGGCCAGACAATGTCTTGCAGAAACTCTTGCGCTGCCTGACGCCCTTCGGGTAATGCAAATTTGTTCCAGACAGTTTGTTCACAATACAACTTATCCCGATAACGGCGCATATCATATCCCTGACCTGATAACACCGGATCACTATCTTCCCTTGCCGAAAGCACCTCGGACTGTAGAATCGTTCAACAAAAGCCTGTGCAGGCATTTTTAAATTTAGTGCTTGAAACCATGCCTATGACAAGCTGCTGCTGGGTAACTTCGTATGATTGATAACTGACTAATGCAAAGCGTCTTGTCGGCTTCATTAAAAACCGGACGAAATAATTCATCCAGCCACTGCCGAAATCACAACCTGTGCATCAGCACAATGCTTGGCTGAACGCGCCACCGTTTTATCACATGCCGGCCAACGCTGTTTTAATAGAGGCAACAACGGCATTGCGCAAGAAATTGCGATCATAATCATTGCACTGATTACTGGGATCATCAACCCAGCTTAACTGCGTGCGACTCGAGCATAATCATCAATAGCATGTTTGGAAACATTTAACAACGGCCTCAGCATGACACCCTGACCAAAAGCCATGCTTTCCGGCATTCCGGATAAGTCCACGCAAACCACTACCACGAAACAATTGCAACAAAACGGTTTCAAGTCTGATCGTCCCTGTGTTGCGCAAGCATCAGCATATCATCAACTATCCATCAATGATTTTAAGGCAGTGTAACGGGCGTTTCTCGCGGCTTCTTCAGGACTTTCTCCCGGACTTTGCAACGGCATTAACCCGCAACACCATAAAATCCACCCCCAATCCTTCAGCTGTTTTTTCGCAATGCCTGGCCCAAGACTCGGCCTCTGCCTGCAAACCATGATGCACATAAACTGCTGTAATTTTATCTTTGAGACGTTGTTATTGAAGCGCACAAATGCAATAAAACATGAGAATCGACACCGCCGCTGTAGCCGACATAAACATGCCGGGGCTGTTTGTGTTGATCTAACGCAGATTCTATAAATTGCGATGAAAGCATCACGACCTTTTGCTCTGTGGGATATCGATATTTGCGAATTATTGTAACTAATCGCACAAATTAAAAGGCCGACAAAAGTCGGCCTCAAGACTATTAAGACTACCTAAACAAATTACTTAACAGCTTCCTCAGCAAAAACGCCAAAGCTCATAATTCTCTGATAGCGTTTTTCCACCACGTCTTCTACTGATTGCTGCATCAACTCTTTCAAGTGCCGCACCAAGGCTTCCTTTAAATTTAAGGCAACAGCCTGAAAATCTCTATGACAGCCGCCTAAAGGCTCTCTAACCACTTCATCCAGGAATCCCTGTTCACGAATGCGGTCAGAAGTAATACCCATAGCCTCAGCCGCCAGCTGTGTTTTATCCGCGCTTTTCCAAAGAATTGACGCACAACCTTCTGGCGAAATAACTGAATACGTGCTGTATTCCAGCATAATTAAACGGTCCCCCACGCCAATTGCCAAAGCGCCACCGGAACCGCCTTCACCGATAATAGTACAGATAATCGGCGTTTTCAGCCTAGCCATTTCAAACAGGTTTCTGGCGATAGCTTCACTCTGACCGCGCTCTTCCGCGCCGATGCCCGGATAAGCTCCCGGCGTATCGATTAAGCAAATAATAGGGATTTTAAAACGCTCCGCCATCTTCATGACGCGCAAAGCCTTACGATAACCTTCAGGACGCGGCATACCGAAGTTGCGATAAATTTTTTCCTTGGTATCACGTCCCTTTTGATGACCGATCACCATAATCGGCTGCCCCTCAAGGCGTGCCAATCCACAAACAATCGCAGGATCATCCGCATAAGTGCGGTCACCATGCAACTCATGGAAGTCGGTAAACATATGTTCAATATAATCCAGCGTGTAGGGTCGCCCCGGATGTCTGGATAACTGAGAAATCTGCCAGTCAGAAAGATTAGTAAAAATCGTCTCCGTCAGCGCCTGGTTCCTGTCTTCCAGCTCCTTAAGCGCAGCTGAAATATTAATCTTGTTATCAAACTCCACATTGCGGAGTTCTTCAATTTTCGCTTCTAACTCAGCGATCGGTTGTTCAAAATCGAGAAATTTTAGGTCCATGTAGACTTAATCAGATGAATTATTACAGTAGTGGGTAATTTTATAGAAATTCAGCAATTAATTCTAAATAAATCGCTGGCTATTTTACTCATGTTTTTGTTTATTTGAGACCAAGCACTCAATCCGTAGAAAGATGAAGCTTAAGAATTCTTATCCAGTTCTTGCAAATGCCTTAACTTTTCCTTGATTTTGATTTCCAGGCCTCGATCTACCGGCTGGTAATAATTTCGCTCCCGCCAGCTGCTCTGGAAAATAATTTTCACCTGCGGCATAAGCTTCCGGCTCATTATGGGCGTAACGGTATTCTTTACCATAATCCAGAGATTTCATTAACTTGGTCGGTGCATTTCTTAAATGCACCGGCACACCCAGACTGCCGCTTTGTTTGGCATCAGCATGGCGGCATTGTAAGCCATATAAACGGCATTGCTCTTAGGTGCACAAGCCAAATAAACAATGGCCTGTGCCAAGGCCAGTTCGCCTTCAGGGCTACCCAGGCGTTCCTGGGCTTCCCAGGCATTAATGGCAATTTGCAAGGCTCTGGGATCAGCATTGCCTATATCTTCGGAGGCAATTCTGACGATGCGTCTGGCTAAATAGGATAGGTCACAACCGGCATCCATCATGCGGCACAGCCAGTAGAGCGAAGCATCGGGCGAACTGCCCCTTACCGATTTATGCAGTGCTGAAATCTGGTTATAAAATTCTTCACCCTGATTATCAAAGCGTCTAACGCCGCCGGAAAGCACTTCTCTTGCGCAAGGTTCATTAATAACCCGCTATCCTTTGCTGCGGCAAGTTCCACAGCAATTTCCAGTAAATTCAACAATCTTCTGGCATCGCCATCAGCTGCCTCGGCAAATTGCTGTTTAATATCATCAGCCATTTCAATAGCCAAGACTACCCAGTCCTCTATTCCTGATCGGTTAATGCTTTGTCTAGCACGATCAGTAAATCTTCGGTCGTTAATGAATTAAGTACATAGACGCGAGCCCGTGACAACAGTGCGTTATTGAGTGCAAATGATGGATTTTCAGTCGTCGCGCCGACAAAATAAACCGTGCCGTCTTCTACATGCGGCAGGAAAGCATCCTGTTGTGATTTATTAAACCGATGCACTTCGTCGACAAATAAAATAGTGCGTCTGTGTTGTTCAAGCTGGATTTTTTTGGCATCGCTAACAGCGGCTCTGATTTCCTTAACGCCGGATAACACCGCCGAAATCGGCATAAACTCCGCATCAGAGTGCTGTGCAATGAGTCGCGCCAGTGTGGTCTTACCTGTGCCTGGCGGCCCCCAGAAAATCATGGAATGTAAGCGCCCGGATAGCAACGGCCTCATAGAGCGGCTTGCCGGGTTTCAGAATATGTTGTTGACCGACATAATCGTCCAGCGATCTTGGCCGCATCCTGTCGGCCAGGGGTTTGGTCAAGTCATCAAACATGAAAGGCAGGTGCAAGGTTAAAGACTAAGGCGAAAGATTGCTATGTGACTTCGCCTGACCGTTAATCAGAAAAAACATCGACACCCTTGGGCGCTTTAAATTCAAATACTGTCGGTTTTATCGGCGGGATTCAGTAGAACATTGGAGAAATAAATACGTGTTAGCTGACCAAAATTATCACTTAACTCCATTCCAGCCCAGCGAGCCTTTATTCAAGCCTATCAAAATATATTTAAAACTGCTTTCCTGATTTTTAGGCAATAATTTAATCCATTGCATATCGCCATCGACGCCCTGATCTTTCCATAGTGAAATTATCTTCCAGTGATATATCACCGCTTAACAGTAATGCGGGTGTTGAACCTACTGACTCATCCAGCTTTTTAATGGTGACTTGCTCTAAATCCGTATCATAAAACCAGACTTTTCCTGACTTGGACACAATTTGTTGTTGAAAGGGTTTTAAATAATCCCAGCGAAATTTTCCAGGTCGCTGCAGGTAAAAAACCCCATAACTGGTTTGATAAGGATCGCCGGCTTCATTAATTAATACTTGTTTAAAATCAGCCGTGAGTGACTTTGAAGCCTTTAAAAATGCCTGCAATTGTTTGACAGGTTCATCTGCTGCATAACTGGCACTATTGAAAAGAAATAAGCCAGCAAACTAGGCGAAAAACATTAACTTTATTCATGGATGCTCTTTTAAAATTCATTCTGGTTGATGGCTCACTTTGACTCATAGATTCTCTTTGATTAGGATCATTCTCGAAAAAATCATTAAACCACGATTTATCTTGCTCAAAAACCTCTTGTCCACAGGATGAATAGGCCGTTGGTTCTGAACCCGAAATATAGGGATATTGCTTGCTCTTTCCACAACCTTTACGCGTTAATAAGCCGCTACCTGGATCAACCCAGGCCAATTTGACATTATCAGGTGGAATCAAATTCACCGGTTGGGTTGAAATTTTCTGCATTAACGCTGTCCAGATGGGTAAGGCTCCCGTTGAACCGGTTAAACCGATCGGTTTGTTATCATCCCGGCCTACCCAGACCACAGATAAATAATCCCCTGTGTACCCTGCAAACCAGCTATCTTTGGCATCATTTGTGGTGCCTGTTTTACCCACCAAACCATAGTCTTTTGGGAAAGATGCATAAGCCGTACGTCCTGTACCTTCGTGCATAACCTCCTGCAACATGGTATTGACGATATAGGTTGCCGCTGGATCTACCGCCTGTTTGACGGTAAACGGATAACTTTGTAATTGTTTGCCATCGGTGTCAACTACCGCTCTAATGCCTTTTATCGGTGTTGAAAAACCATCCCCGGCTAATGTTTGATACATCTGGGTCACTTCTATGGGTGTCAAGTGATGATGCTCCCAGCAATAATGAAGGAAACAGATCAAGCTCTCTGGTAACACCCATGCTTTTTAATGTTTTAGCCGTTCTGGCTACGCCAATATCCATACCAACACGAACTGTGGCCAAATTGTAAGACTTCGCCAATGCCGTATGCAATGCGACACTTCCATGCTCTTTATGATCGTAATTTTTGGGAATCCAGTCTGTACCATTCTGTCCTTTAACCACAATGGTCGAATCGCTTACTCTGCGTGGTAATGGTGTATTTGTTTGGATATTCCAGTGCTGTCAAATAAACCACCGGTTTCATTAAGGAGCCGATAGGACGCAACTGCATCTAATGCGCGATTAAATCCCCCCCTAATTTTCACGACCACCGATCAAGGCGGTAACTTCACCGCTATCCCGACGTGTGACTATGACGGCTGTTTCAAGGTTATTGGCGTGAGGCAGCTTTTCCAGTTGATTTAGCTTGGTGGCAACGGTCTTTTCCAGAATATCCTGAACCTGGGTATCCAGCGTGGTAAAAATCCTCAGCCCCTGAGAGGTTAAATCTTCTTCACGATAATCCTGCCTTAATTGCCGTTTGACCAGATCAAGAAAACCGGGATAGCGATTGGACGAGCGTTGTGTGCGTGGAATCACACTTAAAGGTTTGGCTTTTGCCTCAACCGCCTGATCTGCTGTGATGTAGCCTTCCATTGCCATTTCATCAAGTACCAGATTACGCCGTTGCAAAGCACGATCAGGATAACGTCTTGGATCATATTCAGAGGGCCCGCGTACCAATGCCACCAACGAAGCGACCTGTTCCAATGGAAGATCCTTTAAAGTGCTGCCAAAATAGAATTCACTGGCCAAGCCAAAACCATGAACAGCATTTGCGCCATTTTGACCCAAATAGATTTCATTCAAATAGGCTTCCAGAATCTCATTTTTAGTGTAGCGATATTCTAAAATCAGCGCCATTAAGGCTTCTTTTACTTTACGCGACAAACGCCGTTCATTGGTTAAATAAAAGTTTTTAACCAACTGCTGAGTAATGGTGCTGCCGCCTTGTACCATGCCGCCGGCACGAACATTGGTCCACATTGCTCTGGCAATGCCCCGCAGTGAAACGCCAAAATGCTGATAAAAATCCCGGTCTTCTGAGGCAAGCAAACCTTTAACCAGTGAGTCCGGCGCTTCTTCCAGCTTGATTAGTACCCTGTCTTCTTTGATAGTGGGATAAAAACTGCCAATTTGCACTGGATCCATACGGACGATGGCAATATCCTCCGACTGTTGTTATGTCCGTAATGGATTCTATGCCCATATCGGTAAAACTCAGCGACATCGACATGCTGGGTTGATGTTGATCCCAAAAAGCGAAATCTCGGGTTTTTACACTGATTTGCTGAACCATTTTTAAAATAGGTTCCTTCTGCAGATAAATGCTGCATCTTCCCGATAATGCAGCATTTTTAATAACGCTTCAAACTTTTCAGCGGTTAGGGCATAGCCTGCATAGAGCTCAACCGGACTGGCATAAACCCGGGCAGGAATAGCCCAGCGTTTGCCTTCGAATTGTTTGCGAACGTTATAATCCAGATAGCCCAGATAACTGAACAACATAAACGAACCGCCAGCCAACAAAATCAGGAACATAGATTTCTAAACCAATGAGAAGTCGATTTTTTTGTTGGTTTTTTTGTGTTGTATCTGGAACTGCGCCTGTCTTGTTTTTTCTGCCATAACCTTTTAAAATTCATTATTTTCTTAATTATCATCCATAACTCTAATTTTCTATTATACATAAATAAGGATTGCAGGAATCAGCAAGCATGACTGTATCGTTATAAAATGAACGTCGAATGAACAGTGCCTCAGAATAACTCGTAAAAATAAACTGCCACTGATTCACAGCCTATTTCTCTTAAAAGCTTAATCGTTTTTGGACCTTGAACAATTTCAGCGATGGTTTTTTACCCACTTTTGCGATCTGTTGCATTGAACGAACTTAGTCCTATAGATCCTGATAACACGGGTCAATTTGCAGATGCGGCATCCAATATAAGGGCCGTGAATTATCTGTGTAAAATGGTCATGAAAAGCATTCATCCCATCAAAGATAAACCTGGGGACGATTTGAGTAACATCATCAATTTAAAGCTTTTTTAAACCCTTCTATTCAACATACACTAGTCATTGAACCCTTTGCTACCTGCAACAAAGCGTTTTATCTAAACAGATAAAACAATTTTTCCGCTCGTATGACCGGCTTCGATCAACTGATGCGCATCTGCTGCTTCTTCCAGGGATAACTGCTTGCTGATATGCGGCTTTAACAACCCATTATCAGCCCATTGTGCACATTGCTTTAAAATTTCAACATGCTTGTCTCTTGCTTCAGGTAAGTCTCTGAGCATCGGCGTTAACATCAGTTCAAAACCAATCAATAAATTTCGCATTCTGGCTTCGCTCAGATTCAACTCACCCGGATCCAGCAAAGTTACCAATCGGCCAAAATGGGCAGTCACCGCGATACTCTCTTTAAATACAGCTGCGCCTACCGTATCAAAAACCAGATCAGCGCCTTTGCCCCCGGTAAGATCGTTTACCGCAGTGGCAAAACCGTTTTGCGTATAAATAATGGCCTCATCAGCGCCCAGGCTTTTACAAATTCTGCTTTTTGCTCGGAACTCACCGTAGTAATCACCCTGGCGCCTTTCAGCTTTGCCAATTGTATCGCCACATGTCCGACGCCTCCTGCACCGGCATGAATAAGCACGGTCTGCCCTGACTGCAAACCGCCACGATCAAACAAAGCGCCCCATGCGGTAATCAACACCAGCGGCGAAGCTGCGGCTTCTAGTAAATGAAAATGTCTCGGGCATTAAACTAACCCAGCGCTCATCAATCACCGTGTATTCGGCATAATTGCCCTGTTCGCGCCCCAGTCCGCCATTACAAAACCAGACCTTATCGCCCGTTTTAAATTGACTTACCTTTGTTCCTGTTTCAACAACTATGCCCGCGCCATCACAACCCAATACCGCCGGTAAGGGCATTGTCATAAAACACGCCATTACGCCTGATTTTAGTGTCGACAGGATTAACGCCTGCCGCTTGCAGTTTGACTTTAATCTGTGTTGCTTCTGAAATTTCCGGTTCTTTTATATCCTGAAACTTTAAAACATCGGGATCACCGATTGCTGTCATTAGTATTGCTTTCATGTTTAAACTCCTTAGATACTTGCAAAACGCGTTATGCGCTTCGACAGGCTCACACAACGAAAAAGTGAATATATTCCGCTTCTCGTTCATCAAGCCCGCAGCCATTGCCGGCGATAATCCTGATATGTGTAATGTTTCAATTTTTTCATCCGGCTAGACTTGACTACATAAATATCCGGCAGATTGTAGCCATTAAACCGGTTGGCTTTAATCAGGCTGTAGGCGCCAAGATTTTTAAAAACCACTTTATCCCCTACTTGCAGTGGTTTGTTAAAACGATACTCGCCAAATACATCACCGGCCAAACAGGTGCAGCCCGCTAAAATAGCGGCATATTGTCCTTTTGGGTCATGTTCATATAATTCAGGCTGACGCTGATATTCAAACACTTCAGGATTATGATTGACCGACGTATCCAGTATGACAATGGTTTTACCATCACTGACAAAACTATCGATAACAGTTGACACTAAATGCCCGGCACGACCTACTACCGCCTTGCCCGGCTCAATATAAACTTCAAGGTCAAAATCATTTTTTAGTTTATTGACCAGATCAATAAACGGACGATGATCGTTAATCTGATTAAACAAATAACCGCCGCCCAGATTCAGCCATTCGAGTTGAGCCAATCTTTCACCCAAATAACTGCAAGTTTCTCAACGGTTTTAATTAGCGGAGTAAAATCCGTTGCTGAAAAAACGTTATGCATATGCAGTCCTTGAATTTGATCCAGGCAAGTTGACCGAAACAACTCATCAATATCCACACCCAACTTTGAATACTGCCGACAGGGATCAAATCGATCATCATGAAGAAAAGATAGCTTTGGATTTAGGCGTAAACCAATTGATGCCTGTGCGTTTGCCGCCTCATAAAACCGCTGATACTGGGATAACGAATTAAAACTGATATGCGAACACAGCAAGCTCAACTCATCCAATTCATCCGGCCTTATTCCCGGCGTTGTCAAATGAATGCTGCCTTGCCCTGCCAAAATCTCATCAGCCAATCGCGCTTCAAACAGGGAGCTGACCGAAAAACCATCAACCCAGGGTTTTGCCATTTCCATGACGGAGGAAAAAGGCAATGACTTGATTGAATATAAAACCTTGCAGCCACACTGATGGCGCAACGCGTCTAAATCTTTCAGGGCTTTAATAATCGCCGCTTCATCCAAAACAAAAGCAGGTGAAGAAGAAACATCATTTTTTAACGATTGAAAATTCATCAAATGGAAAACTGTCGCCCTTTACCTGTGTAAATCGTCTTTTCTGTCATCACAGTGTCCATAGCCACATCATGCGGTTCCATAGCGATTTGTTCAAATAACTGGGATTCATAACAAACCGCACTCAATACGGCGTCAGCTCGAACACTCATTAATAAACGATCATAATAACCCGCGCCATTACCCAAGCGACCGCCATCACGATCAAAACCCACGCCCGGCACCATAATCAAATCCAATAGTTCTGGAGCAATCTCTTTTCCACCTTCGCCCCATCTTTGCCTGGGTGGCTCTAAAATTCCCCACATTCCGGGCACTAATTCAGCAAAATCTTCCAGCCACCACAAGCCCAACTTATTGTTACCCTGCTCATCTTTAGTGCAGTAAGGAATGACCATGCGTTTACCCGTTGCCAGTTCGCGCAATAACGCAGGCACGGTCCTTACCTCTGACCGGCAGTGGATATACCACATCACGGTTTCAGCCTGCTTGTAAGCAGGATGCGCTATAAATCGATCACAGATAATACGGCTAACAGCATCCTTATCAATTTGCGCAGTGCGCGCATCATAAGCTATGCGGCGTTGCTGGTCTTTTAAATCATTCATCCGTACTGTGTAATAATGCGCCCCAATTGATTAAGTATATTATTTAAATAATACACAGATTCATCATTTTTTTAAAACTCATCACGCAAGAGCACTGTTATTACGCCCTTATTTCTTTTATACTTAATATATAAATACTCAAAGAGGACATCATGGAAAAACCATTCATCTTACACATGCTAACCACTGCTAAAAATCTCAGTCCATTTGACGTCAACATGGCGATGGATGCTGGCTGGGTGTCTGCGGTACCCTATATTAATGTTGAACCCAGCGAAGTTCAGGGATTGGTACAGGATGCCATCTTTTCCCGTAGTGCAAAAAACTTAAAGCGTACCGGCATATTTATCGGCGGACGGGATACCAAACAGGCAATGGATATGCTGAAAACGGCAAAACACGCCATGTTCACTCCTTTTGAAGTGTCAGTTTTCGCTGATCCAAGCGGCGCTTTCACTACCGCAGCTGGCATGGTTGCAGCAGTTGAACGTGAACTGAAGACAAAATTCAACACCACACTGGAAGGTAAAAACATTCTGGCGCTGGGTGGTACAGGCCCTGTCGGTCAGGCTGCCGCTGTTATTGCTGCTCAAGCTGGAGCTCATGTACGAATCATCGGTCGTCAATTAGAAAAAGCTCAACAGGTTGCCGACATGTGCAGCAACGAATTTGGTGACGGTAAAATCACCATTACAGCCGGTGCAGATGCTGATAAAGCGGAATACATAAAAACAGCTGATGTTGTCTTTGCAACAGGCGCTGCGGGCATTGAGTTATTGAGCGCAGCACTTATCGCATCCGCTCCACAATTAAAAGTTGCTGCC
>CAVZRB010000012.1:0-70353 GCA_963777585.1 uncultured Gammaproteobacteria bacterium | reverse complement strand
AACAATCAATTGGATGGGGTCATGAAAGTTGTGCGACAAATAAGGATTTTTAATATCACGTTAACCGCACCCCAATGACAGACTTACTCACTCAACTATCTCGACGGACTCAGCCCATTTCTTCAGGGAATATTGGGTTCAGCCGCGTTTGCTTTCATTGTTTTGCTCGGCAGGCTTGCGTTACGCGCGGCTAGACATGGCGGCAAGACGTTTTTTAAGTTTATGAGCAAAGATATTGTACTTAAGCACATCGTGCACAAAGAGTTTGTTCAATCAAGTCGTATACCAAATGCCATCTGGGGAAATTTCTTTGTTATTACTCAAGCTCTGCACTGGTCAATTAATGCAGCGGCTATGCTCGTTTTTGTATTTGCTGTTTCTGCACTTCTGGATGGCCAGTGGTTACATCTTTGCTTGGGTACTACCTTGCTCTGAATGCGTTACTAGAGTCCAATTCATGGCTTAAAGACAGAAGCGATGATAAGCACATTGCACATCTGGACCCTGAAACCAAAAAAGAGTTATTTGAAAAGTTTTGCCCAAAAGAGTCTTCCGTTGTGGAAAACGTAGGCTAATCCGGAGATCAATCAACGCGGTAAGGTCCGTAGGGAATGCGGTGAGGAACGAACCGCACCGTTCGCGTCGTCCTCGATTGATGCGGTTCACTGCGTTCACCACATCCTACTGTCTTGTCATATAATGTTCTAATGAGAATATTTGTAGGATGCGGTGACGACTGCATAGATGCAGGAGGCAGAGCAATGCAGGGAGCTATTGCCGAGGTACGAACCGCATCATTCGCGTGAAATGTTGCCGCCGACTATGACGATGAACAATGACTAATTACCGTCGTATTTACACGCCAGGAGCTACATGGTTTTTCACCGTAAACTTGGCCGAGCGAAGAGGGAATCGACTTCTGGTGGAAAATATTGATTGTTTGCGAAATGCTTTTGATATTGTCCGAACTCGACACCCGTTTAGAATTGACGCAGTGGTAATTTTGCCAGATCATTTGCATTGCATTTGGACTTTGCCAGCCAAACGATACCGACTTCTCTAAACGATGGGGCTTAATTAAAGCATCCTTCTCCCGCGCTATCGAAAAGGGTGAGCGAATTTCAACAAGTCGGCAAAGCCGAGGGGAACGAGGATTATGGCAACGCCGTTTTTGGGAACACATGATTCGAGACGAACTCGATTTCCAGCGTCACATCGATTACATTCATTGGAACCCTGTGAAGCATGGTTGGGTTCGGCAAGTTATAGATTGGCCTCACTCCAGCTTCCATAGTTATCTTGAACGTGGAATCTACCCAAAGCATTGGGGTGGAAATATTGATGTTTCAAATGTTTCGGCTGGTGAATAACGCGATTGATGCGGTTCGTAAACTCGCCGCATCCTACGGAACTTTTTGCTGTCGGTTATGGCAACAGTTAGACTTCGTTCAATGAACGAGCAGAAATTGATGTCACTGAGTTTGAATCGAATCCAACTTCAGAAACTGAAGTTGGATTCTGTACGTGGTCGTGCCTACGCGGATAGAATAAGCGTAGCGCTGGCATTCCGATTACTTGATACGTCAGACCCGTACTTCGATTATTTTTCGGTACTCGACGAGTTGGACTACCTCGAAGGAATCCTGCCAAGCTCCCGTACAAAGGCTGAGGAACAATTCAAAAAGGAACCGCTATCACCGTTTTCAGGCACAAGCACTTCTTCTTGGCGAAACACCTTGTTAAAAACATAAGTGTGCGCTGAATATTCAGGACAATGGAAACAAAGACCTCACAAAAATGCTTAATGAGGTCGTCGAGAAGTACGGCGGAGGACTGCGATCACTGGCCGGATTACCTCACCGCCTTGTTGTTGGGGTTTGAAGAGCGAGCCGAACGCGGATTGACAGGCGACTGGATAATATTTGCAAAGCACGCGGGAAAGAATTATTACTTGGATTTGGCCACCAGTTCGAAGAGGCGCTAGAAGACAAGGTTAACGTGTTGTTTCAAAGGCTAAGAAACGGCAGTCAAGCAGAATTCCCATTCCTCTTTGAATAATTTGCCTAAGTCCGAAAAAAAGGTTCCAGGTCTTGCATTGTGCATTTCTTAAAAATAAACTTGATTATGCACAAGGAAAGACCTGACACTTTTTTGCTTTTTTCCGAATACCGAATGCCCCGCTACATTTTTTTATTTACACCACTATTCCCGCATCAAGACTATGAAACGAATATTATCCATGCTCATTTTTTGCCTCGGCCTTGCTCATTATCCGGTAGCAGCCAAGACTGGCGCGAAGCCGAAGATAACTGCTGCTGAACTTGAACGCCAAATTCATCAACAGATAAACCGGGTGCGACAAAACCACGGATTGTCCCAACTGGATAGGAATGAGCGACTCGCCATCATCGCCCGCAAGCATAGCAGCGACATGGCGAGATATCATTTTTTTAGCCACTGGAATTTGCAGGGTGAAGGTCCCGTCGAACGAGCTAAAAATCGGGGATGGAACAAGAAAAAGCAACACGACGATAATACCTTGTCAATCGGTCCGGGTGAAAATATATTTATGAATAATCTTTACGACAAGGTCATTACGACGAGACAAAACGGTGTCACGGTAAGAAAAGAATACGCCTGGAAAACTCCGAAAGAAATTGTGCAATCGACCGTGCAGGGGTGGATGGACAGCCCGGGGCATCGAAAAAACATCCTGTCGCCGAAATACGACCAACAAGGCATTGGGGTCGCTATTTCGGGACACGAAATTTACATCACGGAGGATATGTTTTAACTTTATTGCTGTTAGCCCGGCAACTTAAAATCGTTTAGCCGGTTTCGGTAAAACGGATGGACAAGGCTTGGGATGAAAGAGGGTGATACAGCGTATCTATACACCTACAGGGCTAAAAAAAGGGAGCCTAATAGACGATTAAGCTCCCCCCTACCAAGTGAAGGTAAGTAAGAGCGCGTATTGATATGCTAACAATGCGGAGGCAAAATGATAATGTGACATTTTGTCACACATAATTAGTATGGTTTTTTTACGAAATACGTCCACTCGGGACGGGGCCTGATACAGTCGGATCATCAATTATTCTCTAAGTTCTGTTCGTAACGTTTGTCATTTATGCAAGCAGCATAGGAAGACGCTCGACTCATGAACTTGAAGTAGGATACGCATCGCGCACATTTCAGGTTTTTATAAGGCAATCAATGTCGTATATATCACGTTAGCAGTTCCCCCAAAACCGCGAGAGGAGAAATCTCATGCAACAAGAAGAAAGGCTCAAGTATTTGAAAGTTGCTCTTAATGTGATTGGCATCATTTTCATTGTAGGAGTCCCTGTTTTGATGATGTGGGCGTGGCCTTCGGGTTGGGCGTGGACGCCACGGCAACCGGAATACGAGCAGATGATTATGGGTATGTACGCTACGTTGGGAGTTTTTTTAATTCGGGCTGCGAAAGAACCTTTAGCTAATGCAAGTCTTATAGGGTTCACGATCTGGTCGAGCATTGTTCACGGCGGAATAATGCTGGTTCAAGCTATTGCTGATGAAACAGAACGGGCAAATTTAATGGGCGATGTTCCAGGTTTATTTCTGGTGGCATTTGTCCTGTGGTATCTCATGCCCAAAAAAGCCGAGGCGTAATGAAAGCAGCTGCTAAAAGGCGCTCCGCCTGAGTTCTATGCCAAACGCGTCAGTGACACGTTGGCGCGTAAAACATTCAGACTCGATGAACGCTTTCCTATCAGCGCACTTTTCGCATTCCTCGATTAATGCGGTTTACTGCATTCACCTCATCTACGGGCTTGGTATTTGTACCTATGGATATTCGATGTAGCAGAGACTATATTATCAGCCACTGGTTACTTGGATGGACCTAAGTTATTCGATACTCTATGACGTAGGAGTGCATTCATGAAGACAGTAATGATTCGATGGTTATGTCTGGCGGGGTTGATGTTTGGCGCCACGCTGTCCGTTGCTCAGGAAAACCAGCCTATGAAACTTCCACAGCCCCAGTTCGAAAACGGGAATGCCGTTGATGCAAGCCCTGCATTCCCGCAAATCCACGCGAGAGTTCAGCGCGGAGAAACTGCCTCCCCAGGTGCTATCTGATTTGCTTTGGGCGGCATTTGGCGTCAATCGTCCGGAAACGGGAGGTCGTACCGCGCCTTCTACACGCAATTGGCAAGACATCGACATTTATGTGTCGACTGCAGACGGTCTTTATCTGTTTGACGCAAAAAGCCATACCTTGAAACTGATTGAGGCGAAGGACATCCGCGTGCTGACAGGTATGCAGGATTTTGTTGGGACTGCGCCAGTCAATTTGATTTACGTTTCGGACTTCACCCGCATGGATTCGAGTTACAGCCAGGAAGATAAAAAAATCACTGCGGCAATCGACACCGGCTTTATCAGTCAGAATGTCTACCTGTACTGCGCTTCCACAGGACTGGCGACCGTTGTTCGCGGATCGGTTGATAAGGAAGCCTTGGCGAAAGCCATGAAGCTCAATTCAACGCAATGGATTGTTGTGGCGCAGAGTGTAGGTTATCCCAAGAAGTAGTCAGTAGGCCCCGAATAAGCCAGTTTGTAGCGTAAGCGAAAACTGGCGTTTCCGGCATCACTTCACGACAAGCCGGAAACGTTCGGCCTACATTTTTTTCGTAACATTGGCGGAAGATCAATCTTTGGGGATGCTTTAGGTTTAACGCAGCAAGGTGCAATCCTCATCATACTGAACCATTCAAAATAGCACAACAAGACCGGAGAAACCTTACGAAATAGACGGTTAAGAGTTGGAAAAACATGCTGAGTCGAGTAGTATTAGCGGTTTTTTGGCGGTTTCCTGCCCGATGGTTTTGATCGGGATGACAGGGAATTCGCACTGGCAATAATTATTAAAAAACTGCTTATCCTCTCGATTGTCTATGAAATTATTAATCAAATACCTTTCGCTTTGCTGGTTCAGAAATAACCCCGCCGATTTCACTCCCACCAAAATCATTTATGTGGAAAACAGTGGCGTTTTACCTTGTTTCAGGAATGATTGTTGAGGGCCTGATTTCCGATCCTGCCGACGGCACGCTGGAAGTTGTGTTACGGACAATCATGGCATTTTCAACCATCGCCACTTTATTGCTTGTCGTCAAAAAATGGCAATATTTTAATCAATTGTTCACGGCTATTTTTGTCTGCGAAAATTTTATTATGACACTGGCCACTGTCACCGAAGGGATGTATTTTTGGATGGTAATGAAGCATTACGAGTATGCGGAAGAAGTGGGAATCGGCATCGGCGCATTATTGCTTGTGTGGTATTTGGCGATTGTCGGTTACATCTTTCGACAATTCTTTTCGTACAAAATGAGCGCCAGCCTTATCCTGGCATTTACCTATTTTGTGATGACTTACGGCATTCCTATGTTGTTTATGGATATCTGATCCAAGCCGTAGTTGATTAATTTTCTAATGACCAATTATTACTGTTTCCACATTACCGGTTTGATCTGATGCGTTGCAGTGCAATAGGGTGCTGCAATGACTGCATGGGCAGATATTTTGCTCCATGGAAAATCTGTATTCCCCATATCCCTGTGGGTTATGCAGGAGGTAGAGCAATTACCGAGGAAAGAACCGCATCGTTATCGTCCGCGTTCTTCGATTGATGTGGTTTACTGTGTTCACCACACATCTACAGTTAATGAATGGTGGACATTATTCGATACTCGGAGCTTGATCCAGCGCCTTGACAATAAACCACCACTGAAACCCTATCCCCAAAAGCACGGCTATATGCAGAATCTCATGGGGGCCGATTATGCCGGGAAGTATTGTCAATTTTTGGTGATATTCAATAATTGCCCCTACCGTGTAGAAAATACCGCCGAGTACCAGTGGCCAGATAAAAGCAAAGCCATATTGCCGCCAAAGATGATACCCCATGAACAACCCCATCCATCCAAGACCCAGATAGAAAGACAAGCCTAACCATTCCGGGATCGTTGTAAAAAAAATTGTTTTTACGATAAGACCGCTGATGGCCAGAACCCATACGATAACGAGAAATCCCCATCTCAATAAACCGGTAAAAAGGATACAGTTTATTGGCGTAAAGGTGCCTGCAATGACAAGAAAAATAGCCGCATGGTCGAGTCGTTGAAAAACCGTATGTGCCGTTCCGGTTGTCGTCAACAAATGATAAATGCCGCTGACGAGTAATAAAAAAATACAGGAGCCGGAAAAGACAGCCAGAGAGATTGTGCGGATGCTCGACCCTTTTGCTCGTTGGAGCATGAAGTTAGCCTGATAAGTAAAGAATATTGCGCCTAAAAGGTGAACTATTGAACTCAAAGGGTGTGTGATACCAAGCAAGGGATAAATAGCTGACATAGCAGAAATACCTCCAACTTATTTTTTAGCGATCAAAAAATAATATTCTCAAACATGATAATTTTGCAAGATCAGGAATTACCTACTGGACTAATTTAGTGATATGGGTTTTGTATCCTTATTCGCCAGAGGGCTGCTATTCGTGCCAATGCCCATAAACCGGAAATGTTTGCAGGCGATTATCGTCCAGAGGCTCACCTTCCGTAAAAAGATACAGGCTTTGGTACTTGTCATCCTTGATACCCAGTATTTCATGTACGCTGTCATTAAAGTCACAACCGATACCTGTGCCGCGAATGCCCGCCGCTTCCGCTTTCAGATGCAACACCTGACCTATCAAGCCGCATTCCCAGAACGGGCGGCGGTAAAGCCACCTCTGTTTCGATTGCATTCATTGGCAGGCTGTAGGCGCTGTCGCAGGCTATAAGTTGATGGCAGGATAGCGTTTTGGCAATGTGTTTGCAATCTTATGGTTGCAAACGATAAAGCGGCAATGCTTCAGATGCCTTTTTCCCGTCAAAACCAACTAGCGTTGCAGCCTGCAACGGCGGGTTACACAGTTTTCTTTACACTCTCAATGCACACATTATTTAGTTTTCGATGTGAACTTACTATAAAAGCCTTTCAGTTTGCCCGGTGTCTTTTTGGCTTTTTCTGATACTTCATCATCAGGCTGTTGTTCCGCACCCGAGGCCAACATTTCATCAGATTTTGCGGCTGCCCACTTTGGCTCTGTTTTGATCGGCTGTTGTTTTTTACCAAACAGGTTTTTGATTTTTCCAAGCGATCCTTTTGCAGGGGGATTAACCGGCTGTTGTTCCATGTTCGATGATACAGACTGCGCTTCTTCGACCGTCGGTTGCGGAATTATGTCTGATAGTCACGGGTTCAGCCGTTTCGGCAATCGTTTCGTAAGTCCTTACTAGTTCAATTGGTGTTTCTTCAGCCTGCCAGCTAACTGGAGCCTGCGGTTCTTCATTAACTTCCTCGACCTGAATATCCTGCTCAGGTTGTGCAATCGGGGCATCTTCGATAATTGGGCTTTCTTCCAACGGAATTGGTTGTTCCCAGATGTCAGCAGTCTTAGCCGTTTCCTGTTCAGGTTCTGTGGATTGCGCCACGGCAGGCTGGTAATTTTTCAGGGTGTCGGATAAAGACTTTTGGGCATTGCTCTGCTGTTGCAGTATTGATTTTTGTTCTTCAAGCACTTGCGCCAGCTTGGAAAGCTGGTTGGTGTGATTGTCCAAGGTTGTTTGCAGGGCCGTAACCAGCGCTTCTTTTTCGGCCGCTTTTGCTTTTTCTGTCTGAAAGGTTTGCTGCAACTCAGATTTTGCTTGCTGCTCGGTACGCAGACGTTCTATTAATTGGGCGATGACTTTATCATGTTGCTGCCACAACAAGTCTGCCTTAATGTCTTCGCCTGCAAGTAATGGTCGTTCGCCAAGATCAAAACTTGTCGCCAGCATCTGAATGCTTCCCGAAATCTGCTGGTTGCGTTGATGAATCAGCTGTTCAAGTGCTACAGCCCGTTGTTTCTCATCTTGAGCCGCGGATTGGGCTTCTTGGGCCGCAGATTGGGCCTTTTCCATTTGCTCAACAGTCGCCGCCAATTCCTCTTGACTGTGCTGTAGCTGCTGTTGCACGGCATTGAGACTTTCGATGCCGGCTTTTTCACTGGCGGCTTTTCCTCTTTTTATGGCGGCAATCCTGATGCTGTACAGCATTGCCGTCAGCAGCCAGACAGCTGCCGCCAATGCCGCAGCGTACAACGGATTGGCCAGGGTAAAAAGGTACCATTCGTTAAGCTGGGTTTTGATAAGGGGGAGATATGTTTCCATGTGGGTTCCTCAATTATAAGACGGTTATATATTGTACTAGGTGCTCAGTTTGCAATGCTGGTTTTTATCAGCCTGGGTGCAAATGTTGTAAATAAATTTTTTGCTTTTAGAATCAGCTTTTACTTGTTGGTAAAAGTTGCGGCATCCGTATGGCTAAGATTTGAACGCTAGACTTGTGGTTTTGAGTAGTGCATTAAAACCATTTCTTTTTCTTGAAATACGTAAGCAAAAAAACCGTTACACCGATAAATACACCCCATAATGCCGGGTAGCCCCATTTCCATTTCAGTTCCGGCATGTACTCGAAATTCATGCCGTAGACTCCTGCGATAAAGGTTAATGGAATGAAAATGGATGCAAACACGGTAAGGACTTTCATGGTTTCATTCATTTTATTGCTGACGCTGGATAAATAAATTTCCAGCATACCGGCTATCAAGTCCCGGTATGATTCCATGGCTTCAATAATGCGGATGGCATGGTCATAAATATCACCGAAATAACGTTTTGTCCGTTCATTAATTAAGGGCGAATCACTACGCTGAATGGCAGCCAGTAATTCCCGCAAGGGGGATACCGTTCTGCGTAAAAAGATGAGTTCACGCTTGATTTTCTGGATGGTCGTCAGGGTTTGTGCCGCTGGGTTAGTCAGCAATTTATCCTCAATCGATTCAATCAGTTCATCAAAGGTATCCTGCAGGGCAAAATACTCGTCGACAATGGTGTCCATAATGACATAAGCAAGATAATCCGCACCACGATCCCTGATATGACTCTTGCCGTTGCTCAGCCGATTAAGGATAGGAGCAAATATGTCATCGGGTTTTTCCTTGAAGGTGAAAACGAAATTGTTTAACAGCAATAAACTGATTTGTTCATATTGAATATCGAACGCCCCGTTTTCCAGGGAAATTGCCTTGATAACGATATATAAATAATCATCAAATTCCTCGAATTTAGGGCGTTGATGGGTATTTAGAATGTCTTCAAGCACCAGCCCATGAATGTCAAAATGTTGACCAATCGCATCAATAATTGAAACGTCTTTTAACCCCTCAATAATAACCCAGGTTACCGTGTCGGTATTTTTGTACGGCAGCAGCTCTTCAATAGATTCGATAGTGCGCTTTTCTGTGGTCGATTTATTGTAATCAATGACGGTGATTTTATTTTCGTGTTCATGCACTTCGCCAACATGCACCAGTGAGCCGGGTGGCAGTCCTGATTTTTCAGAAGCATAACTTAGTGATTCAGACATGACGATCCTTGGATTTGTTTAGCGAATAATGCGATAAATCTTTTTATATAGTCAGTGTATTCAAGCATAATGAATCCATTTTACAGGTAACCGATAAGTTATTCAGACTTAGACTTGGCAAAGTATAACTTAGTATTTAATTGATAAGATTAAGGCTTTACACACATGATACATAAACCAATGTTGGGCTGGCGCGAATGGCTTGCCTTGCCGGAGCTTAATATTGCCCGAATCAAAGCTAAAATAGACACTGGAGCGCGCTCATCAGCTTTACATGCTTTCGCTATCGAACCCTATCGAAAAGGAGGGCAGCGCTGGATAATGTTTGCAATGCATCCACTACAGGAACGTACTGATATATTGGTTGAATGCCATGCGCCGGTAAAAGATCGTCGATGGGTTTCGGATTCTGGCGGGCACAAGCAGCGCCGTTACGTCATAGAAACCCAGCTTATTGCGGGGCAATCGGTTGTCAGGGCGGAGATGACGCTGACCAACCGGGATAATATGCGGTTTCGGATGTTACTGGGGAGAACTGCGATGGATAATCGATTCATTATTGATCCGAGCGCATCATATTTGCTGGGCAAGCCGGGTGCCGTTGAAGGCAGCCGGTTGCAGGAGCAGGAAAGAATTACATTATGAGGGTGCACAGCATCCTTTAAGATGCTGTGCCATATGCTTTTCGGATTCCAGGCCGTGCGATCCAGACTTGGCTTGGCGGATGGAATCCAGGTCTAGAAATAGCGACCGTTTATGAGGAAATGGGCAGCGATACTGCCGAAGTAACCCAGTATGATAACCGGTGTCCATTTCAAATGGCTGGTGAAGGTATAAATCCCTTTAGCCTGTCCCATCAAGCCCACGCCTGCGGCGGAGCCTACCGCCAACATACTGCCGCCCACACCGGCAGTCAATGTCACCAGCAGCCACTGTCCCTGGGAAATGTCAGGCGCCATGGTCAGTACCGACAGCATAATGGTGCCGTTGTCGACGAACGCTGAGGCGATGCCCACCAGAATATTCGCCACGGTGGGGTCGATGCCAACGTATAGATGATGGGATGCCACTTCCAAATAGCCGATGAAGCTCAATCCCCCGACACCCACCATGACACCGTAAAAAAATAGCAGGGTATCCCATTCCAGATTGGCGACTTTCTGGAAAATATCAAAAGGCAGTTCCTTGGCCAGCTGTTGATTTGCCTCTGCTTGCGGATTGTTCATGTATTTCATGGGCGCAAAATGATCGATTTTGACATCGGTCAAATCCACGGGTACCAGTATTAAATGGGAGTCGTGGGTTTTTTGCAGGTAATAACTGAAAAACTTCAAATAGGTTAATCCCATCATCATGCCGGCAGCGGGTGGCAGGTTCAGGAAGTTTTCGAAGCAAGCCGACGTAATAATGGTCAATACGAATAAAAAGATGATTATCCAGCCGCCCCGCTTCATGTCCTGAGCTTCCATTACCGCAGCGGGTCTTTCTTGTGGAATAAAGAAATTCATGATGGCGGCAGGTAGTGCGAAGTTGACGATGGCCGGAATCAACAGGGAAAAGAAATCGGCAAAAGGCACTACGCCTTTTTGCCATACCAATAATGTGGTGATGTCGCCAAAGGGGCTGAAGGAGCCGCCTGCATTGGAGGCGACCACAACATTGATGCAAGATAAGGTAACAAAGCGCGGGCAATCCTTACCCATAGCCAAAATAACCGAGCCCATCAGTAGAGCGGTAGTGAGATTGTTGCAGCCGGACGAGATAAAGAAGGCCTGAAAACCGGTAATCCAGAATAATTGCCGATAGGTAAAGTTCTTGCTCAACAGCCAGATCCGCAGGCTGTCAAACACGCCCCTGTCTTCCATGGCATTCAAGTACGTCATCGATACCATGATGAACAAAAACAGTTCCCCATAACCTTCAAGAGTAGAGCGGAACGCTATCCCTGCTTGCTCGCTCATCTCTCCGTTGGCATAAACGGCAGCTATAAAGATCCAGATCATACTTGCTGCAAACACCATTGGCTTCGATTTTTTTAACTCAGTCACCTCTTCGGTCATAGCAAGAATGTAGGCAACAGCAAAAACTATCAGGGCCATATAACCGGACCAGTGCTGAGTCAGATCCAATGGATGCACTGAAGCTGTAGTGGTCACTTCATCGGCCGCCATTGATAAGGAAGGTAAAAATAAGGCAATCAGGAGTAGGCTGTATTTTGAGAGGATCGACATCTTTAATAAACTGGATAAATGGCAAATCTTGAGCAAAGGTGTTCTGCTGTTACCCATCATTTTATTGGCTAGGCAGATTTTGTTGATGTCCAATAAATTAATGCCTGATGCAATCAGCATTAAGATAAAAACGGATAAAAACATTTCAAGATGCATGCGCGGCTCGTAACAAATAATTAAGAGTGTGGAGGAATGATGGAAATAATTTATGACTAATTTGATAGGAATATTATATTGGAAACAGCATAGCTATGCGTCAATAAATATCGGAATTTCCATTGTTCGACGCGTGACAGGTCGAGTACTTTTGAGTCGGTCTGTGGTGAAAATATTTCCCTCTGGAATAGGGAACTTTGCTTTTTTTTAAGGCTGCGGTTGGGGGATTGTTTTTTTGGTTTTTTTACGATCTTTAAGCTGTTGCAATATTTCGATGCCTTTCATTCGTTGTATCCGGATGATTTCCAGTTCAGTTTGATATTGCTTTATCAAGCAATCATCGTCAGTCTGTGAGAGGGTGTGAGCGATTTTTCGCTCTTTTTTCTTGAGCTTAATCAGGATTTTTTTTAACTCATTGATATGTTGCCTTTTTTTGTGGTTGTCCGTGTCAAAAAAGGCCTGTAATTTGTGTAGTAACTTTTCTTTTTTCATGGCTGGTTAATTGGCAGATAAAGAAGGTTCTGTAAAGTATAACTGTGTTTAGTTGAACGATGCACGGATGACTCGAGATTTGAGTTATTGCGTATCCATTGTATGAATAACATCTTTAATTTCTGCGTCATTCAGTGTTAATTGTTGTTCAGCTTTGGCTGCGCCGGTGTAACTGCGTATAAACAGTGTTTCGGCAGTTTTTAGCAGGTTTTTCTTGATGTGGCGCATATAGGCGCTGTCATTGATTAAAGAAGAGCCGGTTTCAGGCGTTATTTTTTGTTCTCTGATTAATGTTTCAATGGTGCGATTCATTTGCATGTCGTCGTCTTCAATGGTTGCTTTTAGAGCATCCAACGATAACAACGGCAATTCATTTTCTTCAATTTTATGCCTGAAGTTTTCAATTTGCTGGAGATGTAAGACTATCTGGTAAGCAATTTTTTTATATTCATTTATGGTGGCTTGATTCGTTGATACCCGGAATCGAGTCCAGTTTTTTTGCAAGTGTTTGGTGTCTTTAATGGCTTCTACAAGATTTTGGTTAGCATCACGCAGCCAGGAAAGTTGAGAAGACTGTTCCATTTCCCATGAGAATCTGGCCTGGCTGATAAAGGCAATGATGGCGCTGTAAATGCCCTTTATCCTCTTTTCATAACTGGCATCAATATCGTAGTCAATTGGAGCGTTATTTTGTGCTATGAGTTGCTTGAGGGAGGCGCTATCTGAGAGGAGGTCGCGTTTATGTAAGCCAAAAGTATGCAGAATAATATGGATGGCATTTTCATATAAGTGGATGCTTTCAAGTCTGACTGACTCAACTACCGTTTCAGGGAAATTCATGGCAGATGAGTCCAGGTATTTTGGCTGAAAAATATTGGAACGTTTTTCTATTAATATTTTTTCAATTAAGGTAGCTATCTGATTAATAAACGGCAACAGCATGATAATGGCTGTAAGATTAAACAGGCTGTGGAATGTTGCCAGTTTCATGGCGTTGTCCTTGATGGCAATTCCTAAACCTGCGCTGATCATGTCAACAGCGATGCTGAATTGTTTAATAAAAAGCAGTACAAAGATTCCGGTAAACAGGTTAATTAACAGATGTGAGCCTGCCAGGCGTTTACCCTGAATTTTGGCGCCAACAGAAGCAATGATCGCTGTGGCGGTTGTGCCGATATTGGCGCCTATTACCAGCGCCAGCGCATTGTCATAAGTAATTTGATGCACAGAAACCGCAGTAATGGTTAACAGCATGGTGGCATGGCTGGATTGCATGATAACGGTGACGATGATCCCTATGGCGGTGTAGATCAGTAGTCCTTTAATACCGGGCATGGCGTAATTTGCCAGGTTTATGGAATTTTCGACGTGTTCAAAACTTTCCTTCATGTAGTGTATGCCAAGGAGCAGAAAGCCAAGGCCTGTCAGGATATAGCCTATGCCTTTTAACTGTTTACCACCCTGAAAAATGCATAAAACGCCAAAAACCAGCAGAGGCATGGCGTAGGTGGCAATATTAACTTTCAGCCCCAGACCGGCGATTAGCCACGCGCCGGTAGTCGTGCCCAGATTGGAGCCAAAAACAATGCCGATACCGGCGACTAAATCAAGCAAGCCTGCGCTCAAGAATGAAATGGTGATGACTGAGACCAAGCCGCTGGATTGCATCAAGGTAGCTGATATAAAACCAAAGCCGAAACTTTTCCATGTGGTGTCAGTGGTTTTTTGCAGTATCCGCTCCAGTACGCCGCCGGTAAAGGCTTTAAATCCTTGCTCCAGAGACAGCATGCCGAACAGGAAAATCGAGATGCCTGCCGCAATGCCTTTGAATTCATCGCTTAGCCAAAAGCCGTAAGACAATAGCGGAATAACAATCAGCAAAAGGGCTTTGTGCATGGTTATTTAGAAAACTTTTTAAATAAAAGGCGATTCACTGTTCGCCCAAACAAGCTAGATAGGCGGTTGTTTTGCGCCCGTCACTTTAACCTGCACAGTATCGCCCACAGTTAATTGCCGCACTGGTTATGCAGGGCATTTTGTCCAAAATAGACGTTATTTTGCCATTTTCTGATACGGTTGAGCGTTCTGAGGGGTTCTTTGCCGGTTTCTGCGGTTTCGGGATCGATGGTTGGAATGGAGCAGCGGGAGCAGGGCTTGGGTAGTCTGAAATCAATAGCGCCAATGCTGATTTCTCTCCAGCTGTCTTCCGCATAGCCGGGGCAGCCGGAAATAACCAGGTTGGGCCTGAAACGAGTCATCGGTAAATTTAGCTGCATTTCCTGATTTAATGAAACCAGTGAGTTTTCTGAAATAATCAGAAATGGAAAGCCGTCAGAAAATGCCACGTTGTCGGCAGGCTGGCATAATCGGGATCAACCTGTCGAATGATCTCATCGGGTTGATAAACCAGTCGGCAGTCCTGGTTTAAAAAACTGCTCAGCCATTGGTCGGCTTCCGTCGATACGCTACGCGCATCGCACTGGTCGTGCCATATCGTGCTGTTAATAATTTCTCCATCAACCGGCTCAAGGGCAGAGACAGGTCTTCCATTCCTGTGCAGACAGGATCAAGTGACTGTCGGTGAGTGCGGTTTTGATCAAAGCCATTTGCGGTAACTTCCGCTGGCTTAGAAATTGCCCGTTGCTGTCAACAAGCATCCATTTTCTGTCGTACTGAAGTCCTGTTTCAGTGACCGGCCAGCTGGTTACACTAATACCGGCTAATGATTTTACCGGATAGAGGGTTATTGCGCTTAAAGTAAACTGTGTCATTTTGGGGAGGGCTGTAGTGTTAATCTAATAATGATTTGATTGCGAATGTGAATTTAATTCACTTACGAAATAGTTTTAATAATAGACTCTAGCGCACGCACATTTAACAACTAAAGTCATTTTTCTTGATGCTGAGCTTTTTGTCAGGCAAAGTCAATTTCCTTTAATGATGTTGATTAATTTAATCAGAAACCCCGCAGTACCGAGCATTTGATCTCACAGGAGGTTATTGCTGTTTTCTCTAATTTACGAACTGAGTAAACGCAAGCAATTCCAGAATAAAGTTACATGGTCCATTAACCGGATGTGATAAAACGCAAATGCTACTTTCAGTAAACTTTACCGAAAACTAAAAAAAAATTCATGAATCCGTTAGAATTGGGAAATATCAAATTTTTTATGTTAGGAAATGATGCGATCAATAACCTGGCTATCGGATAATTGTTAATGTTTTATTTAATTATTCAGTTATTTAGTGTGAGTCTTGTTTATGCGAAAGCTAAACAAGCCATTAATATTGCTTATTTGACACAAGAGCAGAAACGTACCGCCTCCGCTATCCAATCTGGATCCTTTTATTAAAAACAAGGGGGTTATAGGAGCAGAACTGGGTATTGATGATAACAATACCACCGGAGAATTTACCGGGCAGCAATTTAATTTGAAAAAATTTATTGTGCCGCTGGACGGTAATGTTGCTGATACGTTTAATAAAGAACATCGCCAATAAATTTCAGTATGTTGTGGTTAACTTGCCTGCTGATCAGATAAACCAGCTTGCTGATTTGCCTGCTGCAAAGCAAATGCTGTTATTCGATGTGGCAACAGTGGATGATGCGTTACGCAACGAGCAATGCCGCAGTAATGTTTTGCATATTTTGCCGAGCAGAGCCATGCGGGCTGATGCCTTGGCGCAATATATGATGAAAAAACGCTGGACCAAGTGGTTCCTGGTCATTGGGCCTACTCAGGAAGATCGTTTATTTGCCGATGCCATCAAGCGGGCTGCCAAGCGTTTCGGTATGGAAATAGTGGCAGAAAAAACCTGGGAGCATACCTATGATGCCAGGCGCACGGCTCAATCGGATGTGGCAGTATTTACCCAGGTCGATGACTATGATGTCTTGGTGGTTGCTGATGAACAAGGCCAGTTCGGCGAATATCTTGACTATCGAACCTGGATTCCAAGACCCGTGATAGGCACTCAGGGTCTGATTGCGACGGCATGGCATAGAACTCATGAGCAATGGGGTGCGGTGCAGATTCAAAACCGCTTCAAGGAAAAAGCGGGACGCTGGATGGAAGAGCAGGATTATGCGGCTTATTTAGCCGTTAGAGCAATCGGCGAGGCGGCTACACGCACTGAGTCCAATGATACAAAACAGGTTAAAGACTATATGTTGAGTGATGCAGTTTGCATTACAGGGATATAAAGGCAATCCTTTATCGTTTCGATCCTGGGATGGACAGTTGCGGCAGCCTGTTTTGCTGGCAGCGCCCAGGTCATTAGTGGCTGTCGCTCCGATTGAAGGGTTTCTGCATCCAAAAACCGAACTGGATACCTTGGGTTATGATCAACCTGAATCGCAATGTAAATGGGAAAAATGATAATGAAAAAAAATGGTTTAAGTTTGTTTTTATCGCTTGTATTGGCAGGAACAGTGCAGGCTGAAACGGTTTTTGTTACGTTGGAAAAAGATAATGCACTGGCTGTGGTTGATCCGATTGAGGGCAAGTTAATCAAGACGGTACCGGTAGGTCAGCGTCCCAGAGGCATTGCCATCAGTCCGGATAATAAGTTTTTGTATATTGCAACCAGTGACGACAATGCCATAAAGATTTTTGATGCCGAAACGTTGAAAGAAGTCGGGAAATTACCGTCTGGCGATGATCCCGAGACCTTTGCGTTAAATCCCAAGGGTGATCGGCTTTATGTATCAAACGAAGATGACAGCATGGTGACTGCTATTGATATTGCCAAGAAAAAAGCCATCAAGCAAATCAAGGTAGGTGTAGAGCCCGAAGGAATTACAGTTAGCCCGGATAATCAATGGCTTGTCAGTGCTTCTGAAACGACTAATATGGTGCACTGGATTGATACCAAAACCAACGCTATCGTAGAAAATACCCTGGTTGATCCGCGTCCGCGTGCGCTTAGCTTTACAGCGGATAGTCAGCAACTGTGGGTAACTTCAGAAATGGCGGGAACGTTAATGATTCTGGATGCCAAGACCAAACAAATCATCAAAACGATCAAGTTTGAGGTTTCAGGCGTCACTGCCGATAAAATTCAACCGGTAGGCGTTGTCATTGATAAAGACAGGGCTAGGGGCTATGTGGCTCTGGGGCCGGCAAATCGTGTGGCGGTGATTAATGCACAAACGTTTGAAGTGGAAAAAGTGCTGTTGGTCGGCCAACGGGTATGGAATCTGGCATTTTCTCCCGATCAAAAACGCCTCTATACCACTAACGGCACCAGTAACGATATTTCCATTATTGATCTGGATAATCAAACGGTGACCAAATCTATCGGTGTAGGCACTTATCCCTGGGGCGTTGCAGTAAAGCCATGAAGCCACCCATAGCATTATCCATCGAGGATTTGAGTTTCTCTTATGGTGGCAAGAAAGCACTGGATCAGGTTAGTTTTAAGATACGCTCAGGTGAATGCACGCTACTCTTAGGACCTAACGGTGCAGGCAAGAGCACTTTGTTTTCTTTGATTACCCGTTTGTATGATACCCGTGAGGGTCGTATCGAGTTGTGTGGTTTCGATATCAAGCAGCAAACGCGCAAAGCCTTGGCAAAACTGGGCGTGGTTTTTCAGCAAACCACCCTGGATATGGATTTGACGGTCATGCAGAATTTACGCTATCACACCGCTTTGCACGGTATGGGGCGTAAACAGGCTATGCAACGAATTCAGCAAGAGCTTGAACGCTTGAACATGTTTGATCGTCGTTTTGAGAGAATACGCCAGCTTAATGGCGGACATCGTCGGCGCGTAGAGATTGCCAGAGCATTATTGCATAAACCGGCTTTGTTGCTGCTGGATGAGCCCACTGTGGGCCTGGATGTGCCTAGCCGGTTAGCCATTGTTGAGTATGTGCATCAGTTAGCCGCCGAAGAAAAACTGGCGGTTTTATGGGCTAGCCATTTAATCGATGAAGTTTATCCGGACGATCATTTAATCGTGCTGCATAAAGGCCGGATTAAAGCCAATGGCACGGTAGATGAAGTCCTCAAAATAACCAATACCTCGATGGTAAAAGATGCTTTTTACACTTTAACGCAAGGAGAGCAGGCATGACTAATCAGCCGGGAGCGGATTTGCATTTACCCGAAGGGCGCAGGGCAGGACAGCCTGCGTGAATATACTTCATTACTGGCGGGCAATGTGGGGGATTATCGGGCGTGAATTATGGCGTTTTGTTACCCAGCGTGAACGCTTTATTTCCGCGTTGGTCAGGCCATTGGTCTGGTTATTTGTCTTTGCGGCCGGATTTAGAGCGGCATTAGGGCTTGCCATCACGCCACCTTATGAAACCTACATACTTTATGAAGTTTATATTACGCCGGGCCTGATTGGCATGATTCAATTATTTAACGGTATGCAGAGTTCATTATCCATGGTTTACGACCGGGAAATGGGCAGTATGCGAATACTGATGGTCTGTCCATTACCGCGCTGGTTTTTATTGCTCAGTAAATTGTTGGCTGGAACCGGCGTATCTATCCTGCAGGTCTATGTGTTTTTAGCCATTGCCTGGTTTTATGACATCCATGCACCGTGGCAGGGATACTTGTGGGTATTGCCGACACTTGATGCTGTCCGGATTAATGCTGGGTGCGCTGGGATTATTGTTGTCATCATTCATAAAACAACTGGAAAATTTTGCCGGGGTCATGAATTTTGTCATTTTTCCGATGTTTTTTATGTCAACCGCACTGTATCCTTTGTGGAAAATGAAAGAATCCAGTGTGCTGCTTAGTAATCTGGCGCAATATAATCCGTTTTCGCAAGCCGTTGAATTAATACGCTTCGCCCTGTATGGGCAGTTTAATCAGCATGCATTTGTCTATACCTTGGTTGCTTTTCTGGTTTTTATGACAGCGGCAATCATTGGTTATAATCCATCAAAAGGGATGATGATGAGAAAAGGCGGTGCTTAATGAGGTCTATGTGGTGCGGAATTTTGTTTCACAATACTTCCGCTCCTCGGCAATTGCTCCATGCAGTGGTGCTCAAGCCCCTTACTTACATCTGACCGCCATGGATGGCAGAAATGTCGCAAGACCGCAGGAGCCGGTCGCGGCTCTGTACGCAACGTGAAGAATTAAAATAAATTCGGTGGATATGTGAAGAACTCTTTTTTTCTGGTTATTCCAACACAACAAAAAGATCCCAAGCGCCTTAAAGAATTTGAAGCAAGGGCGCTACAGCATTGGGTGGCTGAATTGCCGACAGCTAATCCGGGATTAGCTACACAGTTGATTCACGATTTTATTACAGAGTTTAATGCGATTGATATGGCTGTCCAGTTAAGACTGGATGCTCTGGAACTTTTAAGGCCAAGCGTTCTGATCCTTGAGGACTATCTTCGGTCAAGATTAATAAAAACAGGATTCCCAAAAGAAGACAATGACAAGAAAATTCTGAATGTCCTGGTTTCGCTTGAAAAGGAGTTCACTATTGGCTACTGGATGGTGCTTAAGGAGCTAACCAAGCGTGATGTCAGCTGGTTTCAAGGGAAGAATACGGCATTATCAATTCAACGCTGTATTAAAGGATTAAGCAGCATTATTGTCAGTCATTTTATCATGGGGATGGCAATACCTGACTGGGTCTGGATAGATTTACATTCGCTTTATAAACTGAGTGTAAAAATAAAAAAAGACACTACCAAAGTAGCCAATGATATGAACCAGGCTAATAAAACAAGTACTCCCGAAGAGTGCTATAAACAGATCCTGTTGCTCAGTCTTGCTGATCCAACTGGTTTAATGCAAAAAGAGATTCCGTTGGTTTATAGCTTTATAGAAACGATAGGTTCTTTGGTCAGTTTGAAAACTGAGCCTGTAGCCGGTCAACAAAGACAGTGCCTTATCTTGACGGATGAAGATAAGTCGCCGCATTATCTTGAAGTAAATGCTAAAACTGATACAGCTGTTCTGTATATGGATCTTACTAAATTACTTAAAGCCTTGGAACAGAAAGAGAAGTTGATTAGCGCATCAGAGGCAAGCTTTAGCTCTGTACATGGATTAAAAGACAATAGTGGAAAGCTCTCGGCAGAACTACTCGATTATCTTGAGCAGCGATGGTCTGGAATTGATTTACAGGGAACCCCTTTATTGAAGATAGATTAGATCGATATATTACCATAGGTTTGGCGTCTACCTATGAACTGCAAAACTCGCTTCGCCCAGAGGGAAATGGAAGCAACAGATGTAAAAGATTTGGAGTTGCTTGTTCAGTCAGCATCTGACAGATTACTATCCTGCGTATTCAAAGGAACGGATATTTTGTCTGTAGGCAGTTTGGTTAGCTTTAGAAAAACAGATATGCCAGAGCATAAGCGTTCATTAGGAATTGTCAACAAGGTTGTTGTACAGAAACAAAGCGGTAAAATAAACTTTGGTACGCAATTATTGGCTCCTCAAACCATTGACGTCAACTATCTTCATATTGATGCGGCAGAGAAAGACCTGCCTCAAAAAGGTTTGTTTTATAGTGTGAAGGAGTCTGACGATGAAAAAAGTTATATCATTACCGATACCTTTATGCTGAAAGATGGCGATATTATTCGAATGTTTATGAACAGTGAAGACTTTCCAGCGATTCTGAAAAGCAGGAAGAATGTCGGGCTGGGTTACTGGCAATTTGAATGTCGACGGATAGCGGAAAAGGAAAAACCGGTGCAAACTAAAAAAGGTTACGATTTTATTTAATTAATGTATATTGGTCGGACGATAGATGCTATGCATATAGCACTTGAAAAGTTTTTTCGTCGTGGTAATTTGATTTATCAGGCGATGAACTTTGGTCGACTAAAATATAATAAAAATTACAATATGTGAGGATGAGAAATGAGTAACGAAGAAAACGCTAACAAAACTATAGAAACTGCAAAAGGTGTAGTGGGCAATCTGGTTTCTTCAGTCATGAATTTAAAAGAAAAAAATCCAAAAGTATTTTTTGGGGCTATTGGAGGTGTGGTTTTACTGCTTATTATAATGATGATGAGCGGTGATGATTCAAAGCCTGCTGTTTCGAAATATTCATCTAAAAATCTCGCTGTAGGGCAACGATATGTATTGAAGAATCCCAATGCTCTTGACGAAGGAGCAACAATTCGTTTGGTGTCAACGCCTGGAGCTATAGCTGCATATGATGATACCGAAGAAGCAGATAGAAGCGGATCCTTGCCAGCATATGCCAGAAGGAACCCCTGTATCCGTTCTGGATTTCCCGGATGCTTATGGAAAGCAAAAACGCTTATGCTAAAGTCAGAGTCGAAGACGGCGAATGTAAAGGTAATGAAGCTTGGGCTTTAGCAATTGATGTTCAATAAAAAATAAAGTTTGACAGATGTTTAAAAAATCTTATAATGAGCGAAATAAATTCAAGTGCGGGAATAGCTCAGTGGTAGAGCACAACCTTGCCAAGGTTGGGGTCGCGAGTTCGAATCTCGTTTCCCGCTCCAATTAATATTAAAAAAAGCCGCGAACTATCGCGGCTTTTTTATTTTACCTTTTAGGGCTGCGTAGCAAAATGGTTATGCAGTGGCCTGCAAAGCCATCTACGCCGGTTCGATTCCGGCCGCAGCCTCCATTAGTGGATTCAGACAGATTCAACGAAGTACAAAAACCCGCAAGTCATAAGGCTTAGCGGGTTTTTTATTGTCCAGCGAAGTGCAACAAAATGCAGTAACACTCGACAATTTATGCAGTAAGTTTTACAGTAACCCAGTTTTTGGCAGTAACTAAAACAAAAGTTACTGCATTTACTGAAATGCTGTATTGCTTCAAGGAGTTACTGCAATGGCTAAAGAACTTTTAAAAGATGTTACTATCCGCAACGCAAAACCCACCGACAAAGACCAACGCCTTAATGATGGCGAGCGGCCTGTACTCTGCTCATTAAGCCCAATGGCGCTAAATGGTGGCGATTCGATTACACCTTTGCAGGCAAGCGCAAAACTTTATCAGTTGGGGTTTATCCTGACTACCGGTTTAGCAGATGCCAGACGCAAAGCAGAAGAAGCCCGCGACCAATGTCGCCAACGGCATTGATCCCAGCGATACCAGAAAAGAAATAAAAGCAGAACAAAGTTAATCGCTGAAAATGAAAGTCGCCTTGATGCCGGGCTAACCATCATCAACAGCTTTGAACATGTGGCGAGGGAATGGGGAGCAAAAGAAAGTTAATGGTTGGGATGATAAAAATAACCGTTCCAAACGGATGCTTGAAAGAAATATATTCCCTTGGTTGGGTAGCAAGCCCATAACTGATATTTTGCCTATGGATATTCTGGCATGCTTAAGGCGTGTTGAAGATCGAGGCACTATTGAGACAGCACATCGAACCTTGCAAATATGCGGACAGGTTTTCCGTTATGCAGTTGCAACGGGTCGAGTTGATCGAGATATAACCCCGGATTTACGTGGCGCATTGCCACCGGCCAAAGGTGAACACTTTGCATCAATTACCGAACCCAAAGCAGGTTGCCGAATTACTGCGAGCAATTGACAGCTATCAAGGTTCATTGTCCGCTGTATCTGCCCTGAAACTTGCACCACTGGTATTTGTTCGCCCTGGCGAATTACGACGCGGCAGAATGGGAGCATATCGACCTTGATGCTAAAGAATGGCGTTACTTTGTGTCAAAAACCAAGACAGCATATTGTCCCGTTATCAACCCAAGCCGTAAAAATATTGGAAGAATTGCACCCGCTTACCGGACATGGTCGATATGTATTTTCGTCAGAACGTACACCGCGTGGCGATAGGTGCATGAGTGAAAATACCCTTAATGCAGCATTAAAACGATTAGGTTACGGTAAGGACGTAATGACCGCACACGGCTTTAGAGCAATGGCGCGAACTATTCTTGATGAAGTGCTGGGGGTAAGAGTTGACTTTATCGAGCATCAACTTAGCCCACGCTGTTAAAGACCCCAACGGCAGAGCCTACAACCGGACAGCACACTTACCAGAACGTCATAAGATGATGCAGCAATGGGCTGATTATCTGGACAGCTTGAAAGAATGGGGCGCAGGTGATACCGTTTAAGAAGATCGGGTAAACATGCTCCACTTTGGCGTACGGCTAAAAATCTTACACCTGATATAATCCAAATTTACCGGATAGCCTTAGCGGGCAACAAGCGGGATTCGTCCCCCGTTTCCGGTTATTCCTTTCAGGACGGCTTATCACTTTGACGGAGTGTTACCTAGTGGCAGAAGAGCTTGATACCAAGCTGGTTTGATTTAAAGAATTATGAACCGCTAAAAACAATGTCTATTGAGCGGTTGGGCTTCTGTGGTTGAGTCACGAGTTTTAAGGAAGAATATGACTATTGTTGCCGAGCAAAAGATCGAGCACCGAAGACGAAGACATTGACATTGAGTGGTGTCCACTGCAAGCAATGGCAGACGAACTAAAGCTTGGGTATTTTTGTTTTAGATCCCATGATCGATTGCTATATCAATGAAACCATGTGAAAGAAATGCTGATGTGGCATTCATTTTCTACATCTACTGTTGATAGCCTTAGGAATTATCAAGCATGGGATTTGGCAAACTACAGGTCGGCCTAGTCGCGAATTAAGTGCTTTTCAGACAGATGCGGGACGAATGGTTGAGGCCGTGGGGCAGATGATGAAGATGCTATGAATATAAAGCTGGTTTAATAGAAGTTGCCAATGCCCCATATGATTTTCATTTCAAGCAATACTGAAGTATGGATCATATTCCGTCAATCAGCGAATGTAGAAATTGAAAGAATGCGCCCTGACAAACAGATCAATAAATGACGTTTAGCCAGCTGAAAGTCATTACGGAAAAGCGTCGGGGTGTCAGCCAAAAAAGAACTGACAACAAGTCATATTAATCAGTAAACTTTTATTATTGGATTGAGTTTTAGCGTTATCCCATACCTTGGAGTTTAAGTTAAAGCAAATTGAAGCGTAAAGTAATACAACGAATGCGAAGTTAACAGGCCGTTGACAGTGCTCGAGTAAAGACTATTGCTGAAGTCTAGATGGCTGAAATAATGCACGCGCGAATTAATATCATCAGTCGATAAAATTTACAAGCGGTGCGCAAAGCATGAATTAAGAGTAAATCAGTAATCCACTTCTGAATTGCCTAATGTAACTAGAATTGTTAGAGACATCACATGCAACAACTGCCTATCAATTACGAAGGTGGATTTCCTTAAATTCTGAGTCTTACCAACGTAGAAATACCAATAAGCGTAATCTCTTTACGTACACTCCTTGAATTTGTAAGCTATCCATAACGTGATCAATACAACTGACTGAAGATTACACCAATTCAACATTGAACACTAATATCATCAAAACCGCGCAGCTGCTAACAACAATCCCACTACTACCCGCACCGGATTTTTAAGACTCTGGCAGATTATCGGCGACTCAAAAGCCTTCCGCCTATCCCGCGGTTTTGCCCGTATCAGTCGCACATCTTTCTTAAATCGCGTTAAGATCACGGCAATATACCCTGAGCCGCGAAAACTGGGCGAGCGCTCACCATGCCTGGAGCGTTGAGGATATCCGACCTTTGTTCGTTAATCTGACGGTGCAGTAATGAGCAACGTCATTGCATTAACCGAGAAAAAGCACGAGGCGCGGGCTGATAGCCGGGTACTGGCTGAACATTTGGGTATTCAACCAAAGAACGCGCTCGCGTTAATTGATGCGAATAAACCGGAGTTTGAAGAGTTTGGAAGGGTCGCGTTTGAAACGCGAACCATAGAAACTAAAGGCGGCAAGCAAAAGCAGCGAATCGCATTATTAAACGAAGATCAGTCATATTTTCTACTGACCTTAACCCGCAACACTGACCGCGCCAAACGTCTTAAAGTTGAGCTGGTCAAAGCTTTTTCACGTTTCAGGCAGCATCAACAAGTACCGAGCGATTATTTGCCTTTTTATCATGAGCTGCACGATAACGTAAAAGCCTTGTCCGCTATGGCTCATCAAAACGGCAGTACAACGGATGAAAGCCTGTTTCACATGCAACTTTAACAAGCTCATCAATAAGGCTTTGGTTTAGATGCGGGGCAACGGTCAAGATTTGCCACCCCATTTAAGGGCTAAAGTCACGGCAACCAATGTGATTGCCGCTGACCTTGTCCAACAGTGCATTGCGAGCAAACTTAGACCACAAAACCACTTTTCAGAGAGTAAAGGTGGCCGTTCTTGCTTTGGCTGAACCGGTTAGAGGTCTTTATCATCCGATGGCACAAAACCTGACGCGTCAAGCAGCAGACACAAGACCCCCCGAACTTTAATTTTAAAAAAGTCGGGGTTCTAGGCAAGTCCGTTTCATCAATCTGCAAGAATATTTACTGTGTTGATGGCGCGGCTGCACCCGGCTTTGGAGATAATCCGCAATGACCAAGAAAAAACTATTCAACTGATCTTAACCAACAATGCACTAGGCTTCTGGAATGGCTGCAAACCGCAACCATTACCACCTTACAAGCGCGTGAAGAGCTGGACATACTGCATCCGGCGGCGCGTATTCAGGAGCTACGCGACCGAGGGCATAATATCAACACCCACTGGACAACCAGCGATACCGGCAAAGCCAAGCATCGTGTCGCCTGTTACGCTTTACTGGCAAAGGTGTAGCCGTGGCGAGCTATCACAAGGTTATGAACGGAGTTAGGCGGCTAAGATGGCAAAGGCACTAAAGAAACAACAGTATGTCGCTCAAGATGTTGAAATGATCCGTTCTGCCGCTTATGAGAATTTAAGCGGCAATGCGGTTAAATTGCTGATTTTGATGCAAACCCATTGGCGGATGTATGAACCTATAGCCTACAGCGTTACCGAGGCTCAGAAGCGCATAGGCTGTTGTCGAGGCAAGGCTCACGAAGCATTTAAAGAGTTGGAATCTCACGGCTTTATAAAGTTGATGCTGGATGGCTCATTTCAACAAGCAATTAGCGAGAAAGTGGCGGCTTACTTTTCGTGATTATAACGACCAGAAACCTACCGATGAATGGCGAAACTGGAAAGCTGAAAATTGATTTGCTTATTCATATATATGAACGCTTCATGCCGTATGGTGAACAAGTCATGCCGTATAGTGAACAGGTGTTCATAATATGAACGCTGTTCTATATGAATCAATGAGTTATGGTTGTCTATTTTAGCCTTCAGTGTTCACCATACGGGATGTACCTATTATTTACCATCCTATACCTTTTATAAGCCACAAACAATTAGGCAACAAGGACACGGCAACTTAAAACTAAAAACTGAAACAAGCAGATAGCAATCACGCAAAACAAACTATTACTTATGGGGTTTGAAATGGCGGCAAGAAAATGGACACCGGAACAACGGGCAGCGCAATCAAAAGCAATTCAGTAACTGGCAGCCGTGGCAGCACTCCACAGGTGCGCGTACTTTTTCAGGTAAGGCAATCGTATCAAGAAACGCTTACAGTGGCGGCACACGGCCTTTTTGTCGGTTCATTGGCTTGGTATATAGGGAGTTTGGCAATATGGACACTATGACGTTTAAAAGAGCGGACGTACTTAAGGAACAGACGAATTTGAATTGTGCAATCAGTTCTATGCTTGGCAAGGGATCGTTCACGAAAAATACATAAAAGTGCCTTATCAGGCTTACAAAATATAACAAAACATTACAGTTTTTCGGAGTCACCAGAATGGCAGAATTGAAGCCGGTACAGCTCACAGTCAGCGTTATTGATGGCAACGGGTACATCAATCACAGAAACAGCAGAAAAGGCCGCTATCACTAGGCAAACGATCCGCCAATGGCTAAAAGATGATAACGAGTTCATTGCATACCTGAACGCACTTAAGAGCGAAAATATCACAGCAGCACGATCCGCTATTCAGTCGGCGGCAGTTCTCGCAGTTAATACAATTTCTTCGATAATGCGTGATTCTGATGATGATGCGGTTCGGCTCAATGCAGCCAAAGAAGTTTTGGCAATGGCAGGATTAACAAAAGATACGGCTTCAATGGCAAATAAGGGCATTGGTGAAGTTACCGCCGAAGCAGTACGGGCAGAGAAAGAAAAGGCAGCGAAATTTAAAGCACAGAATGGCAGCGTTTGATTAAAAAAATCAAGATTAGAAAATCAACCCCATGAAGCCCCATGAACCGGATGTAAAACGGTAAGGGGTAGGGGGTGAGAATCCATAAGAGATTACTTATGTACTCCGATCACATACAGTTACGATTAAACACTTCCGAGAAAACGCCCAAAAACACACTGAAAACCCCTTCACGCGCACGCACGCGTATAGGTGAGGGGTGTACGCAAGCAGTACGCACAAAAACAGAGTAATTTAGGTGCCGCCGTTTTCCGCGCTACTTTTTCACAAAGTTCCGAATAAAGTAGCGAAAAATAGTGGTTGAGATGATCTGTTTTAATGCGATGTGATAATGTAACAATCAAGGCGGGGTAACACTGGCTTTTTTGTGCCTAAAATTCAGGCAAGCAAAAACGGCATTTTATGCGTAATTTTTATTGAAGATCGGCAGAGGTTGCAGCGCGGTTTATGGAAAATTCCTATCACCTATTTGGCGGGGTTGAATACAGCAAAAAAACATAGTCACGCCGACAAAATGCAGTAACTTTTACAGTAACCTGAAAATTAAAATCAAGACGAATCTATTAATAATAATGTATACAGAGTCTTTTGTGATAGAGCCGGCACATAAGGCTTAGCGGGTTTTTTTATGTCCAGCGAAATGCAATTTAAGTTAGAAAGGCCGATTTGATCTTCCCCCGATGTAGCGGACACACTTGGCTAAGAGAGTAATCTCTAAAACCGAGGTAAACAATGAAACTCCAAAAAACATCAAATCCCTATCCGTCCGCAACAAATAGACAGCACAGTTTAAAGAACAGGCATTGGAACGTGCCGACAAGGGAGGCGTATTACAATCGCAAAAGGCTTCATTCCAAATTAGGCTATATCAGTCCGGAAGCTTTTGAAGTTAAAAAAGTCGCTTAGTGGAGTGCCCGTGAAATCAGGGCAAGATCACGTTAATCAATGGCATTGACCCAAGACACCGCAAAGGCGCTCAAAAGACTTGAGCATTTTGTCTTTCAGCAACTCCCGGCCGATTATATGCTTGACATCGCTGGCCACTTCCGCCACTTGGTCGGTGTAGCTGTGCACCTGCTGAAAGACCACCGTACCGTCGCGATACGGTAGGCAGCCGGTTATCCATTGGCTGGAATTGTAGGAATGCGGCGCATAGAACTCCCGAGTCAACACCAAGACGTCCGCCGTTCCAATCAATACTGACGCGGTGTCTGAGGATGACCGCCGGACGGCCTTCCACGTTTTTTTCCACCCAGGGGAACGCCTCGTCCGCTCCCGGCGGCAAAGCTTTCGGATAGTCTAGCCATGCCTTGTGCAAGGCTGGAAAGTAACGCGACAGGATGGCGCTTGCGTTTGCCGCCTGGCGCAGTTCCAAGGAAGGCTTGGAATCCCGGCTCTCCTCCCGCGCATAAGGCGCTATCGCATTCGTTCCTCCGCGCCGATAGGCTTCAAAGCGCTGGAACAGAATCTCCCGGTAGTGCTGTAAGACCGCGTCTTCGATGGCCTTAGGGCGATTTGTCTGCTTGAGAGTTTTGAAGCTGTCGATCTCAGAGGCGGACAGGTTGAATTCGTCGCCCGGCTCGGCATCCAACAAAGCCTCGGCTTCTTCCCTGGACAGGACGACAGGCGCCAAGGAAGCCGCCCCGCCATGCTCAGTCAACATCCCGTGGGCAGTAACATCAACGTCTAGCGGGTCAGGATTGTTCCTGCCGCAAATGTCCGGCCACCTTGGCCAAAGGAACCGGCAGATACCAGACGATGCCCACGGCAAGCTCGTCGGTGCTGCTCTTCGCTCAAGGCATAAGTGACAGGCTGACCTTGCGCCAGTTCGGCAATCTGACCCTTGTCCATCCCCAACACGCCCAACACCTCCTCGACCGCTGGCGGTTCAGCAAAAGCGGGAATTCCCTGCAGGATAAAACTGATGCCCAATAGCCACGCGACGGCAGTGGCATGATTCAGTTTTCGTGGCATCGGGAGACCCCAAGCGTCAAGCAGTTGTGGGCAGATAGTATATTTGGCGCGTTCATGGATGTGAATATTTAATTCGATAAAAAAACATCTCTAATAATTCCCGATTATCCAGGAATTTTTTGGGTGCAAGGATACAGCCACATCATGAGATAAGAATATAATGGTCAATGAGAGATAGAGCCGATGATACACTCGTCCCATCCTGGATTGTTCGACATCGGATAAATATCTGATACCTATAAAAACGAATAGCGATCAATACCAATACTTATCGAAAATTGGCTATTCACCGATTAATTCAGGATAAACCCAATGACAAAACTCGAGCAATTATTCGAACATGTATTAACCCATTATCGCGGAATATTCGCCACCATTTTCCTCCTGCCCGTTTCGGCCGTCTATGGCGCTTACGCTAGCATCCGTAACTGGATTTCTTTTCACCTTAACAGTGCTCCCGCCAAACACGATGCCAGGGTTGAAGCGGTGATCCGGCAAATCGTGGACTGGAAAAAACAAGGCGCGGGCCAAAAACTTTGCACCGCAAGGTCGGGCTGGAAAACCATGAGCGAACTGGTGCCTAAATACAAGCTTTCCCACCGCAAGATCGATGTCGGCATGTACGACCTACTTGAAATTGACGAACAGCGCAGGATTGTCCGATTGGAACCGCTGGCGACCATGGGCCAGATTTCGCGCAGCCTCATACCTCGAGGCTGGACGCTGCCAGTGGTGCCGGAACTGGATACTTTGACGGTGGGCGGTTTGATTATGGGGTTCGGTGTGGAAACCAGCAGCCATAAATATGGGCTAATCCAGCATATTTGCGAATCCTTCGAGATCGTGACGGCGGAAGGGAAACTGGTCAAATGCAGTCCTTCGGAAAATCCCGATCTCTTTTATCAGATTCCGTGGAGCCATGGCACCCTGGGTTTTCTGGTGGCTGCCGAATTGAAAATCATTCCGGTCAAAAAGTATGTCCGGGTTCACTATCAGCCTGTTTATAGCCTTGATGACATGGTCAATGTTTTCGAGCAGGCATCCCGCGATACCGAAAACAACGATTTCGTCGAAGGACTGGTTTACGGTCGCGACCAGGCGGTCATCATGGTCGGCAAGTTCGCCGATGCCGTCGAATCGGACGGATCTTTGAATGCCATCGGGCGATGGTATAAGCCCTGGTTTTACAAGCATGTCCAAACCTACCTGGAGCACAGAAAGGAAGGTGTCGAATATCTGCCGGTGCGGGATTATTTTCACCGGCATACCCGCAGTTATTTCTGGGCCATGGAGGAAATCATTCCTTTCGGAAATCATCCTGTTTTCAGGGCATTGCTGGGCTGGGCCTTGCCTCCCCGCATCGAATTATTGAAGTACACGGAAACCGAAACCACCCGGCGGCTCAGGGAAAAGTTTCATGTGGTTCAGGACATGCTTATGCCGATCCGGCTATCTGAAGCAGTCCATTGAATATTTCGATGAACATTTCCGCTTATATCCTTTATGGCTTTCGCCGATGGCGATCAAGGATAACGGCGGACAGCCTGGCTTTGTGCATCCTTTCAGGACAGAGGATGGCGCCGTGGACGAACTGTACGTGGATATCGGCGCCTACGGTACGCCGGGCTAAGGAAGCTTTCGATAACGCCGTCGCCCTGCCGTTGCTGGAAAAATTTGTCATCGAACACCGGGGCTACCAGGCCTTGTATGCGAGAACCTCTCATGAGCAGGGAGGATTTCAGAACGATGTTCGACCATGCCGGTTATGACCTTTTGCGGGAGCGGTTGCCGTATTGCCGGCAAGCCTTCGATGAGGTGTACGACAAGGTCTCCTCGAAAGGTAGGGTTTCGCCGGTCGAGATGAGGAAGCTGGAAAAGGCGGGTTGAGAATTACCATTTATAGCCATTCGAACTTTTTGCTAACAACACAGACTTTCCATACGCGGCCTGGAGTGGTGACAAAGTCAGTGAAGTTAGCTTGTTTGCTCTGTTAGCAATTTGTTATCAAATCGCCACTCAGCCAGACCAAACACCAACAAAGCATTGAGGCAATGACATGCAAATCAAAACATCAAATTTAAAAGTAGGAGGCTCAAATCCGGGATCAGGCAGGGCGCGTGGGAGTAAGTCGAAATCGTCGCTTAAGAAAATCGCGATTAAGGATCTGGAAGCTGTCATTTAGGCGAAAGCACTCCGTCCGAGATTCGTGCAATGGCGGCTATCAAGTAACTCGATCAGGTGAGTCCATGAATAAAGACTTGGATAACATCATGGGGATTGCCCGATGAAAACCTATTCAGATGATGATTTAATTAATCATCATGCGTTTTAGATCCGAACGTGATTCGTCGGTAAAGGATCATTTTAATCTGCCAAACCTCGGTTCAAAGAACACCCCACTTGCATCCAGGTGCTTGTGCGGAAGAAGTGCATGGCAGAGCTAAAACAGAAATTGCGGTAGAAAAGGGCCAGGTATCGGCTAAATTGAGCCAGTCGCAATTGTTTTATGAATGGCTGGGCAGGGCACCTTCGAGAAGCAGTCATTTGAGAGGTATTCAGTTGTATTCTTCTACCACTCGGGTGTTGCCAGAGCCTACCGTGTATCGGTCGCGGCCAGAAGACCGCTCCTGCAAGTGTTGCCTTAAAATGGCAGTGATTTTCTGGCTGGGATAACATCCTGCGAACCGTTCCAATCGGACATGAAAGTGAAAGTGCAAAACGGCGACAACGTGCGCCGTTTCCTTGTATTTGGTCTTCATGTCGGCGCCGGTTTCGCGTATCGTTTTGATCACTTTTTACTCAGTTGATGCGTATGGGTTATGGTATGGTCACCGTCCCTAGCTTGGCATCAATCTCGAAATCCATTTTGATGCGATGTGCAACCAATTCGGCTTCTTTTTGGTCTTTGAAGGGGCCGGCGATCACTTGATAAGAGCCGTCTTTTTCAACTTTTCGCGCCGGGATTGGCGGACCTTGATGATTGAGCATCGCCGCCAGTTGTTGCGCCGTCACCTCGTTGTCGAAGTCGGCGACTAAAATCGCCCAGTCGCTGTCGGTCAATTCTGGGACCACCGGCGCCCCGTAGAAATGCTCGGGATGTTCCAATTCCGGCGCGTTCGCGACCAGTTCCGGCAAATCCGGGCTGGCCACCAGGATCGGGGTGGGGATGCCGTCGGCGCGTTGCAGGATGCGGTCGACTTTTTCCCAATCCACGGTTGCACCTTTTTCGGCGGCGCTTTGGCGCAGTTGTTTCAACAGCGACTTTTGCTGCCGTTGTTTCTGGCCCGCCCATTTTTGCAGCGGCTCATGGGCTTCCAGGTAAAGCATGTCCCCGTCCCATGCCGTCATATAAGGCTGGTGTACGATCCGCACCGGCATCCCGACCGACGTTTTTTTGAACAGCACTTCGATGTCTTCGGGGTAAAGCCGCACACAACCGTGGCTGACCTGCATGCCGACGCCGTAAGGCTTGTTGGTGCCGTGGATCAGGTAGCGGTTAAAGCCTAGCGCTAGCGCATACTTGCCGAGCGGGTTGTCGGGGCCGGGGGGCACCACGGCGGGCAGCGGGTCGCCTTTTGCCGCGTGTTCGCGTCGGATGGATTCCGGGACGGTCCATGCCGGGTTGACTGTTTTTGCGACGACAGTGGTTTGTCCTAACGGGGTATTCCAACCTTCACGGCCAATGCCGAGCGGATAGGTAAACAAGGCGTCCGGCTGTTTCGGAGGGTAATAAAACATCCGCATGTTCGCCAAATTGAGCACGATGCCTTTGCGCGGCGCATCGGGCAGGATGAACTGCAACGGCAGCAGCACGCGTGCACCCGCTTTAGGTGTCCAGGGGCCGATACCGGGGTTGGCGAGGGTGATCTCGTCATAGCCCAGGCCGAAATGCCGGGCGATGTCGGGCAAGGTGTCGCCGTCGTTCGCACTGATCACGGCAAGACCGCCAACGATGCTGCGGTCTTTGGCGATGGCGAACTCGCGGGTGGCGATGTCGGCAAGTTTCGGTTGCGACTCGCCTACCGCATCCGGCGGGACATCTACCGTATCCGCAGGGACGTCTACCGTGTCTGGCGGGAAGTTTACCGTGTTCGGCGGGGAGGCTATGGTAGGCGGAAACTCTAAAACGTTTATAGTAATAGGCTCATGCTGGCAACCGCTGAGCAAGCCGACGGCCAACAGCACGAAAGGCAAGGCTATTCCCGTATGCGGCAGGCCGGCCGATGTTTTTTTCAATGACTTCATAGGCGTAAGCAGTAATGGTGGGTACGGGACGCGATGTAGCTTGGACATTAGAACCGGCGGACTATAAGTAGAAGCTGCTGAGTTGAAAATCGTTCCGGTCAAGAAGTATATCAGGCTTCACTACCAGCCTGTTTATATCTTGGAGGATATGGTCAGCGTTTTCGAGCAGGCATCCCGTGATACCGAAAACAACGATTTCGTGGAGGGACTGGTTTACGGCCGCGACCAGGCGGTCATCATGGTCGGCAAGTTCGCCGATGCCGTCGAATCGGACGGATCTTTGAATGCCATCGGGCGATGGTATAAGCCTTGGCTTTACAAACATGTCCAAACCTACCTGGATCACAGAAAGGAAGGTGTCGAATATCTACCGGTGCGGGATTATTTTCACCGACATACCTGCGGTTATTATAGCCATTCGAACTTTTTGCTAACAACACAGACTTTCCATACGCTGCCTGGAGTGGTGACAAAGTCAGTGAGGTCAGCTTGTTTGCTCCGCACTTAAATGTGGAGATCGTGATGAGTATTCACGTCCCACGGTTTTAGGTTTTCTTCTTAGATAGTGAGTAGCGGTGTATTTCGTGCAGTCCACGTCGATATATGCCAGGGGATATCCCGAAAGACCGTTTGAATGCTTTGCTGAACGCTGGTGCTGAATCATAACCGCAACGCTCCGCGACTCGCTCTATGGTCATGCCGGACTCTTTCAACCAGCGTGCAGCGATCTGCATGCGCCACGAGATCAAGTATTCGATAGGCGAAGCACCAACCAGCTCAGTGAATTTTTCAGAAAGTACCGTTTTGGATATGCCTGCGCGAGAACAGAGTTCGGCAATCGTCCACGGCTGCCACGGTTCCTGATGCATCAGTCCGAGCACGGTTTCCAACCGGCTGTCCTGCATTGCTGCGAACACACCTCGATGTACCAGGCCTTCGTCAAGGCAATGACGCACCACCAATACAAAAATGCTGTCGCATAGGTGCTCAACAACTGAGTCGCTGCCGAAGCGGTTGCTGGCTGACTCACTGATAATAAGCTCGATCAACTTTCCCAGTATATCGCCGGCCTGAGATTTTCTGATGACAATTTCAGCAGGTAATGCTTGCCATAACATAGATTTCGGCATGCCAAGTTCAATTTCCCCACATACGAACCCGGTTTCCCCTGCATCCCAGGTTGTGATTATGGTGTCCGTTGAATCAGCAGGTAGGTGATCACTGCTATAGGAAAGAAAATGTTTTGCCGCATGTGGCAGGAACAAGGCCAAGTCGCCGTCTTCCAGCGCAAGCGGGGCTTGCCAACTGGGTGAATGCGCCCAGCCCTTTCCCTTGCTGACAAGATGAAACCAGATAGATTGATCAGAATTGTGATCCATCAACCAGCGGCCACAGACACCACCCGAATAAACAAGCTTGGCATGCAAATTCAAGCCATTTACCAGTAAAGTCAACGCATCCAAATCGTCCTCCCGAACTAACGAACATAAATTCCGGAATCCTGAGCATGGGATAACGATCCGGAATCCATTAATCTTAAGCCATCAATTTTTTCACTATAACGCAATTCAAAGTTGACGAGCGCAATTGTTCAGAAGGATTCTCGACAATATGCGTTTTTAGCATAAAGGCTGGAGCACCGTATGCAAGAAATATATTGAAGTGTCATCTCGCCATAACCGATAAATCGAAACATTTTCTATTTTAGATAAGGAAAAATCATGGGACAAATTCATCTTAAGCAAACCTTCAACTACCCTGCGGACCAAGTATGGAATTGGCTTAAGGATTACGGAAACATCCACCGCATCCATCCGATGATCGGTAAATCTTATATAGAGGGTGAACAGAGTTGCGGGATTGGAGCATTACGTGTTTGCGAAATGAAAATGGGCGGATTTCTGATCAAGGAACGGGTGACGGACTGGAAAGAAAATCAGTCCTATACCGTTGATATATATGAAACGACCATGCCGATGATGAAGCGTTCATTGGTAACTTTAGGGGTGCGCGCTACGGGGGCGGAAACATCAGAGGTCTATATCGATATCGAATACACGACCACATTTGGTATCTTCGGGAAGATCATGGACGTGCTTTTCATGAATGCCATGATGACAATGATGATGAAGCGGATGTTCAGAAAGCTGGATGAATTCCTGAGCAACTCACGACAAGAATCTCTCGGCGCACACGGCTAACGCCACCTCCTACAAAAAAGGAACAAGAGAGTCGTACCAACGAGCATTATGGAGAAAATCATGCAGGCAGAATATAAACTGAAGTTGACAGCAAAAACTATTGAAGACGCGGCGCCGAAAGCCAGGGCAGGACTTCAGCAGGCGCAGGAGAAAATGGGGTTTATCCCGAACATGTACACGAGGATGGCCAATTCGCCCGGGCTGTTTGATACTTACCAGCAAGGCTATGCAGTCTTCCGTGCGGAATCTGGCTTCACTCCAGCAGAACAGGAGGTCGTGTTCCTGACAATCAGCCGGGTGAACGGTTGCGAGTATTGCATGGCTGCACACAGTTTCGTTGCGGATAAGATGTCGAATGTACCTGGTGCAGTGACTGATGCCATCAGGAACGATACAGAAATCCCTGATGAAAGGCTGTCTGCCTTGGCAAAGTTTACCCGGGTGATGGTCGAGCAGCGCGGTTTGCCGCAAACCAGTGATGTCGAGGCGTTTCTTGCCGCCGGCTATAGCGAACGGCAGATTCTGGAGATCATTCTGGCCATTGCCGTCAAAACCTTGAGTAATTATGCCAACCATATTTTCCATACGCCGGCGGATGCGATGTTCGCTTCACGAGCCTGGGAGGAACCTCGCAGTGCTGGTGATCAAACTGGAACAGTGAAATGAATATGTCCTTTACCAGGAGAAAGTTCATACTGGCCGCCTCGTCGCTTGGGTCGCTCATTATGACCAATCCGCTGAACGTATTCGCCCAGGCAGGTGGTGACGGCTCGGAAATCCTTCGTTCACACGACAAGCAGCTGGGTGAGGCGTTGAAGCCTCGCATCCTGGTTTTCGACGTTAATGAGACAATGCTGGATCTGAATGCGCTTCGGCCGCACTTCGAGCGCGTGTTTGGCAGCGGTGCCGCGCTGGACGAGTGGTTTTCACTGCTTTTGCAATACTCGATGGTTGTAACCCTGACAGATGCGTACTCCGACTTTGGAACAGTCGGCAAAGCGACTCTGGAAATGCTGGCCCAAAGCAAGAGTGTTCGGCTCTCTGACGAGGACAAGACTCGGATTATGCAGGGCGTACTCTCCCTGCCGCCCCATCCGGACATGCTTGAAAGCTTGAAACGCTTGCGCACCGCAGGTTTCCGGATGGTCACGCTGACCAATTCGAGCCCAACGGCCGTCAACGCACAGTTGCAGAACGCCGGTCTCGCCGACTATTTCGAGGAGTCCATCTCCGTAGATTCCGTACGCCGCTTCAAGCCCGATTTACAGGTCTATCGGAGCGCCGCCACACACCTCGGTGCCAGACCGAGCGAACTCCTGCTCATCGCCGCACATGCCTGGGACGTATTCGGCGCCATGCAGGCGGGCTGGCGTGCCGCATTCGTTTCACGACACGGGAAACCTCTGTTCCCGCTGGCTAGAAAGCCGGACATCGTAGCCCCCGACATGAAAGGCGTGGCCGATGCGCTTCTGCAATAAGATTTTTCAAATTTGGAAAACCCCCAAAAATGATAGGTATTTGCAAGGTGATGCGGTAAGTTTTAAACCTACAGAACTTTTTCTAATATCTCCAATCGCAAATCTGCGACTTTAGCTATCCATAGCTCTGGATTTACCGGAAATGCCTTGCCTACTCCGGTGCGCCGGTAACCGCGCCGTTCGTAAAACGCGATCAGTTCATTTCTGCATGAGATGACGGTCATAACCGATTTATTGACGGCCCAGGTTTCTTGCGCGGCTTGCTCTGCTGCAAGCAGCAATTGCTTGCCTATATCTCTTCCCTGTAACGGCGGACTTACTGCCAGCATGCCGAGGAAAACCTGCTCTGCCTGTTTTTGCAAATGCACTGACCCGATCAGTTCCGCTTTGGCCTTGCACAGCAAAAACATGGAATCGTCACTTGAGATCAATCGCAGGATTTCTTCAGTGTCAGTTCTGCGCCCAGTTAGCAAATCAGCTTCCGTCGTCCAACCTTGTTTACTGGACTCGCCGCGATAAGCCGAGTTAACCAGGGCGGCAATCTGTCCGGCATCCTGTTTTTCAGCCTTGGACATCGATAGTGTCAACGTCATGATCAAAGCAACATCTCTATAGCATCGCACTCGTCGGCGGTCAGTTCAAATTCGAAAATCGCCAGGACTTCGCGCATATGGCTTTCCGATGTAGTACCCGTTAAGGGAATAATGCCGATTTGGCTTAAGTAGCGGAAAAATATTTGGGCGGCGCTGCGCCGGTATTTCGCCGCCAGAGTTTGCAGCGTGGCATGCGCTAAAATAGTGGGATTGGCGGTCAGCGTCCAAAAGCTTTGATAAATTATCTGTTGTTCCCGACAAAAATTACGAATGCCACGGTCATACTGGGTCTCGGCATAAAACCGATTTTGGATAACCGCTGGTTTGACCTCGGCCTCTCGATACAAAAGCTCAAACTGCTGGAGATCGTAGCAATTGCTGATGCCAAGCTGCTTGGCGCCGCCGCTGTGAAATATCTGCTCCATCGCCTGCCACACTTCCAGTGTGCGCTGTTGGTTTGCCAACGGTGAATGCAGTATCAGACAATCCAAATAAGTGGTTTGCAGGTTTTTCAGCGAAGTCTGGAATGATTGTGCGACTTGTTCGCTGAGGCTGGCCTTGGGATCATAAGGTACTTGTATCGGATCCTGGCCGCTCAATGACGTGAATTTGCTTTGCAGATAAAGTTCAGCGCGGTCTATCCCTCGATGCAGACAGGCGGCCACGCCGTCGCCGACCCCCGCTTCGTTGTAATGCTTGGGCTGGCAGGCGGTATCGATACCACGAAAACCCAGTCCGATAGCCTGTTCTACCAGTGCCGCCGTGCTGTCTTTCTTCCAGGCTGTACCGTAAATAATCCGGGGTATCCGTACGCCGTAAGTGGAAGTCAAAAAGTCTTTAGAGTTCATAAGCATTCCTGGGGAAATGTTGGGCTTTGATTATCCTCGCACATTAGGGGACTTCGGGCTACTGGCTATCTCGCCGGGTAGCAAATTTTTTGTTTTTCTACAGCCAGCAGTCATCAGCAGTGATCAATTGTTATCACTCCCGGAGCCGGCATGTCATTATCTCCTGATCTTTATATCTCGCTGTTAAGGATGATATATAGTTAGAAAATTGGGATAAAATTTCAATTTATTTCACAACCGTTCGGGATCAAAATGAACAAGGCGAAACCCCTGTTGCTGTAGATTGCTGACAATTTCGTCGAGATGTCCATAGGTGGCCGGACGATTATCATGGAATGTCAATACGCAGGGGGTGGGCTTGTTCCATGCTGCCAAAATGGACTGAGTTTTTTCCTTAATCTCATCCACCGTCATACCCGGTGTTGCATCGCCTACCGATTCTCCCATGACGATCTGATAACCTAGTCGGCTAGTGGTTTCAAGCACGTTTTTGCTGAGAACAAAATAGGGTGGTCGAAACAGACGCTTGTTAGGTGCGCCGAAAACCGGTTTAGAAATTGTTTCCCACTCTGTGAGTTCGCTCAACACAGACTCTTTCGTATCCAGCCAAGGCCCTCGGAACCATGAGTGATGAGTCGTATGATTACCGATAGTATGGCCAGCCTGCTTGATCCGTCGGGCAACTTTTGGGTATTTTGCAATACTGCCCTTGTCGGTCCAGAGTTCGTATGGGGCGTAATAAACTCGACGTTGCCAAAATTCATCCGGTGAATCGGCCAGCAGGAAAAATCCGGCTTTTACCGGGGTGCCGTCAGTGGCCCTGAGTGTTGCCAAGATATCCAGAACACGCTCGGTTGAATTGGGGAGGGGACCATCATCAAAGCTGAGCATAAACTCGGTCTTTTTCGTTGTGATTTGCTCATGGGGATGATCCGCCTCTACTCTAGCCCCGTAATGCACCCTGACAAAAGGCTCGCGATAATGGGGGCGAACCAAATAGATTGCTTCATGGTCGCTTACGGTTAAACTGAATGTAATGAAACCCAATACTAAAACAGGAAATGAGCATGTGTTATCGAAGAGCCAAAGCAGCAGGCGCAAGCTATTTTTTTATCCTCAATCTCTCGCAGATCGGCAGTCTGATTTGTTAGTACGACTGATAGCGGCTTTACGAGAAATATCCGGATAGTAAAAAATGCTCATCCATTTGTCATCGAGGCTATGGTCGCACTCCCCGAGCATCTTCACGCGATCTGGAGTGCCCGAAGGCGATGCCAACTATCCGATGCGTTGGTCACTGATCAAGTCGATTTGTTACCGTCGACTGGAAAAACCGGGGCTATTCTCGGCAGTCGGCTTGGTAGGAGCGAACGTGGCATTTGGCAGCGTCGCTAATGGGAACATCAAATCTGGGACGAGGGCGATTTTGAAGGGTATGTTGACTATAATTCCGTCAAGCATGGCCATGTCAGGCAGCCGATTGATAGGCCGTTTTTGACATTACATCGGTATGTGCAAACAGGCATGTTGCCGGAGTTTGGGCAAACGATCTTGTTCTTGAAGATTTTACCTTCGGCGAACGGTGAATGGTTGGGCTTCATTCTATTCAGCCCAACCTATGGCCCTAAAAGCAGTTAAAGCAGTTTATGGCTATTGAGGGATAACTTTGCCTGTAAATAGCACGACTTAAGGCCTTTGAATATTTGCGCCATAACCGAAATAAGCAAGAGATTTTATTTTCGCGAGATAATGATAAAAAAACACCGCTAACGAAAGCTCGTTTTTTACCAATGGCTTAATGATGGTGAATGCATCCGAAAGAATTTTTATTGCCTTGGGTAAATTCGCAATGTTATCACGCACTAAATTGTAGGCGCCGAACACCGTCAAAAAACAGAATTGTTTCATCAAAGAATAATGATTCCTGTTCAGGCCGGCCAACATAGCAATCGACTCTTGCGCGTTAGTACCGCCGCACTGCAGATATTTGAATACCGCCGTTTTAAGCAAATCATTAGACATCACACCGTAGAGTGCGTTGGCAAGAATATTAAGATTGGCATTGGCGTTCTGTCTGTCACGGTAATAGGCTTCGATTTTTTCGTGAATCAAATCGGTATTATTGAAATCAGGCATAGCCAATAAATGCGCACTCAATATTTGGATATCCGAAAATACCGCTGTCAATCCGCCGCCCGTTAAGGGATGGCGCATATTAAGTGCATCGCCCAGCATCACCGCGCCTTTCCGTATGATGGGTTTTGCCGCCATGTAATGATTGGGCATGACCTTAAATCCGCCTTCCTGCAAGGCTTGTTCATAGCTGTTAAGCATACATTCGGGAATATAAGGCGTTACATTGGCATCCAAATGCGCTTGCAGCAACTGTTTTCTGGGAAGCTGTTCACCCGGAAAATCGATTAAAAGCCTGACTTCATTACTGGAAATCGGATAACAAATGAACGGCGTCGGCCCCGATAAAAACACATGCCCATGTTTTGGAAAAGGCATTTCACAGTCTTTTAAAATCAAGCCGATAAAGTAAGACGTCACGGTTTTTTCATTATTGCTGAGATGCTCTCTAAAATTTGAAAAGAACCCGTCGCTGGTAATGGTTAAGGGCGCATGAATAGACTTTATCTCGGACGTAAGCGATTCCCGGTAACTAACGCCAATAATTTCATGCCGTTCATTTTCCAGCAGTTGCAATGCCTTGCCATGTATTTGCGTAACCGATTCATTTTGCAGCGCGGAAGCTCTAATTTGCTGCAAAAACCGGCCATTATGCAAGCCCATTCCCTTATAGTGTTGCGGATAAGGAATGGTTATTTTTTCGTCGCCTTGCAGCAGTGCGTAACCTTCAACCGGCTGCGCATCAAAACCATCCAGTAAATGCCCAAGCCCCATTTGCTCAAGCGACAACACGGCTCCGGGTTGCAACAATTCACCGACGATGCGCTTTTTCTCCTTAAAGCAATGATCGATTAACGCGATCTTAATGCCTTTGGGGGCGAGATAAGCGGCGATGGTGGCGCCCGCCATGCCTGCGCCGATAATGCAAATGTCGAATTCTGATTTCATATTGAGCTACTTGATACACATACTTTAAACTGCGTTGATTCTTTTATCATCCCTGAACATACTGCTTATAGTATCGACTCAACGCCCAGATAGGAAAGATATTCCTATAATTGGCGTAGGTTATCATACAGTTATAATTAAAAACGCCGGAAATATTTTCCTGTGGCCAATCGCCGATGTCGGTTTGTCTGTTCAACAACACATTGATACCTGTTTCGATAACTTTTTTATCGCCAAAATCAGCGGCCATCAGTGTCAGCAATGCCCAAGCGGTATTAACCACTTGAGACGTCGCCGCCTCGGTATAAACCAGTTTGGAACACGATTCGAAAGTCTCTCCCCAGCCGCCATCCGCTTTTTGCTTGCCGACTAAAAAGGCGCAGGCCTTGTTTATGCTGGTCCGCTAAAACCGCATCGTCATAATAACCCTTACCCTTGGCCTTACTGATCGCTTCCACGCCAAACCAGGTAGCATAGGTAAAACAGACCGCCCAGCCGCCATACCAGGAACCATCCGGCTTTTGTTGCTTAAGGATAAAATTGAGTCCTGCACTGATGGCTTTGCGTATTTCGCTGTTTTTATAAGCCGGATAAGTTTCCTGAATTTCCAGTAAAGAAATAACACAAGCCGCAGTACATTCCGTCCATGAATAATCAATCATAATATCGGCAAACACTTCGGAAGGATTGAGTTTTTCCAGCCATTTAGGTGCGCGTGTCAATTCATAAGTTGCCCAGCCGCCATCGGTATTTTGGTAAGAAAGGATAATATCGACGGCTTGTTTAATACGTTGCTCATCAATCGCCGGTTTAACCAGACCTGAATGATGAATAGCCAAAGTGGCGCTTAAGCCTTCCGCCGTACAATCGGCAACCGGCCAGCCATTTTCAGCCGTTGAAAAAGGCCAACTGCCGATCATCGGATGACGGAAAAACTCGGCATGCGTCGAGTGTTCAGCCTCGATTTGCGACAGCTCGATAAACTGATAGCTTTTTGCAATAGTCGCAGGAAATAGTTTGCCCAAGTCGCTTTCCAGCATGGCGCGGGTTGCAAAAGCGGTATCCCAAAGCTGCGAGCCGTTGTAGCCATTCATTTTCATGCCATCTTCAGCAACCCATAAATAATCATACCAACGCGCGACATGCTTTTTAAATTGCGCCGAATCCTTGCCGTAGGCATGCCAGATACAAATAGAATTAATGGCTTGATTGACGGGGCCTATATTGAGTAGTTGGTTTGCTCATCCTCAGCATTGAGGTATTTTAAAATATAGTCTGTGGACTTTTTTCTTAACCAGGTGCATTTGAATTTTTCATAGTTATTGGTGAAAAAATTCATCCACTTCAGTACCGGAGACGGCGTCGTGTAATAATCTTTTTCGCACAACGGCATTGCGTTGTTTCGGCCAGTCAATAGAGGCGAAATCCTCGTTATAAATTTCCTCTCTTAATGACAAAATCAGTTCATTTTCGGGCGCTTTAATTCGCTGCGCATAGCAATAGGCCATCGGCAAGTAAACCATGCGGGTATGACACCAGTAGCGCCAGGGATGAACCGGCAGCCATTTGGGAAATAACCACATTTCAGGAAACAGGCTGTTAAAGCCTTGCCAGTCGTATAAATTCAAAACAGCAAGATAAAACTTTCCCCAGGAGGGAATGCCGGTTGCACCGCCATTGTTTTTGATCCACGTCCTGGCCTTGATCAATTGCTGATGATTTTTATCGACTCCCAGAAGGCGCAATGACACGTATTGCATGACGGTGCCAAACATCGTCGATTCGCCTTCAATATGCATGCCCCAGCCGGCATCTTTATTTTGATGATTGAATAAATAAAGCTTCATCATTTCCCGATGCGCTTTGGGAAACGGTGTATCAGAAATATAAGAGGCGATCAGCAAGCCGGGCAAAAGAAATAGCGGGCCGCCGTAATCACCTGGCCAATGACCGTCTTCACTTTGCAAGTAAGAGAAGTAGTTCATTCCTTTGATGAGCGCATCGATGACTTTTTGCTCTTCGGGATTCTCTGACTGCGGTATTTGCCCGGTAAATTCCTGGAACTTCGCGTTAATGGCTGTATTTCTGAAAACCTTATCGCCGGAATTGGGATTGCTGGATTTATCAAACTGAAAATCTTCAGCAAACTGTGCTATTTCTTCGTCCGAGATATTATCGACATTTTGTAGATGCTCATTGATATTATTTGAGCCGGGCTTGAATGCCCAAATGTGCCGTCCTTTTTCAGTGAGTAGTTGCCAGTTTTTCCAACCAGGTTTTACATTCAGCATAGATTCTTATGAGGTGACTTTTAGCTTGGTTGAGCGACAGATGCCATGCTTTTGAATGGATGGCATCTATGAGTTTTTTAATTTATTTATTAAACAAAGCAATACGTACCATTGCCAAAAAGCCTTTCAGTTTTTTCCATAAACCGGGCTGTTTGCGCAAACGCTCATGGCCTGGCAGTAATTGCCCTTTGGCCAATTTGCCTATTTTTCTTTTCACGGCAGGATCGAGTTTGCCGTCGGCGGCTAATTCAAAAAACAAGGCTTTCACATTGCCTAAATCAAAAAAATCCCGTTGCCATTCCCATTTATAATTGCCGCCATAACGAAACCAGGAGCCGCCTATGCCTGCCACTTCATAATGCGTGCCGTCTTCACGTAGCGCAGGCGACACTTGACGCCACAAGCCTATCACTTCGCCCTGTTTTTCATCGATTAAAATGCGGTGGTACGGATAGCGCCATTCTTCAAAGCCTTCCATTTGCACGCCTAAAGCCCATTCTTCTATCTCTTTACGGCTGCGCGCGACAAATTCTTCATTAGGGCCGATATTCCAGCGATATTCTGCGTCATCGGTATACATCGCGCCCAGGTATTTGGGCCAGTTACCTTCTTTTTCAGCGTCACGATTCGCCTGCAACCAACGTTCAACCATTTCTTCAAGTTCTGCTCTGGGATATGCGGCCATTCTTTGTCTCTGTTATGCGTTCATTTGAGTTCAATTTTAATTGCCTTGGTTGGGCAATATTTTTCGGCTTGCTGGGCTTTTTTCAGCAAATCCAGCGGCGGGTTTTCCTGTAAAACGGTTACATTGCCTGCATCGTCTACCTGAAAAAGTTCAGGCGCTTCAGTCATGCAGGTTGCATGACCCTGGCAAAGCTCCCTGTCGATTTTTATTTGAAAGCCCGGGCCAGTTTGTGTACTTTCCTGCACGATATTTGTCGTTGACTCAGCAGCAGCTTCTTTAATGTCCGTGCGTTTTATGTAACGAACACGGCAAGGTGATACCGGTTGCACCACCATTTGGGTGAAATCATCCTGATAAGTGTCTTTGTCGTCGATCAGTTCAAAGGTATATCGGCGTAATAGAATGCTAAAAATTGCTTTTAATTGCAACATGGCAAAAGCGTTGCCGCTGCATTTGTGTTTACCGCCGCCGAAGGCAATCCAGCTGAAAGGCTTGGCATCTTCCTGGCGTGCTTCTGAATAGCGATCAGGATCAAACTTTTCCGGATCCGGAAAAACATCTGCAATGCGATGCGATACGCGCGGCGAAGCGCAAACATATTTTCCGGCCTTGACCGTGTAATCTTTAAAATGAAAGTCTTGCATCACTTTGCGAATTAAAAATATCAACGGCGGATGCAAGCGCAACACTTCTTTAATGACATTTTCCAGTACCGGAATTTCGCGTAACGATTGAAAAGTGACTTCGCCATCAGCGCCGAAGTGTGCATCCAGTTCATTCAACACCAGCTCCAACTGTTCAGGCCGGCGCGCCAATTCCAGCAAGGTCCAGGCGGCTGTTCCTGCTGTTGTATGATGCCCTGCGAATATGGTACCGATTAACATGCCCGTTATTTCGTGAGCAGATAAGTGACTGCCGTCGTCATATCTGGCATTCAATGAGTAATTGAAACGCATCTTCACTTTTTTCCGGTTTCTGCGCTCTTTTGGCAATAATACCGGTGACTAATTCTTGCAGTCTGGCGCGCGCTTTATCACGGCGGCGAAATACCGGTAAAGGCAGATAGGGAAAAACAAAAGCCAGAGGATTTACGCCTTTTTCAAGATCATGATAAATTTTCGCAAATTCTTCATTCAGTTCATAACGGAATTCATCGCCAAGCAGGCAGTGGCTGGACGTATAAATGGTGAGTTCTTTCATAAACTCAAGCAAATCAATTTCGCCGGTATCGCCCCAATCGGCAATCATTTGCTCGACTTCCTGGACGATCACTTGTGCATAGCCACGCATCGGTTTATCGCGCAATACCGGCATGAGCATTTTAAGCTGTTGGTCTTTTTTATGCGGCGGCGCATCAAAAACCACGCCTTTGCCAAAAATAGGCGTCATGATTTTATACGCCTGGCTTTGATCCAGCTGAGCGTCAGGCGCGCGAAAAAAAGCTTCATTCGCTTCAGGGCCGGTCATCAGCACCATTTTTTGATGAAACATACGGAATTCACCGATTTCTCCCAGTGTATTTCTGAGTCTCATCATGTAGTCAAAGGGATTTTTGCCAAATTCGAGCATGTGCCCTAAAAGCGGCAATGCGCCAGGCATTTTAGGCGGCTCTTTGCCTGGCGAAACGGTTTTTTCGGTATTCGTCGTATTCATAACTCGATCTGGATATATTTGTGCATTAAAGGAACGCTGATGATATAAGGTCCACGCTCCTCAACGCGCATTAGCCTTTCGAATGCGGCAATAGACACATGCCACTAAATTTTTAATTATACTATGTAATGGCCAACAAAAACCGGACACCTGTTTAGGCGGCGTTTCTAAAAAAATCTTGTTCAAATTCGAACGGAGGATTTGATAATCCAATATTGAGTGTAATTTGCGGACATTGTAAAGGCAAATAATCGATCATGCTAAGGTTTGCAGCCCTGTTTACCCTGAATCTCTCGTAGTCTAGCTATGTCAAATTGTTACGACGATGTCCGGCCTGGTACGCAAAGCGGACGTTAGATTAGAGGAGTCCATAACATCAGCCTGGGTCGAAAACAGCCAGCCAATGTCTGGTTCAGTTAGGGTTATTTTTTAAAATTGTCAGGTTAAATCTGAACTCATACACATCAGTACAGTCTAATAAAGATATTCAATTCAGCGCATGATAACACCTGCTTTTTTGTGCGTGGTGATTAGTCCAATCGTTGCGGTTTTCTTTTGTTGTGCTAAAGCCAGCGTAATATTGATTTCCGTTGTGCTCTTAATTCATAACAATAAAGCAGTTCGAGATATAATGTGCTTATTTAATTTCTAGAAACCATATAAGCTGATGAGCATAATTCGTCAAGATGATCTTATCCAAAGTATTGCCGATTCGCTGCAATACATCTCGTATTATCATCCATTGGACTTCATTAAGGCTATGCATGAGGCCTACCAAAAGGAAGAGAATCAGGCCGCCAAGGATGCGATGGCGCAAATCCTGATTAACTCCCGGATGTGTGCAGAAGGCCATCGACCGATATGCCAGGATACCGGTATTGTCACCGTATTTTTAAAGATTGGCATGGGAGTCCAGTGGGATGCAAATATGAGCGTTGCCGAGATGGTTAATGAGGGCGTCCGGCGTGCTTATCTGCACCCTGATAATATCCTGCGCGCTTCGATACTGGCCGATCCTGCCGGTAAACGCATCAACACCAGAGATAACACCCCGGCGGTGATTCATATGGAGGTTGTGCCCGGCGATACGCTCGACATCGAAATAGCTGCTAAAGGTGGTGGTTCCGAGGCCAAGGCAAAGTTTGCCATGCTTAATCCTTCTGACAGTATTGTTGACTGGGTGCTAAAAACCGTACCGACTATGGGAGCAGGCTGGTGTCCGCCGGGTATTCTTGGAATAGGCATAGGCGGAACCGCTGAAAAAGCGATGCTGATGGCGAAACAGGCGTGCATGGGCTCCATAGATATCCAGGATTTAATCGCACGCGGTCCTGGTAATGCGCTTGAAGAATTGCGTCTGGAGCTGTATGACAAAGTCAATGCGCTGGGCATCGGCGCACAGGGTTTGGGCGGTCTTACCACGGTGCTGGATATTAAAATCATTGATTACCCGACCCACGCGGCCAACAAGCCGGTTGCCATGATTCCTAACTGCGCAGCCACCCGTCATGCGCATTTTGTTCTGGATGGCAGTGGTCCGGCTGAATTTAAACCGCCGCGTCTGGAAGATTGGCCGGAGATTACCTGGCAGGCAGGCGCTACGGCACGCAGAGTCAATCTGGATACTGTGACGCAACAGGATGTGGAAAGCTGGAAGCCGGGAGAGACTTTATTGCTGAGCGGCACCATGCTGACAGGTAGGGATGCGGCGCACAAGCGTATGACTGAAATCCTTGAGCGTGGTGAAGCGCTGCCGGAAAGCGTCGATTTCACTAACAAATTTATTTACTACGTCGGCCCTGTTGATCCGGTTCGAGATGAAGTGGTGGGTCCTGCAGGCCCCACTACGGCAACACGCATGGACAAATTCACCGAAACCATGCTGGACAAAACCGGCTTGCTCGGCATGATCGGCAAAGCCGAACGTGGGCCGGCAGGGATTGCGGCGATCAAGAAACATAAAGCCGTTTATTTGATGGCAGTAGGCGGGGCGGCTTATCTGGTGTCAAAAGCTATCCGCAAATCACGCATAGTTGCCTTCGAAGATCTTGGCATGGAAGCGATCCACGAGTTTGTCGTTGAAGATATGCCGGTCACTGTCGCTGTTGATACGCGTGGCGAATCAGTGCATGAAACAGGGCCGAAGATTTGGCAGGCCAGGATCGGCAAGATTCCTGTAGTTATGGAAGGTTAATCGACGCGATTATTTTTCGTCAAGTGGGGTGCTGGTTAGCATGGCAACTCTGTTTCTACCTTCATTTTTGCACGATACTTGGCTTGATCGGTGATTTCTATCATTTTTGTGTAACCTGTGCTTTCACAAGACACAAAGCCATCGCTCTAGCCTACCTAATCAGAGGCAGTCCAGTAAACTTTGTGTCGGTCAGATTAATGCGTTAGGCGGCATAATAAAGTTGATTTGTCTGGTGTTTAGGTTGGGCCGACATTTAAAAACAGGCGTAGTGCGTAATGACCACAAAATTTTCTGAATGCATTCCGATAGTTTACAATACGCCACGATATCCCTTAGCAGAAAAGATGATTCAAACGACCGTTTTGCTTACAGGGCGTGCGCGACCACTCCTGCCTGGGCAGATTTTTGCGCCATCCATAATCTGCATTCCCCACTCCCTGGGTTATGCAGGAGGTAGAGCAATGCATGGAGCAATTGCCGAGGAGCGGAAGCTTTGCCTACAGGGATGTAGGTAAGGGGCGTGAGCAGGAGCGGAAGCTTTGTTGTTATCAGGATTTCTTATCGGGTTGTAAATTGAACTAATTGTTAAAATAATTACATGAAAAAATTAAAATGCGCTGTTATCGGTACGGGTTATCTGGGTAAATTCCATGCTGAGAAATATGCTTCACTGCCTGATTGTGAACTGGTTGCCGTTGTTGATATTAATGAGGTTGCGGCTAAAGCTGTAGCCGAAAAACATGGCGCAAAAGCGCTGACAGATTATCAATCCTTGTTGGGGGAAGTTGATGCGGTAAGCATTGTCGTGCCTACCACGCTCCATCATAAGGTGTCTAAAGATTTCCTTAACGCCGGCGCTCATGTACTGGTTGAAAAGCCGATTACAGTAACGGTCGAAGAAGCGGATGAGTTAATAGCCATCGCCAAAGAAAAGAATCTGATTTTGCAGGTAGGGCATCTGGAAAGATTTAATCCAGCCGTATTGGGTCTGGACAAGGAAGAAAAACCCCTGTTTATTGAATCCCATCGTTTGTCCCCTTTTAATCCGCGTGCTAATGATGTGAGCGTGGTTCTGGATTTAATGATTCATGACATCGATATTATTTTAGCGTTGGTGGATTCAGAAGTGGAACGCATTGATGCCAGCGGCACAGCGGTTCTGACTCAAGGTACCGATATCGCCAATGCCAGGCTGTTATTTAAAAATGGTTGCGTGGCCAATGTCACCGCCAGTCGGATCAGCCTGAAGATGGAGCGCAAAATGCGCATGTTCAGACCGTCTTCCTATGTTTCTGTCGATTTCCAGAATCGTGTTTTAACCAAGCATCGCACCGGCAAAAAAGAAATGTTCCCCGGCATTCCTGAAATAGAAACAGAAGAATCAGTTTTTGAGAGCGGTGACGCCTTGCTCGAAGAAATTAAACATTTCGTTAACTGTATTCATACCGGTGACAACCCGTTGGTTTCCGGTGAGGCAGGCAAAAGAGCCTTGGAAACAGCGATACAAATCACCCGGTTATTAGGCGATAAATAACCTATCAACAGTTTCTTTAATAGGTTTTGTTCATCACGAAGCGCATGAGATTTTATCTTTCATTCTTCGTGATAAATTTACAATAACAAAACCTATCAAAATCAAGATTTCAAAAATAAATAATAGGCAAAAAACATGATACCAATGGTAAACCTGAAGGCTCAATACGCGGAAATAAAAGCTGAAGTTGAGCAGGGTCTGGCTGAGACAATTGAAAACTGTTCGTTTATTTTAGGGCCTAATGTCCAGGCTTTTGAAAAAGAAGCAGCTGAATATCTGGGCGTTAAACATGCCATTGGTGTGGCTTCAGGAACGGATGCGCTGCATTTGGCGTTGATTGCTGAAGGCATTGGTGCGGGTGATGAAGTGATTACCACCGCTTTCACTTTTATTGCCACAGCGGAAGCCATCAAATATGTGGGCGCAGTTCCCGTTTTTGTCGATATAGATCCCAAGACTTTTAATATTTCACCGGATGCGATAGAAAAAGCCATTACGCCAAAAACCAAGGCGGTCATGCCCGTGCATTTGTTTGGCCAGCCGGCAGACATGACCAGAATCAAGCAGCTGTGCGATCAGCACAATCTGAAACTGATTGAAGATTGCTGCCAGTCTTTCGGCGCGTCCATCAATGGCAAACAAACCGGTTCTATCGGTCATGCATCAGGCTTTAGTTTTTTTCCCAGCAAAAACCTGGGCGCATTTGGTGACGGTGGTTTAGTAACGACTAACTCGGACGAATGCGCGGCAAAAATCAAACAGTTGCGTAATCACGGTTCGGACGTGCGTTATTACCATGATGTCATCGGCTATAACAGCCGTCTTGATGAAATGCAGGCGGTGATATTAAGAGCCAAATTGAAACGCATTGATCAATACAATAAAGGCCGTCGTCATGCAGGGCATCTTTACTCGGAATTGATGGCTGATTTGCCAGTGACCACGCCGTTTGAAGATGGTTTGGGTGAGCACGTTTATCATCAGTACACAGTGTTGTGCGATCGTCGTGACGAGGTTATGAAAGCCTTGCAGGACAAGCAAATCGGTTGCGCCGTGTATTATCCCGTGCCATTGCACCAGCAAAATGTATTCAAGCAGGAATGCGCAGGTTTAAGTCTGCCAGTCACTGAATCCGTTGCAGCAAGATGTTTCTCATTGCCTATTTGCCCTTATCTTGAAGATGACACGATTAAAGAAATAGTCAGTGTTATTCGGGGCGTTTTGACAGCATAAAGAGTGCTTGAAGATTGTCTTGGTAAATAAGAAAGGGCCGGCTTTTAGTCGGCCTTTTGTTTAAACAGTATCCGGTTTATTTAGAGGAATTTCTTTGTCTCAACACACTCCCTTAACTGTCATGTTCAGCGCTGGAGAATCATCCGGCGACCAACACGCCGCCAATATGTTTCTTGAGCTGAGAAAACATCAGCCAAACATCAAGGGCATCGGCATGGGTGGCGCAAAAATGGCGCAGGCGGGTGTTGATATCCGCTATGACTCTTCCAGTATTGCGGTGATCGGTCTTGTTGAAGTCATCAAGCATTACGGCGAAATCCGTCGCGCCTTAAAGCTCATGCAGCAAATTATTTCGGATGAGCGGCCTGACTTGCTGGTTTGTGTGGATTATAAGGAATTTAATTTTAAATTAGCGCGTTATGCCAAGAAGCAGGGCATCAAGGTGCTGTTTTATGTCAGTCCTCAGGTGTGGGCATGGCGGCCTGGACGGGTAAAGGCATATGGCGAAGTCATCGATATGATGGCAGTGATATTTCCTTTCGAAACGGCTTATTACGATGCCGAGAACGTGCCGGTACGCTACGTCGGTCATCCTTCGGTAGACAAAGTCCACGCGCAGCATAGCAAGGATGAAGATTTGATCCGTTTTGGGCTGGATGCCATAAAACCGGTAGTGGGCTTATTGCCCGGAAGCCGTGCCAACGAAATCAAGCGCATGTTGCCGGTCATGCTGGCGGCGGCTGAACAAGTTCAGGCCGCTTTGCCTGAAACTCAGTTTATTTTGCCGCAGGCTGATTCAATCGATGATGCCTTGCTTGAGGACTATTTGAGTCAATCGTCGCTTAAAGTTACTGTGGTAAAAAACCAGCCTTATGACGTTATTCAATGTTGTGATGTGGTGATGACGACATCAGGAACGGCAACGCTGGAAATTGCCTTGCTAACCGTGCCTATGGTTATTGCTTACAAGCTATCATCGTTAACGTACTGGTTGGGCAGATGGCTGGTGAAAACGCCGTTTATAGGATTGCCGAATATCGTGATGGGCAAAGGCATAGTGAAGGAACTCATTCAACATGATGCGACGGCAGAAAATCTGGCCGCAGAAGTTAAGCGGATTTTGACTGACAAAGCTTATAGCGATGAAATGAGAGATAACCTGAGCCAGGTCAAGCAGCAATTAGGGCAGGGCGGTGGTTCAAAAAACATGGCGGAACTGGCTTTGGCTATGCTGACAGCAAAGGCGTAAATCAACACTACCCGAACCCCGATGTCTATGTGATAATAATCAGTTTAGTTAGCCGACATTTTTCTAACCTACAGGGCATTGATAATGGATGAGAACAAAAAGAAAGCACTAGGCGCAGCGCTGATGCAGATAGAAAAGCAGTTTGGTAAAGGCTCCGTCATGCGTATGGGCGATGTGGCTGCTTCTCGTGATATTGATGTGGTGTCTACAGGTTCTTTGGGGTTGGATATTGCACTGGGTTGTGGTGGTTTGCCACGTGGTCGTGTTGTTGAAATCTATGGTCCTGAATCATCAGGTAAAACTACTTTGACATTGCAAGTCATTGCCGAAATGCAAAAACTCGGCGGCACTGCCGCATTTGTTGATGCCGAACATGCTTTGGATCCTGGCTATGCCGAAAAAATCGGCGTTAATGTCGATGAATTGCTGGTTTCCCAGCCGGATACCGGCGAACAGGCATTGGAAATTACCGATATGCTGGTGCGTTCGGGTGCGGTTGATGTGGTTGTGGTCGATTCGGTTGCGGCATTAACGCCCAAAGCCGAGATTGAAGGTGATATGGGCGATTCCCACATGGGTTTGCAGGCGCGTTTGATGTCTCAGGCTTTAAGGAAATTGACCGGCAATATCAAGCGCTCCAATACCCTGGTTATTTTTATTAACCAGATCAGGATGAAAATCGGTGTCATGTTCGGCAGTCCTGAAACCACAACCGGCGGTAACGCGCTTAAGTTTTATGCATCGGTACGTCTGGATATTCGACGCATTGGTTCGGTTAAAAAAGGCGAAGAAGTTATCGGTAATGAAACGCGGGTAAAAGTGGTAAAAAACAAAGTTGCGCCGCCTTTTAGACAGGCCGAGTTCGAGATTTTATACGGGGAAGGTATTTCCTTTATGGGCGAACTGGTTGATCTTGGTGTTAGTTATGGATTCATTCAAAAAGCGGGTTCCTGGTATAGCTACGGTGATGAAAAAATCGGCCAGGGCAAAGACAATGTAAAAGCCTTCCTGAAAGAACATCCTGAAAAAGCAAAAGAAATTGAAGCCAAAATAAGAGCAGAGGCATTTCAAGAAAGCCGTTGCCTATTATTGAAGCAGCCTGTGATTGATGAAGTGTAGAGGACGAATTACTTAATCTTGATATGAGCCTGGACTGCACGATGCGACGAAGTCGTCTCTAAGGAAATCAAGGAATCCTGTCTTCGATTGCTGGCGCGAAGGGAGCATAGCCAAAAAGAATTGCTGAATAAATTACTGCTAAAAGGCTTTGACAAGGATGACATTCTGGCTGTTATTGACGAATTGGCTCAGCAAGGTTGGCAAAGCGATTCAAGATACGCGGAAAGCTATACCAGACATCGTATTCAAAAAGGTTACGGCCCTGTTCTCATTGCTTATGAACTTCGGCAAAATGGCATTGATGCGGTTAATCTTGAAGACATTGTGCAGAAAGCAGCGGGTAGCTGGATGGAGCTGCTGGAGCAGGTTTATACCAAAAAATATGGCCATGATCTCGCTCCTGGATCGTAATGAGTGGGCAAAACGCAGCCGTTTTTTAATGCAACGCGGTTTTTCCGGCGACATGATTAGTGCTTTATTTGATCATTTAAACTATTAAATTGTAGGGTGCGTTTCAGCACCCTTTTAAAATCACTTAATACCATGAAAAAAATGACTAGCGCAGAATTGCGCACCGCCTTCCTGGAATTTTTTCACCAGCGTGGGCATTCCATAGAGCCTTCAAGTTCACTGGTCCCGGTTAATGATCCGACCTTATTATTCACCAATGCCGGAATGGTGCAGTTTAAGGATGTATTTTTAGGCAGAGAACAGCGTGACTTTCAACAAGGCGGTGACCAGTCAGCGTTGTGTGAGGGCAGGCGGCAAGCATAATGACCTGGAAAATGTCGGCTATACCGCAAGGCATCATACCTTTTTTGAAATGCTGGGTAATTTCAGCTTTGGCGATTATTTCAAAAAAGATGCGATTCATTTTGCCTGGGATTTTTTAACCAAAGAGCTGGAAATTCCTGCCGAGAAATTATGGATCACGGTTTTTGAAGAAGATGCGGAAGCGGAAAATATCTGGCTGGATGATGTCGGCATATCGACCAAACACGATTCTCAAAAATAGGCGCGAAAGATAATTTCTGGTCTATGGGCGATGTCGGGCCTTGCGGACCTTGTACGGAAATATTCTACGATCACGGCGCAGAAATTCCCGGTGGTCCTCCGGGTACGCCGGAAGAAGATGGCGACAGATATATCGAAGTCTGGAATCTGGTGTTCATGCAGTATGACCGCGCCGCTGACGGCACCTTAACGCCGCTGCCGAAACCGTCTGTCGATACCGGCATGGGGCTTGGAGCGGATTAGTCGCAGTATTGCAAGGCGTACACAGCAATTATGAAATTGATTTATTTCAAAAATTGCTAACAGCCGCTGCTAAACTTGCCGGTACGGCCGATTTAAACCAAAGTTCATTACGCGTGATCGCCGATCATATTCGTTCATGTGCCTTTTTGATCGCGGATGGCGTCATGCCATCCAATGAGGGCAGGGGCTATGTATTGCGCCGGATTATTCGCCGCGCCATTCGGCATGGTTATCGTTTGGGCATCCACGATGTCTTCTTCTATAAACTGGTAGCGCCACTGGTCGAAGAAATGGGCGAGGCTTTTCCCGAACTTAAAGCGGCGCAAGCACAAGTTGAACGGGTATTAAAAAAAGAAGAAGAACGTTTTGCAGAAACCCTGGGGCAGGGCATGAAGATTCTGGAAGCCTGTGTCGCCAAGATGCAAGGCTCTGTCATCCCCGGTGAAACGGTATTCCAGCTTTATGATACCTACGGTTTTCCCGTCGATTTGACGGCTGATTTTGCGCGTGAAAATCATCTGACCGTCGATCATGCCGGCTTTGAAATGGCCATGTCGGCACAACGAGATAGAGCGCGCTCTGCCAGTAGTTTTGGTGCGGATTATGATCAGGACATAAAACTGGATAGTGCAGACTGAATTTACCGGCTATGATCGCCTGGACGATCAGGTGCATATCGTCGCGCTGTACAGACAAGGTCAGCCGGTAGACAGTTTGCAAGCGGGTGAAGAAGGCATGGTGGTTTTGGATAAAACCCCTTTCTATGCCGAGTCCGGCGGTCAAGTTGGCGATTGCGGGCGAATTGTAGCGGCAGGCGCCGTGTTTGAAGTGACTGATACCCAAAAGCAGGGCGGCAACCTGTTTTTGCATAAAGGTAAGTTGATTTCAGGCACCTTGAGCAAAGGCCAGTTGTGTGATGCACGGGTCAGTGCGGCAGACAGAAAAGCAACCGAGCTTAATCATTCGGCTACGCATTTATTACACGCCGCCTTAAGGCAGACTTTGGGTGATCATGTTACCCAAAAAGGCTCGCTGGTTAATGCCGAGCGATTGCGCTTTGACTTTTCTCACTTTGAGCCGGTTACCGCTGATGAAATATGTTATCGAGCGGCTGGTTAATGAGCAGATTCGTTTGAATAATCCTGTTACTGCGCAAGTCATGGCCAAAGATGATGCCGTGAAAGCCGGTGCAATGGCGTTGTTTGGCGAAAAATACGGTGCTGAAGTCAGGGTTTTAAAAATCGGTGAATTTTCAACCGAGCTTTGCGGCGGTACGCATGTCGAGCGGGCAGGGGATATAGGCTGTTTTAAAATAATCAGTGAAACCGGTGTTGCCGCAGGCGTCAGACGTATTGAAGCCGTCACAGGCAGTGGCTGTATCGACTGGATAGCAAGTCGTGACAAAGCGCTTGACCAGTATTGCCGGGCTTTTAAAAAGTCCACCGGAAAAGGCGCCTGAAAAAGTCGAACAACTGCTGGAAAAAAACAAGTTATTGGAAAAACAGCTGGAGCGTTTAAATGCAAAACTGGCCAGTTCAGCAGGTGACGAACTCAGCGCTCAGGCTGTTGATGTCGGTGGCATTAAAGTATTGGCGGTTAAGCTGGAGGATGTCGATCCTAAGTCCTTGCGAGATATGGCGGAGCAATTAAAAAATAAACTAGGCAGCTCTGCCATCGTTTTGGCGGTTGTTGAAGGTGACAAGGTCAGTTTGATCGCCGGTGTCTCCAAGGATAAGATGGGACGGATAAAAGCCGGTGATCTGGTTAACTTTGTAGCCACGAAAGTCGGTGGCAAAGGCGGCGGTAGACCTGATATGGCTCAGGCCGGCGGTAATGATCCATCAGGATTGGCGGAGGCATTGGCTGAAGTTCCGGCTTGGGTGCAAACGCAATTGGACGCATAAAAAGGTTTATTGAATGGCATTATATGTATATAAATTTGGCGGCACTTCGGTAGGCTCTGCCGAGCGCATTAAAGCGGTCGCCGAAAAAGTTAAACAAGCCCGCGATCTGGGTGATCAAATTGTTGTCGTGGTTTCTGCGATGAGTGGTGAAACCAATCGCCTGGTTGCATTGGCAAAAGAAATGCAACCGCAACCCAATGAAAGAGAGATGGATGTCTTGCTGTCAACCGGAGAGCAGGTCACCGTTTCGCTGTTAAGCATGGCTTTACATGCGCTGGGCTGTGATGCATGTTCTTACACCGGCAGCCAGGTAAAAATTCTGACTGACAGCAGTCACACCAAAGCCCGAATACGCGAGATAGATGATGCACGCATACGAGCTCATCTTAACGAGGGTAAAGTGGTCGTTGTGGCGGGTTTTCAAGGGGTTGATGAGCATGGCAACATCACCACACTAGGCCGTGGCGGCTCTGATACTACGGCAGTTGCATTGGCGGCAGCCTTAAAGGCTGACGAATGTCATATTTATACTGATGTCGATGGTGTTTACACGACTGATCCCAGGGTAGAACCCAAAGCCCGCAGGCTTGATAAAATTACTTTTGAGGAAATGCTGGAAATGGCCAGCTTAGGCTCAAAAGTATTGCAGATCAGATCGGTAGAATTTGCCGGTAAATATAACGTTGCGTTACGCGTATTATCATCATTTAAAGAAGGTAAGGGTACGCTCATTACCTACGAGGAATCACAAGTGGAAAGTGCTTTAATTTCAGGAATCGCATTTAATCGGGATGAGGCTAAATTAACCATCACTGGCGTACCGGATTTGCCAGGGGTTGCGTTTAAAATTTTGGGGCCTATAGCCGATGCCAATATCGAAATTGATATGATCATTCAGAATATAGCCGATGATGCGACGACAGACTTTACTTTTACGGTACATCGCAATGATTACCAGAGGGCGAAAGCCGAGCTTGAAAAAGTATGTGTTGAACTGGGAGCTCGAAAAGTCATTGGTGATGACAGTATTGTAAAAATTTCAATTGTAGGTGTGGGAATGCGTTCGCACGCAGGAATTGCCAGTACAATGTTCAAGGCACTTGCAGAGGAAGGTATTAACATTCAAATGATTTCTACATCGGAAATTAAAATATCTGTCGTTGTGGATGAAAAGTATCTGGAGCTTGCAGTCAGGACGTTGCATACTGCATTTAAATTAGATCAAGAAATGGCATCTTAGTCTTTATTTATATGAAAAAGCTGCTATAATTGATTATCTTAGTTGGTCGCTGTGCAATAGCAGTGAATGTTAACGAATTATAGGGAGTATAGCCATGCTTATCTTGACTCGTCGGGTAGGAGAGACTCTGATGATTGGTGATGAAGTTACAGTCACTGTTCTTGGTGTCAAAGGAAATCAGGTTCGCATAGGTGTTAATGCGCCCAAAGAAGTATCTGTTCATAGGGAAGAGATTTACGAAAGAATCAAAAAAGAACAGGCTGAATCGACAGGCTTAACAGGTTCTGAAGAGTAAGACTTCTTGGGTGTAGGCTGAACATTTAGCCTCATTTTAGCCGCTAGAAAAATTTTATTAGCATTATTGAGAGCTATTGCTTTCAAATTATCTCTTAGTACAAGGTTGTAAATTAAGGGATATATCATTTCTGTTTGGAGAGTTGGCCGAGAGGCTGAAGGCGCTCCCCTGCTAAGGGAGTATGGGTTTTATCGCCCATCGAGGGTTCGAATCCCTCACTCTCCGCCACATAACATAATGATTTTATTAGCAAAAATCAATATCGTAAATTAAAAATGGCGGTAATTGGCGGTTTATAGCCGTCATTAATCACCATATCAGTTCAAAAATTGCCATTTCCCGTTTAAGGTTTTACTCGCTTTACCAGCAGCAATTGCGCCACCTTAAGCCGTATCCTCCATTTCAAAAGTTATTACAGTGCAAAATTTTTCCGCAAAAACCGCGCAGGTGAGGAGGAGTGATTTTGGGGCGGGGCTTGGTTGTGCCGGGCTGGCTATAAAATAGCTTTCAGTTTTTTCCACTATTAAGCGCTGTTATTCCAGTCGATACAAACTTATTATGCATTAAAAACAATAAGATATTGATTGGTAACTGGCAAAATCATTGTAGTACAGGCAAATTTTCCACGCTCTTTTCCACCGTTAGGTATTAAAACCGCTAAGGGTGGTTCGTGGTAACCCTTTTCAGTTGAAAAGGGTTATGCGTGGTTAGATTTAACCAAATAACGCCGAATCAACCCAATCAACTTGTTTTTCTACAATCGTGTTTAGCTCCAACAGTCCAAGCGAGGAGGTCATATTCAATTCTGATTCGACCTTTTTCAATTGCTCCAGCTGTTCTAACATTTCAAACAAATCCGTTTGATTGATGTTCTTAATTTTCTTAGTTTTCTTGATTTTCTTCATTTTTAGATCAAGGCCATCTGGTATGGCCGCCATCACTTAAATTCTGTATGTGTAAACCATATTAATCAAGTCTATCACTTCTGCTAATTTGCCAACATCCCTTTTTCCGCTTCGGTCATAACTTGGTTTTGCCAATGATTTGTTTTGTGACCGTTAAGTGAGTTCATCCTCTGGTGCTATTGCTTAAGTCAGGAGGTAGAGAGGAATATTGTCAAAGAGTAGTGATACAAAAAATTCTATTTCTAAACAAAAATGATCGGTTATAAAGTGACTTTTCGAATCCATTACTTTCCGCAAGGGTTATTCATGTTTTTGGTATCAAGTTGCGCATGAACCCTTATCTTATTTCTTAATAACTCCGGATATTTAAATCACTTTTCTCTATAAGTTAACTGGTTAAAGTATAATTTAAAAAATGTATATAAATGGTGATAGTAAATAGCGGTGTATAAACTATTATTATTTTTTAAAGCGTTTTTTCAGAAAGAGCAACCTTAGTAGGATTGTGCAGAGACAATATCAGTGGTTATTTCAGATAAGCAAAAAAAAATTCTGGCCTTAATGGCTGATGGTGAGTTTCATTCCGGAACTGAGCTATCCGATGCTCTGGGGGTTAGTCGTTCAGCCGTATGGAAACAGATGAATGGTTTGGCAGAATTAGGGCTGCAGCACTCAGCGGTCAGTGGTAAAGGTTACCGGCTGGATAAACCGCTTGAGCTGTTGACCCATTTAGAAATCAATAAAGCCGTTAACGATCAGGCAAGAGCATTAATTTCATCCTTTGAAATTCATGATCAAATCGATTCCACCAATAATTACTTGGTGGAACGCTCTCACAATAATGCGCCTTCCGGCTCAATTTGTTTTTCCGAGTACCAAACAGCAGGCAAAGGCAGGCGAGGGCGGCAGTGGGTTTCACCTTATGGCAGCAATATTTATCTGTCGATACTCTGGCGTTTTCAGCAGGGTCCTGCTGCAATTTCAGGTTTGAGTCTGGCTATCGGTGTAGCGGTAATCAGGGCTTTAAAACAGCATCATGTCAATGATATAGGCCTAAAATGGCCTAATGATATTTACAGTCAGGGTAAAAAACTGGGTGGTATTCTGGTTGAAGTCTCGGGCGAAACTGACGGGCCATGTTCTGCGGTCATAGGCTTGGGATTGAATTTGTACTTGCCGGAAACAGAAGCCGAAACTATCACTCAGGCGTGGACTGATCTGAGCAAAATTACCGGTGAAAATAAACTGTTCAGAAACAAGCTGGCAGGAACATTGTTGAATCATCTGCTTCCTGTCATTGCCGAATATGAAGGCGTCGGTATTAAGGCCTATCTCGATGAATGGCGCGACTATGATTGCCTGAAAGGTAAATCTGCGACCCTGTTTATTGCCCAGCAACAATTCGAAGGCATAGTGCAGGGAATCGATAATAACGGTATGTTATTGATTAAACGTGCTGATGGCAATGTGCAGACTTTTGCATCCGGCGAAGTCAGTTTTAGCGGTTCAGTACGTTGAACTTGCTGGTTGATATCGGTAATACCCGGCTAAAGTGGGGGATTGCAACAGACAGCCAAATCATTACGGGTCAGTCTTTTGTTAATGATCGGCTTGAGCGGCATGAGCTTGTTGAAGTCTGGAAATATATTCCCCCCCCACAGCGGCTTGCTGTTTCCTGCGTTAGTGCAAAACAGTTACTTGAGCTTGTTCAATCGGTGGCGCTTGAGCTTTGGCCAGGCGTAGAAATTATCCCTGTTAAATCTCAACCGAAAGCATTTGGTGTAGTTAACTGTTACGAACAGCCGGAAAAGCTGGGCGTGGACCGCTGGTTATCTCTGGTTGCTGTCCGGCATCAATACCGTGGCGCGGCCTGTATCGTCGATTGCGGAACAGCAATCACCGTGGATGTAATTGACGCTAATGGCCATCATTTAGGCGGGTTGATTAGTCCTGGCTTGTCGCTGATGAAAAAGTCACTGGTTCAAGGGACTGAAGCGCTTCAATTCAGCGAAACGAAGCATCCATTCGGCCTGGCCAATTTTACTGAGGCTGCAATCTATAACGGCACCTTGTCGGCTGCTATTGGATTGATTGAGCATGTATTGTCAAAACAATCTAAAAATATGCAATTGATTTTAACCGGTGGCGATGCTCAACTTATCGCTGAGCAGCTTGATTCTACGCCCATTATTGATCCTGATTTAGTGCTGCGTGGATTGTTGTATGTTCTGGAAGGATGCGCATGAAGATTGTCTTTTTTCTGGTGGCATTGGCTAATGTTTCGTTGTTTATGTGGGAATACAATAAAGGCGCTTTTGTTCCGGTTATCGAAACTTCACAACAAAATGCTCATATAGATCAGGAGCCGATTTTACTTGTCAATGAGCTGAAAAAGGATTCTACGGAATCTGAAATAGCATTATTTCTTTCAGTTTTAGATACACTGGACAATAAACGGCATCTTCAAAACTTCATAACTGAGATTCTTTCTGAACCTGAAACAACGTTGAATCTTGTTGAACAGAAACAAACAGTAGTAGAAAAGAAATTATTACCCCTAGAGCAGAACGACTTCAATACGACAAATTTAGAAAAGTCAGTACCTACGATACAAGCTGAGAAAGTCCAAATAAATACTAAAAGTAGCGAGAAAACTCCAGTTATCTGTTACGAAGCAGGGCCTTTTTCTGATGGTGACGACTATGCAGCCTGGCGAAATCAATTAAGTGTTGCTGAGGGTGCTATTCAGTCGTTTAGCCGAGATGAGCAGACAATCAGTTCTTACCTGGTCTATTATCCAGCTGCAAAAACCTTAATGGAGTCCGAAGCTAATGTTCAAATGCTCAAAGATAACGGCATAAATGATCTTTGGTTATTTAGAACGGGTGGTGATAAAGGCCAGATTTCAATAGGCGTGTTTAAAAATGAAAACAGGGCGTTAATGCAACAAAGCCGGATGCTTGCCAGAGGAATTAAGGTGGAAGTTAAAGCCAGGTATAAAACCAAAACTCAAAGATATGCTCAGGTTAAGAGTAATGGCAAGGCACTGAAAAGTCTAAATAAGTTGCAGAAAGCTAATCCTGGATTTACTGTAAAACAGGTTGATAGCTGCTTATAGCGTCTTTAGCGATGGCAGAGTTGCCATCGCTTAAATTCAAGAAATCCAGCGTTTAGTCACTTGCAAAAGGATAATCCGTAAACCCTTTAGCACCACCTTCATAGAAAGTGCTGGGATCTGGTCTGTTCAACGTGGCGTTGCGGGCAAAGCGTTTTGGCAAATCAGGATTGGCGATGAACAATACGCCAAAGGCGATCAGGTCGGCATGGTTTTCCGCTATGGCTGTGTTGGCCTTTTCAAAATCATAACCGGCATTGGTCATGTAAGTGCCTTTGAATAAAGGCCGCAACTCATTGAGGTCAAATGCCTCGCCAGCAGCGCCGGGCGCTTCTTTCCCCATTTCGGTGACATGTAAATAAGCCAGATTGAAACGGTTAAGTTGCTCGACTACGTAACTGAAAGTGGCTTTTGGATTGGAATCCCGCATGTCGTTGAACGGTTGCAAGGGTGATAAACGCACACCAACCCGCTGACTGCCCCAAATGTTACAAACCGCTTCAGTTACTTCAAACAGCAGTCGTGCTCGATTGGCGACAGATCCGCCATAGACATCCGAGCGGTGGTTCGTTCCATCCCGCAAAAACTGATCCAGCAAATAGCCATTGGCGCTGTGAATTTCCACGCCATCGAATCCGGCTTGCAGGGCACAGCTTGCCGCATGGCGGTATTGTTCAATGATGCCTGGAATCTCAGCCAATTCGAGGGCGCGAGGCGTTACAAAGTCGCAAAGTCCTTGGTCGGCCACAAACACCTGTCCGGCGGGTTTGATAGCCGACGGCGCAACCGGCAGTTCTCCGTTAGGCTGCAATCCAGGATGAGAAATACGTCCGACATGCCAAAGCTGCAAGAAAATACGCCCGCCTTCCGCATGAACCGCATCGGTAACCTTTTTCCAGCCTGCCACTTGCTCCGGGTTATATATCCCTGGCGTGTTTGAATAACCCATGCCTTGCGGGGAGACTTGCGCACCTTCACTGATGATGAGGCCGGCGCTTGCCCGCTGTCGATAGTACTCAACCATCAGGTCATTCGGGATATTGCCGGGAAAGGCCCTGCACCGGGTTAATGGTGCCATTACCAGCCTGTTTCTCAGGGTATAGGGGCCGAGTTGTATGGGTGATAAAACAGTCAAGTGTTGTTGGGACATGGCTCTAACTCTGGATAATAAAAAATTTAACTATAGCACTACGATCAGTCATTTCCAGTTTGACTGTCAACTCGTATAACCAACATAAGCCCGATAGCCCGCAAAAACCGACAGCAGCAGAAAGATGGTTCCGCTGATTTTGTGCAGCAGCACCAAAGGAACCTTTTGTAAAATAGTCCGGCCAGCCAGAATCCCCAAGGCAGATGTTGATGCTAACGCGGCTGTGGAGCCGAACCATACGGCGATAGGTGCTGCGGTACTGCTTAAGGCAACCACGGCTAATTGTGTTTTGTCGCCGAACTCAGCCACTGTAATCAATAAGAAAGTGGTGAAGAAAATGCCGTGGCCACTTTTTTCCTTAACTTCTTCCTCGTCATCATCCTCTTGTACGCGTAAGGAATGAATGCCAAAAGCCGCAAACAAAAAGGCGACTATTGCAGCGACGATATATTCCGGCAACCAGCTGGCAATAGCGACACCAAAAACAACAGCCAAGGTGTTTAAAAAGGCAAAAGCAGCGATAGCGCCCAGCATAACGGGCATGGCCCTGTGCCGGGATGCCAGGGTCATGCAAACCAGTTGGCTTTTATCGCCGATTTCCGCCGCTGCAATCAGGGCAAAGCTGGTCGCTGCTGTGGCTGATATTTCGGTGATGTTGCCTGTGGTCAGTAATGATAAAAAGTTTTGTAAATAGCCGTGAAAAAATTCAGAAATGTTTATGGTGCTAAGTGATGTTAAAAAGTGCTGTAAATTGTTTTGAAGATTGTCCATTTTTTTTCCGGAAAACGCCTTTCCGTTAAGAGAAAGGCGTTGATGTATGAGTATTAGCCCAGCATATTGTCCAAGGTCATCATAATGATGAAGCCGATCATTAAAGCGAATGTCGCATAGCGCGAACGGCCATCAGAGTGGGTTTCCGGAATAATTTCTTCGCTGATGACAAAAAGCATGGCACCAGCAGCAAAACCCATGGCTATCGGCAGGATGGGCTGGAAAACGGTGACCATGGTAATGCCCAACAGTCCGCCTACGGGCTCAACCAGGCCGGTTAAGGTAGCAATACCTACGGCTCTCCATTTGTTGTAGCCCAATCCAACCAAGGGCAGGGCAACGGCCAAACCTTCAGGAATATTTTGCAGAGCAATGGCAACAGCCAGAACAATACCGTTTTTCATCTCTCCCGAACCAAAACTGACGCCGACTGACATGCCTTCAGGAAAGTTGTGGATGGTGATTGCAATAACGAACAGCCAGACTTTGTTTAGTGAATTCAGCCTGACATCAGAAATTGAATCAAAATGTACATGCGGCAACTGGCGGTCGGCAAAATGCAAAAACAAAGCGCCGATAAACATACCCAGGGAGACGACATAAATGCCTTTGCCGGGCCAGATTTGATTGCCATAATCCATGCCTGGAACCAACAGGGAAAACGCGGTTGCAGCCAGCATGACGCCGGCGGCTGCGCCGAGCATGCTGTTAAACAGGTTTTTTGAGATGTCTTTGAAAAACAGTGCGGGTAAAGCGCCAAGTCCCGTAGCCAGTCCGGCCAGGATGCTGGCAAAGAAACCGATAACAACAACTTCACCAAAAATCAGATATAAACCGCCAAAAACCACCAGCTGCGACAACAGGAACAGTGCTGCCACTGTGGTCCAGCGTTTAAGCGGAGGCATGTTTACTATTGTCCGATAATTTTCGCTGGATTTTATCCGGGTTACCTGGGTTTCAAAATAGCGTTGCAAGGTTGATATTGTCTTGGTTGTAAAAGTCATAAGATTTGCCTGCGTCAGCTTGTTGCGGAATAGGTGTTTGGCATTATAGCGAAATACCAGTGAATTGTATGGTTATCAAAAAGAGCAGGTGATTTCTGGGGCATAGGAATATTTCCTTTTGTGGACTACTCCCTAGTGTCTGTGTGTTGGTTTGGCTATGATGGCGGCACGCAAACTTAGAGTGAACCATGAAAAAACTAACATACACAATACTCGGGATAAGCTTGACGGCTGCCGGTGTGGTGTCAGCTAAAGATCAGCCGCTGGATCTGGGTATCATAGACGTTGTCGGCGTTACGCCGCTGCAGGGTAGCGGTGTTGCTGCGTCCAAAAATACCGGCCAATATTCAAACTGTTTCTTCCGAACAGCTGGAAAAAACCCAAAGCTATCATCTAGCGGAATACATCAACCGCTATCTGGGCAGCGTGAGTATTAATGAAGCGCAAAGTAATCCGTTACAGCCGGACATTTATTATCGCGGTTTTGTGGCTTCACCGATTCTGGGATTGCCGCAAGGGTTATCGACTTATGTTAATGGCGTCCGGTTTAACGAACCGTTTGGCGACTCCGTCAATTGGGACTTAATCTCTGAAGGGGCGATTGATTCGATGGCGTTATTTCCGGGCTCTAACCCTGTGTACGGCTTGAACACTTTGGGCGGCGCCATATCAATCAAGACCAAAACCGGATTTTCAGCGCCCGAGCATCAGTTTGAAGCTTACGGCGGCTCCTGGGACAGACATTCGGAAGAATTAACCAGCGGCTGGAATAACGGCACCTGGGGCTATTTTTTAGACCTGCATCACTTTGAGGAAGACGGCTGGCGGGATTTTTCGCCGACCAAGGCTGATCAGGGATTCGGTACCTTGAGCTGGCGCGGCGATAAAGGTTCGCTGGACCTGACCCTGGGCGGCAATGATAATAACATGAAAGGCAACGGCGCCGCACCTGTCCAGTTGCAGGAACAAGACAGAAAGGCGGTTTTTACCCATCCCGACCAAACCATCACCCGCATGTTCTTTTCCGAATTGGCAGGCAGTTATGATCTGGCTGATGACATTGAAGTCAGCGGTAACGCCTATTTCCGGCAGAATCGCATCAAGACTTTTAATGGCGATAACAGTGATTATGATGACTGCGAACTGGCTGAAAATGCGGGATTATTGTGTGCAAACTCGGGCGATGACGAAGAGGTTGTTGTAGATATAAACGGTAATAATATCGTTGCTGTCGATGCGGTCGAAGGCGCAACCAACAATACCAGCCAAACCTATATGCGCAGCCGTGGAGGTACGTTACAGTCGGTGTTTGCACAGGACTTGTTCAAGCATGAAAACAATCTGACGGTGGGTACCAGTTATGATTATGCCGAGACGCATTTTGATTCGGACACCGAGCTGGGCTCGCTAACCGATACCCGGGGCACAACGCAAAGCGGCGTTTTTGTCGATGAATCCAAAGTCCGTTTGAATACCAATACTTCAACGGTGGGCGTATTCCTGACCGACAGTTTTTCCATTACCGATGAGTTAACAGCTACCGTAGCAGGGCGTTATAACTATATTCATGTCAACATGGAAGACAAGTATATAAATGATCCTAAAAACCCTGGACGGTTCGCACACCTTTGAGCGGCTTAATCCTTCTGCCGGATTAACCTATCAAATCAGGGATAATCTGAATGTGTACGGCAGCTACAGCGAGTCGGCGCGTGCGCCGACGCCGATGGAATTGAGCTGCGCCGATCCGACTGCGCCGTGTAAATTGCCGAATTCTTTTGTGGCCGATCCGCCTTTGGAACAGGTGGTTGCCAAAACCTGGGAAGGCGGTTTCAGGGGTGATCTGGATGAACTGTTGGGCAAGGGCGATTTGAAATGGAATCTGGGTTATTTCCACACCATTAATAACAACGATATTATTTTTCGCCGTGATGCCTCCAGTAGCCTTATCAGCCAAGGTTATTTCGATAATGTGGGCAAGACCCGCCGCTACGGCATAGAAGCGGGGACAACAGTTAATTATCCGCAATTGTTCAGCAACATTGATGACTGGCATTTTTCGACCAACTATACCTATTTGAATGCCCGGTTTTTGGATGGTTTTGATATCCAGAATCCGCTGAATACTGACGAGGCGATTGCTGTTAGCAAAGGCGACAGAATTCCGGGTATCCCTGAGCATATCTATAAGGCTGCTTTGGGTGTCGATTTATGGCAGCGCGTATCGTTGGGTATTGACGGCATATACAGCGGCAATAAGTATTTCAGGGGCGACGAGGCCAATGTCCACTGCACCGCTGACCGGGTACTGGCTGTTTAACGCCAAGGCCGAATATAAGGTTACCAAGAATTTTGCGGTATTCGGCAAGGTCGATAATATCTTCGACAAGAACTATAACTCTTTTGGAGTTTATGGGCAGGCCAATGAGATATTCCCGCAATTTGACAATAACCGGTTTGTATCGCCCGGTGCGCCCAGAGCCGGCTGGATTGGTGTGCGCTTGAGCATGTAAGTTGTAAGGGCGACCGGAGAGTCGCCTTTATAATCACAAGTACATTGTGAAAGGCTTTTTTAAACAAAATAGCCTTTTTCTATATTCTTACAGGGCAATTGCTCCTGCATTGCTCTACCATGCAGACGTTACCCACTTTCCTTCAGGCAATAAAAAGCCCGCATAAAGCGGGCATGTTGAGTTTATTATAATTATTATTCTGTACTAGTGTGTCGCCTGTACATCTCAACCCAAGCAGTAATACCTATTTATTATTGTTATCAGTATAGTCTAACAGACTACTCCCTCCTCAGTCGGCGATTAAACCGAGCCCACTCCGTGTAGCTGGCGAGAATTCTATTCAAATAAAGCGCTACTGTCTATTAAAAAACATGGTTTTTCAGGAAAAATAGTATCGTGTCGAAAATATATAATAAATACAATTTGTTATATAGCTTTAGCGACTGCTAATAAACAAAATTGCAGGCAGGCGGTGCTTTTTGTTAAGCAAAGCGTTAAGGAAAGGCCAGTTACTTTTTATTCTATTTGCCCACATCCTGACCGCTGGGGATGGTGGAAATGCTGCAAGACGCGGCCCATGCTACTGGTTGCGTCTCGCTTCCGCTTCCTCGTCAAGAAAAAAACTGAGTCGTTCATTGAGGATAGAGGACAGTTTAAAATTAAGGCCTTTTGATTTTTGAGCCAGTCTTATCTGCTGGATGGCTTCTCTGGTTTGCCCCGTCGCATAGTAGTATTCGGCAAGATAGCGATGAGATTCAGCCGGCTGATTTAAGTCGCTATAAGCTTGCGCTAACAGTTGTGAATAGATTGGCTGTTGCTGGGTTTTTGGTTTTAACAGGAATAAATTTTTTCGTGCTTGTTCGGGATTACCCGCTTTTAACAGAGAGGTTATATATTCAAGCTTAATGGCTTCGTTATCAGGAAACTGCTCAGTTAACTTTTTATATCGGGCAAGCGCTGTGCTGTAGTTTCTTGACTCCAGTGCTGTGCGGGCAAGTGCTGCTACGTATTGGGCTTGATTGGGGTATTCTTTTACCAATTGTTGAAAAGTAGCTTCAGCCTCGTCGAATTTTTGCGAGTTAAGTGCAATCAAACCCATGCCGTAACGGGCAACGGTTCGCTGTTCGGTCGTGCCTTGTGTTAATCCGGATTGAAAATATTTGAGCGCCTCGGCAATGTCAGTACTTGTTAAAACCCGAATTTTTGCTTTGGTTAATTGATAACCGAGCGAGTCAGCGTATTGTTTAAAAGGGTAGGTTTCTGCACGTCCACGCGTGTCGGAAATACGTGAGGCGGTGACCGGGTGAGTTCTTAAAAATTCGGGGATGTTCTGTCCGTAATAACGGCTGGATTGTTGTAGCCGCTCGAAAAATGTCGGCATGCTGCGCGGGTCGAACTGGGATCCCGCTAGTGTTTGCATACCGACACGATCCGCTTCCGCTTCGTTTTCACGGGTAAAATCAATTTGAAACTGAACGCTGCCTGCCTGAATGGCTACCATAGCCGCTTGCCCCATTGCAGGTGACTGCGTACCCAATAGAATAGCGGCCAGTGTTGCGGCTGCGGTAGGAATCGATAAACGGCCAGCGGCTTCATAAGCGCGATATAAATGGCGCTGGGTAACGTGTCCAATTTCGTGCGCCATCACCGATGCCAATTCGCTTTCTGCTTCGGTGATTAAAATTAATCCTGAGTTAACGCCAATATAACCACCGGGTCCTGCAAAAGCGTTGATGTCCTTTTCCATCACCACAAAAAAATGAAACGGTTGGCTCGGCGCATCGCTATTGGCTACAAGCCGTTCACCAATTGATTGAATATACTGCTGAATTTCGGCATCCTGATTGATGGTAATTTGCGAGTGCAGGCTTCTGAAAAATGCTTCACCAAACTCTTTTTCTTCGGCAGGTGTAATCAGTGTGCCGGAAGAGTCGCCCATATCCGGCAATTCGATTTTACTAATCTCAACGGCCTGCTGTGGGGCAGGGAAGAGTGCAAGGCTCAAAGCCAGTGTGATAGCGGACGGTTTAAATTTCATGGTGATGGGGCGGGCAGTCTGGTTTTGGTTGAGAATTGCTGGCTTTTTTTAATAGCATGCTTAATGGTATCTTTATTATGACGTTGGTCAAGCGTCTTAAGTGTCAGGAATTAGAAACGATTTAAAAATAAATCGGTTGCCATTTATTGCAGGACCAAATATCGGTCCCTGTAGACAATCAGTTACGTTACAAGTATTCGAATATAATTGGGGGGCGCAATCCAAATTTCAATCCGATACCCAATTTTGCTTTAAAAAAGTGTCCAATATTTGTCACTTTCA
>CAVZRB010000011.1:0-53259 GCA_963777585.1 uncultured Gammaproteobacteria bacterium | reverse complement strand
CACGTATTGCTAAAATACCCTATGAGGTGCTTTATAATTGAGTGCTTTTCGAGGGCGAGGATTGAGCTTATTCATCATCGCATCAACCTCGTCTCGGTTATATTCCCAAAACTGCTATCTTTGGTAAAAGTATTGCCTAATTAAACATATTGATAAGCGCTTAGCAAAAAGTTAGCCTGTATTTTGATCCAGATCCCGCACCTATTTCATCAATGGCCTGCTCGAGTTCATTAGGTGTAAACAATTTGAAGGGTAGCCATTCGTATTTCATCTTGTTCCACAACAGCTCAATACGGTTCAATTCAGGACTGTAGGGTGGCAAGAAATAAAACCGCATGCCTTTCTCTTCCAATAACTCCCAATAAGGCTTGAGCTTTTTGGCCGTGTGAATGGATGCATTATCCGAAATCACCACCAAGTGCCCGCTGACGCCCTCGAGCATAGCCATCAAAAATCCAAAAAACCACAAGCCATTGACGCTCTGCCACAATTTAGCCATGATCAGTTTGCCGGAAGAAAGTAGCGCGCCCATTACATTTAGCCTCTGCGCCCGTTTAGCCGTGATCGCATGGGTTTCGCCACTTTTCGTCCAGGCCGATCGATTCGGTGGTTGCGGCGCGAAACCCGCTTCGTCAACATAAGCCAGTTCGATTGCGCCAGCTTGCGCTTGGTCGATCAGTTCGGCAATTTCGCGCTGGGCTTGCTCGAAACGCTCGGGATCACGCTTTTTTTTAAACTGTATCGGGTGCGTTTCCAAACGTAGCCCAATCGTTTCAGCTCATTACGCAAGGTGCTGGCACTGATACTAATACCGCACTCCGTTTCCAGTCGGTTCACTAACACCCGACAAGTTAAGGGTTCGGCATCCATGAAGGAGTACAGGAAGCGTAACGTAGTGGAGCGGTGTACGACGACCCCCGCGTAGCCGTAGCGGTCGGCGTTTTGACGAAGTTGTAGCGGTAGCGGAAGCGTAGTCAAAATGCAAGACCATCCGACACGGCGTCAAGTCATTACGGGAGTCATGGCGCACAGCGTAGCAACGCGAAGTTGTGCGTCGTGGCGGACGGAGGACGAGACGAACGCGGGCCGCCGAAGGCATTAATTGCCAGGTCATTTTTCGCTGCTAAAATCGGATGGATCCCATTTTAGCTTTCGCGAAAAATCCTGGCGCGCTGACCACTCTTTCAGGAGTGCTCTGTGATCTTTGTTCAATTTGCTAGGCGCACCGCTACGTGGTTGATCGGGGAAGGCTTGAAAACCCATTTTTCAGCCATCTTCGCCGGCGTTCCCGAATTGCTTCCGGCATAACACCTTGTTTTTCTGCAACCGAAAACACGGTTTGGCCTTCTGATAACATCAGAACAGTCTCGGCACGATCACGCGCTCGCCAGTCACTACCTTTTCTGATGATTATCCGCAGTTGCTCTTGCTCGCTTTCTGTCAATTCGATCGGTTTTACGCTCATTCCTTTGTTCTTGCATCGTTAAGAATCCGTTTATTCTAATGCAGGTCGATTTGTTACGAAGCGCTTACCAACTTCCAAATTATCATCTAAACCATAATCAAGAGTCGTATTGATGCTTCCCTGAAGAGAGGTAAAATTGAATTTTTTGTTGGAAAAAAACCTTATTTTTTTCGGTAATGTCGGAGGAAGGAACATTAAATAAATTCTGTTGCGACAAGCCAACTTCAGAGAAGCAGCTGATAATTAAGCCGGTTAGCGCAATTGGCCATTTTCTGAACATAAAAGACTGTTTAATATGAAAATTGAAAGGTTAAGCAACGGTTTACATGAAAAAGACACCTTTTTTCGGGAAACGTCGGCCTCTGGTTATTTAACCCAGAAGGGGCAGCCTGCTCTGAAATACTGCCTAAAAAGCTTCTTGTTTAACAAAAACTGATGAAATTGATGCTGAACTTATGAGTTGAATGTAATTTTTTATGCTACGATGCTAATAATATGTTTACAACACTACGCAAATTGACTGTTATTTTTCTGGCGATACTGCAATTGATTGCACCGTTGGTGCATGCGCATGCCGGAGAGAAAGTTTCAGACTTGGGACTGCATGTTCCTGGCCTTGAAATGTATGGTGTTGACCATCATGCTCTTGTGTCTCAGACAGTAAGCCATGATTCCAGTTCTGAAGGAATCATAGTCGGTGTCGATGCAGGAATGAAAGATAGGCATGTTAATGCGGCAGCAGATTTAGATAACAGTCATTATTTACATCAACAAGCTCCAGTCTTTAACGCCGCAATCTCTCCTTTTGATACTAATTTCTCCCCGCAAGCAGCGCAGTTTGTTTGTCGGTTGTTTATTCCATCGCTTTCCCCACGCGCGCCTCCTGCTCAATAATCTCCGTTTTTTATAGAAATGTTGTAATGCAATGTTTCTACGCTCTCAGTTTTTCTTAAAGCTTTATAACGCGGTTAGCGCCGCATCGAGTTTAGCTATGTTTTTTTTGAACCTTTTTAGAAGGCTCATTCCCAGATTCCTGCTTGGGACTGTTGTTTTCTTAGCGACTATAGCACTCAGCTTTGCTGATTCGGCCCCTATTGTCGATCATCATGACCCGATTGAAAGTGATACGACTTTGAGTTTATCTAAAGTCATTGATTTAACACTGGAGAAATACCCTGATGTAACCTGGCTTAACTCGCTGGAAGAAGAAGCGGCGGCGATATATCGGCGTGGCGACAGCTGGACAGCCGGCGCATCAGAGGCAGGACTTGCTTTTCAGGAAGCAACCAGCGGCACCCTGCATTATATTGATGCTTGGGTGAAAGTCCCGTTATGGAATTTTGGCCAGCGCGATGCGGAACAGACACTTGCAAAGCATGGCGGAAAACAGTGCAATGTCGCAATCGGATGCGGTTAAACTACGAGTGGCGGGGCTGGTCAGAAATGCCTTATGGAATATTGCACTGGCAAACTTAAGTTACGAACAGGCGAAAACCGAGCTTGCGATTACTGATCAGTTATTGGCTAAAGTGCAGCGGCGTGTCGAGCTGGGCGACTTGCCCGCGCTGATCTATTACTGGCGCAAACCGAATCGCTGCAAAAACGCTCAGTGGTAACTCAAGCTGAAGCGGAATTAATGCATGCCCGCAAACGTTATTCCAGCATCACGCAAATGACTAAAATTCCCGGTGATTATCAGGAGAAGCTGGTCGACATAGTGAAAATTCAGCAAAGTCATCCGGCATTAGTGGCTATTAATAGCCAGATCGAACGCAAACAGGCGCAACTTGATGCGGTTAAACTGGTCGGTTCCGGGCAGACGGCGGTTGCCGTTGGCGTCAACAGTGACCAGTTCACTAATGATCCTCGAAGCAATAATACGGCAAGTTTCAATATCGGCGTTACCGTGCCTTTTGGCGGCAGTGCGCATTTGGCGCCACACGTTGCAGCGGTTAATGTCGAATTAAATAAACTGATTGCAGAACGCGAACAACTGAACCGCGATTTGGAGCAGGCTCATCACGAGGCCGAACATAATCTGGAAGTCAATCGGGTCGAACTGAACATTGCCGATGAATTAAAGCAGGTTGCCGAAGAGCATTTAAAAATGACCCAATTGAGCTTTTCCGTGGGTGAAATTAATCTGATGGATTTATTAAGAATCCAGTCCAGAACCCAACAAGCCGTTCTTAAATGCTAAAGCACGTGCTGTCATGCTACAGCGCGATATAGCACTTTATAATCAGGCCGTAGGAGTTATGCCATGAAAATGTTTTTTGCCCGCCCTGCAATGGTATTGTTATTGAGTCTGGTCGGTTTCGGCAGCTACGCAACCGAAAATGTTATTCAAATTTCACAGGAAAATATCGATAACCTGGGTGTAAAACTGGGCAAACTGGAACCCGTTACACAAATCCCGGTGTTATCTGCTCCGGCTAAAGTGGTGGTTCCACCGACGCAGGAATATATTGTCAGCGCATCGCAAGCCGGAGTCATCGATAAACTGAATGCGGCGATAGGCGATAAAGTTGCAAAAGGAGATATTTTAGCCCAGCTCAACAGTCCAGACCTGCTGACGCTGCAGCGCGAATATCTTAAAGCCGACAGCGCACTGCAATTGGCTTCGGCTACTTATCAGCGGGACAAAAAACTGCTGGAAGAAGGCGTAATTGCCGATCGACGCTGGCAGGAAACCCGCAGCCAGTATAAGTCCGCTGTTTCTGAGGCTAATGAACAAAAGCAACTGCTGGAAATTGCAGGGATGACCGCCAGTGAGATTGATCGCTTCGGCAAAACGCACCGATTAACCCGTGCAACTTAATGTCCGTGCGCCCATTGCCGGTGTGGTTATGGAGCGTTTGGCCGTCGTGGGAACGCATATCGATATGATGGCGCCGTTATACCGCATCGCCAACCTGGATGAGCTTTGGCTGGAAATTGCTATTCCGCAGGAACGCATGGGCAGTATTAAAATCGGTGATCAGGTATTGGTTGAAAACTCGGAAGTCAGCGCAAAAATCACCTTGTTGGGGCAAAGCGTTAACCCGGAAAATCAGACTATTCTGGCGAGAGCGATTGTAGCGGCGAAAGACACAGTCATCGCTACGCGCAGGACAAAGACTTAATACCCGGATTATTCAGTCCAGCGACAAGGCGGCGTTTAAAATTCCTAATGCGGCTATTGCCCAGAACGAAGGCAAAGCCTTTATTTTTATCCGCAATCAACAGGGATTTTTGGTTACCCCGGTCACCGTAGTCGGTAAACAGGATGATGAGTCGATCATTAGCGGTGAGTTCACCGGTAATGAAGAAATAGCCGTCAAGGGTGCTGTCACACTCAAAGCAAACTGGCTGGGACTGGGGAGTGAAGAATAATGGGTGATTTGATTCGCTTTGCGCTGGGCCAGAGGATACTCATTCTCTTGTCCGTATTGCTGCTATCAGGCGGCGGCTATTACGCCTTTAAAAATATTCCGATTGATGCTTTTCCCGAAGTTTCGCCGACGCAGGTAAAAATTATCGTTAAAGCGCCCGGCATGACGCCTGAAGAGGTAGAAGCCAGAATCACCGCGCCCGTCGAAGTTGAACTGCTGGGCATTCCACATCAAACCATGCTGCGCTCTATTGCTAAATACGCGCTCACCGATATTACCGTTGATTTTGAAGAAGGCACAGATATTTACTGGGCGAGGCAGCAGATCGCAGAACGTTTAAATACTATGTGGGGAAATTTGCCAGCGGGTGTCGAGGGCGGTATCGCTCCGATGACCACGCCTTTAGGTGAGATGTTTATGTTTTCCATTGAGGGTGGGGATTTAACCCTGATGGAGCGACGCAGTTTACTGGACTGGGTGATACGTCCTGCTTTACGCACGGTACCTGGCGTTGCCGATGTCAATTCGCTCGGCGGACAGGTCAGAAGTTTTGAGGTTATACCCGATAATATACGCATGTCGGCCAGAAACATCAGCACTGATAAGCTGATGCACGCATTACAAAGCAATAACCGTAATGATGGCGCCGGACGCATGACCGATGGCGAGGAAGCGTTGATTGTGCGCGCCGAAGGCCGAATCAAGACCTTGGCCGATGTGGCTACCATCGTGGTTGATAATAGCAGCGGTATTCCGATTACGGTCGGCGATGTTGCAGAAATTAAAATCGGCGCTTTAACCCGCTATGGCGCAGTCAGCAAGAACGGCGAGGGCGAATCGGTCACCGGCCTGGTGCTGAGTTTGCGTGGTGCTAATGCCAGACAAACCATTGCCGGTATAGAGAAAAAACTGGCTGACATCAGCGCAGGTTTCCCTAAAGGCGTTGAGGCCAAGGTCTTTTACAATCGCGGCAATCTGGTGGACAAGGCGGTCGATACGGTTTCACACGCCTTGATGGAAGCCATCGTGCTGGTTGTCGTCCTGCTGATTTTATTCCTGGGTAATTTGCGTGCCGCTATCGTCGTTGCTTTGGCCTTGCCGCTGGCGGCTTTATTCACCTTCATTCTGATGAATTATATGGGGATGTCGGCTAATCTGATGAGCTTGGGTGGGCTTGCCATCGCTATCGGTATGTTGGTCGATGCCGCTGTCGTGGTGGTTGAAAACCTCATTACCCATCTGGCGCACACAGAAAAAGCACAGCGCCTGCCGCGGCTACATGTTATTTACCGGGCAACCCGTGAAGTTGCGGCACCGGTTACTTCCGGTATTTTAATCATTATTATCGTTTTCTTGCCGTTGCTGACTCTGCAGGGACTGGAAGGTAAATTATTTACCCCGGTTGCCTTGACCATTGTATTTGCACTTAGCGGATCGTTGATCCTGTCGCTTACGGTGATTCCGGTGATCGCCTCTTATCTATTGAAAGAGGTGTCGCATGAGGAACCCTGGTTGCCCAGACAATTGCAAAAACACTACCAGCCAGCTTTGTTATGGTGTTTGGAAAACAGTAAAAAAGTATTTATCGGGGCGGGTTCTTTATTAGCCGTGACCATGGTGATCTTTACCCAGATAGGCAGTACTTTTATGCCAACCATGGACGAAGGCGACATAATTGTGCAGTTGGAAAAGCTGCCATCGATTACCCTGGAGCAATCCGTTGCTCTGGATGGCCAGGTGCAAAAAAACCTGCTCAAACACATACCTGAAATAGAGACTATCAACTCGCGTGTCGGTTCTGATGAACTGGGCCTTGATCCGATGGGATTAAATGAAACGGATACTTTCCTGGTGCTTAAACCCAAAGACCAGTGGCGCATGGACAGCAAAGAGCAGTTGATCGAGGAGATTCGCAAGGTCATGGCTCAAACGCCGGGTATTGCCTTTGGCTTCACTCAGCCTATCGAAATGCGGATTTCAGAAATGCTCACCGGTACGCGTGGCGATGTGGCGGTTAAATTATTCGGATCGGATATTGCCGTTTTGAATGAAAAAGCTGAACAAATAGCTACGATTTTGAAGGGCATCAGCGGTTCCAGTGATGTGTTTGCAAAGCAAAACAGCGGCATGCAGTTTTTACAAATAACCATAGATAAATTGGCGGCAGGACGCTTAGGTCTGGACAGTGACAGCATTGAAACCCTGTTACGGGGGCAGATTGAAGGCTTGAATCTTGGCATAGTTCAGGAAGGCATTAAACGGACGCCGCTGATTTTGCGTGGCAGCAGCAATACGGCTAATTTCGATAATCTTCAAATTGCCCTGCCGGATGGTGGACATGTGCCGATCACGGCAGTTGCCAGATTAGAAAAGGTAGAAGGTGTGGTTTCCATAGGCAGAGAACAGGGTCAGCGATTTGTGGTTATCCGCAGCAATGTACAGGACCGCGATTTAGTGGGGTTTGTCGATGAAGCACGCAAGGCGGTTGCCGAAAAAGTTGAATTGCCGACAGGTTACACCGTTGAGTTCGGCGGTCAGTTCGAAAATCAGCAACGTGCTGCGGCGACACTGTCGCTGGTTGTTCCTATTTCATTAGGCTTGATCTTTTTGCTGTTGTTTTCAACTTTTGGTTCTGTGCGCCAGGCAGTACTGGTATTGTCAAACATACCGCTGGCGATGATAGGCGGCGTTTTTGCCTTATGGTTATCCGGTGAATATTTATCCGTGCCGGCATCGGTTGGTTTTATCGCATTGCTAGGTATTGCGGTGCTCAACGGCGTGGTCATGGTGAGTTATTTTAATCAGCTGATAGCAACCGGCATGGAACTGGCAAAAGTTGTGACGATTGGTTCTGCCCGGCGTTTAAGACCCGTCATGATGACGGCTAGTATCGCCGCCTTCGGCCTGATCCCGTTGTTGTTTGCAACCGGTCCTGGGTCTGAAATTCAACGGCCATTAGCCATTGTGGTAATCGGAGGATTGGTTTCATCCACTTTTTTAACCCTATTTTTATTGCCGATTTTGTTTAAATTATTTGGTCAGGCTCCAGAGGTTAAGCAATGAACAACACCAAAGAGTATTTGGTCACACTGAATGTGCCCACCGATCTTGAAGAAGTGGTGGTTGACAGTCTATTGATGCTGGAATCGGAACACGGGTTCAGCAGTTTTCCTGTCAACGCCCATGATCATAAAAATATAGGGCTATCGTTAGCCGAACAGGTCAGTGGGCGACAGAAAAAAATCCGCTTTCAGATGTACGTGCCGGAAGAGAGGTTAGATGCATTATTGGAGCATTTAAGAAAAGAGTATTCCGGTTCGGGGATTCATTACTGGGTTTTACCAGTGATTGAAAACGGGATTATTTAAGGGAGTTTTTCATTACGAAGACGCGAAGAAATAGCCAGGGTAAAACTTCGTGTCCTCGAGGTGTTATTTATCGTTCTTTACGAAAGCAGAGAGGTTAATAAAACCCGAAGATTATGTTGCTGTCTTTGTTTGGTTAACCTATTGGCAATGATGATGCTTTTTAATTCGGTTAGTGCCTGGTCAAAGACATCATTGACCACCAGGTAATCAAACTCGTCGTGATGGCTGATTTCTGTTACGGCGTCGCGCATACGGCGGGCAATGACTTGTTCGTCATCCTGGCCGCGATTTCTGAGACGTTGCAGCAGGATCTCTGTCGATGGCGGTAAAATAAAAATCGAGAGACTGTCGGGGAGAAGTTTTTTAATTTGCTGCGCGCCCTGCCAGTCGATCTCAAGAATCACGTCAAAGCCTTTTTTCAGGTTCTCTTCCACGGTTTGTTGTGCAGTGCCGTAAAAATTATCAAAAACCTGGGCATGTTCAAGGAATGCCTGTTTTTCCAGCATGGCTTGAAAGTCTGCAACAGTGACAAAGTAATAATCCTGTCCATGCATCTCGCCCGGACGCATCTGCCGGGTGGTATGGGAGATTGATACGGTCAGATTATCCAGATCAGCAACCAGCTGTTTAACCAGGCTGGTTTTACCGGCACCTGAAGGTGCTGCAATAATATAAAGTTTGCCGTTATTCATAGATTCATCTGTAATAGAGTGTATGAGTTGGAGACTTGATGGCACCGGCGGGTTATTCAATATTTTGTATCTGCTCGCGCATTTGCTCAATCAGCACTTTAAGCTCAATGGCTATTTGCGTCATTTCCTTGTCGGCTGATTTAGATCCCAAGGTGTTGGCCTCCCGGTTCAGTTCCTGCATCAAAAAATCCAGCCGTCTGCCGACCGGGTCTTTTTGATTGAGCACCCGCAAGACTTCAGTGATATGGGTTTCCAGGCGGTCGAGTTCTTCTGTGATGTCCAGTTTTTGAGCCAGCAGCACCAGTTCCTGCTCCAGACGGTCAAAATCCGGTTGCGCGACCAGTTCGGTAATCCGGTCTTTCAGTTTATTGCGGATCTGCAGCAGGACTTCCGGCATACGTTTACCTGCCGAAGCAACAAAACCTTGCATTTTTACGCAACGCTCTTCAACCAGAGCCTTAAGCTGAGCGCCTTCCCTTTCCCGCGCTTCCAGCAGTTGTTCCAGTGTTTGATTGACCAGGGCGGTGATGCCTTGATTAAGCTGATCCTTGTCCGTGTCCGGTTCCTGCTGAATGCCGGGGAACGCCAGCACATCCAGCGCTGAAAATGACTAAGGCGGCGGTCATCTGTTGTTCAATGACATCGGTCGCGGCCAGCAATGCAGCGACGGCATTAGTGTTTACGATAAAACTCTGTCCGTTTTTAGCCTGTTTTTTATAGCTTAATGAACATTCGACTTTGCCACGGCTGATCTTTGCTGCGATGGCTGAGCGCAGATCGGCTTCAATAAAACGCAAACGATCAGGTAGTTTTAAGGTGATATCGCAGTAACGGTGGTTGACCGAGCGCAACTCGCAGCTTATGGTTAAATTTCCGATTTCTGCCTCATTACCGGCAAATGCGGTCATACTTCTTATCATTTTTCACCTATACTTGAGGGGCTTTAGTAAAACAAACGCAACAATGGCTGAATACTACGACCCGGAAACTTATCCCAAAGAGTGGAACTACCTGAAAACTGGCACTATTATAGACCAGTATATGATTGAGCGGGAATTGGCGCACGGCGGGTTTAGTTCGGTTTACCTGGCCAGACAAATGGCAGATCAGGTTCAGGTAGCCATTAAAGAGTATTTGCCTCGACAGTTTGCTCACAGGACCTGGAATAATGTTGTTGTCGCCAACAGTGATGAAACCGAGGCTTTATTTCGGCACGGCAGGGTGCTTGTTTTTTGAAGAAGCCAAGGTTTTAGCTACCTTAAAACACCCTAATATTGTCGAGGTTATCAGTTTTTTTGAAGCGAATTCCACCGTTTATATGGTGATGACCTATGACTATGGGGTTACGCTGAATAAGCTTTTAAGAAACAAAACCCTGACTATTTCCGAAGACTTTTTACTGGCGATATTCAATTCATTACTGGCTGGATTAGATCATATTCATCGCCATAATTTTATACATCTTGATATTAAACCCTCCAACATTCTGGTGCGGCCAGGCAATGATGCTTTATTGCTGGATTTTGGTGCAATTCAGAGCTTTCCAAAGTCACATCTAAGCAAGCAAAGTAAGATCTTAACCAAAGGCTTCTCTCCCATAGAGCAGCATGACCTGGATGCTCAGCTAGGCCCGTGGACGGATATTTATGCGGTGGGCGCAAGTATACGCACCTGTCTGGAGTTTAAAGCGCCGATTCCTGCGCGAGAAAGGGCAAAGCAGGATAGGCTGGTCCCTGCAGTTAAGGCGTTTAAACGAAAATTTCCAGAGTATCTATTAAAAGCCATCGACTGGACGATGGAGTTGCAGCCAGAAAATCGTCCACAATCGGTTGCTCAGTTGCAGAAGGCTCTTGATGGCGGTTGATTATTCATAAATTGAACCGCCGAACAGCGCGCAGTTCAGGTATACTGTGCGGTTTTCATTTTGGCGAATCACACATGAGACCTAGCGGACGTAACCCGGATCAACTAAGAGACATAAAATTCACCTGCGGTTTTACCAAACATGCAGAAGGCTCGGTTCTGGTTGAATTTGGCGACACCCGGGTGCTTTGCACCGCCAGTGTTGACAGGAGTGTCCCCCGTTTTCTTAAAGGCAAAGGGGAAGGCTGGATTACCGCCGAATATGGCATGCTGCCGCGTTCAACTCATAGTCGGATGGGACGTGAAGCCAGTAGTGGCAAACAGGGGGGGCGTACCCTGGAAATTCAGCGCCTGATTGGCCGTTCCCTGCGGGCAGCGGTTGATTTAAAGGCGCTGGGCGAGCATACCATCATGATCGATTGCGATGTGTTGCAGGCAGATGGTGGAACCCGTACTGCGTCCATTACCGGCGGCTTTGTTGCCCTGTCGCTGGCGATACAAAAAATGCTCAAACGCAAGCAAATCAAAACCAATCCGCTACATGGGCAGGTTGCCTCGGTTTCTGTGGGTATTTATGACGGTGTGCCGGTGCTGGATCTGGACTATGCCGAAGATAGCAATGCGGAAACCGACATGAATGTGGTGATGAATGATGCCTCTGCGTTTATTGAAGTTCAGGGTACGGCTGAGGGTCATGCGTTTAGAAAAGAGGAGCTGGATGCAATGCTGGAGCTGGCTGAACACGGTATAAAGCAATTACTGGAAAAACAACGGATAGCAATAGAAAGCCATAAATGACCTTTTCGACACATTAGCAAGAAATAGTTCTGGCCAGCAGCAATCCCGGCAAGATCAGGGAAATTCAGGCGATACTTGCGGAACATCCCATTGTTCCGCAGTCTGCATTCAATGTGGTGGAATGCGATGAAACGGGCTCTACTTTTGTAGAAAATGCCATTCTGAAAGCCAGAAATGCGGCTTTGCACTGCAAGCTGCCGGCGATAGCCGATGATTCAGGCCTGGTGGTTGATGCCCTGAACGGCGCGCCCGGCGTTATTTCCGCCAGATATGCGGGAGTTGGCGCCAGTGATCGGGACAATCTGAACAAGCTGTTACAGGAGCTGGAAGGCGTACCTGAAAAGCTGCGTACTGCACGGTTTATCTGTGTCATGGTATTTATGGAACATGCGAATGATCCTTGTCCTGTCATCGCCCAAGGCGTTTGGGAAGGCAGGATTTTAGATCATGCAGCCGGCGAAAACGGTTTTGGTTATGATCCGGTTTTCTGGGTGCCGGAACAAAACTGTGCATCGGCTGAATTATCTGCAGAAGTTAAGAATTCACTGAGCCATAGAGGACAGGCATTGAAGAAGCTAGCCATATTAATCAAGGCCAGGGATGCTGTTTAATGTGGGATATGAGTTCTCCTCATATACCTTGACAGTATTTTAATGAACAGACTACTCCCCATCGCCCATCAGTTTGCTAACGCTGTTACTCAGATAACGCCGCTCGGCAATGGCCTGATCAATGATACTTTTCTGATCGCCACAGAAACCTCCCCGTTTGTTCTGCAGCGCATAAACCGCGGCGTTTTTCCTGCGCCCGAGCAAATCATGGCAAACCTGATAACGATTAATCAGCATATAGCGCAAAAAAACAGCGCGTCAGTTAAGCTGAAAATCCCGGAAATTATAAAGACGCTCGATGACAGCACGTTTTATCAGGATGAAAATGGCGATTGCTGGCGGGCGTTGAGCTTTATAGGTGATACTGAAAGTTTAGAGGCCATAGGCAATATCAGCGATGCCGAGCAGGCAGGATTTGCGCTGGGACATTTTCATCGTTTGGTCAGCGACCTTGATCCCCTTCTTCTACATGATACCTTGCCCGGCTTTCATATAACACCGGAATATTTAAAGCATTATCATCAGGTTTTAAAGCAGCCGGTCAAGCCGGAGCCATTGGACGAAAGCAGGTATTGCGCTGAATTTATTGCCGAGTTCCAGCATATCGCCGATGACCTGGAAACTGCAAAACAGCAGGGTTTGCTGTCTTTGCGGGTTATCCACGGCGATCCCAAATTAAACAATTTCCTGTTTGATAAACACAGCAAAAAGATCGTCAGCATTGTTGATCTGGATACCGTTAAGCCGGGCCTCGTGCATTACGATATTGGCGATTGCTTGCGATCCTGCTGTCAAACTTTCGAACCGATCGGGTTTAATCTGGATATTTGTGCGGCTTTGTTAAAAAGTTATTTAACCGAGGCCGGCGCATTCTTTACCGAACATGATTACCAATTTTTATATCCCGCCATACAGTTGATTCCTTTTGAGTTAGGCCTGCGGTTTTATACCGATTATCTGGAAGGCAACCGTTATTTCAAGGTGACGGAGCCGGAGCAGAATTTGCGGCGCGCAGCGGATCAATTCCGGTTATGTGAGAGCATCATGGCGCAGGAGTTGGCGATCAAAAATCTGATAGCGCAGTTAAAAAAAGAGGCAAAAGCGGGTTGCTGAGCAAAACCCATTTTGAGCAGCGCAATCTTGTCATAGGCTGCGGCCTGGTTTTGTTGGGCGCATTAGGTTTTTCAGCCAAATCTATCATTATCAAACTGGCTTATGCCGCCAGCACTCAGGTTGATGCCATTACCTTGATGGCTTTACGCATGTTGTTTGCGCTGCCGTTTTTTCTCTTGGTTGCTGTCTGGCATAACAAAAAATCGCCGGCTCAAGCTCTGGATAAAAAACAATGGCTGATGATTGCCGTTCTGGGCTTTATCGGTTATTACCTGGCAAGCTATCTGGATTTTATCGGGCTACAGTACATCTCGGCGGGGCTGGAAAGGGTTATCCTGTTTTTATACCCGACCTTTGTCGTGCTGTTTTCGGCTGTCGTCCACAAAAAGCCGATCACTGCGCGCGTTTGTGTCGCGCTGGGCCTAAGTTATGCGGGCATGATACTGGTTTTTGTTGAGCATCTTTCGGTAGCGTCATCCGGAGTACTGTTCGGTTCAGGGTTGGTGCTGGCTAGCGCTGTTATTTTTGCCTGCTTTACCATGGGCAGCGGCGTTATGGTGCTGAAGATAGGTTCTGCTCGATTTACCGCTTACACAATGACCGTCGCCAGCATTGCCACGATAGTGCATTTCGCTTTCCGGCATGGCGTTGCCCTTACCCTTACCAGTTTTCCATCTGATGTTTATTTACTGGCATTGATCATGGCGGTTTTTTCTACCGTTTTACCGGCGTTTTTAATGAATGCGGGCATACGCAGAATCGGCGCAGGATCAGCATCGATAATCAGCACTACCGGCCCAATAGCCACATTAGTCCTTGCCTATATAATACTGGATGAAGCCATCACGATGTTTCAGTTAGCGGGAACTTTCTTTGTATTGGCCGGTGTTTATGTGGTTAGCCGAATAAAATCCTGACATTCCAAAATCAGTGTAAGGAGAGGGCGGTTTTTGATTTAGATTCTAAATAAGAATCGTTTGCATCTACATAACTATTTGCACTATACTTTAGCCACCAAATATGACTCGAGGATAGGTAAATGAAAATTAGCGATAAACAGTTATTGAAAAGCGGGGTGCTGACAGCGCTTGTCGCTTTGAGTGGGCCTGCCAGCGCACTGGAAAAGCCGCAGACTATGGAGGATATGTGGAAAATCATTCAGGCGCAGCAAAAGCAAATTGACGAAATGAAATCCGGGATGCAGACTGCGGCTCCGGCCAAAACTGCCGGTGGCGACGTAAAGAATTTAGAGCGAAAAACCGATGTTTTGACTCAGGAAGTTGAAAAATTACGCACCAATATGTCCATTCCGGAAGAAGCGAAATATAAAAGCGCTTATGGTTTGGGGCCTGCAGCATCGAAGGTTTATGGCGCAGGCAAAGGTCTGTCGATTGGCGGTTATGGTGAAGGCAATTATTCCGCTAAGGTTGGAGATAAGGGCAGCAGTAATGACAGTGCCGATCTTGAGCGAATGGTTCTGTATGCTGGTTATAAATTTACCGACCGCATACTTTTCAATAGTGAAATTGAATTTGAGCATGCCACTACCGGTGAAGGCTCCGAATCAAAAGGCGAAGTATCAGTCGAATTTGCGTCGCTGGATTTCTTTATTGATCCGATGGCCAATGCTCGCGCAGGTTTGGTATTGATGCCGATGGGTTTGGTCAACCAGGATTCATGAACCGTTATTTTATTTCGGCAATCATCGTCCTGAAGTCGAGCGGCGCATCATACCCAGCACCTGGCGAGAAATGGGCGCAGGTTTATTTGGTGCAATCACGCCGGAACTGACTTATACCGCTTATGTCGTTAATGGCTTGGATGCTACTGGATTTAGCTCCGATGGTATTCGTGAAGGTAGAGGCGGCGGCAGTAATGCAAAGGCCGAAAACTTCGGTTACGTCGGCACGTTTGGATTATGATCCTGCCGCATTACCCGGCGTTACTGTCGGCGGTTCGGCCTATGTTGGAAATTCAGGACAAAATCAGACCTTTTGCGGGGACAAAATGCCGATGTCTTTACGCAACTCTATGAAGCGCATGTGCAATGGAAATATCGTGGACTGGAATTCCGCACCTTGGGATCATGGGGACATATCAATGATGCTGCTCTTGTCAGTGCAAACAACAACACTGTCGTGGCGTTCACAAAACTACGGCTTTTACACAGAGCTGGGTTATGACGTATTGCCATTACTATGGCAAGATACGACACAATATCTTGCACCTTTCTTCCGTTATGAAAAGCTGGATACTATTGCCAAAGCACCGAACGGTTTTGCTGACGATCCAACCAAAGACTGGCAAATCTATCAGGTGGGCTTGCAATACAAGCCTATCCCCAATGTCGTCATCAAAGCCGATTATCGCAACTTACGTTGCGAAACAAGGCCCTTTGCCGGATGATTTTAACTTGGGCTTAGGATTTATTTTCTAACCCACAAGCACTTTTCGCCACGTAAAACACGAGCGGCTGCATTCCCCAATCGGTGGATTATGCAGCCGCTCGTGTTCTTTGCGTTGAACAAGTAAAATCCATTGTCTGTTAGAGGTGTTAAACTATTTATATTTATCCACTTAAGTTTTAATAAATTCTGCAAACGAGACGCACTATGAAAACAATCAGGCAAGGGGGATTTTTTATTCTCTTTTTATTGCTGCTAGGCGCAGTAACGCCAAGCTTCGCCACAGTCTTTTACAGTAAAAATGAAGCGCTGGAGCTGGCGTTCGGCAAAGGCACGCAGGTAGAGCTGTTATCGTTATTTCCCGATGAGCAGCAAATCGCCAAAATTGAGGAGCTGGCCAAGGTCAAACTGGATTCAGGCCTGTTTACCTTCTATGTCGGCAAAGATAAGGACAAGGTGCTCGGTTATGCCGCGATTGAAACCGGCACGGTCAGAACCAAACCTGAAACGTTGATGATAGTGCTGACCCCGGATGGTGAGTTACGCAATGTCACTACCCTCGCCTTTCACGAGCCGCCGGAATATCAGCCGCCGGAACGCTGGTTTGAGCAGTTGTATAAGCGTCCGTTAGCCGAAATGGATTTTAATAAAGGCGTGGATGGCATCAGCGGCGCGACATTGAGTACGCGAGCGGCAATCAGCAGTATCCGCAAAGTGATGGCGATTTATCAGGTTATGGTAAAAGGTCAGGGTAAAAATTAATGCGTTATTTCGTTACCGGCGAACAGCACCGTAAAGCCTTGTTAAACGCCCTGGTGTTAATGTTTCTGGGCTATATCGCCTTGTTGTGGGTGAGTAATGGGTTGATGTATTTTAATCATATGGATCTAACGCCCGACTCGGTGGTTCTCTATTACCTGGGCTCCGAAGAACAATTTACGCCGCCGCGCAGTTATCAGGGCATGCTGGAAGTTTCGCATTTCCACCTTTTTTCGATGGGCATGCTGGTGCTGACTTTAACCCATTTGATGTTGATGACCGAGTTCTCGGTACGGCTGAAAATCTGGTTAAGCGGCCTGACCTACCTTTCAGCTTTGGCAGATGAGGCAGGCGGCTGGCTGGTCAGGTTTGTTGATCCTTTGTTTGCCTGGTTTAAAATTGCCGCTTTTTTAGTACTGGAGTTTTCATTGGCGGCGCTGTTGTTTGTGGTTATTGGAGCACTGATCCGCGCCCAAATTCAGCTTCGGCGAAATAGTTCTAAATAAAGTTTATTATCCCCTTCTGTGCTATCAACATCTGCTACAACCTAAATCTGGTAGTTATGGTATGCGGTGCATACCATTTTCCAGCAACCGCACCAAGTTCAATAAAGATACGCGATCCATACCCGACTTGCCGCCCTTGGTAGAAACACCAAACTAGGTGTTTCTACTGATTGTCTGAACGCCCCGCTTCCTCTAACCTCCATACTCTAGCTATTTTTATCATGCCACCTGAGTCCGGGCTGGAAAGTTGGCTACACGATAACAAAAATAACGCCTCATATTTTCTACGATTCGTCAGGAGGTCTACCATGCGATACGCATTATTGCCAACCCTTGTTCTGACCGCTTTGTTCGTCTTCTATAAGGAGGCGGGCTCCAATCCGCTGCCTGAACCAGCCGCCGCCAATCCCCAATCAGTCACCGAAGAAAATAATCTGTTGGGTTTGCCACCGGTGCCTATCCCGGCAAACAATCCGCAAACCCCGGCCAAAATTGAATTGGGCGATAAACTGTTTCATGACAAACGCTTTTCTGTCGATGGCACGGTCAGTTGCGCAAAATGCCACGACGAAAGCCATGCGTTTACCGATGGTCTGCCTGTTTCAGTCGGTCATAACGGACTGACCGGAACACGCAATGCACCCACTGTGCTCAATGCCGCATTCAACAAGTCGCAATTCTGGGACGGACGTGAACCGGATCTGGAAGGCCAATCCAAACAGCCGTCTGATCAATCCGGTTGAACATGGCTTGGCCAATCATGAACCGATACTCGAAATCATCCGCACAGATCCTGACTATCCGGCTGCATTCCAATCCGTATTCGGGGTGAGCGGCGAAAAAATAACCATAGACCATGTCGCCAAAGCGATTGCCAGCTTCGAACGCACCCTGGTTTCCGGTAATTCGCCTTCGACCGTTATTACTTCAAAGGCCAAACCGATGCGATGACCGACGGCCCAGATTCGCGGATTCCAGCTGTTCATCGGGCAAGGCCGCTGCGTTTCCTGTCATACCATTGAACAGGATCACGCCCTTTTTACCGACAGCCGTTTTCACAATATCGGCATCGGTATTAATCAGATTCAGCAAGATATTCCCCGTTTGACAAAAGCCTTTCTGGAAGCAAAAAATAAAGGCGGCAAATGTCGATGTGATGGTTTTGACCGATAAAAAATCGTCCGAATTGGGCCGCTTTGCAGTAACCGATGAATTAAGCCAAATCGGTGCTTTCAAAACACCTACCTTGCGCAATGTTGAATTGACCGCGCCCTACATGCATGACGGCAGCCTGAAAACCCTGAAAGAGGTGATGGTTCATTATAACAACGGCGGCGTGACAAAAGCGGGTGAACAGGTGAACGATTTTCTGAGCGGCGGCATACGTCCGCTAAATCTGACCGACCCGCAGCTGGACGATCTGGTGGCATTTATGAAGGCGCTGACCAGTTCCAAATATGCTGGTCCGACACCTGACCCAAGCGGCCAACTGAAAGAGGAATTCACCATGAACACCATCAATAACAGTCGCCGGAATTTCATCAAAACCGCAGGTGCTTTAGCCATCGGCAGCACCTTGCCGATCAGCCTGGTCGAACTGGCCTTTGCGGAAAGCAGCCAAAACTTCACCTTCGCCTATATTTCCGATGCCCATATCCAGCATATCAAGGACAACCGTTTCGTCAGAAACTGGGATCGCGGTCTGATTCGCGCCGTTGCGGAAACCAATCTGTTGATACCCAAACCGGATTTTGTCATGTTCGGCGGCGATTTGGCGCAGCTTGGCAGCAAGGCCGAACTGGATCATGGCGCCGAAATCCTGTCGGCATTGCATGGCGATGTCCATTACGTGATGGGTGAACACGATTATTACCTGGATCTGGGCGAATATTGGGAAAAGCTGTTCGGCCCGCAATACTACAGCTTCGACCATAAAGGCGTGCATTTCGTCGTGCTGAACAGCATCAAAACCTATGACGACTGGACGTTCAAGCGCTGGCCGACCGCCGAACAACGGATGCTGGAAATGGCCGGACTCGACAACCCGAACGGCTCGCCGTTCATGGTCGGCGAGGAACAGCGGCTAGTGGCTGAAAAACGATCTGGACAAGGTCGATAAAGATACGCCGGTCGTGGTGTTTTCCCATTCGCCGCTACAGAAAATTTATAAAGGCTGGAATTTCTGGACTGAAGATGCCGATCAGGTTCAGGCCTTGCTGAAACCGTTCAAAAAGGTTTCGGTCATCTACGGTCATGTCCACCAGATACAGTACAACCAGATCGGCAATATCAGCTTCAACTCGGTGATGGCAACCGCCTGGCCCTGGCCTTATCCGCAATCTTATGCCCAGGCGGAGCAATACCTGCCGAAACTGACGGTGCCGATGAACCGGGCCGATCCGTTTTTTGAGCGCGACGCCACCGGCTGGCAATTTATCAACCTGGCCAATGGCAATGTGGATCTGAATTTTACGCTTTATAACAACACCAGCCGGATTGTCCGCTACAACGACAAGCAAAAACGCCCGGAAGACGCTGTCTATCAGGACGAAAAGGCGCGGATTGTCCCGCAAACACACTATTAGTCACGGTACAGGAGCAAGAAAATGTCTACTTATCAAAAAATAACGATGGTGCTGTGTTTGGCGTTTGCAGCCACCGGTTCATGCCCTGGCGGATGAATTCACCGATGCCGATGTACAGCGCTGGCAGCAGCAATTTATGGGAGTTGTGGCCGAAGGCCGCGAGTTATGGACCAGCCCCAAGCTGGGCACCAACGGCGTTGCCTGCGCCCAGTGTCATCCCAATGCCGCCAATACCCATCCCGAAACCTATCCGAAATTTCAAAAACAACTCGGTAAAGTCGTCCCGCTTTGGGAAATGATCAACTGGTGTCTCAGAAATCCGCTGGAAGGACAACCGTCTGGCCGCTGACGATCCGAAAATGACTGCCCTACAGGCCTATATTACCTATGAACGACGGGGTGTAAAACTGGATCCGGGCAAACACTGATTTTAGAACCGCGCCTTGGATCGTAATGCCCACAGGGCACTTGTGTCCCTGTATGCATCGGGGTGCTACAGTGAAACAGGGCAATAAATATTCATTCCCCATTTTTTAAATTACAGAAGACAAACATGAAAGCAAACATCGGTTTAATCGGTCTGGCAGTAATGGGACAAAACCTGGTTCTTAATATGAACGACCATGGTTTTAAAGTAGCGGTCTATAACCGCACCACCAGTACAGTCGATGAGTTTCTGGACGGCCCTGCCAAAGACACGCAGGTTATCGGCACGCACTCGCTGGAAGAGCTGGTTGACAGCCTGGAATCGCCGCGCATCGTCATGTTGATGGTTAAAGCGGGTGAGGTTGTCGATCAATACTATCGACAAGTTGGTGCCGCTGTTATCAGCCGGCGATATTATTGTTGATGGCGGCAATTCACTGTTCACTGACACCAATCGCCGCACCGCTCTCCCTAAAAGAAAAAAACATCCTTTACATAGGTGCCGGCGTTTCCGGCGGTGAGGAAGGCGCAAGACACGGACCTTCAATTATGCCCGGTGGCAATAAAGCCGCATGGCCTACAGTCAAACCCATTTTCCAGTCCATCAGTGCGCAGGTTAATGGCGAGCCTTGCTGCGAATGGGTTGGGGATAATGGCGCCGGACATTATGTCAAGATGGTGCATAACGGCATTGAATACGGCGACATGCAGTTGATCTGCGAGGCGTATCAACTGATGTCCGAAGGCTTGGGCTTAAGCGCCGATGAAATGCATGCGATATTTGCCGAGTGGAATCAAGGCGAATTAAGCTCTTATCTGATTGAAATTACTGCCAGATATTTTGGCTTACAAAGATGAAGACGGTCAGCCGTTGGTGGACAAAATTCTCGACACAGCCGGGCAAAAAGGCACCGGTAAATGGACCGGCATTAATGCGCTGGATTTGGGCATTCCTTTAACCCTGATTGGCGAATCGGTATTTGCCCGCTGTTTGTCCGCTCAAAAAGAGGAAAGAGTTAAGGCCGCGTCAGGTATTGCCTAAACGCACTCAAGAATTTTACCGGCGACAAAAAGCCATGATTAATGCGATTCGTGATGCCTTGTACGCGGCCAAGATTATTTCTTATGCACAAGGTTTTCGCTTGATGCGCGAAGCGTCGAAAGAATATAACCTGTCGCTCAATTATGGCGAAATTGCCCTGATGTGGCGCGGCGGCTGTATTATTCGCAGCCAGTTTTTAAACGACATCAAGCAAGCCTACAACGAAAATCCTGACTTGGAAAACCTGCTGTTAGCCGATTTCTTTGTCGATGCCATGAAACAAGCCGATGAAGGCTGGCGCAAAGCAGTTATTTTAGGCATCGAGCTGGGTATTCCGACCCCGGCATTCTCTTCCGCCCTGGCGTATTACGATGGCTATCGCACCGAAAGACTGCCGGCCAATTTATTACAGGCGCAAAGGGATTATTTCGGCGCGCATACCTATGAACGGGTAGACCAACCCAGAGGCCAGTTTTTCCATACCGACTGGACCGGGCATGGCGGCAAAACGGCATCATCTACCTATACTGTTTAATTAAAGCGTTTCGGATTACGCTACTTCGACCCTACTTCCCCTTATAAAACATACGAGGTGCTATTGATGATGAACGCCGAACCCTGTACATACGTTATTTTTGGTGCCACGGGAAATCTTTCCCGAATTAAATTAATGCCGGCGCTGTATCATCTTGATGTTGCCAATCGACTGCCTGACGGCACACGGATTCTGGCGATAGGCCGCAGACCCTGGGATCAGCAAAAATGGCTGAGCGAAGTCAGAGATATGGTTCTGGCAAAATCCAAGGAGCGATTTTGATGAAACAAGTCTTCCAGCGTTTCAGCGAACGCTTATATTATCATCAAGGCGATATACAACAGGCACAGTGCTACACAGAACTGGCCGAAACGCTCAATCGAGAAAAATCAATTCCCTAAAAACATCGCGTTTTATCTGTCTATCAGTCCCTCGGACTTTGGCCCGGTCATGGAGATGTTAAGCAATAACCACTTATTTGATGAAGAATACGGTTGGCGACGAGTGATTATTGAAAAACCGTTCGGTTATGATCTCGACAGCGCCCATGCGCTGCAAAAACGCATCAGCCACTATTTAACCGAAGAGCAAATTTACCGAATCGATCATTATCTGGGTAAAGGCATGGTGCAAAATGTGCTGGTGTTCCGTTTTGCCAATGTCATGCTGGAACCGTTATGGAATCGTAATTATATAGACCATATTCAAATCACCCATTCTGAAGAAATCGGCATAGACAGCCGGGGTGATTACTACAACAGTGCCGGTGCCATGCGCGACATGCTGCAAAGTCATCTGCTGCAATTGCTGACCTTGGTGACCATGGAGCCACCTGTTTCAATGGAAGCGGATTCCTTGCGTGACGAAAAAGTCAAGGTATTGAAATCAATCCGTCCTATTCCCAAAGAAGCCGTGCATGGACATGCCTTTCGAGGCCAGTATGCCGCAGGCATATTAACGGCGAAAAAGTCAAAAGCTATCTGCAGGAAGAAAACATTCCCGCCAACAGTATCACCGAAACCTATGCCTCCATGAAGCTGTATATTGATAACTGGCGCTGGCGTGGCGTGCCTTTTTATTTGCGTACCGGCAAAGCGCATGGCTAAAGCGCAATCGACTATTTCGATTTGTTTTCGTCATCCGCCGTTACAATTTTTCCGTGGCACCAAGTGCAATGCATGAACCCAGAACTGGGTGTTATTGGGTATACAACCGGAAGAATGTATTCGTATTGAAATGACGGTAAAAGAACCCGGCCTGGAGATGAGCACCCGAACCAGCAGTCTGGATGCCAGTTTTCGTAATGAGGATGAAAAAGCCATCGATGCTTATGAAGACTTGTTATTGGATGTACTGAAAGGCGACAGATCACTATTCCTGCGCTTTGATGAAGTCGAATATGCGTGGCGCATTGTTGATCCCATCCTGCAAACCTGGGCGATTGAACGTGACTACATTGCCACTTATCCAGCAGGTTCCTGGGGGCCTGAAGACAGCCGATTATTTGATAAAGAAAGCCAATCCTGGCGCAGTTCATTAACACCGGAGTGTAAATAAATGCAAGAAAACAGTCGTTGGCATTGCTTTGGATAATGACCGATCAAGTTGCCGCCGCAGCCTGTCTGCAAATTCTTGATGCCGCTGAACAGGCAATTGCTGAACACGGTACGTTCAAACTGGTACTGGCCGGCGGCACAACACCGGAAAAAGTCTATCGTCTACTGGCGCAGGCCGATGCCGACTGGTCAAAATGGTTTATTTACTATGGCGATGAACGTTGTTTGCCTCCAGATCATCAGGACAGAAACAGCGTGATGGCTAGCCAGGCATTGCTCAGCAAGGTGGCCATTCCCGCTGCGCAGATTTATACCATGCCTGCCGAAATGGGCGGTGAATCGGCTGCGGCCTACTATCAACCGCTGGTTGCTGCCGCCCTGCCGTTTGACATGGTGCTACTGGGTATGGGAGAAGATGGCCATGTTGCCAGCTTGTTTCCCGGCCACGAACACGCTCAGGACGAGCTCGTGCATGCCGTGCACAACTCACCCAAGCCGCCACCGGAGCGCGTTTCTATCAGTGCAGGTGGCTTGAGTACCAGCCATGAAGTCATTTTTCTGATTATCGGCAGCAACAAGCAGGAAGCAGTCAACCGCTGGAAACAAGGCGAAGACTTGCCGGTAGCCAGTATCCAGCCTGAAAATCCTATTGATATATATTGTGCGGGAATAACTGCATAGTGTAACCAGCCCTGTTCTGTCACCGGACTATTGCAGTCAACATGATCACGTTTGTTATGGTTTTTTTGCGCCAGATTATTGTGTGTAATCACCAGCTTGCATTATCATATCCAGTTATTTAAAAGGACAACAAAATGATTATCAAAGATACTGAAATTGCTGACATCAACACGCCTACGGGTGATATGCGGCTGCATATTTTTCGCCCAGCGGCCCCGGGAAAATATCCTGCCGTCCTGATGTATTCAGAAATATTTCAAGTAACAGCCCCTATCCGCCGCACTGCCGCAATGCTTGCCGGGCATGGTTTTATTGTTGCTTGCCCGGAAATTTATCACGAGCTTGAGCCAGCAGGAACAGTGCTTGCCTATGACGAGGAAGGCACTACCCGAGGCAATGAGCACAAGACAACAAAAGAGCTTTCTTCTTATGATAGCGACGCGCGCGCAGCGCTTGATTATCTGAAATCACGCGAAGACTGCACCGGTCGTCTTGGTGTGATGGGTATCTGCATTGGAGGACACCTCGCGTTTCGCGCCGCCATGAATCCAGACGTATTAGCTACAACCTGCTTCTATGCCACGGATATTCACAAAAAAGGACTGGGACTGGGCAAGAACGACAACTCCCTGGACCGCGCCGGTGAAATCAAGGGCGAACTCCTGCACATATGGGGACGCCAGGATCCGCACATTCCGCTTGAAGGCCGCAACCTGCTAAAAGCACGTCTTGAAGAAGTAGGCACCCGATTCACATGGCATGAGTTCAATGGTCAGCACGCTTTCATGCGCGATGAGGGTCCGCGATATGATCCAGCATTAGCTTTACAAAGCTGGGGATTGGTGCTCGAATTATTTCATCGTCGATTGGGTTGGGGCGATCTTGATGTGGCAGCAGAGACCGCTCCTGCTGAAAGCCGCCACTAAATCAAAAACACCGGAAAATTAGGCAGTTGGATGGGAGAGGCTTGGCCTCTGCATACCGTTTCGCTGCTCCTGCATAACCCACAGGGATGTGGATTATGCAGGAGCTTCTCCGGCAACTGCTCCATGCGTCGCCTAAAGCGCCTACTTTTGACAGTCTCGATCAGCGCCGCTAATACCCTCTGGGACACAAGAGCCGGGCCATCCATTAGAATGTGGCAAGCTGTACAGCCGTTGCGGCTGTTGTACTAGTCAGCTTGATCCTGTAATTTCATCAATCCATTCCAGTCCACCTTGTCACCCACAAAGCTAGCCCGCCAATGCTGACCAGAACGCGAGTCTCCAGGGACTCTAGTAGCTCTTTGTTTGATATAATATATTTATTAGTTTGCACTTGCTTCTGAATGCCCCGTAAGACTGGCGACACCACAACAGAGGTGCTTCAGCAGGGTGATGTCCAGAGCAGTATTCTGTACGGCGATAACATTCATTTTTTGAGGCGTGTTGTTTAATAATGGAGTCATTCCTGCCGGGCATAAAATGGATAATGTGAATTCCAAGAAGAACTAAATAAAAGACTATAAACTTCCAATCATGGCAAAGTTACCCTATCCTTTACGCCATGTTTTTTAACCAGATAAGAAGAAATCATGACTGATGCCGCTGCTTTATTTTCCAATGCAAAACTTGTAATTCCAGGTGGCGTAAATTCGCCGGTTCGATCTTTTAGCGGCGTAGGCGGTACACCGGTTTTTATCGACCACGCCCGTGGCGCTTATATTTACGACAGTATGGGCAATAGTTATATCGATTATGTCGGCTCCTGGGGGCCCATGATTTTAGGGCATGCCCATCCTGAAGTCATTGCGGCGGTCAAGCATGCCGCTGAAAAAGGCCTGAGTTTCGGTGCGCCGACTGAGATTGAAACGCAAATGGCCAAGCGGGTTTGTGAGCTGGTGCCGTCTATTGAACTGGTCAGAATGGTCAGTTCCGGCACAGAAGCGACCATGAGCGCGATTCGTTTGGCCAGAGGCTATACCGGTCGGGATAAAATCGTTAAATTCGAGGGCTGTTATCACGGCCATTCAGATTCATTGTTGGTTAAAGCCGGGTCCGGCGCTTTAACCTTTGGCGTACCCAGCTCTCCCGGCGTACCGGCAGCCGTTGCTGAAAACACCATTACCCTGACTTATAACGACAGTGCATCGGTCGAAGCCCTGTTTTCCGAAATAGGTGAACAGATCGCCTGTATTATCGTTGAGCCGGTCGCCGGCAATATGAACTGCATTCCGCCTGTGCCGGGTTTTCTGGAAACCTTGCGTAAGGTTTGTGATCAATACAATAGCGTACTGATCTTTGACGAAGTCATGACCGGTTTTAGAGTCGGCCTGAGCGGTGCGCAGGGGCTTTATAACGTTAAACCCGATTTAACCACGCTGGGTAAAATCATCGGCGGCGGCATGCCGGTCGGCGCTTTTGGCGGCGTCACGTAAAATCATGGAGTGTCTTGCGCCGCTCGGCCCTGTCTATCAGGCGGGTACGCTTTCAGGTAATCCTGTCGCCATGGCAGCCGGCTTAAAAACCCTGGAACTGATAGCCCAGCCCGGTTTTTACGAAGCATTGACTGCAAAAACCGAAAAACTGACGTCAGGGTTGAAGGCTCGCGCTAATCAGGCGGGCATAGCCCTGTCGACCAATATGGTGGGCGGCATGTTCGGTCTGTTTTTCAGTGCAGAAGAACAGGTATCTACGTTTGCCCAAGTCATGCAGTGCGACCAAAATTTATTCAAACGCTTTTTCCATGCCATGCTGGAGGAAGGCATTTATTTGGCGCCCTCAGCATTTGAAGCCGGTTTTGTTTCCGCCGCGCACAGCGATGAAGACCTGGAAAAAACGCTGGATACGGCTGCGGCCATATTTAATCGTTTGTAACCCGAATCAGGAATCGGCTTGGACGTTATAAATAATATCCCGCCATGGGTTCTTGGTTTGTGTGGCCTGCTGGTCGGCGCAATGGTGACGCGCCTTCTGGCCGGTAAAGATAAAATCGTTATCCAGCAACTTACGACTGATCTTGCCGTCTCGGAAGAAAAACTAAAACAGTTTCAAACCAAGGAAACCGAGTTGCAACAGTTGCAGCAGTTGTTTATCGAAACCAAAACCCGGAATGCCGAACTGCAAACCCGCATGGACGAGCAGATGAAAAATGCGGCGGAAAAATTAAAGTTATTGCAGGATGCAGAAGTCCGGTTAAACACTCAGTTTGAAAACCTGGCGGGCAAGATATTCGATGAACGCAGCAAACAATTTACCGAGCATAACAAAACCAGCCTGGATCATATTGTTACGCCGTTACGGGAACAACTGGGCGAGTTCAAACAACGCATAGAAACGGTTTATGACAATGAAAACAAGGACCGGATTTCATTGCGTGAGGAAATTGTCTCATTGCGGCGCGATACCGCGCAAATGAATCAGGAAGCGCTTAACCTGACCCGCGCCTTGAAAGGTGACAAAAAAACCCAGGGCAACTGGGGCGAAATGATCCTGGAAAAAGTGCTGGAAAAATCAGGGCTGCGCAAAGGCATCGAGTATGAGACCCAGGGCGCATTCCGGGATGAGGATAACAAGCTGTTCAAGCCGGATGTGATCGTCCGGTTGCCTGAAGAAAAGGATGTCATTGTCGATTCCAAGGTGTCTCTGCTGGCTTATGAGCGCTACTGCTCAACAGAGGATGACCAGGAGCGCACCACTGCATTAAAGCAGCATACGGAAGCGGTGCGGGAGCACATCAAGGGCTTGAGCGGCAAGGACTATTCCGGCTTAAAAGGCATCAGGACTTTGGACTTTGTGTTGTTGTTTATGCCTATCGAAGCCGCTTTCATAGCCGCTTTTCAGGCCGATGAACGCCTGTTTACCGATGCCTTTGAGCATAAAATCATCGTGGTCACGCCGACTACTTTATTAGCCACTTTGCGTACTATCGAAAATATCTGGCGTTATGAACGTCAGAATGAAAATGCCAGAGCTATCGCGGATAAGGCAGGCAGCGTTTATGACAAGATATGCGGTTTCGTCGAAGATCTCGATAAACTGGGCAAGCAGTTAAGCACCGTCCACACGACGTATGACGGCGTCATGAATAAATTAACCCACGGTCGCGGCAATTTGATCAATCAGGCCAGCAGTTTTGTTGAGCTGGGCGTTAAAGTCAAAAAAAACTTCCCTAAGAGCATTACTGAACAGGCGGGAATTGATAGTGACGAAAGCTAGAAATTATCAACTCTTAATTCAGTATCCTGCAAAACATCGTTCTGACATTTATGCGATACTACGCGCCTTTTATATCATCCAGATTGTACTGATACTGAAAGGAGTAATACATGACAGCACTGGTTGGCATCATCATGGGCTCGACCTCTGACTGGGAAACCATGCGCTTTGCAGCTGAAACACTGGAGCGTCTCGGCATTCCGCATGAAATTGAAGTGGTTTCGGCACACCGGACCCCGGATAAACTGTTCCATTATGCTGAAACGGCAGAGTCTAAAGGCCTGGAAGTCATCATCGCAGGTGCAGGTGGTGCGGCGCATTTGCCGGGCATGACAGCGGCGAAAACAGCGGTTCCTGTGTTGGGTGTTCCGGTGCAGTCCAAGGCCTTAAATGGTATGGATTCCTTATTGTCCATCGTACAAATGCCGGCAGGCATTCCGGTAGGCACACTGGCGATCGGTAAAGCGGGTGCCATCAACGCAGCTTTATTGGCAGCTGCCATCATCAGTAACAAACATGTCCAGTATCGGGACGCATTAAATCGATTTCAGAAGCGAACAAACCGAAACAGTGCTTGCGCACTCCGATCCACGAGCAGAGGAAGATTTTATGATAGTTGGTGTACTTGGTGCAGGACAGCTTGCCAGAATGATTGCTTTAGCGGGTTATCCATTAGGCGTGGATTTTATTTTTCTTGATCCGTCCGCTGATGCCTGTGCCAACAAGCTGGGTGAGCCTTTACTCGGCGATTATAACGATCCGCGTTTACTGGCGCAGCTTGCGGAACGCGCTGATGTGGTCACTTACGAATTTGAAAATGTGCCCGCCGATGTGGCTGAGTTTCTGGCCTCACATACCCAGGTGCATCCTTCTCCCGAAAGCCCTGGCAGTTGCACAGGATCGGTTGATCGAAAAAACCTTTTTTCGCGACATCGGCATTCCTACTCCGGCTTATGCGGCAGTGGACAGTTTTGAAAATCTGGAACAGGCCATGGCCATCATTGGCTGGCCGGCCATTTTAAAAAGCCGCACCCTGGGCTATGACGGCAAAGGCCAGTCCTTGCTCAAATCGGCTGATGACTTAAAATCCGCCTGGGAACTATTGCAAGGCGTACCGGCCATTGTCGAAGCCTTTGTTCCGTTTAACCGGGAAGTGTCTATCATCGCCGCACGGAATGTTTCAGGCGCTATCGTTTTCTATCCGCTATCCGAGAACCTGCATCGCGGCGGCATTCTGCGAGTCTCCGAATGCTGTGATCATGATCCCATGCAACAGCAGGCCGAAACTTACATATCACGCTTAATGGAAGCACTGGATTATGTCGGCGTGCTGGCGTTGGAATTATTTGAAATAGACGGAAAACTGATTGCCAATGAGTTTGCGCCGCGTGTACATAATTCCGGCCATTGGACGATTGAAGGCGCTGAAACCAGCCAGTTTGAAAATCATTTGCGGGCGATTCTGGATTTGCCTTTAGGTGCAACAACACCAGTCGGCAAAGCGGCGATGGTTAATTTTATTGGCGGACTTCCTGTGACTGAAGAATTATTGGCAATTCCCCAACGCGCATTTGCATCTTTATGATAAAGCGCCCCGAAAAGGCCGCAAAGTGGCTCATGCCACAGTGCGCGCAGAGAATTACGGAGCAATTAGCGGAGTTGGTTAAACAGTTGACCGCGCTTGCTGATCAGGTTGACGACTCTTAATTATTAATGATGGTTGCAAGATTAGGGTGCTAAATTTTATAACACGACTTCATTGCTTTCCAATACCGGCTGATTAAGCAAACGTGACAACCAAGCCTCTGCTGCCATCTGATTGGTTTTAAGCACACTGTTAGGAAAAAAACCGAACACTAAAACCAACAAGGCGGGTACACACAACAGAGCCAGTTCACGCGGACGTAAATCCTGTACCTGATTAACAGCGGTTTGAGTAATTGGGCCGAAAAATGCGCGGCGGGTAAAAGACAGCATATAAGCTGCGCTAAGCACTGCACCGGCCAGTGCTGTAATACCCAAGACTGGGGTGAGCCGTTAATGGTACCGATGATCAATAATAATTCGGCAGGAAAACCGTTAGTTCCAGGTACTCCGATACTGGCCAGTGCAAACAGAAAATAAAAACTGGTCAAACGCGGCATTACTTTAGCCAAACCGCCCAGGTGTATGGCTTCGGTACTGCCCAATCGATGTTGAATAAAGCCGGCAATCAGCATCAGGGAGCTGGCAACCAGAGTGAAATTGAACAGTTGAAAAATCGCACCTTGAATACCCTGCATATTTAAGGATGCAATACCGATGATCACCAGGCCGACATGGCTGATGCTGGCGTAAGCCAGTAAACGGCGCAAATTGGTTTGTTGCAAGGCAATCAACGCGCCGTAAATAAGCGTAATAGCGCCTAAAATACCCAGTACCCAGCTGTATTCAACAGCAGCAGACGGCGCTAACGGCATGGTAAAACGCAGTATGCCGTAAAGCGCCGAGCTTCAGGCCGGTTAATAAAGCCGTTATTTGCGTTGGTCCTTCCATTGCGGCAGTGGGCAGCCAGGTATGAAAAGGCATTAACGGTGCTTTAACGGCAAAACCGAGCAGGAGCAATAAAAAAACCATGGCTTGCAAGTTATCCGGCAACTGCGTTTCCAGGAGTACCGGCAAGCTGAAGGATAGATTCTGAGGAATAGCTGCCGTTCACATCAATCAGCGTGATTGATGGCCAGTATGATAATGGCAAATAATAACGGTACGCCGCCAAACAGCATAAACAGCGTGTATTTCATCGCCGCACTGCGCCGTTTGGGACCTATGCCCCATAAGCCGATCAAAAAGAAGATGGGCGGCAAAGTCAGTTCCCAGAATAAAAAGAACAGCACCATATCCAGCGCCGAAAATACGCCGATGGTGACGCCTTCCAGTGCCAGTAACAGGGCAAAATGAAACCGGTGCAAGTGTTGTACCGAATTCCACGAGGCAATAATCGCCATCAGCGTCAACAGGGCTGACATCGGCAAAAATAATACCGAAATGCCATCGATACCGACCAGAAACTCGATATTCAGGCTGGGTATCCAGGCATAATGTTCAACCAGTTGAAAATTGTTGCCATTGTCAGCATTAAACAATAGCACCACAATCAGCGTCAGGATCAGTTCAAGACCGGCAATCGTCAGTGCGATGTTTTTAGCCAGTTTTATGTTGCAGGTAACTCCGGTTGCAATAGCGCCCAGTAAAGGCAACAGAATAACAAGACTTAGCAGCGGAAAATTCATCGTTGCCAAGCTTCTTAATGCTTCATTCATGTTGATTGTCCTTTGTCCGCCATGGGTCGACTGGTTCGCTGCATTGGATCAGGTCTGCTCTGTGTGCCATGCATGGGATAATGCGCGCCTATATCGGTCGCTTCCTGGTCTATAAAATTCAGCCAGGGTGTTGTGTAAAAGCCGGTAACAATCAGTAATGAGCAAATTACCACGGTAATAATGCGTTCTTTTCTGACGGGGTGATGAGTGCTGCTGTAAGGTTGATGCGCGCGCTTGGGAGTTGCGATAAATATCTGTTGAAAAGCCCGTAGCAGGAAAGCTGCGGCAAGAACGTTGCCTATCAATATGGCAATCGCCATCAGCCAGCCGTCTTCCTCAATAACGCCTTCAATGAGCAGATGAGCGGCATCATATCCCGGCGTGCCGGGCATGACCATGGTGCTCAGTGCCGAGATCAGGAACAGAATGCTATGGCGGAATTGGTATCAAACAGCCCGCCCAGACGCGGGATAAAAGCAGTGCGTGTCCGCTCATAAATCAAGCCGACACTGAATAACATGCCCGCTGTCGCAAGACCATAAGCAATAGAGAGCAAGAGACTGCCTTCCAGACCGTATTCGTTAAAGCAGAAAATACCGATGACCAGCATTCCCGTATGACTGACGACGGCAAAAGCCAGCAACCTGCGAATATTAATTTGCATCAGCGCCAGTAACGCGCCGTAAAAAATACTGATCAGACTCAAGGTCAATACAAATCCGGCCCATTGTTCAGCGACGCCGGGAACCATCGGCAAAATAAAACGAATCACGGCATAAATGCCCAGTTTCAGGCCCACCATAAAAATGGCGGCACTTGCGACCGTGCCTTGTTCCGCGAATAACGGCAGCCAGCCGTGAAACGGAAATAACGGCATACGAATGGCGAAACCAAAGAACAGCAGTATAAAAATCAATACTTCGTCATGTAAATAGGCGTTGTTCTGTTTTAGCGTCAGCCAGTCAAACGTCAGCGCATGCTCTGAATCGATTAAGCCAAAAGCGAGGAACATAAAACCGGCCAAGGTCATCAGCAAGCCGCTGCCCCAGTATTGCAGCAATAAAGTGATGACCCAGCGTCTGTTTTGTCCGGTTCCGGCATGAATCGTCAACAAAACCACAGGGATGAGTTCCAGCACACTCCATAGCCAGAATTGCATAACATTCAGCGCTGCAAAAGCGCCGATCAATATGCCTTCATAACCCAGCAAGCAGGCAATGAACAGCCGATCCGTGACATGCCGGGTAATCAGGGTATAAACCAAAGCCAGCAAGGTTAAAACAGCCGTCAGTGGAATAAATAAAATATTCGCGCCATCAACGCCGACACTGTAACTGAACCAGCGAAGTGAACCTGTTCAACCAGATGAATGCCGGGATTGCCGGAATCGAAAATAGACGAGCAGATAGAGGCTAAGTAACACCGTCAATATCGTTCCGGCGAAGCCAAAACGCAGTGCAACAGTCGATGAGCGTGAACACAGGATAGCGACCATGGCCGCAAGAGGAACAAGTGTCAGCGTAGTTAGCAGCGGAAAGGCAGCAGATTCTGACCAAAGAGTAATAGTAGGTATCCATCAGCGCCTCAAAATGCAACCAAGCAATGTTATAAACACAAACAAGCACCAGATAGCGCGGTCTTAGTATTAACTGCTCGAATTTATTGGCGGCGTGTCCAAGTTTCCGACCATAATGAATGCGTTCTTTGCCTATGCCACGCAATACAAAGCGGTCTTCAAACCAGTGCATGATGGCGGCAAACCATTCGGTGAGTTTACCCGCCAGACCACTGCCTTGAGCAAAATCATCGATCTCATTATCCAGCCGGGCTCCCATGCATTTTTTCTTCCAGTTGCGCCAGTGATGATATGGTGCGAATGGCAGGAGCAGGCACACCCATAATGTGATCAACAACATGATCATCAAAATAGCCCAGATCGTGAGCCAGGCGGCGAATCGGTCTTACCAATGTCCAATCAGTAATTTGATCCAGCCAGAACCGCTGCAGTGAAGCAATATAGGCCCAGCGCAGTCCGGCGATGGCAGGAGCAACCGGTTTTACCGGATTACCGTGTACATTATGCATGAGTGACGGCGCGGTCAGGAACAGATAGCCGCGAACCACGGCATGCGCGCAAAGATGCCAGCTGGCCAGTTGCCAAAAGCCCAGGCCACACTCCAGAAACATCAGGCCCAGTTGACCGGATGTGGCAAAAACCAGCGAACTCTTTACATCAGTCTGGGTCAGGCCGACAATAAAGCTATAGACTGCCGTTGTGCCTCCGACTATCGCGAGCACAGCCATAGCAAATGGCGCCTGTTCAAAAACGGGTTCCAACAGACAGAACAAGATAAACACCGGCATGTATCATAACGGCACCGTAAAACACCGCACTTGAGGGCGTCGGCCCTTCCATCGCTCGCGCCAGCCAGGGTGTAAAAGGCAGTTGCGCTGATTTTGCAAACGCCGCTATGGCAAAGCACAGGGAAATTCCGGTGGCTTCACTCGTGGTGAGTTGTGCCGAGGCAGCATTCAACTGATTCCAGTTAATGCTGTCAGCCCAGGCATAACTTAATCCGATTCCCAGAATAAAACCGGCATCGCCGATACGGTTAGTGACAAATACCCGCGTTGCATTAGTTGCGGCAACCGGGCGATTGTATGCGTAGGCTATCAACAAGATAAGAACAGAGTCCGGCAATCTCCCAGCCGAAAAAAGTACCGGCCGCATTACCCGATAACACCAGTAACAGCATGGCCGAAGCAAACAGGCTCAAAATAAAGAAAAAGCGATGGAACCCGCTTCCCTGTGCATGTAGTTGATGGAAAAACGAATGATGATAACTAACAGCAGTGAAAACAAAGCCGCCAAACGACATTAAAGCCCGTGGTGATAAAATTCACCTGAATGTTCAAGGTATCGCTGGTTCAGCCATTGCCCTGCACTGAATGAACCGGTATTTTTGTCCAGTAAATCAGCGCCCAGCAAAACCAGAGCAAGCAGGCAGGACATGCTGATAGCCCAGCTGGCGATAATCGCCGTTGTGCTTTCACTGGCTTCACCATTGAGTTGCCCGAATAAATGACCGATGCCGATAAGTGTTGCGGCGATAAATGGCAATAAAGGGAATTAAAATGACTAATGCATCCATTACACAACTCCCAACAGTTCAGGTCTGTAGCTTAAGTGAGTGCACGGTGGGACGGGCAACGTTTGATCCCGGTAACAATCCGGCGACTTGTCGCAAAGCGGTAAATCTTTTGCTTCGGCTTGCCAGGGAACAAAACCTGTGTCCACGCTCGAAAATAAAAATTTCACCGCTGTCAGGATCTTTAGTGCTCAGATGCACCCAGCCGCCCGCTATCAGTTCGCGTAAACTTTCCTGGCGAGCGTAAATTTGTTCCAGCACCGCTGTTTTTGCCTCAACCAGAATCTGCAAACGCATCGGCTTCGTGAATTTCAACCATTTGCTGTGGCAGGCCGGTGCGTAAATCGCTGCTGGCGCCTTCCATCACGCCGAAAAAACCGGTGACGTTATGCGGCACTTTGGTGCCGCAGCCAAAACGTTCGTTATTGACGGTGGAAAAATAATATTCCAGATTAATGCCTGCACCGACAGGGCCAACTGCCAGCAAAATACTTTCCAGTATCTTGCCGTCCGGGTCTTGAGTAGGATCATAAGAAATTAAAAATACGCGGCGGTCAAAAAATACACCTTGCGTCAGCGAACGACGGCCAACCACCGCAGAGGCATTGGTGGCATGTCCGAGTTCAGGCCGCGCCTGAGAGAAATCAGTGGCGCGTTCTTCTATATGTGCCAAGGCTTCTTTCGGTGTTGGGTTGCGCGGCGCCGAAGCCAGCCGGCGGCAGCGTTCATGTGCGGACATGAGCTGGGCATGGCGCAATTCCTGCTGTAATTTTTTTAACCCGGCTAGCCGTTCCGCCGGAACATCACTGATGATCGTACCAGCTGATTGCTTCATTGCAGGTGTTGTGCTCTGCACCGATAAACCAGGTATCGGATGGGAATACTGATGCCGCGTTCGGCCAACAGTTTGCGTATTTCCGGGCGATTGGCCATCGCCGCGAATACCCGTGCATTGGGTCCGCCATGACGGCCACTGCAAGCGCCGCAATCATAAGCGGCCAGATGCGGATTGTTCTGACTGATAGAGCCGTGCCCCATCAGCACAACTAATTCCGAGAATCCGTAAGTCAAACCGGTATTACGCAGAAAACCGGCAACGCGGTCGGCCTGTTCGCTATCGGTAAAGCCCGGTTTGGGATGATCCGGCGAGGCAATTGTCGCTGTTATCGGTTGATGTGAACTTCAATTGAGTCTTGACCTTCGGCGAAATCATTTGTGCGATGCTCGCTAGCAGACTGTGTTGAGGTTTTGGCAGCAGTGATTTTGCCAGTAATCCCATTAAAGTTAGCGGTGCAATTGCATCAATAACCGGATGCGATAACAACAGGTTCCGGCGTAAACCATGATGTAGCAGATTCGCAATCCACTGATTCAGCTTACGCCCGCGGTTATGGCTAGAGCAAAGATTTTTCGCTACCGGTTCGCGGCACTTCCTGAACTTCATGAGCAGGTGTCACCACCACCGGACACAGCGGCGTTACTTTACTGTCATCCAGGCCTTTGTAATTCATGGCAACGCCGAAAAATCCAGCTGCGCCCAATGTTTCAATAGCGGGATTGAGTTCTTCAAGATGGCGGCGAAAACTTTCTTCGCGGTCATCCATGCAGAATATGATTTGTGAGTCGGGACGTTTTTCGCGTTTAGCCCAGCGACCGCGATTATGATTGGCGCGTAGCGCCTGGAAAAAGACTTTCCCGGTAATTGATGTTCGTAAGCATAAAGCCAGACTTTACTGCGTTCAGTGACGGTAAACTCATCCAGCACAGTTCAACATCGCCAGTAGATCTGTTTTTTGCAACGCTCTGCAGGTGCGTGGCATTTAGCCCCAAATGCTGGCATAAACGAAACAAGCGCCAGCCGCTGTTGTGTACCGTGTGCTCTGTCGTTATTTTCAGCCATTGGGCTGAGCTGCCAGGTCCAAATCAGGTCGGCAAGCTGTTGCCAGCCGGGGCGGTCAGGCCGTTCGGAATCTGCTTGAATGGTTAATGATTCGGCCAGTTGAGTCAGATATTCCGGCAAGTCACCCTGATACAATTGTCTGCGCACAGTAAATTCTGACAGGTTTTTACGGAAATAAGCCCGGAGTGTGCTGAATTTCGCTTCACACTTCCAGATGTCCCGGCAGACCTGATTCAGCCAGAGCCTGTCCAACGTCAGTCGAATGGCAAGATAATCGGCTAATTTTGGCGCTGCATCGTTCGTCGTTTGGTATTGAGGATGATGTTGCCGCCAGTTAATAAATCCTGACCAGCCGGGTAATTCAAGTGCCAGTCTACGCAGATAACCTTCCCATCGTGATTTGCGGTATTTCCAGTTGAGTCAGTTGCAGGATGATGGTATCGACTGCATCCTCGGGTAATTCGGACATAATCTGTTGCCAGTCAGGCAACTCATGTAAAAATGGATTGGCATCATAGGCTACTGTTGCCCGCCAGGCAGCATAAAGACCTAACTGGCTGCGTTCAGGCAAGTGCCAGGACGCAATGCCTTCATCCATGGCCGATGCACAGATGCGTATCAGTTGCGGACGAACGGAATCGAGTATGTCAATTCCGCTCAATGCGAGGATAAAACCGCGTAAGGTGATGCTATCGCCCAATTGGGATAATAATTCATCCAGTGCTAAGATCGTCTGCCTGCTGCAGCATGTCTCTGATGCTCGTTGCTGCATGGTCCTGATGAGTTGCGCCAGCCATTCTTCAGCCTGCTCCAGCGACAAATCAAGCAAGGCTTCAGGGTGTAGTGCCGCTTGCTGTAAATCAAGTTTGGTTAAAATACTTTCCCAAAGTTGTTTGATAACATTGCCTTGATGGGTGTCGTCTGCAAATAACTGGCTACGAACCTGATTCCGGCACATCGGCTTGTACAGTATCTAAAGCATCCAATTCTTCTATTTGCCAATTTAACTGGCTAACGGTAATGCCTTGCAAATCAAATAACAGCGCGATGCGTATAAATATCTTTGTCGCGTGATAACTCGATCTTTTAAGGTGCAAACGATTTGCTCTGCCTGTAAGTTTGGGCACTGTGCCAGTGCTGCGGCCAGATCACGGTCATTAATGCGTCCCTGCTGGTAAAAATGCCCGGTTTTGTGCTTCAGGAAGATAACCGCAAATACCGGTCAATGCTTCGAATTCAGCCAGAGCCTCGTCAAACGGCAGATGCTGAAATCCATGCAAGGTATTGTGATGCACGAAATCAAGAATCGGCGCTTGTCCGGGCAGTACATGATCCAGATGATTCAGCGCAGCTATGATCTGTTCGCGGCTATTATCGGAGTTTTAAAAGGTGATTCTTGCATGGTTAATCCTATAAAATCCGCTGACTGATCTGTTTGTTCATCTGAGTAATGGTTGCTGCTGACAGTTCAATCAATGGCGCAGGCAGCAGGCCGAATAACACAATGCCTGCAACCAATAGTCCTGCCGCTAATAATTCAGGCGTTTTAAGGTCGGCAATCTGCTGCATTTGTGGTTTTACCGGGCCGGTAAATAAAAGTCCGATAGTGCGCATGGCATAAGCAGCACTAATCAGAATACTCATGCTGAAAAACACCATCAAGCCGCCCCATTGCTGAAAACCACCGATAAGCGCGTGCAGTTCGGCGATAAACCCAACTGAACCGGGCAACCCCATCGCCGCCAGTAATGTTAAGGTCATGAACAAGGCAAAACGCGGCATGACCTGAACCAGTGAGCTGTAATCCTGAATATTGCGGGTATGGGTGCGTTCATAAAGCAGTCCCACCAGCAGAAACATCGCCCCGGCAATCAGTCCGTGAGCAGTCATCTGCAAGACTGCGCCGGTAATTCCCGCTTCATTCAAGGTGGCAATGCCTAATAAAACAATGCCCATGTGACTGACTGAAGAATAAGCCACCATGGCTTTAAGATCGCTTTGCCGCCAGGCCAGCAAGCCGCCGTAAAGCATTCCGAACAGCGCCAGAAAAACCAGCAGTGGCTGTAAAATATGCGCGGCTTCCGGCAGCATGACGACGGCTCTTATCAGGCCATAAGCGCCCATTTTCAGTAAAATTCCCGATAGCAGAATGCTGATGGGGCTGGGTGCTTCAACATGCGCCAGCGGTAGCCAGCCGTGTAGTGGAAAAATCGGCATTTTAACGCCGAAGCCAATTAAAAAACCAAGCAGCACTAAAATCTGCTCATAGCGTGGCATGTCTTGTGCAGCCTGGTGCATGGTGGTCATTAAAGAACCGCCATGCTCAAGGTCATACTGACTAATCGCAAGCAAACTGATGAGCATAAAAATCGAACCGCCCATCGTGTAGAGTACAAAATTAAGACTCGCCGCATGGCGTCGTTTGCCGCCCCAGCGGCCAATGAGAAAAAACAGCGGGATTAAAGTGACTTCCCAGAATATATAAAATAGAGCCCAATCCTGAGCCAGAAACACGCCCAGCATGCCAAACTCAAGCAACAGGATGCAAATATGATAGCCCTTAACACTGCTGGAAATAGTAGAAGAAGCCAGCAAGGCAATAGAGGTGAGCAGCGTCGCCAAAACCAGCATGGGCATGGATAAGCCGTCAATGCCCAGGCGTAAGCACTGCCAAGTTCAGGATTGAGCGGAAAATATTCACTGAATTGCATAGCCGGCATCGTGCTGGTCATAAAGTCTGACTAACCAGACTGCAAGCCAGAAAAAATGCAACGGTGGTAAACAGATTGGCAATACAGCGGATTATGTGGGTGTTCTGGCCGGGAGTTACAAGCCAAGAGCAAAACCCCAACAGCCGGAGTCCAGAGCAGTAGGCTGAGAATCCCCATGTTTTAGTGTCCCTTTACTTTATTATAGTTAGCGGCTTTCAAGAGAGAGCGATTGTACGTTAAGGTCATTGTTTGGCAAGCATTATCCAATTGAATCTCTTGGGGGTAAGCCTTCGTTAGCTGAAATAAAAGTTCAGTAGAATCCGTTAGCCTCTGTCTATTTAATATCGATTCGATACTAAAGTATAGCATCTTAATCCACTTTTTACTTATCCACTGACTCTACCGATCAATTTTAACATCGCAATCTTTCAATAACCTTGCAAACTACTATGCAAAGACGGGTGTTGCTAAAAAGAGAATAGGTAAGGTATTGGATATTTTCTGGAAATTGCAATAAAGCCTGAAAAAGCCAGGAAATTATTTGTAAGAGAGCAACGTAAGCACTGTTTTGTTGCTTTGTCATCAAACTGTAATAAAACTGTCATTAAGCTGTCATTTGTTTTTTCTATTCTTGCTCAAATTTTTTGATAACAATATTGATAACAACCAAGAGCAAAATATGAAAATATCCAGACTTACATTGGCAGTCGCTACCATTTTAGGTGCGGGCGCATCATCAGGCGCTTTTGCCATGGATCTTTATGTAGATACCAAAACCAAACAGATTTATGCAGAACCTGGCCGTGGCCGGGAGCTTATGGGCTCTTTCGAGAAAGTTCAGAATGCTCCGGCGAAACCGGCGGAAAATAGCAGAAATTGATGCCATTCGTGAAGATTTGGCATTAAAAGATAACGAAATTAAAGCACTGCAAGAGCATGCCGCAGCGGATTCAGCACCTGAATCAGTTAATGTTAAGCTGGACAAAAAAGGCCTTAACTTTGAAACAAAGGATAAAAATTTCAAATTTAAACTGGGCGGACGTATTCAGGCCGATGCGAATTACAGCAGCACTGATAATTTTGTTAACAGATCTCAGGCACATCAAAGCACAACTCCTGTTGAAGCCAATGACGGCACGGAATTCCGTCGCGCACGGATAGACTTTACCGGTACTTTCTTTAAAGACTGGAACTTTAAAACCCAAGCGGACTTCGCGGATAACGGCGTCGCCGTGAAAGATTTATTTATGCAATATACCGGCTTGGATTTCATGAGTGTTACCGGCGGTCAACAAAAACAAAACTTCAGCCGTGAGTTGCTGGAAAGCTCCAATGACCTGATGTTTACCGAGCGTTCATTAATGAACGTATTAAACGCTCCGGTTGTTGATCGTGCGATCGGTCTTAATTTTCAAAGTGAAGCCAAAACAGGCTATACCGCTGCGCTCGGTATTTATGGCGACACAATTACCCCCAATAGAACCAAAGGACGGAAGACGCCAATGCAGGTGATGAAGGCTGGGGTATTTCCGGACGCGCTACTTACGCGCCGATTGAAGAGAAAACCAAAGTTGTGCATTTAGGTGTTGCCGGCAATTACCGGGCGCCAAACGCTGACGGTAAGGTTATGCGATAACGAAAGCATTATGTTGATTATGAAACCGATCATATGTCTAACCTGAATTTGATAGACACGACAGTAAGTGATATTAGACAACATCAAAATGTTGGGGCTTGGAAGCTGCTGGCTTGTACGGACCATTATCAGTAGGTGCGGAATATACTCGTCAGTGGGTAGATCGTAAAGATGCAGGCAGCAATTTAACTGAAGTTGATGGCTGGTATGCAGACGCTGCCTGGACAATCACCGGCGAATCGCGCAAGTACAAGCAAGGCAAGTTTTATAAAGTCGATCCGGCGAAGAATTTCAGTCTGAAAAATGGCGGATGGGGCGCATTTGAACTTGCGACACGTTACTCTGCTGTTGACTTGAACGATGGCAGCTTTCCACGGCGGTGAAGCGTCGAATGTCACGGTCGCTTTAAACTGGTACTTTAACAGCAATTTCCGCTTAATGGCTGATTACACCAGAGCATTTAATTTCACTAATCCAGCTGTTAAAACAGCAGCAGGTGGTGATCCGGATAATAATGATACCTTTACGCTTCGCGGACAATTAGCGTACTAAACACATAGAGTATTAGATTGGAACAAAGCCGCGCTGGATTATCCAGCGCGGCTTTTTTTATTGGATAAGAATTCATATATGATGGATGCTTTAAAGAATATCTACAAAGTGTCATCGAAGAGGTTAGCGTTGAAAATTAGTCACATTATTAAATTGGTACCGGTTTTATGTCTGGCGGGTTGTGCCTTGGCGCCTGTTCCACCCGCACCGGTAATTGGAGCATAGAACCCGTCAGTGTTTATGATTCCGGTCATGACAAAGGGACGGAAATCATCGGTGTGCAGCAATCCACATTACGAGCCGTACTCAGCAATTTCGAGACCGGCGAAGTCGATGTGCTGGATGTCAGCCGGCCTCAGCATATCAATAGAAAAGCCCGTTTTAAACTGGACCTATGCAAAGGAGAGGAATTAACCTCGGTTGCCTTTCATCCATCGCTTGATTTGTTTGCCGCGGTTATTGATGCCGGCAATAAACCCGGCAGGCTGGAAATTCGTTCGGCATCAACCGGCTCGTTGATTGACCGAGTGGTCGTGGGCTTTGGGCCTGATGCGGTGGTTTTTTCCAACGACGGCAGTCTTGCCATGATAGCCAATGAAGGAGAGGATTTTTTGTTTGAGCCGTCAACAAAACAATTTTTCACTCCGGAAGGCAGTATTTCGATTGTTCGCTTGAATCAATCCGGGCATATCATGCGCCACAAAAATCTGGAGCTGGCTAACATGACTATTCATGAAGGTTTTGTCGTGACGCAGGGCGGCCGCTTTATGGAAAGAGAAATCGACTGGAATGGCGATGGCATCATCAGTAAGAAAATGGATTTTGATGGCAATGGCGTGATTGAGAAGAAAAAAGTCATCTTGGGCTACTTTGAAGGACATGATATTTTCGGCACGGAAACCAATGGCGAACGGAAAATATTAATCCCGATAAAAACCCATTCTCCAGCCTTGTTAGAGCCGGAATATATTGCCATTTCACCCGATGCAAGCAAAGCCTATGTGACCTTGCAGGAAGACGATGCAGTTGCGGTCGTCGATTTAATTAATGAACAGGTCATCAGCTACTACGGCTTGGGAGCGACCAAGCATAAAACCGATGCACGCTACGAAGGCTGGGTGAAATTTGACCAATCGATGACCGGCCTGCGTGAACCCGACGGAATTACAACGGTAGCCAATGGCCGTTATTTCGTCACTGCCGATGAAGGCGACACCGACTATGGATAGTTCTATACCTTCAGAGGGACAACCGATCAGCGGAGGGCGTTCGGTCAGCGTATTCGATGCGGCAACAGGCACATTGCTTGGCGATACCGGCAATCAGCTTGATGAGGTTGCCTTCGCAAATAAAGTCTACCCCGAGCGGCGCAGCAGCAAAAAAGGCTCTGAACCCGAAATGCTGGTTGCCTTCGATCTGGACGGCATTCCTTTTGTTGCCGTCGGCATGGAAAGAGCCGGATCGGTCGAATTGATTTCCCTGGCTGATCCCTTTCACCCTAAAGTAATCGCTCTGGGCAAGATTGTCGGCGACGAAGACAAGTCGCCCGAAGGAATCGCCCATTTTGTGGTGGATGGCGAGCATTATCTGCTTACTGCCAATGAAATGAATGGCACCGTGGAGTGTTTTAAAATCGTCCGTCAAGGTGAGGATTAGGGATGCCACAAACGATTTCGGCTCTTCGTATCAGTCTATCATTTCGGTCCGATAGCGATAAATCCTGATATTTTTTGACCAGTAATCGGGCGGTAATCCTGCTTTTTGTTTTAAATGCCGCAGAAACTGTTCAGGTTCCGGCAATTGCTCCCATACCGAAGGCAAAAAGGTTCCGCGTCGGCGACCTTTTTCCAATGTTAAACCGTCTATTCTCGGTGGTAGCTGTTCGCGCTGGTTCGCAACATCGTAGATTTCAGCCTCTTCCAATATTAAGCCGTCTATGCCCGGTTGCAGCTGGGATATTAAGTCCTGTTCAGACGTAAATGAAACCGGTTCAGCAGGTGTGAGTAGGACAGGTGTATTTCCAGTTCGCCGAATTCATCGTCTGCCAATGGCGGAAAGCGCGGGTCTTTGAAGGCCGCGAAAAAAGCGTTTTCTGCAATATCTTCGGCCAGCGGCCTGACCGCTTCCAACATGCCAATACAGCCGCGCAGTTGATGGTGTTTTTGCAGGGTAACAAAAGTGGCGCGATGTTCTGTCAATTCTGCAGGAAAATCGGCTAAATTTATTTTTAATGGTCGGCCTGTTTGCAAGCCATGCTGAATGGAGCTTTTCGCTAAATCCAGCAATCGTTGCTGTATGTTCTTTATTCAATGACATAAGCGCCGTATCCCACAACCCTGCTTTTATCTCCTGCGGTATCGCCGGAGTTGCGCAGGTCGATTGTTTTAATGGTTAGTGATTTTTCCCGCGCCAGCTTTAACAATCCGCTGACAGGAACTTTGCCGCAGGCGGATTCAGAGGCGAGTTGTTCATATTGCAGGTGTTCGATTGTTGCACTGGTTGCTTTGTCAAGCTGTTTTGCGGTTGCATAATCGTGATAATGACTCAAGTCAGAACTGATAACAATCAAGGTTTCATCACCGCCCCACAGCGCATCGATAACCTGGCTGACTTGTTCCGGTGATGCGTCGCCGGCGACAATGGGAACAATCTTGAAGTCATCCAGCATTTCCTGTAAAAAAGGCAAATGCACTTCCAGGCTGTGTTCATAGGTATGCGCCTGCTCAAGGTATTCTACAAAAGGCAGTTTGACTATAGTCTCTACGGCTTCCTGGTCAACAGCGATAGAGCCTAAAGGTGTGATGAATGATTGCGCTTTGCTCACGGCCAGCCCCCTGAAAGCGACACGATGGGATGGGCCGATGAGAACAACCCGGGTTATCAGGTCATGGGCTTTTTTTAATCGTGCATAAGCGGTTGCGGCAATGGGGCCTGAATAAATGTAGCCGGCATGAGGCGCGATGATGGCTTTGGGAACTTTCGCACTCGATTCAGCATCATTTAGGTATTGGTCCAGCATTTGATGCAAGTTGTTGCGGATTTGCAGGGTAAAAAGAGCCTGCTACAGCGGGTTGTCTGTTCATTGGCTTGTCCTCTTATGGCCTAAAAAAGAGTTATTCAAACCCTTGAAAGTCGGTATAAGCTGTTTTGATATAGCGTTTTGATCGCACGTTTGGATGCTGTTACAAATTGCTTAAAAATTAAAAGCAGCCATTCGGCGACACACATTGTGCGCATTATTGATAGCAATAATAAAGACAATACAAGCTGATATCTATACGTATCATTACCTAAGTAGTTATACGAAAATAATTCGATCTAACTATCTGTTAAGGTACATATAATGGCGGTCGTCCTCACCGGCTCCACCCAGCGGTTCGAGCAGCTGCGCAACATCAACGACCCCTCCCAGACGGCGGAGTTCCGGGGGCGCCTGAGCGAGAACATCGCGGCGTTCGAGATGTGGCGCGACCACCCGGTGCTCGGCATCGGGGCGGGCGAGTTCCCGGCCAACTACCGCACCTACGCGGCCAAGATCGGCCTGGACGCGCGCGCCGAGCGCAACGCGCACAACAGCTACCTGCAGGCCGCCGCCGAGACCGGCACCCTCGGCCTGCTCGCCTTCGTCGGGATGATCGTCACCGGCCTGTGGTGCGGGCTGCGCGCACGGTCGCGGCTGCTGGCGATGGGCCTCTGTGCGCGCTGGACCTGCACCGAGGCGCTGATCGCCGGGCTGGTGGGCTACCTGTGCGCCGCCGTCCTGCTGCACCAGGCCTTCCCCGAGTACCTGTGGGCGCGGCTCGGCCTTCTCGCCGGGACCCTGCTGCTGTCCGGTATCCTGGTCACCCCTCCTCGGAGACCACGCCGAATGAGCATCGCCCGACCCGTCTTCTGGCTCTCCGGGGCCGCGACCGCCTGGGTGCTGGTCGGCTACCCGGCGACCCTCTCGCTGCTGCTGCGCCGCCCGTGGGACGCCGGCGACGACCTGCCGCGGGTGACCGTGATCATCGCGGCGTACCGCGAGCGCGAGGAGCTGGCCGAGAAGCTGCGGGCCCTCGAGGACCAGGGCTACCCGGCCGACCGCCTGCAGCTGATCATCGCGGTCGTTGACGACGACGAGGAGACGGCCGAGCTGGCGCGCGCGGCGCGGCCCGACGCCCTGGTGCTGTTCTCGAAGGAGCGCGGCGGCAAGCCGGCCGCCCTCAACCGCGGCGTGGCCGCGGCCGAGGGCGACGTGATCCTGATGACCGACGCCAACAACCTGCTCGAGCCGGGCAGCCTGGTGGCCGCCCTGCGCCACTTCTCGGACCCGTCGATCTCCGCCGTGGCCGGCCGCCGCGGCGAGGAGAAGAGCGCCTACGACCGCTACGAGGGGCTCATCCGCAGCCTCGAGACGCGCACCGGGAGCGTCGCGGCCATGTCCGGCGAGCTGATGGCCGTGCGCCGCGAGATGCTGACGCCCTTCCCGGAGGACGCGGTCGTTCACGACCTCTGGCTGCTGTGCAGCCTCGCGCGCCAGGGCGGGCGGGCCATCTATGAGCCCGCGGCGGGCTCGACCGAGCCGGCGATCGGCCACAAGGCCGAGGTCGCCCGGCGCTCGCGCGTATGGGCCGGGCGCCTGCAGATGGCCTCCGAGCTGCGCGGGCTGCCCTGGGGCTTCCGCTGGCGGGTGCTGTCGCACAAGTACGGGCGCCTCGCGCTGCCGGTGCTCCTGCCGGTCGTGCTCCTGTCCTCGCTGGCCGCCTCGCGGCGGCAGCCTGACCGCGCGTTCGCCCTGATCCAGGTGGCCGGGTACACCCTCGGTCTCGCCTCGATCGCGGACGTGCGCCCGCCCGGTCCCGCCGGCACGCTCGCCCGCGCCTGCGGCCAGTTCCTGCTCGGCAACTACTCCGTGGGCATCGGCCTCGTCAGGGGCCTGCGCCGGGCTCAGAGCATCCGCTGGGACCCCGTGCGGTGATGGGGCACGGCGCGCCGCGCTGCCGTTGGGTCGCGACGGGGGAGACCTCGTTGAGCGAGGAGACCAAGGAGAAGAGCCTCGGGACCACGACGGTCCGCGGTGCCTTCTGGGCGACGGCTCCTACGTCGGCGGCCGGATCCTCGTGCTCATCTCGATCGCGGTCCTCGCGCGGCTGCTGTCGCCGCGCGACTTCGGCCTGGTCGCCCTCGCCCTGACCTTCACGACCCTGCTCGAGACCGTCGGCGACTTCGGCCTCGGCCAGGCGCTGGTCGTGAGCAAGGAGGAGAACATCGCCGACCGGGCCAACACGGTCTTCATCTACGGCCTCGGGATCGGCCTCGCCGGCTGCCTGATCACGCTCGTCTGCTCGCCCTTCGTGGCGGACTTCTTCGAGGAGCCCGCGGTCCTGCCGCTGCTGGCGGCGCTGTCGCTCAACTTCCCGCTGCGCGCGCTCGGGGCCACCCAGTACGCCCTGGCGCAGAAGAGCATGAACTTCCGGGCGCGGACGATCTCGGAGCTGACCAACGTCGCCGTCCGCGGCACGCTGGGCGTGGTGCTCGCGTTCATCGGCTTCGGCGCATGGAGCCTCGTGCTGGGCTACCTGGTCGGGACCTTCGTGCTCTCGGCCATGCTCTGGGTGATGGTGCCGTGGCTATCCGCGCCTTCCGTGCCTCCCCAACCGCCGGTACGCGCGCCAGCTGTTCACCTTCGGCGGCACGCTCACCGGGGTGGACGTGCTGCACGGCATCTCGGTCTCGGCGGATCCCCTGATCATCGGCCGCCAGCTGGGCCCGGTGCCCCTGGGCCTGTACTCGCTCGGCCAGCGCCTGCCCCAGCTGCTCGTGGTGAACCTGTCCATCGTCGCGGGCCAGGTCCTGTTCCCGGCGTACACGAAGGTCGAGGCGAACAAGCTCGGGTCGGTGTTCCTGACCTCGCTGCGCTTCACGATGATCATCGCGGCGCCTCTGGCGGTGGGCCTGATCGTGATGGCCGGAGCCGATCATCCTGGCGGTGTTCGGGGACCAGTGGGGCGGCGCGGTCGTGCCGATGCAGATCATGGCGATCTACGGCGTCATCCTGGCCCTCGAGATCCCGGGCGGGACGATCTTCAAGGTCACCGGGCGGGCCTCGATCCTGCTGAAGCTGGCGATCCCGCGCACGATCGTCCTCTACGTCGGCATCGCGCTGATCGCCTCGCGCGGGATCAACGCCGTCGCCGTGGTCCTGACGATCATCACCGTCGTGTTCGCCGCCATCGCCCTGGTGATGGCCTCGCGCGTCATCGGGGTGCGCCTGATCACCATGCTGGGGACCTTCTGGGTGCCGCTGGTCGCCGCCGGCGCCACGGCGGCCGCGCTGTGGGGCGTCATGCAGGCGCTCTCGTCGCCCTGGCCGACGATCCTGGTCGGCGCCGTGGTGGGCGGGATCGTCTACATCGCCCTGCTGTGGGTCGTCGCCCGCGACGCCCTGGAGTACCTGATCGGCAAGGTCATCCCCAGCCGCGCCTAGCGGTACGTGTCCAGCGTCGCGGCGATCATCGCGTTGACGCTGAACCGCTCGGCCACCAGCAGGTGGGCCCGCTCCGCCATCGCGGCGTTCTCGTCGGGTGACGCGGCCAGCGCGCGCAGCCCGGTGCGAGGTCCGCCGGGTCGGCCGGCCGGACAACGCGCGCGGTGACGCCGTCGTCGAGCAGCTCGTCCATGCCGCCCACCCCGGTCACGAGCAGGGGAGCCGGTGGGCGCACGCCTCGAGCAGGGCGAAGGGGAGCCCCTCCGAGTGCGACGGCAGGCAGAAGGCGTCCAGCCCCGACAGGAGGATCCCGACGTCGTCCCGGAAGCCGGTGAAGCGCACCCGGTCGCCGAGCCCCAGCTCGGCCGTCTGCGCCTCGAGCGCCCCGCGGCTGCGGCTGTTGCCCACCACCAGGAGGCGCAGGCGCGGCAGGTCGGGCGCCACCAGGGCGAGCGCCTCGATGAGGTCGGCGACGCCCTTCACCGGCTCGAGCCGGGCGACCACCCCGACGACGAGGCTGTCCGGCGGCCAGTCGCCGAGCGCGGCCGCGCGTCCCGCGGGATCGGGGGCGGCCGGCGACGGCGTTGGCGATGAGGGCCGTGCGCGCGGCGGGCACCCCAGCGACGCGACGTACGCGCGCGTCGGCTCCGAGACCACCACGAAGCGCCCCCCGAGGAGCCGGTTGAGGCGCAGCACGCCCTCGTAGAAGCGGCCGCGGGCCGAGCCGCCGTGCTCGGCCATGTACTGCGAGTGCACCGTGGTCACGCGCACCGGCATGTGCGCGACCAGCCCGGCGAGCAGGGACCACAGCTGCGACTGCGGGTTCTGGGCGTCGATCACCCCGAAGCCGTTGCGGCGCAGGACGCGGACCAGGTTGAGCACGATGCGGGGGTCGCCGCGGCGACGGCCTATGGCCAGTCGCGGATGCCCGCGGCGGCCAGCCGCCGGTGCAGGGGCGACCCGGAGAGCGTCGCCACCGCGAACGGGACGCCGGCGGCCCGCAGCGCTGTCGCGAGCTGCAGCACGCGCACGTCGGCGCCCCCGAAGCGCTTCAAGAGGTCCACGATCATCACCGGGGGGCCGGTGGGGGCGACGTGGCCGTTTGAGTGGTTCTCGGTGGCGCTCATCACAATTTTCCGCAAGCCCCCTCAAGGGGTGGGCGCGTCGGGACGATAAACGAAACGACGCTCGGATTGGCGTCGTGCCCACACAGTCTGACGAGCCGACTCCCGCTCACGGGCCCCGGACGACGGACGGGAAGGAACCCTCCATGCCGCCAGCCCCTTCGGCAGGTTCGCCGCGCCCGGCGCGCGGGCCTCGTGCTCGTCCTCGGCCTCGGAGCGGCCTGCGCTCCGGCCATCGCCGCCGACGATCCCACGGGGCGGCCTGGCGCTCGATGCCTCGTTCGAGAGCGGTACGGCGGGATGGGCCCGGCCGGCGGCCGGCTGACCCGGGTGCGGGCGGCCGACGCGCCCAAGGGCGCCGGGTCGCGCGCCTCGCGCGCCCCTCCGGCGCCGGGGCCATGTCGCTCGTCGCCGGGGGCTGTGCGCCGACACCGGGCGGGGGCGGACCTACCGCGCCGAGGCCGGGTCCGGGCGGACGCCGCGGGCTCGGTGGGCGCCCCGGCCATCCTGGCCGTGGTCCAGCGCGCGGAGAACGGCCGCGTGGTGCGCCGCTGGGCCTCACCGCCCGTCGCCCTGGGCCGGGCCTTCCGCCGCCTCGCGGTCACCGCCCGGCCGTGGGCGAACGGGGGCCGCCTCGAGGTCGTGGTCACCCAGCGCCGGGCACGGCGCGGCGACGCGGTCGCCGTTGACGCCGTGCGCCTGGTGCGGGACGGGATCCGCATCGCCGCCGCGGACGGCGCCGGCATCAACGGGTCGTTCGAGGCGGGGACCGCCGGATGGAGCGGGTACTCGGCCACGCTCGCGCGCGTCGCGCAGGCCGGCGCTCCGGACGGGCGTACGTGGTGAAGGTGTCGCGCGCCGGCTCCGGATCGAGCTACGTCCTGGAGGAGTCCACGCGCGTCGGCCCCCTCGCCGCGGGCGCGCGCTACGGCGCGGGCATCTGGGTCAAGGCGGGCAGCGCCTCCTCGGCCGGCCGGCCGATCCAGATCAAGCTGCGCGAGTGGAACGCGGCCTGGCGTCGTCGTGGCCGACACGGTCTCGGCGTCCCTCGGGCTGGGCACCAGCTGGCGCCGCATCACGGTCTCGGCGACCACGCGCACGGCCGGCGGCAGCCTGGACCTGCGCGTGAGCCAGTCGGGCGCCGCCTCGGGCCACTTCTTCTTCGCCGACGGGGCCACGCTGGCCGAGGCGACCACCGTGCCCGCGCCCGCGCCGGCGCCCCCCCCCCGCGCCCGCGCCGGCACCCGCCCCGGCGCCGGGCTTCGACGGCGGTCTGCTCACCAACGCGTCGTTCGAGGGCTCGGCCACCGGGTGGACCGGCTACGGGGCGGTAGTCGCCAGCGTGCCGGTCGCGGACGCCCCCCACGGCGCCTACGCGGTCCGTGCCACCAACACCTCCACCCTCGGCTACTTCACGCTGGCCGCCCTCGGCCACGGTGCCCGCGACGGCCGCCGGCACGGTCTACGCCGCGGAGGCGTGGGCCCGGGCGGCGAGCCCCTCGTCGGTCGGCAGGCCCCTGCAGATCAAGCTGCGCGAGCGGACGCCGGCGGCGCCCTGGTGGGCGACACGGCGTCGCCCGGCGCTGGTCCTCTCCCAGGCCTGGCAGCGGGTCGCCGTCACGCGCACGGCGGCCGGCACCGGCAATGCCCTCGACCTGCGCGTCAGCCAGTCGAGCGCGGGCGCGGGGGACGCGTTCCTGATCGACGCGGCGCGACTCACGGCGACGGTCCCTGTCTCGTTCTGTCCCTGAGCCCGACGCCCACCCCGACGCCCACCCCCACCCCGACCCCGACGCCGGCGCCCCCGCCGGCGGCCGACACCGCCGGCCCCTCCCTCGGCATCGCCGGCCCGAGCGCGGACGGGTCGCTCTCCGGGACGGTCTCGGTCGCCGCGACCGCCTCGGACCCCAGCGGGGTCGGGCGGGTCGAGTTCCGCATCGACGGCGCGCTGGTCGCGACCGACACGTCGAGCCCCTACGCCACGTCGTGGGACACGACCACGGCCGCGGCCGGGGCGCACGTCCTCGCCGTGACCGCCTGTCTTCACACCCTCGGCAACGCGACCACCGTCACCCGGACCGTGACCGTGGACAACTCCACCCCGGCCCCGGCCCCGGCACCGCCGCCGAGCGTGAGCGGCGGCCTCTTCGCCAACCCGTGGCCCAACGCCGGGGTGCGCCAGGCGATCCCGCCGGCGAGCCCACCGGACCCAACTCCGCCACGATGGTGAGCGCGTTCATGGGCGTGTCCAAGAACATCGGCGGCTCCAACAGCCCCACCCGCCTCCAGGGGGGCCCCGGCGACCCGGTCTACACCGGGATCGACGGCACCCGGGTCTACATCCGCGACGGCACGCCGTTCGGCGGCGGGGGCGCCGACGACACCATGGAGGTCTACAACGCGGTGGCGCCGGACGGCTCCACCAACCTCGTGACCCGGTACTGGACCGACGGCAGCCTCACCTTCTCGGACGGCCGCATCGGCAGCTCGACCACGGGCTCGGCGCGGATCGACGGGGACGCGCCGTTCCGCGGCAACGGCACCGCCTGGGGTCTGTTCAGCTCGGTGGGGGTCGTCCTCAACGAGGAGCTGGCGGCCGGCGTCATCCCCCACGCCGTGGGCGTCGCCCTCGGCAACAACATCCTCAGCCTGCTCGTTCCGGGCCCCGGCGCGGTCCTCGGAGTCGAAGGCGTACGGGTTGACGGTGCCCATGGGCGCGCGGTTCCAGATCACGATGCCCTGGGATCAGATCGAGGCGACGCTGCGCGCGCGCTTCTCGGCGACACCCTGCGCGCGGCGCTGGTGTTCTGGCGCGCCGTCAAGGACTACGGCGCGATCATCCGCGACGGCACCGGTGCGAACGGGTCGTGGTGGTACACGGACGCGACCGGGATGCCTCCGGGCATCGACTGGAGCGGGATCGTCCGGGTGCCCACGTTCTGGAGCGCCGCGAACTGGCGGGTCCCGGCGCGCAGCGTGTACTGAGCGCCTACACCAGAGCCGTCCCCGGGCGGCTCTGGACGTTCCCTCAGAACAAACCGACCCGTTCGGAGCCGGGCCCCCACCCATCGGTGAGGGGCGATCCCCCGGACGGCGGGCGCAGCCTCGTGCCCCCTGCCACATCATCGTCCGTGACCTGGATAGTCACCCAAGGGAGCGGAGACGTGAGGCACGGAGAAGTGTAAGTACATCGGACGGGTGGCGGGGGCTGCGGCCGCCTCGCTCGCCCTCGGCGGGGTCATGGCACAGTCCGCCATGGCGGCGGCGCCCGATCCCGCGCCCTTCTGTTCGGCCTACTCCAAGTTCTCGGCCAACGTGAGCAGCGCCGTGGCGATCCCGGACGCGACGCCCGCGCCGCCGCCGCCGGTGACCGACCCCCCCACCTCCCTGCGCCGACACCCCCGGTGCCTCGGTGCAGCGTTCGATCACGGTGAGCGGCAAGACCGGCACCATCCGTGACCTGGACGTGGTGACCAACATCACCCACCCGGTCAACCGCGAGCTCGAGATCACCCTGACCAAGGGCAGCAAGTCGCTCGTGCTGGTGGGCGCCGTCAAGGGCGGCCGTGCCGGCGCCAACGGCTACAACGGCAACGGCCGGGACGAACTCGGCCCCCAAGACGGTCTCGGAGGCCAACGAGGACCTGAACGTCAACGGCACCCAGGTGACGCTCTCCCCCGAAGGGTCGCTCGCGACGTTCATCGGCGACGACCCGAACGGCGTCTACACCCTCGGCGAGGGACTACGGCGCGGGCGACACCGGCACGCTCAGCGGCTTCCGCCTGGACTTCACCACCTCGGAGTCGACCCCGGCCGCGGCCGTCACGGTCGCCACCGGCGACGGCGGCTCGCTCGCCGACGCGCCCGGCACCGGCGTCCTCGAGAAGACCGTGGTCGTCCGGGCGCCAAGAAGTACCTCACCGACGTCTACGTGTTCACCAACCTCGAGCACACCCTCGACCCGGCCGAGCTCACCATGCGGCTCGTGTCGCCCCAGGGCACCACGGTGCTGCTCAGCAACCACCGCGGCGCCGGCTCGGTGCAGTCGCTCAAGACCACCTGGAACGACTCGGCCACCAACTTCATCACCCGGGCCGCGTGGAGCCCCGGCCAGGTCCTGGCTCGCAGATGGTCCCCGAGGGCTCGCTCGGCGCCATCGGCCAGGACCCCAACGGGACCTGGAAGCTGATCATCGAGGACACGGCCGCCCTCGACTGGCTTCAACCTCGCCGGCTGGAACCTCAGCCTGAACAGCACGGACGGCTGCCCGCCGCCTCCGGGTGGCGGCGACCCCACGCCCGGGCCGGAGAACCCGGTGATCGCGCCGGTCGTCCAGACGCCGGTGACCATCGCCGCGCCCCTGCCCGCCCCGGCGTGCGTGAAGGTCGGCCTTGCCACCAAGATCCTCGGCGCCAAGAACATCACCAAGGGCAAGAACGGCGT
>CAVZRB010000010.1:0-15508 GCA_963777585.1 uncultured Gammaproteobacteria bacterium | reverse complement strand
GGGCGGCGTCGACAAGGAGAAGATCGTCGTCGCCACCCAGGACGTCGGCGGCAGCTTCGGCGTGCGCGGCCCGGCCTACCCGGAATACTTCGCGGCAAACGCCTCGCGGCGAGCCGGCTCGGACGGCCCGTGAAATGGGTCGGCAATGATTTAAGGGGTTCAGGCCAAATCACTGGTTATTGTCTCGATCAGAGGATTTAATTCAAGAATATCTGGGTAAAATAGACCTGCCCCGAGCTACTTTTCGCCACGCCGATCCCTGTCAATCGGTAATTTCCGACAATATTGGCGAGATGTCCTGGACTGTTCAGCCAGCCTGTTACAGCTGTAGCAGCCGGATCACTATAACCCCAGTTAGAAGCAACGTTTTCGGCTGCACTATTAAAGGAAATGGTTTGGGATAGCGTTTGAATGCGGGTCTCGAAACCTATGTGACTAAAAGCTACTTTACCCGATGCCATATTCTGACTGTGAATCCGCGCTTGGTTCACTGATAGTACCATTCAGCGTTAATGCGGTAAGCCACGGGAGGCACGATAGGCGTTAATTTTCTGATAAACGCTCTGCTCTATTGCTGCTACGTCCGTGCTGGGTGGGGGCGTTGTAGTAGGTGGCTGTGTTGGAGGTGGCTGGGTAGCCGGAGGAGGCGTAACAGGTGGAGTTGCGGTATTCTCACCAAATAGGAGCGAGACACTGCCATCGTAATGATTGGCAACTGCCAGATCGAGGCGCTGGTCAGCATCAAAATTACCAACAGCGATGGAAGCGGGGCCGTTTCCTACCGGATAGATTTCACGAGGGAAAAAATTACCATCACCTTTTCCCCGTAGCACCGATAAAGTCGCGCTTGAAAAATTTGTTGTCGCTATGTCAAGTGCGCCGTCTCCATCGAAGTCCGCGCTTTCTATTGGCCAGGGATAAGCGCCGGCGGCTAGTTGACGCTCGGGAAAGAAATTGCCATCACCTTTGCCAAGAAGAATGGCGATGCTGCCGCCCCTGTATTTGGTGACAGCTAGATCGAGATTGTTATCCCGGTTGAAGTCCTTTGCGGTAATTGAATAAGGCCCTAAGCCAACAATCAAATTTGTTTTTTTAAGGATTTTTCCCGCGCCATTACCCTGCAAGATCGTTACAGAACCGCCATAGTTTGAGACGGCAAGATCCATCTTGCCATCTTTATTAAAGTCACCGTCAACTAGTGAACTGGGCCGACTGCCAACAGCGAGGGCCGATGGCGGCAGAAAACTTCCGTCGGCCTTTCCCTGTAGTAAGGAGACTGTATTGGTCGAATAGTTGGCGACCGCAACGTCTAAAATCTTGTCACTGTTGAAATCGGACAATACGAATGAGTAGGGAGTGGCGCCGGTAGGATAGTTGATTGCCGCTTTAAAGGTGCCATTGCCAGCACCTAACAACACCGAAAGGTTGCTACTACCATAGTTGGCTACTATCAAGTCAGTCTTACCATCAGCGTTCAGGTCTGCTGAACGAACCAGCCGCGGATTAGACCCCACACTAAATTTAGTAGGCGATCCAAAATTGCCATTACCGTCACCTAACAACACTGAGATAGTTTTACTGGCGTAATTGGCAACGGCGAGATCCCGTTTTTGATCTCCGTTAAAGTCACCCTTAGCTACGGAGCTTGGGTTATTGCCTGCTGGAACGTCGTTCCCTACTTCAAAGGCACCAGCAGTGCTTGCGACAGTAATGGTTAACAGCAGCATGACAGAAAAAAGGCTTCTGAGCATATTGGTTTTATTCATAAATTAAATCTCATGCATTACAAAATAAAATCTACGGGTGATATTATTAAATATCACCCGTAGCTATTGATTTCAAGATAAGAAAAACTACATGTAGCAGAATCAAATACGTTACTTAATTCTTGAAAAAAAGCCCATAAAAATTGTGATTCCCTTATCTAAAACCGGAATCATGCTAGCAGCTAAAAATTAAGCCATTCTTAATTATGACGTTATTATTTCCTCCGAAAAACTTAAAAAATAATCAAATCAACATTAAATTTTAATGAGTGCGTAGGCTGGTGTTTACATCGTAAGACCTAACATTCATGGAGGAATAGCGGGGGAGATTTTGTACTATTTAAAAACGGGAGATTTTTTATTCCTATGCGCGCCGCGATTCAGGCTGTTAGCATTTTTTGTGCCCTTCAAGCTGTGTAAATAGCGCGTACAACGCACCAAGCCTAAGAGACTTGAACCAAACCAGCAAACACAAAACAATGTGGATAAAGTTTATCAGTACATGAAACATTACGAAACGAGTGATAAACTCGTTCGCTGTACGTCATGGAAACGGAACCAAGGATAGGCAGCGCTTTTCTGCCCACTATTATTTAATGGAAAATGGTGGGCAAATGATAAGGCTATTTGCCCACCATACTATACTTTGTAAGCTGAACATTGCGGACGGGGTTATTTATTCGCTGTGGATACAAATCCGTCCGACTCAGGAATTTTAAATCTATGCAGCCTATAATTGTGATGATTCCAGATTTATACGGACTGGCTGTGATTCGTGGCGCGGCGCGCCTTAACTGCATATTCCCACGCAGCCGTGGGAACGGGATATAAGATTTTTTAATGGCTAACACATCTAATTTTCTCCCCCAACGTTCCACAATCAAAAGACCAGGCTGTCATTTGGACAGGTTTAACCGGCTGCGGTGATTCCCTGGCTTTGGCTTCTGCCATTAAAAATGAAAATCGTCTGTTTGTGATTGTTACGCCTGATAATCAAACCGCCTTGCGTCTTGAGCATGAGCTGGCGTTTTTTTTGCAGGGCGAGCATCCTATTTTGCATTTTCCCGATTGGGAAACACTGCCTTACGATGTTTTTTCACCGCTGCCGGAAATTATCTCGGAACGCTTGAAAACGCTGGCTTTATTGCCGCAGGTGAAACGCGGCGCGCTGGTGGTTTCGGTAACCACGTTAATGCATCGGCTGGCGCCGAGAGAGCATGTTTTAGCCAACAGTTTTGCCATTAAAGTCGGCGATGATTTTAATCTGGAGCTAAACAGGCTCAAGCTGGAAAGCGTCGGTTATCAGTGCGTGTCGCAAGTCTATCAACATGCTGAATTTGCGGTCAGGGGTGCGATTGTTGATTTGTTTCCGATGGGCAGCAAAGTGCCTTTTCGCATTGAATTGTTTGATGAGGAAATTGAATCCATTCGCACTTTTGATCCTGAAACACAACGGTCATTGGAAAAAATCGACCAGATTCAATTGTACCCGGCACGGGAATTTCCGTTTACCGATGAGGCCATCAAGCATTTTCGCCAGGCATTCAGAACCTGTTTTCCGGAAACTTCGCCCAAAAATACCTTGTATGTGGATGTCAGTAAAGGCATTGCGCCCAGCGGCATTGAATACTATTTGCCGCTGTTTGTAGAACAAACGGCGACATTGTTTGATTATTTGCCGTCGACAGCGGTTTTAGTGGCGTCAGATACTTTTAACGCAACTGCACAGGCTTTTTATGCAGAAGCCGAGGAGCGTTTTGAGCAACGGAAATATGATGTTGAAAGACCCATTACTGAAGCCTGAACTCCTGTTTTTATCGGCTGAGGAGTTGACCCAAAGAACAACGGCATTTGCGCGTATTACTCTTGGATAACAAGCAGACAGACGAGAGCATCGCTTTCACCTGTCATCCGCTGCCTAATGTAACCCTGGATGCCAAGCTGAATGAGCCGGCTCAGGCTTTACAGCAATTTATCAGCAGATTTCGCGGGTAAAATACTGTTTGTTGCTGAATCGGCCGGGCGCAGAGAAGGCCTGATTGACAAACTAAGATCCTATAAAATCACCGTCAAGCCGGTGGAAAGCTGGCAGGCATTTCTACAAGTCCGAAGTGTCGCCTTGCATTCTTGTCGCGCCGATGGAGTATGGCTTATGGCTGGATAATCCTGCGATTGCCATCATCACCGAAAGCCTGCTTTCCGGCGAAAAAGTCCTGCAACGGCGCAGAAGGCGTAAATCCGCGGCGCGTGAGCTGGAAAATATCGTCAATAATCTTAATGAGTTGACGATAGGTTCACCGGTTGTCCATCAGGAACATGGCGTTGGCCGCTACTTGGGCTTACAAACCCTGCAGGTTGGCGGCATTACGGCGGAATTCCTGACTTTGGAATACGCCCATAACGACAAGCTTTACGTACCGGTTTCGTCATTGCATGTGATTGGCCGCTATACCGGCGTGAGTCCGGAAAACGCGCCTTTGCATAAATTGGGCGGCGATCAGTGGAGTAAACTCAAGAAAAAAGCCATAGAACGCATCCGGGATGTCGCTGCGGAATTATTGGAAATTCATGCCAAAAGAGCGCTTAAGCAAGGTCATGCTTTTGTTATTGAAGATGCCGAATATCAGGCTTTTGCCGATGCCTTTCCCTTTGAAGAAACGCCCGACCAGCAGACCGCCATTGAAACCATACTGGAAGATATGGCCAGTCCTCATCCCATGGACAGGGTGATTTGCGGCGATGTCGGTTTTGGTAAAACCGAAGTGTCCATGCGGGCGGCGTTTATTGCCGTGCAAAACGGCAAACAGGTGGCGGTATTGGTACCGACTACTTTACTGGCGCAGCAGCATTATCAAAATTTTCGCGACCGCTTTGCCGATTGGCCGGTGCGTGTCGAAGTGCATGTCGCGTTTTGTCAGCCCCAAACAGCAAAAAGAGATTGCCGAAGAATTGGCCGCAGGGCAAAGTCGATATTGTTATCGGTACGCATACCTTATTGTCCAAGGAACTTAAGTTTAAAGCGCTGGGACTGGTGGTTATTGATGAAGAACACCGTTTTGGCGTGCGGCAAAAAGAGCACTTCAAAAAACTGCGTAGTGAACTGGATTTTCTGACGCTGACCGCAACGCCTATTCCACGGACCTTGAATATGGCGATGTCGGGCTTAAGGGATATTTCCATTATTGCCAGTCCGCCGCCTAACCGTCATGCCATCAAAACCTTTATTAGCGAATGGGTAGATGCACAGATCAGGGAAGCCTGTCTGCGTGAAATCAAACGCGGCGGTCAGGTGTTCTTTCTGCACAATGAAGTTAAAAGCATGGACAAAATGGCGAGGGAACTGGCACGCGCTGATACCGGAAGCGCGGATTGAAATAGCGCATGGACAAATGCCGGAGCGCGAACTGGAACGCATCATGCTGGATTTTTATCATCAGCGCTTTAACCTGTTGTTGTGTTCCACCATTATTGAAAGCGGTATCGACATTCCCAGCGCCAACACCATTATCATCGATCGAGCCGATAAATTGGGTCTGGCGCAATTGCATCAATTGCGCGGCCGGGTAGGGCGTTCTCATCACCGGGCCTACGCCTATTTTATCGTGCCGCCAAAATCCTTAATGAGCAAAGATGCCATTAAACGGCTGGAAGCGGTTGAAGCATCCGGTGATTTAGGCGCAGGCTTTATGTTGTCATCACATGATATGGAAATTCGTGGCGCCGGTGAATTACTGGGCGATGACCAAAGCGGTCAAATTCAGGAAATCGGTTTTACCCTGTACACCGAATTGCTGGAACGCGCTGTCAATGCCTTAAAATCAGGCAAACAGCCGGAACTCGATACGCCGATGGACAGAGGCGCCGGAAGTCGATCTGCAAGCAGCCGCACTCATTCCGGAAGATTATCTGCCGGATATTCATGCCCGTCTGGTGTTGTATAAGCGCATATCCAGTGCCGAAACGCTAGCCGATTTACACGAATTGCAGGTGGAAATGATAGACCGTTTCGGCCTGTTGCCTGAGCCGGTGAAAACCTTGTTCAGCGTCACCGAATTAAAGCAACAGGCTGAAAAACTGGGTATCAAGAAAATAGAAGCCAATGCAGGAGGCGGACGCATTATCTTTACCGCGGAGCCCAACATTAATGCCGAACAATTGATTACCTTGATACAAACCCAGGCGCAATGCTATAAATTTGATGGTGCGGATAAGTTAAGGTTTATAAAGCCGTTTGAAACGACAGAACAGAAGATTGAGTTTATTAATGAGTTGCTGGAAAAATTAACGGTTGTTGAGAAATAGAGGGTATGAGAATGACTACAATGAAGGCTTATAGCCTGGCGGCAATACTGGGACTTTTCAGCAGTAATTTGTTCGCCGAAGGCAATGCCTATCAAGTCGAGCTGATTGTATTTTTGCAGGCTATGCCGAATACCGAGGTGTTTGATCAGACTGACAGTCGCATTAACTGGCCGACGACCTTAACGGAGCTGTCGGCCTATAAAAAAGCCGATAATATGACCCTGAATGAGGGTTATGCTGCATTATCGAAAGATTCAGCTTACCGGCCTATTTTGCATGCTGCGTGGATTCAACCGGCTGGAGAGGGAAGTTTGAGTGCTCCTGTCCATATTCAGAGCGCCGATGGCAAGCTGAATGGCTATCTCCAGATGCAGTATGAACAAAACATGCAAATGACGGTTGATTTGGAATACGCCTCTAATCAGAGCGATAGCTCCGGCAGCGCCATTATTTACAGGTTAAATGAAAAACGGCCGGTTAAACTGAATGAAGTTTATTATCTGGATCATCCAAAATTTGGCGTTATTGCAAAAATAAGTGCTTTATGAATGAAGCGTTTCAGGGATTTCCGTACGTTTTTTAATATAAATTAATGCGGCACCGGTACAAAAAAGAAACAACAATAGCCAAAGGCAGGTGTAAGTAAAAATCCACCGGTAGGCGTACTCCAGTCGAAAATGCAATTATTGCTAATAATGTCTGGCAGTAATGAGTGGGAAGAGTTTTAAATGGACTAAATTACTTGTTTATTCAGTCTTCAGGGTATAATAGCCACCATTTAGGCAAGTGCCTTGCACCGCCAAAGCGGCTGCTTTTGGTGCTCTGCCTCCTGCATCTATGCAGTCGTACTCAGCTCCGGTCAATTGCCTCGGGCTTTTTTGTTATTATTCCGTCTCAATAAAATCAAGAAACGGGCTTTAAATTGAGGGATATTACCTCAGTGATTTTTGGATGATTTACCTATAAAAATATGACACAAAAACTTTATATTCAAACTAATGGATGCCAGATGAACGAGTATGATTCCGATAAAATGCGGGATGTACTCAGCGCTTCACATGGATTTGAATTGATTGATGATCCGAAACAAGCCGATGTTTTGCTGCTCAATACCTGTTCAATACGCGAAAAAGCGCAGGAAAAAGTATTTTCAGCCTTAGGTAAATGGCGCAAGATTAAAGACAAACGCCCAGATGTGATTATTGGTGTAGGTGGCTGTGTCGCCAGTCAGGAAGGCGCGGCTATCCAGAAGCGTGCACCGTATGTGGATATCGTCTTCGGTCCGCAAACATTGCACAGATTGCCGCAGTTACTGGATCAAGTCCGTAATCAGCAAAAATCCGTTGTTGATGTTTCCTTTCCTGAAATAGAAAAATTTGATGCGTTGCCTGAGCCAAGAGCAGAAGGTCCAAAAGCGTTTGTCTCTGTGATGGAAGGTTGCAGTAAATACTGTACGTTCTGTGTGGTGCCTTATACCCGTGGTGAAGAAATCAGCCGTCCGCTGGATGACGTGATCGCTGAAATCAGTTCTCTGGCCAAACAAGGTGTACGGGAAGTCAATCTGTTAGGTCAAAACGTTAATGCATACCGCGGTGCAATGGACGATGGCGATATCGCCGATTTTTCCTTATTGCTGCATTATGTGGCGGCGGTTGAAGGCATAGATCGCATTCGTTTTACCACGTCGCATCCGATGGAATTTAGTGATAGTCTGATTGAAGCCTTTGCCGAAATTCCGCAACTGGTTGACCATTTGCATTTGCCGGTACAAAGCGGCAGTGACCATATCCTGAAAATGATGAAGCGCGGGCATGCCCGGGCTGACTACCTAGAAATAATCCGCAAGCTGCGTGCAGTGCGGCCCAATATTTACCTGTCATCGGATTTTATTATCGGATTTCCCGGTGAAACTGATGCCGAGTTTGAAGAAACCATGTCTTTCATTGAAGAAATCGGTTTCGATCTGTCATTCAGTTTTGTTTATAGCCAGCGTCCTGGAACGCCGGCGGCTGATTTGCCGGATGATGTGCCGGCGGAAGTCAAAAAACAGCGTTTGGAGCGTTTTCAAAATCGCATTAACGAAATGACGATGGCGATATCACAAAGCATGATTGGTACCGTACAAACTGTCTTGGTCGAGGGTCAATCCAAAAAGAATCCTTTGCAAATGCAGGGTAGAACCGAGAATAACCGGGTCGTTAACTTTATCGGTCATCCCCGCTTGGCCGGACAGTTTGTTGATGTGCTGATTGCCGAGGCATTGCCCAATTCTCTACGAGGTCGCATAGTTGACTCTTCTGTCGATAAAATTCTTAGTAACAACTGATTCTACTTCATGATTTCACAGGAAATTTCCTTATTGCCTGACGATAATGTCAGATTATCCAATTTTTGTGGTCAATTTGATGCGCATTTGCGGCAGATTGAATCGCGTCTTCAGGTTGAAATAGCCAATCGTGGTAACCAGTTTAAAGTAACTGGTCCGGACAGCTCGGTTAAAGCGGCTTGCGCTGTCATGCAGAAGTTATTTGCCAGCACCGAGCAAGAACTGCTGACTTCGGAGCTTATTCATTTGGCCATGCAGGATTCATCGGTCGACGAACTTTTAGAGTCTTCAGAATCAGCGGGACAACAGAACGTAGCCATTAAAACCAAACGTGGCATGATTAGGGGGCGGGGGCTTAACCAGCAGGACTATTTGAGAAAAATCATGTCTCACGACATCAATTTTGGCGTCGGGCCTGCGGGAACCGGAAAGACTTATCTGGCTGTCGCCTGTGCTATAGAAGCCCTGCAAAATGAACAGGTCAGGAAAATAATTCTGGTGCGTCCTGCGGTAGAAGCCGGCGAAAAGCTGGGTTTCCTGCCGGGTGATATGGCGCAAAAAGTCGATCCTTATTTGCGGCCCTTGTATGATGCCCTGTATGAAATGCTGGGCTTTGAGCGGGTTGAAAAAATGATCGATAAAGGCATCATAGAAGTGGCGCCATTAGCATTTATGCGCGGCAGAACGCTCAATGATGCGTTTATTATCCTGGATGAGGCGCAAAATACTACGGTCGAGCAGATTAAAATGTTTTTAACCCGTGTGGGTTTTGGCTCAACTGCTGTGGTAACCGGTGATGTTACCCAGATTGATTTGCCCTCGGAAAAAATGTCCGGTTTGCGACATGTGCTTGAAGTGTTAAAAGATATTGAGGGCATCAGTTTTACTTTTTTTGGTGTGCGGGATGTCGTTAGGCACCCTTTGGTTCAACGCATTGTTTCAGCTTATGAAGCGTATGAGCAAAAAAACAAAGTCAATCAATGAACGAAATAGAAATCCAAGCTATATTTAAGTCAGCCGGTCAGCCGGATCATGAACAAATTCAAAGTTGGATTGATGCAGCACTTGCTGACTTGAATCACGATACTGAGATTGTTGTTCGTATTGTTGATGAACAGGAAAGCGCTCAGCTCAATGAGCAATATCGCCATAAACAAGGCCCGACGAACATTCTTAGTTTTCCGGTGGAGGTGCCAGAAGGTGTCGAGCTGAATTTGCTGGGCGACCTGGTAATCTGTGCTCCGGTAGTGGAAAGAGAAGCGCTGGAACAGAACAAGATATTGGCGCATCATTGGGCGCATATTATTGTGCATGGTGTATTGCATTTGTTAGGCTATGACCATATTGACGATGATGAAGCCGAGCGGATGGAAAGCAAAGAAATAGCAATTCTAAACAAATTGAAAATAAGTAATCCCTATATAGAGGTGCAAGACAAATGAGTGACGAACAACCCCCAAGTAGAAACTCCCCACAGAAAAGCTGGGTCGATAAGATCAGCCATTTACTGACTGGGGAGCCGCAAGACCTCGAGGATCTACTTGAAATATTAAGAGAGGCACGAGAAAAACACTTATTGGATACAGATGCCCTATCTATGATTGAAGGTGTTTTACAAGTGTCTCAAATGCGGGTTAGGGATATTATGATTCCCCGCGTTCAAATGGTTGTCGTGCCAAAAGATGCCGAACTGGAAACTATATTTCCATTGGTTACAGAGTTTGGGCACTCGCGTTATCCGGTCATTGATGGCGATCGGAGCAAGGTGGTTGGCATTTTATTAGCCAAAGACTTACTTGCTCGTGCCTTGGAAAATAAAACCCTAAAAGTTCAGGAAGTAATGCGGACTACGTGTGTTGTTCCGGAAAGTAAACGTTTGAATGTATTGCTAAAAGAGTTGCGTACCAATGGCAATCACATGGCGATTGTCGTTGATGAATACGGGCAGGCGGCGGGCTTGGTCACCATTGAAGATGTGTTAGAGCAAATCGTTGGTGAAATTGAGGACGAACACGACGAGCATGAGGATGAAGGCTATATTTCTCAGCGCGGTCCGCATGAGTATATGATAAAAGCGCTCACACCGATGGACGAGTTTGACGACTATTTCTCAACGCATTTAGCAACTGATGAATACGATACCGTTGGCGGCTTTATTGTTAGTCAGCTTGAACACATGCCTAAAAAAGGTGAAAGTCTTGTTGTGGACACAATGCGATTTGAAGTGATTAGAGCAGATAGTCGACGTGTGCATCTGATAAAATTAAAAATAACTGAGTAGCATGAACAAACAGGTAGTGTTGGTAACCGGAGGTGCTGGCTATATTGGTAGTCATGCTTGTGTTGAGTTATTGCAATCTGGCTATCAGGTTATCGTGGTTGATAATCTGTCCAATAGTAAAATCGAGTCTTTGTCCCGGGTGGAACAAATAACCGGCAAAACGTTACAATTTTATCAAGCGGATATACGCGATAAAAAGGCTTTAACTGAGATATTTGCCAAGGAATCCATCGCTACAGTAATGCACTTTGCCGGCTTAAAGGCAGTTGGCGAGTCCTGTGAGCAGCCGTTAAATTACTATCATAATAACGTCTACGGAACACTGGTTCTTGCTGAAGTGATGGCTGAGGCCAACGTTAAACAATTGGTCTTTAGTTCTTCTGCCACAGTTTACGGCGAACCTTCCTGTGTTCAGTATGTAGAAGATTTTCCTCTTGGAGCCGTCAATCCCTATGGCCGTTCAAAAGCCATGATTGAAGATATTCTAAGAGATTTGTCTGCGGCAGATAAACATATTCAGGCTAAATCTCCCTGGAAAATTGCCTTGTTGCGCTACTTTAATCCGATAGGCGCACATGAAAGCGGCATGATTGGTGAAGACCCCAATGGTATTCCCAATAACCTAATGCCTTATGTGTCTCAGGTTGCAATCGGCAAATTGGAGCAATTATCGGTATTTGGTGATGATTATCCCACAAGAGATGGAACTGGTGTCAGGGATTATATTCATGTCGTTGATCTGGTGAAAGGTCATATCAAAGCGATTGACGCGCTGGAAAGTGAAAAATTCAGCTTAGGCGGATGCAAAGCTTATAATCTGGGGGCGGGCAGAGGATGCAGTGTTCTGGAAATCATAAGCGCTTTCGAAAGGGTAACGGGACGGAAAGTGAATTTTAAAATTGCTCCCAGAAGAGCCGGAGATCTCGCCGAGTTTTTTGCCAATCCCGAATTAGCTTTAAAAGAATTGAACTGGAAAGTAGAAAAAAATCTGGATGATATGGTTACAGATGCCTGGAATTGGCAGAGTAAAAATCCTCAGGGTTATATTTAGACCCGTTTGAAAAACATTTACATTTTCAGTGCAGTTAGCTTTATCGATCTCGATCTCAACTGAAATATTGAGTTGGATCTGAGAATTAAATTCTGTGGGGATGTTATCGGAGGAAGGGTATTTCTTTCGATGGCTGGGTATATAAATATCGCGTTGATGTATCTATATGTGCGGTCATTCAGGCAAGAATGTGGTTATACCTTGTGTCTTATTTGAACATCTTAAGTGCTAATCAGCCCCAAAAATCGGTCAATTTTTGGGGCTGATTTACGAGCTTGTTACATTGGGTTTACATTTTCAGCTTGTGGACCTTTTTGTCCTTGAGTCACTTCCATAGTAACTTTTTGGCCTTCCCTCAAGGTTTTGCGGCCGGTGCCGAGAATTGCACTGTGGTGAACAAAAACATCTTTGCCACCTTCTTGTTCAATAAATCCAAAACCTTTTTCATCATTGAACCACTTAACGGTACCTACAACTTGCTCTGACATATTACACTCTTACTTAAAAAATTCGCCAATTTTGGTCGACATTACAAATCCCAGCCTCATAATAAAGCCAGCTCAAACTTTTACTGCCACCAATGGTAGCACTAAAGATGCAAGCAGAGCAAAACATTTTAACTAGGTTCAAAGATAATTCTACTGCAGCTAGAATATCGATATTAGAGCAATTATTTTATCTAAATAGTGCCTGAACGGAAATCAATAATTATTTTATTCAAGCTTGGAAGTATAGTTTTATTTGCCTAAGAACTCGGATTGCTCATCAATCTTAAGTTGCTGGTAAGCGCCGCGATAATATAAAAGTGGTTCTCCAGAACGGCATACGCACTCTTGTACTTCACCAATAATGATCCAGTGAGTGCCTGCGTGAACTTTCTCAATGACTTTACAATCCAGGGACATGAGGCTGTCTTCCAGGATCGGCGCGCCAGTAATGCCAGCTTTCCATGGAGTATTTTTAAAGCGTTGTTCTTGACTGCAGCCGCCGGCAAATTGATTAGAAACAGCTTGTTGATCTGAATTTAAAATGTTGACGGCAAAACTCTGGCTTTCATCAATACCTTCACCTGTATCGGCAGATTCATTAATGCAAACCAATATCTGAGGAGGATTAATTGAAACGCTGGAAAATGCAGTCACTGTCATGCCCTGAACGCCAAATTTTTCAGATTGTGTTGTAACAACACTGACACCGCTAGCCCATAGTTGCAGAGCTTTTTTAAAATCATCAACACCAACAGCCATTTATTTCCCCCGTAATTTGTTATAAGGCACTGCCTCTCTTGATAGGAAAGAGGCTTCAAGGCAGATATGGTACAGCACTTGCGAATACTTGTTAAATAATCGAGGAAGCAAGCTATATAAATTCCACTGCGAGCCGTGTTGAGGGTTAAAGCATTCATAAAAGAAAATAAGTTTGATGGGCTTCAAGCTATGTTTAACCCACGCGTTTAGTGGGTAGTCAAAAATATAGCGGCAATCGTGCCTCTAATGACAATAAAAGGCCCTGTCGAATTGATAAAAGAAAACTGACCATTTGCTGCAAACTTGCTGATGAATATGATCAGTAGAATACCTAAAAGGCGATTGAGTGATTAACTTTGTTTGGAATTCTTTTTATAATCGATTTATTAGATATGTCATAAACTTCTAATTATGAAGAGGTTAACTGTTAATCAATGGATAGATTTTTGGTTGATTATGAAAAATGAGCCGCTTACTCCAATTTAAGAAAATTTACTCATGTATATTTGTTAAAATATAACGTATATTTATAATGGTATTTTGGTGATGGTCTGGTAGTGATTTATTTTAAGTAATTGTTTTTGTAGCTAATTAACGGAAAAATAAAAATAATTTATGATTAGCGTTTTGTTGGTTGATGACCATGAGCTTGTTCGAACCGGTATCGAGGCATTGTTGAATGCTGCTGAAGATATTACGGTTGTTGGGATGGCTAAATCGGGTGAAGAGGCTGTTGATGCAGTTGCTTCCTTGTCGGCAGATGTTGTTTTGATGGATGTTAATATGCCCGGCATAGGTGGTGTGGAAGCCTGTCGCAGAATTTTGCAGCAGTACCCTGAAGTAAAAATCATTGCGGTATCTGTTCATAATGACGGTCCTATTCCTCATCAATTACTCAAGCTTGGTGTTTTAGGTTTTATTTCTAAAGGCTCGCCGGTAGAGGAGATGAAGCATGCAATTCGGAAGGTAATGACCGGTAAGCGTTACCTTTGTTCGGAGGTTGCCAGTAATCTAGCCTTTCAGGGGTTGCCTGGAAGTAATGAATCACCGTTCTCAAGACTTTCCCAAAGAGAGGCTGAGGTGGTGACTTTAATACTTCAGGGTAAAACTATTAAGGAAATGGCGATAATGTTGGCCTTGAGTGACAAGACGGTGAATACTTATCGTTATAGGCTCTACGATAAGCTGCAAATAAAAAATGACGTTGAATTAACCCGCTTAGCTGTTAAATTCGACCATATTGATACTGCTTTGATTTAGTGGTGACGGTAAGTTTAGATTATTTGGAAATCTAAACTTTTTCAGGTCATGATCACTTTAGTTTCCGTGTAGAGCGAATTCCATTTCTCTGGCTTTGTCAAATGCGTATCTGAAGTCAATATACAAAGGCTGGTCAGTTTCCAGCATTGATTGTAATAAGGTTTGCTGTAATTGGTATTTAATATTGCCAACAGCTAAAGCACCAATACCCACTGCGCCTTGAGCATTGATTGCATGAAGGAGCGGTGTGCCAAAATCTTTATTTTTGATACCTTCTATGCCTGGCGGCGCAACCGCATTAATATCACCCGCCACTTTCAGTCGCGTTGCTTCTTTCAATACGTCAGCGCTTAAAACCTGAATACCCGCTTTGGCCGTGCAAAAGATAATATCAGCATTGGCGACCAGTCGAGCTTTATCTGCTTCAGAACCGGCCAATGTTCCTTTGAGTGTGGAGCCAAAACGACGATTGTATTCTTTAGAAATATCTAAGGCTGTATCAATCGATAAATGGTCGGTTAATGTTGTTTCGGCGCCCGCTAATGAAGCGATAATGCCTGTGGCAATGCCTACGGGGCCTGTTCCGCCAAAAACTATGGCATTACAGTCCCTTAGCTCTTTGCCATGTTTTTCTTTCAACGCTTTCTCAACACAGGCAACTAATGCTGCCGCTGTGGTGAATGCTCCGCTGGGATCAGCAAGAACTGAAACTTCAAAAGAAGGAACCATGGCTTGTTTGCTTGCGTTCAACATGTCCATAGCCAAACCTAAGTCACGGCCGCCTATAAAAATACCAGTGCGTTTAACGCCGGAAGGGCTGCGGGAGAAAATGGCATCTTGAGTCAATCCACGTACACTGTCCAGCTTGACATTGCTATAAGGCATAAGCACGTCAAATCCAGCATCCAACGCCATGTTGATGTCAAATGGGCTGTTATTCGGCATGGGATCAAGCATGTGAAGAATGCTGCGTTTTGCCATTAGAGTTCCTTTTTAATTAGTACAGGTTTAATTGTAGGTGCAATTGAACTTTAGATTTAGGCGTTTGATTGGATATAGTCTCTAGCCACTTCAAAAGCATGTTCGAAATGAAGATAAACAGGTTTTTCGCTATTGATCATTTTTTTCAACAAGCGATTTTGTGCCTGATATTTAATATTACCAATTGCCAGTGCGCCTATGCCGACAGCGCCGCTGATTGAGCCTTCAATCGGTGTGCCATTATGGAAGGCATCAACGCCTGCGATGCCTGCTGGAGGCACGGCATTTACATCG
>CAVZRB010000009.1:0-42299 GCA_963777585.1 uncultured Gammaproteobacteria bacterium | reverse complement strand
CGTTGAATCTAAAATGCACTACATCGCCATCTTTAACGATATAATCTTTGCCTTCAAGACGCCATTTTCCGGCGTCTTTAGCGCCCTGCTCGCCTTTATAATCAATGAAGTCCTGATAGGCGATAACTTCGGCGCGAATAAAGCCTTTTTCAAAATCGCTATGAATAACACCTGCGGCTTGCGGCGCAGATGCTCCAACCGGAATAGTCCAGGCTCGGACTTCTTTTACACCCGCCGTAAAATAAGTAGCCAGATTCAGTAATTCATATCCGGCCCTTACAACGCGATTTAAGCCGGGTTCTTCCAGCCCCAGATCATCAAGAAATTCCTTCTTTTCATCCTCATCCAGCTGGGCTATTTCAGCTTCTATTGCCGCGCAGATCGGCACAACCATGGCGCCTTCTTCTCGGCCAGCACTTTCACTTTATCCAGCAGCGGATTATTCTCAAAACCGTCATCCTGCACATTGGCAATGTACATGGCCGGCTTGAGCGTCATCAAGCAAAGATCCCTAATCAGTGCTTTTTCATCAGCGGTTAAAGGCAAAGTCCGCGCAGGCTCCCCGGATAGCCAGTTGCTTGAAAACCTTTTCCAGCACGTCTTTTTTTGCCTGTTCATCCTTGTTGCCGGTTCTGGCAGCCTTGGTTGCGCGCAGCAAGGCTTTTTCGACGGAGGCCATATCGGCGAGCGCCAGTTCGGTATTAATGACTTCAATATCCGAGATCGGGTCAATTTTTCCCGGCGACGTGGATAACGTTATCATCATGAAAGCAACGCACAACGTGGGCAATCGCATCGCGTTTCACGAATATTGGCTAGAAACTGGTTGCCCAAACCCTCGCCTTTTGATGCGCCCGCAACGAGACCGGCAATATCAACAAATTCAATTGTCGTAGGCAAGGTGCGCTCTGGTTTTACAATTTCCGCCAGCTTATCCATTCTAGGGTCTGGCACGGGAACCACGCCTACGTTGGGATCAATGGTGCAGAATGGGTAATTTTCAGCCGCGATTTTCGCACGGGTTAATGCGTCTAAATAAGGTCGATTTTCCAACATTGGGTAAACCAACGATTCCACAATACAGCGCCATAGAGTTCTCTTGAGAATTTTAAATAAGAAGTGAGTGCAGCTAGAATATCAAGCCGGCACATAACCGAACATTATACAAGATTAGCCGTTTTCTATCCAACTCAGCTTAGTTTGTCCCAGTCAGTATCAGCCTTTTCATACCGGGTGATCAAACGTTGTAATTGGCCTTTATCCAGTTTTTGGTTATCAACCTTAAGATAAACCAAGCCCTCTTCATAATGCAGGGTGACTTCCTCTACGCCGCTGATCTTAAGCATTTCGGCAACAAATTCATTTGCGCCCTGTTCACTGAGTTGTTCCAGCGAAATAAGCAGATTTGCCACATACCGTGGAGGCTTCATCCATAAGGACACCACCAACCAGCTGAATGCGGCAGCGGCGCAAAATAAAAACACCGCCGTGACTCCGAATTCGCCGTTAAACCAGCCGCCCACCAGTCCGCCCATAAAAAGCCCCATGAACTGAGAGCTTGAATAAGCGCCCATCGCCGTGCCTTTCAAGTCAGCCGGCGCTGTCTTCGATATTAAAGAAGGCAGTGTCGCTTCCAGCAGGTTAAAGCCGCAAAAAAACAGCCACAAGAAGCCTATAATCCCGATCAAGTTTTGATGAACTGCCGACAAGCCCAATTCAGCCATCATCAACACCGCGATGGCTCCCAAAAACACCTGTTTCATTTTGCGTTTCTTTTCCGCCAGAATGACGAACGGCACGGCGAACGCCATCGAAATAACAAAAACGGGCAAATAAACCTGCCATTCATGTCCGGCTATTAATCCCGCGTTTCTCATCAACGAAGGCACCACGACAAAGATAGCCATTAGAATCAGGTGCAAGGTAAAAATGCCGTAATTCAGGCGCAATAAATCCGGATTTTTCAGCACATGCATCGTTTCTTCGGGAACGAACTCCGCATCCCGATGCAATTTGGATTGCTGGGGATTCGGAACGATATAAATAATCGCTAAAATAGCCAGAAGCGTAAGCACCGCAGTGACGCCAAAAACGCCCTGCACACCGCCGAATCCGGAAATAACAGGCCCGGCAATAATGCCGACGCCAAACGATCCGCCGATACTGATTCCGATAATCGCCATGGCTTTGGTGCGATGAACTTCCTGAGTCAAATCGGCCACCAAGCGCCATGATAACGGCCGAAACCGCACCGGCGCCCTGAAAAGCCCTGCCCACCAAAACCCCGTAAATGCTTGTCGATAGCGCCGCAATCACGCTACCGATAAAAAACAACACCAAGCCGATAATAATAATTTTTTTACGGCCGAAGCGATCCGATAACAAACCGAAAGGGATTTGCAACAGAACCTGAGGCAAGCCGTAAATACTCATCGCCAGGCCGATCAGTGCAGGCGTTGAACCTTCAAGCTGCTCGGCGAATAAAGATAACACCGGCAAAATCATAAATAACCCCAGCATCCGCAAAGCGTAAATGCCTGCCAAAGACCATGTGGCGCGTTTTTCCGATGAAGTCATCGAACTTGTAATGTCCTGCATTGTTGTCAAAACCAGCTTCTCCTTTTTGACCAGAATTTTAAAAAATGTAGGGTACGCATCGCGTACCTTTTACTGAGTTTGACACAATGCGTACTACACTCAGTGGTTTATCTCACTATTTTATGGCGTCCATTATAACAAGCTTTGTTTACCGCATTTGCTCATTTGTGCTTGATGCTTAACTAAACAGCGCGATGACCTGCGTTAAAAAGTGCAACCACGGCGGATTTAAAATCAATGACTGAAATTTGACTGGCCCTGACCATGCCGACAATGCCGACCATAATCCAGAACACGTTCAGCAAGGTATAGGCGTTATCCTTCTTGAGTATCGAGCACCAGGAAAGTATCACCGCATCGGTGGTATTAAAAGCCCAGACGAACAGAAACGGACTTTCCGGGCCCATCCAACTGACCAGAGAAAAGCTGAAAATGCGCATCAGCACGCCGAGCATTTCGATAAATCTAATATATTTAAAAACGAATGAATTTAATGTATTGATGAGCATTATTTAAAACCGGTTAATGTCAGTGCGTAGTGTACGCTGTTTGTGTTAAGACGGCTTTGAACGTATATTATACGGTTGTTTAAATTGCCGGAATTATTTAATGGATACGATCAGCATTCGTGGCGCCAGAACGCATAACCTGAAAAATATCGATCTTGACCTGCCCAGGGATCAACTCATCATCATCACCGGGCTGTCCGGTTCGGGTAAATCATCGCTCGCTTTCGACACCATTTATGCCGAAGGCCAACGGCGCTATGTAGAATCCCTTTCTACCTACGCCCGCCAGTTCTTGTCGATGATGGAAAAGCCCGATGTCGACCATATCGAAGGCCTGTCCCCGGCTATTTCCATCGAACAAAAATCCACTTCGCACAACCCGCGTTCCACGGTCGGCACCATCACCGAAATCTACGATTATTTAAGACTGCTCTATGCCCGCGCCGGTACGCCGCGTTGCCCTGAACATCAGGTTTCACTGGAAGCGCAAACCGTCAGCCAGATGGTCGACCATGTGCTCTCGCAAACCCCAGGATCAGCGCTGGATGCTGCTGGCTCCGGTGGTCAACGACCGCAAAGGCGAGCATATCCAGTTGCTCGACGACCTGCGCGCCCAAGGCTTCATCCGCGCCCGGATCGACGGCACCGTGTACGACCTGGACGAGCCGCCGGTGCTGGATTTAAAAAAGAAACATACCATTGAAGTCATCGTCGACCGCTTCAAGATCCGCGACGACATCGCCTTAAGGCTATCCGAATCCTTTGAGACGGCTCTGCGCATCGCCGACGGCATCGCTATCGCCGCCTGCATCGATGACGCGACCGAACTGATGTTTTCCGAGCGCTACGCCTGCCCTCATTGCGGCTACAGCCTGTCCGAACTGGAACCGCGCATCTTCTCGTTCAACAATCCCAAAGGCGCATGCAGCAGTTGCGACGGCCTGGGCGTGCGCCAGCATTTCGATCCCGAGCTGATTATCCATAACCCCGACATCAGTCTTGCCGGCGGCGCGATTCGCGGCTGGGATCGGCGCAATGCCTATTATTATCAAATGATCTGCTCGCTGGCCAAACACTATAACTTCGACCCGGAAGCGCCGTTTTCGGAACTGTCCAAAGAACATCCAGGACATCATTCTTTACGGCAGCGGCCATGAAGAGATTGAATTCAAATTCATGACCGGCACCGGATCGGTCAAAAAGAGACGCCACAGCTTTGAAGGCATCATCGCCAATATGGATCGGCGTTACCACGAGACCGATTCGCAACTGGTGCGCGATGAACTGGCCAAATATTTGTCCCAGAAACCCTGTAACGTTTGCGAGGGCGCAAGGCTTAATGTTTCCGCCAGAAACGTGTTTGTTGAAGATTTGCCGCTACACCACCTGACCCGTTTCCCGATCCGCAAATCCCTGGACTTTTTTGCGCATCTTCACTTGACCGGCAAACGCGGCGAAGTTGCGGTAAAAATCGTCAAGGAAATCCAGGAACGGCTGGAGTTTCTGGTCAATGTCGGCCTCGACTATTTAACGCTGGATCGCAGCGCCGACACCCTTTCCGGCGGCGAAGCGCAACGTATCCGCCTTGCCAGCCAGATCGGCGCGGGTCTGGTCGGCGTGATGTATGTGCTGGATGAGCCGTCGATAGGCCTGCATCAGCGCGACAACCAGCGTCTGCTGAACACCCTGTTTCGCCTGCGCGACCTCGGCAATACCGTGATCGTGGTCGAGCATGACGAGGACGCGATCCGTTCGGCCCAGCATATTGTCGATATAGGCCCCGGCGCCGGCGTGCATGGCGGGCGCATCATTGCGCAAGGCACACTGGAAGACATTATCAACAACCAGGACTCGTTAACCGGCCAGTATTTATCGGGAAAAATCGGCATTACCGTGCCTGAAAAATTAACGCCTGTCGATAAAGACAAACAGATCGTCATCCGCAATGCGCACGGCAATAACCTGAAAAATGTCGATATTGCCTTCCCTATCGGCTTGCTGACCTGCGTCACCGGCGTATCCGGTTCCGGCAAATCGACGCTGATCAACGATACCTTGTATTGCCATGCGGCGCGGTTAATCAACCGTGCCGGAGTCATTCCCGCGCCCTGCGACGCCATCGAAGGCCTGGAGCATTTCGATAAAGTCGTCGATATAGACCAAAGCCCGATTGGCCGCACGCCGCGATCGAATCCGGCCACTTATACCGGCCTGTTCACGCCGATACGCGAATTATTTTCGGCGACGCCGGAAGCCCGTTCGCGCGGTTATACGCCCGGCCGGTTCAGCTTTAACGTCAAAGGCGGCCGCTGCGAAGCCTGCAAAGGCGACGGCGTGATTAAAGTCGAAATGCACTTCTTGCCGGATATTTTCGTCCATTGCGACAATTGCGCCGGCAAACGCTATAACCGCGAAACGCTGGAGATACGCTACAAAGGCAAAACCATCAATCAAGTGCTGGACATGACCGTAGAAGATGCCGCCGAATTTTTCAGTCCGGTGCCGGCGTTAGCCCGTAAACTACAGACCCTGGTCGAGGTAGGCTTAAGCTATATCACCCTGGGACAGAATGCGACCACCCTGTCCGGCGGCGAAGCGCAGCGGGTAAAACTCGCCAAAGAACTGTCCAAACGCGATACCGGCAAAACCTTGTACATACTGGATGAACCGACCACCGGCCTGCACTTCCACGACATCAAGCAATTGCTGACCGTGCTGCATACCCTGCGCGATCACGGCAATACCGTCATCGTCATCGAGCACAACCTGGATGTCATTAAAACCGCAGACTGGATCATCGACATGGGACCCGAAGGCGGCGACGGCGGTGGAACGTTGGTTGCTGAAGGCACGCCGAAGCAGGTTTCTGAAAATAAGGCCTCGCATACGGGGGTGTATTTGAAGCGGTTTTTTGAGTAATGAGGATTTGCAATAGGGCTAATGTATCTCATGTGTAGATACCTAAGCCCTATGAGCCTGGAATTTATAAGCCAGTATAGGGGTTACGCGGCGGCGACATCACCTCCGGTACTTCGCGGGGTACAGGGCGTTGCACGGGTTTCACATTCATATTATAAGTTTCGGTGTTATCCTGTCTTGCAACCGGTCTATGTTTAAACTCCGGCAAAGGATATGGAAAGCTTCGGTCACCCAAGTGCCTCACAAAAGTATAGTTGGCGGGCGAGAGAATTAAAATCTTGCCGGTTTTGACAAATGCATCGTGTGGCGCAGGTATGGATGCAAAGGCCGTTAAGGGACTTATCCCTATAAACACCCCGGTGCCAATAACTGTTGCGATAAAACCCACTGGCCGGTAAAACAGGACATCCCACATTACAAAGCCAGGCTGTACTTCCTCGACGAGTTGCGAGTGCGGATCTTCGACGTTTTGCGAGCGTGGAACAGTGGAGCAAGACACTATCGATACTAAAATAAAAAGCCGGTCAATCTTTTCATAATTCCCTGCCATATATATAGTTGGTTGATGTAGGGAATCTAGTCTAATTTTTAATCATTGTCCAGATACGATATAACTGTTTACCCACCCCTGCGCAAAATGGAGTCAGATCCTTTCTATTGGAAACCAGAGAAAAAATAACAAACACAAAAAAGGGTGTATCGAAACCGACACACCCTATTTTATATAGCTATTTACCCTTGCGGATAAACAGCCTAAGTTTAAGCTTTTACCGCATCGACAATTTCATTAAACGCTTCAACTCTTACTTTACCGGTCTTGACCAGATCAACACCTGTCTCAACAACCATGTTGCAAAGTCCGGGCGTTTTGTACACAATCAAACATAAATAGCCGACAACCGGAATGGCAATAAAAGCCCCGATAAAATCATTAAGACCAACAACACACATCAGTTTTATTAGCATTGCAATTGCATCCAATGGCAGTAAAACCATAGCACCGAAATAAGCTATTACCATGAATGTAAACAGTACAAAAACCACAAACTGAAGAAGCCTTACCAACGCAACATTAACTTTTTTCATATTACTTTTATCCCTGATAGATCTTAAGAAGCCTTTATTTAGTCAGCAAACTCTTTCTGGCTTGGTTATTTTTGTCAAAAAGCCCCACTTTTTGAAGCCGCAAATTATACCTTAAAGCCCTCAAAATAATTCATTTTTTTCGTTGTCTCTTTCGAAGAAAAAACCGATACAAAACAGAACCGGCAATAAAACCGCCTAAATGAGCCCACCAGGCCACATCTATGGTAACGCCCTCAAAAATCACTGAAGTTGTTGCATTATGTAGTTGAAACATGACCCACAAACCTAAAAAAGCAATGGCGGGAACATGAATGACAATGGGTAAAAACAGTATGGGAATCCAGACGACAACGCGTTCAAGTGGATATAGAAAAAAATAAGCCGCCAACACACCCGCTATGGCACCCGAAGCACCAACAACCGGAATAGCAAGCATTGGATCGAAATACCACTGCAAAATAGTCGCACAAAGACCGCACACCAAATAAAAGATCAAAAAAGGGATTCGCCCCATTCTGTCTTCAACATTATCGGCAAAAATCCACATGAACCACATATTCACAATCAGATGTGTCCAGCTTGCATGTAAAAACAAGTTGGTCAAAAAAGATAAATATCCATCAAAAGGCAACCCAAATTCAGCGGCCCACTGAGGATCTGAATAACGAACAGGCACCATGCCATAAAGATAAGCAGAAGTCGATAACTTAACTTGATCCGGCATTAATTTCATGGCAATAAAAATGCTAATGCAGACCGCCATTATTCCCCATGTTACATAAGGCCTTGAATTACATGGTGCTGTATCTCTAATCGGTATCATTGTCTCTTACTCTGTTGTGCGTTGAAATAACTGATCACTTTTCACCATGCATCTTAACTAGCAATATCCGTTTTAATGCATGAATATAGATTTAATCATACCCTAATAACAAAAAGTTTATAATATCCATTAAAGATAGCTTCTTATCACCTTGCGTACGCAGCAACTACTTAAAGATTCATGCAACCTAATCCAACAGACACTCCGCCATCATTTTCAAGTCTGTCACTCGCTGAACCACTGCTCATGGCAGTCAGCAAACTGGGCTTTGAGCAGCCTACGCCCGTGCAGCAACAGGCCATTCCGCCTGCTTTGGAGCATAAGGATTTACTGGTCAGCGCCGAAACCGGCAGTGGCAAAACAGCCGCATTTCTATTGCCCACGCTGCATCATCTGCTAACCTTACCCTCCTGAAAATTCGGCACGCGCGCACTAATACTGGCACCGACCCGTGAACTGGCGCAACAGATTTTTAAGCAATGTCAGCAATTGATCGAATTCACTGAACTTAAAGTAGGCATAATTACCGGTGGCGATGACTTCAGGCTACAGCAAAACATGCTCCGAAAAAATACGGAAATTGTTATTGCGACTCCCGGCCGTCTTCTGGAACTGATGGAGCAGGAAACGCCAAACTTCAGTAATCTTGAAGTCCTGATTCTGGATGAAGCCGATCGCATGCTGGACATGGGCTTTAGTGAAGATGTATTGACCATCGCCAAAAGCTGCAATACCCAAAGACAAACCTTGCTGTTTTCTGCCACGCTAACCCATTTTGGCGTTATCAAAATGGCTGACAAGATGCTGCAAAATCATGAAATCGTTGCGTTAAATACGCTGTACGACGGGCATCGCAATATCGAGCAGCAAATTGTAGTGGCTGACGATAATGATCATAAACAAAAACTGTTAGCCTGGTTGCTGCTTAATGAAACCTATGACAAAGCGCTGGTATTCACCAACAGCAGAATTCAAGCGGACGCTCTGCGCGGCCCGCTGCGGGGACAAAAGCTGCGTGTCGGCGTACTGCATGGCGAAATGGATCAAAAAGATCGCAACCGGATGATGGAATTATACCGTGACGGCGAGGTTAACATCATGATCGCCACAGACCTTGCCGCACGCGGCCTGGATGTCAAAGGCATCAACCTGGTCATCAATTTTGATGTACCCAGAAACGGCATCAACTATATACACCGCATTGGCCGTACAGGCCGCGTCGATGAACTGGGACTGACGATTGCCCTGGTAAAAAGTACTGAATGGAATTTAATGTCCGGCATTGAGCGTTTTTTGAAGCAGAAATTTAAACGCCGGAACATTAAAGAGCTGGAAGGTAAATATAAAGGCCCTAAAAAACTTAAAGCGTCCGGAAAAGCTGCCGGCGGCAAGAAGAAAGTAGAAGCCAAGAAAACAGTCGCCGAAAAAGTCAAAATACGTCACAGGGACAAGAAAAACGTTGGCAAGAGACGTGTGCCAACTGTTAAAGCAACTTCAGAGTAGCCTTACAGATAGACAATAAAAAAGGCAGGTAACATTTGATGTTACCTGCCTTTTCAGTTACCAAATTAATTTAATGTATTAAGCAAGCTTGGCTTGAACTTGTTTAAGCAAATTATCAGGCTTAAAAGGTTTAACAATATAAGAGGTTATACCCGCCAACGAAGACGCTAACCTTATTCAAGCTGGCGCGACTCATTTTTCATCATTTACGAAAAAACAGATTAATAATCAACGTTAAAATGATGCTCACAATCAGCATAGATGTGATAGGAATAAACACAAACCGTTTTTCATCTTCAATGCGTATATCGCCGGGCAACTTGCCAAACCAATCAATCAGCCAGGGCGCATAACTAAAAACAAGCCCGGCAGCCACCAAAATAACGCCAATACTCGTCAATAATTTTCCGATCGTCATGGCTTAACTCCCATTCAAACGCAAATGTAATTATATAATACCGCAAACAAGAAAAATCCCGTTAAGGTAAAATGGCAAGCACACCATCACACCGACACCTGCAAAAAACATCAGGTTTTATAACAAAAACCTATCGGAATACACGACATGTTAAGAATTACCGAACTTAAACTCCCGCTCGATCACCCGGAAAACATGCTCAGAACCGCGATACTCGATCGACTTGGTATCAGCACAGAAGAGCTCATCACTTATACAATATTCCGGCAAGGTCATGATGCCCGCAACCGGAATGCGATCTTACTCGTTTACACTGTCGATGTTGAAGTCAAAAATGAACAAGCCATTCTTAATCGCCTGCATAATGACCCGCACATCTCTTTAACGCCGGACACCACATACCGCTTTGTAGCCCAGGCCCCAAAGGATCTGGAGCTCCGCCCTGTCGTAATCGGCACAGGTCCTTGCGGACTGTTTGCCGGCTTGATTCTGGCGCAGATGGGTTTTCGACCCATCATTCTGGAACGGGGAAAAGAGGTGCGTGAACGTACCAAAGATACTTTCGGACTGTGGCGCAAAGGCGTTTTTAACCCTGAGTCCAATGTGCAGTTTGGCGAGGGCGGCGCAGGTACTTTTTCCGACGGCAAGCTTCATACCCAGATCAAGGATCCGAATCACTACGGCCGCAAGGTGCTCACTGAATTCGTTAAAGCCGGTGCGCCTGCTGAAATCCTCCATGTCAGCAAGCCCCATATCGGCACGTTCAAGCTGGTCTCCATGGTAGAACAGATACGTGCGACCATCGAATCATTAGGTGGCGAAATCCGTTTTCAAAGCCGGGTTGACGACATAATCATCGATAACGGTCAGGTGCGCGGCGTGATACTCGCCAGCGGCGAAACCATTCGCTGCGATCATCTGGTATTGGCCGTCGGACATAGTGCGCGTGACACTTTCAAAATGCTCTATGATCGGGGCGTTTACATTGAAGCCAAACCTTTTTCCATCGGCTTTCGCATAGAGCATCCGCAATCACTCATCGACACTTGCCGTTTCGGCAACCATGCAGGCCATCCATTGCTGGGCGCCGCCGATTACAAACTGGTACATCACTGCAGCAACGGTCGCTCTGTCTACAGTTTTTGCATGTGCCCTGGCGGCACTGTCGTGGCCGCCACTTCTGAAGCGGGCCATGTCGTCACCAATGGCATGAGCCAATACTCGCGTAACGAACGCAATGCCAACAGCGGCATTGTCGTCGGCATTACGCCTGACGATTATCCCGGACATCCATTGGCTGGCATCGATTTTCAACGTCGCCTGGAAGCGGGCGCATTTAAATTGGGCGGCGAAACCTACGAAGCCCCGGGGCAACTGGTTGGCGATTTTCTCGCCAAACGCCCGTCTACGGCATTGGCAGCGTACAACCGTCCTATACCCCGGGCGTTCATTTGTGCGATCTAAGCTCGGCCTTACCGGATTACGCGATAACTGCGATACGCGAAGCCATCCCGGCCTTTGACAAAAAAATAAAGGGCTTTGCGATGGCAGATGCTGTACTGACGGGAGTTGAAACGCGCACATCATCGCCCATTCGTATCAAACGCAACGAACATTACCAAAGCCTAAATACCAAAGGACTGTATCCGGCGGGAGAAGGTGCAGGCTATGCGGGAGGGATTCTTTCTGCGGCTGTGGATGGCATCAAAATTGCCGAAGCTTTGGCTTTGGACATTACCGGCCACACAGAAAAATAACGAATTTGAACCAGCAGGGACAGACGTTAGGTCTGCCCTGCTTTGACCGCTATTTCGAACGCTTGGTTGTATTAAATACAAAGGAAGCAACAACACCACTTTTATCAAATTTAATGACCAGATCTTCGGTACTGCCATCACTAAACAGGCTGTAGTAATAATTACCGTAAGTCCATGTCTTCATGCCATTTTCTATTCCGGTTCTCCACGGAGTTCCAAAAGTAGTATAAATATCATTTTGAGTAGTTTCGCCTATCCGAATAGACGATACCGGACCAGTAGGAAACTCGTGACCGACAGTCGCGCAACCTGAAGTCAACAGGAACATCGACACAACCAATCCACCAAGATTTTTCCTCAGAAACTTAGCAACAGCAGCGAAACAATAAGCATTACAATTCATTTATTTGTCATCCATTTTAAAAGCGAAGTATCCTGATATTAAAATTAACATCTGTCAAATTTACTACCCGTAGAATTAATGTGTTACTTTTTTAACCATTGCTCAAAAAACTGATCGGCAGGCAATGGCTTGCTGAAATAATAGCCTTGATAACAATGACAGCCGCTTTGTTTTAAAAATTCCAGTTCCATTTCCGACTCAACACCTTCAGCAACAACACCCAGACCCATGTGCTGAGCGATGGCAATGATAGTGCCCACAAACACGGCATCCTCTTTGTCATTGGTTATATCCTCTACAAAGGATTTATCAATCTTCAACTGATCTACCGGCAAATGTTTTAGATAACTCAGTGATGAGTAGCCCGTGCCAAAATCATCTATCGAGAAGGTATAGCCTAATTTTTTCAATTTTTTGATCTTATTAATGGCAACATCAACATCATTCATCAACAAGCCTTCAGTAAACTCCAGCATAATTCTTGTTGGGCTGATCTGATATTGCTTAACCAACCTCTGGAGTATGTCCATAAAATCACCATGGTAGAACTGTCGAGGACTGACATTAATAGCCAAATGAGACAAATGCGCCTGTTGCTTATCCCATTGTCTAAGTTGAATAAATGCCTGCTCAAGCACCCATGAACCAACAGCCTGAATTAATCCACATTCTTCCGCAACAGGAATAAATTTATCCGGTGAAACAAGCCCTTTTTCAGGATGGTTCCAGCGTATAAGAGCCTCGGCACCCATAAGATTGCCTTGATAATCAACTTGCGGCTGATAGTACAGAAGACAGCTGTTTTTCATGTAGAGCCTGGCGCAGCTCTTTTTCGATCAGCATTCTTTCCATAGCAACTTTCTGCATGCTATGCTGAAAAAACTGCACTCTGTTACGTCCGCTGGTTTTTGCACGAGACATTGCCGTATCAGCCTGCATTAGTATGTCTTCAGGGCTGTCAGCGTTATCAGAAAATAGGGCAATTCCGATACTGGAAGAAATATAAAATTCCTGATTGGTAATTGAATACGCTTGGCAAATAGTTTGTTGTAATTTTTCCGCGATATGCCGAGCTTCACTACAAGCCAATTCTATTTGCTCACCAAGTTCAGTCAAAATAACAACAAATTCATCACCGCCGACACGAGCGACCGTATCACATTCCCTGACACCAAACTTTAATCGAAAAGCAACTTCAAGAAGAATTTCATCCCCTATCGAATGCCCTAGTGCGTCATTGATATTTTTAAAATGGTCCAGATCAATAAAAAGAAGCGCACCATTTTTTCCAGTTCTGCTGGTACTCGCCAATTCCTGAGCCAATCGATCATATAATAAATATCGATTAGGCAAGCCCGTTAGGGAATCATAAAAAGCCAGCCGCTTAATTTCTTCCTCATCCTGTTTCAACTGACTAATATCACTGAAAATAGCGACATAATTACTTATCTCATCTGTGCCATCATCCCGAATCTCGGTAATGGTTAACAATTCAGGATAAATTTCGCCATTTTTGCGCCGATTCCAGATTTCACCATGCCAATAACCATCTTTAATAATTTTTTCCCACATGGACTGATAAAACTTTTTATCATGTCGACCCGAACTGATAATGGAAGGTGTTTTACCTACAACCTCATCCTTCGTGTATCCAGTAATTCGAGTAAACCCGGCGTTACATGTTTGAATAATGGCATTCTTATCGGTGGTAATAATACCTTCCCGCGAATTCTCAATGATTTTCTTCGTCAAACAGAGACTTTTTAACGAAACCTTTAATGTTGCCTCTCTATGCGCCAGCGATTCTTTAAGTTCTTCCATATAGGTGCTACGAAATCCTTTCAATATGTCAGTCAGATTAATAATACCGATTAAATTATTTTTATGGTCCGTCACGCCAAGATGACGCAAACCGTTTTCCATCATAATATTCTTGGCCCGATAGAGGCTTTCGTTCTCATTAACGCTAATCAGTTCCTTGCTTGCATAATCAGCAACAATTGGATTGAACATTAAAGAAGCCAGCGCCTTGACAACGTCCCGCTCAGTCAAAATACCTATAGATTCATCGTGAAACTCGACTCTCAATGCATCTGAATAAGAAGAATGCATGAGCTTGCTCGCTTGCGCCATGCTCTGCGTTGAATGGATAAGCGGAGGAACAGGTCTGATTACACTACCTACAGTTTTCAATACCAGAAAAAACTCAACATTATTTTTTTTAATAACATCTGTCTGAGAAATGATGCCCTGCTGATTACCGTCATCATCAGTTACGACATAGTGGCGTACGCCATCTCTTTTGAATTTAAGCGAAACCTCTTCCAGGCTCATGTTTTCGTTAACACAAATAATTGGACTGCTCATGCCTTCAGAAATAGTAGTGGAACGAGCATCAGATGATGAGAAGTCAAACTTTAATGCATCCTTTTCTGTCCAGATGCCAATGATCTCATTGTCCTCAATAACCAGTATGGCGCTACATTTCCTTTCAGCCATTTTAACAGCAGCATCATGGATCGTCTCATCCGGTGGACAGGCCAACAAACCGGTTTGCGTAAGTTCCTTTATTGAAATGGCATTTAAATCAAAATTACTCATGTATTCCCTATTTTCGTACGTATTAGCCGACAAATAATATCATTAACAGGTTATCGGCTAAAACTTAATGGCACTGAAATGTAATATTTAATTAGCCAGTTTGCTACCCGCATTTTTCATGGTCTTAATACCCCAAAAACCTGACAACCTGTTCAACAATCAATAAATCCCAAGCAAATCTGGCATTAAAAGCCCGTTCAAATTAAAATAGAAAGTTTCTTGGGCGCAATCACCAATAATATAGCGCAGAATCTAACTGACGGACACACATGACTGATCATAAACTAACACACCTTAAAGCAGCTGGAAGCTGAAAGCATTCATATCATTCGTGAAGTAGCGGCTGAATTTGAGCGTCCTGTCATGTTGTATTCTGTCGGCAAGGATTCTGCCGTCATGCTGCACCTGACCATGAAAGCATTTTTTCCCGGCAAACCGCCGTTTCCGCTGATGCATGTCGATACCACCTGGAAGTTCAGGGAAATGATTGAATTTCGTGACCAGATGATTAAAAAACTGGGCCTGGAGTTACTGGTTTATATCAATGCAGAACGGTGTTGATCAGGGCATCGGACCTTTTACCCACGGCAGTAAAAAACATACCGATGTCATGAAAACTGACGCGCTTAAACAAGCGCTGGATAAATACCAGTTTGATGCTGCTTTTGGCGGTGCACGACGTGACGAGGAAAAGTCACGCGCCAAGGAACGGGTTTATTCGTTCCGTGATAAAAACCATCGTTGGGATCCCAAAAACCAGCGCCCTGAATTATGGAACATCTACAACGGCAAAATAGACAAAGGCGAAAGCATTCGGGTATTTCCGCTGTCCAACTGGACCGAGCTGGACATCTGGCAATACATTCATCTGGAAAACATTCCGATTGTGCCCGCTGTATTTTGCCAAGGAACGTCCTGTCGTTAACCGCGACGGCATGCTAATCATGGTTGATGATGAGCGCATGCCTATCGGCCCTGATGAAAAAGTTGAAATGAAAAAGGTGCGTTTCCGTACCTTGGGCTGCTACCCGTTAACCGGTGCCGTCGAATCAACTGCCACCACGCTGCCGGAAATCATTCAGGAAATGCTGTTAACCACCACCTCTGAACGCCAGGGACGATTGATTGATCACGACCAGTCCGGTTCCATGGAGCAGAAAAAGCGCGAAGGGTATTTCTGAGCACCTTGTACGACACACATTCATCGTTTCGCTCCTGCATTATTTAAGAGATTTAGGAACGCTGATGGGCGTGAATTTGATTCGCGGCCTCAAAATGCAACAATTGCATCCTTTCCACATTCCGTCGCGGGAAGGATATAACAGAAATTCAGAGAAAATTATGTCCCACCAATCCGATTTAATCAGTACCGATATAGACGCGTATTTAGCGCAACATGAACGCAAGGAATTACTGCGTTTTTTAACCTGCGGCAATGTCGATGACGGCAAAAGCACTCTGATCGGCCGTTTGCTGCACGATTCCAAAATGATCTACGAAGATCAACTGGCCGCGGTGCAGGCGGACAGTGTCAAATCAGGCACCACCGGTGCCGGCAAGATAGACCTGGCCTTACTGGTTGATGGCTTACAGGCCGAACGCGAACAAGGTATTACCATTGACGTGGCGTATCGCTATTTTTCCACGTCCACACGTAAATTTATTATTGCCGATACCCCGGGACATGAGCAATACACCCGCAACATGGCCACCGGTGCCTCAACCTGTGACTTGGCGATTATCCTGATTGATGCCCGTTACGGCGTGCAAACCCAGACCAAACGGCACAGCTTTATCGCCTCTTTACTGGGAATTCAGCACATCATCGTTGCGGTCAATAAAATGGACCTGGTTGACTACAGCGAAGCCACCTTCAACAAAATCAAACAGGATTACCTGCGCTTCACCGAGTACGCTGGATTTACACGACATCCGTTTTATCCCCATGTCGGCACTGGACGGTGATAATGTCGTGAATCGCAGCGAGCACATGCCCTGGTTTACCGGCGAGCCGTTAATGGAAGCGCTCAACAGCGTCGAAATCGCCAATGACCACAACTTTAACGATGCCCGCTTCCCGGTTCAGTATGTCAACCGGCCCAACCTGGATTTTCGTGGCTTTTGCGGCACCGTGGCTTCCGGAATTTTCCGCAAGGGCGATCAAATCACCGCCCTGCCTTCCGGTAAAAGCAGCAAAATCAAAGCCATCGTCACTTATGACGGTGAACTTGAACGAAGCCTTTCCACCCATGGCGGTGACCTTAACGCTGGAAGATGAGATTGATATCAGCCGTGGCGATATGCTGATCGGCACAGAGCAACAGCCGGCAACTGTCGCTGACAAATTTAAAGCCACGATCGTCTGGATGACCGAAAAAGCCTTGACACCCGGCCGTCAATACACCCTTAAACTGGCAACACGCAGCGTTTCCGGTTCCATCTGCCATGATTCATCACCGAATCGATGTCAATACCCTGGAACACCATGATGCCGCTGAATTGCAACTGAATGAAATTGGTTCCTGCACGGTTTCCGTCAATGCGCCGGTCGTTTTTGATCCTTACAAAACCAACAAAGGCACCGGCGCATTCATTATCATTGACCGCCTGACCAACGGCACAGTCGGTGCGGGCATGATTACCGGCGCTACCGATGAAGAAAACCAGCAACCGGTCAGCGCAGAAGAGCGTGCGGCACGGTATAGCCAGAAAGCCACCGCCATTGCATTAACGGGATCAACCAGCAAGGAAATCGCCTATCAACTGGAAAGAAAACTGTTTGATAATGGCCATGCAACGACCGTCCTGGAAACTCAAAATACATCACTGATAAAGGCCATCAAAAATGCCGGATTGATTTGTTTGTGCGTAAATTACAGTGCTGATTTGGCCGATATTGATTTTGATACTGACAAACTGTCTATTGATGATATTTACAGCGCGTTGAAAGAGAAAAAGATTATCTATTAACTGATGAATCGCTAAAGTTCGGTAAAACTACTGTTCACCGAACTTTGAGAAATATTTGTGTTGAGTTTCTAGCGGCACTCGGTGTGAATTATCCAATAAACCAAGCAATGCTTGCTTTAGTGCTTATGGATAGTTCATCCTTGTCATTATGAAAATTTAAACTTCAAATTCAGAGCGATCGTGTCCAGCATCTAATAATTCTCGCATCCATTTGGGTGTTACCCCTCGACCTGTCCATGTTTTTTCGTGATCCTTAGGATCACGATATTTAACAGCTACTTTTACGCCTTTACGAACAGACTTTTTATCAGTTTCATGAATTTCTACATGAACATCAATTGATGCTGCTAATTCTCTAATCTGCGCTAGAACTGCTTTACGCTTATTATCCAGTTTGTTTTTTAATGCTTTTTCTGCATTTTCAATAACAGCCTGCAATTCCTTTTCAGAAAGATTTTGATACTCAGTCATTTTTAACCCCCTCCTAATAAAATGAAAAATATTGAATCACAATATCATCCTGTAATAATAAATAACAACAATTTCTCAAACTATTATATAGAGGTTAATAGTATTACTTAATCAAATTAACCTTAAATGTTTTCTCATTTAATAGCTGACCATCTTCGTCAACCAGTCTTACGGCCCAGTTACCCCGGTCATTATCAGCCAATAACTTGTGACTTGATGTGCGCCATCTATCGGCCGATAGAATCATTTCCTGCCTCGAAACAACCGCGTCATTTTTCAACCATTCATGATAAACCTTTCGGTTATTCATTTTCCTTAATTCAGTATAATAATAAACCAGTGCCGGCTTTTTTTGACTAACGTTTACAGTCCCAGCCACTTCGCCTACAGGCTCTTTATTATTAATCTCATAAGTTAACAATGCTCTGCGTACATTATTAACCTTAGTTTGCCTGGGCTCTTTTATGAGTTTATGATTTGGGCTTTTTTTTGCAACATTCTTAACTTCAATAGCGTCAGTTTTTTCCTTTTTCGGTTTAACCGAATTACTAGTCCCATCAACTACTGGCTGTATTATTGTTATTTCCTGAGGTACTTCCTGTTTTTCTGGAGTATTCACTATGGCTTCAGGCGACACCGAGGAATTACCTAAATCAGTGTCTGGGGTGTCCTTACCAATAAAATAAACCAGCGCTACTAAAATCAGAACAATTACGCCGACGGCAAGCAATATCCTTTTAACATTCCATTCTGTTATTATTTGAGGAATTGGAACGTAATCCTCTGTTGCTCTTCCCGATGCAGGATATTTAACTTTGATTACAATATTTTTTTTGTCTGTCATAAAATCTTATTAACCATACTCAGATGAAACATCATGGTTGTTTTTCAGCTAACATGCCACACTTTAGTCTGACAACCCGTAAACCTTGTTAATATACCACTTCAGTCCTAATATAAAGATAAAATCCGTGCAGAATAAATTGGACATCCCTAATGAGTGAACTGCTTAAACTTTTTCAAGACTCTTCTTCCCTTTATGGCAGTAATGCCAGCTTCATTGAAAACCTATATGAACGGTATCTGGAAGACCCTGAATCTGTTGACCCTAGCTGGCAAAAGCAATTCAGTGAAATTCACAATGGCGCCGATTATGAGACTCCTCACAGCCCTGTCGTCGCACGCTTTGCGCAACTTGCGATTAAATCCCAAGGCCGGTTGGCGGAATTACAGGGTTTTACAGAAGAAAGCGTAAAAAAACAATCGGCTGTTTCCCGACTTATTAATCATTACCGTGTTCGCGGACATCAAATTGCCCGTAATAATCCGCTGGGAAAAACGTTAGCGCCACCGCCTGATTTGGACCCTGCTTATTACGGCCTTTCTGAGCCGGATATGGATACCCTGTTCGATACAGGCACGCTTTATGGCGTTGACCGCTTGCCTTTGCGGGACATTATCGCCAGCCTTAAAGAAATCTACTGCGGCAGTATCGGCTCTGAGTACATGCATATCGTCGATACCACCACCAGGCGCTGGATAATAAACCGTCTGGAAAGCACTAAAGCCAGCCTGACCATAGAGCCTGATAAAAAACGCTGGATACTAAAGCTGCTGACAGCGGCTGAAGGTATAGAAAGCCATTTGCACAATAAATTTGTTGGCCAAAAACGCTTCTCTCTGGAAGGCGGCGAATCACTGATTCCAATCCTGGATGAATTAACCCAGGGGTTTGGAGAAAAAGGTGTAAAGGAAATTGTACTCGGCATGGCGCATCGAGGCCGATTGAATGTACTGGTAAACATTTTGGGTAAAAGTCCTGCCAGCCTGTTTAATGAATTTGCCGGCACATCTCCGCTTTCGCCGGGCGTGAGCACTGGTGACGTAAAATATCACATGGGATTTTCATCCGATATTGCCACTCCAAATGGCTCAGTTCATTTAACACTGGCTTTCAACCCCTCTCATCTGGAAATCATAAACCCGGTTGTTGAAGGCTCGGTAAGGGCTCGGCAGGACAGAGCGGGAGGGAGTGACATCAATGCGGTTATTCCAGTATTAATCCACGGTGATGCTGCCTTTTCCGGCCAAGGCATCATCATGGAAACCCTGAACATGTCCCAGACCCGCGCTTTTTACACCGGCGGAACCGTTCATATCGTTATCAACAATCAGATTGGCTTTACCACCAGCAACCCGCTGGATGCCCGCTCGACCCTTAATTGCACTGATGTTGCCAGCATGATCCAGGCGCCGGTTTTTCATGTTAATGGAGATGACCCGGAAGCTGTTATTTTTGTTACCAAACTGGCGATGGATTACCGGATGACATTCCATAAAGATGTCGTCATAGATCTTATTTGCTATCGCCGCCTGGGACATAACGAAGCCGATGAGCCGGCAGCCACCCAGCCATTGATGTACAAAAAAATCCGCAAGCTCAAGACCACACGGACAATTTATGCCGAAAAGCTTATCAGCGAGGGACTTATTACAGCCGATCAAGCTGTAGACATGGTACAGGATTACCAAAAATTGCTCGAAGCCGGTAAAGTGGTTTCAAGGCCGGTTTTAGCCAATAGCGCCTACTCGTACAGTGCTCTATGGAATCAGTACCTTAATAAAAGCTGGGATACCGCCTGCAACACCTCCGTGTCGATGGATCACTTGCGTTTTTGTAACGACAGAATGCAGCGGCTGCCAACCGGTTTTGAATTACACCCAAGAGTCGCCAAAGTCATGGATAACCGCCGTAAAATGGCGGCTGGAGCCATGCCTTTAGACTGGGGTTTTGCCGAAAACATGGCCTATGCAACGCTGCTGATGGAAAAACACCATGTTCGCCTGACCGGGCAAGATGTGGGTCGCGGCACTTTTGTGCATCGTCATGCTGTTTTGCATAATCAACTTAAGAATACAACCTATACGCCGCTTAAACATCTGGACAAGGATCAGGGCCGCGTGCAGATTTTTGATTCCCTGCTTTCCGAAGCCGGCGTGCTGGGCTTCGAATACGGCTACAGCACGACTACGCCAAGTACCCTGGTCATCTGGGAAGCGCAATTCGGCGATTTTGCCAATGGCGCACAAGTGGTTATCGACCAATTTATCAGTTCAGGCGAAACCAAATGGGGACGCATGTGCGGTCTGGTCATGTTGTTGCCGCACGGTTTTGAAGGCCAGGGACCTGAGCACTCTTCTGCCCGACTGGAGCGCTATCTGCAACTCTGCGCCGAACACAACATCCAGGTTTGCAGCCCGACCACTCCCGCGCAGATATTTCATTTGCTTCGCCGCCAGCTGCTGAGGCAGTACCGAAAACCGCTGATAGTCATGAGCCCTAAAAGCTTACTACGGCATAAGCTTGCAGTTTCCACGCTTGAAGACCTGACTACCGGACACTTCCAGCCTGTCATCGGCGAACAGGACAACATCAACCCAAAAAAAGTGACTCGTCTGGTTATGTGTGCTGGCAAGGTCTATTACGAACTACTGGAAGCACGCCGTCAGGATGACATTAAACACGTCGCTATTGCCCGTATAGAGCAACTCTACCCTTTCCCCGATAAGTTGTTTAAAGCGGAAGTCGGCAGATACCCAAACCTCAAAGAGTTCATCTGGTGTCAGGAAGAGCCCCAGAACCAGGGTGCCTGGTATCAATCCAGGCATCACTTTAGCGATAACCTAGACCCCAAAATCAGCATGACTTATGCTGGCCGTGAGGCTTCTGCAGCTCCCGCTGTGGGCAATTTTCGCGTCCATATAGAACAACAAAAAGCTGTCGTTCAATCGGCTCTTTACGGCAAACCTTCAGGAAAATAACATGAGCATTGAAGTCTTAGTCCCCAACCTACCCGAATCAGTTTCTGATGCAACGCTGATTACCTGGCATAAACAAGCCGGTGATACCGTGATTAAAAACGAAAACCTCGTTGACCTTGAAACGGACAAAGTGGTTCTTGAAGTCCCCGCGCCTGAATCGGGCATACTCAGCCAAATACTCAAAAAAGACGGTTCACTTGTTGTAGGCGGTGATGTGCTGGCAATACTGGAACCTCAGGCCGTACAGGAACAGGCAAAAACTGACAGCGCCAGCACGCATGAGGACGATGAAACAGAGATGCCGCTAAGCCCTTCCGTACGCCGTCTAATTGCCGAAAATGCTCTTGATCCCTCGCTTATAAAAGGCAGCGGTAAAGACGGCCGCCTCACTAAAACCGATGTGCTGGATTATCTCCATAAAAAAGCCCTGCAGGAGGCCCAGATCATAGTTCCTGCAGCTGAAGTCCCTCAGCCTGCTGCAAAGGCAACCGAAATCCCCCTTAGCCCCCCTTTGGCAAAGGCTGAAACCAAAGGCACGGGGATTTCAAATCTGCGCCCGGAACAGCGCATACCCATGACCCGGTTAAGGGCAAAAGTTGCCGAACGCCTGCTACAGGCTCAGCAGAACGCGGCAATGCTGACCACATTCAATGAAGTCAACATGCAGAATGTCATTGATCTTCGTAACCAGTACAAAGGCCGGTTCGAACAAAAACACCATGTCAAACTGGGCTTTATGTCCTTTTTTGTTAAGGCCTCTATCGAAGCCCTAAAACGCTTTCCGGTTCTCAACGCCACTATCGACGATAACGATATTATTTATCACGGCTACTATGACATAGGCATTGCGGTCAGTACGGAGCGCGGGCTGATTGTGCCGGTCATACGCGATGCCGATCAGCTCGACTTTGCCGGTATCGAACAAAGCATTGTTGATTTCGGAGAAAAGACCCGGACGGGCACATTGAGCTATGACGACTTAAAAGGCGGCACATTTACCATTACCAACGGCGGTATTTTTGGCTCCATGCTGTCCACCCCGATACTCAACCCGCCCCAGTGTGCCATATTGGGTATGCATGCCATCAAGGAACGGCCTGTTGTTGAAAACGGCCAAATCGTCATCAGGCCGATCATGTATCTGGCTTTATCCTATGATCATCGTCTGGTTGACGGACGCGAAGCAGTACAATTTTTAGTCACCATAAAAGAATGCCTGGAAGCGCCAGCTCACTTGCTACTTAACATATAAAACCATGTCAAAAAAACAAATGCAGACGTACGATGTCATCGTCATAGGCGCTGGGCCTGCAGGTTATTCCAGTGCCATTCGATGCGCACAGCTCGGTTTAAAAACCGCCTGCGTTGATAACTGGTGCAACAGTAAAGGACAAAGCAGCTTAGGCGGTTTTTACCTAAACGCCGGTTGTGTCGCCTCTATGGCGCTGCTGGAATCATCGAAAATTTATCACACGCTTAACCACGAACTAGCAAGACACGGCATTCAGGCGGAAAATATTTCCTTGAACATTCCGCAAATGCTTCAGCGTAAAAATGACGTTATTGACGAACTCAGAGACAACATTGCCGACTTATTCTTTCGGCACAAAATTGACCGCATCCATGCAAAGGCCAGACTGCTCAATGACCGGCTCGTGGAAATCAATCCGATTGACCATTCAAAGCCATCAGTAATTGAAGGCAACCATATTATTCTGGCTACCGGCTCATCCCCTAGCGACCTGCCCTGCGCCTCGGTTGACCACGAATTCATCATCGATTCCATTGACGCTTTAAACCTTAACGCAGTCCCCAAAAGACTGGCCATTATCGGCGCAGGCGTCATAGGCCTTGAACTGGGTGGCATCTGGAACAGACTCGGCGCTGAAGTTGTTATGCTGGAAGCGCAGGAAACATTTTTAAGCCTGCCTGACCAACAGATTGCCCGCGAGGCCTATCGCATCTATAGCGAACAGGGATTGGAACTGCGTTTGGGCGCACGGGTCATTTCAGCCAAAAAAGGCAACAAAAAAGTCACCGTCGAATATCAGGACAATGAGGGAACCCACACCCTGCGAGTCGATAAACTCATCGTCGCAACCGGCCGAAAACCCAATGGCGAAAACCTCGCCGCACCTGAAGCTAATTTATTACTCGATGAAAACGGCTATGTCCATGTAGACGACAACTGCCGAACCACCCTGCCCCGCGTCTATGCCATCGGCGACCTGACCTTGCTCGGCCCTATGCTTGCACATAAAGGCATAGAAGAAGGTGTATTCGTTGCCGAACAAATTTCCGGGCTTCATAACCCTATCAACTACAACATCCTTCCCAGCGTTATTTATACAGACCCAGAAATTGCCTGGGTGGGCCAAACCGAACAAGCCTTAAGAGCCGCAGGCGAAAATATTAAAATCGGAACCTTCCCTTTAAACGCAACAGCCCGGGCACAAACCATAGGCAAGTCTGAAGGCATGGTTAAAATCATTGCCCAAGCCGATACCGATACCATTCTCGGCGTTCACATCATCGGAGCTCATGCCTCTGAACTGATTGCCGAAGCCGTGCTTGCCATGGAATTTACCGCCAGCAGTGAAGACCTCGCCAGAACCATACACGCCCACCCTACCCTGTCTGAAGCCCTGCATGAAGCAGCGCTTACGCTTAAGAACAAAGCATCGCATTTAGCGACAAGGAAATAGCTGTTCGGCTCAAAACGGCCAAAAGGCACCAATCACAGAATGAAAAAATCCAATCGGTGTAAGGCTGGTTCTGTTTACTAAGCTGACAGTCAAAATCGTTTCACCTGAAGGTGCAGGATACTCAGGCAAGAAATCGATAAAAAATAAAGCAATATTCACGCCTCGTTATTCAACGAATTTTGCCTCAAAACCCGTTAATCAAAGACAGACTATGAATGCCATGAGCCGAAGCTTATAGAAGCCGATATTATCGAGGTTCAAGGGCCATGGCATTTTGAGTATCAGGTCATCAAGCGGATTGTTTTACGGAAACGGCCGGGCTGGGCGCAGGATGAACTGCAATTTTTATGATTGTACCGATGTCGCGTTCGCGCCGCCACCCAACGCCTTATACACGGCAATCAGATTTGTGGATACCAAAGCTTCGGAGCGGGCCAGTTCGATTTCAGCGACATAAAGGGTCCGCTGTGAATCCAGCACGTCCAGAAACGAGATGACACCTTCCTGATAGCGCAACTGAGACAGCCTGACGGATTCGCGTTGGTCAGCCACGGCACGGGCCAGCGTCTGCCTTCGAATTTCTTCCTTCAGATAATGGGTCAGCGACGTTTCGGTTTCCTGCAGTGCGTCGAGCACGGCTTTTTGGTAGGCCAGATACGCTTCCTGTTGCTGCGCCTTGGCCAGATCGATACCAGCCTGGATACGGCCGAAATTGAGCAGCGGCTGCATCAGGTTGGCGGCGGTACCATAGGAAAACGCTGCCGATTTGAACAAGCTCTCGATGTCGGTGTTGCGCAAGCCCAGAAAGGCTGACAGCGAGACTTTCGGAAACAGTTCGGCGATGGCGGCGCCTTGCATGGCGGTGGCCGCAGCCAGCTGGCGTTCGGCGACGCGGATGTCAGGTCGCCAACGAATGGTTTCGGCCGGTGAAGTCAGTAGTTGCCGCGCCGGCGCCACCGGCAAACCGGCCGATGCATCCAGCTCGGCATCCAGTTTCCCTGGCTGTTGTCCGATCAGCACTTCCAGCTGCCTAAGCGCGGCAATCACTCCAGCTTCCAGGGCGGGAATCTGGGCACTCGTGGCCTCGGTCTGGGCTCGCGCCCGCACCACATCATGCCGCGTGCCGACGCCTTCATTGGACAGTCTTTCAGTCAGCGCCAGTGTATGTTGTTGCGCTTCCAGATTCGAGCGGGTGATCTGCAACTGGCGTTGCAGGCTGCGGTAGTCGATGTAGTTGCGCGCCACATCGGCGCTCAGTACCACGAGTGCTTGGCGATATTGTTCGTTCGCTGCCTTCCAGATCGGCCGATGCCGCTTCCAGTCGGCGCTGCTGACGCCCGAACAGATCAATTTCCCATAAGGCGTCGAACCCAAGCTCGAACAGATTGTACTTGATGCCGGGTGCCAGACCGGGAAGCGGATTGTCTTTGACGTTGTGCACCGGCCGTGACGTTAACGGTCGGAAACAGTTCAGCACGGGTGCCGCGGCGTTCGGCCCGGGCCTGATCGATGCGCGCCAGTGCCATCTTGACATCCAGGTTATCCGCCAGGGCTTTATCCATCAGACTGTCCAGTCCGGCATCGCCGAAACTTTTCCACCAGGTTTTCAGTGCTTCCGGATCGGTAGATCGCTTTGGCAAAGCTTTGGCCGGGTTTCGTGACTTGCTGCTCGGCTTGCCAATGTACCGGCACCGCCGGAGTTTCTTCCTGGTAATCCGGCCCCATCGCGCAGCCGCTCAGTCCGCTCAGGAGTAAAAACCAGTAGGAGTTACGCTTCATAGCCATGTCCTTTCAGGAAGAAGGAAACGACTGTGGTGATCAGTCGCTGTTTTACCGTATCACTCAAGCCGGATTGCAAGCCTAGCAGGCAGCGGAAATGGTAATCGCCTTTCAGCATATCCAGGAATAGGTGGCTCGATGTCTCCACGTCGGCGATCTTCAGTATGCCTCGGACATTGAGTTCGCCGAGATAAGCTGCCATTTGCCGCAACACCGGTACGGGGCCGGCACGGTAGATCAGCTCTCCAAGCTCCGGAAAATGCTGCTGCTCTGCGATTATCAGTCGATACAACTGTATGGCTTCGTCGGCATAAACCAGATCGATGAATGCGCCGGCGATAGCGCTCAAGCCAGCCACCGGGTCGTTGAGTTCGGTTTGAACATTGGCAAGAGTGCCTATCAAGACTTCACATCGACATTCGATCACGGCGGCGAACAAGTCCTGTTTGCTTTTGAAATGATTGTATAGCGTGGGTTTGGAAACCGGCGCGGCCTCGGCGATGGCTTCCATGCTGGTACCGCTGTAGCCGTGGGCAATGAAAGCGCGCGTCGCAGCGTCGAGTATGGCTTGTCGTTTGGGATTGTGCAGTTTGTTCATGGCAGTGTTGAATAAAAAATAAATTTGTTGCATCAGGAAGGGCTTGGTGATTAGAATAAACTACACCGTTTAGTTAATCAATAGTCATTATGCCTTTATGCCATCCAGCAAAAAAATCTTAGTCATTGTCCTAGTCCTGGCCGCGATCGCGGGGGGATTCCTTTATTGGCTGCAAGCCGTCCATCCTTACGAGAGCACCGATAACGCCTATCTGAAGGCGCACACTAGCCTGATCAGCTCCAAGGAAACCGGCTATGTCAAGGAAGTACTGTTCGGGGATAACCAGCAGGTGACGCCGGGCGATACGCTCGTCGTTATCGACGATCATGATTTCCAGGCCAGAGTGGCCCAGGCCGAGGCGCAAGTGTTGTCAGAGACCGCGCACATTCAGACTTTGGAAACCGGTAAGCTCACTCAAGGCGCTAAAATTCGTCAGGAAGCAGCGAATATCGACGCTTCCGAAGCTGATCTGGAAAGGGCCGCTAAGGATCTAAAGCGTTTCGGCAACCTGGCCCAGGAAGGTGCGGTTTCGGCGCAAACCCGTGATAGCGCCGCATCCGCACATAAACAGGCATATGCCCAACGGGATAAAGTCCGTTCCGCGCGGCAGGAAGCGGAAAGCCAACTAGCGGCTTTGGATGCCCAGATCGCGGAAACACGCGCCCGGATCAAAGCCGCCGAAGCCAATCTGGAACTGGCTCGCATCGATCTGGCGAACACCCGCATCACGGCGCCCATGGCCGGCATTATCGGCAACCGTAGCGTACAGGTCGGACAACTGGTCAAACCCGGCAGTGTGCTCGGTCATCTGATTCCGGCCAAAGGGCTGTTCGTGGAAGCCAATTTCAAGGAAAGTCAGATCTCCAGGATGCGACCGGGGCAGCCGGTGGAGATCCGAATCGATGCTTATCCCGATCAGGTTTTTGAAGGCGTAGTGGATAGTTTCGCTCCGGCATCGGGTTCGGAATTCAGTTTGCTGCCGCCGGAAAACGCTACCGGCAACTTCACCAAGATCGTGCGGCGGGTGCCGTTGAAGATCGCTTTCCAGTCCGGCAGCGATTTGAGCTTGTTGAGACCGGGACTTTCCACGGTGATTAAGGTCAAGGTGCTGTAGGCAGACATGACAACGACGACAGAGTTAACGGAGTCAACAGCACACCAGCGATAGATGATACGCCGCGCCGGAGCATCAATCGGTCAGTACCGAGCAATGGATAGGTTTTTTCGCGATGGTGTTCGGCATTTTCATGGCGATTCTGGACATCCAGATCGTCGCCAGTTCGCTGGAACAGATTCAGGCCGGGCTTTCGGCGACTCCGGATGAAATCACCTGGGTGCAGACTGCCTACCTGGTGGCGGAAGTGGTGATCATCCCGCTGTCGGGCTGGCTGGCTCGGGCTTTTTCCACGCGTATCTTGTTCGTGCTGTCCTGCGGCGGCTTTACCTTGATGAGCCTGTGCTGCGTGTTCGCCTGGAATCTGCCGTCCATGGTGGTGTTCCGCGCCTTTCAGGGTTTGTTCGGCGGGGCGATGATACCGACCGTGTTTGCGGTGATCTACACCTTGTTTCCGCGCCGTCTGCAACCGGCGATGGTGATCGTGGTCGGCATGGTGGTGATGATTGCACCTACCGCGGGTCCGGTGCTGGGCGGTTATCTGACTGAAGTCCGTGTCCTGGAAGGCGCTGTTTCTGATCAATCTCGTGCCGGGCGTGCTGGTGTGTTTGGCTACATGGCGGTTCGTCCGGGTCGATGAACCGGAGTGGGAGCTATTGCAAAAAATCGATTTTCTCGGCATCGTTTACATCGTGGTCTTTCTCGGCAGCTTGCAATTCGTGCTGGAAGAGGGGGTGCGCGAACAATGGTTCGAGAGCCGGGAGATCGTGTTTTTCAGTCTGGTCGCGGCGCTATCAGGCGTCGCGCTGTTCCATCGCGAACTGACCATAGAGCATCCCATCGTCGATCTGTGGGCATTCCGCAATCGCAATTTCGCGGTCGGCTGCACATTCAGTTTCATACTCGGCATCGGCATGTTCACGCTGATGTTTTTGATGCCGGTCTATCTGGCCAGCGTCAAGGGTTTGAACAGCTTGCAGATCGGCCAGTACATCATGGTCACCGGCCTGTTTCAGTTATTGTCCGCGTTCGTCGCCGGACCGCTGGCGAAACGCATCGATTCGCGGCTGATGCTGGCGCTGGGCTTATCCGGCTTTGCGCTGGGTAGCTGGATGAACGGCAATCTGACCATATGAGTCTGGCTACTGGGAATTCTTCTGGCCGCAGGCGATTCGGGGCTTTTCGTTGATGTATTGTTTCCTGCCGATCAATTCACTGGCGCTAGGCACCTTGCCGCCGGAGGAAGTCAAGAATGCCAGCGGGCTTTATAACCTGACGCGCAACCTGGGCGGTGCGATTGGTCTGGCCTTGGCGAATACCTTGATGATACATCTCAACAAGCAGCATTATGCGGTGTTGCGCGAGCATGTGACGCCCGGCTCGCCGCAGGCACAAGCGCTATTGGGCGGTTTGCGGGAGCGTTTGTCCGGCGCCGGGTTGCCGGATGCGGAATCGGCTGCACTGAAGCAGGTTTACGGATTGTTGATGCGCGAAGCCGAAGTGCTGACACTGAATACCCTGTTCCATATCTTGGCGCTGATTTTTTTGCTGGCCTTGCTGTTGATGCCTTGGGTCAGAAAAGTATCGGCACCATCCAGTGAAACCGTTGGTGGGCATTGACCCATCAGTACTAGAAGATATCCGCTAAATTATTTGACCGCCCTTGGATTGTTCGGATGCTTTGTCCAATTTAAATAGGGCTTGCCAGTCTCTTGTGGCTTCATCGTAATACACTCAGGCACTGGGCACACATGATGACAGAGATTGCAACCTACACACTCTGTTTCGATCACTCTGTACTTGTGATCACCTAAAGCAGAGATCGCTTGGTGGGCTGTATCTTCGCAGGCGATATAGCAAAGCCCGCAACCAATGCATTTGCTATCATCGATATGAGCAATCGTCTTATAGTTGAGATCCAGGTTTTGCCAATCCGTCATATTCGGGATGGCTTTACCGATAAAATCATCCAGGCGCGTGTAGCCTTTAGATGCCATCCATTCGGTTAAACCATCAATCATTTCATCGACAATTGTAAAGCCGTAATGCATGGCAGCCGTACAAACTTGAACGTTTCGCGAACCAAGAGCTAAAAACTCGGCTGCATCTCTCCAGTTTGAAACGCCTCCAATTCCAGAAACGGGAATTCCGCGAGTCTCAGGATCGCGAGATATTTCGGCCACCATGTGGAGCGCAATGGGCTTTACAGCGGGTCCGCAATAGCCGCCATGGGTGCCCTTTCCGCCCACCGTTGGGGTGGGTGCCATCAGATCAAGATCCACTGAGGTAATCGAATTGATCGTATTAATAAGTGAAATCCCGTCAGCTCCGCCACGTTTAGCGGCTCTCGCAGGAAGCCTGATATCCGTGACATTGGGCGTGAGTTTTACAAGTACTGGCATGCGCGTGTATGCCTTACACCATTTGGTCACCATCTCGATGTACTCAGGAACTTGCCCGACAGCCGAACCCATCCCGCGTTCACTCATGCCGTGGGGGCAGCCAAAGTTTAGCTCAATCCCGTCCGCTTCAGTGTCTTCGACTTTTTTTAATATGTTTTTCCAGCTTTGCTCTTCACAAGGAACCATGAGCGACACAACGACGGCTCTATCTTTCCACTCACGTTTGGTTTCTTTGATTTCACGAAGATTGACGTCAAGCGGTCTATCCGAAATAAGCTCGATATTGTTAAAGCCCACCATTTTTTGGGCGCCTAAGTTTAGGCTCCCATAGCGCGAGCATGTATTGACAACGGGCGGATCCTCCCCGAGCGTCTTCCAGACAACGCCACCCCAGCCCGCTTTAAAAGCACGCTCGACATTGTATTTTTTGTCAGTAGGCGGAGCCGAAGAAAGCCAAAACGGATTAGGCGATTTAATGCCAGCGCAATTAGCTCTTAAATCAATGCTCATACATTTTCTCCGCTTCTTAGAAATCTATCGATCGCACCAGCTGCAAGCTTTCCGTCCTGCACCGCTCTGACCGTAAGTGAGCCGCCGTTGATACAATCTCCACCTGCAAAAACTCCACGCAGGGTTGTCATGTAGTTTTGATCGACCATGATTTTGCCAGATTCGACTTCAATGAATGGCGTGATCGCGTCTTCCAAAAGGGTTTGGCCAATGGCTAAAAAGACTTGTCCGCAAGGTAGGGTAACTTTTTCGGAACTCCCCGTGCGCTCAAACTCGATCGTTTGGTTTGAGTTGATTGTAATTGGCGTCAGGTTTTCAGAAATTTTTACGCCCTGGGTTTGCGCAAGTTCTCTTTCGACATAAGTGGCACGCATCGAATCCGCATCTCTCCGGTAAGCAATCGTCACATCGCGAGCACCAAGAATCTTGGCTTCGACGGCGATATCAATGGCCGTACTTCCGCCACCTATGACCACGACTGTGTCTGATACTTTTACATTTTTTGGCGCTTGTCTGATTTGTTCAATATACGAAACCGCATCATGGACAAACGGAAGATCCTCTCCACTGATGCCAAGCCTATTAAAGCCTCCTAGCCCGATACCCAAGAACACTGCATCAAATTGAGACTTGAGTTCAGTGATACCGATATCACGTCCAAGATTCACGCCGGTTTTAATCGTGATTCCGCCTATCGAAAGTATGTGACCAATTTCGTCCTGAGCCCACTCATCTGTCATTTTATAGGGAGCAAGGCCGTATTCATTGCGTCCGCCAGGCTTTTTCATCGCTTCATGAATCACGCATTCGTGACCAAGACTTGCCAGTCTGTGCGCGCAAGAAAGCGTTGCAGGCCCGGCACCCACGAGTGCAACTTTTTTTTGGGTGGGCTTTTGTCTAACGCCATAACCCTGGTTTTTCTTAAAATAGGCATCCGTAGCAAAGCGCTGAAGCAGTCCTATTTCGACTGGCTTATCTTCAGCCTTATTTCGCACGCACGACTTTTGGCACAAGGTTTCGACAGGGCACACGCGAGCGCAAGTGCCCCCCATGATATTTTCAGCCAAAATATCGCGAGCCGCACTCATCACGGCGCCAGTCGATATTTTTCTGATAAACTGAGGAATATTGATTTCAGTCGGACATGCCTCAATACAAGGAGCGTCATGGCAGAAATAGCAGCGCGCGGATTCAACTAGAGCTTGCGCATCTGTCAATGGTGCATGTAAGTCGCAATCCAGTTTTAATTTTTGCACAACTCAAAGCAATACCCCCTTAAGATGCTCCTAGCTATTCCCCAAGGGCTTTGGCAACAGCCCGCTGGAATATAGCTTCATCAGGTTTGATGCCGGTCCACTCTTCAAATATCTGCATCGCTAGCTGCACCAACATTTCTACACCGTTTACAATTGGGCAACCCTTGTCACGTGCAGTCTTCAAAAATGGCGTTATGCGGGGATTCGTAATGACGTCGACTACGGTTGTGCTCTTAGAAACACTTTCCCAATTAACGGGTACGGATTCTAGCTCAGGCGCAGCACCCAGGTGGGTGGCGTTCATCAGGATATCCGTGTTGTCAGGAACCAGAACTTCGCCGCTCCATTGCACCCACTCAGCGGGAACCCCTGATGCTTTGGTCACGGTATGTGCAACCTCGGTGCCTTGAGACTCCCTTCTTGTTATGAGGGTCAGGTGTGAAGCCCCTGCCCATGCCAGTTCGACCGCCATTGCCCTGCCTGCGCCGCCGGCTCCGAGCATGACAACCCGCTTACCTTTGATAGGTGTTACCTTTTGTATGGCCTTGACGACACCCTTGCCATCGTTGTTGTGCCCAATAAGGCGGCCGTTCTTGATGGTCATATAATTGACCGCACCAATTGCCCTGACATCATCATCAGCCTCATCAAGATGAGGTATAGAGACTATCTTGTAAGGTACAGTAATTGCGGCGCCTGCAAAGCCTAGGGCTCTTATCCCTGCAATGGCAGCCGCAATTTTGTCTTCTGAGGACACATCGCATTTCCAGAACTGCCAGCGGAGACCATAATGAGCATAGACCTCGTCGAACATCTGGTCGATGGGGTTTTCCGCTACAGGATGACCCAGCATGGTGGTCATCTGCTTTTGTGGGGGTAGAGTAACGTTTGACATAAATGTGCCTCTTATCTTTTCACAGGTCCCAAAGAGCCCATACAATAACTGCAAACAAATTTATTTTTTGAATCACGATATGTGAATAACTTCTTATTTCTGCGTTAACCTTTTCTCCTAAGGTTTTTGATTAATAGGCAATACCCTCTAGCGTATCGTATTCCACCACCGGAAAAATGATAATCCGAATGATCTGCTATTGTAAAACGGCTACTATTTTTTTCACATTAGCACGCTTTTCCAGTTAACTAAATTTATAAGTAATTTAAACACAATAAAACAGTTAAGACTGTTGGTAGGCTTGAACGGTGTCGACTAGCAAATGTTGGACGCCGTGTTGCAAGTACGTGACGAACTGACTCACTCGTGGCATAGGCAAAGTTGTTGAATGCTGGTCTGTTGCTTTTATCTTCTTAGATTTACTAGCGCGGGCTGAGAGTACCTCTTCAAAGCCATGAGTGAAATTCTCAGAGTCTATATTGGCTATTGCGCTTTGTGATACCTACAAGGTAATTACAATTTATAACTGCATAAGCGTCTCTGTTGGGGGATAGGTTGTTTTGTTTTGCTTGTGTCAGCTATTTGGTGCTTTTCAGTCAATCAAACTACTACTAGTCAATGGCAGTTGAAGGTCGAACTGAGTCATTCACGAAAGTCTGGGGTCGGGGATAGATATTCCGCCCGGACAATGCGGACCATCCGCACCTTTCAAGCCATTTCCACGGCCTCCTTCCAGCGCGCGAACCACTCGGTCAAATCGCGGGTGTCGCCCAGACCGCAGAGACGGCGATCGATGGCGTCCTGATTGCCCCACACCACCCCGGTCCAGCCACCGCCGGCCACGCGCGATTCGATGTCCTTACAGTAAAGCCCCTGGTCACGCTGGACATAGAACCCGTACGTGCGGCAAGCCACCGGGCGGTGAGCATAGACCAGGCAGGCCCCCGCCGACTGGTCCAACAATGGGCAGACGATGGGGCGTGCTGACTGCTCGGCCAGCGCGGCGATATCCTGGCCAATTTCCCGAAGCCGCTCCGGGGGCAACGCGGCCAGTCCGTCCCGCAGCAAATCCCATTCCTCCGCAGTGAGCCGGGGTACTTCGGCGAGCCGTCGGCAACAGCCGTCGCAGCCCAGGCGGCATAGCCAATCGAGATTGTCGTCACGGATAGTTCGTACGCGCGCTTCGATATCAGCATGGAGTTGGGTAAGTATATTCATCTTGGTATCCGGCCTTGTTAACCGCGCTTTGAAAAAGCCGTTATTATAGATTGAGTAATAATGGAACTGAAATTTCGAATGAACGGAATAAAACCCTAAACCAACATTTACCATTTAGGATCTGAACTATTAGGCTGGTTTGGGTCGGGTAGCGACTGTCGTGAATAACAGCAAACTGCCAAAACCAGCCATTGTAAATTGATAATTTACTTGTTATCTGGAAAATATTTTTACGCATATTGGCATGCTATCCAGTATAGATAAATTACCGTCAATGGTATTTTATCAACTAAGGTTGAAAATAGTGTATGCAATCTAGATGCAGATAATAACTTGTTAAGGTTTTATGAATGAGACCCCATGTTGTTCCACGGATAATTTTAAAACAATTCAATAATGACTCAGATTGTGAGCCATCAATTGTTGTGTTGAATAAAAAGGAAATGATTTATCGTAACCGAGGAATAAACCATAACACCTTTACAACAAGCTCAAATTATTATGGAGATGGGAAGGCGGGGACATTAGAGCATGAGTTGGCGTCAAATGATGAATCAAGCATAAGTGAGATTATTCAGCTAATTAGAGATGGAATAGAATTAAATAGCGCCGATCTACATTTTCTCCTATGGAACAATGCCGCAAGAAATCCAGCATTTAGAGAACATCCTAAAGTTGAGAAATTCCCCAATTATCCTTCAGAAGTTTTTCATCGCGCAGCTATGGATAGCTTTCCAGATGAATATCGTTCTTATGATATAGTGCCAATACATATCAAGAACCGATCAAATAAGTTAATTCTTCCTGATTTTTCTATTAAATACATGGTTCTAGCTCCTGACGTTGTGATAGTTAGGGTAAACCCTGGCGAGGCCAATGAATTTAAAAAAATTGCAATAAATCAGGAAGAAAACTTTGTTGAAACCTTTAATAAAATATCAATGGAATCAGCAATAACTTGGATTGTTTCGGACTTAGAAAGTCAGTTTGAAAAATATGGCGCAAAAAGGTATACAAAACCATGACTCGTCGCTGAACACGAATGTTAACTTGTTTTAAAAAATTTGATTGACCGAAAAGGGTCGTATTCGGTCTTTCGTGAATGATGCCGTTCGACTCATGGCAGGTACCTACTACGGAGCTGAAGAGAAAATGCCTGCAATCTCATAAAATCGACTTGGGCTGTCTATATAAATATCACTCAATACCAACAGTGTGCGGATAAATCCACTGCTACCTGCGAGAATTTTATTGTGCAATTGCCCTATATCCAAGGTGGTTATACACTGTCAATTTTGTAAAATAAAGAGCTGTTGCGAAAAAATGTAAAGATATTTTTTTGGCGCAATTTTTTTAATAATAATAAGTTACGGAATAATTATGTGTTTTAGTGCTGATATGTCTCTTGGCTTGGGTCTGGCTGGCCTGGCCGCATCTACTGTTACTTATCTTGATAAAAGTGAGCCGTTTTGGGTTCGGGTTGCAAGGTCTTACGCCATTTTTCATTTTTCTCTGATGGAGTTTATTCAGTATTTCGCCTATCCGGTTGCAGATCAGTGCGGTTATGGCTCCAATCTATTTTTGAGTGAGCTTTCGACCTACCATATCAGCTTGCAGGCACTGGCGATTATGCCAGCGCTGGCTACTTATTCATCCGACAAAACCGCGCTGAAAAAGGCCACCATCATCGGCGTAATTCTCAGTATGTCATTCCTGATTTTCAGCTTTCTGCCCAAAGAATGGCAGCTGCTAGATATCGAACCCAATTTTATAGGCAATATGGTCGCGTGTTTGTTTATGGGCAAATACCATATCGGCTACCACATTACCAGCGCGTTTGGTTTGCTGGTGACGCACGGTTCATTGTTTGCCCTGGCGGCTAGCGGTTTTGTCTGGAAGGATAACAAACGCATCGCTTCGTATCATTTTGGCATGGCCATTATGACGCTGTTTATGCCCCAGTGGATGTACGGGGTATCAACCGGCGAAGCCGCGGCAATGTATTGTTTTTATTCCATACCGATCACAGTCAGCTTCATGCCATACTTTAAAAAGTTCTTCACTGCACCAGTCGTCATAGAACAGCGTGAATTTGCCTGACAAGCTTGATGGCGCGGTTTTACCGCGCCCTGACTGTTTGCCTGGATTTCAGACGTCTTATGTTTGCGCCAAAAAGTAGCCCGGCTTATATACCTAACAATTCGCTGAGCGACTGACATTGCCATCGTATCACCTGAACTCTTGTTTGATAGTGTGCCTTTAAGGCACACTATCGGTCCCCGTTTCTGGATCGGCGCAAAAGCCGCTGGATATGATGTAAGCGCGTAACCTGCTGATTACGAATTGGTCTACAGCCAGCAGGTGCAAAATTCGCTTGTACTCTGCTGGTATTCGCAGTCCATCTACAGAATAATCTTCAGCTATCCAGCGGAGAATTTATTTCGCCATCGCCCTATTTCTAAAGCTTCTTAGCTTGTTTCATGTCAAAATATGCCTTTATTCCAAATACGTTAAATCGAGTGTTAGTTCATGAAAATAGCTGTTTTATCCCGTAACCCCAAACTGTATTCGACCTCTCGATTGGTCAAAGCGGCAGAAGCACGGGGACATGAGGTGCGGGTTTTGGATGTGTTGCGTTGTTATATGAATATTACTTCACACAGTCCATCCATTCATTATCGGGGTGAAGACTTAACCGGATTTGATGCCGTTATTCCCCGGATTGGCTCTTCAGTGACTTTTTACGGTACTGCGGTATTAAGACAGTTTGAAATGATGAATGTATTTCCTTTGAACGAATCGGTAGCCATATCGCGGTCACGAGATAAATTAAGATCAACCCAGTTACTGGCCCGTAAGGGTATTGGTCTTCCTGTAACCGGTTTTGCTAATAATCCGGATGATATTGAAGATTTAATTGCTCAAGTTGGTGGCGCACCGTTGGTGATTAAACTACTGGAAGGTACTCAAGGAATCGGTGTGGTATTGGCAGAAACCCACAATGCCGCAGAAAGTGTTATTCAGGCCTTTATGGGACTCAATGCCAACATCATGGTGCAGGAATTCATAAAGGAAGCGGGCGGCAGTGATATCCGCTGCTTTGTGGTAGGCGACAAGGTGGTAGCGGCGATGAAACGACAAGCAGTGGATGGCGAGTTTCGTTCAAATTTACATCGCGGTGGTACTGCGACTTTGGTTCGGTTAACACCTGAAGAACGCTCCACCGCAGTGCGGGCCGCAAGAATCATGGGGCTGAATGTCTGCGGCGTAGATATACTTCGCTCCAATCATGGACCGGTCATTATGGAAGTCAACTCCTCTCCCGGACTGCAAGGCATTGAAAATAGCAGCGGCAAGGATATTGCGGATTTGATCATTCAGTTCATTGAAAAACGCTTTGAAACACTGGAAACCGCCAAAGATAAATCCTCTGCCAATATTCGAACCCGTACACGCGGTAAAGGTTAAGTCAGAGCCTTTACTCCTCAATTCCAGCCAGACGCTATAAATCTTGTTGCCGTCTTCAAAAGTAAAAAATTGCTGAGGCGTAATGCCTTTCCGGATGTTATCACCCAGTTGTTTGAGATCTATTTTTCCTGCCATCCTGATACATCTTCAGGAATAAATTGTTGGCGCCATAACCACTGCATCTCGTGGTTATGGCGCGCTTGACATGTGTTAGTGACTGACTGGTTGATAGAGTTCAGGTTGCTCAGGGCCTTCTATGATCAATTCAGCAAGTGCGCCTTTATCAATAGCGCGAGTCAGGCTGTGATCAACCAGCAAATATTTACCTGGTACTTCAGCGGTAAATTCAATCATCACCGCAGAACCTGGATCAATGACTGTAGTCTGGACGTTTTTCAAAGGCGGATTAGTGATCGCGCCATTTTGATACAAGCTGTCAAAAATGGCGCCGATGATATGAAAATTAGCTGCCACATGCGAACCGACACCGACAAACAAGCGGATTTTTTCACCCACTTTGGCTTTCAAAGCCCGATCACCGCTGAGTGAATTGACCCTGCCATTGAATAGAAAATACTCTGGTTTTTCGGCTAACATCTTTTCCTTGCTGAACGCTTGCAGGCCTTTGTCGCCATACTTTCCGCTGGTGTAAAAATCGCCCTGCATGACGTAAAACTCTCGGTCAACTTTTGCCAGACCCTGCTCCGGTTCCACCAGCATCATGCCATACATGCCGTTGGCGATATGAGTTGGCACATGCGAACTTGCGCAGTGATAAACGTAGATGCCCGGATGTGTTGCTTTAAAGCGAAATCTTTTTTCTTCGCCCTGCCCGACTTGCATTAACGGGGCGCCACCACCGGGGCCGATGACTGCATGTAGATCGATAGAATGGGTTGAATGGCCTTCGGCAGCATGTTGTGTCGAAGTATGTTCATTATGGGCTACGCCCGCAGCACCGGGTTTGCCATGATTCAGGTGGATTTCTACCTGGTCACCCGCTCTGGCACGGATAAACGGCCCTGGCACTTTACCGTTATAGGTCCAGTATTGATAGGCAACACCGGGCATCATTTCGGCAACCAGTTCATCGGTGTAAAGATCGACGACTACCACTTGCTCATCTGATCTCTTAATGGGAGGCGGCAAATCATCTGCGTTGCGGCCGATCTCATCGGTATCGATTTTATGGCTAACCGCTGTATCGTTGGACATGGGCATTGAATGCTGCATTGTTTCATCGGAATGAGCTGCAGCATATTTTTCGACCACTGCCTTGTTATTAGATTTATTGGCGAAGCCGATGGTCGAGCTACCCAATGCTATTGAAAATAAAAGCAAACTCATTGTTCTGTTCATGATTTTACCTTTTGGATGGTGGGGGCAAAAAGTCGGCTTTCACCTGAGACTGACAGCTGCATCTTCCCATATTTCATCCATATGTAACAACGTTTCATCCTCGCCTTCAGAGGTAGCTGTTGACAAATTTCTTCTAGCATTCAGGTTCACCAGCGACGCCAGCCTGCACCAACAATCATCTGAAATCACCGCCTCGTTCCATCAGACGTGCGGCCAGTAAACTCAATACGGACAGGCATAGTGTAATAATTGCACCGCCGAATAAGCACTAATCTGGACAATGACACTATTATATTATCCGGGATTCATCATGATTTTACTGGTGACACCGGACGAACTCGTTACGGCAAGGAATATGATTTTCAAGCGTTTAAGAAATTCGGCAAGCATTATTCTTTGTTATGAAAATATGCTTATGATTACGCTAATCAGCTTAACACTGACACCCCAAAATTCATGTTTCAGGTAAATGTCAATTTCTAACCTAGAAGATCTGTAGCTTGCATTTCCGGTATGGCACCGTAACATCAGCTATTTATGTAACACCTTTCCCAGCAAGACCTTGTAATAACCTTCATAAATTTCTATATCTACCTTAAATAAAGAATTAATATTGCAAAAAACGCCATGCTGTATATAATAGTCCAGATATGGAGAGGTGGCTGAGCGGTCGAAAGCGGCGGTCTTGAAAACCGTTGAGGGGTAACCCTCCCAGGGTTCGAATCCCTGCCTCTCCGCCATATAATATAAAACCGATTGTTTTTTAAAGACAATCGGTTTTTTTATGTCTTCTTGCCCCACCTCCAGCCCCACTTTGAACTGTGGTTCGTTTTGAACCTCGCTGAACGTCCATAAAATACACACACAAAACCTATTTTGCTTGCCTGAATTTAGGCACAAAAAAAGCTGGCGTTACTCGACCCGATTGATTTCGGTTTCGTCGTGTCCAACACCGGATTGAAGCACTAAAACAACGCTCCTAAGTCTGCTAGGAAACCACGGTGAAATGAACCACGTTGGTCGGTTCATTTCAACCGGATTTAACGAATTATCATTATCGAAACTCTCCCCGCAGTTGATGCTACTACATGCCTTATTTTGGCATTATTATTGCTTTGCATTTGAAATCATTCAGAAGAGAAATAGCCCGCTAACAACAAATGAACAAACAATGGTTTCTTTATAATTAATAAAGACACTCCTTAAAATTTTACCCCTCAAGCAGGACCTCTCCAGGTCACCTCATAATGCCCTCCATTTAATTAGGAGGGCATTTTTTTAAACAAAAAACCGGTGTTACCCAGCCTCAATTGCTTGGAACTAATGCCCATTATTGTTGCTGCATGGTCTGTTGATTTCTGCGCTTAGCTATTCAACCGATCGACATAAGTAATTGCTTATACAGCTATCATTTTCAGTAATTTTTGTATGCCAGCTATAGAACTCATTGCACAATTTAATACATTGCTCGTTAAGTGTATCCGCTCGTTCTAGCGTCATAGTGTCAAGGTTATAAATCAGCGTCCAACTTTTCCCGCTTCATGTGCCTGTTTTTCCAGTCAAGAAAGTCGGCAGATATTATAAAAACAATGAGATAGGAATTTTTTCTGGTAAATTATGAAGCTCTTTATTGGTATGTTTTCCACGCTTTTTAACAAACCACATGCATTGCTATGCCGGGCCTACCACGGTATTAGGAGCGTAACGACAAGATTGAGCAAAGTGAGCACCAAGCTTCCCACGAATGCGGGTCCAAAACCCTGAACGCGAATGCCAGGAACGAGTACCGCCACCAACCTAAGCATGAGCGCGTTAACCACCAGGAGAAAGAGCCCAAAGGTGATAATCGTGAGGGGCAACGTGAGCAGAACCATGAGCGGTCGCACGACGGCATTCACGAAACCGAGAACAATCGCGCCGATGAGCGCAGGACCCCAGCCCTCCACCTGAACGCCTCGGACGAGGTTGGCCATAAGCAGCAACAAGGCTGCTGACAAAATCAGATGTGCTAGGAACGCGAGCATAAATACCTTTGATCAAGCTTGAGTGTCGTGTGGCAACCTAACATTGCGGTAACGAGCAAAAAAGCGGGGAAAATTGGAAGCTTTTTACAGCCTTAAAGATGGGATTGCAAACCGGGTATTCCAATACTCTGTATGCGAACAGCATTTTTCCCTTCTTCATAAGGCAGTAATTTACCTTCTTTTTGCCAGAGCCGGAAAGCAAGCGAATACGATAAAACACGAATGGGATAATCGCGCGGCAACTGCTGCAAATAAGGCTGTATGGTGACAAAATCTGTCACTCCATACTGCTGCATGATAAAACGAAGGCCTCCGTTCGCAGGACCGATGTTATAGGCCAGCAATCCCAGAAACAAATCATCCTTCATCTCAGCCAGATAGTATTTTAATGTGGCAGCGGCGATAAAAGCATTGTGTCGCGGGTTGAGCGGTGAAGGCTTGCTCACCGACAGGTGCTTGCCAACCTGCTCCATTACAGCTTTTGGTGCCAGGGTAATTTGAAACAAACCGCGCCCGCCGTCCCGGCTATCACGAGGCATAAATGAAGATTCTGTCGCGGCGACACCTTGCAGAAGATTAGGATCAATATCGAATTCCTTAGCCGCTTCTGTAATGTCTGAATCATATGCCTGCGCACGGTTAACCAGCCGTTGTAATTGTGCCGAATCATACCGGCGGTAAGCGGCGTAGACCTGATGAGCCAACGTAACCCGGCTGGCCTCTTGCTTGCCACCGACCAGTGTACGGAAGTGGCCGAACGCCTGAGTGAAGTGATTTTGCATGACAAACCAGCCGATAACCAGAGCGAAGCCGATAGACACCAGTGGCGCCCATAGAAATGAACTGCCATGCAACCATTTACGAAGTTTCCACCAGCCTATCAGCAACAGCGCAGCAGCCACAATTAAGCCCAACACACCGACGGCAAAAGGCAACAAACTGGCAAAGAAACTGGTTCCTGAAAACCAGTTAGCCGAATAGCCCAACAGAACCATGATTACAGAAACCGCGGTAATCACCAGGCCAAGCACCTCAAGACTAATCAACAGCAACCGGCGTCTGAAACTACCAACCGGCAGTTTTGGTAGCGC
>CAVZRB010000008.1:0-68698 GCA_963777585.1 uncultured Gammaproteobacteria bacterium | reverse complement strand
CTCGATAAAAAACTAGCAAGTATGAGGTATTACGTATGTAGTCTAAATAAAACTGCGTAGTTGGGGTTAACGGCTTTATTGTTAATCCAATATATCGAAGCCAAAACAAGTTGGGTTGCGAAATGAGCAGGCAACCCAACTACTCGGCTAACGTCGACGAGCGGTCAGAGATGGCTGGAAAGGCTGCAAAAGTTCGCTGGTTAAAAATCCAAGAATAAGTCGGTGTTATGTTCGTCATACTTTGGATATATTCGATTTGCAAAATCATAAAACTTATTCCACTCTTCAAACCCTCTCATAAGACTAGTCACTGAATAAAGATGTTGAGCAAGCATAGGATGTCCAATATCCTCAGTTAGCCATTGATGATGCGTTGCTTTTCTACGTCCTTTTTCATTTTTAGGATTTACTTTTCTAAGGTCATTAAGTACTCCTGGTCCAAGTCTAGAATATACCAAATCGTTAATATACTTACCGACAACTGATGGACTTCTACCAGGACCACTCCATTTCCAGCCATGTAATCGATGAATTTGTTCCGAAAAAACTCGTTTGGGAACATTTGGACCCAAGCTGCAATTTCTTTTCTTATAATTTTTTCTAAATAAGCTTGTAATGCATCCTTTTCACGTACATATTGATATCCGGTAGCTTCATCAATAAGGCCTGCAATTCCAACTTTAGCAAGGCTTTTGATGATAATTTCTGCTTGGTCTGCTAAATGCTCCTGACTTGGCAAAAGTATTTTTTTTTGGTCAATGCGCTCTTTTTTCCTCGCATCCAAGTACATCCCGATAATATCCACGATGTCTTCACCCTCATAACAATGAGCTTTTCTACCTCCAATATCTAAAATTATTGCAGCTTGGTCCAAGGATTTCTCCTTAAACTTTTCAGGTACAAAAGGCTGTAAATTTTTAGCCGACAAGTATCGAATCCAAGCCTCCTTTTTTATTTCCAGTAATAAGCCCAACAACTTCTCGCTGTACAATTAATCTTTTTATTTCCCCATTTATTTCTAAAACTGCGCATGGAATTTCTCTGTCTATAATTTTCAACATACCTATATAAGATGGCTTTGGGATTTTTTGACCGCTCCATCTTGAATTTGCTGCGCGTTTTGCAATATCGAATCGCTGTTCTTTCGTTAGTGCTTCTTTTCTTGCAATACCGCCTTTTGACTGCTTATTTCTAATTTCTTCTTTCATAAAGCCTCTGGAGTTTTTGTTTTTATGCATTACACCATTATTATAATAAATGCATGCTACAAAAACAGCAAGCATGCAATCAAAATATGCTTGCTTAAAAATATGAATGTACGTTCAATCTAAATTGAATTATATCTTTCGGTACCTTAGCAATTGCGATGGATTTCTGCAGTCTTCATGGTAAATATTCCATTGTTTACGCAACATCGGGTAATACTCTACGAATACTTTTTTGAGTCACTTATTTCTAATATGTTTTTTCTAAAGATTTTATTGAGACCGCTGAAAGGCTTATTTTTGCTGTGGTAGAACAGGGCGCAGGGTAAGGTAAGGCACTGTTTTTTTATGCTATGTGGGTATATGCCTCTTTCGATTGGAAAAACAATGCAGTAGAGCGCAATAGCGTGTAGCGCATTGGCGCCGCATGATGGTCTCTTAGCAAAAATTCCCGAGTAATCAAGGCAAGACCAAGACCGTACGAAAAGTGTAAATCAGACTCTGGCAGTAAACTTCGCAGACTATATTTGAAATGACTTGGGTTAGGCTATTGGAAATACAAGAAAAGTCTGGTTTAAAGATAAATATGGTCGAAAAACAAAAAAAGCTTAAAATGCGTTGCTCTTTTGAAGAGCAGGGATGATTAAATGCAGAAGGACAGCATTTGATTTTTAATGATCTGTATTGTTGAGAATGTCTTAGATGAAGCAAAAAATTAGAAAAGCAGTATTTCCGGTTGCGGGTCTCGGAACCCGCTTTTTGCCGGCTACTAAAGCCAGTCCAAAGGAAATGTTACCTGTTGTGGATAAGCCTTTGATCCAGTATGGCGTTGAAGAGGCTGTGGAAGCCGGGATTGATACGATTATATTTGTGACGGGAAGAAGCAAAAACGCCATCATGGATCATTTCGACAAAGCCTATGAATTGGAAAATGAATTGGTTCTTCGTGGCAAGACCGAAACATTGAAAATGATTCGGGAGATGATGCCCCCTCACGTGTCATTTGTTTTTATTCGTCAGCCTGAAGCATTGGGATTGGGTCATGCTGTCCTTTGTGCCAAGCATGTTGTCGGCGACGAACCGTTTGCCGTTATTTTGGCCGATGACTTGATCGAGAATGGCGATAACGGTTGCATGCTCCAAATGGTTTCTCAATACGATAAAAATCAATGCAGCATATTAGGCGTGGAAAGGGTGAATCCTTCAGAAACGGATAAATATGGCATTGTAAAGACAAAAGAAATATCTCCATCCATGGGCCAGGTTGAGCTGATTGTTGAAAAACCGGTTCCTGAGCGAGCCCCTTCAAATCTTGGGGTGGTTGGTCGCTATATTTTAACGCCGGCTATCTTTGACAAGATTGAGCAAACTGAGAGGGGTGCCGGTGGTGAAATTCAGTTGACTGATGCCATTGCCGCACTGATGACTGATGAACAGGTCTTGGCCTATGAGTTTGAAGGTAAACGTTATGATTGCGGATCAAAACTCGGCTATTTGCAGGCAACTGTTGAACATGGCTTGATGCACGATGAACTGAAGGATGATTTTTTGAAGTATCTAAAGACTCTGATTCTCGATTAATTCCGAGACAAGGGCGGCCGCCGGGTCGCCCTTTTAAACAGCTTTACGGAACTGCGATAACCTGAGCGAAACCTCCACCGGGGGTGCGAAAATTAGTGGTTTGTCCCTGATACAGACGGGCGCTTAGTAATTGTACCTGTCCTTTGTAAACATAATTACGCAGATCAAGTTTGAGATCGACAATTTCGTTTTCCACTTTCAATTGTTTCTCGGTAGGCTGCACCAGCGTTTGGGCAACATAGTTTCCCTGCAAGATCTCTCCGAATACCCGTCTGGTTAGTTTATCACCTCGATATGCGGCTTTACTGCCGTAGCCTTTGGCCGGTTTAAAGAACAATTGTTTACGGGCGGCCCACAGTGTTTCAGCATCTTCCGGGTGCACACAAACTGTGTGAGCGATGCCTTCAAGGAGCAGGGTTCTGGTGTCTGCGCCAACACCCATATCCCTCAGTGCAGTTTCGTCAGTCAATATCGCCAGATTTCTTTTGTCTGCGTAAAGCGCGTGGGCTCTGGGATGTGGCGTGACGACTACTGCTTCAGCCAGATAAGCTTCTAGCAATGGCTTTAGTGCTTGCGCTTCTAATTCGAAATCAGTCAACCGATTGTAGACGAGATCGATAGGCAGATTGCCATGCCAAAGTTTTCCATTCTGGTAAACAAGCTCGGAAGGATCGCAAATAATGGTGTTGATGTTGTGTTGTTCAAACAGTTTTTTGAACAACAGAAACTCCGGCAGCATGTATTGGGCTTGCGGATTTTCATCAACGATAGCAATTGAGTGCAAAGGTTGTTGGCCTCGTTCAGTCTGCCACTCTTCAAGAAACATGGCCATAAATGCCTGTTCTGGATCTTTGGTGTCCGTTAATTTTCCAGCGTGTTTTTTTTCTATCAAATCACAGCAGGCCATTTGCGCACGAACCAGGATGGCATTAAGCAATGCTCCGCCAGCATTGGTATTTATTTCAATAAGTTGTGGACCTTTGGTGCTTAGATGAAAATCATATCCAAAAAAAACGCCATGCGCCTTGGGAATAAATTGCGCGGTTCGGGGCGCATAAGCCAGGACACGTTCCTGATAGGTGGACAAAGAGATAACGCTTTCTATAGCCGCAATGATGTCACTTTGTCTGCGTATGCATGGTTCGGGGACAAAGACTGCGGATTCGGCTAAAAGGTGAGGGCGCTCTTCGATGATCATCCGGTATAACAAACTATCATCTTGCAGTTGCCATAAAGCTTGGCGCATAGCTTCCCTATTGAGTGTAACGCAACGGCATTCGCTGTCGAGTGGCTCGATCAATCGAGTACACGCGTGATCAGCAGATATTTGAGATGTGCTTTGCTTGATGGATAGGGTCATTTTAATTTCATTTGTTACTGGCGATATGCGTTCAAAACATGGTTAATCTGACAGATTATTACAGAAACATCATGTTTAATAGCAGGATTTTAACCGCACATACACAAGGCAGTCGAATCACACTGGATGGATCACATTTATCGGCTAATTTATATTTACTATTGAGAGTATACGTAGGGTTACCTCATCGGCGCTGGACAATCTACGTTTGCAAAACACGTTACCTGTGTCACAATAAATTTGTATGTTTGATCAAGAATGATCTTTCCTGTAAATCGCAAAAAAGGTAAAGCTATGTTGTTGGGGAAAAAGGCTAGGAGTGCTTGTCGCTGGACTTTGATAAAACGTGGGATTAATGAAGGCAAATTATTTCAGCGTATTAGCGGACGTTTAATTCAACAAATCGGGCAGTTATCCAACAAAGTTGATCAGCTTGCCTATTCTACTGGATCATCTTGTTTTATAGCATTGGGCGTAGAAAAATGAGCTTTTTACGCCGGTTGACTGAAGAAAACATAAAAAAGCTTAGTTTTGTTGCTGTATTTATTGCTGTGATAGCAGCTGGTGGATGGGTGATTCACAAGTTTGGCAATCCAACTACACCTTTAATCGATGACATAGCGTCAAAGCAATTAATTGTTCAGGGTGAAAATGCTTTAAATATCGGTCGCTACGCCGATGCTAAACGGATTTATGAAGAAGAGCTCAAAATCAATCCACAAAATCAGCAAGCTGTATGGGGTCTGAGAAAAGCGCAGGCTCGGGAGATATTATCCGATCCTTCATTTAAACTGAACATTGACAGTCTTTATCAGCAAAATCCAAATGATGCCCATGTTAATTTATTTTTAGGTGAGTTTTATGCGGCTAATCATGAATGGGATTTGGCAACAGCCTATTACGAGGAGGCCATTAAACAGAATCCGAAATTGGCGGAAGCGTATTTTGAGTTGTCTGTGCTTTATGATCAACAAGGCAATCTGAATGCTGCCAAGGTTGAGATATTGAAGGCTATTGCCATATCGTCAACACCTAAATATCGAAACAGCCTTGCGACCATCTACTTTAAACAAAAACGTTACGAGGAAGCCATTAGAGAATATCGAAAAAATTTAGACTATCCGCTTTCAGCGCTTCAGGGCGCAAAGATTTACTGGCATCTTGGTTTTTTAAGTCAGGCGCTGAGCTATCAAGGTCAGGCAATTGGATGGCTAGAGGATGAAGCAGTTATGAATAAGTCAGAGAATCAAGATTCTTGGTATTTTGACACCGCTCCGGAAAAAAGAACTGAGCTAGTTAATTTAGACGAGAAAAAAAGCTACGCATACTTTTGCTTATCTTTAAGTATGTATTTGCAAGGAAATACGGAGGGAGCTGAAAATGAAGTGAAAAAAATGCGTGATTTAAATGTTGTTCGTCAAACTGATATTAACAATATTTTAAAAGCTGATTTGGACGCATTAATTCAAGCAAATAATAGTTTTTCAGAGCAGGTTGAGGCGTATAAAAACCTCTATCTGCAAGGTCTGTAAATGTCGTCTACTAAGCTCCTGTCACTAGTACATTGTGTGTAAGCGGTCTTAATAGTGAATCTGTCATTTAAATGAAACCAATTTTTTACCGTCCTGCCCAATTGCGAGGTTTGGCTTTTCTGGGTTTGCTATTATTGGCTCTTGCCATTCTCGGCGGCATGATCTGGCGAAATATCCATCACTTTGAAACCGTTTTTTCCTACGTTAATTATTCTCATCGCATTCAAAATGTATCAGCCGGTTTGCAGCAATCGTTAATTGAATATCTGACCGAAGTGGTTCCGGATCCCCATCCAGAAGTGTTAACTAAAACCCTCGGTGAAATAGATGACATTAATGGCCGATAATCGTGACTTGTCAGCGGAAACAAGGTCAAGTCTGGAAACTGTCAGAAGTATGCTGGCTGATTTGGCTGGGATGAAAAGAGAGGAAATACATAACCGTTTGGCAATGGCTCTTAAAGTGATGAGTAGAACGCTGGAAAATGAGGCGTTGCAGCGAGAACAATTGTTGGAGGGCATCAGTTTAGATATTCAAACTGAATTGTATATGGCATTAGCCATCTTCGCAGGGATATTGTTAGTGGCGATAATGTTTTTGCAGCTTTAGAATTCTTCATCCCCTTAATGATCTGAAGGAACTATTGCAACGCCTGACGGAAGAGAATTACACGCCGATCACTACGGATCATCTTGATCCTCTGTTATTGCCGGTTTTTAACAGCTATAACGAAATGGTTAAACATCTTGCGGAACTGGAAGAAGCCAATCGCTTACATGCACAATCACTGCAACAGGAAGTCAGATTGGCCACTCAAGCCTTGCTGGAGCAGCAACATAGCCTGGCGAGAGCTGACCGGTTAGCAGTAATAGGTGAGCTTGCCGCAGAACTGGCACATGAAATACGTAATCCTCTGGCAGGCATTCAAATTGCGTTCAGTAATTTTCGTCGTGAAACTGATGACATTGACCAGCTCGAAAGACTGGATCTGATCGATTCAGAGCTAAAGACGGATGGCGCGATTACTCAACGATATGCTCTCTCAAAGCCGTCATTCGCCTGAAGCTGCCTACTGCTTTTGATGTGGCGACGCTGATTCGGGACTTGGTTGCATTGACCCGTTACCAGATTGCCGAATCCATCCATCTGGAAATAGATGCTCCCTACTCTATTGCCGGTGCATCTGCCTGAGAGCGGATTGCGTCAGGCGTTATTGAATTTAATTTTGAATGCCGCCGATGCACTCGAAGAAAACTCAGGATTAATATGTATCAAGGCTCGCAAAGATAATCAGGGATTACAAATTGACGTGCTGGATAATGGCTCCGGCTTTTCTCAGGATATGCTGGAGCATGGCATTCGTCCATTTCGTACCAGCCGTCAACGCGGCACCGGGCTGGGGCTTGCCATGGTGCAGCGGTTTGTAAAAGACGTGGATGGTGCAATAAAACTAACTAATCGGCAGCCTCATGGTGCATGTGTGTCACTATTGTTGCCGACAAAAATGCCTTGCTGGATAATAAATTATGATTGAAACCCTACTCATCATTGAAGATGAAAAACTATTAGGCTCCGAGTTATCCCGCCACTACCGGCAATTGGGTTGGGATGTCGTGCTGGCCACAAACCTGGCCGAAGCCAGGGCGCTACTGCTTGAGAAAAAAATAGAGCCGTCTACTGATTCTTTCCGACATGAATTTACCGGACGGTAATGCCCTGGACTTCATGGAAACGATGAAAAAAAGCATCAGTCCTGCCGGCGACTCCAGGGATGGAGGCAGGGCACAAGGAGCGATGCCGGGAGCGTTGCCGAATGGCTGTTTCTAACCGGTTATGGCAGCGTGCCTGATTCGGTTAGGGCTTTACGGCTGGGTGCTTATGATTTTCTGGAAAAACCCTGCGATCTGGAGCGTATCGATCTGGTGGTCACCAGTGCAGCGCGCAGTGCGTCCATACAACGACGGGTTATCGATCAAACCAAGCAACCGGCATCGACGTTATTCGCCGGAAGCCTATGTGGGTCATAGTCGAGCAGGCGCAAGATATTCGGCAGTTACTGGCGAAACTGACACAAGTGCCGTTCAGCGCCTTGATTATCGGCGGAGAAAGCGGCACAGGCAAGGGTTTGGCCGCACGCATACTGCACTATGGCGGCCCTCGCGCCCAACAACCGATGATTGAAGTCAACTGTGCGGCGTTGCCGCGTGAATTGCTGGAATCGGAATTGTTCGGCCATGAACCCGGCGCATTTACCGGCGCGTCAGGACGGCATCGTGGTTTGCTGGAACAGGCCGATGGCGGCACGTTATTCATGGATGAAATCGGTGAAATGCCGCTGGATTTGCAGGCCAAGCTGCTTAAAGTGATAGAAGATCACAAAGTACGACGTCTGGGCGGGGAAAAGGAAATCAGTGTTGATGTGCAGATTGTCGCCGCCAGTAACCGTGATCTGGAAAAAATGGCACAGGATGGCAGTTTTCGCGCTGATTTATATCATCGCTTAAGCGTATTCAAGCTGATCTTGCCGCCACTGCGCGAGGCAGTGGAAGACCTGGACGAACTGGTGCCGTTATTTGTTGCCGAATACAATGCCAAAGCCGGACGGCAGGTTAAAGATATACCCGATGCTGTGTGGGACAAGCTTAAGGCACATTACTGGCCGGGCAATGTCAGGGAATTACGTAACGTCATTGAACGCTGCGTATTATTCGCTGATGGACCGACATTTCCTGGGCAATGGCTGCAACTGCCCGGACAGGAAAACAGTCACATAACAGATAGCTTGGATGCCGGAAATAATATTTGTTTGCCTCTGGATGGCAGCATGGCGCTGGACGATATGGATCGATTCATAATCAAGACGGCTTTGGAACGGGCAGATAACAATCTGACCGCGGCAGCCAGAGCGCTGGGAGCGACCCGTGAAACGTTACGCTATCGAGTGCGGAAATATAATCTGAAAGTATCCGACTGATTTTGAAAGCTGACTCTATTCAGTCAATTTTCAATAGTAGGATTGTGTATTTCAGCATTTAACCCGTAAATAAGCTTTTTTGAGCTCATTAATAATATTGCCAAGCCGGCGCCGCTTGAATCTGCAATCCAATCCACAATGTCTGAAACACGGCCTTCAACAAAAGACTGATGCCATTCGTCAGATACACCGAATAAGCTGCAAAAGGTAATGCTGAGTAAAGCAAGTATAATGGGCAAATCGGTCAGGTGTTTAAAATTGCGCCATGCCAATAATCCCATAATAAAATAGGCTCCGGCGTGAAAGATTTTATCCTGATGGGCAAACCACATGGGGGCTGGCAGGGATGGCTGATCGGAAAGCCAGTAAATGAACAGGCAATAGAGTAACAAACCAAAGAAATCTAAAATTTTAATCATATGTTCGCCAACTATCTGTAATGAAGAATTTATTTGAATTCGCTGAAGCGTGTTTGCATCAGACCCATATTGATGAAAAATTAGCGTTGACCCATCAAGCCTGGCATGCACAGTTATCGGGGGAGTTAAGTCTTGCCTCGGATCAGCCCGTATTACCAATTGACCAGGTGAAATTTCCTGAGAGGCCGGAGTTGTTGCCGCCACGCCAAATGCCCAGACGAAAGCTGACCACAGTCGATGGCGTTATCGCTTTTTTCCATGCCATCGCCCATGTTGAATTTGTCGCCATTTATCTGGCCTGGGATATGCTCTATCGTTTCCGTGGCATGCCGGATCAATTCTATCAGGATTGGTTGCGAGTTGCTGATGAAGAAGCGCAGCACTTTGAATTGATCAGGAAACATTTACAGGCCATGCAGGTAGATTATGGTGATTTACCCGCGCACAACGGATTATGGGATCATGCAAAAGATACCGCAGATGATTTACTGGCCAGACTGGCTATGGTTCCCCGTTGTATGGAGGCGCGGGGGCTGGATGTGACTCCGGCAATCATCGAGAAATTCAAGGTGCTTGGCGATGACGCGAGTGTGGCAATATTAAATCGCATTTTAACCGACGAAGTAGGGCATGTAGAGCTGGGTTCATACTGGTTTAAGTTTGTATGCCAGCAGCGCGGCTTTGAGCCTGAGGCCAAGTACCAGGAGTTGATCAAACAATATTATCTGGGGGGTAAGCCCAAAGGCCCTTTCAATAGAGAATTGCGCAAAATTGCCGGTTTCTCCAATGCTGAGCTGGATTGGCTGGAGGCGCACGGCATTGAAAAATCATAATATATTCCAGACAACTACTTACATTCTTCATTAATATCCTATAGTGTAAAGATGGTTAACACTGTAATTATCCTATGACTGATACTTCAACAAGTCAGGAATTACCGCCCTCACTGGAAGTCGTCGAGCAAGACGACGGGCAACTGTGTGTCAGGTTATCAGGCAACTGGAATCTTCGTAGTCTGGCGACAGCCTCTGATCTAGCCAGAAAATCCGCCACAATGCCGGTAATAAAATCCTGCAATGGGACATGCGAGCGGTTGATGTGCTCGATAGCGCGGCTGCCTTGATTATCTGGCAAGCCTGGGGAGAACAAATGCCAGTTGTGTTACAGATAAAACCGGAACATCAGCGTTTATTCGATCGCTGGCAAGCTCAGAAGTGTCCTGCTGCTGAACCGACAGTTCTCGTTTCAGTTTATTTTTTGAATATTTTCATCAACTGATTTGGGGCTTCTGGGCGCAACTGTCGGATCTGGTGACCTTGTTAGGTCAACTGGTTCTGGATTTGGGCTATCTGCTTCTGCATCCGCGTGATATTCCCAGAACGGAGATTTCCATCACGATTTATGATGCAGGTGTCAGGGCCTTGGGTATTACCGCACTGGTGGGCTTTTTGATCGGCATAGTGCTCAGTTATCTGTCAGCCTTGCAATTAAAGACTTTCGGGGCGGAAATTTATATTATTGATATTCTGGGGTTGAGCATTATTCGTGAATTGGGGCCATTGCTGGCGGCTATTCTGGTCGCGGGCCGTTCCGGTTCATCAATGACTGCGCAAATTGGCATCATGCGAGTCACCGAGGAACTGGATGCGTTATCTGCGATGGGTATTTCCCATTCCTTGCGCCTGATTCTGCCAAAAGTGACGGCACTGACGATTGTCATGCCTCTGTTAAGCGCATGGACCAGCGCTGTCGGCGCTGATAGGCGGGATGTTTTCGGCGCAAAATACACTGGATATCAGCTATCAGCAATTTTTAGTTAGACTGCCTGATGTGGTGCCGTTACTGAATGTCTTTATAGGCTTGGGTAAAAGCGCCGTATTCGGTCTGATGATTGCGCTGATTGCCTGCCATTTTGGTTTTCAGAATCAAACCGAATACCGAAAGTCTGGGTAGTGAAACGACTAATTCCGTGGTGGCATCGATTACCGTGGTGATCATGATTGATGCGATGTTTGCTATTTTGTTTATGGGTGTGGGTATGCCATGACAGAGTCCTACGCGATACGTTTTGAACATGTCTACACAAGCTTCGGCGATAAAGTGGTTCATCAGGATATTAATCTTAGCCTGGAACAGGGCGAGATATTGGGCGTGGTCGGCGCATCAGGTTGTGGCAAAACGACCTTGCTGCGCGAAATTATTGGTCTGCAAACACCCACTCAGGGCGAAGTGTTCGTTATGGGGCAATCCTTGAAAAATGTTACAGCCGAACACGGGCAACGGCTGCGTAATAATTGCGGTGTACTGTTTCAGAAAGGTGCTTTATTCAGTGTGTTGAATGTTTTTGATAATATCGCCTTTCCACTGCGGGAAATCGGGTTTAAGGATGAAGAATTGATTAAACGAATAGTGTTTATGAAGCTGTCAATGGTAGGGTTGTCTGACCAGGATGCCTGGTTAAAGCCGGCCGATCTGTCCGGCGGCATGATCAAGCGGGTAGCGCTTGCCCGCACGATGGTTCTGGAGCCGGGTCTTTTATTGCTCGATGAGCCGACATCCGGTCTGGATCCTATTTCGAGTGAGGATTTTGTCAGTCTGTTATCCGAACTGCATCGGGCTCTTAATTTTACCGTGTTTATGGTTACCCATGATCTGGATATTCTGAGAGATTTATGTACCAAGGTCGCCGTGCTGGCGGATAATCAATTAATTGCTTTTGGAACGCTGGCGTCGGTCTTAAGCTGCAAGCATCCGTTTATTGAAAAATTTTTTTACAATAAACGCGCTCAACGGGTATTTCAATATCAAGAGGCTACTCATGGGTAGAGATAAGCACGCACTGATCACTGGTCTTTTTTTGATTGTTTTTGTGGCGGCAGTGACGGCAATTATTTACTGGATAGGGCATTTTGAACGGGAACGGAATATTTATGTTGTTTCAACCCGGGAATCGGTTTCCGGTCTTAATCCTGAGTCAACGGTTTTTTATCGGGGCATTGCTGTAGGGAAAGTAATCAAAATTCATGTTTGACCCGAATGACTCGGGCATTATTCTTGTGCCGATTGAAGTCGATAAAAACATCGTATTTACCAAAGGTGTTTTTGCAACGTTACGATTAAAGGGTGTGACGGGCTTAACCCAGATTCAACTGGAGGATTCCGGCACTATATCCGCTGTGTTACCGCCTGGGGATAATCCCTTGACCCGTATTCCTTTGGTGCCATCGTTAACCGACAAGCTGATGAATTCAGGAGAAGAACTTTTGCATAAAGCTGATCATTTAATGGTGCGACTTAGTTCGTTGTTAAATGATGAAAATGCAAAAAATATTGGCGATATTCTTGGTAACCTGAAAACCTTGACCGGCAAACTTTCCGATTTGCAAAAGAGCGTTGATAAGGCGCTGGCCGGTATTCCTGCGTTAACCACTGATACACGAAAAACCTTAGCCCATATCAATGCATTGACTAATGATTTACAGGGCTTAACCAGGGAAGTGCAAAATCTCAGCATAAAAGCCGGTAATCTTGTCGATACGGGGAAACATGTCGGTGATCTATTGGTGCAAAAGACGTTACCGAAAATTAACAAATTGCTCACTGAATTGCACTCGACAGCACAACAGGTAAAAAGAACCGCCACGATGCTGGATAATAATCCACAATCATTGCTGCTGGGGCCTGATAAACACGATTCCGGGCCAGGTGAACCGGGCTATGAGGAGCCAAAATGAAGTATTTATTAATCGGTTTGTCTTTGTTTTCTCGCTATTGTTTGGCACAGGTTGCAGTATTTCAGCCAAGCAACCTGCGCTGCATGATTTTGGCTTGCCTGTTTCCAGCTTCGACACATGTGGCAACCGGGAATAAATGACCAGGGATGCAGCAGTGCTAGCCCGCAGACGCCGGATCGAAGTGTGAACGAGCGCGATTACCGTGGATGCGCCGACATGGCTATGGGACAATCGAATTCGTTATCGGCTGCTTTATGCGTCTCCAACTCGTGTGGGTTTCTATGCCCTGGATCTCTGGATTGCTCCACCGCCTGAATTGTTTGAGCAACTACTGATTTCCAGCGGGAAGACTCGGAATTACTCCTTGAATATCCGGCTACAGGATTTTGAACAGCAATTTGATGCACCCGATCGGGCTCGTGTAGTGCTGCGTTTCTCTGTGGAAGCTTATTCCGGTGATAATAAAAGAAAATCGATACACAGGAATTTTATCTGGAACAAGCCACTACAACGCCCGATGCGGCAGGTGCAGTAAGCGGTTTTACGAATTTAACGCGGCAGGCTGCTGACAGGATTCAGAATTGGCTGGCGGGATTATCCTGAAGGCAAAAAAAACCTCCCAGTGCCAAAGGCAAAGGGAGGTAAAAGAATACAGACACTGGAGGATCTGAATTTTCACACTACGAGGAGGTATATGAAACTTTTAGAGATTAGCTGTTAAGCCCTGATCTCACGGCAATATTGCTGAAAATAGCAGTGCTTGCCAATAATATGGTTGAAATAACAAACTTTCAGGAAATAAATCCCCAGATTTCAAGAATAAACATCAGGCAGATAAGAACATCTTTATTGAAAGATGCTATGCTGCAGCCTTGAAATATTTATTTAGACTTTACTAACTGTTGGGTTTGTTGTTCAGTATTTGAGTACTATACACATGCTCTTTGAAGGTTACAATGTGGCTGTAAATTAATAGATTGTTTCTTTTTTGTTGACAGTTGTTGGGGTGCGGTTTTAGAACTGAATTTAGTAGCATAGCGAGGTTAAGCATCCTTTTGAACATTCATTGTGTGAAAGCTATGCCCTGAGCGTGGCGCGCATCGCAGCAATACCGATGGGCACGACACCGAAGACGATGAATACCAGGTCTCCAGGGAGTCGGTACCACTCCAACTGACGCGCTAGATCACCTCCGGTGTAGGCGAGACTTCTGGCGTGCCAATAGCCGTTTTCCAGCACATCGACAAGTTGGAGGAGTCCAGCGGGAAACAGACTCATGACCACCATCAGCAGCAGTCCACCATTGAGCCCCAAAAAACCAACCCGCACATATTTTTCAAGATCCCTCCAAACCGTTTCGTTGACTGTCTGTCGAATGACAAAAACGACAAGGCCGACCCCCAGCATACCGAACACACCCATCATTGCCGCATGGCCGTGGTTGATTGTCAGCAGCGTGCCGGTCTCGAAGTAACTGACGATCGGCAGGTTGATGAGGAAACCGAAAATTCCGGCTCCGACGAAGTTCCAAAAACCGACTGCCATGAGAAAATAGAAGGTCCATTTATGCGGTACCTCCACCCGCTCACGCGTGGTGTCAGATCCTGGTCTGGGTATTCCTAGTTGGGACAGCCTGACAAAATCCCAAGCATCGAGCGTGATAAGGGTGAGAGGTACGACTTCCAGTGCGGAGAACAGCGCGCTCAAGGCCATGTTGAAGCTGGTCTGGCCGGTCCAATACCAGTGATGCCCGGTACCGATAAACCCGCCGGCGAAATAGAGAATAGCATCGAGGTAAATGACGCGTGTAGCCGTAAGTCGCGTGACGACACCAATCTGGAGGAAGATGATTGCCACCATGACGGTCACGAAGAACTCAAAAAATCCCTCAACCCAAAGGTGGATAATCCAGAATCGCCAGGCGTCAACCACCGAGAAATGGGTCGTCCCGTCGAAAAACATCGCAGGCAGGTAAAAGACCGGGATCGCGATCGCAGCGCATAAAAACAGGATTGCGATCTCGCGGCGTTCGGGATCGCGCAATGCCGGGACAAGTGCGCGAACCAGCAGACCAAACCAGAACAGCAGTCCAACAGCGAGCAGTATTTGCCAGGCGCGACCAAGTTCGAGGTATTCCCATCCCTGGTCGCCGAACCAGAACCAAAGCTTCGGCAGCAACTGCCGCATGCCAGCCCATTCGCCAAGCAGGCTGCCGACGACGACAATCACCAACGCCCAGAACAGGGTATCAATGCCTTTTTTCTGCCCAGCGGGGTCACCTCCACCGAGCGCTGCGGCGAGAAAAAGTGCACCAGCGACATAGGCAGTTGCGATCCAGAAGATTGCAAGTTGCAAATGCCAGGTACGCAAGAGGTTGCTCGGTAACCATGCTGCCAGATCGAAACCATAAAAAGTGCCGGGGTCTGCGCGGTAGTGGGCAACGGCGCTACCGACCAGGCTTTGGGCTAGAAATAGCAGCGCGACTAGCGCAAAATATTTCAATGTCGCACGCTGACCTGATGTCACACGGGGACTCAGCAGTTTCAGGGGCAGATATCCTGGTCTGGACTTTCCAGCCGAGATAGTCGAACTTGCCGAAAGCAAGAAGCACCGTTGCCGTGCCACCGAGTAGGAAGACAAGACTCAACGCGCTCCATAGTACCGCGTCCGCAGTCGGCGTGTTGCCTGCCACGGGATCGAAGGGGAAATTGTTGGTGTAAGAATGCGGTGTACCCGGCCGGTTGGCGACCGACGCCCAGGCGGTCCACGCGACAAATGCGCTGAGCTGCTCCAGTTCAGCGGGATCGCTGATGGTTCTGGCGCTGAGACCACCGTTCTTCACAGGATTGGAAAAGTATTCGTCCCATGCGCCGGTCTGGTGTCGGAACCAGACCTCAAAGGCGGGACCTACGGCCAGATTCCCGGTTTGAGGATCGTAGCGGTTTTGCTTCAGCTCAATCCGCACCTCCGCTTCGACCATAGCGCGCTGGGCGGGTGTCAAACTATCGAGCGGGCGACCGTAGTGCTGCTGGGCGATGCTCGTCGCGTTATGAAGCGCTAAAGTATGAAGATACTCGGCCGAGAAATCGGGGCCGAGCAAAGCGCCATGGCCCCAGATCGTCCCGTTGTCCATCAGACCGTATTTGAGAAATACCTGCTGGCCATCGCGGATGTCTTCGCCGGTGAAGATAACGCCCCCCTCAGTATTAGTAACCTTGTTCGGGATGGGCGGCGCCTCATGATAGACCTTGAACGTCAGCAGTACGAGGACCGAGAAGCCGAACGCCATGGTGAGGAGACTGGCGCGCCGCCACCATTTTGATAAAACCTGTGGTGACAAATTCCCGTTTGTGTGACTCTCAGGCAGTGGAGCTGCTCCGGCGGTGATTTCATTCGGCATATTTGCACCTTCTATTTGCGGTTATGGGCATGGTCTGTCAATCAGCGTCCGATTTTTTCCAGGCGTAAGCAGGAAACGTCCTTCCAATAGGATATACCGTCTTGATGACTTATATTACATGTAAGGCCAAGTGCTAAAAGTGGAAAAACAACACGCTGTTTTTGGTCAATTCATAGTGCTGATTTAGAGTCTATGAAGAATCACAACATTCATTCCATCGCATAGGCTACCGACTGAATGACATTGACCAACGGGCTCGGATAAATACCAAACCAAACCAGCAGCATCGTTAAAACGGCGAGCGTTGCTGTAGAAATCCAATCTTGACCAGGTTTACCTGATTTAATTGCAGTCGCTTCGACGTTCATCGACATAACAACGATGATTCTCAAGTAGTAAAAAAGCCCCAGTCCGCTGCCGACGATAATGGCGAACAGCAACCCCCACAATCGGCCATCGGCAGCGCTGGTAAAGATATAGAATTTACCGATGAATCCGGCAGTCAGCGGAATGCCCGCCAGCGACAGCAGCATCAGGGTAAAGGTCGCAGCCAGCCACGGCCGTCGCCAAAACAGCCCGCGATAAAGATCGATGTCATCCGCTTCCGTTTGCGGCGTTGAAAGTACCGAAACGACCCCGAAAGCGCCAATCGTGGTAATGGAATAAGCCAGCAGATAAAAACTAACGGACTCTACTACCAATACTGAAGAAATGCCGCCGCCCGCAATGACTGCGACCAGCAGATAACCCATGTGGGCTATGGATGAATAGGCCAGCAAACGTTTAACATTATTTTGCAGCAGCGCCAGCAGATTACCGCCCAGTATGGACAGGCCGGCAATGACGCTGAAGACGGTCAGTAACGGCGTGTAATCATAACTATAGGTGCTGATGAAATATCTAAACAGCAGGGCGAAAACGGCGCCTTTTGAAACGGTGGCGATAAATGCGGTGATCGGCGCGGGTGCACCTTCATAGACATCCGGGGTCCACAAGTGAAACGGTACCAGGGAAAGCTTGAAGCCCAGCCCGGCCACGATCAGGATAATGCCGCTTAGAACCATGGCGTTCATATCCTGCCGACTCGTGATATAGCCCCCGATGCCGCTGAAATAAAGTTCACCGCATTGCGCATAGATCAGCGCCATGCCCATCAGCAGGAAAGCCGAAGACACGCCGGACAAGACCAGATATTTGATCGCCGCCTCCAGAGGCCGTGCCTGATTGAGCGGATAACCGATCAGCACAAACAGCGAGATGCTGAGTATTTCAAGACCGATAAAAAAGCTTGCAAAATGACTGCTGCAGACCAGCACCGAACCGCCCAGCAGTGCAGTCAGCAGCAGCAACGGGAGTTCTTCGTTCTCTCCTTCACGGTCTTTGAAATAGTCGTAACAAAACCCCAGCACCGCAAGGCCTGCCGACAGCAACAGCGCCATATAGAACAGCGAGTAAGCATCCACCAGAATCAATAAAGTTGCCTGAACCGGACTTTCCCGCGATGCGATGCCCAGTGACAGCAGTGACAAGATGATTCCGACGGCGGCAATGCCGAAGGCACAAAATGAAATTCCGCCTGACAGCAATGCCGAGCATGACCGCTACTGCAGTTCCGGCGATAGTGATGATAGGCGCAAGGGCGATAAGCTGGCTAATGTTCATAAGCGCTCCATCGCAACGTAATTTTGCATTTCCTGCTTCAGTGCAGGAGCCGAGACGTTCAATACTGCCTGAGGGCCTAGTCCAAGCCAGGCGGCTGGCAAGCACCAGCAACCCTAAGCGATACCCATTCACGGCGACTGATATCGGACAAAGGAGAATGCTGAGACAGCGGGCCGTAAAAGGCTTTTTGTATCATGATAAGCGCATAAACCGGGGCCAGAATAAGCACCAGGGCTGTCACTGAAGTCAATACCATATTGACGCTGAAAGCCCCCTGCAACACCAGAAATTCACCAATGAAATTTCCCAATCCTGGAAGACCCAGCGAGGCCACCGCAAAGAACAATGCCAACGCTGACAGACCTGGGCAGTGCCGGCCAGAGTCCTCCCATACGTCCCATTTCCCGAGTATGCAGGCGTTCTTGCAGAGCTCCGGCGATCATGAACAATGCCGAGGCGCTGATGCCGTGAGCCAGCATGGTGATGACCGAACCCTGCAAGGCGAGCAAGTTCCAGGAAAATACCCCAAGCAGGATAAAGCCCATGTGGCTGACACTGGTATAGGCAATCAGCCGTTTCAGGTCAGACTGCGCAAAAGCCATCATCGCCGCATAAAGTACGCTTACGGCTCCCAGCGTCATCGCAACCGGGGCAAACTGATGCGCCGCTTCCGGAAACAACGGTATGACGAAGCGCAGCAAGCCGTAAGCGCCGGTCTTAAGCATGACGCCGGCCAGGATAACACTGCCCCCGGTTGGAGCCTGAGTATGGGCATCCGGCAGCCAGGTATGAAAAGGCACCGCCGGCAGCTTGACGGTAAACGCGATAAAAAAGCCCAGCATCAGCCAGAATGCGACATCGGGTTCAAGCGCAGTATTGAGCAAGTCGAAATAATCGAAACTATAGGCTGCCGCCGTTGTTATGGTGTATCAGCACCAAAGCCATGATCGCCAGCAGCATCAGCAGACTGCTCACCTGCGTAAAAATGAAAAACTTTATTGCCGCATAAGTCCGGTTTTCATGCCCCCAGATGCTGATCAGAAAATACATCGGGATAATCATCAATTCCCAGAAGAAAAAGAACAGGAACAGGTCAACCGCCAGAAAGACGCCGACGGTACCGGCCAGACACGCCAACAGATTAAAGAAAAAGAAACCCTGCCGGTTCTTGATTTCGGTCCAGGAACTGCTGACCGCCATAAACCCGAGCAACACCGTCAGCGCTGATCAACAGCAGGCTGAGACCATCCATAGCCAGATGAAAACCGATACCGAAGCGCGGAATCCACGGGCCGTAAAAGTCGGCAAGCCAGACGGGTGACAATCCGTCTACATGCTCCGCCCACGAGTACGGCAATACCAGCAACAGAGCCTCAACAGTCAGAGTAATGATCGCCTACCCAGCGCGGCGCTACCGGGCTCCAGCGCTCTGAAAACCAGGCAACGAATCCGCCCAGCAGCAAAACGCAAATAAGCGCCGGCAGTATCATGACAGCCACCCTATCGCGATAATGACCACGGTGCCGAGCGCCATGGATGAGGCGTACCAACGGACACGCCCGGTCTGGGACGCGCTGATCCATAGAGTGCCCCCTCCGGCTGAGCAACGCTATCGCAGCGTATACGCCATCCACCGCATCGTTTTTATTGAGCTTGGCGATGGTTTTAAAGGGCCGCACCACTAATGCTGTCATAAAGCGCATCCATGCCCCAGCCGTTAAAACAGAACATCCGCAATTGGTTTGCCCAGGCCTGAGCCTGCAAGATCGCTGAACGGAAAAGCTGCCGGTAAGATAAAACAGTACCGCGATCAACAAGCCGATAAAAGGCGCCGCAAGGGTGATGACCGAAACAAGACTAAAAGCTGTGCTCATGATTAAACAAAGCAGGAAATACAGAATCCAGCGGGATTTGCAGCATGCCGCCCAATAGCGCCAATACACCCAGCAAGACCAGCGGTACGCTCATTCGCCAACCAAGGCTGCTTTTCAACGGCCTGCGGCTTGACTGCCGAAAAAGACCACGAAGACAAGACGAAAACTGTAGATGCCGGTAATCATTGCGCCCAGACAACCGGCCGCCCATAAGCCCGGGAGAGACGTCGTAAGACTGCCGCAAAATCTCGTGTTTGCTGTAAAAGCCGGAAGTAAAAGGCAGTGCGGATAAAGCGGCGCTGCCGATCATAAAACTCCAGAAAGCCAGGGGCATGGCTTTACGCAGTCCGCCCATCTTGAAAATATTGTGCTCGTGATGAAAACAGAAAATCACCGCACCTGCGGCGAGGAACAATAACGCCTTGAAGAAGGCATGGGTCAGCAGGTGAAAAATCGCCGACGACCAGGCTCCGACGCCCAAAGCCAGAAACATGTAGCCAATCTGGCTGATCGTTGAATAAGCCAGAATACGCTTGATGTCGGTCTGAACGAGCGCCGAGCAACCCGCCATCAGCAAGGTCAGCGTCGCCAATCACCGCGACGGCGAATTGAACCGACGGCGCCATCATGAACAAGGCATGGGTCCTGGCAATCAGGTAGACGCCCGCAGTGACCATCGTGGCGGCATGAATCAGCGCGCTAACCGGCGTAGGGCCTGCCATCGCGTCGGGCAGCCAGGTATTGCAGCGGCAATTGCGCGGATTTACCCAACGCTCCGCCCAGCAGCAAGGCTGCGGCAGCAACAGGCAACAGGGTGCCGGGAGCCCACTGGCTCGTAGCCCGGAGCATCAGGGTCTGAATATCAAACGTGTGCAGTTGCGTAAACAACAGAAACATGCCCAGCAATAAGGCCGTATCCCCTATCCGGGTCATCACAAACGCCTTGCGTGCGGCATAGCCGTTGTTCGGGTCTTCATACCAGAAGCCGATCAGCAGATAACTGCCGAGACCGACACCTTCCCAGCCCAGGTAAAGCAGCACCAGATTGTCCGCCAGCACCAGCACCAGCATCGCGGACACAAACAGATTCATATAGGCGAAAAAACGCGCATAGCCGGGATCGTCTTTCATAAATCCGGCAGCATACACATGGATTAAAAAGCCGACGCCGGTCACGACAAACAGCATCGTGACCGACAAAGCGTCGAGATAGAAGCCGAAGGGTACCGACAGATCGTCAACTGCCATCCAGTGTTCCCAATACCATGCGGTAAGGTTGCATCGTTCCATTCAGGAATTCGGCTCCGATCACGGCGGCCAATAACGCCGAAACAGCCACACTTCCGACGCCCACCCAGGCAATCAGCGGTTTGGAAAGTCGTGCGCCCGCCAATACCAGGATTAAAAATCCCAGGAACGGAAACAACGGTACCCACCCTAGCAGTTCGATCACTTTCACCTCCTATCCTTTCATCCCGTTCAGCGAATCCGCATCCAGCGTATGGAAACGGCGGAAAATTTGCAGCGCCAACCCCAAGCCCGACACCCACTTCAGCCGCAGCCAGCGTTAATATCAGCAGGAACATGATTTGCCCGTCCGCCTGGCCCCAGCGGGACCCCGCCACAATAAAAGCCAGGCCGGTAGCGTTGAGCATGACTTCCAGGGACATCAGAATCATGATCAGGTTACGCCGAACCAATACCCCGATTAGCCCCAGCACAAACAGCACGGCAGACAGCAACAGGCCATGTTCCATCGGAATCCCGTTCATGACTTTCTCCCCGGTTTTTGTTGTCTTGAGCATCGGTTTTCCCAGGTGATAAGCGCCGACCAATCCGGCCAGCAACAGCATCGAGGCCAGTTCCACAGCCAGCAGATAAGGTCCGTATAATGCGATCCCCACCTGCTTGGCGTTCACTACGTGGCCGGTTTCGGCGTTGCCGCCATAGCACAACGATGACCAGCATTTCGACGAACAGAATCAATGCCAGCAGTGACGGTCCGATCCAGATGCCCGGCTGTAGCCAGGCGCGTTCCTGCTCAATGGTCTTTTGCCCTTGATTGAGCATCATGATCACGAAAACAAACAGCACCATAATGGCTCCGGCGTAAATAATCACTTCCAGCACGGCGGCAAAATGCGCCCCCAGCAGAAAGAACAGAACGCCGACGGCCAGCAGCGATAAAATCAGGTACAGCAAGCCATGCACCGCATTGAGCCGGGTGATCATCATCACCGTAGCGAAAACGGCAACGGCGGAAGTGATATAAAACAAAGTCAACGCCATAACGCTCTCTCCATCAGGGCAACAAGGTTTTTACATCGACCGGCGGCGCTTCGTTTTCAGCCTGGCCCTTGGCCTTGCCGCCGATCGTCATGCCGGCGACCCGGTAAAAGTTGTAATCGTGATACTTTCCGGTTCCGTCGATTAATAGATGCTGTTTTTCGTAAACCATGTTCTGCCGGTCGTATTCGCACATTTCAAAATCCGGCGTCAGTTGAATCGCATTGGTCGGGCAGGCTTCCTCGCAAAATCCGCACATAATGCAGCGGGAAAAATTGATGCGGAAGAATTCGGGATACCAGCGTCCGTTCTCGTCCTCGGCTTTCTGCAAGGCGATGCAATCCACCGGGCAGGCTACCGCGCATAGATTGCAGGCAACGCAACGCTCTTCGCCGTCAGGGTCGCGGGTCAGCACGATGCGTCCCGCGGTAGCGGGGAAAAAGCGCCGGTTTCTGTTCCGGGTATTCGACCGTATCCGGCTTGACGAAAGTATGTTTCAAAACTTCCCACAATGATCGCAGTTGACTTAGCATCGTTTTTTCCTTTTCCGATTCATTAACCGTGCAATGACAACACCACTGCCCCGGTAACCAGCAAATTCAACAGCGCCGCCGGCAACAGCACTTTCCAGCCAAAGGTCATCAGTTGATCGTAGCGGGGCCGCGGCAACGCGCCCCGCAACAGAATAAAGAACATGATGCCGACGGCGGTTTTCAGGCAAAACCATACCAGCGGCGGCAACCAGGGACCCAGCCAGCCGCCGAAAAAAAGCGTCACGATGATCGCCGAGCTGAGCGTAATGCCGAGATACTCGCCGACGAAGAACATGCCGAATTTCATGCCGGAATACTCGGTATGAAAGCCGGCCACCAGCTCTTGTTCGGCTTCCGGCAGATCAAGCGGCGCCCGGCGGCTCTCGGCGACGACGGCAATCAGGAAGATGATAAAGCCGAAAAACTGGGGAATGATGAACCAGCCGTCGCGCTGGGCTTCGACAATCTCCCTTAAATTAAAAGTACCGGACAGCATCACCACGCCCATGATGGAAATGCCCATGAACACTTCGTAACTGACGGTCTGCGCCGCTGCACGAAGACCGCCAAGCAGCGAGTATTTGTTGTTGGACGCATAGCCTGCCAGCACGATGCTGTAGACGGACAGCGAGGACAGCGCCAGGAAGTAAAGCAGCCCGAAATTGAAATCGATGATGCCGACGCCCGGCGCAAAAGGGATGACCGCGAAACCGGTCAGCATGGTGATGAACACGATGGTGGGCGCCAGTACGAATACCAGCTTGTCGGAAAAAGGCGGTATCCAGTCCTCCTTGAAGAACATTTTGATCATGTCCGCCACCACCTGCATTAAACCGAATGGCCCGACCCGATTGGGCCCCAGACGGTCCTGCCAGACCGCCAGCAGACGGCGTTCCACCCAGATCAGCATCGCCGCAACGACAATCACCGAAACCAGAATGCCGATAATGTCGGCTGCTTCGCCCAGGCCTGTATTCATAACTGGCCCTCCTGATTTACTTTTCTTCAAAGTTACCTGAGCCCAGGTTTTCATGGACTGGAATGCAGGCAGTCCTGCCGTTATTCCAAGCAAACCGCGAGGCAAGGTAAGCTCGATCTGCACCGGAATTTTCAGAATGGAGTCTCCTGCAAGGTCGCTGATTTCCACTTGGTCGCCGCTATCGACTCCCAATGTTTCAGCATCCAGAGGATTCAGCAAGACACAAAAATCGGGCAGCCGTTCGGCTATCGATGGCGAATGCAGACTTAATTCCTCACTGCCGAAAATGTGCGGCAACGGCATGATCCGCCACCGGCCTTGTTCCGGTTTGAACGCCTGGCGGAATGTCACCGAACCAAGCCAGCGTACCGGATGCTTCAATCAACCGCATTCCGGCGTCTCCGTCACGCAGATGACCGCCTGTTTCTTGCTGGAATTTGTTGATCGCCTGATTGGAGTTCCACCCCGGCGCCCAAATGACCGGCAATAAAGCCGGCGGGACTTGCGCCGTATCGCCTTCCATCGAAAAAGCGAACGGCGTTTCCATATCATGCGGCTGACCGGGTTCGCTGACCTTGATGTTGGCGTGCATGGCGGTACGCCCGCTGTAACGGTGGGGTTGCCTTGGGATCTTGCTGCCTTTGACGGTGTAATCCGCCCCCGGCGCGGCCTGGATGATAGCGGCAAGATCGGGAAATGCGCTTGCGCAAGCTGCCGTAAGCGCATCGTGATGCCGCCATTGGGAATTTTCCATGACACTCGTCAGCCACTGCCAGCTGCCGCGTACCGGTTCTGTTGCGGGATAAACCGGGAAATAACGCTGAGCCCGCCCTTCGTTATTGACCAAGGTGCCTTCGGATTCGGCGAAAGTCGCCGCCGGCAGCAACAATTCGGCTTGCTCCGTGGTTTTATTTTCCAGACTGTCGATGACCACCACATGCTGCAGCGGTTTCCAGAAACAAGTCCACGTTTTGACCCGGCGCCCGGCGGTAGAGATCGTTCTCAAGAATAACCACGCTATCGGCCAAACCGTTGCCGACTCGCTCGAAAGCCTGTTGCAAACGTCTTCCGCCCATGATTGCCAAACCAAGGCTGTTACATTCGGGAACGGTAAACGTCAGTTGTTTGTCTGCTGACGGCAGCGCCTTGGCGACATTGTAGGCCGCCTGAATGACAGCGAGGCTTGCACAACTGGTTCCCGATACGATCAGCGGACGTTTCGCCTGTTTCAGGCTGTCGGCAATGGTTGATGCCAGCGATTGTTCGGTATCGCCCAAAGCGGCAGGCGCGGGAGCCGACTCATCAAGACAATGGGCGATCGCAAAGCCCAGACGGGCAATATCTTCCGGGCTGCCTCGATAAGTATTCGCGGCAACATCATCCAGGCGCGTGGCGCAAATGCTGGCAATAAACACGGGACTTTGGGCCTGTTTCTCCAATGCCCTGACCGCCGCATCCTGCCAGGGCAATATATGCAGGGTGCGGGCCAGATCGAATGATGCATTGCGCGCCGCCTGCCGCAACGAAAGCGCCAGCCTTGGGGCGCTGTGGGTCACGTCTTCGCCGAGAATCAGCACGGCATCGGCTTGTTCGACTTCCCGCAGGGATGGCGAATGGATGCCGCCATTACGCATCAGTTCGACAATGGTGTTAAGCAAGGTATGTTCCGTATCATCCAGACCGAGGAAGAAATTTTCTTCTCCAACCAGCGTGCGCAACGCAAAATTGGCTTCCAGCGAGGCGCGCGGCGAACCGATGCCGATCGCCGGTTTGGCGGCTTTCAGCAGGTTACGGAAATGACTTTCCGCCGTATCGACAGTGATGTCCGGATAGCCATTGAGCTGCGGTTTTCGGATGCGTTCGGGACTGTTGACGAAACCGTAACCGAAGCGCCCTCGGTCGCAGAGAAAATAGCCGTTGACCTCGCCGTTATAACGGTTGATAACGCGCCTGAGTTCTCCGTAGCGTTCGCCGGGAGCGATGTTGCAGCCCAGGCCGCAATGTACGCAAACCGATGGCGCGGTCTGCAAATCCCACTTCCGCGCATAATGGGCGCTGAAGGTTTTGTCGGTAAAAACGCCGGTGGGACAGACTTCGACCAGATTGCCGCTGAATTCGCTTTCCAGCGCGCCATCCTCAAAACGGCCGAAATAGACGTTGTTATGAACGCCGAAAACCTGCAGATCATTGCCCCCGGCATAGTCGTCATAGAAACGCACGCAGCGGTAGCAGGCGATGCAGCGGTTCATTTCGTGATTGATAAAAGGGCCGAGATCCTGGTTGTTATGGGTTCGTTTCAGGCCCCGGTAGCGGCGAAAGGTATGGCCGGTCATGACCGTCATGTCCTGCAGATGGCATTCGCCGCCTTCTTCGCAGACCGGACAGTCGTGGGGATGGTTGGTCATCAGCAGTTCGATATTATCGCTGCGAAATTGCCGCGCCTGTTCGGCGTCTATGGAAATGCGCATGGCATCCGCTACCGGAGTCATGCAGGCCATGACCAACCGCCCGCGCTTGTCTTCCGCATCCTTGTACTGGATGACCGCGCATTGCCGACAGGCACCCGCCGACCCCAGCGCAGGATGCCAGCAAAAATAGGGCAGATCCAGACCCAGCGATAAGCAGGCGGACAGCAGATTGTTGCCGTCCTGAACGTCATAAGAGCTGACCGTCGATTTCGATGCGAGCCATTACACTGGCTCCTTGACGGCGTTATTGGCGATGATGTAGCGTTCAAAATCCTCGCGGAAATATTTAAGCGCGCTTTGCAGCGGCTCCATGGCTCCCGGAGCCAAGGCGCAAAAGGTATTTCCGGGGCCCAGCATGCGCGTTAGTCCGGCCAAGGTATCAAGATCTTCCATGCGGCCTTTCCCGGCGATGATGTCTTTCAGCAAGGTTACCGTCCAGGGCAGACCGTCCCGGCACGGCGTACACCATCCGCAAGATTCCTGGGCAAAAAACTGTTCCAGATTCAGCACCATTTGCACCGGGCAGGTCTGGTCATCGAGAACAATGATGGTTCCGGTACCCATGCGGCTGCCGGCTTTGGCTACGGCCTCATAATCCATGACCACATCCAGATGTTCGGGCAGCAAGAAATCGGTTGATGCGCCGCCGGGCAAAAAGCCGCGCAGCTTGTAACCGTCCCGCATGCCACCGGCATGTTCTTCGATGATTTCCCGAATGGGGGTGCCCATCGGCAGTTCCCACAAACCGGGATATCTTAACGCGTCCGCTGGCTCCGAATAGCTTGGTTCCCTTATCGACGCCTCGTCCCAATCCCTGATACCACTCGACGCCATAATGCAAAATGTGCGGCACGTTACATAAGGTTTCGACGTTATTGACCACGGTCGGCTTGCCCCAAAGCCCGCTGACCAGCGGGAAAGGCGGTTTGGCGCGCGGCGTGGCCCGCTTTCCTTCCAGCGCATTGAGCAGCGCCGTTTCCTCGCCGCAGATATAACGTCCTGCGCTGGTATGCAGAACGATCTCCAGGTTGAAATCGGAATTCAAAATATGTTCGCCCAGATAGCCTTTAGACTTGGGCTTCCAGCAAAGCATTTTCAAGACGCTGCGCTGGCAAGGTGATATTCCCCGCGCAGGAAGATATAGGCAGTATTGGCCTGAATCGCATAGGCCGCAATGATCATGCCCTCGATTAACTGATGCGGGTCTTGCTCCAGCAGCATCCTGTCCTTGAACGTTCCCGGTTCCATTTCATCGGCGTTGGCAACCAGATAGCGCGTTTGCGGAGTATCATCATCCATCGGAACCATGACTCCATTTGAGCCCGGTGCCAAATCCCGCTCCGCCCCGGCCCCGCAACCCGGCATCCTTGACCCATTGCTGCACGTCTTTCGGCTGCAATTCGGTAATTGCCTTGCGCAGCCCTTGATAACCGCCGGTGCTTTCGTAATCGGCCAAGCGTCGCAAAGGCGCGATCCGGGCGGATGTTTTTAGTCAGCGGCTTATCCATTTTTTCCATAGCGCGTTACCTTCCGAGAATCTCGTTAACGGCATCTTCGGTAATGTCGAGCCTCAGCTCATCGCCAACCATCACGACCGGCGCATGATCGCAGGCGCCCAGGCAAACAATCGGCAATATCGTGTATTCGCCGTCCGCAGACATTTCACCCAACTCGACGTTCAAATGCCGACACAAGCGTTCGCGTACCTGGTCGCTGCCCAGCATCCAGCAGGTCACGCTGTTGCAATAATGAATGACGGTCTTGCCGACGGGCTGGCGGTAAATCAGGTTGTAGAAAGTCGCCACCGCTTCCAGTTGCGCCGGCGATATGTCCAAGCAGCTCGGCCACGGCAACCAGGCATTCGTCGGAAACCCAGCGCCGGTGTTTCTGGACGATTTTCAGCGCCTCGATAGAAACGGCGGCTTTATCCTCGATAATGACTCATCTCGGCATTAATCTCCCGGATTTCTTCGGGGCTTAAACCTTCAAACTTTTCCGTTTGCTCGTTCATGTCAGCGGTCCACGTCAGCCATCACAAAATCGATACTGGCCAATATCGCAATCAGGTCGGCGACCATCATTCCCCGGCACATCATCGGTATCATTTGCAAATGCGGGAAAGAAGGGGTGCGGATACGGGTACGGTACGACATAGTGCCGCCATCGCTGGTCAGATAGTAGGCATTCAAGCCTTTGGTGGCCTCGACGGTTACACAGGACTTCGCCGGCAGGAATCACCGGCCCCCAGCTCGTAGTTCAGAAAATGCTGGATCAGGGTTTCTATATCATGCAGCGTTCGTTCTTTGGGCGGCGGCGTGGTCAACGGATGATAGGCCTTATACGGCCCTTCCGGCATGTTATCCAGACATTGTTTGATGATGCGAAGGCTCTGGCGCATCTCCTCGACCCGCACGGTGCAACGGTCGTAACAATCGCCGTGATTGCCGGTGGGTATTTCAAATTCGTAGTTTTCGTAGCCCGAGTAAGGCCGCGCTTTGCGGTAATCCCATGCCAAGCCGGTGGCTCGAAGGTTCGGGCCGGTCGCGCTCCAATCGATGGCTTCCGCGGTGGTATAAGCGCCGATGCCCTGCGTCCGGCGCTTGAGCGTGCTGTTTTGCAGCACCAGCTTGTCGTATTGATCCAGCCGGGCAGGCAAATAGTCGATAAACTCGCGTATGCGTTTATCCCATCCTTTGGGCAAATCCATTGCGACGCCGCCGATCCGGAAGTAACTGGAATGCATGCGCGCACCGCTGATCGATTCCAGAATATCGAACACCTTTTCGCGGTCGATAAACATATAAAAAATCGGCGACATCTGTCCCAAGTCCTGGGCATAAGTGCCGTAAAACAACAGATGGCTGGCAAGACGGTAGAGTTCGCAGATCATCACGCGGATGACCTGAGCCCGTTCCGGAACTTCGATGCCGGCCAGTTGCTCCACGGCAAGCACATAAGGCAGATTGTTCATCGAGCCGCCCAGATAATCGACCCGGTCCGTATAAGGGATGTAGGTGTGCCAGGACTGCCGTTCGCCCATCTTTTCCGCGCCGCGATGGTGATAGCCGATGTCCGGCAGCGCATCGACAATCTCTTCGCCATCCAGTTGCAAGGCGATACGGAACACGCCATGTACACTGGGATGATTGGGGCCCATATTCAGGAACATGAAATCGCTGTCTTCACTGTGCCGCCGCATGCCCCAATCCTCCGGCACGAAACGCAAGGCATCCTGTTCGATTTCCTGATGCTCGTCGGAAAGGCTAAAGGGTTCCATTTCGGTCGCACGGGCATAATGATCCTTGCGTAACGGATGACCCTGCCAGGTCGGCGGCATGATGATGCGCCGAAGATGCGGATGGCCGTCAAAGACGATGCCGAACATATCCCATACTTCGCGCTCGTACCAATTGGCCGAAGGCCAAATATCGCTGATCGTCGGGAGGGACAAATCGGCTTCGATCAACGCAACCTTGAGACGAATATCTTCGTTGCGGTCAAACGAGAGCAAATGATAAACGACGGTAAATTCACTGTCGGGAAGGCCTTGCCGGTGAGTGCGCTGACGCTCGTCGATGGCGGTCAGGTCGAACAGCAATGCATAGGGAGAAGCTGCCTGCAATTTTAAATAGCGGAGGAGTGGCGCGCAGGTTTTGCCCGGGAAACCCAAAGCGTGGTTATGCCATCGCGGGTCGGCTGGACGGTAAAGTCATTGATGCCTGTTCGTTCCGTCAGTTCGCGCACGATCTGCGGAGCGTCAGAAGGAATATCGATTTTGTCAGCGTTACTGTCCAATGTATATTCCCCCTGATTCATATCATTTATCCTGTACCGGCTATATCTCGTCCGGACTTCTCAACTGCCGGTGCATGCATTCTTTCTTCCGTCAGTAAATCACGGTAACTGGGTTTGGGCGGTTTGATCACCGTTTGATCGCCGACCGTCCAGCTTAACGGACGCCTTTCCTTGCCTATCGCATCCTGCAACAGCATCAATCCTTGCTGCAATGCCTCAGGCCGGGGCGGGCAGCCCGGCACATAAACATCCACCGGTAAAAACTTGTCCACGCCCTGCACGACGCTGTAAATATCGTACATGCCGCCGGAGTTGGCGCAGGAACCCATGGATATGACCCAGCGCGGTTCCAGCAGTTGATCGTAGAGCCGCTTGACCACCGGCGCCATTTTCCGGAAAACCGTGCCCGAAATGACGATCAGATCCGCCTGACGCGGCGATCCCCGGATCACTTCAGAACCGAAACGGGCAATGTCATGACGGCTGGTGAATGCGGTCGCCATCTCCACATAGCAGCAAGACAAGCCGAAGTTAAAAGGCCAGACGGAATTGGACTGTCCCCAGGCGACCATATCCTCAAGTTTGGCGAACAGGAAATTGCGGCGCAGCGCCTCTTCATAAGTCTGCTGCCCGGGTTGCGGAGCGGGATCTGTCTCCGCTTTGGTTAGAGTCCAATGCATAATGTTGCTCCTATGATCTGCTGTCGGATGAATCAATGCGCTGCCTGCGGGTACGCCAATCAAGAGCGCCTATAGCCCACAGGTAAATCAATGCCGCGATTAATACGCTGATAAAAATCAGCGCTTCGATAAAACCGGACCAGCCTGCTTCTTGCAATGCCACCGACCAGGCAAACAGGAATACGCTTTCCATATCGAAAATAACGAAAAAGATCGCGAGCAAATAAAACTGAACGGAAAAACGGATATGAACATCACCCGCAGGAACAATACCCGATTCAAAAGGTTCGTCGGCAGCTTTAGCGCGATGTCTCTGTCCCAGCAGATACGCGCCGCCGAGCATGATGCCGGTGATTGCAACTACGGCTCCGAAATAGATGATCAATTGGAGCAGATTAGTGGCGAGAATAGCTTCGGAGTTCTGCATATCAAAGAGCCTCATTTTATCCATAAACAAATTAAAGATATGAACTCTGCCACGTAAGTGCTTTCAGACTGCTTAGCTCATAAGTATGCACATTCAATCGAAAGATTTACCGGTCATCCATAAACAAACTAGAGCTATGAACTCAAACAGGGAAGTGCTATTAGCTGCCTCGCCCATAAGTCTGATAAGTCTGCACTTTCAATCGAAAGATTTACCGGTCATCCATAAACAAACTAGAGATATGAACTCAAACAGGGAAGTGCTTTCAGTCTGCTTATCCCATAAGTCTGCACTTTCAATCGAAAGATTTACCGGTAAACCGGATGCTTTAAGAGTTAAATTTTTTGTTTAATTCTTTAGGTGGATTCAATCAATCTCCACCCGCCCTTGCTGACCTTAAGTCGCGCATGAATGAAAGCACTCATAATTATTGTATTTAGGAAATCGAAAAAAAGATATTAGTATAAATACCTATGACCCTATTCATTTAAAGCATGGAATGTTGAATAAAACAGTTTCCCAGCATTCAAGTCGTTCGTATAGCGTTATCTTGAGGGCAACTATCGCTGCCAATTTCTCATCATACGCTACAAACATAATGAGAGCGGCGGCCATAAGATCAAAAAGCAGTATTACAAGAGTTTCAACTGGTCCGAGTACAACAATGCTTTGAGAAAACGCGCTGATACGATGCTGTGGATTATCGAGGGAACTTTTGCAAACTGGCATCCCAGCGTCCTGTAATTGATTGATGTCTGCCTGGCCGTTTGGACAAATACGTGTTAACAAGGGCACCATCCTGAAAAGTTTATCTAATTCATTCCAGTCGATGATAAAGATGTTCGCAGCATCGATGCTTGTAAGTAGTTGTACGGATTTATCATGGTTCGCAAGCAAGACATACTCCATTATGAGTTTTAGAGTTCCATAAGATGTTTTCATTTGGTCTTAACTAAACGAGAAGTACGATTATGAAAAATCATCCATTAATATTGGTTGGGCTTTTACTTTTTCTCTACGACAGCGGCTGCTCTTGAAAAAGTCGGGCCTAAGCCAGTTGATGAAGTGCGTCAACGCGTACAGCAAGTGGTGCCGTATGCATTAGACCAAACCCTGCAAACGTTTACCAAAACCGTTCATGGCGGTGTTCAGCATGTCGTCGCCAAATCGGCAGACGACACTCAGCAAATAAAATTGATTCAGGAACATCTACCCAAACTTGCCAATGAATTCAGAAAAGGTGATTTTTCTGTCGACTGAACGTGTACACGGAGCTGATATGCCGGGTCTGGCCCAGTTAAAAATGGCAAAAACCGACGATATAAAATTTGAATATAAAGCATTGCCCAATGGTGCGCAGATTCATTATTCAACTGAATATCCCCAGTATGTGCAAGCGCTTCATGAATGGTTTGACGCGCAGATGATCGAGCACGGCAACGATGTGATACCGGAACATAGCAAGCACCATTCAACCCCTGCCGAATAAACGTAACGATGATCATCTTAGTCAGGAACTGGCGATTTGACTTATGGGAAAAAGCTTTATTTGTCGTAGAAGCTGATTTTACTTTACCCGGACGCACAATTGCACGGTTTGATCGTTAAACTGCAACAACCTGGAATAACACATTATGCCATTACGTGATCTTGAAACCTGGATGTGGGCGGAAGCTTGTGAAATATTGGATCGGGCTGACCGGTTGCATCGACAGTTCTTTAGACCTGCTGTTATGAACGCCAAACGACCGACCTGGGAACCGCCGATCGATGTCTACGAAACCAGTTATGAATTCAAAATCATGATCGCACTGCCCGGTGTTGCCCCGGAACATTTGAACGTAATACTGGAAGGCGACCATTTGATTATTGACGGACAGCGGCATCTGCCGGACAGCTGCACAGGCGCATATTCGACGCCTGGAAATTCCCTATGGACGATTTGAACGGCGCATTGAACTGCCCGACGGGCGTTTTGAAATCGGCACTCGTGAATTTGTGAACGGTTGTTTAGTTAATTTCACTGCGGAAAATATAAGGGCTGCTTATGCAAATCAAGGATCTGAAAAACATACTTCTGGGATCAACGGCGGATAAGGAAGAGCCATCTTCAGAGATAAAGCAGGAAGCTCCGTTGCAATTCCCACCTGTTCCCAATGATGCACTTATCATTGTGCCTATGCGTGGTACCGTGCTTTTCCCGCAAAACGTTTCTCCATTGGTGATAGGCCGTAAACCCTCTATTGCGGCTGTGCAACAGGCGGTGCGTTCCGAGAAACCGATCGGATTGCTCATGCAACTGCGTGACAAAGATGAAGAACCCAGCTCCGGATGATCTCTACACGGTCGGTACTGTGGCGGAAATTTTACGCTACATAACTGCGCCTGACGGCACCCATCATGTCGTTTGTCAGGGTGTGCAACGCTTTCGTGTGAAGGAGTTTTTGCCGGGCTATCCGTTTCTTGTCGCCCGGATTGAACGTTACGAAGAGCCTGAAACGAGCTCCAAGGATATCGAAGCGCGAGTCATAACGCTCAAGCAAAAAGCGCTGGAAGTGCTGGCTCAGACGCGACAAGCGCCTGATGAGCTGGTTAATGCCATTCGATCTATCACTTCACCGTCGATGCTGGCTGACCTGATTGCCAGCTACCTGATTTCAAAACCTGAAGAGAAACAAGAGGTACTGGCCCTGTTTGATATACAGGAACGTATTGACAGGATTCTGGAATTACTCAATTACCAAATCGAAGTATTAAAACTTTCCAACAAGATTAACGAACAAACCCAGGAAACCATGGGACAGCGGCAACGCGAATTCGTTTTGCGGGAGCAAATGAAGGCTATCCAGAAGGAATTGGGCGAAGAAGAAGGAAGTGCTGCCGAAATTGAAGAAATCAGCAACGCCATCAGTGCCGCCAAAATGCCTGAAGAGGTGGAAAAACAAGCGCGTAAGGAGCTCGGTCGCTTGCAGCACATGCCGGATGCCAGCGGTGAATATTCGATGATTCGCACCTACCTTGATTGGCTGACGGAACTGCCCTGGTCGGTCGCGAGTACAGGCGTTATTGATATAGCAAAAGCCAGGGAAATCCTTAATGAAGATCATTACGGCCTGGATAAAATCAAGCAGCGAATATTGGAATTTTTGGCCGTGCGCAAGCTGAATCCGAATGGCAAGAGTCCTATTTTATGCTTTGTCGGACCACCCGGAGTCGGAAAAACCTCATTGGGACGCAGCATAGCCCGTGCAACCGGGCGTGAATTTATACGTGCCAGCCTGGGCGGTACGCATGACGAAGCCGAAATCCGTGGTCACCGGCGCACTTATATTGGCGCACTGCCGGGCAACATTATTCAATCCATTCGCAAGGCCGGCACCAATAATCCGGTATTTATGCTGGATGAAATGGACAAGCTCGGTTCAGGATTTCAGGGTGATCCCTCTTCAGCCTTGCTGGAAGTATTGGATCCCGAGCAGAATTCAACCTTCCGCGATAATTATCTGGCTGTACCGTTTGATCTGAGCCATGTCATGTTCATCGGAACTGCCAATGTACTGGACAGCATCCCCATGCCGTTGCGCGACCGGATGGAAGTGATCGAGTTAACCGGTTATACCTCTGATGAAAAAGCTCAGATCGCCAAACGCTATCTGGTAAACAGGCAACTGGAAACGAACGGACTCACAGCGGAACAATGTACCATCACCGACCAGGCCATAGAAACCATCATTCAGGACTATACCCGTGAAGCCGGTTGCAGAAATCTGGAGCGTGAAATCGGCTCAGTATTTCGTCATGTAGCCATGCGTATTGCCGAGGGTATTGTCGTTAATGAGCAGATCGACAGCGAACAAATTCCGGGCATTCTGGGGCCGAAAAAGTTTGAAAGCGACGTCGCCATGCGCACCAGCGTTCCGGGCGTTGCTACAGGACTTGCCTGGACACCGGTCGGCGGTGACATTCTTTTTATTGAAGCTACCCGTCTGCCCGGTAACGGCAAGCTGATCCTTACCGGTCAGTTGGGCGATGTCATGAAAGAAAGCGCCCAGGCCGCATTAAGTCTGGTGAAATCGCGCGCCCATGAGCTGGGATTTAAACCCGGAACTATTCGAAAAAAACGACATCCATGTACATGTGCCGGCAGGCGCCATACCTAAAGATGGACCCAGCGCCGGCGTTGCGATGTTTACCGCCTTATATTCCGCATTTTCTGAACGGATTGTGCACAGCGATGTTGCAATGACCGGAGAAATCAGCCTGCGCGGACTGGTATTGCCGGTCGGCGGCATTAAAGAGAAAGTCATTGCTGCGGCCAGAGCAGGGATAAAAACAGTCATGCTTCCCGCACGCAACCAAAGAGACTTTGAAGAAATACCCGAAGCGGTAAGAAATCAACTCCAGTTTATCTGGCTGGAAAAGGTAGATGACGTGTTAAAAATTGCCATGGAAAACGATTCTAAAACATAAGCCTTCCATAAAGATAGCAGTCAGAATTATCGAATCCAATCATTTTTCATCTTCACGACAGTTGCATGGGGTTTCACCCTCCGAACTCTACCAGAATGGGTGCGTGGTCGGAAGGCCGTTCCAGTTTTCGCGGCAGCTTGTCGATTCGGCAGGACTTGCATTGGGCCAAAAGCAGAGGGCTAACCAGAATATGATCAATGCGAAGCCCCATGTTACGCCGGAAGCTGCCGGAGCGGTAATCCCACCAGCTAAAGCTGGCCTCCGGTTGCTCAAATTGACGGAATGCGTCGGTCAACCCCAGCGCCTGAAGTTCCCGAAACGATTCCCGCTCCGGCGTACTGCATAAAATCTGTTCGCGCCAGGCTTCGGGGTCGTATACATCCCGGTCTTCTGGAGCGATATTCATATCGCCCAGCACCACAAGTCGTGGATGCCGGGACAGTTCGTCCCGAATGAACTCCCTTATTTTGCTTAGCCAGTTCAGTTTGTAGGCGTATTTATCCGAACCTACCGCACTGCCATTGGGCAGCAGGTCACATCTTTACTGCCAATTAGCCCTTTTGGCAAATGCCTGTGTAGTGCAAATTATCGTTGATCAACAGCGTATCATGATAAATGGAGCTAAGGCTTAAGTTTCGACACTCCTGACAAAACGTCCACTGACTTTATATATCATTTGAAGGTAAGCAGGGCAAAAGTGGGCGCTTATCCGATAAGCATATCCAAAAAGCGATATTTTCAAGCGTATCGAGTCCCGCCTGATCGGATTCAATATCGTAGTTTGCCCGATCTTCTTTTTGATGCACAAATTGCCGGTTACGAACGCCGTTTGTCATGAATGCTCAAGAAAATATATTGTGTTTATAAGTATTTATACGGATTTATTAATGTTTGTAGGTAAGAGATACTTCACTTGAATTTTAGACGCTCCCAATGTGTGAAATTCTAATCGGCCCTCCTCCTGGGGTGTCCTCGATGTGCCCTCCCTTAATTTAGGAGGGCATTTTTTTATCAATTTGAAAGGCGTGTTGTGGCCGGTAGATAATTGACCCGGATGGATGGCAAAACTTGGCCGACCGATGTTAAATCCTGACTATCCAAATGCTGGCAACGGTGGTTGAAGTCCAACAAAGTGCTTGATTTGCAGAATTGAATGCGCCATTTCATTGAGCCCTTACAATGCATGACAGATTATTTGGAACACGAGGCCTGAAATTTCTCCGCCAAATTATTTGCGTAGTGTTGACGTTAATCCTGAGCGGCTGCAATCCGGAAAAGCAGTGGCAACTGCATGAAATTACCGGCCATTTGCCGGACTTGCGTTTCTCGCTGATGTCTGACACCGGGCAGCCTGTATCGGACCAAACCTATCAAGGCTATCTGGTCATGCTGTTTTTCGGTTTCACAAACTGTCAGGCAGAGTGCCCGACCACACTGTTCCGCTTGGCGAAAATAGTGCAAAGTTTGGGAGATAACGCGAATCGCACCCGTATTTTATTTGTCACACTGGATCCCGGTCGCGATTCCCCACAAGTTTTGCATCGCTATGTGACGGCATTTGATCCCGGACATGCGGTTGGACTGATCGGCAACGAAGGTGAAATAGAAGAATTCGCGAAACGTTATCGGGTGGCTTATCGCCCTAAAGAATCGGATTCTGATGACATCACTCATAGCGCTGCAGTTTATGTCTTTGACCCGGAAGGTCATGCGCGGCTGCTGGTAACACCGGATGATGCGATGGAAACGGTAGTGAACGATTTGCGGCTTCTGCTGAATTCAGTGGGATCGTAGATAGATGAACCCTCTACAGTGGCTTGTTCCATGGGAGACATCGTTTTTCGTTGTCATCGTAACGGCCGTTACAGCCATGACCTTTATCAGAGGCTGCCTAAAATGCAAGCTGCTTTCTCGGCAAAAACTATACTTTTGGGCCGGGCTGTTATCGATGTATATAGTCTCCCATACCCTTGTTGACTATTACGCTGAGCATGAATTTTTCGTTCATCAACTCCAAAGTCTCGTTCTGCATCATCTGGGGCCGTTTTTCATCGTACTGGCTTATCCTGGAGATGCGCTGTCGGCAGGTTTTCCTCTGGCAGGTAAACGATTGATCCGAATGGTTTCAGGGTGGAAACTGGTGCAATATCCGGCTAAGGCATTATTCCATCCAGTCGTCGTAGTTATTGTGTTCGTTGGGTTGCTTATTTTTTGGCTGATCCCGTCTATCCACTTTATCGCAATGCTCGACTGGCGCATCTATCGGCTGATGAACTGGACCATGGTTTTAAACGGCCTGATGTTTTGGGGGATTGTGCTGAATTCACATTCCATCCGGTCTCCCGGTAGCCGCATCGCGATGATGCTGGCCGTGGTTCCGCCGCAAATCCTCATTGGTGCATTAATTTTTTTCACGCCGCACGAGCTTTACCCGATTTATACCCTATGCGGACGGGCATTCACCGGCGTGAGTTCTATCACAGACCAGCAGATCGGTGGCTTGATCCTCTGGACTCAAGGGGCAATGATGAGTGTAATCGGTATATTGATCGTGATTCGTAAGGAATTGCGACAACCGAAACTTGTTTCAGGCAGGCCTCTGCCGACAAAAAACTCCGTCGGATAACCTAAAAAAGCAGGTGATCCAAAAACTCAACCTCGATCCGCTAGTAGTAGCTCGCTTTATCTACTTCATCCGGAATGTCTCAAGCCGATCGATAAAGAGTAAAATCTGCTGGATCAGGTATTTTAAGTGTTTGTTCTACTGGAATACCGCCCCATGAGTCGAACATTTGTTTAAAAAGGCTGGCCACTTCCCACGCAGTCCGGACGTATGCTCTGCCACTCGACGAATCGGGATCGCATTGAGGAATCAGGTCCAGCCCCAAAATTTGATGCCTCATATCGGCTTTTGCATGAGCCTCCCAGTAACCTTTTGGCGTCAATCCCAGTTCGGCCAGTTTCGGGTTTACAGTCGAAAACAAATCGCATGCGATGCTCTCCGACATCAAGTTGATTGTAATGATCTGATGAGCTATTGGTTCGCGAATAACGGAGCGGATTAAATACGCGCATATCGCCAGAGTTTCCAGGGTGGGCGGCACTGAGGTTGGCTCTTCATCGGCTGCCAGAAAACCGAATTCACGCATCCATTCGGCAAGATCCGCTGGATGCGTCACTTCTTCGGCCGCGTGCTCGCCAAAAGCGTCGCGAAAGCGCGGGTCTTGACAGCCTCCGTAGCGCAGGGCCACTGCGGCAGTGAAGTCACAGGACAAATAATACAACTGCCGAATCCAATTGAAGTCTGCGGGAGAAGAGGACTCAGCCACTTTTTTGAAGAACATGCTCTGTCTTACGATGCTTGAATAGTCTTCCTGAAGCTTCTTTAGCCAGTGGCTGGTGGGTATTGTGCTGGTTTGCATATAGATTCCTTTTCTCAGATTTGTTTTGTGTCGTCTAGAGGTGCTTACTATTAGCGTTCGTGCACTAATCGTCGTAATTAGTTACGGTTTCTTTTGCAGCGCACTTCGTAACGATGACACTTGGCGCGTCGTCACCGGAGACGCCTTATTGCCCCAACTATTACGAATGAAGCTAAGCACCTCGGCGATCTGCCGGTCGGAAAATTTTTCCGCAAAACCGGGCATTTCCTGAGGCTTCGGTCCCGTCTCTCGTTTGCGCAGTCTTGCTTCCTTCCAGTAGCAGACGGATCAGCGAGGTAGCGTTTTCGGAAAGAACGATCGAATTTCCGGCGAGTTTCGGAAATTTACCCGGTTCGCCATTTCCGGTTATCTTGATGGCATTTCACGCAGAATGACTGGTAAAGACCTGCGCCGGGACGCTCCACTTCGCCGGTTACCATTGCCGACAACTCTATGGCAACGGCTGGCGAGTCCGGTTTATACGAGGCCTTTTCGCCGTGAGCGGGAAGAGACTTCAGGTAATGCGCGATCGCATTCAGATCGTCTTTATGCAAATATTGCGTGCTGTTTTCGATGACATCGATCATGCTGCCAAACGCTGCTATCTGCCCGCCGTGACCTGTTTCCAGGAATGCGGCGATGTCGGCTTCAGACCAGCGGCCCAATCCGGAAGCGGGGTCTCCTGTAAGATTCGCCGCAAACCAATTGTCCACCACGGCCCCGCTTAAATACATCGGAGACGATTCCGTATAGGCCTTTTCCTGGAAGGCAATGCCGCGAGGCGTATGGCAGGCGCCGCAATGGCCGAGCGACTGCACCAGATAGGCGCCGCGATTCCACTGATGCGTCACGGTCATTATGCGGTTTATAGCGCTCGTGTTTGACGAAAACCACATCCCAGAAAAACAGGCTCAAGCGTATATTGAAAGGGAAAGGCAGTTTCGTTTCGGGCGGCTTATAGTTGACAGGCGTCACCTCATTCATGAAATAAGCGTAAAGCGCACGAATATCGTCATCCGTAATAGCCGTGAACGACGGATAAGGCATCGCCGGGTACAGGCGCCTGCCGTCCTTGGCAACGCCATTCCGGACGGCGCGGCTAAAATCATCCAATGTGTAACTTGCCGATACCATTGACCGGATCCGGCGTAATGTTCGTCGAGTAAATGATTCCGAAAGGAGAATTGATCGGCAGTCCGCCGGCAAACGGCGGGGATTGCGGTCCGGCCGTATGGCAGGCTACACAGTCGCCTACCCTGGCCAGATAGGCTCCCCGGCTAATGTCTGCCGGGTCAGCTTGTTGCGCCACGGCAAGGCTGGATAATAATGCCGCGCACACGCAGGTTACGACCTTGACGGTCATCCGGTTTAAGATGCTCCCTGAAAGTTTTCAATGGCATGATAATTAAAACCATGAGCTGCACGGCGGCACCAGCAAAACTGCACAGATGTTGAATATAATCGCAACGATGAAGATGAAACTCGACATGATGCTTAACTTTACTAAAAACCGGTTTCGATTCTCGCCGGCCTCTATGACACCCGCTTCCTTGCCAACCAGCTTACGTTCAGACTGCCGCCATGAGGTCCATGCAACAAACCCGGACAGGAGAGCAACCGCGAAGCAGGCAATGCTGATTGCCGCCAGTATTACAGGCAACCCTTCCCAGATCGGCGCAGACAGAGGCGCCTGATAGGGATAGCAGGCATGGGCTGCAAGCGGCTCGCTTAATGAAAATTGTGCTAGCCATGCGACCGGCGCGCCGAACAGACCCACCCCTATTCGTATCATGCTCACCCGGTCGCGACGTGGGGCAGGGGGTTCAATGGACGGATCGTGGTTGTGGAAAAGGTTCATAATCTGTCCTAGTAAAGATATGGCGTTAGATACAAGGTTGTAAATACAAACAGCCAGACCACATCGACAAAATGCCAGTACAGCCCGCCAATGGTTACGGCGGCGTAGCGTCTGTCATCAAAATAACCGAGCGCAATCCAGAGCAGCAGCACCATCAGGATGACCAGCCCTACGATGACATGAAGCATATGAAATCCGGTGATGGTGAAGTACAGCGATCCATACAGATTCGATGTCATATCGTAGGTTTTTTTGCTCCACTCATTAAGCTGAATGGCGACGAAGCAAACGCCAAGAATGAGCGCTAACGCCATCGACGCAAGGCTCCAACGCATCAGCCTGCGCTGAATGCAACGCTCGCTCGCCCAAACGAACACACTGCTGGCGAGCAATATCAAGGTATTCACGCCAGGTATCAGCAAGCTCGGGCAAACCTTCAGGCGGCCAGTGCTGCTCCGTTTGAGATGCCAGGTAGAAGTAGGTAAACAGCAGATAGCCGAACAGGGAACCTTCGGTGACAATCAACGCCAGCATGCCCCACCAGCCGCCGGAGCGTTTGCCCTCGCTGCCTACCGGCAGCGGTTGGTCCGGTTGCATCGCCTCAGCCATGAGCTGCCTCCCTTATCGTGTTTGATGTCCGGCACACGCTGGACCAGGGCTTTTCTCGGCCACATCCATACCATCAGCGACAGGCTGCAAGCCAAAGCCATCAGCAGCGTAAAATCCCGCCAATGCAGCAGCAAGCCGACGAAGGCCAAGGCGCTAAACAGCCCGAGAAAGAAAGGCGTATAGGAATCATCCGGCATTTTGAGAATGATGTCCGGTTTGGCATCGAGCGGCGTCGTGCCGATCGTTTCCCGTCCTTCCATCAGCAAATAACCTTGTTCAAGACTGGAGCGGCCTGCGCCTTCATCAAGCCGGTCCTCCCATAACGGATGGCGGCTGGCGACAAACGGAATGACCGCAAAATTGTAAGCCGGCGGCGGCGATGGCACTGCCCATTCGAGCGTCGGCGCATCCCAGGGATTTGAAGTCGCCGGCAGCGCCGCGCTTCAGACTGACAAAGAAGTTGACCAGAAATATCAAAATGCCGGCGGCAAAAACGAATGATCCGACCGATGTGACCATGTTGACCGTACTCCAGCCCATGTGCGGCGCATAAGTATATATGCGACGCGGCATACCCAGCAGGCCTGCCACGATGCATCGGGAAGAAGCCCAGATTAAAGCCGATGAACATGACCCAGAAACTCCATTTTCCCAAGCGTTTCATTCATCATGCGGCCGAAGAATTTGGGAAACCAGTAATAGATTCCGCCAATGACCGGAAACACATTGATGCCAAGCAAAACGTAATGCAAATGCGCGACGATGAAGTAGGTTTCGTTCAGCTGAAAATCCAGAGGTACGGCTGCCGTCATCACGCCTGAAAGTCCGCCGATGACAAACAGGATGACAAAACCGGCGAAAAACAGAAACGGTGTATTGAACACCGGGCGTCCCAGCCAGATGGTGGCTATCCATGCGAACACGGCGACGGCGCTCGGGATGGAAATCACCATGCTGGCGGCACCGAAAAACGACAGCGCAAGCGTCGGCAAGCCGGTAGCGAACATGTGATGTATCCAGACGCCGAAGCCGAGCAGCATGGTCGCCATGGTTGACAGCGCCACTGCCGAGTATCCGACCAGCGGACGTCGGCAAAAGGTAGGCAGCGCGTCGGAAACGATACCCATGGCGGGAAGCACGACCGCATAAACCCAGGGATGTCCGAACATCCAGAACAAGTGCTGCCAAAGCAGGGGCTTGCCGCCATTGACCACATCGAAGAAATGCGTACCGATTTGACGGTCCAGCCACAGCAGAAAAAAGGCGAGACTGACTGAAGGAACAGCAAAAATATTGGCGACCGATGCGGTCAGCGTTCCCCAAACGAGGATCGGCACCCGGTCGATCGACATGCCGGGCGCGCGCATTCGAAATAACGTGACAATGAAATTGATAGACCCGACGGTTGTGGAAATCCCCAGTAACACCATGCCGAGCGCGTAGACATCGATGTTGGGGCCGGTGTTGTACTCCAGTCCTGCAAACGGCACGTAGTTGAACCAGCCTGCGTTCGGCGCTTCTCCCAGAGGAAAGCTGGCGTATAGAAAGATACCGGCAAACAGGAATATCCAGTAAGAGAGCGCATTAAGGCGCGGGAACGCCATATCCCGCGAACCCAGCATCAGCGGCCATAAATAGTTGGAAAACCCCGACAGTACCGGCAGCGAGTACAGAAAAATCATCGTCACGCCGTGCATCGTGAACAGTTGGCTGTACTGTTCCGGCGTCAGCAGGGTTTGGTCCGGGCGTGCGAGTTGCAGACGCATGATCAGCGCTTCGACTCCGCCCATCAGCAAAAAAATAAATGCGGTGACGAGGTAACGCAGGCCTATGGTCTTTATGGTCAACCGTCGACAACCAGCCGCGCCATCCGGGAGCCGATTCCCATAGTTCGGGCAAGACGTATTTCGGCAGCCGATCCGATCGGGGCAGCAGCCCACCTCGGGTACGCGAGTGAGGCTTGAGGTCGGGCGAACTTTGAGCGACATCTGTCATGAGCGGCGCTTCCTAGTTAAGTGTCGATAAAAATGCTGACAGCGCGGTAATCTCTGTCGCCGTTAACACCATGCTGGGCATACGCGCACCCGGTTTGAGTTCCTGGGCATGGGTAATCCATTGCACCAAATGATCAGGGGTATTGGTTAATAATCCGGCGGCAATCAGGCGGCGTGATTTCAAATGCGTCAAATCGGGTGCATGGGCGCCCACGGCCTCGGTTCCCCGAATGGTATGACAACCGGCGCAATGATCCAGAAAAAGTTTCTTGCCCTGCATTAACGTCGGTTGCGGAAGCCGTTGCGGCTGTTCTGCGCTGGGCGTCTTGCCATTTCTGGAATTCAGCTGCACTTTGCGCAACAACCTCCAACCCCATATGGGCATGCTGGACCCCGCAATACTGCGTGCATTGCCCACGATAGACGCCCTCGGCATCGGCTTCGATCCATTGCTGATTGGTCAGGCCCGGAATCATTTGTGTTTTTCCGGCAAGCATCGGCACCCAAAAGGCATGAATAACATCTGCGCTTTTCAGCTTGACGAGAACGGGCTGTCCGACGGGGATATGTATCTCGTTTGCGGTAACAAAGCGGCGAGCGGGATCATCATCTTCATACTCGACCTTCCACCACCAGTCGTACCCCGTGACAGTCAGCGTCAGCGCCGGAGCATGCGTTGGCTTTGCGATCGTATTGAGCGTAACCAGTGTATAAATAGCCAGCGCAAACAAAATGCAGGTGGATATGCCGGTCCCGATATAAATCCATAGCATCCCTTCATCTTCGCGGCCGATTGAGACGGGGATCTTCAGCGGCGGCGTTTATGGAGAATAGCCCAGACCAGGAGCAGCGCGATGATGACGAAGATTGCAACCAAAAGCGCGACAAACACCCATCCCAAATACATCGTGGGCGTTGAGGCCGGGCCGTAACTATGCAAAAAGTAGTTAAGCGGAGCGACTTCGTTTTCCGCCAATGCGGCGGAAGCTGGCGCAGCCGCGAGGACGCATAAAAAAAATGCGTAATTGCCCGCGACACCATGGCGAAATCCGGATTCGGAACCGTTCATATGATTTGGCCTGAACCTGTTCAGACGGTTGTTAGGCTGATTGCTTCTTTGCCACTTCTGCAACGTGGGCTCCCTGGAAACGGGCGATTTTTATTTCGTTCTCTGACGGTTGACGGCTGCCATCGCCGCCAGCAAGAGTGCTCGCTCCATAGGGCGATCCGCCGGTGATTTCACTCATGTTCATGATCTCCTGGCAGGAATAGGGAACGCCCACGATGATCATGCCGTGATGCAACAAGGTGGTGTGAAACGAGGTGATCGTGGTTTCCTGTCCGCCGTGCTGCGTGGCCGTGGACGTGAACACGCTGCCCACCTTGCCGATCAAGCTGCCGTTCAGCCACAACCGGCCGGTCTGGTCGAGAAAATTGCGCATCTGCGCGCACATGTTGCCGAAACGTGTCGGCGTGCCAAAGATGATGGCGTCGTAGTTCGGCAATTCGTCCACCGTCGCAATCGGCGCCGTCTGATCGAGCTTGGCGCCGGCCTTTCGCGCCACGTCTTCCGGCATCAGATCGGGCACGCGCTTGATGGTGACCTCGGTGCCTTCGACGCTGCGCGCGCCTTCAGCCACCGCTTTCGCCATGGTTTCGATGTGGCCATACATGCTGTAGTAAAGAACGAGAACTTTTGCCATGTTGTATCTCCTTATTGCGTGTGGCCTTGCAGTGATCCTGACGTAAAGCTAACCGGGCGGCTACGAAGTCTCAAAAACGAGCGATGGTCTCCATGGCCGCACTCCGGTTGATCGCAATGTCAGGCATTTAAATTTACCCAGATCCCAATTATTCCAGCACAGGCCGGTAGTATCCGGATAGCCTGTAACGTTTTTTACCCTGATTGACTCTTTAATCGTGTGCCGCGAGCGGATGATGCTGCACATTTTCCTGGGCAATCACTTCGGAAGGCGTCGGTTCCCCTGCAACAGCGCGTTTGATCGCCAATTTAGTGGCTTCATAATTCCAGTCCTGGATTTTATTATTGTCCTTGGCATCCCAGTGAATAAAAACACCCACGCAGATAAATATATCGTTGGCTTCTTCCAGGGGGATTACACCCTCTTTGACGCTATCGGCCACAGCCTTAGCCACGCCCCGTTCCGCCGGCCCGAACATTTGGGTGGCCTGTTTCTCGTTCTTGATCTCGACTTTATTGAACATCACGGTGTTGGGTTTGGTCATAAGATTGGGAGCGATCAAGGCAAGCAAGGAGTTGTCGCCCCGTTTTTGGTTAGTCAGAGTGGTGCAAAATGCTGTTTCTGCGGCGCTGCCACGTGGTCCCATGATCAGGTCAATATGGGCTAATTCATTACCTTCACCTACCAGGGCTTCACCTACCATTACTTTATCGATTTTTGGCATTTTCATGTTGGTTTCTCCGCTTAAGTTTTCAAATTAATCAATTCTTGAATTCATATGAGTCCAGGGGGCAACAAAGAGCATTCCGTCGCCTTTTGTTTTTCCCCTGTTGCTGTCATTTCCTTCTTATAAAGAAGGGAGCAAAGACAGGCGGTTGGGAAATAATACAAAGCCGCCAACCATAAACAGCGACCGGCATGATTTTAGTTTGAGACGAAATGCATTGTTCATTGATACCTCTCAAATCATAAGTTGGAATACACAAGCAGCCGCGCTTTAGTTCCACTCGATATGACAAAAGCTCAGAATGCTTTTGCATATGAAAATGTAGCGTGGCACGTCTCCGTCTGTGGAGTAAGCAACGAAGGCTCGTCCAGAAGCTAAACAGGGCCTAGGCTATATGCTCAGTCGCTATAAGCGAGAATAAATGAAATATTCCTGATCTGGATAATTTAAAGCCGAAATATCCTCGCCTAAAATGTATAACATTTGGATAAAATAATTGATATTCGTATAACCACCTATATCAATATCAATTTCTTTTTCGGCAAGGTTGGCCGTTGTTTAATTAAATGTCCATACACTGGTTTCCCTTCTTTCTTGGACGCTGCAATCAACTTTCCGGGTTCAGCCTAAAATCTTATGCTCTTTTACGAAAGCGTCTCCAAAAATTCTTTTAAAACTGCGGCATTATTGAGACTGGTTTCCTTGGAGGCAAACAGGAGAGTGGCATTTTTATTTCCGATATTGGCGATAAGTTCCTGTACGGCATCAGGATTATTTTGTAATTCGGTAAAGTATTTGCGCTGGAATTCAGGCCATTTTTCCGGCTCATGTTGATACCAGTGACGAAGCTCATTTGAGGGCGCCACCTCCTTGGCCCAGAAATCGATTTTGGCCTCTGCCTTCGAGAGGCCGCGTGGCCATAGGCGGTCAACGAGGATGCGCATACCGTCAATATTCGCCGGTGGCTCATAAACCCGTTTAAGTTGAAGTCTCATCTTTGCTTCTCCTATGTTAGAAGAGTTACCGTTTATCCAGACTATCCATAGCGATAAGCGGCGGGGCAAGTATATACACTTAGCAGTCTAACTCTCACGGAGCACCTCAGTCACCCGCTTTCGAAGTGCTGGGACAAGTTCGGCCTCGAACCACGGATTTCGTCTAATCCAGATGTTATTTCTTGGGGTAGGATGAGGGAGAGGAATGACTGTCGGCCAATAAGTTGGCCATGCCCGTACGGTTTCAGTAACCTTCACGTTCGTTGTATTGATATGGTAGCCCTGCGCATAGCGGCCAAGAACCAAGGTGACTTCAAGATGCTCAAGATGTCCAAGAAGCTTCTCGCGCCAAGCTACGGCACACTCCGGTCGCGGCGGCAAGTCTCCCGATGCCTTGGAACCGGGATAACAAAAGCCCATAGGCAGGATCGCAATCTTCTCAGAGTCGTAAAACACCTCACGAGTTACGCCCATCCATTCACGCAAACGGTCACCGCTTGCATCATCGAACGGCACACCGGAGTCATGAACCTTTCTCCCCGGTGCCTGTCCAGCAATTAAAATACGCGCTTTCGGATGGAACTGAAGCACAGGCCTGGCGCCTTGTGGTAGTTGCTCCTCGCAGATGTTACAGGCCCAAATCTCGGTGAGCATCTTTTTTAGAGGTGCCATCTCAAAGCTCCTTATAAACAGCCTTACCTAACTGATAGTAATTGAACCTACGCTTGGGGAAGCGCTGAACAAATCATTTTGATTAATGGCTTACAAGCCCGTCAAGACAAGAATCAACATGTTACCATTCATCCTGATCCTATTGAAGGATTTAATCAGCGATTCACCAGACACCTAATTTAAATAGGAAACGGTTACCGGCCCATTTAAGCAGGCAAGAATCTTTCACTCAGCACTTGTTTATCCGGCACGCCTTTGGCTCGCGCGGCTGCTTCGGCGGCATCGATCAGGGCTGGCGGCCCGCACAGGTAAATGTCGGGCAAGACGGTCGCATCCGCCAGATCTTGAGCCAAGGCATCAACCGGCGTACCGCAAAAGCCCTGCCAGCTATCATCGGGTTTCCATACGCAAAAAATCACCTGAAGCTGGGGCAGTTCCGCTTGCAGCGCTTGCAACTCGACCTGGCAAAACAGTTCTTCGGCGCGGTTTGCGCCGAAATAGAGCCGCGCCGGATGCGGCTCCTGGAACTCGGCCATACGCCTCAGCATCGACAGCATCGGCGCCAGACCGGTGCCGCCGGCCACAAACCAGCGCGGTCTCAGGCCGCTTTCATACAAGCCGAAAGAGCCTTTTGGCCCATGAACGATCAGGGTCTGCCCAACGGCCGCCTGCTCCCGCAGCCATGTGGAAAAAACTCCGCCGGGTTGCAGACGGATCAAAAATTCCAGCCGACCGTCCCAGTTGCCTATATTGGCAAGCGAATAGGCGCGCTTGAGGTCTTGCCCCGGCACTTCCAGTTCCATGAACTGGCCGGGCTCAAATTCGGCTACGCTGCCGCCGTCTTCCACCGGAGTGAGGTGTAGTTCCAGGCGCAGGGTATTTTCACCGACGGAATCGATGGCGGTAATTTCGGCGTTTCTGACCTTGATTTCGCCTATCAGTATACGGTCATGATCAAAGGGCAGGTCAATACGCAAATCGCTGCGCGGAAAGGTGCAACAGAGCAGAGTGCCTCCCTTTGCTTCATCGTCTGCGGGCAGCGCGGCTGGGATTGTGTTTGCCCAAGGTAAAATCGCCGTGGGTAACATCGGCATAACAAGTGCCGCAGTTACCCTGTCCACACTGGGCGGGCAATACTATATGGGCATTGGCGGCGGCTTCCAGCAGATTCTGGTCATCGGCGCATTCGAAACGGAGCTGCTCTCCGTCTCGGGTGGTGAGTTCAATAGCGTGAGTGTTCATGTTTTGTTTGGACTCCAAAAAAATGCTGCCGGAAAGGCTGTAAGTATTCAAGCTCTCTTTGAAAAAGGGGGATTTCAAAGTGGAAGATGGGCTGAATTGTTACAAAAAGCTTATACATTCCGGCAGCGAGGGAGAGGATAAAGTTACGCCGCTTTGCGCGTCAGCGATGCTTCGATGTCGGCCTGCGCGGTGGTGATGGGCTGCAACCCAACTTATCGACCAGCACCTGCACCAGATTAGGCGTCAGGAAAGCAGGCAGCGTGGGGCCAAGACGAATGTTGCGGATGCCCAGAGCCAGCAAGGTCAGCAACACGGCGGCCGCTTTTTGCTCAAACCAGGACACGACCAGCGACAAGGGCAGATCGTTCACGCCGCATTCAAAAGCACCGGCCAGTGCGGTGGCAATTTTGATCGCCGAGTAGCTGTCGTTGCATTGGCCTAAATCCAGCAGGCGCGGAATGCCGCCGATATCGCCGAAGTCATGCTGATTGAAGCGGTATTTGGCGCAGCCCAGCGTCATTACCACGGTATCCTCTGGCGCCTGTTCGGCGAACTCGGTGTAGTAATTGCGACCGGGTGCGGCGCCGTCACAGCCGCCGACCAGGAAGAAGTGGCGAATGGCGCCGGACTTGACCGCATCGATCACCTTGTCGGCCACGCCCAGCACCGCATCGCGGCCGAAACCGACGGTGATCGATTTTTCGCTGACGTCATCTTTAAAACCGGGCAACGCATTGGCGGCCTGGATCAACGGCGCAAAATTCTTGTCGCTGATGTGGCGCACGCCGGGCCAGCCGACCGGGCCTGCGGTAAAAATGCGCTGACGGTATTGCGGCTGCGGCTCGATGATGCAGTTGGAGGTCATCAAAATGCTGCCCGGAAACTCGGCAAACTCTTTTTGTTGATCCTGCCAGGCGCCGCCGTAATTGCCGACCAGATGCGGATAAGCCTTGAGTTTCGGGTAAGCATGGGCGGGCAGCATCTCGCCGTGCGTGTAGATATTGATGCCCGTGTCTTTGGTTTGCTCCAGCAAAGCGGCCAGATCGCCCAGGTCGTGACCGGACACCAGAATGGCCTTGCCTTTGACCGGGGTAGTGCGCACTTGGGTCGGCTGTTGCGCACCGAAAGTGCCGGTGTTGGCCTCATCCAATAATTCCATCACCTCAAGATTTAAAGTGCCCAGCGCCATGGACTGACTCAGCAACGCATCGACATCGGTAGGATCATTGCTGAGAAAATCCAGCGCATTTTCGATTCCGGCGTAAACAGTATCGCTTTCCTTGCCCAGCACATAGGCGTGGTGCGCATAGGCGCAAACGCCTTTGAGGCCGTAAAGCACCAATGAACGCAGGCCGATAATGTCCGCGCCCACTTGGTCGAGTCCGGCATTGATGCCCACACCGGCGGCCTGTTTGAGCATCCCGTCCATGTCGGCTGCAGGCTGCCAGGCAGCAGGACCGGTCAGTTCTTCAGGCGTTTTGCCTGATGCAAGCGCCGCTTGAATGTAGCTCGCCTTGACCCGGTCCCGTATCTGCGCGGCTTGCTGTATCAGCGTAACGAAGCGGGTGGCATTGAAGTTCACATTGGTCAACGTGGTAAACATGGCGTACAGCATGAACTCGCCGGCTGCATTATCCGGGGCATTCAGGGCGCGGGCGCGTTTGGCGTACTGGGCAATGCCCTTGACGCCGTGAATCAGCAAATCCTGCAAATCGGAAGTCGTGGCATCTTTGCCGCACATGCCTTTGGCAGTAGCGCAACCGCTGACGGCATTGGAGCGGTCGGTTTGTTCGCATTGGTAACAAAACATCAGGTACTCTCCTCAAGATTGAATAGCATTAAGTAAGATCGGACATATTCTTTTCAGATTCATTGGTAAATTTCCCAATCGATTAAGTAAGAGCACTTACCATGCCAAGCAAAAAACCTTGTATTTTCTGGTTTAGCCAGAGTATCGTTGTGCTATTGACATCATCTTTAAGTTGTCTAATTGACATCGTCGTTATCACTATGACGACAAACTTATTCTCCAGCTCGCTGATTTCCATTGTTGCCGACCTGTCCACAAACATGTCGGCAGAACAACGCTACCAACGCCTGTTGGAGCATTTGTGCCGGATTTTCCCTTGCGATGCGTCCGCGTTGCTCAAGTTTGAAGACCCTTACCTGATACCGCTGGCGGTTAACGGCTTATCGGAAGACACCTTGGGGCGGCGTTTTTTAATCAGTGAACATCCGCGTTTGGCGCAGATTTTGGCCTCCGATCAATCGGTACGCTTTGCCGCCGATTCCGACCTGCCCGATCCCTATGACGGACTGATCGAAACCGATAACGATCAGCTGCTGGTGCATGATTGCATGGGAGTTACGCTGTTTATCGACGGTGAGCCCTGGGGCGTTTTAACGATGGACGCGCTGGCCCCCGGTACTTTTGACAATATCGACCCGTTACAGCTGAACACCTTTATCAGCCTGACTGCCGCGACGGTCAAGGCTGCGGGGCTGATTGCCTCTCTGGAGCAGCGGGTGCGTTATGTGACCCAAACTTTATTCAAGGAAAATACCGACCATGACATGATCGGCGACAGCGAATGCATGCGGAAATTGCGCAACGAAATTTCCATCGTTGCACCGTCGGAACTGGCCGTCTTGATTTTGGGCGAAACGGGCGTGGGTAAAGAACTGGTTGCCCGGCGCATTCATCTGGAATCGACTCGCGCCGATCAAGTCATGGTCTATGTCAATTGCGCGGCATTGCCTGAGAGCATCGCCGAGAGTGAATTATTCGGCCACACCAAAGGCGCGTTTTCCGGCGCCGTTAGCGATCGAACCGGCAAGTTTGAGCTGGCTGACGGCGGCACGATTTTTCTGGATGAAATCGGTGAACTGCCGCTTTCGATTCAGGCCAAGTTATTGCGCACCTTGCAAAATGGCGAGATACAGCGCGTCGGCAGCGATAAACAAATCAAGGTTAATGTGCGGATCATTGCCGCAACCAACCGCAATTTGCAACAGGAAGTCGCGGCGGGCCAGTTTCGCCCGGATCTCTACCATCGTCTGGCCGTTTATCCGATGCACGTTCCGGCATTGCGTGAGCGTGGAAAAGACATTTTGCTGCTGGCAGGCGCTTTCCTGGAAAAAAACCAGCAGCGTCTGGGCATTAAAAAGTTGCGTCTGGATCAGGATGCCAAGAAAGCCTTATTGGATTACCACTGGCCGGGCAACATTCGTGAACTGGAGCATTTACTCAGTCGGGCGGCGCTAAAATCAGCGACCCAGGAAAATCGCCAGGCGGATTTTATAACCATTTCCCAGGCCTATCTGGATATCGTGCCGGGGCCGTTGAATGATCCGCACAGTCAACACTGTGGCCGATTCAGCGCCGCCGCTATCCGCACCGATAGATTTTAAAAATGCAGTTGACGAGTTTCAGCGCCAACTGATCCAGCAGCAACTTGCAGCGCAGCAGGGCAATATGGCCGCTACGGCGCGAGTGCTGGGGCTGGATCGGGGTAACTTTCATCGTTTGCTAAAACGATTGGCGGTTAAAACTGAAACCTGATTGTTTGTTGCCTGCATGGAGGCAGTTAAGGGTGGCCTATTCAGTCATCGCTTTTTGTTGCTCAACAACGGCCAATGAACGCAAGCTATCCAACACCTGTTGCAACACAATGGAATCGCTGTCGCGCGGAAAAACCATATACGCGGGCAATCTAAATTGCAGGCTGCCAGGCACATGGAACAATTTTTTGGCCTGGATTAAAGGCTCAGCCATACGCATAGGCAGAAAACATGAACCGCCATTGCGGAGAATTAACTGCACCCCCAGCCAGCCGATATTGACCACCTGCGGAGGGCGCTCCAGGTCAGGATAACTCCTGCTGTGCTGCGCATAAAATGCCGGTCCCCAGTCGACATAAATGTAATCCTCATTCGGCCACGGCTTGTCCGGATCGGTGGTCATCAGCACCAGCGTTTCATCAAATAGATGCTCAATCTGGAGACCGGGGTTATGCTGCGGCGTGTACATCATGCCCACATCCATCCTGCCTTCTATGAGTCCCCGCATTAGATCTTCTTCAAAACCAATCTCGCTACGAATCGAAATATCCGGAGCCTGCTTTCGCAATTCGCCAACCCATCGGGGCAGCAACTCCTCCCATAAAGCAATCCGCGCACCCACAGTAATGCTGGCACTATAACGGCTGGGCAGGCCAATATCATGCCGGGCCTGTTCCAGCGTCAATAACAGCGACTTGGCATGACGCAAAAAACGTTGGCCCGGGAGCGTTAACACGGCACCGGAGCGGTTGCGCACAAACAGGGTAACGCCCAGATAGGACTCCAGTCGCTGAATGCGTGTGCTGACTGTCGATTGGGTCACATGCAGTCTACTGGCCGCTTCAAGAAAGCTGCCATTGGCGACTACGCCTAAAAAAGTTCTGATTTGATCTATGTCCATAATATTAATATCGGATATATCGATAGTAATGTCCAATAAATATCGTTTGCCTAATATGACTATAAGCTTTTATATTTGCAAACATGAAGATAGATAAGTCTCTTGTAGCAATTTTTTAACTCTGCCTGGAGAAACAAATGACTCAAAATAACCTTTCTGCCTGGCGGAATAAAAAAAGTAAAGCTTCCTGTGAAAAACTGGCTGTTGATACGCCCACTTATCGAAAGATATTGAATGCCGCACACATTGACCACTTTCTTAAAAACATGCTTCATGTGCGGCGATTATTGCCAACCATGAAAAGCTGTGGCGTATTGCTTCCGGTACTCTTTGTATTGAGCGGTTGCCTTGCCTCGCCGATCAAACCGTCGCACTCCAGGATGGGTGAGATGCGCACGATTCTTGTGGTGCCGGTGGAATCGCCTCCGCTGGAGGTGATACCTGACCAGATTGAAACCCGGTTTCCGGTGTATAGCCAGTATCAGTATCAGGCCATGCCGTACTATCTGTTCCTGGAACAGAGAATCTACAAAAATCCTGGTGGAGTGCTCATCGCTGGACTGGTAAGTCAAGATGACATTGTGCCCATAGCAGATCTTCACCAGCCATCGGCCTCAACGGAAAAAATCGCCAGCCTGGAGTCCGCATCCTCGGTTCCGGAGAACTGGACGCCAACCTTCACATTGGCGCAGGAAGCGGTCTCGCAACTGCATGGGGAAAGAGTCAAAGCCATGCTAAGCAAGCAATATTACCGCCTTCCCATTGCAAGCGGGGATCGCAACGCCAATCTCGGTAACTGGCGTGACGCCATTGAGCAATGGTATGACCAGAATATGTCATCCGTTGATTATCAGCAGCCTGACCTGGAACAAATTGATGCTGTCCTGGAAGTAGGTATCGGGACATACAGGATTTTTGACGCGCAAACCTCATTGCAGGTGTTGGTCAAGCTGATCGATCCCAACACCCGGCAAGTTATCGGAAGAATCAGCGCGAAAACCTTCTCTGCTGAGGACTCGCCACAAACCTTGCTCAATCATGAGGCCGAAAAGTTCAAGCAGCTTGTGTCACAAATGGGCGCGCAACTGCTTACCCGCGCATTTGGTGACCTCGGGCTGCCACTGGATGCGCCCGGGCAGCCCATCAACAATCTCCAATCAGCGGCTGACACGTTAACACCATGACCATCGTCTACGCCAAGCGGCTGCAAGGCTGGCGTTTCATCCGGTTTAATATCGTACTCAGTCTGGGACACATAGCCGTACTTTTTAATGTCTACAGAACGTCAGGAAACGTCATCATCGCCGGTTTGATCAGTGAAGGCGAGCAGGGTTTGACTATTCAGGATGACCAGCCGTCACCGAGCCTGGCGATCGTTTTGGCCCAACAAGCGGCAACGCAGTTGACAGAAAAAAACATTAAAGTCATATTGAGTCGATATTATTATCGTCTGCCCATGGCCGATGCAGATCGCAATGCACATTTAATGCATTGGCATGACGCCATTTCGGAATGGTATGGACAGAATGTTACGACTGCCGATTATCAAGACTACGCCGGTATCGACGCGGTTTTAGAGTTGGAGTTCGGAAATTACCGGATTTTTGAAGGGCAGCCTTCGGTGCAAGTGCTGATGAAGTTGATTGATCCTCGCACCCGGCAAGTGTTTGCCCGGACTCGTGCGCAGACTTTTGCTGTAGAGGATGTCCGGCAAGTTACACTTAATCAGGACAGCGAGCCATTTAAACAGTGGGTATTGTAAATGAGTTTGTCCCTTTTAAAACAAGGATTAAATGATTTTGGCTGGCGGCTGTAATAACTTGTCACAGACCGGCAAACAGTGCAGTGATTGAATAGGAACTCAAAACCTGATGTCTATAATCGAAGAAATACAGCTCCGGGGATGGCGTTTTGTCTTGTTCAACATCTGCTTGGGCCTGAGCCATGCGCTGGTCATATTTAACGCCGGGGCGTATATCGCGATGCTGCCGCGGGTCGCTGCGGGCCTGGGTATTCCGCCCAGCTATGCTGTCTGGACGCAGACCGATTACATGATCGGGCTGGCACTTGCTTTTCCGGTGGGTAGCTGGTTCTCGCGGCGGATGGGTGAATATCGCCCCTTTGTTGCGGCCTTTTTTGTGTTTGCATTGGCATCTGTTATCTGTGCCACTGCGACCTCGTTTTACGGCTATTTGGCCGGGCGCATACTGCTGGGTTTTGCCGGGGGCTTGACGCTGCCTTTAGGGCAATCTTTGCTGATCAAGGAATATCCTGATAACAGGAAATCCATCGGCATTGGCGTTTGGAGCGTGTTTACCTTGACGCCGTTTACCTTCGGGCCGCCTATAGGCGGCTGGATAGCCGACACGCTCGGCTGGCGCTGGCTGTTTTGGTTCAATATCCCGATAGCGCTGGCCATCGGCGGCATTATCGGCGCATTGCTTTATCAACGCGGCAGTAAGCGTATCAGGCATCGTTTCGATACCGTGGGTTTTGTGCTGATTACGCTGGCGCTGTTCGGTTTTCAAACCTTGCTAAATCAAGGCAACGACTGGGATTGGAATAATTCTTTGTATATCAACAGCCTGATTATTTTTATCGCCGTCACGCTGATTTATTGGGTGATCTGGGAATTGAGCTTGCGGCGTCCTTTCCTGGATATAAGTTTGTTCGCGCATCGGAATTTTACGATTGGCGCGGTAATCCTGTTCGTGGGGTTTCTTTTCTTTCAAGGACTGGTGTCGTTGTTGATTGTGCAACTGCAACTATCGCTCGGTTATTCATCGTTGCTGGCCGGATTGGTGTTCCTGCCAACGGCTATTTTCGCCAAACCGATGGCCAGCGTGTTTCACGAAATCGTCAAACGCTACGATGCCCGTTTGCTCGCGTCGATTAATTTAATGGGCTTTGCGGCGACCTATTTCTGGCTGAGCCGGTTCGACGGTCAGGATGCTTTCGCACAACTGTTCTGGCCCAAATTACTGGAAGGTGCTTGCCTGGGCAGCTTCTTCGTGCCGCTCACTGCCTTGCTACTGCATGGACTCCCGCCGGAGCGCCAATGGCGTGCGATAGAACTGGCAAGCCTGATGCGCATTGCCGCCGGTGCCATCGGCATCTCGGTCCAAGGTATTGTGCTTTATCAACGGGCGCCGGTGCATATGACGCGATTTGCCGAAATCTACACGCCGCTGGACTCACGCCTTGAGCAAACCTTAGACACTTTGATTTCGGCTGGCTTTAGCGAATCGACAGCTGTCGCCAAATTGGCAAAACTGGTCGGTAGGCACTCGAATATTCACGCTATGAATGATGCTTTCTGGATAGCAGGTTGCAGCTTTGTAGGCATGGCGATACTGGTGTGGTTTGCGAACCCAACCAAGCAGCCTGCCAAACGAACACAGAGCCAAGCCCAGCGTCGTGAAACGCAAGAAATACTTGTGGAGGAACCCTGATGAAACCGGGTTGCCGATACCGATTTTTAGCGCATTGGGCCTGTTGCGTGACTGTATTGCTAACGGCGAACGGTTGCGCCTGGTTTGGTGATGAAACCAAACGTGCGGAGATGATGGCCATACCAGACATGTCGCAAACCCTGGCGGCGGCCCACCCACCTCGGTCGGCCAATACACCATGGCCGAAATCAACCTGGTGGGAAATCTTCGAAACCCCGGCATTGAACCAACTGATAAACGCGGCCTTGGCTGACAATCCCAATTTCAAGGCGGCGGCAGCGCGTTTACGGCAATCTCAAACCATGGTCGATGCGCAGGCGGCGGAGCTTTATCCCACCGTCGATGCCAATGTCAGTTTCAGCGCCCAGCGTTACTCAGCCAATAGCACTCAGGCCAAATTTGCCGGGGAACATTTCCGGCAGCTTCTGATCAATCCGTTGATATTACGTTATCACCTGGATTTCTGGGGACGTGACCAGGCGGCGCTGGAAGCGGCCGTCGGCAAGTCGCTTGCGGTGGAAACCGAGCTGGCCGACGCTAAATTGTTATTGGCCGTCGGCAGTTGCAGGCAGTTATTTCGATTTGGTGGCGGCCAGCGAAAAACTGACTCTCGCAGAAAAAATCGTGGCCGACCGGGAAGCGTTGTTATCGCTGCATCAAACCCGTCTGGCAAGCGGCTTGGTGACCGCCGCGCCGTTGCTGCAAGCAAAAATGGCGCTCAATGCGGCGCAACAAATTGAAGCCGGCGCGCGAGCAGAAGTCGATTTGCAAAAAAACCTGTTGGCCACACTCGCCGGAAAAGGCCCCGATTGGGGGCGCAGTATTGTGATCGAACACGGTGTTTTTCCCAATCGCTTGGCTTTACCGGCAGATTTGCCGCTGCATTTGCTGTCACACCGGCCCGATGTCACCGCCGCACGGCTGCATGCGCAAGCCGCCGCCCAGGAAATCAAAGTTGCTGAAACCGCCTTCTATCCTGACGTTAACCTGATTGCTTTCACCGGCTTGCACAGCGCTAGCGTGACCGACATACTGCTGGAGGGTTCCAGTCTTGCCTATGCAGTCGGCCCGTCGATCGACTTTCCGATCTTTGAAGGCGGCCGCTTGCGGGCCAATCTGAGCTATCAGGAAGCCATTTATGATGCCGCTGTGGAACGGTATAACGGCAGTCTCCTGCATGCGGTTCAGGAAGTGGCTGATACCTTTACACGATGGCGTGAAATTGACGAGCGGCTTGCCGAACAGCAGCAAACCGTTGCCGACGCCGCCGAAGCTGAGCGCCTTGCCGATAGTCTCAACCGGACCGGTCTTAACGACCGCAGCGAGTTAATGTTGGCGCGCCTGGAAGAGCATCAGCAACGCTTTCGATTGGCAACGCTGGAAGGCGAGCATTTTAAAACCGCCGTGCAAGTCATTAAGGCGCTGGGCGGCGGCTATTCGGAAAATACGACTAAAACTCAATAAAACCACTATGCAAACTAAGATTCGCCCCAAGGAAATTATTTATCAACGCAACCGTCGTCTAAAAGTGGTGACCTTGTTGATAGTATTGGTATGTCTGGGCTATTTCGGCTATTGGTGGTCAGTTCACCGTGGCTGGGTTGCCACTGACGACGCGTTTGTGATGGGACACCTGATTACCTTGAAGGCGCAGACTGAGGGCACTGTCGCAGAGATCCTGGCAGAAAACACGCAGCATGTGCAAAAAGGCGACGTGCTGGTCAGGCTGGATGGCGCCCACGCGGCAATTGCCTTGCAACAGGCCGAAGCCGAGTTGGGCGAAACCGTGCGTAATATTGTCACTTTGACGGCGAAAGTCGACACGCTTAAACAGCGAATTATCGCCAAAGAAGCCGCACTGAGTCAGGTTCGCCACGATCTTGGTCGCTTTAAAGCGGCAGCGCATGACGGCGCGGTGTCCGAACAACAAGTCCAGAACACCCAAGACCGGCTACGTGAGCTGGAAGCTGCGATTGGTGAAACACAGGCTGAAAAAACAGGTATTGAAGCGCAAGTTGCCGGTATCGCAATCGAAAATCACCCCGCTGTCGAAAAAGCCAAGAGCCGGGTTCGCACTGCTTTTCTAAATTATCAACGCCGCAACGTTATTGCGCCGGTATCGGGTTATATCGCCAAACGCAAGGCGCAAATCGGTGATAACGTTAAAGCTGGTGCACCTCTACTGGCGATTGTGCCGCTGGACGACCTGTGGATAGACGCCAATTTTCTGGAAACCCAGATCGCCGGAATCCGCCCGGGACAATCGGCTGACATCCGGGTCGATGCTTACGGCGATGAGCTGGTCTATCACGGCAAAGTGGAAGGCATCACGCCAGGCACCGGCAGCACGTTTGCGCTCTTGCCTACCGATAATGCCACCGGCAACTTTATTCATGTCGCCGAACGCGTGCAGGTGCGGATTGGACTGGATCCCAAAGAGCTAAAGCGACAATCCCTTACAGCCGGGGCTTTCTACGATCACCCGCATCAATATCACTGAAGAAGGGCAACCGTTGTTAACGTCCTCGGTTCGCGTCGATGGCGATGCTTATCGAACCGGGATTTACGATCACGAATTAGACGGTGTAGATCAACGTATCCAACAGATTATTGCGTCGAACAAACGCTAAAACATGAGCGGTTTAAGGAGGCGGCAGTTTCCACCCCAGAGTACGAGACTGACATCTATGTTGATGAACTCGCCGATGCGGAAATCCAGGCCAAAGAAATTATTATGGCTAATTTGATTCAAAAAATGAGCCAGTAGAGTCAAATTGTAAATTACCCGAATCAGTAGTCACTAAAAATTCCAGCGCTTATCGATGATACTGATTTTGTGTTTGCTAGTATGGGCTGTGGAGACATTTTTAGCCTTCAAGAATAGTGATCAAGCACTTACTGCAAGGTAAGGAGAGCCATAATTCGGAGAATAACGCTGGGTTAGTAAACGACTTCCGCCACTTCAGTTGCTTAACCCTCAAAAATGTACATAAGGCTTCAAGCCCTTCTCGAATCTTGCTGATATTTGTGAGGCAGATTGGTAGTAAACCCTTGTCTTATTTGGACAAGGGCGTTTTTACATGGCACAAACAATTTCGTCAGCAGTATCGACCAAGCCCCAAGAATATGGTATTGGTCCAGATGTAGACTCGACAGTAAATATTTCTGCATGACAGGCAAATATCGGCCGAAAGTTGTCAGTCAACTATTGTACCTGTGCGGCTGCAACGAATCTGATAGCCGCCATTAAACGAATAAGCTCAGTTTGAGCGAATTTATTGTTGCCCGGAAGCTTTTGAAGTTAAAAAGTCGCTTAGTTGAGGTCCGTGAAATCCAGGCAAGATCACATCCCTGATGGTCAAAAATTGAGGCTATTGGAATGTGAATTTGTGGCTCTAAGCTTGTTCCATCGAGAAGGGCAGGCTTTTGAAAAATATGCCATTGCGATTAAGAAAAGAATTCTTGGTTAATATCAAAGTGCCTCCCACCAAACTTCACCCGCCGTTTAGTGAGAGGCCATGTATAGCTAAATGGGTTCTTATTCAACCTGAAGTTTACTGAAGGTCGCCCCTTCTAACGATAAATCCCCCATCAGGCCCTTCTCACCGAAGGTGAATGCAACAATAGGACCTTTAAGATTGGTGGTATCCAGTGAACCGCCAGCTCCTACTTTAGCCACCGCCACGGAGGCATCGACGCCGACCTCAAATTCACGTTTGCCGGTCCGGAAAAGGTCAAGAGACGCTTGGTCGTTGAAAACCAGAATCAGTGAATACCACTGTATACCGGCTACTAAACCGAACTTCCCGGCACGGTTGGTGTAATATTCAACTGTCTTTCCCCCGACCTGCATCACGCATTTTCCGCCCTCAACGCCTATAATGAAGCCGCCCTTGGTAATCTCTGGGCAGACGAGAATACCCTTAGCGTGATTAAGCAAATCCTCTGCCCCACTGGTCTCACTCTTGAACCGTGCTACAGCCGCTGATGCATCCGTTTCCAGTTTTGTTGCATCCGAGGCCTTAAAATCTGCTAGCGCCTGTCCTGTCAACAGCATGCTCAGTGCCAGTATTGTGCCTTTTATAATACGTTTCATATCGTTTCTCCTTTGTGTAAAAAAGATTTATAAATGAAATTCCCCTTTCGCCACTGCAAAGCTACAGGGCATCTCGAAACCCCCTGATTTTATGAAAAGCGTTATCGTAACCTATCGATTTATTGGACCGCTATGGATCAAAGTACAGTATTTTGATTTATACACAATGCGTGCAAGTACCTATAAATACTAGACAAAAAGTAAGCGGCCTTGGCATTTCAAAGCATAATCACGTTTTTAAACAGGCAATCACCGATCAAGATTACTGACATCTCAATGGCCGGTTTTGAGACGCTAGCGGTCTCCCAGAATTTGGGCTCAGTGTCTCTTTAGGGTCGAGTCCTGCCTGTCATGACTGGCAGCAGTCGGCCGAGCCTGTGTAAAAACGCATTATTAAATCTGAAAATTTAAAATTAACTCCACTGAATACTATAAATCATTCTGTTGTTTAAAAAATAACACCACTTTGTTTAATTTATAGGGCCATCCGCCTAGAAGTATTTCCACCGCTCTCTGATTTTTTACGTTTTTACACAGGCTCGGCCAATTGTAGACGGTCGCTAGTTTCCATTGAACGGCTGGTCAACCTATAAAAGCGGTCATTCAGAGACCGCCAATGATCGCAGCCGCGTATCGTATTCGCTATTCATTCGTGATGTATGATTCAATTGCTACCTGCAGGCATGTAAAAGAACGTCAATACTAATTTAAGAAAGCTTCGATATGGTACATACAGCGTGTTAGTAAGGGGTAATCGAATTATTACTTTTGCTGCAAAATATCTTTAACTACCCGTATAGCAGAATGAGATGCGCCATTGGAATGAGTATCCTCGGTGAAATCACCGGCAAAATAAATACGACCCTGGGGTACTCTTAACGAATCAGAAAGACTATCGTAACGCGATCTACCTACAGGCCACGAGGCAATGGCCCGAGGATGGTAACGGTAAAAAGTCATTTGTTTGACCGACTGACTAAAACCAGGCCACTGTTTCTCGAAGGCTTCAAGCAGCGTTTTCTGATCGTCTTCCAATCCGTTAACTCTGCTGTTAAAACGTTCAGCATAAGCGCCGGTAATCAGTAAATTTAATACAGCATCCTTGTCAGGTGCGGATTTTCCCTCATAGATAACGCCTAAAGGACCATCGGAAAGAATGGGCAGTAAGCTTTCATTATTGCGTGTCCAAAAATGGCGGGCCTTGCTATCTACAAGTACATGGGCGGTAAAATAGGTGCCACCGGATTGTGTTTGTATCGCCTGTTTTCTGTCTGACGAAAGCGGTGGGCTAAACTGAATGTCATCCAGTCTGAATAAGGGTGCGGTAGTGATGACGTATTTTGCTTGGTAAACTTGTTGCTGAAAAGTTCCCATGTCCATAGTGGTTACTTCTACGCCGGTGTCGGTAGATTTAATATGGGTGACGAGTTGGTTAAGACGTATATTGTCATTGCCGATAAAATCGGCAATAGTTTGTGCGGCGCGTTGGTTACCGCCAACCACATGGTAAGGGGATTGACCTTCCCCTGAGAAAAAATGCCATTCCGCAATACCGTCGAGTGCGCTGATTTGTTGCCATGAGGTGGCATACTCTGGCTCGGTTTCAATACGCACAAATTCTAGAGTCTTGGCGGAGAGTCCACTGGTGTTGTGTAGCCAGTCAGCAAACGATATATCTTTAAGGGCCAGAAGATTGCTAGCCAAAGGACGAACGTCCAGCTGTTTATAAAGCTCAGTCATTTTTTTATCCCACTTTTTGTAGGATTTCATTTCATCTTCACTGATGACTGACTGAAGAAATTCTAAATTACTTTTATGAGTGAAGGGATAAAGTTTGCTTTGATAGTAAAAGCTTGAAAAACTGGTGTAGGAAGTTTCCAGGGGAATATTTAGTTCGTGCATAATCTCAAGCGCTGGATTGCTTTCCCAAAATTCTTCCAGCCCTACTTCTGCTTGAGCATTATCAGCATAAGAGGCTGTGCGTATACGGCCACCGACATGGGGGCTCATCTCAAGTATCACGGCCGTTTTACCCGCTTTTTTCAGGTAATAGGCAGAACTTAAACCAGATAAACCAGCACCGACAATCAAGACGTCGGCGATATTATCATCAGCATACACATAGCCAAATCGTAAGCTAAACGCGAGCGTCAAAAGAATAAATAATATAAAACGGTGCGGGATGTTGAGAAAAAAGGGTGTCATTTAGAATCGCCGATTAGTTTATTTTGAATGTTCTAAAAAATTGAGCACAGCAATCGGGCTAAGTCGTTTCAGCCATTGGTTGAAACAAAATAAATTCGCCCCTGCTCATCCGAATAGGCTCCTTCAAGGCGCGCAAACGTTTCGCCCTTCAAGACCTTGTTTATAAACCGACACTTTCGTCGAGATCGGCTGCAACCGGATCGGGGTCATCAATCGTTACCCAAGTCGCGGCAAAACGTTGTCCTGTTTTCAATCCATTTCGCGTGTCGAAAGCGTCCTTGTCTTTTATTTTTAACATTTGCAGCGTCCCACCTTCGGCAAGATGTTGGTTGCGCTTGGGTAAAAAACGATAAAAACCGGCGGATTCAGCGTCTTCAGTGAGGTAAATAATGCCCGTGTTCTTGATCAACAGCAATGGCTTCATGCTTGAATCTGCCCATCGCCTTAAGCGGAACCGGCTCCACTGGGGCATTTGCGGATGCAAAAACCTCAAAGCAATAACCGTGTGGCTTAGGATAGCCGCCTGTTTGCTTGCCTGCTATATTGGTACGGATAGCTTGTCCCAGCGTGGTTTCTTCGCAGGAAATCCAGCTTCCCCAAGGCGTTTTGTCCGCCTCGCACAATTGATTAACGTTCCGCTCAAACTCACGAAATCTTTGACCACTTCCAGCGTTTTTGGATTTATGACGAGCGTCGTAGTCCCGCCCGCTGTGGTTTCATCGTAGGGATTCGCACCAATGGCAACCCCGGCTTGGGTATTTTTCCATTGGCGACTTCGTGATTACGAATCAGGCGAAGTTCGTTTCCAACCTGGAAACATGCCATACCGTCATGGGCTGCCGGTGTTTTATTGCCATCGGACATGTTACTGCCAACCTTGCCTAATACCTTGTATTGAAAGCCTTTCGGTAACGCCAGAAAAGTTTCTCCGGTATTTTGAGTGGCGGTTGGAATCAATTCGCCAAAGCCGTAAGAACGCATTGCGGCTAATGTCCCATGCGTTGTGAAGGCCTGTGCGCGGCGTTGAAACCCACTAAAACCAAGAGCTACCCCGGTGGTTGCAACACCAATTTGGAAAAGAAAATCTCGTCTATTGATCATCATGATTGGGCTATTTAATAAATAGTCATAATGCGGTTACCGCATAATCGTAAAAATTTTACGCTAAGATATTTCATGCGTCATCGAATTACGTTGTTTCAGAGAAAGTAATGCAGAATAGGTAAGTGAAATGGCGTTGTGCAGCAGGTATGAGTAAACCCAACATATGCACTACCAGGGGCAATTTCTGTACTGGTTCTAAGTAAAATGTCTAACAAAAGTGATTGAATTGTTTGAAAATAAGTCCTTAGCATGCAGTGGTTTCCAATATGGAATCAGATCCCGTAAGCGTGTATAACATGGCTTTCATAAAGGAATGTTATCTTGAATATCCTGAATATGTCTGGAAAAGTCAATCATGTATAAGACACATATAACCCATCTGGCCTATGATTTTAAAACGTTGCGCAACCTGATGGCTAAGGCTTCGCCGTCACGTTCGGGCGATTATCTTGCCGGCGTGGGTGCCGTCAATAACCTTGAACGGGTCGCCGCACAGTGGGTACTTGCTGATGTGCCGCTTAAACAGTTTCTTAATGAAGCACTGGTGCCTTATGAACAGGATGAAGTCACTCGTTTGATTATTGACGAGCATGATAGCGCTGCTTTTGCGCCCATCAGTCACCTGACGGTCGGCGATTTTCGTAACTGGTTGCTGTCCGAGCACGCAACAACAGAAGCGCTAACTGCTATAGCTCCAGGTTTGACGCCGGAAATGGTGGCAGCTGTCTCCAAAATTATGCGTATCCAGGATTTGATTCTGGTCGCTAAAAAATGCCGTGTGATTACCCGTTTCCGGAACACTATCGGCCTGGAAAATCGCTTGTCCACACGGTTGCAACCTAATCATCCTACCGATAACCCAGCCGGTGTTGCCGCCAGTCTGTTGGACGGCTTGCTGTATGGTTGCGGCGATGCTGTTATTGGCATTAACCCTGCTTCTGACAATCTTGAGGCAACCTTGCGACTGCTGCACATGCTGCATGATGTTATCGAGCGTTATCAAATACCGACGCAATCCTGTGTGCTGGCGCATGTGACCACGACCTTGAAAGCCATCGAACAAGGCGCACCGGTTGATTTGGTGTTTCAATCCATTGCCGGAACGCAAAAAGCCAATGACAGCTTCGGCATCAACCTGAATTTATTACAGGAAGCCCGACTAGCCGCGCTGGAACTGGGGCGCGGCACACTGGGCAATAACTGCATGTATTTTGAAACCGGACAAGGCAGTGCGCTGTCTGCCAATGCCCATGAAGGACTCGATCAGCAAACCTGTGAAGTCAGAGCTTATGCTGTCGCGCGCAAATTTAAACCGCTGCTGGTCAATACGGTTGTCGGTTTTATCGGCCCGGAATATCTTTACGATGGCAAGCAGATTATCCGCGCCGGTCTGGAAGATCATTTCTGCGGCAAGTTACTGGGCCTGCCTATGGGTTGTGATGTCTGCTACACCAACCATGCCGAAGCCGATCAGGATGATATGGATATGCTACTCACACAACTTGCCGTTGCCGGCGGTACTTTTATTATGGGCGTTCCCGGCGCGGATGATGTGATGCTCAATTATCAATCCACGTCTTTTCATGATGCGCTTTATGTGCGCCAGGTACTGGGATTGCGGCCTGCGCCTGAGTTTGAGCAATGGCTACAACAACACGGGATTTTTAATGCCGAAAATCAGTTGCAACAACAGTCCGATGTACCCGCGTTATTTAAAGCGTCTTTACAAAAACTGAGTGAGTACGGAGATGAGCAACCATAGCGAACCGACGATTGTCCAAGACCCATGGCAAAGCCTGAAACAATTCACCCCCGCACGTATCGCGTTAGGGCGAGCGGGAATGAGCCTACCGACCCGTGCCTGTCTGGATTTTCAGTTAGCGCATGCGTTGGCCCGCGATGCTGTCAATATACCGCTGGATTTTGCAGGACTCGAACAACGCTTAAATTTGCAGGGCTATCAAACGCTAACCTTGCAATCCCGGGCAGAAAATCAGTCTGTGTATTTGCAGCGTCCTGATCTTGGACGCCTGTTAAGCGCATCTGCTATGGCCTGTTTACAGAACACCGCACCCATCACGGCTGATGCTGTTGTCGTTGTTGCTGACGGTTTATCGTCTACAGCCATTGAACATCATGCTGAACCATTCCTGAGTTTATTGCTGCCCGAACTGCAAGAAAAAGGTTACACCCTGCCTCCTGTGTGTCTCGTAAAACACGGACGTGTAGCGATTGCTGATGCTATTGCGGAACACTATGCAGCCAGACTGTGCATAATTTTGATCGGTGAACGTCCCGGCCTAAGCTCACCCGATAGCATGGGTATTTACTTCACCTATCAGGCCAGACCAGAAATAAGCACAGATGCTGACCGCAATTGCATTTCCAATATTCATAAAAACGGACTGAGTTATGAGCAGGCACTAAAGAAATTGCTTTTTTTACTCACTGAGGCCGAAAAATTACAGCTTTCGGGTGTCAATTTGAAAGACGAAACCACTGACACTACACCGAATTATCAGCAGAAACGGGCTAATTTTTTACTGGATTAATTATGTCTGATCCGCCGATTTCGGATAAGTCGTTTGTATGCTTAATGTTATTTACAATATGACTATTTGCTCAGGGTCAATAGTGCCAGTTGGCTTATTTAGAATTGACTGTCCATATACGGACGGCCAGCTAAATTTGAACACGTTTTTAACATGGATCAAAACAAGGGTGCTCTTGGCTTGTTTAACCGTGACGCTTTGCCCTATATGGGTAAAAATCATAGTTATTCTTTAAATTGCTGCCTACCAACAATTCTTGAATCGTGCTGATATCATAGTTCACCTGCAATAAATGACTGGAAAAGGAATGCTTGAAGGTATGGGCGGAGGGAAATATGGATAAGATTAAATATTGTAACCTTTTATTATATAAATATAGGTCTTTATACTAATTGTAATTGCGAGTCAAATAAAGAACAATAATCTTTAATGCAAGCATTGCTGGAGAGCATAGGTGAAAATAAAATAGCTTAAAAACGTAAGTGTGCGACCAGTTCAACTAAAAGAAAGCTCAACAGGCAGGTTTTTTATGAGTGATATATCGACTGAACAAAAAGAGACTGAGAAATTGCAAACATTAAAAAAACTGGCGGCCACGGTTTACCTGTGTCAAGCACTAACCTTCATGCTTGCAGGCTTGCCATTGCTGGTGGGTGTGGCGATCAACTTCTTCAAGCGAAATGAAGTACAGGGGACATGGCTGGAATCTCATTTCAACTGGCAAATCAAAACCACTTGGATAACTTTGGCAGGGTTTGCATTGTCCGGGATTACTTTTGGAATGGGTATAGGTGTTTTTATCCTGATTGCAACAGTGGTGTGGCTGGTCTACAGAATCACCATTGGCTGGTTCGCGTTGAATGATGACAAGCCTGTCAATAATCAGTGAGTTAATTTTAAATTGGATCAATGCAAGCCGGTTTTAACCCAATATATCCTCCTACCGTACACATTGACCCGGACAGACAAGCCTTATATTCCAATTTCCTTCAATCAGTTATCAGGGGAATATCATGCAAAATCAAGACGGACATGACAACAAAACAGACCAACCACTATCCATAACGGATTCAGAAGCTGGAAGTAATATTAAGACACTGTTATTAGCCATCGGTGGGGTGGCGGCGGTTTTATCCATTCTTATATTACTACCGATGTTTCTTACCTATTTATCCGAAGGCGATTATCGTGCTCCGTCAGAGCTTCACGCCACAGACACTGCAAGAAAGAGTGGTCAAAATACCTATAATCTTGTGAAACCTGACAAATAGGGAATAGGAGGGTTACGGCTAACGCCCTACCCAACCTGTGTGTTACTGCAATGGGACCATATCATCAGCTTCGGTCGAAATCAGCCAGTCAATGTCTGGTTCAGTTAGGGTTATTTTTTAAAGTTGGCAGGTCAAATCTGAACTAATTTACATTAGTAGAGCCTAATAAATGATATTCAATTCAGAGCAGGGTAGCACGGGCTTTTTATAGATCGGTTTTGGCAAAAAAATGCCCTCATAAATTCAATGAAGGGCATTATTGAATTGTCCCAGGAGGATTGGGACGAGTAACACTTAAAGTAGAAAGTCTAACGTCTAAGTTCATAGTAACCATCTCATATTTACGACCCATGATGAAATACGTACGGCTACATACGGGCAGCGGTCTTTGTGCACTAGTTTCCGTGCAGATGATAGCCGCCGTAATGGTTGAGGTGGGATTTATTGCATTGTTTCCGCGCAGATAACCTGGCAGTTGATACGAAATCGGTACGCACCTAATTACAGGCGAGATAGGGGTTAGAGAGTGATTTTTTGCGTTTTTGGCTTTGGTACACGCACTTTGTCGCAGTCAAACGCTGATGTGATGTGGGGTTGAACCTGTATTGTCACACTGGAAGTCACATATGGAAAGCCCAGATTCAACAATGAGTCTGGGCTTTACCTGTTAAGCTGTTCTTATTGTTATTGAACCTAACAACCATTCCTCCTCAGAAATTGGTAGGTATATTCTATATTGCAAATTTGTAAAAAAATATACGTACGATTACTTATAAGCAAGGTAGTGATTGGGTGCCATAATGTCGAACGGTAATTAACGAAATCAAGATCGGGTGATGCTGGCTTTTTTTGTAAGAAGAGCAAATCAATAGTGTCAGAATCCATTGATTTGCCATTAATTCGAGTAGCTGAAATCGGCCCAGACTGTGTCAAAACGTGGTGTTTGGTATAATAA
>CAVZRB010000007.1:0-138579 GCA_963777585.1 uncultured Gammaproteobacteria bacterium | reverse complement strand
GCATGCGATAAGTCTCGGGGAGTTTGCAAACTAACTTTGATCCGAGAATTTCCGAATGGGGAAACCCGGCTTGCATCAGCAAGTCATCTTGCAGTGAATACATAGCTGCATGAAGCGAACCCGGAGAACTGAAACATCTAAGTACCCGGAGGAAAAGAAATCAACCGAGATTCCCTTAGTAGCGGCGAGCGAACGGGGATTAGCCCTTAAGTTGTACATTGTTAGTGGAACAGTCTGGAAAGTCTGGCGATACAGGGTGATAGCCCCGTACACGAAAACCTGTAGTAGTGAAAACGAGTAGGTCGGAGCACGTGAAACTTTGACTGAACATGGGGGGACCATCCTCCAAGGCTAAATACTCCTTACTGACCGATAGTGAACCAGTACCGTGAGGGAAAGGCGAAAAGAACCCCGGAGAGGGGAGTGAAATAGATCCTGAAACCGTATGCGTACAAGCAGTGGGAGCACCCTCGTGGTGTGACTGCGTACCTTTTGTATAATGGGTCAGCGACTTAATCTCAGTGGCAAGCTTAACCGAATAGGGGAGGCGTAGCGAAAGCGAGTCTTAATAGGGCGTTTAGTCGCTGGGATTAGACCCGAAACCGGGCGATCTATCCATGACCAGGCTGAAGGTGAGGTAATACTTACTGGAGGGCCGAACCCACGTATGTTGAAAAATCCGGGGATGAGTTGTGGATCGGAGTGAAAGGCTAATCAAGCTCGGAGATAGCTGGTTCTCCTCGAAAGCTATTTAGGTAGCGCCTCGTGTATAACTGTTGGGGGTAGAGCACTGTTTCGGCTAGGGGGTCATCTCGACTTACCAACCCGATGCAAACTCCGAATACCAACAAGTTCGAGCACGGGAGACACACGGCGGGTGATAAGGTCCGTCGTGAAAAGGGAAACAGCCCAGACCGTCAGCTAAGGTCCCAAAATCTATGCTCAGTGGGAAACGATGTGGAAAGGCCCAGACAGCCAGGAGGTTGGCTTAGAAGCAGCCATCCTTTAAAGAAAGCGTAATAGCTCACTGGTCGAGTCGGTCTGCGCGGAAGATTTACCGGGGCTAAGCATAGTACCGAAGCTACGGGTTCATCTTAGGATGAGCGGTAGAGGAGCGTTCTGTACGCCTGCGAAGGTGAACTGAGAAGTTTGCTGGAGGTATCAGAAGTGCGAATGCTGACATGAGTAACGATAATGGGGGTGAAAAACCCCCACGCCGAAAACCCAAGGTTTCCTGCGCAACGCTAATCGACGCAGGGTTAGTCGGTACCTAAGGCGAGGCCGAAAGGCGTAGTCGATGGCAAACAGGTTAATATTCCTGTACCAGTGGTAACTGCGATGGGGTGACGGAGAAGGCTAGATCAGCTGACGGTTGGAAGTGTCAGTTTAAGCGTGTAGGGAGTGGACTTAGGCAAATCCGGGTTCACCTAATTCTGAGACGTGATGACGAGTTGTTCCTCGGAACGACGAAGTGATTGATGCCATGCTTCCAAGAAAAACCTCTAAGCTTCAGGTTACCAGTGGCCGTACCCCAAACCGACACAGGTGGGTGGGATGAGAATTCTAAGGCGCTTGAGAGAACTCGGCTGAAGGAACTAGGCAAAATGATACCGTAACTTCGGGAGAAGGTATGCCCTTGGTAGGTGAAGGTCCTCGCGACTGGAGCCGAAGAGGGTTGCAATAAAATGGTGGCTGCGACTGTTTAGCAAAAACATAGCACTCTGCAAACTCGAAAGAGGACGTATAGGGTGTGACGCCTGCCCGGTGCTGGAAGGTTAATTGATGGGGTTATCTTCGGAGAAGCTCTTGATCGAAGCCCCAGTAAACGGCGGCCGTAACTATAACGGTCCTAAGGTAGCGAAATTCCTTGTCGGGTAAGTTCCGACCTGCACGAATGGCGTAACGATGGCCACACTGTCTCCAGCCGAGACTCAGTGAAATTGAAATTGCGGTGAAGATGCCGTATACCCGCGGCTAGACGGAAAGACCCCGTGAACCTTTACTATAGCTTGACACTGGACTTTGAATCGATTTGTGTAGGATAGGTGGGAGACTTTGAAGCAGGAACGCCAGTTCTTGTGGAGTCGACCTTGAAATACCACCCTGGTTTATTTGAAGTTCTAACCTAGGTCCATTATCTGGATTGGGGACAGTGTCTGGTGGGTAGTTTGACTGGGGCGGTCTCCTCCTAAAGAGTAACGGAGGAGCACGAAGGTACCCTCAGCCTGGTCGGAAATCAGGCGATGAGTGCAATGGCATAAGGGTGCTTGACTGCGAGATAGACACATCGAGCAGGTACGAAAGTAGGTCATAGTGATCCGGTGGTTCTGTATGGAAGGGCCATCGCTCAACGGATAAAAGGTACTCCGGGGATAACAGGCTGATACCGCCCAAGAGTTCATATCGACGGCGGTGTTTGGCACCTCGATGTCGGCTCATCACATCCTGGGGCTGAAGCAGGTCCCAAGGGTATGGCTGTTCGCCATTTAAAGTGGTACGCGAGCTGGGTTCAGAACGTCGTGAGACAGTTCGGTCCCTATCTGCCGTGGGCGTTTGAGATTTGAGGGAAGCTGCTCCTAGTACGAGAGGACCGGAGTGGACGAACCTCTGGTGTTCCGGTTGTCATGCCAATGGCATTGCCGGGTAGCTATGTTCGGACAGGATAACCGCTGAAAGCATCTAAGCGGGAAGCCCCTCCCAAGATGAGATCTCACTGGGACCATGAGTCCCCTGAAGGGCCGTCGAAGACTACGACGTTGATAGGCACGGTGTGGAAGCGCAGTAATGTGTGTAGCTAACGTGTACTAATTGCCCGTGAGGCTTGACCATATAACACCCAATCAGTTTGAGTGGGTGTTATACAGCTAAGAAGAAGACTTAGCCAGACAGCTGACTATCGCTAACAGACTGCAAGAGAACAGACAAATAGCACAGAACAAAATAAGCAAAATGTTACAGATTTCCAGCGGTGTGCAACAACACACCGAAGACCGTTGATAGCATAAAAGCAATCGACGACACCAGTTTGCTTGGTGACCATAGCGAGCGTGAACCACCCGATCCCATCCCGAACTCGGAAGTGAAACCGCTTAGCGCCGATGATAGTGTGGCAGTTTGCCATGCGAAAGTAGGGAATTGCCAAGCTCTTATATCAAAACCCAGGCCTTAAAGCCTGGGTTTTTTTTTGCCTGAGTGTTTAGCTGGATTAGTATTCATGTGCTTCAAGTTATCCGTCTGTAAGTTTCTGAGGAATTCTAACGTGCAATAAATCGTATAAATGAACAGCCAGCCAGATGGTATTAAAATCAGGAAGCGTCCATTCAACCCTGTGCCGGGTGTGTGCAGGGATCAATAAATAATCTCCAGGAGTCAGTCTTACTAATCTGCTGGTTTTTTTCAAAAAGAAGTGTTGCTCTGTCCCTGAAGAAGTATTACCCATTCATCCCCAGTCTTGATCATACCATTGGTCTGTTGGTGTCATGTGGCCATTGGAAACAATGCGTTCAATATGAACATTTTCTCGTTTGACTAATACATTCAAAGAGTTCTTCCGGTAATTGCTCGCGGAATGTCAGCAAAAATATTTGCGTTAATTGATTTCATGGCGGTCTTGATCCGATTGGAGTTAGATTGATAGTTTGATAAGTATTTTTAATTGAAACAGGATTGTCAAAGAAACTTCCTCATTTATGCAGAACATATTATTAGATAATTGATGGTATTGTATAATGACTATGTATTCAAGTGAATAAATATACCGATAATGAAAAGAGCACGATAATCTGCAATTTATAGATGAAATTCAATAGACAGCGATTTATTTCGAACAGTTGCGGTTATCGGTGGCGGTCCTGCTGGTTTAATGGCAGCGGAAGTTTTAAGTCAGGCTGGCTTGAAGGTAGATCTTTACGATGCTATGCCTTCTGTGGGACGAAAATTCTTGATGGCCGGGAAAGGGAGGAATGAATATTACGCACTCCGAGCCATACGATAAATTTTTGTCGCGCTACGGTTCTCGACGAACCTATATTAAACCGATGCTTGATGCCTTTCGGACCTGAAGCCTTGCGGTCATGGTTGCAAGATCTTGGTATCAATACATTTATAGGTTCGTCAGGGCGAGTGTTTCCTGCGGACATGAAGGCCGCGCCCTTGTTACGTGCATGGCTGCACCGGTTGCGTGTAGCTGGTGTCAATTTTCATATGCGACATCAGTGGATAGGCTGGACTGGCGACGAAAACGGGACGTTGCGTTTTGTAACGCCGGAAGGTGAAACGGAAGTCGCGCGCTGATGCTGTGGTTCTGGCGATGGGCGGAGGGAGTTGGGCCGCGACTTGGGTTCTACGGGAGCTTGGGTTGAACTGCTTGGCTCAACGAGGTGTTTTGGTTGAGCCACTGCAAGCCTTCAAACTGCGGATTTGAAAGTAGGCTGGAGTGAGCATTTTCGTAGTCGTTTTGCTGGGCAACCATTGAAATCAGTGTCAGTGTCTTTTACTGATTCGGATGGAGTAAAGATTCAGCCAGCAGGGTGAACTTGTGGTGACTGCAGATGGAGTCGAGGGTGGATTGATTTATACACTGTCTGCGCTTTTGCGTGAACAAGATTGCCGCAACAGGAGTTGCGGTAATTCATCTTGATCTGGCTCCCGACAGGGATATGCGGTTTCTGTTCGACAGAATTTCGCCAGTCTCGGGGTAAGGATTCAATGGCAAATTTTCTTCGAAAGCGTGTTGGCTATTGATGGCGTAAAGGCCGGTTTGCTGCAGGGAGGTTTTGCCGAAATCAGATTTTGATAACCCGGTTCGTCTTTGCGAGGCTATCAAGTCTTTGCCGATTAGACTTGTTGCTGCAAGACCGATTGATGAAGCGATCAGCAGTGCAGGCGGTGTTGCTTTTGAGGCGCTCGACGAACGATTAATGATACGCTCCATGCCGGGTGTATTCTGTGCCGGTGAAATGCTGGATTGGGAAGCGCCAACGGGCGGATATTTGTTAACCGCCTGTTTTGCCAGCGGACGTGCCGCAGGCATGGGCGTATTGGCTTGGTTGAACAACGAGCAGTAATACTGGCGCAGTTCAGGGAAATTGAATTAACCACATGATCTATTTAAAGACATATAGTAAAAATCAGTCAAATATGAACGAAAGAATTGCCGGATCAAAGCCTATATCGATGAAAAAGGCCGCTAATGTTTTCAACTTTTGCCAGAGCAGTGTATAAGGGCGGCTATGAAAACTCCAAAAAGTATTGAACCCCTGGTGCGAGACGGTCTCGTCGACGAAGTTATTCGTCCGCTAAAAAGCGGCAAGGAGGCAGCCGTCTATGTTGTTCTTTCGGAAGGCGAGATCCGCTGTGCTAAAGTCTATAAAGATGTTAACAAGCGCGGCTTTCATAAACAGGCTCAGTATCAGGAAGGGCGAAAGGTGCGAAATAGTCGTCAGGCTCGCGCTATGGAAAAAAACACCCGGTTTGGGCGGCAGCAGCAGGAAGAAGTATGGCAGAATGCCGAGGTAGATGCTTTATACCGTCTTGCCGCCGCTGGTGTGCGTGTTCCGAAGCCCTATAACTTTGTCGAGGGCGTGTTGCTGATGGAGTTGGTGACCGATGAACATGGCAGTGCTGCGCCCAGGCTTAACGATCTTGAATTGAGCCGAGAACAGGCTCTGGAATACCACGGGTTGCTGATTAAGGAAGTGGTCAGAATGCTTTGCGCCGGGCTTGTTCATGGCGATCTTTCCGAATACAACATACTGGTTGACGCCAACGGGCCGGTCATCATCGACTTGCCACAAGCTGTTGATGCTGCGGCTAATAATAATGCCGCCAGAATGCTGGAACGTGATGTCGATAATCTGGCGGACTATTTTGGCCGCTTTGCACCTGAACTGCTCGCTACCCAGTACGGCAAAGAAATCTGGAAGCTTTACGAGAGCGGTGATCTGACTCCGCAAGTCGTATTGACCGGTCGATTTCAGGGCAGCAATAAACGGGCAGACGTTCGCAGTATCATGCGGGAAATCAAAGATGCCCGCGATGATGCGATACGCCGTCGTTACGAACATGAAGATTAACTGCTATAGGGGATTCCATGAGTGCTAAACAACCGGGAAATCCTCTGCATGGCGTTACCCTGGAAATGATGCTCACAGAGCTGGTAGCAGATTATGGCTGGGCCGAAATGGGCAGGTTGATCGACATTAGATGTTTTAATAACGATCCAAGTATCAAGTCGAGCTTGAAATTTTTAAGGAAGACGCCGTGGGCCAGAAAACAAGTTGAAGAGCTATATCTCTTAAAAAAAGAAGGCTAAATTTGGTGAATATTATGTTTATAGATCAGGGTATTTTGAGCACTTGGACTATTCGACACGCCTTCCAATAGCAAAAACAGCAGATGCTAGGCCATAAAGCCTGGATATCTATTGCCTCTCTGTATGCAAGTCGTCAACTTCCCATTGCTTAAAGTTTACACGAACATTCGATTTCCTGAGCTTTGCCTGAAACTCACCCGCTAAAAACGTGAACATAGGAATTATCAAATCACCCCTCAGCATCCTCAAACATTGTCTTGGCTGCCTTAATATAGATTTTCCCCAAAAAGTGGATTAAAGTTCATTTATTAGCCATTCTCTAATATTCCAATGCCGCAATTATTAAATCGTTCTTAAGGGAACATATTTGTATAGCGCTCTTTTACTAATTTCTTTAACGATGCTACGTTGCCTGAAATCGATTTTCCAGCTCTCAATATTAGTAATGTTATAAAGGCTTGATGTATTATTGATGCTGTTACTACTTTCCATCGCGTAAACGCACGTAACAAAAGGAATGGGCATGCTAATTAAAACCAAATCAAACATCTTAAGCAGCGAAGTCACTGACCGGGCGGTTTTTGAATCCCGAAGAGAGTTTATTAAAGCGGCAACGATACTTTCCGCAGGGGTTATGTTGCCGATTTCAGGACATGCAGAAACGGGAAAAAATATCGGGCCTTATTCTGCAAAGTTACAGGTCACTGATCGTGAAGATGTTGCCAATTATACCAATTACTATGAGTTCTCCTCGAATAAAAAAGATTCAACTATTTTAGCCAGGGCATTAAAAACCAAGCCTTGGAGCGTGGAAGTTGCAGGCGAGGTGGAAAAGCCGGGTGTCTACAACCTGGAAGACATACTAAAAGACAATCCTGTGCAGGAACGTATTTATCGATTCCGGTGTGTGGAAGCCTGGTCTATGGTGGTGCCGTGGATGGGTTTTCCGTTGGGCGAAATGCTTACAGCGATTCAAGCCTACCTCAAAAGCAAAATTTGTCGAATTTACCACGCTTTATAACCCGGAAATCATGATCGGTCAGCGTTCCAATGGTTTAGACTGGCCTTATGTGGAAGGGTTGCGCATGGATGAAGCCATGCATCCGTTAACGATTATGGCTACCGGAATGTATGGCGATGAGCTGCCCAACCAGAATGGCGCTCCGTTGCGCTTGATTGTGCCGTGGAAATACGGATTCAAGAGCATCAAGGCGATTGTCAAAATACGTTTTATGGAAAACATGCCGGAAACCGCGTGGCATAAAAGCGCTCCCGAGGAGTATGGTTTTTATGCCAACGTTAATCCTGAAGTAGCTCATCCCCGATGGAGCCAAAGCCGTGAGCGGGTGCTGGGCAGCAGTATTTTTACCCCGAAACGCAATACGGAAAAGTTTAACGGCTATGGCGAGGAAGTAGCTGCGCTTTATTCCGGCATGGATCTAAAAAAGTATTTCTGATGTTACCCGGCAAAAAAGGCTGGGCGGCCATAAAAATTATTGTTTTTTTACTGAGCCTGATGCCTTTTTTGTTGCTGGTCAATGATGCCATCAACGACCGGCTTGGCGCTAATCCAATAGAAGCCCTGCATTTTGGCTTTGGCGACTGGGCTTTGCGGTTTTTGTGCATAGGTTTGGCGCTGACGCCCATTAAAACAATAACGGGGCAGAGCTGGCCGATACGCTTTAGGCGCATGATGGGCTTGTTTGCTTTTTTTTACGCCAGCCTGCATTTGCTGGTTTTTATCGTCCTTGATTTGTCGCTTTCCTGGGAGGCATTTAAAGACGAGGTGCCGAAAAGTCCTTATATACTGATGGGCTTGCTGACTTTTTTGTTGCTGATTCCTTTGGCCGTCACCTCAACAAAAAAAATGCAGAAAAGATTGGGACGAAGCTGGTTAAAGCTGCACCGGCTAGTGTATGTGGCCGGGTTAACGGCTCTGGTACATTATTTTTGGTTGGTAAAATTGGATTATACTGAGCCGTTGATTTATGCAGTGGTGATAGGCGCTTTATTGGGCATACGTATTGCTGTTTATTGCAGAAAGGCTGGTAATCTTTTTGAGCCTTAAATCTGTTATTTTATTTCAAAAGACGTTAATACTTCATCCGATTGAAGTTCAATAATTTCAACATGATCGACTCGGGCGGTGATAGGGCCTTTGTGGCACCATTTGATGAATTTTTCAATGCTAGCTGTTGTCAGCTTCAGCAATTATTTCAACTCGACCATCAGGGAGGTTTCTGGCATGCCCTTTTATGCCAAACTGTTTAGCCTTGTTCTGGGTAAACATGCGAAAGTAAACGCCTTGCACGCGACCAGACACCAGAATTTTAACTCTACGCATCATTCTTGTATTCTCCAGCAATAATGAATTCTTGGATTGCGGGAAAAATCTTCCGGAATAGTTGCTGCGCGTAATATCTTCCACAAGTTAACTCGGACAAGGCCGGCTTATCAATTTTAAAGCGTCTGAAATTGGTGGAGAAATATAAAACACCATCCAGGCGCCAGCAGTGAAACGGCGTTTTTAATGAGCTGGACATGATCATTTTGTATGTCAAACACATCATCCATCCGCTTTGAATTGGAAAAAGTAGGCGGATCGAGAAAAATTAAATCGTATTGTCTTGGATAGGGCTGCCTGGCTTCATGGTCCAGCCATTCCAGGCAGTCCGCCTGAATAAATTCATGCTCTCCTGTGCTTTTATTCAGCGCCATGTTGTTTTTAGCCCAGTTGATATAAGTGTTGGACATATCGACTGTTGTGGTTGATTTTGCGCCACCCATAGCGGCATGGACTGTGGCAGCTGCCGGTATAGGCGAACAGGTTTAAAAAGCGTTTATCTTTGGCCTGTTGTTGAATCAGCAATCGTATAGGACGGTGATCCAGAAATAAGCCCGTGTCCAGATAATCTTCAAAATTAACCAATAACTTGCAGCCGCCTTCTTCAATGATATGGAAATCTTCCCTGGTCGCCGTGTTTTTCGTACTGATCGGTGCTTCTTTGTTTTCGGCGTATTTTCAGGAAAACCTGCTCGCGATTGACGCCAAGTACATGAGGTATTTCGGCCAATAGCCCAGCCAATCGCTGATCGGCTTTGTGTTGGTCGATGCTTTTGGGTGGCTCGTATTCCTGGACATTGACCCAGGTTTGTTCGCCTACAGGGATGTGGCGAGGGGCGTGAGCTGGGAGCGGTAAGCTTCGCCCTGATAAATATCAACGGCGACTGCATATTCCGGTAAATCGGCATCGTAAACACGATAGCAGGTAATGTGGTTTTGCTTGGCCCATTTGGACAGTTTTTTCAGGTTCTTTTTGAGCCGGTTGGCAAACATTTCCGCTCCCAGTTCACTTGCCTCCTTGTAGGGAGGCAGAGGCTGGTAGTTTCTGGTTGCGGTGTAGGCTGGTCTCGGTTGCTTGAGCAATTCGCTGTTCCTGCGCTTTGCTGATCTCAGTCACTTGGGCAATGCGTTCTTCCTGTGTTTTTGCTTTGGGGATGAAGAAATTGTTTTCTTCAATATTCAGACGCAATAATTTACATTCAAGCGCGCCGTTAAACAGGGTAATCGGTTTTTGTGAGCGTATGCCCAAGCGAAAACCCAGTTCCGGGTTGCTGATAATCATCGCGGCTTTCCAGCCGATAAAATGCGCTTTTAGTGATTCACCGAATTTTTTGTACAGTTCGGCGGTTTCCTGCTCATCGCCCAAACGTTCTCCGTAAGGAGGATTGCAGATTAATAGCCCGGGTTTCCAGCTTTCAGCAGGTTCTGCGTCTTCAATATCGCGACGCTCAACATGGATTTTATTTTGCAGTCCGGCATTGGCTATATGCGTTAAAGCCGCGTTGATGGTGTGGCGATTTTGATCGAAACCGACGATAACAGGGCAGCTTTTCCAGGCCCGCTTTTTTTGCGTTGCTCGGCTTCAGCGCGTAATTTTTTCCAGCACTCGGCATCGTGTTTTTTCCAGCCGATAAAGCCGAAATAATCGCGTAACAGACCGGGCGCGTAATCGGCGGCAATCATTGCGCCTTCCAATAGCAGCGTTCCTGAACCGCACATCGGATCTATTAATGAGCCGTGTTGTTTGGCGATTTCCGGCCAGCCGCTACGCAGCAGCATCGCGGCAGCCAGATTTTCTTTCATCGGCGCTTTGATATTGATATCCCGATAACCACGGCGATGCAGGCTTTCACCTGAAAGATCCAGACTGAGCTGGGCGGTTTCGCCATTCAAATAAACATTGATACGAATATTGGGTTGTTCGGTATTGATGCTGGGTCGTTTTTGAAATTTTGCCCGCATCTGGTCGACAATGGCATCTTTAACTTTTAAGGCGCCAAAGTGGGTGTTGTTAATCGCCTGTGAGTTTTTTGCGCTGAACGAAACGGCAAAACTGTCTTCAGGATTAATATGCTCAAACCAGTTGATTTTTTGTACGCCGTTATAAAGATCTTCCTGGGTTTTTACCTCAAAAGAGCTTAATACCAGTAAAATCCGATTTGCTGTTCTTGACCACAAGCAAGCCCGATAAGCGGTTTCCAGGTCTCCCTGAAAAGCGACGCCGGCCATGGTGGCCTTGATATTTTTGACGCCGAGTGCCTGGAGTTCATCGGTAAGGATGGTTTCCATCGCTTTGGGCGTGGTAGCAAACAGTTGGTAAGTGGGCATAAGAATAAAGCGAAAGGTGCGAGGTAAAAAAGAAAAAGGCGCAAGATGCAGGCGTGTTCGCCTTGCATCTTACGCCTTTTGCCTGATTTTTATTGGATTTTAATCAGTTCAACATCAAAGATCAATGCGGCATTCGGGCCAATTGCACGGCCTGCGCCTTGCTCGCCGTAAGCGAGTTCTGATGGAATGTAAAAGCGGTATTTAGCGCCTTCTTTCATTAATTGCACGCCTTCAGTCCAGCCGGGGATTACTCTGTTTAGCGGGAATGTGGCTGGCTCGCCTCGGCTGTAAGAACTGTCAAACTCTTTGCCGTCAATGGTTGTGCCCTTGTAATGTACCGTAACGTTATCAGTCGCTTTAGGCGAAACGGTACCGGTTCCTGGTGTTAATACTTCGTATTGCAAGCCGCTTGCAGTCGTTACGATATTGGGTTTTTTAGCATTTTCTGCCAGAAAGGCTAGCGCCTGCGGCTTTATTTTCTTCAGGGGTGGTGGCATTGGCCATTGAAAACATAGTAAATCCTATAAGAAGAACGGTGACGATTGAAAGAACTTGAGTTTGAATTTTTCTCACGATTTTTGCCCTTTGTTTACGTAAAAAGTGATAGTTTACCAAAAAAACCAGCTTTCGCTTTGTAATTCCTTTTCGCAGGCGCCTAATTGACGTTGAAATAATGTTGCCCGCTTGGCGACTTTGTTAGCAACTTGCTGTAACCACGGTTTTTTCAAAAAACTTTTGTGTTGAAAGCCGCCATGTCCTTCATGGTAGGCGAGGTATAAATTTGCCGCATCCAATTTAGATATGCCTAATCGATTGTGACTGATGTCACAGTACCAGCCGATAAAGTCGGCTGCATCGGCAAAATCATCGCGGTCTGCGCCCCAGTCTCCTGCTTTGTCGAGATAGTTGTCCCAGGTCTCATCTTTTGCTTGTGCATAGCCATAGGCGCTGCTGGGCCTGAACCAGGGAATAAAGCCCAGCAACCAGGTGCGAGGCGGCTGGGCATCGGCAACAAAGTGGGATTCCTGATGCATGATCGCCATTTGAACATGAATGGGTACACCCCATCTCTCAAATGCCTCTTTGGCATCACCGTACCAGTCCTCTTTTTCTTTAAAGGTAGCGCAGATATTGTCAGTATTTTTTGGAGTCATTGCGGTGCAGGCAGTGAAAGAAAATAGTAATGGCAGTATTAATAGCTTTTTCATGATACGGCAGCTGGTGCGAAATTTGATTATGCTGAAGGTGATGTCGGAACACTAGTCGGGTTGCGGTATGGCGATATGGAAAAAGAAATTACCGGGATACTGCATTTTGCCCGCTAACAAACTGCATGACCTCTTGCCACCAGGAAAGATGCTGAAACATTGGCAGGGTATTATGGTCCGCATCTTTAAATGTCCAGAGTTTCTTACGATGGTGCAGCGACTCGAACAGCTTTAAACTGTATTTATTGGGGATTATTTCATCTTTTTCTGCCAGCAGCATCGCTGTGTTTCCCGAATAATTTTGCAGGTTTTTAATATTGTCGAATTTATCGCGGATCAACCATTTGGCAAGGAAAAGCCAGTAATGGTGTTGTGCAATATCGGCCATATTATTAAACGGACTGATCAGGACAATACCTTTAACCGGAATCTGCCCGCTCTGCACAATACCGCCGACAACGCCCCCTCCAACTGATTCACCCCACAGATAAATAGGGCCGCCAAAATCGTTCAATGCCTGTTTTGAGGTTTGGATGCCATCGGCAATCAGCGCCTGCTCCGATGGCTCCCCATTTCTGGCGCCATAGCCCGGATATTCTGCCAGGATCACCCGGTAGCCCTGATTTTCCAATGCGTCCAGATAATAAGTTCGGTCTGTTGCCGAACCCGCATTGCCGTTAAAAACGATAACCGTGCCCTTGTCGGTAGATTTGGATGTTTTGGAGATAAGCCCCAGATAATTATCCGTTGACGGCCAGAGCCTCAGGTTTGCTTGATCCGCCAGTTGTTGCTGATGTTCAATTGAATACTGCGCAGGGAAATAGATCATTTTTCGTTGGAATAGAAAAATGACAAGCAGGAGCAGTAAGTAGGTCAGCAGTATTGAAAGCATCGGTTTGATGGTCAAAGGTTAAACGCTCCGTTCGTGCGCATTGCCTATCGGCGAAGTGCGCGCTTTGTAACGTAACGGTTGAATTCCGCCGCAGGATTTTTCAGAATATGTACACTTTCTGAGTTCAGCACTTGGTAAAAACTTCGTCCCATTCACTAAGTAGATAGTCTTGTTGCTATTTCCGCAGAGGTCCGACGGGCAGCTACTTGAGTAGCCCGAATGACGCGACGCCTCTGAGCTAGCCGAAATCGAGGATGATTGAGCGCTTCGCTACTTCTGCGTCCTTGGCGGCTTCAAAATGCGCGCCAATCGTTTCGGAATTGAAGAGTTCGTTGTCATTGACAGCCGTTTCAACGGCGACCTTGCAGTCGCAGCGTTCTGCGCAACGATAATACCCGGAGGTGAAGATAACAGGCATTCATATCCCGTAGAACCTTCAAGGGCACCAAGAAATTGCGCGCTGAATTCTCAGTGGTTGCTGGGCTTCATGCCGAGAAGATCCTATGCAGTCCGTATCCTATAGACAAAGTCAGTCGCATTACCGAGCGTAATCGGCTAAGCCACCCAATGCAATGATGAAAATATCCACACTGTTAGCCGCGATCAGACGCGAACGAGTTCCTAATTTGCGTCCGACTAGAGGATGAGCGTGTTCATGATCCGAGCTTATTCATGCCGTACATCGTCGGCTAGGTACGGCATCGATTATCTGTACAAAACATCGGTTCGTCGTATGGATTAACATTGAACTGCATCAATTGAGGAACATGACGTGTTCGATCTCACCACGCCTTATTGCCATGTAACAAAGTTGTTAAGGCGTGCAATGTAGACACCTGGCATATTTTTGTTTGTCCCGGCCTAACCAGTAATCAGTCGCCAGTTGATGCGCCTGTTGCTGCGTATCAGCTTTGCCTAACAGCTTAAGCGCAATCGCTGCAGTGCCGATGATGGAGCTTTCAGCAAACTCATCCTCAAGTTTTCCCTGCCAGATTAAAGCCAGTTGCCCTGGATCAAGTTCCTCGGGTTTGACGTGGCGGCGAGCGAATAAAGCCGGCCAGTTTTCGTCAAATAATTCACCGTTGTGTACGCTTTGCACCAGGCATTCCATATCGGGATTGCGTTCGGTTTCACCGCCTTCACCTTTTAATACCGACATGTGCGGTTGATTTAATAAAGCAGCGGCTTGTTGATGCACCGGGCGATAACCGGGATGGAATATACCCTGAATGCTGTATTCTGCATTAAAAGGATTTAACAGGCGTACCAGGGTATGAACAGGTGAGCGTAAACCCAATATCGGACGCAGCTCTATAATCTCATGCAGTTTCGGGCAAAAATGCTCCAGTGACAAATAACTGAAATGTTGTTGTTCAAGTTGCTGTTTGGCTTGCTCAATAGAGCTTGCGCATTCCAGTACCCAAATATCTCAGCATGTCCTGAGTATACAGCCTGCCGGCGGTATGACCGCCCGCGCCGTGCATAAAAACGCGTAATACCGTTTTCAGCCAATAGCAGGGCCGACAACAAAAACCAGGGCAAATGACGGCGCTTTCCCGGCATAAGATGACCAGTCCAGATCGACTTTCGTCGCGTTACCGGCAAGATTGCATGATTCTCTGGCTGCCAGAACAAAACCGGCCAATTCTTCCGGGGTTTCTTCCTTGACGCGCATCAACATTAAAAATGCGCCCAACTGAATAGGCAGCACCTGTTCGCTCAGGATCATTTTCATGGCTTGATAGGCTTCATCCTGAGTCAGCGGTCTTGAGCCTTTTTTGCCTTTGCCGAGAATGCGGATGATATTCCGCGAACGGATGTTCGGGATGCGGTGTTTGCTCGTGATGGGTGAAATTCATAAGGATGGTAGTATGCTGCAAGACTGTCGAGAATGATCGAATTACACAAAGGCAGCAAACAGACAATGTATCATAATAAACGATCGAATAAACGAAGGTTTTCATGGCGGTTTTGTTATCTTTTTTACGCATCATCAACATGGCGAAATAAATAAAACCAAGACCTAACGGCACCGCCGAGACCAAATAAATCAGACCGCTCATGCCGGTTAAATAAGGCAACAGGGTCACAATCAGCAACAGCACGGTATAAAGCAGTATCTGCAAGCGGGTAAATTCCGGGCCGTGTGTTACCGGCAACATGGGGATGTTCACCTTGGCGTATTCTTCACGTCTGGCGATAGCCAGTGCCCAGAAATGCGGTGGTGTCCAAACGAAAATGATTAATACTAACAGCAGCGCATAAGGATGCACTTCGCCCGTCATTGCGCACCAGCCCAACAGCGGCGGGTAGCCGCTCCGAATATACCGCCGATGACAATGTTTTGCGGCGTCACTCCTTTTAAGGTAGACGGTATAAATAATGGCGTAACCGAATAATGACAGAAAAGTCAGAATAGCCGTTAAGGTATTGACCATAAAATCAAAATAGCCATTGAACTGACGCCAAGCACAAACGCAAAAGTAATCACATTGGCTGAGCTTAATTCGCCTTTGGGCAACGGACGATTTTCGGTGCGGGCTCATTTGCGCATCCGCTTTCTGGTCAATAAAATGATTAACTGCCGCGGCTGAAGATGCAGCCAGAGCAATGCCCACGGTACCGTAAATAAAAGGTCCTATAGGCGGCATTCCTGGTACGGCTAATAACATACCGACAACAGCGGTAAAAAGCATTTCCGCAACAACATTGGGTTTACACAGTGTGTAGTAGTTTTTCCAGGAAAGCACAGAGGATTTGCTAGGCATTGTTTAATAAATTCCAACTTTTATATTATTGTATAGAATACCGTGAACTATTGATTATTGAAATAGTCCGACGCGCTTAACATTTCATAAAGAGGGAGTTATGAATAATCGATTACTATGTGCCGTCTTACTGTGTCTGCCCGTGTTTACCAGCCAGCGCAGAAACAAAAGTATCTGAACATACACTGGCGAATGGTCTAAAAGTTCTGGTTAAGGAAGATCACCGATCACCGGTTGTGGTGTCTCAAGTCTGGTACAAAGTCGGTTCCAGTTATGAGCCCGGCGGCATTACCGGTACTCTCGCACATGCTGGAACACATGATGTTCAAAGGTACGGATAAACATCCTGCGGGTGAGTTTTCCCGTATCATTGCCGAAAATGGCGGCGATGAAAATGCCTTTACCGGCACAGGATTACACGGCCTATTTTCAAACCATGGAGGCTTCCAGGCTGGCAGTCAGTTTTGAACTGGAAGCCGATAGAATGCGTAATCTGCATCTGCTGCCCGAAGAATTGAAAAAAGAACTGCAGGTGGTCACTGAAGAACGCAGAATGCGGACGGATGATAATCCGCAGGCAAAAATGCAGGAACATTTTATGACCATGGCTTATTCCAACAGCCCTTATAAACATCCTGTTATCGGTTGGCCTGCAGATATTGCAAATTACACGGTTGAAGATCTGCAAGCCTGGTATCAACGCTGGTATGCACCGAATAATGCGACCCTGGTCGTAGTGGGTGATGTGCAACCCAAAGCTGTTTTTGAGCTGGCAGAAAAATATTTTGGCGCGCTTAAGCCCAGTGATATTAAACCGTTAAAGCCGCAAACTGAAATCGAACAGCTGGGTGTGCGCAAAATGACGGTCAAAGTACCTGCAAAACTGCCTTCCATTCTAATGGGCTATAAAGTGCCGGTACTGAAAACGGCAGAAATGAATGGGAAGCCTATGCGCTGGAAGTATTGGCGGGCGTACTGGATGGCGGCAGCAGCGCCAGATTGACCTCAGAATCTGGTGCGCGGTAAACAGATAGCGGTCTCTGCCGGTGCCGGTTATGGACTGACTTCAAGATTGTCCGGATTTGTTTGATGCTGGAAGCAACGCCTGCAGAAGGAAAAACAGTATTGGAGCTGGAAGCCGCATTAAAGGATGAAATTACGAAACTGCAAAAAACTTGATCAGATAGTGAAGAATTACAGCGCATTAAAGCGCAGGTTTTAGCCAGCGATGTTTACGAGCGGGATTCCAATTTTTATCAGGCCATGCAGTTGGGCATGCTGGAAACAGTCGGTCTGGGCTGGCAAAAAGCCGATGAATATGTCGCTAAAATCAATCAGGTGACTGCGGAACAAGTGCGTGATGTGGCGCGTAAATATTTGGTTGAAGATCATCTGAGTATTGCTTATCTGGAACCCACAGCCAATCAATGCAACAACATTACCGAGACTGAGACAAAAAAAGGAGCTAAATAATGCGTATCCAGTCTATTAGGTTTTATTTGTTGGCTTGTTTTATTGCTAGCCAGTTCGCTGGCTCGGCGGCAAAAATTGAACACTGGCAAACGCCGCAAGGCAGCCGGGTTTATTATGTGCATACCGAAGGTCTGCCCATGGTGGATATTCAGGTTGTTTTTGATGCCGGCAGTGCGCGTGACGGACAACAGTTTGGTTTGGCGGCATTAACGGCTGCTTTACTGGATACCGGTGCAGGAAAGTGGAATGCCGATGAAATTGCCCAGCGTTTTGAAAGTGTCGGCGCGCAATTTGGTGCAAGCAGTTCCAATGATATGGCGACCGTATCGCTGCGCACATTGACCGATAAACCCTTATTCGATAAAGCGCTGGAAACGATGCAAGTCATCCTGACCAACCGAGCTTTAATGAAGCCGATTTTCAACGGGAAAAAAACAGAACCCTGGCCGGCTTAAAACAACAGGAGGAATCGCCGTCTGAATTGGCCAGTATTGCCTTTTATAATGCCCTTGTACGGAAATCATCCTTATGCACATCCTGACTTCCGGTGTGATTAAAACCGTATCCGGCTTTGAAAGCGACCGATCTGCGTAATTTTTATCAGAAATATTATGTTGCCGCCAATGCGATAGTCGTCATTGTCGGCGATCTATCCAAACAGCAAGCGGAACAAACGGCGGAGAATTTGGTGGCCGGATTGCCGGTAGGTCAAAAACCTGAGCTATTGCCGGACGTGGCCATGCCTAGTGAAAGCGACACAGCAAGCATATCGAATTTCCGTCATCACAAACCCATGTTTTGGTTGGAATGCCCGGCACTTACCGTAAAGATCCTGATTATTTTGACCTGTATGTCGGCAATCATATATTGGGCGGCAGCGGCCTGGTTTCCAAACTCTTTGATGAAGTGAGAGAAAAACGTGGTCTGGCATACAGCGCATCCAGCTGCTTTCATCCCGATGTTGAAACCAGGCCCGTTTATGGTAAGCTTGCAAACCCGCAACGATCAAACCCAGCAAGCCTTGCAAGTGCTCAATCAAACCTTGGCTGATTTTATTGCGCAAAGGTCCGACGGAAGCCGAGCTTGTTGCCGCAAAGAAAAATATTACCGGCGGTTTTGCCATGCGTTTTGACACCAATAAAGAACTGGCCAGCTATGTTGCCATGATCGGTTTTTATGAGATGCCCCTGGATTACCTGGATACCTTTCAACAAAAAGTTGAGCAAGTAACGGTCGCATCAATAACCGATGCCTTTAAACGCCGTGTTAATCCGCAACTACTGCAAACCATAACCGTCGGCAAGTCAGCAGAAAAAAGTGCAAAATAAACTCAGAATCATCGGCGGAGACTGGCGCAGTCGATGTGTAACCTTTGTCGATGCGCCGGGCTTAAGACCGACACCCGCAAGAGTGCGCGAAACCTTATTCAACTGGCTGCAAAATGACATTGTCGGCAAGCGCTGCCTGGATTTATATGCAGGCAGCGGCGCCTTGGGCTTTGAAGCGGCTTCCAGAGGCGCCAAGTCGGTCATTCAGGTAGAAAATAATGCACTGGCCTGTCGAGCTTTAAAGGAAAATTCAGTTGCGTTATCCGCCGAGCCAGATAAAGATCGTTCAAAGCGATGTGTTCCGTTATCTGGCAGGCGATGCCGAACCTTTTGATATTGTGTTTCTTGATCCGCCATTCGCGATGAGATCTGGCCGTTCAAACCTGTCAGTGGCTGGAAGAAAAAGGCTGGCTGGCAAGACATGCAAAAATCTATGTTGAAACTGAGCGACACTGCAATCTTGAAGGCATGCCTGAAAACTGGCGTCAGCTGAAAAGCAAAACCGCAGGGGATGTGGCATATCATCTGTTTGAACGGTTGGACTGATTTATTTTTTTAAATCAGCCTCTTGGTATAAAATTGCCGCTTTTTTCGAAAACTATAGACTATGCAAATCACCGCAATTTATCCGGGCACCTTTGATCCCATTACCAATGGGCATTTGGACCTGATTGCCAGAGCATCCAAGCTTTATCACAAAGTTATTGTTGCCGTGGCTGTTAACAGGGGGAAAACACCATTATTTTCCCTTGAAGAACGGGTCGATCTGGCTAAAGCAGTGACCACGGAATTTTCTAATGTGCAGGTAATCGGTTTTGATAACTTTACTGGTTGATTGTGCCAAGCAGCAGGGAGCCAATGTGATTTTACGAGGCTTGCGAGCGGTATCTGATTTTGAATATGAGTTTCAGATGGCAGGGATGAACCGGCGTCTTGCGCCGGAATTGGAAACCGTGTTTCTAACGCCAGCCGAACAATATGAATTTATTTCTTCGAGCATGATCAGAGAAATTGCACAACTAAATGGCGATGTGTCCTGTTTTGTCCCTGATGTAGTTCACCAACGTTTAATCGAGAAATTTAGTTAGGAGTAAGAATGGCCCTTATTATTAATGAAGAATGTATCAATTGTGATGTCTGCGAGCCGGAATGCCCGAATGGTGCGATTTCCCAAGGCGAGGATATTTATGTTATTGATCCGAATCTGTGCACCGAATGTGTTGGCCATCATGATGTGCCGCAATGCATGGAAGTTTGTCCTGTAGATTGCATAGATAAAGATCCCAAGCATGTTGAGGATAAGGACAGTTTGTATCAGAAGTATTTGAAGTTGACAGCTTAGGCTCTTTGGTTTGCGGTGCGAGCTCAGCAGGGTACGCACCGCGATCACACTCTCTATCTACACAAGCCGCAACCAATCCAGACTATCAGTAGTAGTTCCAACCGGCTTGTATTCCGCCCCGATCCAACCTGCATAAGCCGATTTTTCAATGGCTGAAAATACCCGTTCAAAGTCAATCTGCCCCGTCCCGGGCTGGCCTCGTCCCGGGCAATCTGCAAACTGGATATGACCGATTTGAACGGCATGTTCAGCAATAAATTGCTCAGGTTTTTCGCCCATCATCTGCATGTGATAAATATCGTATTGCATGAACAGGTCAGGCTGGTTGAGCTGGTTTAAGATGTCGAGCATTTGTGATCCGCTATGAATGATAAACCCCGGCATATCGTGAGTGTTGACGGCTTCAAAAACAGTTTTAATGCCTAATGGAGAAAATGCCTCGACGGCAAAGCACAGGTTTTCCTTAAAGGTTTCCAGATATTCCTGCCGGCGGTTTTCATCCAGGCAGCGCCCCGGCAGGACATTGATGACTTCCGGTTTTAACCGTTCTGCATATTCGACTGTTTGGGCGACGGCTTGGCGGAATTGATCGCGCTTTTCAGGAACGCAGGCGAGTCCTTCGCCGCCTTGCAATAAATCGGCGGCATCCACATTAAACAGCACCAGTTTTAACTGCTGTTCGTCTAAGGTATCGCGCAGTGTTTCTGCACTCAAGCTATAGGGAAATTGAATTTCGACGGCATCAAAACCATGCTGTCTGGCGGCCTTGAAGCGGTCAATAAGCTCAACTTCGGTAAACAACAGGCTGAGATTGGCGGTGAACTTAAGCATCAGGCTGGGTGAATAATTTGATTAAAGTGGAAGGGTCCTGTTCCAGATAGCCGTGGCTGCCATGCAGTTGCATGAGTTGCGCCGCGAGGCCGGACATCGGGATGGCGTTGCCCTGTTTGGCGGATAAATCAACCGCCATATTCAGATCCTTCAGCAAGGTTTTAACCCGCCATTTAACGGGTTCAAAGGTTCCGGTCGCCATTTCCGGGCCGACGATTTGCAAGGGTTTGGAGTCTGCAAAACCTCCTGCCAGCGCTGCGGGTATTTGTTCGGCATCAACCCCGGCCTGTTTGGCCAGCGCCATCATTTCGGCGATAACCAGCACATTGCAGCTGACGATCATCTGGTTGCATATCTTGGTGACCTGGCCGCTGCCCACATCGCCCATATGGGTTAATTGCTTATACAGCGGCGCCAGAACGGTGCGGGCAACGGCGATGTTCTCTGTACTGCCGCCTGCCATGATCGCCAGACTGCCTTGCTCTGCGCCGGCAACGCCGCCTGAAACGGGCGCATCGACCCAGCCCATGCCGCATTTTTCATGTAACAGTGATGCTAATCGTCGGGTGCTTTCAGGGTGTATGCTGGATAAATCAATCAGCAATTTGCCGGTCGAACCGTTTTCCAGAATATCACTGTGTACAACCGATTCAACAACAGCCGTATCAGCCAGGCACAAGATGATGACATCGGAAGCTTTGACCACATCGGCAATGGAGGAGTAGGCGCAAGCGCCTGCGATCGGTGACCGGTTTTAGTTTTTCAGGGCTGCGATTCCATACGTTGACGCTAAAGCCTGCATTCAGCAGGCGCAGGGTCAAGGGCTTGCCCATCAGGCCGATGCCGATGAAGCCAAGGGTATATTTTTTATCTGACATGAAGTACCGGGGTGGTTAACAAGTGGTAAATCTACGGAGAAGTACAAAAAAAGCAGGCGCAATGAACTCACTGCACCCGCTTTCACCATTACTGGGTTTTCTTATTGGCCAATAGATTTGCGCATATGTACCATTGCTTCTTCGGCATGCTTAGTCCCAACATCAGCATGTCCTTTTTTGGCGTGATCTATGGATTCTTTTAAGTGTTTGACGGCATCTGTCATGTGGGTATGTGCTTCAGCATGTTCTTTTTCAGCGGCTTCAGCATGTTTTAAACCTTCCTCCGCGTGCTTGAGCAGTTGGTCTGCATGACCATCCTGACCATGCGCGGCGGCCATCGCTGAGTGTTCCAGTGCTTGCGCCGTATGATGTTCTGTAGCATTAGACTGTGTGCTTAGACCAAGAGCGAGCGCACCAATTAAAGTGGCGATATATTTTAGTTTCATAGCAGTATGTCCTTGATGGTTAGTTAATGTTCAGAATAACCGAAGCAGCCTCTCATGGCATCAAAGATGCCGAGACCTTATTGGTTGTTTTGGTTTATAGCACACATAACAAGCGATGCACAACATGGTGAAACTACGTATCCTTGCTATTATCACTGTGTCCTCTGGGTTGCTCTGTGGTTTAATAAAAAGACAAATCGAACCATTAATCAGTTTAAAACCGGTCAGGAGAAAAGATGTTAAAGAAAAGTTGCGCGGCAATTATGTTAGTTGCTGTTTTTTGGGGTGTGCAGGTTTACGCAGACGGGCACAAGGCCGCTATTGCCAGCGCGCATCCTTTAGCAACTGAGGCTGGTTTTGAGATCCTGAATAAAGGCGGCAATGTGTTTGATGCGGCTGTGGCTGTCAGCGCAACACTGGCGGTCGTTGAACCCTCCGGTTCAGGGTTGGGTGGTGGCGGTTACTGGTTGCTGCACAGAGAAAAAGACGGCTTTGAAACGATGATTGATGGCCGTGAGAAAGCCCCTTTGGCGGCGCACAAGGATATGTATTTGGATAAAACAGGCAAGGTGATCCCTCGTTTATCTATTGATGGCGCAAAAGCGGCTGCCATCCCTGGAATGCCTGCGGCGCTGGTGCATCTGTCAGAAAAATACGGACGCTTGCCATTGGCGGAAAGCCTGAAACCAGCGATCAGGGCGGCGAAGACCGGTTTTGCTATCGGCGAGAGATATCGGAAACTGCTCAAATTCAGAGCCGGTGTCATAAAAAAAGACCCGCAGGCGGCAAAAATATTTCTGGCTGACGGTGAAGTGCCCAAAGCCTATTCAATACTGAGACAGCCGGATCTGGCCAATACCTTAAATGAATTGGCTGAATCAGGGCATGACGGCTTTTATAGTGGCGACGTAGCAGAGAAACTGGTGGCTGGCGTTAACAAGGCCGGAGGCATCTGGTCAAAACAGGATCTGGCATCCTATCAAGTTGTCGAGAGGGAGCCGGTAAGAGGGAACTATCACGGCATTAAAATAACCAGCGCCGCGCCATCATCTTCAGGCGGCATCGTGCTGATTGAGGCTTTGAATGTTTTGTCAGGTTACGATCTGAAAAACATCGATGAAACAACCCGCAAGCATCTTATAGCGGAGGCTTTACGGCGGGCTTATCACGACAGGGCTTTGTATTTGGGGGATGCAGACTTTATCGACATACCCGTTAAGCGCTTGTTGAATGATGATTATGCCGCCGGATTGCGCAGCAGTCTGCGCCCGGATAAGGCGTTAGCCAGCGCCATGTTGTCAGGAGAAATACAGCAACAACCCGAAGGCATCAATACCACGCATTTTTCAATTATTGACGATGAAGGCAACCGGGTTGCCGCGACGCTAAGCATTAATTTTCCTTTTGGTGCCGGTGTTGTAGCCGCCGGAACCGGCGTGTTGCTGAATGATGAGATGGATGATTTTGTCAGTCAGCCCGGAGCCATGAATGGTTATGGTCTGGTTGGCGGTGTCGCCAATGCCATAGCGCCGGGCAAGCGCATGCTGTCCAGCATGGCGCCCACTTTTCTTGATGACGGCAACAACGTTGCAGTGGTGGGAACGCCCGGCGGCAGCCGCATTATCTCGATGGTGCTGTTGGCTGCACTGGATTTTGCCAAAGGCAACGGGCCTGACTCATGGGTGCAGGTGCCCCGTTTCCATCACCAATTTATGCCTGATGTGATCGAGTATGAAAAAGGCGCAATGACGGCAGATGAAATTACCGGCCTTACTGCAATGGGGCACCAGATGAAAGAAGCGCGTTACAACTATGGCGATATGCACGCCGTGCAGTGGAACAAAACCACGCATCAGCTGACTGCTGCCAGCGACCGCCGCGGGGAAGGCCGGGCTGCTGTCGGGCGTTAAAGTCGCTTGTGTTGAGGCAAGTTTTCAGGATTATGAATTGAATACCGACACAATCCAGATATGGCACGGCGATCTTGCTGCCGAGCACGCGCATTACCAGAGTTACTGGCGCGTTCTCGATGAAGCCGAGCAAGCTCATGCCTTGAGAATGAAAAATGACTTGCTGCGCAAACGTTATGTGGAAGTGCATGGCCGCCTGAGAAACGTATTAGCCCAAATCCTTAATGAGTCACCGGAAAAGATAAGGATAAACAAAGCCGAGCATGGCAAACCTTATCTTGCCGATAACCCGCAGCTGGTATTCAACCTGTCCCATTCAGCAAGCGTGATGATCATTGCTGTGGGCTGGCGCTGTCAGTTGGGCGTCGATGTAGAGCTTTGCAAACCGAGAGCTAATCTGGCTGGGCTGGTTGATAAATGCTTTGCCGAAGAAGAGGTCGAATACTGGCGCAAACTGCCGGAACACCAAAAAATACCGGAGTTTTACCGTTTCTGGACGCGCAAAGAAGCCTTCGTGAAAGCCACGGGGCGGGGCATCGGCCTGGGGCTGGATCACTGCGTTATTAATCCTGAAAATCCGGCAGAGTTTTTAAGAGTTCCTGAAAGTTGCGGACAGGCTTCGGCATGGCGCGTGCTGGATCTGGATTTAGGCGCTGGCGTATGCAGTGCGCTTAGTGGTAGACAAGGAAATTGCCGAGGTTAGGCTAATGGATTTGGAGCTAGTCTCCACAAATTTATAGATTGAGTTTAAAAGAGTAATGAAGCAGCAAGCTTGAAGATGTGCTTTACAATACTGCCGCAGGCTCTGTTCGGGGGGCTGCTTTTCAGACATGTTGATAAAAAACTACGTTCAACGCAACCGTTTCCCGCTCACCACATCATAAATAGCGGTTTCCTGTGCCAGCTCGCCGACTTTGCCATGAACGATAAAAATACCTGAATCAGAAAAGGTTTTGAGCAGCTTTCTTGATTCCTTGATGGCGGGCCGGGTAGTGGGGTTGGCGCTGGTGGATACCAAGGGGCCGCCGAATTGGGTGCACAAGTCTCGGGCTATCGGGTGGTTGGTCACTCTGACCGCCAGTGAATCATGTTCACCTGTAAGCCATTTTGGGACCCAAGACTGGGCTGGAATAACCCAGGTGACAGGGCCGGGCCAGGTGGGTGTTATGCGATCGATGATGGTTTGATCTAATGCAAGGTAGGGGTGCAGCTGATCCAGAGATGAGGCAATAAGAATCAGGCCTTTTTCTATCGGGCGCTGTTTGATGTCGAGCAGGGACATGACAGCGTCTTCGTTGAGCGGGTCGCAACCCAGGCCATAAACCGCTTCGGTGGGGTAAGCAATCACTGCTCCGGCTTTGATATGACGGACGGCGTTTCTTATTTTGAAAGGGGAGTGATAGGGCATTTTGAGTTTATGGAGATCAGATCCCTATTCGCCTACATCCTTGTAGGCATACCTTTGTATCGGGCGAAATAAGCTCAGGCGCCAGGTTCTTTGGGCCCCTGGACATCAGCCGGATCACCTTCATACGGGGTGGCGTATTTGCAGTCTTTTTGTGGACAAACTTTTTCCACGCCACGTCTTTTTGTTTCTTTAACGGTCAAAATAGGCCAGTCACATTCCGGGCAGCTTTCCTTTATCGGCGCATTCCACAATGCGTAATCACATTTTGGGTATTCCGAGCAGGAATAAAATATTTTGCCATTCCGCGATTTGCGTTTGAGGATGTTGCCTTTTTTGCATTGAGGGCACTCAACGCCAGTGTCCATCGGCTTTTCCAAAGGCTCGATATGCTTGCATTTTGGATATGCGCTACAACCGATGAATTTGCCATAGCGTCCCGGCTTTGAAGACCAAAGGCGATTCGCATTGAGGGCAGACTCGGCCTTCTACAATTTCGGGTTCATCGGTAGCGCTGGCATCATCATTCAGATTTCGAGTATAGGAGCATCTCAGGATAATTGGTGCAGCCTATAAACCGGCCATTTCTGCCCAAGCGGATTGATAGTGGGCTGCCACATTCAGGACATTTTTCATCGATGGCTTCCTGGGTGACATCTTTACGCTGGACGCTTGCATCTTTTTCATGGATCAATGTACGTGAAAGGCTTCCAGAAGTCGTGCATTAATGGAATCCAGTCTTTTTCACCTCGGGAAACCGCATCCAGTTCATCTTCCAGATTAGCCGTAAAATCATAATCGACGTATTTGGTAAAATGTTCGGTCAGAAATTTGTTGACGATTCTGCCGACATCGGTAGGGTAAAAGCGTTTGTTGTCCAAGGTGACATATTCACGGTTTTGCAAGGTCGAAATAATCGATGCATAAGTTGATGGCCGGCCGATACCGTGTTCTTCCAGGGATTTTACCAGACTGGCCTCGCCGTAACGTGGCGGTGGCTCGGTAAAATGCTGACCTGCAATGATGTCATTGAGAGGCACTGGACGGCCTTCTTCCAGCGGCGGCAAAAAGCTTTCCTTGTCATCGCTTTCCTTGCTGTCATCTTTTCCTTCCAGATAAACTGCCATAAATCCGGGTGATGGCAATGGTAGAACCTGTTGCCCTGAATATGTGTTTGCCATCGCCGCAGGTTAAGTCAACGGCGACCATATTAAGGGTAGCATGAATCATCTGGCAGGCTATGGTGCGCTTCCAGATTAGATCGTACAGTTTGTATTGTTCAACACTGAGGTAGTTTTTTATCTGGTTAGGCAAATGTCTCGGGTAAGTTGGACGTATCGCTTCGTGTGCTTCCTGAGCATTTTTTGATTTGGTTTTAAATAGTCTGGGTTCTTTGGGTACATTCTTAGCACCATAGTTTTCTGCAATCAGTGCACGTATTTCCTCGACTGCTTCTACTGATAAATTAACCGAATCAGTACGCATGTAGGTGATCAGACCGGCTGTTTCGCCGCCTATATCAATCCCTTCATACAGTTGTTGGGCAACTATCATGGTGCGTTTGGTAGTAAAACCCAATTTACGTGAGGCTTCCTGTTGTAATGTCGAGGTTATGAAAGGCGGGGCAGGGTTGCGTTTTTGCTGTTTCTTTTCCAGTTTGCTAACCAGAAACTGACCATCTGCCGCGGTCAGTAGAGTTTGTTTGGTTTTTTCTGCCTAGCTCTTCATTGGTAATACTGAATTGAGTCAGCTTTTCGCCATCAAAATGAGTCAATTTGGCTTTAAAGGTCTGTTCATGTGCTGTCAATGCAGCGTCAATAGTCCAGTATTCACGGGTTTTAAAGGCTTCAATTTCCAGTTCGCGCTCAACTATCATGCGTAATGCGGGGCTTTGTACGCGACCGGCTGACAGGCCTCGGCGAATTTTTTTCCATAATAAGGGCGATAGATTAAAACCGACCAGATAATCCAGGGCACGGCGTGCCTGCTGGGCATTGATTAAATTGATGGCCAATTGTCTCCGGGTTGGCAATCGCTTCAGTGACCGCTTTTTTGGTAATTTCATGAAAGACTACCCGATGCACCGGCTTGTCTTTGAGCAGTTTTTTTTCTTTCAGTAGTTCATAGCAAATGCCAGGAAATGGCTTCGCCTTCTCTATCAGGGTCGGTTGCCAGATATAAGGTGTCTGCTGATTTAAGTGCTTTGCTGATAGCTTGAACGTGACGTTGATTGCGATCAATGACTTCATATTTCATAGCAAAGTCATTATCCGGGTCAACAGCTCCTTCTTTAGGAATAAGGTCGCGGACGTGTCCATAAGAGGCTAAAACCTGAAAGTCTTTGCCTAAATATTTCTCTATGGTTTTTGCTTTTGCAGGCGATTCTACAATGACAAGATTCTTACTCATTTAAGGTTCAAGTACAAGGTGCAAGGTTCAAGGTGAAATTCAAGGTGAGTGCATTTTTTAACCTTTCACCTTTTCCCTTGAGCTTAATGTAAATAAGTAGGGACGAGATCATAGACAATATCTTCCATTCTGGAAAAAGCAATTTCCTCATCGGGCTGGCTTAGTAAGACCATCAACACGATCCATTTCAATTTTTCCATTGATATGTCTTCATTTTCCAGTGCCATTGCCCGATCAATGACAATTTCCCGGTTGGCTGAATTTAAAATGCCGTTTTGTTCAAGAAACATAATAAGATTGCGGCATTCAAGATCAAGTTTTGTCTATTTCCTGACGCGCAGAAAATGCGAAATGCGGGTGCAACGGTAGGCTTAATGGCTCGCTGCAGGCTAAGTGAATCAAGCCAGTCGAACGCCTTGTTAACCTCGCAAGATTCAAAACCTGCTTCCTGTAATTCTGTTCTGATGACATCGCTATCAGGAAGCATTTCAATTTCATCTTCCATATAATTTTCAAATAAATACATCAGGACATCAAAAATATTTTCTTTCATAGGGTGTTTGCTGGTTTATTTTACTCGGACATAGCAACCGCCAGCGGTTGCTTCTAGGTAACCTTGCAGTTCCAGAATCAGTAGCATTGAGGAAATAACTTCAACGGATTCGCCGGTATTTTCAACCAGATTATCAATAGAAGTTGGGCTAAACATGACACGATTCAATAATGTTTGTTGCTCCAGGTCAAGTGTTGATTGCATAGTTAGCGGTAATAATTTCTCATCTTGTTGATAATATTGATTTAATTCTTCAAGAATATCCTGGGTGGTTTCGACAAGTTTTGCGCCTTCACGGATCAGTGCATTGCAACCTCGTGCCAGAGGATTATGAATAGAGCCGGGGATAGCAAAAACTTCACGGTTTTGTTCTAAAGCCATTCGAGCAGTAATTAATGAACCGCTTTGTTTGGCGGCTTCAACCACCAGTAAACCCTGGCACAGTCCGCTTATAATGCGGTTGCGCCTGGGGAAATGATTGGCTTTGGCGGTAGTGCCGGGCGGAAACTCTGAAATCATGACGCCGGTATTGACAATTTCAGTGGCTAAGTTCTTTATGTCGGGCTGGATAGACGCGATCCAGTCCTGTTCCTGCTACAGCAACGGTATAACCTTTCGCATTTAATGCACCTCGATGACTGGCGGCATCGATGCCTAAAGCCAGTCCACTGGTGATGACAAAACCGTAATGACTAAGTGTTTTGGCAAAGTTGAAGGCGGTTTCCTCACCTAAAGACGATGGGTTGCGACTGCCCACTATGGCAATTTGGGGTAACGACAACAGTTCAGGGTTGCCGCGCACAAACAAAACAGGCGGTGGGTCAGCAATTTCCTTTAATTGCGGAGGATAATTTGTATCATTAAAGGTGATGACGCTGTTGTTTTTTTGTTCCAGCCAGGACAGATCATAGTCTATCAATCGACCAGTCCGGATTTTTGATGGCATGGATAATATCACTTTTTAAGCCTAAAGCCGAAAGTGCCTGATGTAGATTCTGCAAATAACTGTGATGGTGTATGAGTTTGCAGCAGGCTAAGAAATGTTCGACAACCGACACCTGGCGTGCGTAATAGCGCAAGCCAGTATTTTATGTCGTTGTCAGTTGCTTGCGTGGTAATATTCAGGGGGTTTGAACTTTATCTAAAATGTGAATGGCCTGAGTCGCTTTCATAACCAGAGCGTAACTGACACGCTCAAAGGGACGAAAAACCATCAGAGTACCGGCAATTTCATCGGGAAGTTTAACGATATCGTTTTTAATGGAGCTGTACGGGTCATCTGATACTATTGCCGTTTTGGTATATAGCCAGTTCATGTCCAGTCAGGATGCCGTCTTCAGTGCCTTTGTCTATAACTACTACATTATAAAGTCCTATTTGAGAAACTCCGCCAAGAACGCTGATAATGTTGCCATTTATACTTTTTTCAGGCGGCCTTGGAAAATAATTCAAGGTAACCTCCTCTTCAGTTTTAGGCATTACCCGGTCACCCTTGCGAATCTCACTGTCTGACTTTGGTGATGGATAATGTTGCCGGATCACCTGTTTGTTGCAATGTGGTGTCAGCAATATATTCCGCCTCATACCCCAGAATTTCTCCGGTTTCAGGGCTAACGTAGGCATTTCCCGCCCGGTATATGGTATATGACAGGTTTTCCGGTTGGGTTATAGAGCGTACATAAACGTCTGTCACCTGCACCAGCAACAAGATGTTCTCCGGCAATAGTCAACAACATAAGGTGCGTTGTTCAGTTCATTTTCGGCCACAACTTTGGGTGAGGTTAAGAATTGCGCTATTGATTCAGTAGGGAATTAATTCAATCGCCTGTTTGATAATGGTTTCCCGAATACAGGGTAATAGCTTTCCATCTTCGGAAACAGCAAATTCAGTTCGGCCATTTTTAACATCTTCCTCACTAAGAATGCAGGGTGAATCAGATGGGGATTGGGCTTGTTGTTCATTTCTGGACAAGCTAAGCTGCGGCTTTCCGTTTACGATGGCAAAATAAATAGTATCGCCCGGATAAATCAGGTGCGGATTTTTAATTTGAGAGTTGTTGCTCCACAGTTCAGGCCACTGCCAGGGATGGTTTAAAAATTTACCCGATATATCCCATAAAGTATCCCCTTTGACAACGGTATATTGATCCGGATGAGTACGGGTTTATTTGTATTTCATCTGCCCATGTATTTATACTGATGAAGAAAGAAACCATAAATCCAAAGAGTGTTCGAAAAGCCATATTGATTCCTGTGGAGTCTTTTTTAGTGCTGTCTGCATTCAAAGTTTATATGAATTCATATAGAATTCCAGTATTCAATTATTTTTAGTGGAGAGTTTGTTGAGTATTTTAACTATTCTCGAGTTTCCGGACGAACGATTGCGTAAAAAAGCCGCAGTGGTTAAAACGGTCGATGATAAAATCAAAAAATTAGTCGATGATATGCTTGAAACAATGTATGAATCGAAAGGTGTAGGGTTGGCTGCTACTCAGGTGGATGTGCATCAACGGGTTATCGTCATCGATGTCAGTGAAGAAAAAGATGCGCCCTTGTTTTTAATAAATCCTGAAATCATTGAAAAAGATGGTATCAAGGAGTCTGAAGAGGGCTGTCTTTCTGTGCCCGGTTTTTTTGAAAAGGTAAAACGGGCCGAGCATATCAGAGTAAAAGCGCTTAAACAGAGAAGGCCAGTCTTTTGAATTTGAAGCAAGGGATTTGCTGGCCGTGTGCGTACAGCATGAAATGGATCATTTGAACGGAAAATTGTTTGTTGATTATATTTCGTCATTGAAACGGCAGAGAATCAAGAAGAAGTTGGAAAAAATTCATAAAATGGAAAAAAGCTGATCATGAAGATTATTTTTGCCGGAACCCCGGACTTTGCCGTGCCCAGCCTTGCAAATGTTGCTGGCTTCCAAAGCACGAAGTATGTGCCGTCTATACACAGCCCGATCGTCCTGCCGGTAGAGGAGGCGACAGTTACACCAAAGTCCGGTTAAAGAGCTGGCTTTAAATGCACGGAATTCCTGTGTTTCAGCCGCTTACCCTGAAGACTGATGAGGATTTACAGCAATTAAGCTCATTTAATGCTGATCTGATGGTGGTGGTCGCCTACGGCATGATTTTAACGCAAGCTGTACTGGATGCGCCCAGGCTGGGTTGTATCAATGTGCATGGCTCATTGTTGCCGCGCTGGCGCGGAGCAGCGCCTATCCAGCGGGCATTAATGGCGGGTGATGAAAAAACCGGCGTTACCATTATGCAGATAGTCCGTAAACTGGATGCAGGTGATATGCTGCACAAGGAAGAATGTGTTATTGGCGCCAACGATACGGCCAGCGATTTACATGATAAATTGGCTGAACTGGGCGCGATAGGACTGAGCTAAAGTGCTGGCGCAAATGGAAGCCGGAACGGTACATGCAGAACCGCAGGATGAGGCTCTGGTGACTTACGCCGAAAAACTGACAAAAAGCGAGGCGATCATCGACTGGACGCAACCGGCGAGTACACATAGCCAGAAAGGTAAGAGGTTTAAATGCATGGCCGGTGGCTCAAACGCTTTATCAGGGAGATGTATTGCGAATCTGGCAGGCTGAAGCGATAGCTACAGATACCGATTTAGAACCGGGTATAGTAAGTTGTCTAAATAAAAATATGGATGTGGCAACCGGAAAAGGCTTGTTACGGTTGCATGAAGTTCAGCTTCCGGGGGGAAAGCGCATGCACTGCTCAGGCTTTTCTTAGTGCTCATGACGTTGAATGGCGTAAAACTCGGTTGAATATTCAATGAATACAAGATTGATCGCAGCTCGGGTATTGTCACGCGTTTTGCAAGACGGCCAGTCTTTGACTGCAGCCCTGGAAATGCGCTTTACAGGCCGTCGAATCCGGCAAAGACAGGGCTTTCATTCAAGCGCTCTGCTATGGTGTTTGCAGAACTATCATCGACTGGATTTTATTTTAAGTGAATTGCTGGATAAACCGCTAAAAGATCAGGATGTTAAGGCCTTGGCTTTAGTGGGTTTGTATCAGCTTAAGTATATGCGGGTAAAGCCTCATGCAGCAGTATCCGAAACGGTGTTGGCAGACCCGCAAAAAACCATGGGCTAAATCGCTTATTAATGCACTGCTTCGAAGCTTATCTGAGAGAACAGGAAGGCCTTGAGCAGAAAGCCGATAAGGTGCAATACGCAGCCGTGAGCCATCCTGATTGGCTGATCAAGCAAATTGAGCAGGATTGGCCGCAGCAGGCGCAGAAGATCCTGCTGGAAAACAACCAGCAACCGCCCATGGTTTTACGTGTCAATCTGGCACGCATTAGTCGGGACCAGTATTTACAGCATTAAGCGAGCAGGGCATAGCGGCGGTAGCCGTCAGTTTTTGTCCTTCGGCGATTATTCTGGATAAACCGGTAGCGGTTGATTTACTGCCGGGTTTTGCTGAAGGACTGGTTTCCGTTCAGGATACTGCCGCACAATTGGCGGCTGGATTGCTGGATGTTCAAGCCGGGACATCGGGTATTGGATGTTTGTGCTGCGCCGGGTGGAAAAACCGCGCATATTCTTGAACGTCAACCGCAACTAAAAGAACTGGTCGCGGTCGATATAGACGAATCCAGAATGCAGCGAGTCAGCGAAAATCTGCAGCGATTAAAGTTGCAAGCCAAGCTGGTGGTGGGCGATGCGGCAAATCCTCGAAGACTGGTGGGATGGTCAAGCTTTTTGACCGCATTTTATTGGATGCGCCGTGTTCAGCATTAGGCGTTATTCGCCGGCATCCTGATATCAAGTTATTACGCAGAGCCGAGGACATCAAGCCGTTGCAGGCCTTGCAGAAAAACATCCTGCACGCTGTCTGGCCGCTTTTGGCTCCCGGCGGCTATCATGCTCTACGCAACCTGTTCCATCCTAAAGCAGGAAAATGAACAACAAATTGATGCGTTTTTAGCTGAACATGACGATGCAGTCGAGTTACCTATTGATGCGGACTGGGGATTCGCCGGGAAATCATGGCCGGCAGATTTTAACCGGTGAATCCGGCAATGGACGGCTTTTATTATGCGCGCATCAGTAAGAAATAAGGCGTCTCTTTGCTGTTCCTTGGTGTATTGTTTTTTTGTATGGCTTTTGCCCGTTTCATGTTTTGCCAGCATATCTTCTGTGGAAGTGAAACAAGCCGAGATAACGTTGCAAGGCGACAGTTATGTGTTGTCCGCAGACATTGTTTATCAACTCAGTGAAAAGAGCAAAGGAAGCATTGCAAAACGGTGTGCCCTTATTCTGGGATATTCAAGTCAAGATGCAACAGCATCGCGATGTTTTCTGGAATAAGACGCTGGTTGATACAGCGATACGTTATCGCATTCAATATCATGCTTTATTGAATATGTACCGGGTCAGGAATGAGGGTAACGGTGAAGTTTATAATTTTTCCACGCTGTCTGCGGCATTGGACTTGATGTCTGCAGTACGTGATTTTCGCATTGATAGAGAAGGCTGAGCTTGCTCCTGAAAAACAGTATCTGTGCGCAGTGAAAGTCAATTTTGATCGTGAAGCACTGCCATTGCCGTTGCGCCCGATTGCCTATATTGATCCGCAATGGTATTTATCCAGTGACTGGACGCTATGGCCCCTGAAAAAATAAAACTCCCTTTTAATCTGTCTGTTTTAATCCTGTTTGGCCTGATTCTGCTGTCGTTGCAGCTGATGAGTTCAGCAACGCAGGAATCGTCACAGTTGAGTGCGATGTATTCATGGCTGCTGTTAGTCAATGCCCTGGGTTCTGTCGTGCTGCTGATCTTGGTCGGGGCCAATATCTATTCCTTGATCCAGCACACAAAAAGACGTGAGGCGGGTTCGCGGTTAACAACCCGAATGGTGTCGCTGTTTGTAGTATTGGCTTTAGCGCCGGCCGTTATTGTGTTTTATTTTTCCATGCAGTTTTTACATCAGGGTATTGATAGCTGGTTTAATGTGGAAATAGATCGGGCCATGGAAGATGCGCTGGAACTCAGTCAAGCGTCATTAGATCAACGTATGCGCTGGCATTTGAAGCAAACGCAGCAATTGACCGAAAAGCTGGAAGATTCATCTGAAAGTTTGGTGACGCTGGAAATAGAAAATTTGCGTGAACTTTCGGGAGCCTCGGAGATGACCCTTTTTTCTCGTCAGGGTCGAATTATTGCCTCAAGTAGCATTAACCCCAGCGATATTTTGCCGAGTTTGCCGGATGAACATATCTGGTTGCAGTTGCGGCAGAATGCGGAGTATGTCGCTTTAGCGCCGGTACATGAAGAAGAATTGATGATCCGTGTTATTGTCACTGTTAAAGCACAGGAGCCGCAATATTTACAGGCTTTATATCCGGTGCCGGTAAGAATTGCCGATTTGGCGGATTCGGTAGAATTTGCCTTTGTGCGTTATCAGGAAATGAATTTTTTAAGAAATTCATTAAAAATGAGTTTCTCGCTGGCGCTGTCGCTGGTTTTATTAATGAGTTTATTGGCGGCGATATGGGTGGCTTTTATCAGTATCCGTAATATTATTGCGCCGGTAAAAGAGCTGGTTAAAGGTACACAAGCCGTTGCTTCCGGGCATTATGACCAGCAGTTGCCGGTTATTGCCCAGGATGATCTGGGTTTTCTGGTTGAGTCATTCAATGAGATGACTCATCGTATTGCCGTCGCCCGCGATGAAACCAGAATGGCTGGTTTTGAGGTGGAAAATCAACGGGCTTATCTGGAAACGATTCTGGCGAATTTAACGGCCGGGGTTATCAGTTTTGATGCCGTTGTATAAAATTCGCACGGCTAATCAGGCGGCATACAGGATTTTTCATATTCATGTTAATCAGTTTATAGGGCGGACTTTATTGGAACTTGTTCAGGGCTATGCTGAGCTGGCAGAGCCGCTAAAATCAATTCAGCGTTTATTGGAGCAAGCGGATGATATTTGGCAGCAGCGGATTGCTTTTTTAGGGCCTAATGGCCGACAGGAATTGCTGTGCAGGGGAACGCCGCTGTTTTCTCAGGAAGGCCTGCGCGTTGGCGCGGTTGTGGTTTTTGATGATGTGACCGATTTGATACAGGCCCAGAAGAATGCGGCCTGGGGCGAGGTGGCCCGAAGGTTGGCTCATGAGATCAAGAATCCGTTGACACCCATTCAGCTATCGGCAGAAAGATTGCAGCATAAGTTGGCCGATAAGCTGGACTGCCTACTGATGCCGATATTTTACAGCGCTCAACCAGAACCATCGTGCAGCAGGTTGAGGCGATGAAAGAAATGGTGGATGATTTTTCGGAATACGCCAAACCGTCAAAAAAGCAGACTGTAGATATTGATTTACCGAGATTGGTTCAGGAAGTATTAGCGCTTTATGCGTTAAAATCGGGGGTGAAATTCAAAGCCGATTATGAAACAGGTTTGCTGATGATTAATGGCGACCCTGTCAGTATCAGGCAGGTGCTTCATAATCTGATAAAAAATGCGCTGGAAGCGATAGATGCTCATGGGCTTGATTGAAATAAGTCTGCACAGGGTGCAGAAAAATAATACCGATTTTATAGAAATAGCGCTTTATGATGACGGGCCAGGCATTAAAGATGAGCAAATTGAGAAAATTTTTGAGCCCTATGTGACAACCAAAGCCAAAGGTACAGGCTTGGGCTTGGCGATTGTGAAAAAAATAATTGAAGAACATGGCGGTGCAATATGGATCGACACCAGTCGTAAGGTGGGAGCGGGATTTATAATCCAGCTCCCGGCATGTAACTTCTGAACAGCTGTAAAATATTATGAATGCAAACACACCGCGTATATTAGTCGTAGATGATGAGCCGGATATTCGCCGATCTGGTCTGCGAAATTCTCGAAGATGAGGGTTATCAAGTCGCTATGGCGGAAAATGCAAGTGCTGCCCGGGAATTAAAAAAATCCCAACAACCCAACCTCATCTTGCTCGATATCTGGATGCCTGATACTGATGGCATTACCTTATTGAAAGAATGGGTTGCCGAAGATTTCATGCTGTGTCCGGTGGTCATGATGTCAGGGCATGGCTCGGTCGAAGCGGCTGTTGAAGCGACTCGGCTAGGTGCTTATGATTTTCTTGAGAAACCCTTGTCGCTGGCAAAATTATTATTGATTGTTGAAAGAGCTTTGGAAGCCGGTAATCTGCAAATAGAAAATGCCGGGCTCAGGACAGCAATTGGTTGTTGATATTGAACCTGTCGGCAAGAGTGCCACTGTTGCCAGAATCAAGGATCAATTAAAGCGTCTGGCTCAACATGATGCCCGGGTATTGTTTGTCGGTGAGGCAGGTGTTGGTAAAGAGCTGTATGCGCGTTATCTGCATAACAACAGTGCGCATCGGGATGGTCCTTTTGTTGATGTGGCGGTAGGAAGTATATCGCCGGAAAATTCAGCAGTAGAGTTTTTTGGTAAAGAAAATGCCGGGTAAAATTTATCCCGGCTTGTTAGAGCGAGCGCATAAAGGGACGCTTGTTTTTGAGCGAAATAGGCGGCATGGACAAGGAAACCCAGTTAAGGCTGCTCAGTGCTCTGGAATCAAGTTCTTTTTTGCGCGTAGGCGGTAGCGAGGCTGTGCGTGTTGATGTCAGGGTGGTAGCGTCAACCCGGATTGCGATGGATGAGGAGGTTAAGTCCGGGCGGTTCAGACAGGATCTGTATTATTTGCTTAATGAAGTTACGCTCAATATTCCGCCACTTAGGGAGCATAGTGAGGATGTGCCGGGGTTGCTAAGTTTTTATGTCGATTATTTTGTCAATCAGGATAAACTGGCTTTTCGGAAATTTTCCATGGCGGCACAGAATTTTTTACGTAATTACAGTTGGCGAGGCAATGTGCGGGAATTAAAAAACCTGGTGCAGCGTCTGATGATTCTGGGTGTCGGCGAAGATATAGAATTGGATGAAGTGAAGTCGGCACTGGGATCGGTTGTTAGTGATGTGATGACATCGTCATCGGTTCCTGAGTTTTTCAATCTGCCGTTAAAAGAGGCCAGGGATCATTTTGAAAAAGCTTATCTGGAATATCATTTTGAACGAACAGGCGGCAGTGTTGCAAAATTGTCGGCTGCAGTGGGCATGGAGCGAACTCATCTTTATCGTAAATTGCATTCGTTAAATATTAAGTTATAACTTAGGTGAAAGGTATAAAGATCAAGGTGTAAGTGTTATGTTTAACTTGAACCTTGCACCTAAACGTAAATAAACATTGAAAAAAATGATAATGTTTAGTAGAATTCTCGCTCTTTTATTGAGCCTTTAACAGAAAGACTAAGTAACGATGAAAACATTTAGTGCAAAAGCCAGCAGAAGTTAAGCGCGATTGGTACGTAGTTGATGCAGAAGGGAAGACGCTGGGTCGTCTTGCTTCTGAAATTGCACGTCGTCTTCGCGGCAAACACAAACCAGAATATACACCGCATGTTGATACCGGTGATTACATTATTGTCGTAAACGCAGAAAAAATTGGCGTTACCGGCAATAAAGAAAAAGATAAATTGTATCAGCACCACACGGGTTATATTGGTAACCTGAAAACCGTTAGCTTAGGTAAGTTAAGAAAAACGTTCCCTGATCGTATTCTTAATACCGCAGTTAAAGGTATGTTACCTAACAATCCACTAGGTCGTGCAATGTTCAAGAAATTGAAAGTGTATGCAGGACCTGAACACGATCATCAGGCTCAACAGCCAAAAGTTTTAGAATTATAAGCGAGTAGACCATGGCAGCAGCTCAGTATTACGGAACAGGTCGTCGTAAAAGTGCAATAGCACGCGTTTACGCAACATCAGGCACTGGAAAAATCACCATTAACAAGAAAACTATCGAAGACTATTTTGGTCGTAAAACTGACCAGATGGTTTCGCGTCAACCGCTTGAATGTGTTGAGATGGAAAGCAAATTCGATGTCAATGTGATTGTTAAAGGCGGCGGTCCTTCTGGTCAGGCAGGTGCTATTCGTCACGGTTTGACGCGTGCATTGATGGCGTATGATGAAACTTTACGTCCAGCCCTTAGAAAAGCGGGCTTTGTGACTCGTGACTCGCGTATTGTAGAACGTAAAAAAGTTGGCTTGCACAAGGCCAGAAAACGTCCACAATACTCGAAACGTTAATCAATATTTTCATTATGAGATAATACTCATGTGAAATGAAAAGGGTCGCATTCGTGAGAATGCGGCCTTTTTTTATGGTTTTAAAAGTTCTTGCTAGGAGGGTGGACTGTGAAAATTTCTGTTGTTGTTCCGGTTCATAATGAAGCCGATAATATTATCCCTTTAATTGAAGAGATCGTTAGGGCTATGAGTCAGGCCGAAGCTTATGAAATTATCTACGTTGATGACGGCAGTAATGACGATACGGCGACGGTGTTAAAGCAGGCGCAACAAAACGTCAAAATGCTACGGATAATTCACCATCGGCAAAGCTGTGGGCAAAGCACTGCCATTTTTACCGGTGTGAAAGCGGCAAACTACCCCTGTATTGCAACGCTGGACGGTGATGGTCAAAATGATCCGGCCGATATTCCCCGGTTGTATGAGGTATTGTTGCAGCAAAGAAAAACCATAAGCAAATTGTGGATGGTGGCTGGATGGAGAAATAAGCGTTATGACTCTGCCTGGCGGCTTTTTTCATCTAAAGTTGCTAATGCTGTTCGTTCCGGCCTGCTTGGAGATAACACGCCGGACACCGGTTGCGGTTTAAAGGTATTTCTAAGAGACGAGTTTCTGAGCTTGCCGTATTTCGATCATATGCATCGTTTTTTACCTGCGTTGATTTTAAGAGCGGGAGGGCAGGTGATATCGGAGCCTGTTAATCATAGAGCCAGAGTAAGCGGTTATTCAAAATACGGTACGTTAGACCGACTTTGGGTGGGAATTACCGATATATTAGGGGTGATTTGGTTGCAGAAACGGGCAAAACTGCCGGAGGCAAAAGAAATTGAACGTAGATAAAGAGACTATCTGGCTTGTTATAGGTTTTTTGGGGCAGGCATTATTTTCTGCTCGTTTTCTTGTGCAATGGATTAAGAGTGAGCGTGAGAAAAAAAGCGTATTTCCTATCGCTTTCTGGTATTTCAGCATCGCCGGTGGCGTTACGCTGTTAGCTTATGCCGTTTACCGGAACGATCCGGTTTTTATAGTGGGGCAACTTACCGGTCTGTTTATTTATTTTCGGAACCTGTATTTTGTTGTCTACGAACGAAAAAACTTGAAAATGGAATAAAGTTAGATCATTCATGTATCAATTCCTATCAGGCAGGCTTTGGATTTTTCTTATTTGGGCATGTTTGTGCGCCGTTAGTCTTTATATTCGGCCGTTATTTCCCGTTGATGAAACCCGCTATGCCGCCGTCGCCTGGGAAATGTGGGTCAGGGATGATTTTCTCGTCCCTTATTTAAATGGGGAGGCATATAGTCACAAACCCCCCTTGTTATTCTGGTTGATGCAGTTAAGTTGGTGGATTTTTGGCGTTAACGACTGGTCACTACGTCTTATTTCCCCGTTATTTTCTTTGGCGACGTTATATTTAGCCGGTGCAGTTGCCCGTACTTTATGGCCTGATCGAAGGCAGGTTGTAGAGGTTGCACCTCTGTTTTTGCTGGGATTCTTTTTCTGGATTGTTTTCAGCACGTTGACCATGTTCGATATGATGCTGGCTTTCTTTGCCTTGCTAGGTGTCTATAGTCTATTAAAACTCGCTTATTCCGGCTTAACTGTAAGATACTGGGTTCTGTTAGGGATAGCCATAGGCGGCGGTGTTCTTAGCAAGGGCCCGGTGATTTTGTTGCATATTTTACCTGTTGCCCTGCTGGCTCCCTGGTGGCGAGGTCTATCAACAGCGAATTTCCGCTGGATGCATTGGTATGTAGGGCTTATTGCCGCCATTTTTATCGGCGCTGTAATCGCTTTGTGCTGGGCAATACCGGCCGGTATCTCCGGAGGTGAGTCTTATAGAAATGCTATCTTTTTAGGGCAGACCAGCGGACGCCTGGTTAATTCTTTCGCACATCAATTACCTTGGTGGTGGTATTTAGAAATTTTACCGTTATTGTTGTTGCCGTGGCTGCTTTTGAAGCCTTTATGGACTGGGTTAAGAAAACTTACACATCAGGATAGCGGTATCCGCTTCTGTCTGGCCTGGGCATTGCCGGTCTTTATTGCGTTTTCTCTGGTTAGCGGGAAGCGCATCCATTATTTGTTGCCTTTGATTCCTGCCCTGGCTTTGCTGCTGGCGAGGGCCGCAGATGAAATAACTGAGCGCAGTCGCTGGAAACGAGCCCATATTATTGTCATGGCGATACTAGGATCGTTTGGAGCGATTTTAGTGCTGCTGCCCTGGCTAAATGATATTTATCATTGGCGGGCAATATTATCGAAAATTTCACCTGTATGGGGAAGTCTACTGTTTATTGGTGCAGTTGTTTTGGGGTCAACTAAGGCAAAATCTGCACAGGATTCGGTTTTATATGTCTGTATGGCTTCGGTTGCTGCATTGCTTGTGATTTCCTGCGGCTTTTTTGAAATCAAAGCTAATCGATACGATACCAAAGAAGCTGCCCAAAAAATTTCTACCTTAATGGATGAAAATAGAGCTATTGCTTTTTATGGCGGCAAGTATCATGGTCAATTTCATTTTACTGGACGATTAAAGCATGCGTTTGTCGTATTGCCGGGTTTTAATGAATTGTACAGCTGGGCTGGGCAGCATCAGACCGGCTATGTTATCGTGACGTATAAAAATTCAGATAAATTGCCTGCATCGCTAATGAGCTACCATTATCCTTACAAAGGTCAAAATATAGGCTTGCTTTCATCTAAAGTATTGCTTGAAAACCCTGGTCTCAGTTCGATCCTGAAACCATCATAGATTTTCATAAAAAGATCTTATTTCCAGATACTGACAATATTGGTGAAGTCATCTGTCCAGGGTTTCATGTCGAAGTATAACGGCATTTTTTGCCAGTTGCCAAGGCTGCTTAGACGCAGTGGTGCCAGTGTTTCCGCATTCTTTGCCATAACTACCCAGTCTGTTGCAACGACCAGCGGGATGTCCTGCTGAGGTTTAAATTCCTGTATGAGTGCAGCAAAATGTAAATGCTCGGCATGAATCGATAATACTTTCTTTAGCGACAGATGGCGGTTGGTGATATGAAAAGCCAGTATGCCATTGGGTTTCAGTTTTTTGAAATAAAGCTCAAGCGCTTCCTCGGTCAGCAAATGTGTCGGTACAGAGTCTGAGCTGAATGCATCCATCACTAATAAATCAAATTTTTGATCCGGTTCTTTTTCCAATGATAAACGGGCATCGCCTACGCGCATCGTGGTCTTGTGAGAGCATTGTTTCAAGTAACTGAAATAAGTCAGGATTACTGGCAATATCGACAACCAAAGGGTCGATTTCATACAGTGTCCAGTTTTGCTGATCCTTGGCATAACAGGCTAAAGCACCTGCCCCAAGTCCGACAACCCCATATGTCCAGTTTTGATTGCTGTTGTCGAATTCTTTAAACAGTTGCCCCATAGGTCCGGGACGGCTGTAATAAGTTAACGGTATTTTGGCCAAGTTTGCAGCCAGGCGCTGAGCGCCATGTTTCGTCGTGCCGTGAAAAAGTTCATGATACTTTTCAGGCTGATTTTGCTCATTGATCAAAACACTTTCACGCACGGCAAGCACACCAAAAAAAGTGCGTTCCTGATAAAGCGTATGGGACGACAATCCATGCAGGCCAAGGGCAAGAAAAATAATGGCACCCGTCAATAAAGCGAAAGCAACAGGCTGTCGCTCTGAGTAGATAGGTTAAAAAGGTTAAGGCAATTAAACTGATGACAATGGTATCAAAATACTGGAGTAAATCATTGACGCTCGCATAAAGAATAAGCCCGGTAATGACCAGAAGCGCAGGGGCTATAATTTGCAGTAATCAAGCTATTTTGTTTTCGCCAAATGATATTTCAGCCCGGGGCGTAGTAATAGCGCCGCAACAATCATGATCGGATATTCATAGATTCCATTGAAAATAAAGGGTGCTACAAAGGTATTGAACATACCGCCCAACATGCCCGCAAAAGACATAATCAGATAAAAGGTTGTTAAATGCTGTGTATGCGGTCTGTTCTTGGCAAGCTCGCCATGACATACCATCACTGCAAAGAAAAAAGCCAGCAGGTGCAGGACCAGATAAGCCCAATAGGGCAAGTCCGCCGGATTGATGAAGGCGTAGGCTATAAATGGCAATAATACGATAGGCTGTAACTTACCATTACCGGATGTATTTTGTCATTCCATTTGGAAAAAACGATAACAAAAGACAGTAAATATAAGGTTAAAGGGATAATCCATAGCAACGGCACGGAGGCAATATCGGTGCTGATAAAATTCGTCAGACCTAACAGCAGGCTGGATGGAACAAAAGCCAAAGCCATCCAGTGCAGTTTAGTGGAAAGACTGAGATTATTTCGGCTGTTGTTTTTGTATCCTCCGTCGTCAATAGCTCTTTCACTGATGCGACTGTTTTTGTCGGGTTTTCCATAGAACAAAAGCACAGCCCGCTATAAGCAGGCACAGTATCAGATAGCCTATGCTCCAGTAAGTTTTTCTGATTAGCCAATCCGATAGTCGGGTTCAAGCAGAAAAGGATAGCTCAGTAAGGCAATCAGACTGCCCGTGTTGCTGGCGGCATAAAGATAATAAGGATCATGGCTGGTGTGATGACCGACATTGGCAAACCATTTTTGAATCAGCGGCGCGGTGGTTGAAACCACAAAATAAGGCAGGCCAATAGCAAGAAATAAAGTCCAAAGCAGCCAAAATGTCGGATTGCTGTCTGTCGGCGGAACGGTGTTTTCAGGCAAGGCGAACGGGCAGCGCCAGGAAACTGATGAGAATAACGGCAGCATGTATCTGGATTTGGCGGTGTTGATTGAAGCGCGTGGAAAGTAGTGTGCGCATAAAGATAACCGAGAAACAGAATGCTTTGGTAAAACACCATACAGGTGTTCCATACTGCCGGCGAGCCGCCCAGTAAGGGTAACAATAGTTTCCCGAACAAAGGTTGCAGAACAAACATCAGCGATGCACTGATAAATAATGTTCCGGCAAATAATACAATCAGGGATAAACTTCGGTCGGTTTTTGCTTCTGAAGGGTGGCTCATTATTTTTATTGTAGCCCTTTGGGCTTGTTGTTTTTAATGGGCTAATAATAAAGCATTTACTGCTGTATGGGGCAGTTGAAAATAATACAGACATAAAAAAGGCGGTATGACCGCCCTTTTTAAAATCAGAATCCACTGCTTTTTAGTTAACACCTGTGTTGCTGTTGCCCTCCATTAATTTTCCCTGGATTTCTAACCGATATTATATATATTCCTATCGACCGGATTTTGTTGATTATAACGTGGTTCCTGACCTCTGCTGTCATCTGTATCACGAGAATTATCATGGTCTTTGGATTATATAATATCTTGTCTTTTGTCGGCTCTATCCCCGGTGCGAAGATTATCTTCTGTTTTTTGACGGCTTATTGCTGTTCAACAAGCGGGCATCAGGGCCAGAGCTAAAACGGTTACGGGAAGCAAAACTATTTTATGGTTATCATATTGTTACCCGAGTTGTTATAACGATCCAAAATAAGCAGCTAATTCCTTGAAATCCGTTTCGGACAGATTGGCGGTGATGGCTTGCATCGGCCCGCTTTTACGTGAGCCATCCTTGAAGTTTTTTAATTGTTGTTCAAGGTATCCTGGATGCTGACCGGCAAGCCGTGGGAACTGGCCTTTACCCTCAGCCGATTGACCGTGGCATCCTAAACATATGCTTGCTTTGGATTCGCCAGCTTTTGCCAGTGATGGGTCGCCGCCTGCCTTGGCAGGTTTCTGGCTGGAAAAATAAGCGGCAAGGTTATCTATATCTTCATTGCTCAGGTTGCTCGCCATGGATTGCATCATCGCGTTGCTGCGGTCTCCGGTTTTGAATGCCTTGAGCTGATTGGTAAAGTAAATTCGTTCTTGAGCGGCCAGATTCGGCCATTGAGCATTGCCGCTGTTACCCTTTTGACCATGACAGCCAACACAGGAGCCTGCTTTTTGCTCTCCGGCGGCTATATCAGCTGCTGAAACGGGCATTGTCAGAAAACAAGCCAGAAAGAAAGATAAGATAAAGGGGTGTTGTAGTGAGTTCATGGTTCACCTCATAAGATAGGGTTAAACTACCTGCCTGGCGGGCTATCGAAAGAGTCGGCCTTTTTAGATAGATATTCACTATACAACTAAAAAGTTAAAGTGATAATAAAAAACTTAAAGAGTTAAGCATGGATATTCAAAATAACAATATAAACTCTTTTCCGGTGCCTGCTATTGGTGTCGGCGGCATCGTGTTTAATGATAAAAGGCAAGTGCTGATGATTTTGCGCAATCAGCCTCCCGCCATGGGATTGTGGTCTGTACCGGGTGGAAAACTGGAAGCAGGTGAATCTTTGTCAGGTGCTTGTAAACGGGAGATTAAAGAGGAAACGGGTCTGGATGTTGAGGTGAAAAATATTGTTGCAGTAGTCGAAAGACGGATTGAGCGCTTTCATTATGTAGTTATTGATTTTTTAGCTCATCTGCTTGGAGATGAAAATACAATGCCGATAGCGCAGAGCGATGTTGCCGAGGCAAAGTGGATTAGTTTAGACAACATCGAAGAATACGATCTGGTTGATGGTTTGGCTGAAATTATTATGCGAACCTATCGTTTGTATAGAAGTGGTTATTTAGCTGGTTTATACGATGTTGATGCAACAGGCGCAGACTATATTCTTCCAGTTATGAATTTCACTGAATAGTCTGTAAGGCGTGTTTGGTCTGCATACTTGACCGGTTTAGTGTATAACCAACTAAGTCCAGTTAAAATGCTGAGTGATTTATTATCTATCGGGGGGTTAAACAATCGGAATGTCGGAAAAACATATTTATAAAGTTGTTTTCGTTAATCAGGAACAAATCTATGAGGTTTACGTTAAGAGCGTTTACCAGGGAGATATGTATGGATTTGTAATTATTGAAGATTTTGTTTTTGGTGAGAAAAGCTCAATTGTTGTTGATCCGACCGAAGAGAGGCTTAGGATAGAATTTGAAGGGGTAAGACGCTCTTTTATTCCTGTGCATAAGATCATCCGTATTGATCAGGTACAACAGCGCGGATTGGCGAAAATTATCGCGACATCAAAAGATGCGACAGAGGGGTTTAGTAAGGTATCTACGCTTTATGCGCCGGATAAGAGATAAAGAAGAGTGCTCTGCCCAGTAGACTTGGGCAGGGCTAGAATTGCTGCTATTTTACGATACGTAAATTTGGTTTCGTTGCAGGCTTCTTTTCTGGCGGCGGTTCATCGCCATCGCTATCTTCTTGATCGAAAATCATTCCTTTGCCGTTTTCTTTAGCGTAGATTGCCATCACTGCGGCTATAGGCGTGACAATATGCATGGGTTTCCCGCTAAACCTGGCATTGAATTGAATTTCCTCGTTGCCAAGAGTAAGTCCCTGTACGGCTTGAGGTCTTATATTTAATACGATCTTGCCATCCTCAATAAATTGTTGCGGCAAAATTGCATGGCTATTTTCTGCATCGACCAGCAGATGCGGTGTCAGATCGTTATCAATAATCCATTCATAAATTGAACGAATTAAATAGGGCTTTAAAGAGGTCATTTTGCTATGGTTATTTTAAAGGCTCGGCCATTTCTTTTTCAGCTTCACTTAGACTGCGTTTGAATGCAGGTCTTTTGAATATACGCTGGGCATAATTAGTGATAACTTCATTCGGTGTCGACACATCAATACCAATACTGGGTAGTCGCCATAATAAGGGAGCAATAGCACAATCGATCAGCGAAAACTCATCACTCATAAAATAAGGTCTGGCGGCAAAAATAGGTGCCGCAGATAGTATGCTTTCTCTGAGCATTTTCTTGGCACGCGCTGATTTTTTCTCACCTGAAAATAATATTTCATCCAACAATTGATACCAATCCTGATCTATTCGTTTAATCAGCATTCTGGCATTTGCGCGTGAAACCGGATCCATTTGGTGTAAAGGTGGATGCGGGAAGCGCTCATCTAAATATTCCATGATAATTCGCGAGTCATAAAGAACCAGATCACGTTCTATCAATGTTGGCGATGTACCAGTGGGATTAAGTTCAAGTAAATCCTCAGGCGGATCAGTCGGGTCATAATATTCTATGTCTGCGGCAACCGCTTTCTCGTGTAAAACAAAGCGAGCACAATGGCTCATTGCGCATGTCGGAGATGAAAAAAGCGTCATTACAGATTTACGAGTAATAATATTTGCCACGAATAACAACCTCTTTGGACGTGTAGGGCGGTAAAAAAGGTCATTGTAGCATAAAAGGTCAGGTTTTTGACGGTTAGCGTTATTTAGAGTTATGACGCGGGCTGTACAGGAAAACGTCCCTGTTTTCTGAACATTAAGAATTAATGGACGTCTTTCCAATATTCTTTTTTCAGCAGATAAGCAATCCTAAGAACATAAGCAAGAAAAATATCACATATTTGCCGATACGTTCCCTTTCCAGTTGCACGGGTTCACCGACATACACCAGAAAATTAACCAAGTCATTGACAAAAAGATCAAATTCTCTTTCGGATAAGGTGCCCGGTTCTTCAATAACCAACTTGTATATTCACCCCATATGGTTTTTCAGATAGGCCGTTGTTCTCCTTGCAATTGCCAAAGTGGATTAGGCATTGCGGTATCTTCAAAAACCGTATTATTTACCCCTATAGGTCTGCTTGTATCGATATAATAGCTTTTTAAATAGCTATACAACCAATCTGCACCACGAGATCTGGCAATTAATGACAAGTCGGGCGGTTGCGTGCCAAACCATTTTTCCGCATCATGCTTGTTCATAGCACTGTGGAGTTGGTCATAGATGCTTGCTCCTTCAGGCGCAATATCTTTTAACATTTTCTTTTGATCCACACCAAGATCAAGGGCAATACGCAAGTAACGAATATGCTTGGCTGAGTGACAGCCCAGACAATAGGTAACAAAGTGCTGTGCACCCCGTTGCAATGAAGCATTATCGGAAAGATCGATATCGGCCTCTTGCAAGCTCTATACCTTCCGAAGCATAAGCACCAAAAGACAGTGTCAATAATAAAAGTAATGCTATTAAGTTTTTTCATATCAATCCAGACTCCCTTTTGCTTTTTTTGCTAACCGACTGATAACGTTGAGCATGCCTTCAGGATTAGGCCTTCTGCTTAAAAAAGGTTTTAAGCCATGTGCGGTCTGTACTACGGCTTTAATGGTAATTTCCTAATTAAATTGCTCCTCAAGAGTAGGTAATTGCTCTTCAAGACTATGTACTTTGGTCAAGCTTCTTGGCACCGGCTTGGTTTTTTCCCAGCGAGTATATATGGGCATTAACAGGAAAAAGCCAAAATAAATTGTGGTAAAAATTCTGGCAAAGGTTGTCGCTACCGGTGTTACAGGTTGAGTACCCAAATAACCTAAGTCCCAAGAAACTGACTACAAACAACAACAAGGCCTTTTTGAAAATACCTCCACGATAACGAATTGATTTAACTTTACAGCGATCCAGCCAAGGCAACAGGAACAGCACGACAATAGAGCTACCCATTGCAATAACACCGGCAAATTTATCAGGAATAGCCCTTAAAATAGAATAAAACGGCGTGAAATACCAGACTGGAGCAATATGCTCAGGCGTTTTCATTGGATCAGCCGGAATGAAGTTGGCATGTTCGAGAAAATAGCCACCCATTTCCGGCATGTAAAAAATAACCGTAGCAAAAAACAATAAAAACACAGCAACACCAACGATATCTTTTACCGTGTAGTAAGGATGAAAAGGAATACCATCCACAGGATGTCCCCATGGGTCTTTGGATTCCTTGATTTCAATGCCATCAGGATTGTTGGAGCCGACTTCATGCAGCGCCACAATGTGCATGAAAACCAGCATTACCAAAACCAAAGGCACTGCAATAACATGAAAAGCAAAAAATCTGTTCAGCGTTGCATCGGCAATGACATAATCGCCTCTGATCCATAGCGATAAGTCATCACCGATAACAGGAATAGCGCTAAACAAAGAAATAATAACCTGTGCGCCCCAGTATGACATTTGTCCCCAGGGCAATAAATACCCCATAAACGCTTCGGCCATTAATGCAACAAACAGCAGCATGCCGAAAATCCAGATCAGTTCACGCGGATGCTTGAATGAACCGTACATGATGCCTCTGAACATGTGCAGGTAAATCACGATAAAAAATGCTGACGCACCGGTTGAATGCATATAGCGCACCAGCCAACCCCAGGGCACATCACGCATGATGTATTCTATAGAATCGAATGCCAGTTTTGCATCCGGTTTGTAGTTCATGGTCAACAAAATACCGGTAATAATCTGGTTGACTAAAACCAGTAACGCCAAAGAGCCAAAGAAGTACCAAAAATTGAAGTTTTTGGGCGCATAGTAGTGCGCCATGTGCTCATTCCAGAATTTAGTCACCGGGAAACGTTCTAAAACCCAGTTGCCACACTCAGTTATACGGGTTGGTTTCATGCAGCTTTCTCCTCAGCGGACTCACCAATGATTATCTGTGTATCGGTAACATAGCGATAAGGCGGGATTACCAGATTAGTAGGTGCAGGCACGCCACGATAAACTCGGCCAGCCAGATCAAACCAGGAACCATGACATGGACAGAAAAAACCGCCTTTCCATTTATCCCCAAGATCATTAGGCGCTATTTCCGGGCGAAAGGTAGGCGAGCAACCTAAATGAGTACATAACCCCACAGCAACAAAAATTTCGGGTTTAATGGATCGTACCGGGTTTTTGCTGGAAGCGGGCTGTATCGGATTCATTAGAAAGAGGATCTCTAAGCTCGTCATCCAGCGTTTTTAATGTTGCAAGAACTTCAGGTGTTCTATTGAGTACCCATACCGGCTTCCCTCGCCAGGCAACTCTAATCAGTTGTCCGGTTTCCATTTTACTAATGTCAACTTCAACAGGCGCTCCAGCTGCCATTGCTTTGACACTAGGCTGCATTTGAGCAAGAAAAGGAACAGCTAAATAGCCTGTGCCGACAGCGCCAACCACGGTCAAAGCCGAGGTTAAAAACTGGCGTTTAGACTTATCGACGCCTTTATTATTCATTATGGAACTCTCCTGATTATATCCGTGGCTTTACAGCTCATTCTTATGTCGCATCAATATACCACTAGAAGCTAGTGAATTTGAAGTGCTTATAATGACTAGATTGGTTGAGATGTAAAGTGTCTAAATTATTCGCATTACCTGGATCGTGGCTATATGTACCATGATATTAAATATCATTGACTTCTTATGAATTAAAATAAAATATTATTTTTTTACCCAGGAATAATGTCATTCTGTTACTAATTTAGCACTTGGTTAAGTGGACCGGCCAGGCTTTTTCTTAAGGCAGCAAGAAACGCCGCATTTTCCTCCGGTTTGCCAATAGTAACCCGCAAGCAATCGCTTAACAAGCCACCCTGAGCACTCAGGTTTTTAATTAAAACCCCTTGTTGCTTTATCGATAAGAAAATCTCGGTCGCTTTATTTTTAGGCGTTCTGAAAAGAATAAAATTCGCAGCGCTTGGGTATGCGGTAATGCCGTCAAGTTCATTAAGCTGTTTAAAAACAACAGCTCTTTCAGCACAAATTTTTTGAGTTTGCTGATCAAAAAGCATTTTATTCGAGAGTGCGAAATCTGCGCTAATTTGGGTGAGACTATTAATATTGTAAGGAAGGCGAATTTTATTGAGTTGTTCAATAATCGCTGGATTGCCTATGATGTAACCCAGACGCAAACCTGCCAACCCTAACTTGGAGACAGTACGCATGACCAGCAAGTTGTCATATTGGCTCCAGCGCATTGATAAAACTGGCATCGGCAAAAGGTGCATAGGCTTCATCTATCACAACCAGGCCTTTGGCTGTTTTTATAATTTCCAGAATTGACGTTTCGCTGAATAAATTGCCGGTAGGATTATTGGGATAGGCCAGGAAAATAACTGAAGGTTGATGTTGTTCTATAGCCGCCAGCATGGCAGGCAAGTCCAGATCAAAGGTGTCCGCAAGTAAAGGAATGCCCTGATAATTTAACCCCAAACAATCACTCAGTTGTTTGTACATAACAAAACCGGGAGCCGGAGCCAATACACTGGCTGTTTCAGGTAACGCCATTAACAGCAATTGAATAATTTCATCAGATCCATTGCCTAGCAACACATCAAACTGATCGGATATTTGATTCAAGTGTTTGATAGTTTGAGTGAGATGGCGGGCTTCAGGATCCGGATAGCGATTTAACTGACAGTCTTTTAGCGCATCCAGCCAGTCTTTTTTTATGTCTTCAGGCCAGCTATACGGATTTTCCATGGCATCCAGCTTAATCAACCCCTGGGCATCGGCTACTTTATAGGCAGACATAGCCAAAACTTCCTTGCGGAAAATGGAAGAAATCAAATTATTTGTTTTGGTCATCAGTAAGACTCAAGCAAAAGGAAGAAGAAAACAGATTAAACGCGAAAGACGCAAAAAACCACCGGGGCCTTTCACCTTGTACCTTTAATCTGATTTTATTCTATATTCCGCAGAACGCGCATGGGCGGTCAGACTTTCACCACGCGCCAGTATGGATGCGGTTTTGCCGAGTGTATCCGCCCCAACTTGAGAACAGTTGATTAAACTGGAGCGTTTTTGGAAATCATAGACACCTAAAGGTGATGAAAAGCGTGCCGTGCTGGAGGTTGGTAAAACATGATTAGGGCCTGCACAGTAATCACCTAATGCTTCAGCGGTGTAACGGCCCATAAAAATTGCGCCCGCATGACGAATGTTTTCGCTCAATGCTTCGGGGTCTTCAACAGAAAGCTCTAAATGCTCGGGTGCAATAATGTTAGCGACATCGGCGGCCACCTTTAAGTTATCAACTTTGATTAACGCACCTCGTGTTGACAGGGATGCTCTAATGATCTCGGCGCGCTCCATTCCAGGCAATAATTTATTGATGCTTTGTTCAACAGCTTCCAGATAATCACCATCATCACTGATTAAAATGGCCTGAGCATTTTCATCATGCTCTGCTTGAGAGAACATATCCATAGCAATCCAGTCGGGATTGGTTTTGCCGTCACAGATAATCAAAATTTCCGAAGGACCGGCAATCATGTCGATGCCCACTTGTCCAAACACCAGTTTTTTGGCGGTAGCGACATAGATGTTGCCTGGGCCGACAATTTTTGCGACCGCAGGAATAGTTTCTGTGCCGTAAGCAAGCGCGGCAATGGCTTGTGCGCCACCAATAGCAAATATCCGATCTACACCTGCCAGATACGCTGCCGCCAGAACCAGTTCATTGGTTTCACCCTGAGGTGTAGGCACAACCATAATCAATTCGCCAACACCGGCTACTTTTGCCGGAATGGCGTTCATTAAAACCGAAGAGGGATAAGCCGCTTTCCCACCCGGCACATAAAGACCCACTCGATCCAACGGCGTAACTTTTTGCCCAAGCACGGTGCCATCAGCCTCAGTGTATTGCCAGGACTGCATTTTTTGATGTTCAGCATAGGCACGAATTCGGTCAGCGGCAGTTTGCAGTGCTTGCGCTTGATCAACAGGTAATTTTTCCCAGGCTGACTTTAAGCATTTCTTTAGATAACTCCAGTTCGCCAGCTTGGGTAATGTTGCGATGGTCAAAACGGTTGGTGTAGTCAATGACGGCTTTATCACCGTTTTTGCGAACATCAGCAATAATATCCAAAACCCGATGCTGGATATCCCTGTCATCGGTTTCATCCCATGCCAGCAGTTGTTGTAATTGCTGGTCAAAATCGGCTGGATGACGCATCGAGCTTAGTGATGTTTAAATAGGACATAGACTTACCTCTTTGCCAGAGTTTTTTCAAATTGAGTCAGTAATGCCGCAATCGCTTCATGTTTCATTTTCATTGCCGCTTTGTTGACAACCAACCTGGAGCTTATATTCATAATCAGTTCACGCGGCTCGAGATCATTGGCTCTTAAGGTGTTGCCTGTATCAACCAGGTCAACAATACAATCGGCAAGACCGACTAACGGCGCAAGTTCCATTGAGCCGTACAATTTTATAATTTCAGCCTGTATGCCTTTACTGGCAAAGTAACTCTGGGCTATTTTAACGTATTTGGTGGCAACACGAATGCGGCCTCGTTATTTCGTGGAGCATCCTTATGTGCAGCAGTCATTAGCCGGCAGCAGGCGATGTTCAAATCCAAAGGTTCATACAGGCTTTCAGCGCCATGTTCCAGCAACACATCTTTGCCGGCAATTCCCAAATCCGCCGCACCATATTCGACAAAGGTAGGCACATCGGTAGCGCGAATAATAACCAGTTGAACATCATCCCGGGTGGTCTGTAAAATCAGCTTGCGGCATTTTTTCGGATCGTCAATCGGAGTGATGCCCGCCTCTTCCAACAAGGGCAAGGCTTCTTCATAAATTCTGCCCTTGGATACAGCGATGGTTAGCATATTAAAACCTTATCTTGGGACACGACGTATTGTCGCACCTAATTGCGAGAGTTTTTCTTCGATGTGATCGTAACCGCGATCAATATGGTAAATACGATCAACCAGAGTGTCGCCTTCGGCAACCAGTGCAGCTACTACAAGACTCGCGGATGCTCTTAAATCCGTCGCCATTACCGGTGCACCAGTGAGTTTTTTAACGCCGGTACAAATGGCTGTGTTGGATTCCAGCTTAATGTCAGCACCCATGCGTTGCAGCTCCTGAACGTGCATAAACCGATTTTCAAAAATCGTTTCGGTAACAACACCCACGCCGTCGGCGACAGCGTTCATGGCGATAAACTGGGCCTGCATATCCGTTGGGAACGCGGGGTAAGGCGCCGTACGAAGAGAAACCGCTTTAGGTTTTTTACCGTGCATATCCAGCTGAATCCAGTCTTCACCGGTAGTAATTTCAGCGCCTGCTTCAACCAATTTTGCCAGAACAGCATCCAGAATATCAGGACGGGTGTTTTTAAGTTTGACCTTGCCGCCCGTAATTGCAGCTGCAATCAGATAGGTGCCTGTTTCGATCCTGTCGGGAAGAATGTCATAGTGCAGGTTTTCTACGCCCAGTTTTTCAACCCCTTCAATTACCAGGACATCCGTACCTATGCCGGAAATTTTAGCTCCCATTGCATTAAGGAAATGGGCTAAATCAGTAACCTCAGGTTCTTTGGCGGCATTTTCCATAATGGTGGTTCCTTCGGCCAGAGTCGCTGCCATCAATAAATTTTCGGTGCCGGTGACAGTGATTTGTTCAAGCACCAAACGACAACCTTTAAGTCGATCGACTTTTGCGTGAATAAAGCCACCTTCGACAGTAATATCCGCGCCCATCTTGATAAGGCCATTGATATGAATGTCAACAGGTCGCGTGCCGATTGCGCAACCGCCGGGTAATGACACATGAGCCTCACCGAACCGGGCCAATAAAGGCCCCAACACCAATATCGATGCGCGCATGGTTCTCACCAGCTCATAGGGCGCCTCATAACTGTTGATAGTGCTGCTATCGACTTCGATATTCATTTTCTCATCAACAACCAGACGAACACCCATACGACCCAATAACTCCATGGTCGTGGTTATGTCATGCAGGTGCGGGATGTTGCCCACACTCACAGGTGTTTCCGAGAGTAAAGTTGCAGCAAGAATAGGTAAGGCTGCATTTTTCGCACCAGAGATACGTAGCTCTCCGGAAAGTCGTGCGCCGCCGGTAATAATTAGTTTATCCATACAGAGGTACTTTAGATTGTCTTTGTAAAAGTTAGGGGTTCAAAATCTTGAACCTCTTCAGTTTGCGTTGCAAAATGGCTGGTTTTATCAAAGCCGCTGAGCTTGGCAAGGTTGAGCAATTGTTCGGGAATATTTTTGAAAGCTATGTGGGTCTCTATGATGGCGCGTATATTTGATCCATTCAATCATTAACGCAAGACCCGCGCTATCTGTACAAGAAACACGACCAAGATCAATAGTGATATGTTTTGATGCTATTTAAAAAAGCAAATGATTTTACAGTCTGTTTGTCGATAGTTGAAAAAGTTAAATCGCCATCAATAACAAAGTGCCCTGCTCCCTGATCAATAATGCTCAGTTTGGTCACTTTTTTTCTTCCGCTGATCTTCCGCTGATTTAAACAGAAATTGGCCTATAGCTTTTTCAAGAATGATGGCTGATTGGGTAATTTCAATCTTGCCATCGTTTTGCAAAAACACATCCGAACCGCCTGGCTCAAGATTGACGTACTGCTCACCTAATAAACCGGCAGTAAAAACACTGGCGGTTGTGTCGTCAGGAATCGTGTTGTACTGCGAATTAATACTCATCTGAACAACTGATTCGTAGGTTTTCGGGTCAAAGCTAATTGATCTGACCTTGCCGATTTTAACACCGGCGGCAGAAACCGGAGATTTAGGCTTCAGTCCGCCGGAGTTTTCAAAACGCGCGGTAATAGTATAACTATCCTCCTCAACAAAAGAGCTTAAATTACTGACTTGCAAGGCAAGAAAAAACAGTCCGACAATGCCTGAGGCGACAAAAAGCCCGACAAGTGTGTCCTGAGTACTGGTGTGCTGCATGTTAATCGTCTCCAAACATGAGTGCGGTCAGGATGAAATCCAGACCTAAAATACTAAAAGCTGAATTGACTACGGTGCGCGTAGTCGCTCGACTAACGCCTTCCGAGGTAGGGATAGCATCATAACCTTCAAATAAGGCTATCCAGGATGCTACAAAACCAAACACAATACTTTTGATAACGCCATTGATAATGTCATCCTGAAAATCTATATTTGCCTGCATTTGCGACCAATAGGCGCCTTCGTCAACGCCCAGCAAGCCCGAACCAATTATTTGTCCGCCGATAATACCCACTGCGCTGAATAGTGCGGCCAGTAAGGGCATTGATATTAATCCGGCTAAAAAGCGTGGAGTAATAATACGTTTAACCGGGTCAACCGCCATCATTTCCATGCCGGATAACTGTTCTGTCGCTTTCATCAGGCCAATTTCCGCAGTTAAAGCCGAACCCGCCCTGCCGGCAAATAAAAGCGCAGAAACAACGGGGCCCAGTTCTCTGACTAAAGAGGCTGCAACCATAACACCCAGCGTTTCTTCCGCGCCAAAATCAGAGAGTGTGTAGTAACCCTGCAAACCCAGAACCATTCCGACAAATAGCCCGGAAATGGTGATAATCAAAAAAGATAACACACCGACAGAATACATCTGATTAAGCAGTAATCTGGGGCGAGGCAATACGCTGAGTGATGCCGGAAATAGTCTGGAGCAGGAAGTATGTTCCTCGTCCCAGTTTGGTAAAGCTGGTGCGCGTACTTTTACCCAAATATTGTAGAAATTGAATCATTTTATATAGTTGCTTTACACGGTCAGTGTTGATTTCACAAAGTGCAGGATTTTTCGCCTGTTGCCTTTAACCTTAATAACGTTTTCCAGATGATAACAGGTCATCAACATAGTCTTTTGCAGGATAGTGAAAATGCACCGGACCATCAGCAGCCCCGGTCATAAATTGTTGCACCCATTCAGATTCTGATTGCTGGATTTCTTTTGGAGTGCCTTGGCCAACAATTTTGCCACCTGATAACACATAAATATAATCAGCAATCGCCGAAGTATCATGTACATCATGAGATACGATAATACTGGTTAGACCTAAAATATTGTTTAAAGACTTGATCAGATGGACCAATACCCCCATGGAAATAGGGTCTTGACCGGTAAACGGTTCATCATACAGGATCATCATCGGATCCAGGGCAATCGCTCTGGCCAAGGCAATACGCCTGGCCATGCCGCCGGAAAGTTCGTTAGGCATCAGGTTGCGAGCGCCTCTCAAGCCTACCGCCTGCAGTTTCATTAACACCAGTGTGCGAATCATGGATTCAGGAAGATGCGTATGTTCTCGTAACGGAAAAGCAACATTATCATAGACGTTCATGTCCGTTAATAAAGCGCCGCTTTGAAACAGCATACCCAAGCGTTTACGCAAATTGTACAGTTCAGTTCGGCGTAACTTGTGGACATTTTGACCATCTACGGTAATTGAACCTTGATCAGGATACAATTGCCCGCCTATGAGCTTTAACAAGGTGGTTTTGCCAGTGCCGCTAGGCCCCATAATAGCGGTAATTTTACCGCGTTGGAAATCCAGCGAAATATCGTCAAATATTTTCTTATCGCCGCGAGAAAACGACAAATTACGAACAGAAACCAAACTGTGTTGAGAAGAAACGCTGTTATCCATGCGCAATTAGAGCTATATTTTTAAAAATCTAAACCGGCTATTTTCTACGACTACTCCCTAATAAGTCAATCTATTCGGTTTGTGCTCCTGCATAATCCACACCGATGTGGTGAATGTAGATATTGCGGGAGCAAATATCTGTTCATACAGTCGATCTGCATCTCCGCAGTCGTGTCGTTGATGTTTAGGAATGTGGCACATATCTCGCCGACATAGGATTTGTGTTGACAGCTATGTCCACCAAAAAAGCTATGAAAGCCTGGGTCATTGTCGATGCGGTACTGAAGATGAATACGAGATCATCGTACGTATAAGGAGTTTTGTCATATCCTTATAGGACATGAACGAAATAAACATGGCATAATATTTGATTTATAAAGCGAAGCTTATTTATTGCTTTTGCTCCTGAAATTCTGGCATCAGTGGCATTGTTGAGGTTTTTGTTTATTAATGGTTTATTTATCAAAGTACTCTACCGAGTGATCCTGGCAACAGAAAATGAAACTACATGATCAAAAACTTCGCGAATTGGGCTCTGGCGGTTATTCAGGTGGAAGCCCAGGCGATTTCCGCATTAGCCGAGCAGATTAATGATAACTTTGTTGCCGCGTGCAAGTTGCTGTTTAATTGTACTGGTCGCGTTGTTGTTATCGGAATGGGCAAATCAGGGCATATTGCCGGCAAGATTGCCGCAACCTTGGCCAGTACCGGAACACCGGCCTTTTTTGTGCATCCCGGGTGAAGCCAGTCACGGTGATCTGGGCATGATTACCAAACAGGATGTGGTGCTTGCCTTATCAAATTCAGGAGAAACCGAGGAAATTTTAAAGATTCTACCGCTTATTAAACGCCTGGGCGTACCTTTAATCGCCATGACCGGCAATCCGGCTTCAACGCTGGGTGATGTTGCCACCACCCATATCAATGTGGCTGTTGAGCAAGAAGCTTGTCCTCTGGGACTTGCGCCCACCTCCAGTACTACCGCTGCACTGGTGATGGGCGATGCATTGGCGGTATCATTACTTGAAGCTCGGGATTTACCCGTGACGATTTTGCCTTGTCTCATCCCGGCGGCAGTTTGGGCCGAAGATTATTGTTGAGGGTAAGCGATATTATGCATGTCGGTGATAACAGTACCATCAGTGCCTGAGTCGGCGCTTATTAGTCATGCCTTGCTGGAAATGACAGAGAAAAAATTGGGCATGACCGCGATTGTTGATGCCAGTAATCGGGTCATCGGCATTTTTACCGATGGTGATTTGCGGCGTACGCTGGGCAGAAACATTGATATTCAAAGTACCACTATTAGCGAAGTGATGACGCTCAGTGTGCGGTTATTTCGGAGGATATTCTGGCCGCTGAAGCCATGCAGATTATGGAACAAAAAAAAATTAATGCCTTGATCGTCGTTGATGACCAGCGTCGACCAATAGGTGCGTTGAATATGCATGATTTGATACGTGCAGGCATAGTGTGATGACGGAGAACAGATAACATGCGGTCGGTTGTGGAAAAAGCCAAAAAACTCAAATTGTTGATTCTGGATGTGGATGGCGTATTAACCGATGGCAAGCTTTTTTTTGATAATGAGGGTAACGAATACAAATCATTTCATGCGCGGGATGGTCATGGTATTAAGCTTTTACGTCAAACAGGTGTTGAAGTCGCCGTTATTTCCGGGCGTAAATCAAACTCGGTCGCAGCTGCGTATGAAAAATCTGGGTATTGAACATGTTTATCAGGGACATGAAAATAAAATCGCCGCTTTTAATGAGATTATTGAGAAAATAGGCATCACGCCGGAACAGGCGGCACATGTAGGTGATGACTTGCTGGATTTGCCGATCATGATAAGAGTCGGTCTGGCTATTGCCGTTACTGATGCAAATTTTGCCGTCAAACAACGGGCGGACTGGTGTACAACATTGCCTGGCGGACACGGTGCGGTGCGAGAAGTATGCGATTTTATTATGCAGGCACAGGGAAGTTTTGACGAAATCTGTGAATGCTTACTTGACCGCTGAGCACGAAGTGAAATTGACGCTAAGGGAAAATAAGATTTATCTGTACCTGGCCATTATCGCCTTAATGAGCTGGTGGCTGGTTAAGTTGACTGGTCTGGATGAGATTTATCGGCCATAGTTCCTGCCCATAGCCCGGATTATTTCAGTAAAGGCTATACAAAATGGGAAATGAATGAACTCGGCAAGTTAAAAAGCAAATTGCTTGCTGATGAAATGATTCATTACAGCGATGATGGCACCACGCATTTGGTAAATCCGGTGATGTTTTTTCATAATGAAAAAACGCCGCCGTGGGTCAGTTAAATCAGAAACCGGCATTCTGTCTGGCGACGGCAAGGATCTTGCTTTTAAATGGCAAGGTCGCTATTGATAGAGCAAAGGCCGAGGGTGTGAGCCAACTTACAATCAATACCACTAATGTTAAAAGTAAAACCGGAAACCAGTTATGCAGAAACCAATGAGTGGGCAGAGTTGATCAGTCCACCCAACAAGACAACAGGAACCGGAATGAAACTGACTTTTGCCGAGCCAATTCATCTGCAGTTGCTCGCTAATGTGAAGGGGAAATATGAAACAAAATAAAAAACAGGCAATTTTTTACTGTTGTGCATTACTATTAGTCCTGTACAGTTCCAGTGTGTGTGCCTTGGAAAGTGATTCCGAGCAACCGATAACCATTGATTCAAATACAGCCACCTATGATGATGCAACAGCCACCAGCACTTACACAGGGAATGTCATCTCGGTTCAGGGCAGTATTCGGGTCAATTCAGATAAGTTGGTCGTTTATTTTGTAGACGGTGATGCCGAAAAATTGGTGTTTACAGGAAATAAGGCAAAATTTAAACAAACGCCTAGTGAAGGCGGTGAAGATATAACCGGTGAAGCGTTGACAGGTGAGTTTTATCCTAAAAAGAACCTGTTAATTCTGATTGATGATGCTACCGTTTGGCAAGGTAATGCCACTTATTCCAGTAATTTGATTGAGTATGATATTAAAACATCACTGGTTAAAGCGGGAGAAAAATCATCTGATGCCAAACGCGTACATGTCATATTGAAACCGAAAAGACAACCGTAGAAAAGCCGAAAGTAAAAAATGACTACAAGATACTAGCAGCAAATCAGCTGATTAAAACCTACAATAAACGTAATGTGGTCGACGGTGTATCATTGCATGTTAATACCAGTGAAGTCGTTGGCTTATTGGGGCCTAATGGTGCAGGAAAAACGACCAGTTTTTACATGATGGTTGGCCTGATTAAAGCCGATGAAGGTAAGATTACACTGGATTCACAAGACATTACCCATTATCCGATGCACTTAAGGGCGCACTAGGTATCGGTTATTTGCCTCAGGAACCTTCAGTTTTTCGCAAATTGAGTGTGGCGGATAATTTACGTGCCGTTTTGCAAATTCGTTCTGATTTAACATCAGGACAAACAGAACTGGTGATTGAGGAATTATTGCAGGAGTTTCATATACTTCATCTGCGCGATCAAATTGCCTTGAGCCTGTCGGGTGGTGAACGGCGGCGCGTTGAAATTGCCAGAGCATTGGCGACCAATCCTCAATTCATATTACTGGATGAACCTTTTGCCGGTGTTGACCCCATATCGGTAGAAGATATTAAAAAAATCATAGAGCATTTGAAGGATCGCGGAATTGGCGTATTGATTACCGAACATAATGTCAGAGAAACACTAGGAATTTGTGATCGTGCGTATATACTTAACGATGGCAAGGTGATCGCAGAAGGTGGGGCGGAAGCCATCGTTGCCAATGAGGAAGTGCGTAAAGTTTATTTAGGTAATAACTTTAGCCTTTAATTTAGATTACTTACTAAAAATTGTGACCGAATGAAACAATCTTTACATCTTCGGCTAGGCCAACAATTAACCATGACGCCGCAATTGCAGCAGGCGATCAAGTTGTTGCAGATGTCGACATTAGATTTACAGCAGGAAATCCAGCAGGCTCTTGAGTCCAATATGATGCTGGAAATTAATGATGAAGAAAGCAATCCGCAGGAAGCCGATGCTAACGCCGAAAAAAAGACTGAAAACTCCGAATTCGTTTACCAGCGAAGGTTCGCAAACAAATATACCGGATGAATTGCCCATCGATTCTTCATGGGAAGATATTTATGAAAGCGCTTTGGGTCCAGGCACGAATAACCCCGAGACTGTTGAATTTGAATCTCAGCGCAGTAACGCATCAACATTGCTGGATCACTTGCTATGGCAACTGGAATTGACCCCATTTTCAGAGCGGGATCATGCGATTGCCATGGCAATCATTGATTCCGTTAATGAAGACGGTTATCTGAGCAGTACCCCTGAGGATATTTTTCAGGGACTGCAGAGTCAGTTTGACGATCTCGATTTTGATGAAGTTAATGCCGTGCTGCATAGAGTGCAACAGTTTGATCCGGCAGGTGTGGCAGCTATTGATTTAAGTGATTGCTTAAGATTACAGTTGCAGCAGTTGCCCGAAATCAACACCTTATCGAGAAGAGGCACTGATCGTAGTTACTCGATATCTGAAGCTGTTGGCCACTCATGAGCAAGCAAAGCTCATACGCAAACTGGACGTTACGGAGCGGCAGCTGGATGAGATAGTGGCGTTAATCAGAACCTTGGATCCCAAGCCGGGCGCGCAGATACAGGAGTCAGATTCAGAATATGTTATTCCCGATGTTTATGTGACTAAACAAAATGATCAATGGCAAGTGAACCTGAATCCGGATATTGCACCTAAATTGCGTATAAATCCATTTTATTCAGCACTGATTAAAAGAGCGGATAACAGTAAAGATAATGTTTGTATGAAAGATCATTTACAGGAAGCAAAATGGTTTATCAAAAATCTTCACAGCCGTAACGACACATTATTACGCGTTGCCCGATGTATCGTGGAAAAGCAAACGGGGTTTCTTGAGCATGGCTCCATTGCTATGAAACCCATGGTATTGAGAGATATTGCCGAAGAACTGGAATTGCATGAGTCGACAATTTCCAGAGTGACAACACAAAAATTTATGCATACCCCGAATGGTATTATTGAATTCAAATATTTCTTTTCCAGTCATGTTTCAACGGAAGGAGGTGGCGAATGTTCATCTACCGCCATCAGAGCGTTTATTAAAGAATTAATCGACAATGAAAATCAAGCAAGACCGTTAAGTGATAGTAAAATTGCCGATTTTTTACAAGCAAAGGGCATCAACGTTGCGAGAAGAACCATTGCCAAATATCGTGAAGCAATGCTTATTTCTTCATCAAGTCAGCGAAAGCGTATTTTGTAGCACCAACAGATAGTAACAACCAACCATTACCATTAAAGGAGTTTATTCCATGCAAGTTATTGTAACAGGCCATCATCTTGAAGTAACCGATGCTTTAAGAGCACATATAGATGCAAAATTTGAAAAATTAGCCCGTCATTTTGACAATGTTACCGATGTACACGTTATTTTAAGCGTAGAAAAATTAGTTCAAAAAGCAGAAGCAACCCTGCAACTGAGTGGAGCAAAATTATTTGCCGAAGATCATCAGGAAGATATGTACGCAGCCATTGATGCGATGGTGGACAAGTTGGAACGTCAAATTACCAAACATAAAGAAAAAACCGGAAGTCATAGATAAGGTAAAGGCTCAAGGTAAAACAAGTGAAGATTCAATTAATGCCTTGTACCTGATCCATATGAAACTATTAATTGTCAGCGCCCTGTCTGGTTCAGGTAAAAGTATCGCCTTGGATACCTTGGAAGATTGCGGTTATTATTGTATCGATAATCTTCCTGTGACCTTGTTGGAAGACTTTATTAATCATGTCATGCTGGCGGATAAGAAAACTTATGCAAAAACAGCCATTGGCATTGATGCCAGAAATCAGTGTGAAAGCCTGGCTAATTTTTCCGAAAGTCTGAAATTAATCCGCAGTAAAGGCATTGATTGCGAAATCATATTTATGCAGGCGGAAGAAGCTACATTATTGAAACGCTATAGTGAAACCCGCCGGAGGCATCCGCTGACGGATTTATAATATACCGTTAAAGGAAGCGCTGAAAATTGAAAAGGAAATGCTGACACCGATTGCCAGGCATGCCAATGTAGTTATAGATACCAGTCGAACTCATTATCATCAGTTGCGTGAACTTATCAGGGATCAGATAGGAGAGCGGGATTTCAGACATATCTCCTTGCAATTTCAGTCGTTTGGATTTAAACATGGCGTTCCATTAGATGCCGATTTTGTTTTTGATGCGCGAAGCTTGCCAAATCCTTACTGGATTCCGGAATTGCGAGCGTTAACGGGAAAAGATCAGCCGGTAATCGATTTTCTTAAAGAACAACCCTTGGTTGCTGAGTTTTTTCAGGATATTACCGGGTTTCTTGAACGATGGATACCCCGTTTTGAGGCTGAAGGGCGTAGTTATTTGACCGTTGCGATAGGATGTACAGGCGGGCAACATCGCTCTGTTTATCTGGTTGACTCATTGATCAAACAGTTTAAGAGTCCCTTCCTAAATGTAATTGTCCGACACAGGGAATTGCATTAGTTTCTTTTTTTGAAACACAGTCTCGGCAATTGCTCCTGCATTGCTCTACCTTCTGCATCCATGCAGTCGTCGGCACACCGCTACGCTGCTCCTGCATCGCTTAAAGCGCCTACTGTTGGTGCTCTCAGCAACCGCTCCGTGCGTTGCTCTTCCTCCTACATTCCTCAAGGGATGTGGAGAATGCAGATTTTGCATGGGGCAACTATCTGCCCATGCAGTCGTTCTTTTTTCAACTGAATATAGGCTTGTGAATATGAGTCTATGCTGTTTTTAAGGATATTCTTCTATGGATGCTTCTGCTGCACCATCTACCGCAAAACAAGACAATAACGAGCTTTTACTGAAGCAGATTACAGGGCTACTGGAAAATGGCTCTCTCAATAAGGTCAGGCGTTTTATTCATGATTTACATCCTGCAGAAACGGCGCATTTAATTGAATCACTCCAGCCGGAAGACCGGAAAAAAATCTGGGCGGTTATCCCTCCTAATGTAATGGGCGAGATTTTAGTCGGATTACATGTCGAAGTAGCCAGTGGGCTTATTGAGATCACCGACAGGAAAGATCTGATTAAAGCGGCAGAAAGCTTAGAGTCTGATGATCTTGTTGATCTATTACATGTCATTCCTGAGCCTTTACGTTCAAAAGTAATGGATTCAATAAGTGTCCGGAAAAGAAATCGACTGGAGTTTGCATTATCTTATGGTGATGATACCGCCGGCGGTTTAATGAGTCTGGATGTTTTGACGGTACGGGCGGATGAGTCTCTGGATGAAGTTTTGCGTTATTTAAGAAAGCGTGGATCGATGCCCACAGCAACGGATAATTTGATCGTTGTTGATCGTCAGAAACATTTTCAGGGAGTTTTATCCTTAACGGTATTATTGACTAAGGATCCCAGTTCAATGGTTTCGGAGTCTATGGACTCCAGTATTCATGGTATTCCGTATCAAATGCCAGCAGGAGAAGTCGCTTTGTTATTCGAACAGCGTGACATGCTTTCTGCGCCTGTGATTGCTGAAGATGGCAGATTGCTGGGAAGAATTACGATTGATGATATCGTCGATGTTATTCGCGACCAGGCTGATCACTCCTTTATGAGTATGGCGGGATTAAATGAAGAACAGGATATGTTCTCTCCGGTGGTCACGAGTGCAAAGCGGCGCGCAATCTGGTTGGGAGTTAATCTGTTGACTGCTTTTCTGGCATCCTGGGTTATTGGTTTATTTGAAGCAACATTAGACCAAATCGTCGCATTGGCGATATTGATGCCTATTGTTGCCAGCATGGGCGGGATTGCTGGAAGCCAGACTTTAACACTGGTTATTCGTGGTTTAGCATTGCGCCAGATTAGTAACTCTAATGCAGAGCAATTATTTAGAAAAGAATTGGCTGTGGGTGCAGTAAACGGCATGTTATGGGCCGTTGTGGTTGCAGTTATTGCAGGATTTTGGTTTCAAAGTGCCAGTATTGGCGCGCTATTAGGCTGCGCGATGGTTATTAACCTGGTTTGTGCTGCGTTCGCTGGCGCAAGTATTCCATTGTTGCTACAAAAGATAGGAATCGATCCGGCATTGGCGGGCGGTGTTTTACTAACAACGGTTACTGACGTTGTTGGATTTATGGCATTCCTCGGGTTGGCGACAATCTTTCTGATGTAGAAAGTAAAAGGGTAGAGACCTTGCGCTGCAATGTCTCTATATCTGATTTATTTCAATGATAATGTTTCAGTGCGGCCTTTCATCTCAATGGCTAACTTGTCTTCTTTAGACAGCCAGCCAATTGCGCGTTGAATGTCATTCTTATTGAGCCCTGTTTCAGTGGTGATTTTAGATACGCTGGTTGGTCCGTTTGTATCCAGATATTTCCAGACCTTGCCAGCCGTTTCTCCGATTGAATTAGACATTTTGTATCCCTTTATAGTTTTGATGAAAAAATCAAGAAGTCTTTGGGTGGATGTCAGGCAGTACAATATTTAATTCAAGTGTTTCCTGATTATCATCCTGTTCAAAATTAACTGAAATCGCATCCTGATCCACGTTAACGTATTTTCGAATAACATCCAGCAATTCTTTTTGTAATTGGGGAAGGTAAGACGGCTGGTTTCTGGAAGAACGCTCATGAGCAACCAGAATTTGCAGTCTTTCTTTTGCAACTGATGCCGAGCTGGCTTTAGATATTCTAAAATAATCCAGTAAACTCATTACTTACCCCCGAAAAACTTCCCAAAGAGACCTTTTTTCTCATCAATAAATCGATGAGGCTTATCTTCACCTAAATAGCGGGCAACAATATCCGCATAGGCTTGGCCTGCATCACTTTTTTCATCAAGAATAACGGGAACTCCTGAGTTTGATGCATTTAAGACCGATTTTGATTCTGGAATAACACCCAATAAATGCAGTGATAAAATATCCTGCACATCATCTACGCTCAGCATTTCTCCTAATTTTACTCTTTCTGGCGAGTAGCGAGTTAGCAGCAGATATTCTTTAATAGGCTCTTCGTTTTGTTCTGCTCTACGTGATTTGCTGGCTAAAATACCTAGCATACGATCCGAATCACGCACTGAAGAGACTTCAGGATTGGTTACGACAAAGGCATCATCAGCAAAATACATCGCTAGATGGGCGCCTTTTTCAATACCAGCCGGGGAGTCACAGACTATATATTTAAAGTCTTTTTTTAGGTCATTTAAAATCTTGCCTACACCTTCCTGGGTTAGTGCGTCTTTATCGCGTGTTTGAGAGGCGGGCAAGATGTAAAGTTGGTCGCAGTTTTTATCGCGAATCAATGCCTGATTAAGAGTGGCTTCGCCATTGATGACGTTGACAAAGTCATAAACAACACGGCGTTCACAACCCATGATTAAATCCAGATTACGTAAACCCACATCAAAATCGATGACGACTGTTTTATGACCTTTTTTTGCAAGTCCCATGGCGATAGCTGCGCTTGTTGTTGTCTTGCCAACGCCGCCCTTACCTGATGTTACAACTATAATTCGTGCCACAAATTTTCCTCGATGGTAGTGTTATTACACAGTATCTTTAATAATTAAAGTGTTGTTTTGTAAGTAAATTTGAACGGGATTGTTAGGGTCGCTTCGTTCAAATCTTCGCTGAGTTTATAGTTTCCGGCGATTGAGATAAGCTCCGCCTGTAAATCCGAACAGAAAATGCGTGCTTCTGTATTGCCCTGTACGCCAGCTAGAGCCCGGCCTCTTAGTGAGCCGTAAACATGAATATTGCCTTCAGCCATAATCTCGGCGCCGGCACTGACCTGAGCCAGAACGATCAAATCACCCTTAGCATAAATGCGTTGGCCTGAGCGAATCGGCTGAGTGATCAGCGTGCTTGTTACGATTTCTGTTTGCGGTTCAAGTTTTGGTGCAGTTACAGTTTCTTCTTTTGCAGTTACAGGCTTTTCTTTTTTAGGCCTAACAGGTGCGGCACCGGTATGTCCAGAATGTACTGGAATGCCAAGCTCTAATGCTCGTTTATTCTGTACTGTGTTGCCGCCGCGTATCCCAATCGGCAATAAATCCAGGCTACGAATGATTTTTGTGAGTTGATCAATGTCGATGTCGAGATCATGTTTATTCAGTTCTTCCAAGTCAAACACCAAAGGCGAATTCCTGAAAAACTCAGGCGCCAGACGAACCTTGTCCTGCAGTTGCTGCTCGATATCGGTTACATCATTACTGGCTAAGACTAAAACAGGTACAGAAAAAGTACTGCTTTTGAATTCCAGCGATGGGGTGTAATTGGTGCTTTGTTGAGAGTCTGTCGACATCCGTTAAATCAGTTTGGCTGAAAATTTTAAAGATTCTAACATTTCTAATGGGAAAAATCATTGTTCTAAGGGGGAATAAATGATTTTTTGAGATAAGCATAAATTAATGGCTGAATAGTTAATATGTTGTTTATTTTGTGATGCTTATGGCGTTGTAAATAATGTTTTGGAATCAATCATCGGTGATCAAAACCATTTGTTTAATAAGATATTTATTGTCATGCCAGAGCTGACTTATCTTGCAATCTGCAACATTTTCCTTTACCTTAAGCATACATCCGTAAAGGCTAGGGGTGCTTCGAAGATTTATTTCGGGGCTGAGAAATACCCTTTGAACCTGACCCCGGTTAATACCGGCGTAGGAAAGCCCCCAACTTTTCCCTGCGCCTTGTTCTGAAGTTTTGGAGATAAGCATGAGCGCTGTCATTAAAGAAGTTACGCCTACTGAGACCAGTAGCGTAAAAATCGATTCCTATCCCGCATCGGAAAAAATATATGTTCAAGGCAGTCGTCCTGACATACAAGTTCCCATGCGCAAGATTACCTTGTCTGATACCCCCGTGCATTTTGGTGCAGAAAAAAATCCGCCGCTTTATGTTTACGACACCTCAGGGGTTTATACCGATCCTAATGTCGAAGTTGATTTAAAAAAAGGTTTGGGCTCTATTCGTTCTGCCTGGATAGCAGAAAGGAACGACACTGAAGAACTAACAGGCCCCAGCTCGGAATTTGGCCGTCAGCGTCTTGAAGATCCTGCTACCGCTGAGCTGCGTTTTGAACATATCCGCAAACCGCGTCGGGCAAAAGCGGGAAAAAATGTGTCGCAAATGCATTATGCGAGACAGGGCATTATTACGCCGGAGATGGAATTCATCGCCATCCGTGAAAACCAGAAAATGGAAGAAATGCGCCATTTGTGGAAAGACCAGCATCCCGGTGATTCTTTCGGCGCATCAATTCCTGATGTTATTACCCCTGAGTTTGTCCGTGACGAAGTAGCCAGAGGCCGGGCCATTATTCCGTGCAATATCAATCACCCGGAACTGGAGCCTATGATTATCGGCCGCAATTTCCTGGTTAAAATCAACGGTAATCTGGGCAACTCGGCAGTGACCTCGTCTATTGAGGAAGAAGTTGAAAAAATGCTCTGGGGTATCCGTTGGGGCGGCGATACCATCATGGATTTGTCGACCGGGAAAAACATCCATGAAACCCGCGAGTGGATTTTGCGCAACTCACCTGTGCCCATCGGTACCGTGCCTATCTACCAGGCATTGGAAAAAGTCAACGGCAAAGCTGAAGACCTGACCTGGGAAATCTTCCGTGATACCTTGATTGAGCAAGCAGAGCAGGGCGTGGATTACTTCACCATCCATGCCGGAGTGCGCTTGCACCATGTGCCATTAACCGCAAAACGCATGACCGGCATTGTTTCGCGTGGCGGTTCCATCATGGCGAAATGGTGTCTGGCGCATCACACAGAAAGCTTTTTGTACACGCACTTTGAAGAAATCTGCGAAATCATGAAAGCCTATGACGTGTCGTTTTCATTAGGCGATGGCCTGCGTCCCGGTTCAATTTATGATGCCAATGATGAAGCGCAATTCGGCGAACTGGAAACCCTGGGCGAACTGACCAAAATCGCCTGGAAACACGATGTACAAACCATGATCGAAGGCCCGGGTCATGTGCCTTTACACATGATTAAAGTCAACATGGAAAAGCAGCTGGAAGAATGCGGCGAAGCGCCTTTCTATACCTTAGGCCCGCTGACTACCGACATTGCTCCCGGTTACGACCATATCACCTCGGCCATCGGTGCGGCCAATATCGGCTGGTACGGTTGCGCCATGCTCTGTTACGTTACCCAAAAAGAGCATTTGGGCTTGCCGAATAAACAGGATGTCCGCGAAGGTATTGTCACTTACAAAATCGCCGCCCATGCCGCCGATCTGGCTAAAGGCCATCCCGGCGCGCAGGCGCGTGACAACGCCATGTCCAAAGCGCGTTTTGAATTCCGCTGGGAAGACCAGTTCAACATCGGTCTTGATCCTGAAAAAGCCCGTGAATTTCATGATGAAACCTTGCCCAAAGACTCGGCCAAAGTTGCGCATTTTTGCTCGATGTGCGGCCCGCATTTCTGTTCGATGAAAATCAGCCAGGATGTACGCGACTATGCGGCGGAAAAAGGCCTCAAAGAGGAAGAGGCTTTATTAAAAGGCATGGATGAGAAATCCAAACAGTTCCTTGAAGAAGGCGCTGATATTTATCACAAAGTTTAAGAACCCGGCGTCCTTCCTCCTTAGTGGGGAAGGACGCCAACTATTCTTTTTCCTTTCTTTACCGCATTCTTGTTGGTATCTCTTCGGCGCTAGTGGTAACACCTACGCACTCTATCAAAAATCAGGCGAAAACAATGGGCTCTTACCAACACATTTTACTGGCCGTGGATTATTCCGAACATGGCGATACGGTTGCCAGAAAAGCAAAGGCCTTGGCATCAAAATATCAGGCCAAATTGAGCATTATTCATGTGCTGGATAATATTCCCATGCCCGATACAACGTATGGCACAGTGATCCCGCTGGATAAAGACTCAGGCTACGATTTGCTCGAAGCGGAGAAAGCCAGGTTAATGCAGATTGGCGATCGGTTGGGTGTGGCATCGGGCTAACCGTTGGCTGGTCTGGGGTGCACCAAAAGAAGAGATTGTCCGGATTGCCGAGCAGGAACAGGTCGATTTGATCGTAGTCGGCTCACATGGGCGGCATGGACTGGCATTGTTATTGGGTTCAACCGCCAATGGTGTTTTACATTATGCAAAATGCGATGTGATGGCGGTTCGATTGCAGGATGGTTAGCTTTTTCAGATAGGCGAGACAGGGTTTATGGCTTGTTTTTTAAAGCCACTTTCGCTTCATTCCAGAAAGCATCCAATTCAGCCAGTTGGCAGTCTTTTAAATTCCGGTCAGACGCTTTAACCTGTTGCTCTATGTGTTGAAATCGTCTGGAGAATTTTTTAGTGCTTTCCCTGAGCGCGACTTCAGCATTGACGTTTAAATGACGGGCCAAGTTAACGACGACCAGCAATAAGTCGCCGATTTCTTCCTGAATATGCGCCTGATCACCGGATTCCCAGGCTTCTTTAACCTCATCCAGTTCCTCCATCACCTTATCAAAAACCGGCAACACATCCGGCCAGTCAAAGCCGTGATGTGCGGCGCGATCCTGTATTTTTTCACACTCAATCAATGCCGGAAGATTGCGGGCTACACCTGATAAAACGCTGTCCTGTTCAGCGGTTTTATTTTTCTTCTAGCCGCTCCATGGCTTTTTCCTGCTCCCAGGCCTGATGACGTTCTTCATCAGTGTTGAAAACAGCATCGGAAAAAACATGCGGATGCCGGCGTACCAGTTTGTCGCAAATGCCTTCCGAAACCTGCTCAAAATTGAACAGCCCCCGTTCTTCGGCGATCTGCGAATGGAACACCACCTGCAACAGCAGGTCGCCTAATTCTGAACGCAAATCATCCGGGTCATTGCGCTCAATCGCATCGACGACTTCGTAGGCTTCTTCAATCAAGTAAGGAATTAAGCTGGTGAAGTCCTGCTTAACATCCCACGCACACCCATCTTCCGGGTGGCGCAGACGAGACATGATGTCCAGTAGATTTTGGGTGTTTTTTAGCATGGATAGCGTTACTTAAAGCGAAGATCCGAAATTTTCGCGGTAGCGTTGCTTGAAGCCATCCATATCAAATGAATGATTCTGTGTGCCGTTATGTTCGATTTTAATTGCGCCCATTAACGATGCAATTCTTCCGGTAACTTCCCAGCCCATTTCATTCATCAAACCATATAAAAGCCCGGCACGATAGGCATCGCCGCAACCTGTCGGGTCAAGTATCGCTTTGGGTTTTGCAGCAGGAATAGTAATGCACTCGCCGTGGGTGTAAATTTGAGAACCTTGAGCTGCCCAGGGTGATGATCAAGGCTTCAACCCGTTCAGCCATTTGTTCCAGTGACAAGCCGGTACGTTCCTGCATCAACTCGGATTCATAATCATTCAATGTTACCCAGGTTGCCTGATCCAGAAACTTGAGCAGTTCCTCGCCATTAAACATCGGCATGCCTTGGCCCGGATCAAAAATAAAAGGGATATCCAGCTCTGCGAACTGCTCGGCATGCAATTGCATACCTTCCTTGCCATCGGGTGATACGATGCCTATGCTGATTTTTCTGTCAGTCGGCACTGAATTCAAATGCGAAAAATTCATTGCACCGGGATGGAATGCAGTAATCTGGTTGGCTTCTTCATCGGTGGTGATATAGGCTTGGCCGGTATAACTGTTGTCCAGAATCTGAATGAACTCGCTGGACAACTGGTTTTGCGCCAGCCATTGGGCATACGGTTCAAAATCATGTCCGACTGTGGCCATGATTAACGGCTCTTCGCCCAGCAGATTTCAGGTTGTAAGCAATATTGCCCGCACAACCGCCGTATTCGCGCCGCATCACGGGCACCAGGAATGATACATTCAGGATATGGATTTTTTCCGGCAGAATATGATTTTTAAATTTATCATGAAAAACCATGATGGTATCGTAAGCCATTGATCCACATATTAATGCGCTCATTATGTTCCTCTTTTATCGCTAGGGATGGTGTGTATGCCGCAAGACTGCAGGGAGCAGTTGCGGCTAAAGTAAAATTAATGCCCAGGTTACTGCTGCCCAGACCAGTGACATCATAACAGCAGCGGAGCCAATATCCTTGGCTCTGCCGGATAATTCGTGATGTTCAAAACCCACTCTGTCGACGACGGCTTCTACCGCCGAGTTTAACAATTCGACCAGCATGACTAAAACGATGCTGCCAATCAACAGCAGTTTTTCGATAGTTGTTTCTCCCAGCCAGATTGCCAGCGGTGTTGTTACAACAAACAGGACAACTTCCTGTCTGAATGCCTCTTCATGTGTCCAGGTTGCTTTAAAGCCGGCAACAGAAAAAAAACACGCGTTAATCAGGCGCTTAAGGCCTTTTGCATTTTGGATTTGCCATTATTTGTTACGATTATCTGTTATTAAAAAAGTAAATATTACACAGATGTGTGTCAGCTTTGTTACAGACGGGTAAACCGGATTATTGCTCAATCATTTGCTGATACGCATCAGCATCCATTAACGCGTCCAGACCGGACAGGTCATCCGCTTTTATACAAAAAATCCATGTGCCATAGGCATCATCATTGACCTGCTCAGGCTTATCCACCAAGGCTTCATTGATGGCAACCACTTCGCCGCTAACCGGGCTGAACAAATCCGACGCGGTTTTAACCGACTCAACCACCGCGCATTGCTCTTGCGCTTTTACTTTGCGGCCCAGTTCAGGCAGCTCAATATAAACCAAATCGCCCAACTCTTCCTGCGCAAAATCGGTTATGCCGACGCGAACGATATTATCGTCTTCCAGTTTTGCCCATTCATGGGTTTTTGCGTATTTTAAGTTACCCGGTAAATCGCTCATGTTAATCCCTCAAAATAAGTTTGTTACTCTGTTTTTAAGGATAACGCGCTATTTTTTAAAAACAACAAAAAAATGCAATTAACAGAGAAGTACACCTTATAATTCATGTCATACTTATTTAGATAGATTATTTACACACTCTTTTTACCACCCACATGAATGCTCTTTTAATAGCCTGCTTATTAATGCTCAGTATTGCTCCAGCCGTTGCAGATGACGATGACAAGCCGCAACCGAAAGCACAAGGCGTTGCGGGACAGTCTATTGTACTTGACGATAAAGCCCAGAAATTATCAGGCTTGCAGACGGTGACACTTGAGGCTGTCACAACGCACCCCGAATTCACCGCCTACGGGAAAGCCGTGAACATACAGCCGCTGATCGAGTTACGGAATCGCTACCTGGTATCGTTAACCGAACACAGCAGCGCCAGGGCAAAGTTTAATCAGGCAGAGCAGGCTATCAAGCGTCAGCAGGACTTGTATCGTGACGGCGTCGGCTCAAAACGCAGTTTGCAAGACCAGCAATCGCAATGGAAAACCAACAAGGCCCAAGTCGAGGCTGCTGAGCTACAAAACAAAGCCATTGTTAATGAAGCCCTGCTCAAATGGGGTAAAACCCTTACTGAATGGGCGTTGTCTACAGACTCCGATAAGCTCAGCGCCTTCCTGTCCGGCCAGCAAACCTTGCTGCAAATTACCTTGCCCGCCAATAAACAGCTGGCAAATGACGTTCAGACCATTTATGTTGAGGCATCGGGTAACCGCAGCGCAGCCGACAAAGCCAGCCTGATTTCAGTCGCTCCGCAAACAGATAACACCGTGCAGGGCGAAAGCTATTTTTTCCAGACCGGCGGCCGCGACTGCTCCCGGCAGTCTTGCGGCATACACACCATCCCTGGCGATAACCATATCAGAACCGGCATGCGCGTTGCGGCATGGATACCTGAACAAGGCGAAAACCAGCCCGGCGTTGATAATCCCCAAGTCCGCTTTAGTCTGGCATTTGAATCAGGCTTATGTGTACATCAAAACCGATGCAGACAAATTCAGCCGCCGCAATATCGATAATTTCTCAGCAACCACCGGCGGTTATTTCATCAGTAACGGGCTTAACCCCGGCGAGCAACTGGTCGTCACCGGCGGACAAATGCTGTTGTCAGAAGAGTTCCGCGGACAAATTCCTGATGAAGACGATGCTGATTAATTCATGACTCGTTTCCACTCGAATTATTCAAAGACTGTAGGATGTGCTGACGAAGGAAGCGCATCGTTCGCGATTGATGCGCTGCGTGCCTTAGCGCATCCTACGAACTGGAGTTTAGTATGCTCTTCAAGCTGGACGGGTTATGTACCCCGTCGCACTCCAGAGCACTCAACAACATTCGTAATCAAAACCATTAATCCATGCTAGCCACACTCGTCCGCTTTTCCATCCGTTTTTACGGCATCGTCATCGCGCTTGCGGTATTGATCCTGCTGTATGGCAGTTATCGCTTCGCCACGGCGGGACTGGATATTTTTCCTGAATTCTCGCCCAAGCAGGTCATCATTCAAACCGAATCGCCCGGCCTTTCTTCCGAACAGGTTGAGGTGCTGGTGACCCAGCAAATCGAAACGTCTATCAGCGGCCTGATAGGCATGAAGTCGGTGCGCTCTGAATCCATTCAGGGCTTGTCCATTGTTACCGCGATCTTTGCGGAAGACAGCGATGTGTACCGCAATCGCCAGCTGGTCAGCGAGCGGCTGGCAAGCTTGTCGACGCAACTGCCGCAGGGCATTACGCCGGTTGCGATTCCGCTGTCCTCGTCTTCCGCGACCGTGTTAACCATCGGTTTGAGCAGGGGCGACCAAGCGGGTGCCGCTACGGATTTGTTGGCCTTGCGCAGTCTGGTTGACTGGACGATAGTGCCGCGCTTGCGGGCTGTTCCGGGAGTCGCCGATGTCAACGTGTTCGGCGGGGACATCCAGCAGTTGCAGATTCAGGTCGATCCGCTGCAACTGCATCGCTTTAACCTGACGCTGGAGGACATTATCCAGGCCGCGTCACAGGCCGGAAACATTCAGGGCGGCGGTTTTATCGAGAACAACAACCAGCGCTTCACCTTGCAGGTAACGGGGCAACCCGCCACGCCGGAGCAATTCGGCAAAATTCTGGTCAAGCGGGATCAGGGGCGCAACATTACGCTGGGCGAAGTCACCACGATTCAATATGCGCCGGAGCCGCCCATCGGCGCGGCGCAAATTCTGGGTAAACCCGGCATCGTCATGATGGTGATCGGGCAGTACGGCGCCAATACCTTGTCGGTGTCAAAACAGGTAGAAGCAGACGCTGAAAGAGTTCGAGCCTATTTTCAACAAACAGGCGATTAACTTTTACTCGCACCTGTTCCGTCCTGCCGATTATATCGAGCGTTCGCTGAGCAATCTGTCGGGGCATTTGCTGGTCGGCGGCCTGTTCGTGCTGATTATCCTGTACCTGTTTTTGTTCAATTTCCGCACTGCGTTTATTTCTGCGCTGGCTATTCCGGTGTCTTTGATTGGCGCGGTGATTGTGCTGCTGGAAAGCGGGATTAACCTCAACATCATGGTGCTGGGCGGCCTGGCTATCGCGTTGGGGGAGGTGGTTGACGATGCGATTATCGATACCGAAAACATTTTCCGGCGCTTGCGCGAAAACCGTTTGTTAGCCCAGCCGCTGCCGATTGCCGACGTGGTTTATAGCGCATCGCTGGAGGTGCGTAGCTCAGTGGTCTACGCCAGCTTTATTGTCGCGCTGGTTTTTGTGCCGTTGTTAACCTTAAACGGCGTTGCCGGTCGCCTGTTTGCGCCGCTGGGTTATTCCTACATTCTGGCGATTTTAATGTCGCTGCTGGTGGCGCTGACCTTAACGCCGGCGCTGTGCTATGCCTTGCTGGGCAACGCTGTGATCGCCAATGACGACCCGCCGCTGATCAAGCGCATCAAGCCGCTGTACAAGGATTTGTTGGGCAAGGTTTCCAGCCATTTCAAGCCGGTGCATTATCGGCAGCGTTATCGTTTGCCTGTCAGGGCTTGCTGGCTCTTTTCAGTCTCGACAGCAAATTCCTGCCCGAACTGCGGGAAGGCCATTATATCGTCCACACCACCAGCATTCCCGGCACGTCGTTGCAGGAATCGATAAGAATCGGCAGCAAACTGACCGAGCAGTTTATGGCGATTCCCGGCATACAATCGGTATCGCAATGGGCGGGAAGGGCAGAGCGGGGCGCAGACACTTACGGCAGCCATTACAGCGAGTATGAGGTCCGGCTTGAGCCGATGTCGGGCTCGGAGCAGCAGGAGATACTGGACAAGTTAAGGGCGATTCTGACGGGTTTCCCCGGCATTTTATTTGAAGCCAATACCTTTTTGACGGAACGGGTCGATGAGACCATTTCCGGCTACACCTCGCCGGTGGTGGTCAACATTTACGGCAATGACCTGAATGTCATCGACGGCAAGGCGCAGGCGGTCGCCGATATTATGCGGGACATTTCCGGCGCTACGGATGTGCAGTTGCGCTCGCCGCCCGGCACGCCGCTGCTGCAAATCAATCTGAATCTTGACCAGCTCGGCTTCTGGGGCGTGTTGCCGGCGCAGATTGTCGATACCTTGCAGGCCGCTTACGAAACCCGGGTGGTCGGCAAAAACATTCAGGGCAACAAAATCTACAACGTCGCGGTGACCCTGACGCCGGAGCTAAGGCAGCAGCCTGAATCGATAGGCAAGCTGCCGATCAGGACGCAGGACGGGACGATGATCACGCTGGAGCAGGTCGCGGAAATCAGGCATGCGGCCAGCCGCTACAACATCCTGCATCAAGGCTCGCAGCGGCGGCAAACCGTCACCGGCAACGTGATCGACCGGGATCTGGATGATTTTATCGAGGAGCTTAGAGAGCGGGTGTTAAAGGAGATTCCGTTCACTGCGGATATTTATCCCGAATTCACCGGCGCGGCGATTGAACAGGCGCAGGCGCGCAAGGAGCTAATCCTGCATTCGCTGCTGGCCGGAGCCGGGGTGCTGATTTTTATTTATATCGCCATCGGCAGCATACGCCATGTGTTGCTGACCCTTGCCAACCTGCCTTTTGCGCTGATCGGCGGGGTTGCCGCCGTGGTGCTGACCGGCGCAACCTTGTCGGTCGGTTCGGTCGTGGGCTTTGTGACGCTGTTCGGCATCACCGTGCGCAACAGCATCATGCTGCTGTCGCATTACCGCCATCTGGTCGAAGTCGAAGGCAAGAGCTGGAATCTGGAAACCGCCGTACTGGGCGCGCAGGAGCGGTTGCCGTCCATCCTGATGACGGCGCTGGTTACCGCGCTGGCCATGTTCCCGATCGCGTTCAACAGCGATAATCCGGGGCGTGAGATCATGGGGCCGATGGCGGCGATCATCATCGGCGGCCTGGCTTCTTCGACGCTGCTGAACCTATTATTACTGCCCGCCATCTTGCTGCGCTATGGGAAATTTAAAAGCCAAACTGATACGGATGGATAAGGACTCGGAGGCGATTATTCGCAGAATAAATCAAATAGTTAGAAACCTGTCTCAGTTTGTACGCATCATTTACAGTATGTTAGTATCTTCAATGACCGGAATGCTGGTTTTAATCTAATTTATTTTAATGGAGTTACAGATGAAAAAGATGTTTAAAACACTGTTGATACTGTCTGCGCTATTCTTTGCCACACCTTATGCTGCAATGGCCGAAGGTTACCCCGCGAAAGTAGGCGAAAAGCTGGGGACAGGCATTGTTAACGTGGTGACTGGCGTTGCGGAAATCCCCAAGACCATCATGGTAACCAACCGTACACATGATCCTGCTTATGCCGCGACAGCCGGATTTATGACCGGCATTGTGCACATGCTGGGACGTACATTATTGGGAGCAGTGGATCTGGCGACGTTTATGATTCCCACTGAACCATTAGTCAATCCTGATGTCATCTGGAAAAATTTCGACAGGGAAACCAGTTACAACATGCACTGGCAAATGCGTTAAGGCATTTAGCTCATTTGGCGGGACGACGGCAACACCCAAACCCGCAACAACAAAGCGGCCAGCAGGGCACAGGCAGCGGCAAACCCGAAAGCGGTCAGCGGATTTGTCCGCTTGCCACAGCCAGCCAAAGATGATCGAGGCCGGCAGCAGCATGATGCCGGCCGTCAGGTTAAACCAGCCGTAGGCCGTGCCCAACACTTCCTTCGGCACCATATCAGCAACCAGCGCCTTCTCGGCGCCTTCGGTTGCGGCCATGAACAAGCCATAGAAGGCGAACAACGGCCACACCAGCAAGGGGTGGCCGTTGAGTCCCAGCAACAGGTAAAACACGCTATAAACCACCCAGCCGCCGACGATGAGGCGGACGCGTCCCAGTTTGTCGGAAAGGGCGGACAGTGGCGTGGAAAACAGCGCCGCAGTAAATGACACCAACGCCCACAGCAGCGGCACCTGATATTCGGGAAAGCCCATGTCTTTCGCGCGTAGCAGCAGGAACATGTTGGAGGCATTACCCAGAGTGAACAGCGCCACTACCATCAGATAACGCTTGAAGGGCGCGGGCAGCGCTTTCACGCTCCAGTTGAAACGATGGACAGGCATGTCGGCGTGGCGCTTCGGCTCCTTTACGAACAGAGCCAGGAGTCACCGCTATAACTCCGCCCAAGGAGGCCCAAAGGAAAACGTCTTTCAAAGGTATGTGTTCGGCCAGCAACCAGGCCGCCAGGAGCGGTCCCACGACGGCGCCAGCATTGTCCATAGCCCGATGCAAGCCGAAAGCCAGTCCGCGATGTTCCTTGTCCACGGTCAGAGCCAGCAACGCATCCCGTGGCGAAGAGCGCAGGCCTTTGCCCACACGATCTGCAAAACGCAGCGCCAGAACCATCGGCCAGGCTGTGGTAAAGGCCAGTAGCGGGCGGGCGATGGCTGCCACGGTATAGCCGCCTACCACCCAATGCTTGGTGGATTGCAGGCGATCCGACAGCACGCCGGAAAACAGCTTTAACAAGCTGCCCGTGGCCTCGGCGATGCCCTCGATCAGACCCAAGGCTTTGGGGCCGGCCATGAGTACTGAGGCGAGATAAAGAGGCACCAGGGGATAGACCAGCTCGCTGGCGGTATCGTTGAAAAAACTGACCAGTCCAAGGAGCCAGACGGTGCGGGGTAATGTGAAAAGTGTTTTTAACATTAGGTCGGCTCCATAACTGATGTTGCGCAGCCTGCGAGCTATTTCAGCAGGTAGATGGACGTTTCGTCCCTGCCAATAAACGCTACAGGAACAAATCAGCTGTTAGATTATGAAACAGAAAAACTTTCACCGCAGCCGCAGGTTCCTTTCACATTGGGGTTATTGAACTGGAAGGCTTCGTTAATACCTTCTCTGCGATAATCCAACTCTATACCGTCGACAAATTCCATATCCGCTTCAGGCACGATCACTTTAACCCCGAAATTTTCAAACACGGCATCGCCTTCATTAAGCGTGTCGGCATAATCAAGCGCATAAGCATAGCCCGAGCAACCGGATTTTTTTACGCCCAGTTTTAAGCCAATTCCCTTGCCGCGTTTTTCCAGCTGTTTTTTAATCTGGCGGGCTGCATTTTCAGTTAATGAGACAGACATATGACCTCTTTATCCTTTTAGATTTAAGGATTTCAATTGTTTAATAAATTCAAAAATTTCAGCTTCGGTGTTGGCTTTTCCCAAGCTGATGCGGATTGCACTTTTTGCATGACCAGGTTCAATACCCATAGCCGTTAATACCGGACTGGGTTCGTTTTCGCCGCTGGCACAGGCTGATCCGCTGGAAACGGCAGATGTCTTTTTTATCCAGCTTCATCAACAGCATTTCGCCATCGATGCCATGAATTCCAATCTGGAGAGTATTAGGCAGCCGTTTTGCCTGTTGAGCAAAAATTGTTAAGCCGGGTATAGCGGTCAAGCCATCCTCCAGCGCTGTTTTTAATTTCAGCAGATGATCACTGCGTTCGGCAAGCTCGATTCTCGCCAGCTCTGCGGCTTTGCCAAATCCGACTATGGCGGCGACATTTTCAGTGCCGGCCCTGAGTCCCTGTTCCTGTCCGCCACCCAATAAGATTGGGTTTATGGTCACGCCTTTTTCAAATACCAGTGCGCCGCAGCCTTTAGGGCCGTATATTTTATGGCTGGACAGCGACATTAAATGCACGGCCAGCTGTTTAAAATCCACGGGGATTTTGCCCAGCGCCTGTACGGCATCGGTATGAATAATGATGCCGTGTTCTCTCAGTTGCTTGGCATATCGAGCGACATCCTGAACCACGCCTGTTTCATTATTTGCCAGCATGATTGAAACCAGGCCGGGTTTCAATCGGATAATCTCGTCGATGGTTTCCTGCGTGATGAGCCCGTTCGCATCGACATTAATCATGGCAAGTTCATGACCCCGGCTTTTTAAATGCAGGGCAGGCTCGATAACGGAGGGGTGTTCAGTGGCTGAAACAGCGAGTCCGGCTTGAGGTGGCAGCGCTGCCAATGCCATGTTATTGGCCTCAGTGCCCCCGCTGGTGAAAACGACCTGCGCAGGCTGCACGCCAATCAATGCTGAAACCTGCTCGCGGGCGGCGTCTATGGCGCTGCTAACGACTCTACCGTGACGGTATAAGCTGGAAGGATTTCCGTAGAAGGTTGTCAGGAAGGGTAGCATCGCCTCCAGGACGCGATCATCTATCGGCGTTGTTGCGTTATGATCAAGGTAGATCATTCAGATCAGTTATTATCCTAGGTGACGATGAATTTCAATGATTCGATGAGCTTCCTGATCCTGTCTTTGGGCAATATCCTGAACATGATTCTTTTCCAGTAACTCGGCCAAAGTGATGCCTTTCAAATAATTTCTAATTTGTTCACTTAATCCCATCCATAGATCGTGTGTTAAACAGGCTTGATCTTTCTGGCAATTTTCCTCGCCGCCACATTTGGTTGAATCAATCGTCTCATCGACAGCGGCAATAATATCTGCAATATTGATGTCACTTGTGTTTTTGCATAGTTTGTACCCGCCGCCCGGCCCGCGCACACCTTTTACCATACCTGCACGGCGTAAGCGCGCAAATAATTGTTCCAGATAAGACAGGGAGATAGTTTGGCGAGCCGCGATGTCTGTTAAGGTAACTGGCTTGATTTGACTGTGAAAAGCCAAATCCAGCATTGCAGTTACCGCATAGCGACCTTTAGTGGTTAATCGCACAATAAATCATCCTTCATAAATACCATTGAGTTATTGTTACTATACTTAACCCAGCAAAATAGTCAACTATTGCGCTTAACGTGTATGACCTATGTGTATAAAAGTTATAAAGAATTTTTTGCCAGAAGCTTCCAGCCTTATTCCTCGTTCTTTTGTGTGTAGCTGTCTTCAATCGTGCAGCCGTCTAATTTAGTGAGAGGGGCTTCTGTGTATTTAATGCCGGCATCATTGAGTGCTTTTTGCATGGTTTCCAGCTGTTTATCCATCGCTTGAATATGATCCAGCATGTGATTGATGGCATAGGCGATTGGATCGGGCACGTCGGTTGTTGCGCCGTAGGCATGAAAACCCATTTTGTAGGCAATCTTGTCACGCTCGGCTGTAGCGGCTTTGCTATTAGGGTCGACGATGTGAGCAGGGATTCCAACGGCGGTTGCACCCGCCGGTACCGGTTTTAAGACCACCGAGTTTGATCCGACCCGGGCGTTTTCACCAATATCAATAGGTCCCAAGACTTTCGCTCCTGCGCCTATCACTACGCCGTTATGCAGGGTCGGATGACGCTTGCCCTTATCCCAGCTGGTTCCGCCCAAGGTTACGCCATGATACAGAGTGCAGTCATCGCCGATAATGGCAGTTTCGCCGATCACCACGCCCATGCCGTGATCGATAAAGAAGCGCCTGCCGATCATCGCGCCGGGATGAATTTCAATACCGGTCAGCCATCGGCTGAAGTATGAAATAAATCGGGCAAGCCATTTGAATCCGGCTAGCCAGAAGAAATGACTGACTCGATGAATTAAAAGGGCATGAAATCCAGGGTAGGTAGTAATCACTTCAAAGACAGATTGCGCTGCCGGATCTCGCTCAAAGACGCACGCAATATCTTCTTTCAATCTGCTAAACATCAGTTATTCCTCTTGTTACCCTGAGACATTCTTAAGATACCCCTGAGTATGTCCAATTCTTTAGTATCCATTTGTATCCGGTTATAAATCCGGCGCAGTCGCCGCATAATAGATTTCGATTTGGCTGGATGCATAAAGCCAATATCGGTTAATGCTTCTGATAAATGCGTATAGAAAGACTCCATTTGCGCCGCTGTGGCTAAAGGGTCTTCACCTTTATCGCCAACGACTATTGCTTCCTGTTCAGCTAGCCCGGATGCAACAAATAATTCATAACACACGACTTGCACGGCTGCCGCAATATTCAAGGAGCTGTATTCGCTGTTGCAGGGGATGCGCAACAGGAAGTGACACAGATCGAGTTCGTGATTTTTTAATCCTGAATTTTCCCGGCCAAAAACGATAGCTACTTTGTTGCCGGGTTCATTAATTAAAACTTTCTCTGCACATTCTCTGGGTGTTATTTCAGGCCAGCTAATGGTGCGGCCTCGGGCGCTGGCGCCAATCACCAACTGACAATCAGCAATGGCTTCCTGTAACGTCTGGCAGACGGTTGCGCCCGCTAAAACGTCATCCGCGCCGGAAGCCCTTGATGTTGCGTCGGCGCTGGGGAAAATTTTAGGCGAAACCAGCCACAGATTATTCATCTTCATGTTCTTCATCGCACGGGCAACGGCGCCTATATTTCCCGGATGCGTTGTTTCGACCAAAACAATTTTTATATTAGACAGCAAGGTGTTGTCCTTTGTTGAAAAAAGAGCCAAGTTTAGCAAAAGATTTGTTATTATATGACGTTTTCGGCAATTGCTCCTGCATTGCTCTACTTCCTGCATAACCCACATGGACGTTGGGAATGCAGATATTGCATAGCGCCATGATGGCGTGTAGTAGAGTAATGCAGGAGCAATTACCGAGGAGCAAATATCTGTTCATCCAGTCCGCACTCATATAAATTCGCCTATGCAACCTATGTTAAATATCGCCGTCCGTGCCGCAAGAAGCGCTGGCGACTTGATACTTCGCTCATCCGACAATGTTGGCCGCCTGCAAATCGACCAAAAAGGTAAGAATGACTTCGCCAGCGAAGTCGACCGTATGGCCGAACGGGAAATCATCAACATTATTAAAACCGCTTATCCTGAACACAGCATCCTGGCAGAAGAAAGCGGGGTACACAAAGGCAATGATTTTATCTGGGTTATTGATCCGCTGGACGGAACGACCAATTTTCTGCACGGTTTTCCTCAATACGCCGTTTCCATCGCCTTAAAACACAAAGGCAGGATTGAAGTCGGCGTCGTTTATGATCCGTTGCGGGATGAATTGTTCACCGCCAAACGCGGCGGCGGCGCGATGTTGAATAATCGCCGGCTTAGAGTAACGGCTCAAAACAGCATGAAAGGCGCATTAATTGGCACAGGCTTTCCGTTTAAAACTCAGCAACATCTTGATGCCTATTTGGGCATGTTTCGCGCAGTAACCATTGATGCAGCAGGGATTCGTCGCGCAGGATCTGCGGCGCTTGATTTGGCTTATCTTGCTGCCGGCCGATTGGATGGTTTTTGGGAAATAGGCTTGATGGAATGGGACATGGCGGCGGGCATCTTGTTGGTGAAGGAAGCGGGCGGCGTGATAACCGACTTTTCTTTCAATGATAAATACCTGGAATCAGGTAATGTCATCGCCGCAAGTCCAAAAATGCATCAATTGTTGTACCAACTGATTGAACCGCATGTGACCGGTGATTTGAAGTAATTGTAATTTCTGAATTACAGTCTCCGAATATAAAAAACAGTTTTTATATTCCTAACCTTCTTCCATAAAGCGACACTGGCGTCTTTATGGAAGAAGGAACTTAGAGTACCGACTTTAGCACTGCAAGCGATAGAGCATGATTTTTTCATCAATACGCCTGCTTGCAGTGCATTTTGTACCATAACTAAGTATTCAAGGTATCCATAAGGTCGATCATAAATTCCATCTCTTCATCTTCAACACCAATCCAGGCATCAAAGCCCAGGCCTTTCAAAACGCCTTTTCCTTTTTCATCATGGCTCATTTCTATGAGCAGGCTTTTAATTTCATCTCTTCTGCCAGCCAGTTTAGGTCCGATCATCAGAGAATGATGAATAACACTAATCTGGCTGCGAACCAAAATTTTCAGTTGGCTCTTAATCATATTCGATAAATCATCATAAGCTTCAGCCAGGAAAATGCCTACGTCGGCATCTCCGCGCAGTAGATGTTTGGCCACAAGAACATAAGTGTCATAAACATTGGTTTCTACATTGCCAGCATCCAAATCGCCGGGTTCCAGCATGATCATGCCCATCAAGTGAACATCAGGGTCTTCCGTGACAGCCACCCTGATACCCGGTGATAAACGAGCGACGTCTTCTACCGGATTATTGGCGTTGACGGCAATGATAGCTTCATCGGCTCTGCCAATGGGTTTTACCAAGGGTAAAAAACCTTTTTCACGCACCAGCATGGCGGCATCAAAGGGGTTGGCATAAATTAAATCAATTTTATCGCTTTTTATAGCTTCTCTCTGGCTATGAAAATCGTCATACATTTCCAAATGGATAGCTTCCCCGGTCTGTTTTTGAAGCCAGGTATTAAAGATATACCAGCCTGAAATGTGATCAGGAGAAAAATCTGGACTGATGGTAAATAAATTCGACATGATGGGATTCCGGGTGGATTAAAACAAAGTCGGATAAAGCTTGATGCACTCTTCCACTTTGGTTCGTGAGGGTTTTCGACGTACTGAGGTATAACCCATTACTTTTCCATTCCGGACATTTGGGATGACTGTTGCCTTAACCCAATAATAACCGCCGTCTTTACGCAGATTTTTTACAAAACCCTGCCATTTATTACCTTTTTGTACGGTGTCCCACAGGTCTTTGAAGGCCGCCGGCGGCATGTCCGGATGCCGTAAAATCGAATGCGGCGCATTGATTAGTTCTTCCTCGGTGTAGCCGGACATCTCAACAAAGGATTTGTTGACATGGGTAATGACGCCAGTGGTATCGGTTGTGGAAACGATGAGTTTGCCATCGGGATAAGGGGTTTCAATCTGGGTATATAAAATTTTCCGAGGTATATTGCCGAATAAATTGAGGGTGATTCCCTTATAATCTCCGACTATATCTTCAGGTTTCATATCGTGAAGCATCTGCAGCCCTCTTAATCAAGTGGTCTATAACAAATCAGCAATATTTTCTGCTGCCCGTTTTACATCCAGAAAAATCAGACCTAATTTAGCATTTGGTTTTGCCATGACCGTTAACACCGATTCTTCGCCGGCATAAGTCATTAGTACATATCCCAAAGCACCTTTAATCAACACCTGTTCTAATGTACCTCTTGCCAATTCTTTAGCTGTTCTGTCACCTAAAGAGAGCATTGCTGCGCTCATTGCGCCAACCCTGTCTTCATCTAAACCGGCTGGTAATACAGAAGCCATCATCAGTCCATCGGTTGATATAACGCCTGATGCTTGTATATCTGCTGAAGTACCATTTAGTTCTGTTAATATAGAAGTCAGCATATCTGCGCGCATTTTAATTTCCTTTCTTTTGGTAAGCTTGTGATAGTAAATATAGATTCAATGTTATTTAGTTGTATAGCGTATGCTTAATGCCCAAACCAGAGAAACAAATTCCGATTGGTTAAAATGGGGTATTCCTGAAATGGCAACAACAAAGCGATTATTGCCGATAAATAATGGCCAGAATCCAACCTGACTATTACCGGACGCATCAATTACTGCCCAGGCGTGACTCGCCAACCCCATATTGTTCATCAACAAACCGGATCGGCGCTCGTGCACGGATGCAATTTCAGCGCTTAATGCTGATAGTTCTTCGGCAACCTCATGTGGAAATCCATGGCTGGCCAGATAGAAACCCTGGCTATCGGCTAATAACACTTTGCCATGTTCTGAAATTTTACTTAGCAGCTCAGGCAAAATTTCTTCTAATGCGCCCTGCGGGTATGGAATTACGGTATCAAGTCCCTGAATCCAGCCTAATTTCTGGCAGTGATGTAGCAATTCCATGCATTTTTGTTCTTCATCCTGGCTCATCAGCTGCTGCAGATTGGCTGCATTAAGCGCACAGGTTTGCGGCTGTTTTAGTAAGGCCCTTAAAAATTGACGCGGCTTATCGGTTTCCACAGAACAGGTAGCATAATAAGCACCGGACGGCGTTGGATACAGGTAGAGTCCTTCTGTTAACGAATAGGCGCTCAATGTTTTATGCCTCTATGCCGGGATCCAGAGAATACAGTAATGATTGCACCAAAAGAGAGACATCATTTTTGACTCTGGCATCAACAGAAAATACCGGTGGTTTTATCCCCATCCCTTGCAGCTGGATATGGTAATCGTTAATAGTTGGCTTATTACTCAGATCCATTTGTGTCACTCCAATGGCTACATTAGTTTCAGCTATAAATTTCTGAAATGAATCCAGAAAGAATTTCATATCCTGAAATGGATCCGCTCTTGTGTTATCAAGCAGCAAAATCAGGCCTATTCCGCCTGTTATCAGGATATCCCACATAAAATCAAAACGTTCTTGCCCTGGCGTTCCATAAAGATGGATTTTCTCACCGCCGGCAAGATTCATAATGCCGTAGTCCATGGCTACAGTTGTTGATGCTTTTTTGGTCTTCGTCATGTCACTGGCAGAAGCATCTGTTTTAATTGGCGGTATATCGCTGATTGATTCGATGGCCGTTGTTTTACCCGCACCTACCGGGCCGGTAAAAATGATTTTGTATTGACTCATATTGTTCCAACTCTATGATTTATTTGCGCGCAATTTTCCGATAATTCTACTTAACAAACTTTGCTGCTCACTTTTTTTGATAACTGATGGTTGAAAGATTTCATCGGCTTCTCTTTTAGTTTGTCCAATCAACCCGAGCGCATAAGCTGCGCTGATAAATACGAACACATATTGCGGTTTAATGTTTAAAACTTGAGCGATTTCAGGTAAGGTTCTGGGACTTTCCATAAGTAATGCTGAAATCCTTAACGCATGCGGTGTAATAACAAGGCGAGTAAAATTTGGCCAATGCCTTAAAAAAACCGGTCTGTGAATATCTAAAGCGCTTGGATAACGCCCTTTAGATGTCCACACTGCAAGCTTCCACACAAATGCATCCTTGTCATGAAACTTTTCTAAGCCCCCCTGGATGGATGTTGCACTGGGTTCCGCCGGAGTAAGCGTCATCCCCGGGCCTGAAATTTTATTCATTGCCACGCCGGCAAAAGCTCTCAGTTGTTTGTCATCAGCATCAAGCCATATGTCATGGTTATGCGGAAAAATAATAAGCGGCTTCCAGCCTGAATTTAAGTGCATCACCTGTTTTTTGGTTTCAGCAACCATTAAGGCTGACTGAACGTATCCCTGAAAATAATCTTTAGGATTGTAAACAGCATCGGGAAATTGCTTAGGATCATTCACATCCAGGCCTGGAACAGACCCTATATATGCATTAAATTTTCCTTCATCAAGTTGCATTGCAGTTTGATGTTTTGATGTTTTTTTCTGTTCATTAGTATTTGTAGCCTGCTTTTTAACCTGATTTTTTTCTGACGATAAACGACTTTCAGTTTGGGCAATTGATTCCTGCGACTGACGAGTGGTTGCATTTTCAGGATAGGAACTGACTTGGTGGCTCGGTTTTTTCTTTGCCGACAACATCGTACCGGCTTCGCTCAAGGCAAACAGCAGGTCGTCGGTCTTGACCGGTTTTTTTACATAGAGAATATTTTCGAATGTCAGTTCCTGTAGGGATAATGCAATAATCGGCCTGGCCGATTCAGCCAGCTTCTGTTCAAGCAGTTTTTTGGCTTGAACGGAATCGGCATCGATCATATCAACTTCAGCATTCAGGTCTTCAACAACAGCTGCCCCTTTACAGGGGCCTTGAAGATACATCACCATCATTTTATAATTTCGCCCATCCATGCCATGAAGAGCGATTTTTAAAGGGCTTTTGCGTTCATCTTTCATTTTTATGCTCATAAAAAAACGCCTGTAATGTACCCCAGTCGTTGGGCATGTCCACATCCAACCCGGCTATAATATGAAACATTCTCATAAATCTCGAAGTGTCGAGAGTCGATTTATAAAGTTCTAATAAGCACTGATGCAGTTCCAGTCTCTGCGGTTGATTTATTATGGCTTTTTCCAGGATGTCTATTGCTTCATTCAGCTGGCTATATTCAATATAATCGTAAGCCAGATCCAGCGGATCATGCTTCTGTTCATCAGGCGTTTCAATCTGTTGAAGCAGATTTCTGCTGCCAACCAGGCCTTTTGAAAAAACAGAATATTCATTGCCGGGCAGCAGTGTGACATCAAAATCCGTAAGCATGCATTCCTGCAGTATCTTATATTGCTCCCGAGACAACTTTGATCTTGTCCCAGTTATCATGCGTTGACTGATTGCCTTTCCCCCTCTATTCAAAACGACCAGTAAATCAATCAGTGCAGCAAAAAGCTGTTCCTGTAAATTTTCCTGGTAACAATAATAAATGCGTTGAATATGTGTAATTAATCGTTTTGGCTTTCTGGAAACAAGAAAAACAAGATTTGTTAAGAAATTATCTGACAACTTGTAATCGGTAAAATTAAAAGCACCTGAGTCCGACAGCAAAAACATATTAAATTCTGTAGGTTCCTTTGCGTTATTTTGTTCGTCGCTGCAAGTAATCAATTGGTTGTAGGTCATTCATCAATTCTCAAATAAGCTGAAATAAAGTATAGATGGAATTTGATTTTTTCCCAGTTTCAGCAATAAAAAACTTAATACTTGTATGGATTTAAAAACTATGGACTCGGATAAGTCTTGAACGAGATGTGCGTTACCGCAATCTGAATTGATATAACTATTAAATTGGAATGGGTATTTGAAGATGCAGGCAGCGTAGCAGGAGGATTACTTTTTGAATCGTGAGATAGTCCCTCTTTGAGGTGATAACACTATCTTGATTAATTCTAGCAAAAGAGCGATTGTGATAAAGTGAAGTCAATGACATTACACAAACGGCGTGTAATGTCTTTTAGTCAGTCCAAGGTTGTGAGGTGGTCTGTATAATTAAAAAAGTTCCAGCGCAAGCATGATGGCGTCTTCACGGCCATTCTCAGCGGGGTAATAATCTTTTCTGATGCCGATTTCGTTGAATCCCATGTCCATATAAAGCGCAATAGCAACTCTATTGGACGGCCTGACTTCCAGAAACATGGTTTCTGCTTGACCTCGGGCTACTTCCATAAGATTTTCCATCATTTTACGGCCGATGCCTTTTTTCTGCTCGGTAGGTGCTACACAAATATTTAAAATATGCGCTTCACCTACGCCTATCGCAAGAATACTAAACCCCAGAATCTTGCCCTGATTTTCACATACCCAGCAACTATAGCGCGCCTTCAAGCAGTCTTTAAAGATGTCTTCGCCCCAGGGAAATTTATAGTTGGCTCTTTCAACCTCCAGAACCCCTGGCAAATCAGCACTGGTCATTTTTCGAATGCGCATTAAATAGTCGCCGCCCACGGAATCAGGAAATACTTTGGCATAGAATTCTCTATCGGCATCATAAATTACAAAATTTTTTATTTTTTCTAACAATCCCCACATGATCAACCTTTAATGTTGTTATACGTTTGCATCGCTAACTGTAAATCCAGCCAGGCTTTTCGCTTATCTGACAAAGATCGTAACAAGTACGCAGGGTGATAGACTACAACAACCGGCGTATCATTTAAAATATGTACTTTGCCTCTAAGTTTAGCTAATGGCTCATCTGTTTTTAATAATGCCTGGGCAGCGATACGTCCTACAGCCAGTATGATTTTCGGTTTAATAAGTGTTTGCTGCTGTTGCAGATAATCTCTACAGGCTTCAATTTCGTCTGGCTTGGGGTCGCGGTTGCCGGGAGGTCTGCACTTTAATACATTGGTGATAAAGACGTCTTCCCTGGCAAGGCCGATCGCCCTTAACATTTCTGTTAACAGTAGGCCCGCATTGCCGACAAAGGGCAGACCTTGTTGATCTTCACTTTGTCCGGGTGCTTCACCTATCACCATCCAGTCTGCCTGTTTATTGCCCGATCCAAAAACTGTTTGGGTGCGCGTTTTACACAAACCGCATCGAGTGCAGTTGGCGACTTCAGTTTGCAACGCTACCCAGCTGTTGATCGGTTCAGATGGAGCGTTGTCAGCTATAGAATCAGGTACCGGCGTTTGCTCATAATTGGCAGAGGCTATGGGCATCCAGACATCAATGCCCATAGCCTCCAAGTATTGCAGACGTGTTGCGTTATCCAAAATCAACTCTTATAGTCAATACTGAGAAACCGTTTGTACCTTTAAACATCACCTTTCTGAGGATGTCGGCGCTGATCCGGGCTATGCAGCTTATTCACGGCATTGATATAGGCTTTGGCTGATGCAATAACAATATCGGTATCAGCGCCCAAACCGTTAACAATCCGCCCTGCTTTTTCAAGACGAATAGTGACCTCACCTTGGGCATCAGTGCCGTTGGTTATACTATTAACCGAATAAAGCTCCACATTGGCATCTGACTGCACCAACTTTTCAATGGCTTTTAAACTGGCATCAACAGCTCCGCCTCCATTAGAATTGCCCGTGACTTCTTTATTGTCCACACGTAGCGTAACGGTTGCGTTGGGTATTTCGCCCGTTTCTGAGCACACTTTCAGTGCGATGAGTTTGATATGCTCATCTTCTGCCTCAAAACCGGCTTCTGAAATCAGTGTTTGTAAGTCCTCGTCAAAGATTTCGTGTTTTTTATCGGCTAATTGCTTAAAGCGGGAAAAAGCCTCATTTAACTCTTCTTCTGAGCTGAACTCAAAGCCCAATTCAGTGATACGGCTTTTAAAAGCATTTCTGCCTGAGTGTTTGCCCAGCACCATACGGTTGGCCGACCAGCCTACATCTTCAGCGCGCATGATTTCGTAAGTCTCGCGACTTTTTAATACGCCATCCTGATGAATGCCTGCCTCATGAGCAAAAGCATTTGCCCCAACGATGGCTTTGTTGGGCTGTACAGGAAAGCCGGTGATTGATGATACCAATTTCGAACAGGTCAAAATTTCGCGGGTATCTATGCCGGTTTGACAAGTGAACACATCGTGGCGGGTACGAACCGCCATCACCACTTCTTCCAGCGAGGCATTACCTGCGCGCTCACCCAAACCATTAATGGTACATTCAACCTGCCGCGCTCCGTTCATGACGGCCGACAATGAATTAGCAACCGCTAAGCCAAGATCATTATGGCAATGCACGGAAAAGATGGCTTTGTCCGAATTAGGGATGCGATGAATCAAGTTGGCAATGGTCGCGCCAAACTGCTCCGGAACGCTGTAGCCAACGGTATCCGGTATATTGAGCGTCGTTGCTCCGGCATCAATCACCGCCTCAAGTATCCGGCACAAGAAGTCTTCTTCCGAGCGTCCGGCATCTTCTGGGGAAAATTCGACGTCATCGGTATACTGCCGTGCGCGTTTAACCGCCCTGACGGCATATTCGATCACTTGATCCGGCGACATCTGCAATTTCATTTGCATGTGTATCGGCGATGTTGCGATAAAAGTATGAATCCGTGACCGATTAGCGTCTTTAAGCGCATCGCCGGCTCGATCAATATCCTTGTCCAAGGCTCTGGCCAAACCGCATACCGTGCTGTCTTTTATAACCTTAGCGACTGCCTGAACAGATTCAAAATCGCCGGGGCTTGCAGCAGGGAAGCCAGCTTCGATCACGTCAACTTTCAAACGTTCCAGAGCCTTGGCAATTCTTACTTTTTCATCGCGCGTCATTGAGGCGCCAGGACTTTGTTCGCCATCGCGCAAGGTTGTATCAAATATAATTAACTTGTCTTTCATAAAAACTCCATTCTCGGCAATCGCTCCTGCATCGCCTAAAGCGCCTAATGTTGGTGTTCTACCTCCTGCATCCATGCAGTCGATGAAGTGTTATCAACTGTTACGTTGATACACAAAAATAAAGGGATTTGAATAACTAATGAAAAAGATAGATGCCCATCAGGGCAGCAGTCTTAAAGACAGGCATAACGATGCACACAACGCTGCTTTGGCTGGCATTGCGCCAGCTAAAGTGATTTCAGAATGTGTAGTGTGTAGAATAAACATGATTATGACTATACGCCAATGGCTTTATACCCTCAAGCAGATTTTACGATTTACGGCCCTGTAGCCTGCGTCTACGCATGATCAAGGTAAAAACCGGTCCTGAAATCGCATAACCCAGAAACAACAAGAACAGCATCGTTTGCGGTTGCGCCATAACAAAAGCGATACCCAGCATGACGGCAATGGCCACAATAAAAGGCACTTTACCTTTTAAGTCGATATTTTTGAAACTGGAATAGCGGAAATTACTCACCATCAATAATCCGGTACTGATAGTTAGCGCTATTGCAAAAAACTTGAAGATTTCAATATCGTAATTATATTCCAGACAAATCCAGATAAATCCGGCAAGAATGGCGGCTGCGGCAGGGCTGGGGAGACCCTGAAAATAATTTTTATCGGCCGTTGCAAGCTGGGTATTAAAGCGGGCAAGCCTTAATGCGCCTCCAGCCATGTGTACAAATGCAGCAAACAGACCCAATTTTCCCAGACTGGAAAAAGCCCATAGATACATCACCAAAGCAGGTGCGGCACCAAATGAAACCATATCCGAAAGGCTGTCGTATTGAGCGCCAAATTCGCTTTGTGTATGGGTCAACCTCGCCACCCGTCCATCCAGACCGTCCAGAATCATCGCTACAAAAATTGCTACAACAGCTGTTTCGTAACGCCCGCCCATCGCGGAAGTAATGGCATAGAAGCCGGAAAATAGAGCGCCTGTGGTAAATAAATTGGGTAATAAATAAATCCCACGACGACGATTTAAGCGTTTTTCTGGAACCATACTTCAATCAATCCTTATTTTCATAGTCAGTAAAAAAAACATTGCGTAGAATTATACAATGAGCCTGCAAACTGCACCTAGCTTAATAAAAATTCAAGTTATTGTTTGGCTTAAGAGAGGGGGCTATTGATCAAATAATGACTCGTAAGCAAGTATTTTGTGGCTGTTATTTGAAACAAAAAAGCCCATCATCAAGACGGGCTTTTTTAAGCAATAAACCAAGAAACAGTTATCAATAAAACAGATTGTTGAATCGAGTTATTGTTTCCTGATTTAAGTTTTAGTTTTTAGTTTTATCAACAATCTGGTTGGCCTTGATCCAAGGCATCATGCTGCGCAGTTTTGCGCCAACAACCTCAATAGGATGTTCTGCATTCAAGCGACGCTTGGCAGTCATTTCCGGGTAGTTAGTCATGCCTTCCATGATGAATTGCTTGGCGTACTCACCGTTTCTGATGTTTTTCAACGCTTCACGCATTGCCCAGCGGCTTTCTTCGTTGATGACGCGTGGGCCTGTAACGTATTCGCCATACTCCGCATTGTTAGAGATGGAGTAGTTCATGTTGGCAATGCCGCCTTCGTACATCAGGTCAACAATCAGTTTTAACTCGTGCAGACATTCAAAGTAGGCCATTTCCGGTGCATAACCGGCTTCAACCAGTGTTTCGAAGCCCGCTTTAACCAGTTCAACCGCACCACCGCATAATACGGCTTGTTCGCCGAACAAATCAGTTTCTGTTTCGTCGCGGAAAGTTGTTTCAATGATGCCTGAACGACCACCACCGATAGCAGATGCGTAAGACAGACAAATGTCTTTGGCCTTGCCTGAAGAATCCTGGTGAATGGCGATTAAGTCAGGAATGCCGCCGCCGCGTACAAATTCGGAACGAACTGTGTGACCCGGTGCTTTGGGTGCAATCATGATCACGTCTAAATCAGCGCGTGGCACAATTTGGTTATACAAAATTGCAAAACCGTGGGCGAATGCTAACGCAGCACCTTTTTTAATGTTAGGTTCAATTTCGGCTTTATAAAGTTGGGATTGGAATTCATCCGGGGTCAGGATCATGACTACATCCGCACCTGCAACGGCTTCAGGTACGTCTTTAACGATTAAGCCGGAGGCCTGTGCTTTGGCAACAGAAGGTGAACCGGCGCGCAAGCCAACGACAACCTCAACGCCAGAGTCTTTTAGGTTGTTAGCATGTGCATGACCTTGTGAACCGTAGCCGATGATGGCAACTTTTTTGGCTTTGATGATTGAAAGATCAGCGTCTTTGTCGTAATAAACTTGCATGGTTTTTCCTGTTTTCTCTGAGTTTAAAATATAAATTAAGTAATTGAGCAGAAGGGTTTTAGTGACTACAACTGCATTATAAATGCAGCCCTTTTCGCCTCTTGAAATACCCGTCGGCCCTGATCGAACAACTTCGACAATGGTGTCCGGGTCGATAGCGGCGACAAAAGCGTCCAGTTTACTGGAAGGTCCCGTCATTTCAACGACGTATGTTGTTGGCGTAACATCAATAATTTTGCCGCGGAATATAGCCGCCATACTTCTGATTTCATCACGCGTCTGTTCGGTTGTTTTGATTTTAACCATCATCAGTTCACGTTCAATATGAACGGATTCGGCTAAATCGATCAGTTTAACAACATCAATCAGCTTGTTCAGCTGCTTGGTGATTTGTTCGATGATGTCTTCATTGCCGCGGGTGACCAGGGTCATTCTCGACAAACTAGGGTCTTCCGTAGGAGCTACGGTTAAGGACTCAATGTTGTAGCCGCGAGCAGAAAACAAGCCTGCTACTCGCGATAATGCACCTGATTCATTTTCAATCAGAATAGAAATAATATGTCTCATTACGCCAACTCCCTGTCTGTCGGTGTGCTTGGCGCTACTCTTAAGGTCATATCATGATGTCCCTTACCGGACTCAATCATCGGGTAAACGTTTTCAGTTCTGTCGGTCATAATATCCAAAAATACTGTACGGTCCTTCATGGCAAAGGCTTCTTCCAGAGCCGGTCTGACTTCCTCGGGTTTATCGATACGCATGCCGACATGCCCATAAGCTTCCGCTAGCTTTACAAATTCCGGAATAGTATCCATATACGAATGCGAGTAACGGCTTTCATAGGAAAATTCCTGCCACTGCCGAACCATGCCCATATAGCGGTTATTCAGGTTAATGATTTTTATCGGTGTGTTGTATTGCAGAGCGGTCGACAATTCCTGAATGCACATCTGGATGCTGGCTTCGCCGGTAACGCAGGCAACATCCGCATCAGGGAATGCCAGTTTAACGCCGATCGCTGCGGGCAAGCCAAAGCCCATCGTGCCCAAGCCGCCCGAGTTAATCCACCGGCGCGGTTTGTCGAAATGGTAGTATTGGGCTGCATACATCTGATGCTGACCTACATCCGAGGTGATATAGGCATCGCCTTTGGTTACTTCGTACAATTGCTCGATCACATATTGCGGCTTAATCAACCGGCTTTCGCGATCATATTCCAGGCATTTGACGGCCCGCCATTTTTCAATTTGATTCCACCAGATTTCCAATGCTTTCTTGGATGGCTTCTTTTTGCTTTCCTTAATCAGTTCAAGCATCTGATCCAGTACCGGCTTAACCTCGCCAACTATGGGAATGTCTACCTTAACAGTCTTGGAGATGGAAGCCGGATCAACATCGATATGGATGATCTTGGCATACGGACAGAACTCATCCAGCTTGCCGGTTACCCGGTCATCAAAACGCGCGCCGATGGCAATAATGACATCGCTCTCGTGCATCGCCATATTGGCTTCATAAGTGCCATGCATGCCCAGCATGCCGACAAACTGCTTGTCTGTTGCAGGATAAGCACCCAATCCCATTAAGGTATTGGTAACCGGATAACCCAGTAATTGTGCGAATTCAGTCAGTTCTTTGCTGGCTTCGCCTAGAACCACGCCGCCACCGGAATAAATTATCGGCTTTTGTGCGGTCAGTAATAAGTCGACTGCTTTTTTTATTTGCCCCTTATGTCCGGTAGCCGTTGGATTATAAGAACGTATAACGACATGCTTAGGGTATTTGTAAGGTACTTTAATGTTGGGATCAGTTATATCTTTAGGCACATCAACAACAACAGGTCCGGGGCGTCCGGTTGTTGCTACATAAAATGCCTTTTTAATGGTTTCTGCCAGTTTTGTAACATCCTTGACCAGAAAGTTATGTTTCACGCAGGGACGGGTAATGCCGACCATGTCAACTTCCTGGAAGGCATCGCTGCCAATTACCGGCGACGGCACCTGACCGGAAATGATAACCATTGGAATTGAATCCATATAAGCTGTGGCAATGCCGGTTACGGCATTGGTGGCGCCGGGGCCGGAAGTGACCAGGACCACACCGGGCTTGCCGGTTGCCCGGGCATAGCCGTCAGCTGCATGCGTGGCGCCCTGTTCATGGCGAACCAGGATATGTTTGACATCATCCTGCTGGAAAATAGCATCATATAAATGCAATACCGCCCCGCCAGGATAGCCAAAAATAAATTCTACTCCTTCGTCCTTAAGACTCTGAATTACGATTTGTGCGCCGTTTAGCTCCACGCTAATACCCTCAATATGACTCTTGAATTAAGCCGATTATATTCGTTTTTTAAAATTCAAGACTAAAATACCTGGTTTTAAAAAACGATTAGATAAACTGCTGCTAGTGGTTGTTTTTTCAGACAACATAATGATGAGCATTTTACTAGGTTCTCGGTAAACTTGTACACGCATCTCTCATCCTTTTTAATTCTTGTCTAGCTGGTAACAATCAATTATTGTTATTAAAAATAACGCAGTCACAAAGGAATAATAAACATGTCAGTAAAAAATGCTTTTTATGCCCAATCAGGTGGAGTCACTTCTGTCATCAATGCGAGCGCTTGCGGTGTTTTGCAAACAGCCAGGCAACACTCCGACAAAATCGGTACGGTTTATGCCGGTTACAACGGCATTATCGGCGCATTAAAAGAAGAGTTGATCGATACCAGTCTTGAGTCTGACGCCGCCATTGCCGCCTTAAGGCATACCCCAGCCGGCGCTTTCGGCTCCTGCCGTTACAAGCTGAAAGGTCTGGAAGAAAATAAGGCTGAATATGCGCGTCTTATTGAAGTCTTTAAGGCACATAATATCGGTTACTTTTTTTATAATGGAGGTGGTGATTCACAGGATACGGCTAACAAGGTTTCTCAGCTAGGCGACCAGATGGGTTATCAGATGACTTGTATCGGTGTGCCTAAAACGGTGGACAATGATTTGCCTATTACCGATACCTGCCCCGGTTTTGGCTCGGTCGCAAAATACATTGCCGTTTCCATGCGCGAAGCCAGTTTTGATGTGGCTTCCATGTGCGCGACATCCACCAAGGTTTTTGTTCTTGAAGTCATGGGGCGTCATGCCGGCTGGATTGCGGCGGCGGGCGGGCTTGCTGCCGATGCAGACAACGACATTCCGCTGGTAATTCTTTTCCCTGAAGTGAAATTTGACCAGGCAAAATTTCTGGCTAAGGTTGACGAAAAAGTTAAAGCACACGGTTATTGCTCTATCGTTGTCTCTGAAGGCGTAAAAGGCGCTGACGGCAAATTTCTTGCCGAAGCGGGCGGTGTTGACGCCTTTGGGCACGCCCAGTTGGGCGGTGCAGCACCTGTAGTCGCCAATATCGTAAAAAATGCGTTGGGCTATAAATACCACTGGGCTGTGGCCGATTACTTGCAAAGGGCGGCGCGTCATATTGCATCCAAAACGGATGTTGAACAGGCTTATGCGATGGGTAAGGCGGCGGTAGAGTTGGCTATTTCCGGCAAATCGGCGGTCATGCCAACCATCGTTAGAACGTCGGATTCCCCTTATCAATGGGAAGTCGGCTATGCCGAACTTAAGGATGTCGCCAATGTTGAGAAAATGATGCCGGCTGAGTTTATTTCTGACGATGGTTTTGGCATTACCGATGCGTGCAGGGCTTATCTCCAGCCGTTAATTATGGGTGAAGATTACCCTCCATACAAAAATGGCTTGCCGGATTATGTGGTAATGAAAAAGCAAATGATTGCCAAAAAACTGGCCGATTTTTCTGTTTAAGCAATAGAGAAAACAGGGCAGGGCAATTAGCATTCATCAAAAACACGGCGACCGTTTTCGTCGTGTTTTTTCGCGCCTACTCCGAAAACTCAACCTCGTAACCGGAAAACTTGCGGATGTTAATTACGCCCGTATCCAGCAACAGATACTGACCTTTCATGCCGTGCAGAACGCCTGATACTTCAGGGTTCTTGTCAAAATTAAAAGATTTAATCTTCACCGGGTAACTGTCTACCGGAAAATTTATATCCACAGTCTTTTCATGGGCTAAGAATTCAATCTCCTGTTGGCCAAAACGTTGGGTAATTTCAGCCAGTTCTGACTTGCAAACAGCCACTAATTCATCCCGTTTTGCAGCCAGATCAATAGGCGTAACATGATTTTTTAGCATTTGCTGCCAGCTGGTCTTGTCGCTGACATGCTTGGCAATAACGACCTCAACCAGGCCGGAAATATAGCGCGACTGCACCTTAAAAATAGGCAATGCCTGCACTGCGCCCTGGTCGATCCAGCGTGTTGGAATCTGGGTTTGCCGGGTAATGCCGACTTTAATGCCGCTGGAATTGGCCAGATAAACAAAATGTGGCTGAAAGCAGAATTCCTCCCCCCAGCTCGGTTCCCTGCATGTGCCGGCTGCATAGTGGCAGGTTTCCGGTTTCATGATGCACATGTCGCACTGTGCCAATGAGATAAAACAGGGGTAGCAATAGCCTTGATTAAAACTTTTCTTGATTTGCTCTGTTGCAGTGAACGCAAAAAATACGCCCTGTGTATGTCAGTTTAATCGGTTTACCAAGCAGTGGATTTAAGGCAATGAATTGATCGGTTAACGGCAATTCATACTGGACCGGCTTTGATCTATCCGGCTCCAGTCTGGCGCGCATTTTTCTTAATTGTCCCTGCATTCAGGTATTCCTCTAAAAAAGCTAATAACAGCTGATATAATGTCATGATTTTTCAATTCACTAAAGAGAACAAGCATGTCACTAATGAAAGTCACGTCCGGAAGAGACGTTCCTAACGATATCAATGTTGTTATTGAAATACCCGCCTACAGTGACCCGGTTAAATATGAAGTCGACAAAGACACCGGCGCGCTGACGGTTGACCGGTTCATGGGGACGGCCATGCAATACCCGACCAATTACGGCTATATTCCGCACAGTCTTTCAGATGATGGTGACCCGGTCGATGTTTTGGTGATTACGCCTGCCCCATTATTGGGTGGTTGTGTGGTTCGCTGCCGCCCTATCGGTGTGCTGAAAATGACCGATGAAGCAGGGGAAGACGCCAAGGTATTGGCCGTTCCTGTGCAAAAGCTGACGCCGTCATATAACCGTGTCACAACCTACGAAGATATTCCCGAAGACAAATTAGCCAAGATCGCCCATTTCTTCCAGCATTACAAGGACCTGGAGCCGGGCAAGTGGGTGAAAATTGAAGGCTGGTTCGGTATAGACGAGGCTAAAGAAGAAATCATCGCAAGTATCGCCCGTTATAACGCGACAGAAGATAAGCCTGCGTTTTAAATGGTGGATTGGATTGCGCTCATTGACTTGAGGGTGAATGCTTTTTAAGAAGCGCACTCTCAGGTGTGAGAACCTGAAAAATGCTTTCAACGCCTTGTCGCAGTAAATTACAATGGTTTGTAACCGTCTGTATTTTTCACAACCCAGCGTTCATCCTGTGATTTTAAAAGCTCTTTTTTCCAAAACGGCGCTTTCGATTTTAACGCTTCCATAATGTATCGACTTGCATCAAACGCATCGCCACGATGGGATGACCACACGGCGACCAGCACGATCGGCTCATTAGGCAAAATATTGCCCACTCGATGAATGACTAAAACTATCAAGTAACAGGCCATTGTTGCTGGGCTTCGGTAACAATTTTCTCCAACTGCTTTTCAGTCATGCCGGGATAATATTCCAGGGTCATGCCCTTAACAGCATCACCTTCATTGAAATCGCGCATCGTGCCTATAAAAATACTGGTTGCGCCAAATTACCGCCATATTCCGGTTCTTGCGTTTTGATAGGCTTGAATTTCCTGATACGGATCAAATGCCTCGGCACTAATTTTTATGGCCATCTTCAGCCTCCGGTAACGGGTGGAAAAAAAGCCACTTCATCGCCGTCACTTAACGTATGGCTATCGAATTCAACATAGTCCATATTCACGGCTGCCAGGATATTATCGGGTAATGCTTTTTCCGGATTAGCACGATTCCATACCTCATTGACTGTAGATAAACCTGTAAATGTCCAGGTCGTCTTCCGAGCGACCCACGCTTTCTTTTAAGCTGGCAAAATAACGCACTTTAATTGACATAATGATTCACGGGGTCAAAAAAAAAATAGATAATAAAACTGTATGAACATTTTTTCACTGATTATTCTACAGACTAATGACCTACTTAACCCATTTTAATCAGGCCGGCGAAGCTCACATGGTCGATGTCGGCGCAAAAGCGATCACTCAGCGCACAGCTGTCACCGAAGGCTACATTGAAATGCACCCGGAAACGCTCCAGATGATTCTTGAGGGTGAGCACAAAAAAGGCGATGTACTGGCTATAGCGAGAATTGCCGGTATTATGGCCAGCAAAAAAACCGCAGATTTAATTCCGCTTTGTCATCCTCTGCCCATCACGCATGTGGAAATAAACCTGAGCGCTGAAACTGAAAAAAACCGGATACGTTGCCAAACCACGGTAAAAACCAACGGTCAGACAGGCGTAGAAATTGAAGCGCTTGTGCGCCACTCAAATTGCCTTGCTCACCATCTATGATATGTGTAAAGCCGTAGATCGGGGCATGGTCATCCAGTCTGTGCAGTTGCTGGAGAAAGATGGCGGTAAATCAGGGCACTGGCAGCGCACATAGCGGTATCATTCAGGATTAAGGGTGTTTAAAGCCGATATTTGATAGCCGGAACAGCAAAATAATATTAAATCGAGTACACTCCAACGCTTTAAAACTTAGGTAATCAGCCAAACACAGGTCGTGTGGATGATTATCAGATTTGTTACATTAGTAAGATATTTTAAATTTTCGTGCCGACTTTTTGGCGCTATACAGGATAACAATAGAGACAAATATGCCGATTACATTAAAAGAACTTGCCGATTTTTGTGGTGCGCGAATTGAAGGTGGCGATTCATCAACCGTTGTAAATTCCGCTGCAGATATTACGTCTGCACAAAATGGTCAAGTCACTCAGTTGACGAATAGTCGATATGCTCAATATATTAATGATTCAACGGCTTCTGCCTGCTTTATTGCTGAAGGCTTTGCTGTTGAGAATGTACCGGAAAACATGGCATTACTGGTTTGTGCTGATCCGGAGATGAGTTTTATCAAGGCCGTCGAATTATTGCATCCAGCCAGGGTTTATAGTCCGACAGATTGCGCCACAGGCAGTGCTTGAAACTAATGTGACGTTGGGTAATGAGGTGTATATCGGTCCTTATGCAGTGATTGGTGAAAACGCGAGTATAGGTGATGGCAGTGAAATACATGCAGGTGTCTATATTGGTAAAAATGTAAAAATAGGGAAAAATTGCCGGATTTATCCTTATGCAGTTATCTACGATGATGTGGAAATTGGCAATAATGTCATTATCCATTCAGGAGCGATCATTGGTGCTGATGGTTTTGGCTATAAATTCAGGAATAATAAGCATGTCAAAGTCCCTCAAGTCGGTAATGTGATTATTGAGGACAATGTTGAAATTGGCGCTAATACCTGCATAGATAGAGGCGCGTTGGGAAGCACCCTGATAGGAGCGGGCAGTAAAATAGATAATCTGGTACAGATTGGTCACAATAACAAAGTCGGTAAAAACGTGATAATGTGCGGATCTGACTGGCGTGTCCGGTTCCTGTAACATTGAAGATTATGCCATTCTGGCCGGAAGTTCAGGTATTGCTGATCACGTTACAATCGGTCAGGGTGCTGTGGTAATGGCGCGTTCCGGTGTGGCGGGTGATGTTAAGGCGGGCACACAGGTTTTCGGCAGTCCGGCAAAAGACAAGAAGACGGCTTACAAGGAACAAATTGCAATCAGCAAATTGCCTGAGCTATTGAAAAGAGTAAAAATGCTGGAAGAAAAAATTCAGACGTTAGAAAAAGATGCCTAGTTAATGTTTCAAAACTCCCTAGATGTTACTGTTATCTAACATTATAAGTCTCACTTCATGGCTGCTTTGATATGCCAGGGATGGTGTTTTGAGGGAGTTCACTGTACCGATATAGGCTTGACAGTTTTGTTGATTGTGTAAGAGATACTTGTGGTGGCAGGTTTAGGATGCGAAGGTGTCGAGGTGGAGATTAACGGGAAGTAACAACACCCCCCGTTATAAAAATAACGGGGGGGATTATTTTAATTGCCTTGTGTACCAGTAACGTTGCTAGTTTTTCTTGCTTCTATTTTAGAGAACGTTTCTTTTTGAAGTTCTGCTACAGCACCACTTTTTAAATGCTTTGTTTCATCTTGTTTTAACAATAGAACCAATGCGATAGTAGCAACAATAATGCCGGCAATAATAAACCAGAAATTGTCTTTTTCTTTTACTTGTTCTTCAGCCATTTTTAAATCCTCGAAAATTATTATAATAATGTTTTAAGTCCCTTTCCTCAAAGGGGGCAGCTCAAAAAATAGTTTATGAGTTGCTTGTCGAATTCAGTGATAAACGACAGGGTAATTTTTATCATGGGATTAGGTGTCGTGTCAAAACTTTAAATAAAAAATACATTATTTTTTTCATGTTTTTGTGATGAAACAAGAATTAGAGAAGTTAAAATCATTGGGTTGATATTTATTAACTCGTTGAATTGTAGTAAGTATTTCTATTTTTATTTAGAATTTTAAAGGCTGTGGTAAGGATATCGGTATGGGCTTATTTGCCGTTACAATGTGAAAGCCGCTTAGCTTATGTGTGTGCAGTCAGTCTAGGTAAAAAGCTATTCTTTCACCGGTTTCTTGTCCAGTTTCCTTTGTAACGTGCGTCTGTGCATGTTTAATGCTCTGGCTGCGGCTGAAATATTGCCATCGTGCTGCATCAGAACTTTTTGCAAATGTTCCCATTCCAGACGTTTTACGGATAAAGGATTTTCACTAATCAAAACGGATGAGTCGCCTTCATTTTTATGCAGGGCATTAACTATTTCATCTGCATTGGCGGGTTTTGTTAAGTAATGTACAGCCCCCAGCTTTATTGCTTCAACGGCTGTTGCAATACTGGCAAAGCCGGTCAACATCACACATGCGGTATTGTCATCTAAAGAAAGCAATGTTTTTACCAATTCCAGGCCGGATTCATGGCCGATACGTAAATCAATTACTGCATATTCCGGCAAGTACTGTTCGGCAAGCGATATTCCATTTTTTACATCGTTAGCGACCAATACCTCATAATTTCTTTTTTCTAAAGCGGACTTCAATACCTTGCAAAAAGTTTCATCATCATCTACGAGTAATAGTCGCGGTTTATCCGTTTCCAGGGTTGTCATCATTATTATTCTCTGTAGTTAAAAGGGGTAGAGTGATTTCCACGCAGGCGCCACCTAAATCCATATTGTAAAGATTGATTTTACCGCCTAAGCGATTGATGGTGGAATAGGTTAAAAACAACCCTACGCCCAAGCCTCGTTTTTTGCTGACAACGGGCTGTTTGCCAGCAAATTCAATTAATTCCTGTGGAAGACCGGGGCCAAAATCACGAATTTTAATAGTGACGTGGTCTAAATCCCATGATGCGTGAAACTCAATACTCTGTTCAGGAGGAGATACTTCGGCAGCATTATTTAAAATGTTAATGAGTGAGTGAGTGAGTGTCCGTTCGGCGATGATTCTAGCGCCTGTGGCAACGAAAGGGTCGATAAAAAAACGGAGTTTTGCTGTGGGTTTGTGGGTGCGCCATTGATTGATCACTTCATCAATATAATCAGTCAGAAGCATGACGCTGCCTGATTCTGCACGCATTTCACCGGCTGAGGCTGACATTACTGACAGGGCCGCTTTGCACCGGTCAATCTGTTGTTGCATGATAATCGTTTTTTCGTGCAGGTCGGGGAAGCGATGGATCGGGTACTCCTGTTCTAGTTCGTGAGCAACTATGGCAATGGTGCCTAACGGTGTACCCATGTCGTGGGCGGCACTGGCCGCTAATGTGCCCAATGCTACAACTCGCTCATCTCTTAGAGCATTTTCTCGAGCTACTGCCAGATTCCGTTCCTGCGCCTTGAGTGTTTTAGCTAGTTCCACCACAAAGAAAGCGACTAGGCCTGCGCTAAATACAAAACCAAACCACATGCCAAAAATATGCAGGTTAAAGTAATGTTTATCACTCATGGCATGAGCTTGTTGCAGCATTGCATAGTTCGACACATTTGGATCTATCATTTCCATATTTGGCATGTGGGGCTCTATTGACGGCAATGGAATGTTATATGCAATCAAGACTGTGTACATGGATGTGGTGAGTATCACCATATACCAGGCATAGGATTGATGCAGCATGATCGCTGTAATAATAAGGGGTAACAGAAATACCCAAATAATAGGATTTGATGCCCCTCCGGTCAGGTACAGTAATGCTGTGATAGCAAAAACATCGACAACCAATTGCGAGAAAATTTCCAGCTCTGTTACTGGATCCTCAGTTTTTAAGCGCATCCAGGTATACAGGTTAACTGCGGCTATTGAAAGCACAACCAGCCATAGCTGTTGCTGAGGCAGGCGGATATTCAGGCCGTGTGTGGTTAAAACGATAAGTATCGATTCACTAAGGATCATCAGATTTCTTAGAATAAAAAGCCATTTCAGGTTTTGTAGGGCAGAAAATTCTGACTTAGGCGAGGCGTATGAAAGCATTTTTTTAAAACATTAAGTGATTAAAGTGAGGATGCTATTAATATTCGACTAATAGTGTTGTTGGATATCTTAATGCTATTGCGGGGTAGAAATTAGAGAATATTTAAGGTGCGACAATATGCCACATTTTTATTTGCAAACTCAGTTGCTATTATTAATCTAACTTTTAAGGCTCTTGTAGAGTTTCATGGCTGAAAGTTGCGTTATATTCTTCCTAATACATTCGAAGGCGGTTTTTTGAACCGCCTTTTTTTTGTCTGTTGACATCAGATTTTAATCAAAAGATACCCCCAGTCCCCCCAAACCGCAGTAACCTTGGGGATTCTTAGCCAGATATTGCTGATGGGAGTCCTCGGCATAATAAAATTCGCTGGCAGGCCTAATTTCGGTGGTTATCTGCTTGAATCCAGCTTGAGTGAGGTGATGCTGGTAACGTTGCTTTGATTCAAGTGCTTCTTTCAATTGTTCCTCAGTATAAGTATAAATACCGGATCTATACTGTGTGCCGATGTCGTTGCCTTGTCTCATGCCCTGAGTAGGGTTGTGTGATTCCCAAAAAAGCCTGAGTAATTCGCTGTATGAGATGATTGACGGATCATAAATGACTTTTACAGCTTCGGTATGTCCGGTTAAACCGGTACACAATTCCTCATAAGTCGGGTTGGGTGTATAGCCACCGGTATAACCGACCGCCGTACTGAACACGCCGGGATATTGCCAGAATTTTCGTTCTGCCCCCCAGAAGCATCCCATTCCAAACAATGCCTGTTCCATCGTTGCTGGAAAAGGAGGAACAATCGGGTTGCCGGTTACAAAATGTTTGGTTGAAACGGGCATGGGCGTGTTTCGGCCAGGTAAGGCTTCTGCGGGATCAGGTAAAACGAGTTTTTTTGATGAAAAAATCATGGCCTGTGGTATTTTTGTACGATTGTTTGAACAAGGATTATTATGATCCTGATGTCATAAAATGCACGATTTTTTAACTGGAGAAACATGAGAGAGCAAGATGTATTACGCCGTTTTTTATTTGAAGACCTGGGCGTTCGTGGTGAATGGGTTAAATTGGAAGCGAGCTGGCAAGCCGCCAAAAAACATCAGCGGGGATCAGAAAACGTACAGAAGCAGTTGGGTCAGGCGTTGGCGGCTGTCGTTATGTTGTCAGCGACGGTCAAGTTTAAAGGCTCGATGATTCTTCAGGCTCAAGGTGATGGCGACATTAAAACGCTGGTTGCACAGGCAACGGATGAGCGAAAAATAAGAGGCCTGGTTAGAAGTAATGAAAATGTGCCGGCTGGGACGTTAGAGGATATGTTCGGTCAGGGCCGCCTGGTTTTAACAATAGAATCAGATAATGCTTCGCCTTATCAAGGCATCGTTCCGCTACAAGGCAGCTAATTTAGCGGCCGCTTTGCAAACCTATTTTGAGCAATCCGAGCAACTTAGAACCCGCCTGTGGTTGTTTGCCAATGAAACCCATGCGGTAGGATTATTATTGCAAGAACTGCCGGCACAGGAAAGCTATGTAGCTGATTGGGAGCGCATCGAAATATTGGCAAATACGGTCACTGAGCAGGAATTGCTGGAATTGGATTGTGAACACATATTGTACAGATTGTTTAATGAAGAAAAAGTCAGAGTGTTTGACGCGGAACCCGTTGAGTTTAAATGCGCCTGTTCCCGGTCAAAGATCGAGGAAGCATTGCGTGCTTTAGGACGGACGGAGCTGGAAAATATTTTGCAGGAGCGGGGTAATATCGAAGTAAACTGCGAGTTCTGTAGTGAACGGTACAATTTTGATAAGGTTGATGTGGAGAACATGTTATCCCAGGAAAGTATGGCTAATGACTCCGAAACACGACATTAACTGAAAATACTAACGTAAAGTCATAGTATGAAAACTGAAACAATAAAACGATATCTTCGCATTATTGGTCTGCTGGTGCTGGCAGGTTCGTTATCTGGTTGTATGTACTGGATACGGGCTTATCAGACCTATCTGCAAATGAATGAGTTTGACCGCTACTTTGCCGTTGTGACCAGCGATGAGTTTACCTTGCAATTTAAAGAGCCCATTCTTTATAGCAAGGATTTTGTTTCTTTATCCAGGCTTTATGCCAGTCAGGATGATCTTACAGCGAATGGCAGACGCTGGCGGTACTTGTTTCATAAGGTTGACGGTAACAATAAGATGATTAAGCCGGAGGTGAAGTTTTATTCGGATTTAAGCTTTAACAAGGAAAATCGATTGATTGCCTGGTCATTTTCTCCACTTTTTTTGGCAATTGCTCCGCCAAAGTTCTTAGAGGTTTCTTTACGCTCAATAGGTGGCGCAGAAATTGATAAAGAAAAAAAGCAGCTTAAAGCTAATTCTGCGTTACTGGAAAAAATTTCTGACGATTTGCCCAGAAAACCGGCTGTTTTGGCGCAATTGGGTGAGCCTTTTGAAATTCAAGATGAAGCGGAACAGGAAGTGTATATCTATCGTTTTCTGCTGGAAACCCCGCATATAGAAGAAGGCTATGAGGATCGCGCCTTAAACGAGGTTAAAATCACCTTTGATAAAAAGACCCAGGAGCTGATTAGAATGGCAGGGCGTTTTGCCGGTCTTAAGGTTTCAATTAATTATCGAAAATTTCTTAATGAGCCGATGTCGGCATCGGCAAACTAAGGAGAGGGCGACCAGACGGTCGCCCGTATAGTTTTACTTTTTCAAATTCCCGGCATGCAGGCCGCATTCTTTTTTTGCATCCAATTCCCACCACCAGCGGCCAGCCCTTTCATGTTGGTTGCGGCAGTACAGCGCGGGTGCAGGGCTCGCAGCCTATGCTGGTATAGCCTTTTTCGTGTAATTCGTTATAAGGAACCTGATAGGCTTCAATATAATCCCAGACTTGCGCCGAACTCCAGTTGAGCAAGGGATTAAACTTGATCAGCTGGTGCTCGGCCGTGGAAAAGGTGGTGTCTATCTGCACCTCAGGGATATCTTGCCGGGTATCCAGGCTTTGATCTTTGCGCTGGCCGGTAATCCATGCGTCTAAATGAGCAAGCTTGCGTCTTAACGGTTCAACCTTGCGGATGCCGCAGCATTCCTGATGGCCGTCCTCATAGAAGCTGAACAGGCCTTTCTTTTTGACAAAGCTGTCCAGCACGTCCCTGTCCGGTGTCAATAATTCAATATCGATCTGGTAATGTTTTCTGACTTTTTCGATAAAACGATAGGTTTCGGGATGCAAGCGTCCGGTATCCAAAGAAAAAACCTGAATATCTTTTCTGATAGCTGACAGCCATGTCGATCAGCACCACGTCTTCTGCGCCGCTGAAAGAGATGGCAATATTATCAAACAGCTCCAGCGCTTTTTTCAGGATGATGCGCGGATTTTTATGGTCTAACTCGGTTTGTAATTGCTGGATGTCGAATGTAGTCATGGGCGTAAAATCAGCTTTGTGAAAAATAGCGCTTCAGGAAATCATCGAAAGGGATCTGGTCTTTGCTTTCGATTTCTTTCTGTTTGGCAAGGGATTCTGCGGCCATTTCATTAAACTGTTGTGTGTTGTTTTTATCCAGTTTATTGAGGCTGAAATAATGTTCATGTTCGGCAGACGTATTCAATGCGAAACGCGCAAACGGCTGCTGAAGCTGTGTCATGTTTTCCAGCATTCGTGCCGATGCCGTTAAATCCGGGTTTTCGACTAACAGTTGCTGTTTCGCTAAGGCGGAACTGTAAGGTTTAGCCGCATCATCCTGATCAAGAATTGCACAGATCGGCTGCATGGATTCGAGAATTTCAGTCGCCCAGTCCTGCAAAAGAATTTTTTGTCCGTCTTTATTAAGTTCCAGGCCCGGTTTCCTGCCAAAATTGGCAACAGCCAACTGATTGGCGTTATGAATCTGGTGATCCTGCTCCGAAATTTTTGGGCTGTCTTTCAACAAGCAGGTGAGCAGCAGTGCTTCTATAAAACGGGCTTTATCTTCATCGATGCCGATAGGGTTGAATAAATCCAGATCCAGCGAGCGCATTTCTATGTAACGAACGCCGCGACGTTTAAGCGCCAGCGTCGGTTTTTCGCCGGATTCAGCGATTTGTTTAGGCCGTAACGGTGCTGTAAAACTCGTTTTCAATTTGCAGAATATTGCAGTTAAGTTGGCGGTATTCGCCATCAACCAGAGTGCCGATTTTTTCGTACTCAGGATAGGGCGTGGTAATGGCTGCACTCAAGCTACTGACATAGCCGGATAGAGAATTGTAATCAATTTTCAGGTTAGCCTGGTTTTTGCTTTTGTAGCCGATATCGCTCATGCGTAACGAAGTCGCATAGGGGTGATACAGAGTGCCCTTGTCGAATTCTTCAAACTGCGCCATCAATGCCGGGCGGCTTTTGAAAAAGTTTTTGCAGATAGCAGGCGATGCGCCGAATAAATACAGAATTAACCAGCCCAGCCGCTGAAAATTCCTGATCAAGCCGAAGTAGGCATCGGCGGTGAACTGCTCCAGGCTCAGCTGGCTGTTTTCCTGCTGGTGCAGAGCAGGCCACAGGGCTTCAGGTACCGAATAATTAAAATGGATGCCTGCAATCGCCTGCATGGTTCTGCCGTAGCGATGCCATAAGCCGTGCCGGTAAACATGTTTCATCCGGCCAATATTGGACGTTCCGTACTCTGCAATGGGAATGCTTTCGTCGCCGTCAATGCCGCAAGGCATACTGGCGCCCAGCAGGATTTCATTATCCAGATGGTCATAAACGAACTGGTGAATATTGCGTAAAGATTCCAGTGTGTCTTTTACATCGGCAAACGGCGGAGTAATCAATTCAATCAGGGCTTCAGAATAATCCGTGGTGATGTACGGATGAGTCAGCGCAGAACCTAATGCTTTGGGGTGTGGTGTTTGGGCGATAAAACCGTCTTTGGACATACGAAGGCTTTCTTTTTCAATTCCTTTAAGTCCTTCGCAGAGCAGGTGTTGATGGTCGGTTGCCCGAAGTCGTTCCAGCCGTGTTGAAGAAAGCATTTTATTCAAATTTGTCATAGAGTGGGTGTGTACCCTGCAGTCCTGTATAATCGATCCATTATAAAAGGGTTTAACTGATTGAAGAAATATTATCGTAGTGGGGACGCTGTGGATAGCAAGCCGATTGAAATACTCAAAGCTGTTTTTGGCTATGATAAATTTAGAGGTCAGCAGCAGGAAGTCATTGAGCAGCTTTTGGCCGGGCAGGATGCGCTGGTATTAATGCCGACCGGCGGCGGCAAATCGTTGTGCTACCAGATTCCGGCATTGATCAGGCCCGGTGTAGGCATCGTAATTTCCCCGTTGATCGCATTGATGCAGGATCAGGTCAGCGCCTTGCTCCAATTGGGCGTAAAAGCCGCTTTTCTCAATTCAACTTTATCGCTGGAAGAGTCCCGGCAAATCGAGCAGCAGTTGCTTAACGGCGAGCTGGATTTGCTTTATATTGCGCCGGAAAGACTGACTTCAGCGCGGACTGGCGCGCTTTTTGAACGAATACAGATTGCCCTGTTCGCCATTGATGAGGCGCATTGCGTTTCCCAGTGGGGACACGATTTTCGGGTCGATTATCTCCAGCTTTCCCTGCTGCATGAGCGTTTTCCGCATATTCCCCGCATCGCGCTGACGGCAACCGCAGACGACAAAACCCGTGAGGAAATCAAGTTACGCTTGGGGCTGGAGCAAGCCCGGCTTTTCTTGAGCGGTTTTGACCGTCCCAATATCCGTTACCGGATTGTGCAGAAACAAAATGCCCGGCAACAATTGATTGATTTCATCAAAACCGAACATGCCGGTGATGCAGGTATCGTCTATTGTCTGTCGCGTAAAAAAGTCGATGCCACCGCCGAATGGCTGAGAACCAAGGGCGTGAATGCCTTGCCTTATCATGCGGGCATGGCTAATGATCTGCGGCAGAAGCATCAGCATCAGTTTTTAATGGAAGACGGGCTGGTGATTGTGGCGACCATCGCTTTCGGCATGGGCATCGACAAACCCAATGTCCGCTTTGTTGCACATCTGGATTTGCCTAAAAGCGTTGAGGCTTATTATCAGGAGACCGGTCGGGCAGGGCGCGATGGCTTGCCCGCCAACGCCTGGATGGCTTATGGATTGCAGGATGTCATCACCTTGCGGCAAATGCTGGCGGATTCCAATGCCGACGAAGCCCATAAGCGCATTGAATATCACAAGCTGGAATCCATGCTGGCCTTGTGCGAGCAGGTGCATTGCCGGCGGCAAGCCTTGCTAGGCTATTTTGGAGACCATCTTGAGCAGCCCTGCGGCAATTGCGATACCTGTCTGGAGCCGGTGGAAACCTGGGACGGCACTCTGGCGGCACAACAGGCGCTGTCCTGTATCCATCGCACCCAGCAACGCTTTGGCGTCGCCTATTTGATCGATGTGTTGCTGGGCAAGGCAACAGAGCGGATTATAAATTCAGCCCATGACAAGCAATCAACCTTCGGCATAGGTAAAGAGCTGGACGAACAGCAATGGTATTCGGTGTTCAGGCAGCTGGTCGCACGCGGCTTGGTTGCCGTGGATTTTGAGCGCTTTGGCGCGCTGCAACTGACAGAGGCCTGTCGCCCGATTCTGCGAGGCGAACAGCAACTGATGTTGCGCAAGGATTTACAGCCGGAAAAAACAAAAGGCAGTAAAGGCGCCAGCAGACAGTTTGCTAAAAGTGACGATACGCTGCTCTGGAATGCTTTACGCGCCAAGCGCAAGGCGATTGCCGAGAACCAGGACGTGCCGCCTTATGTTATTTTTCATGATGCAACCTTGATGGCGATGCTTGAGGCCAAGCCGACTAATCGGCAGCAAATGAGTATGCTGTCAGGCATTGGCGAACGCAAGCTGGAACTGTATGCCGATGAGTTTTTGGCGGTGATCAGCGAATTTGTCGATCTCAGCAACAGTGGATCGATTGGCTTGGCGGATACGATGGCCGAATCCGTGGCTTTATTCCGGCTGGGTTACAGCGTAAAGCAGATCGCTCAGCAAAGAGAGCTGCAAGAGACCACCATTTATGGACATCTGGCGCAATCTCTGGAGCAGGGTATGTTAGTACTGGCGGATGTCGTTGAATTGCCCGAGCAGGAAATCAGGCTGATAGAAGACGGCATTATCAATCTGCCTGAAGAGCAAAAGAATGCGCTTAAACCTGTTTATGAGCTGTTTGACGGCCAGTACAGTTACGGAGTTTTGCGCTGTGTAAGGGCGGCCTTACAGCATCAAACGGCTTAATTTCTGGTAGGATAAATCCCTGTGCTAGGATTATCGTCCGGAAATGTGCCGAGATTCCTTGTAGCTCAGTTAAGTTTTTGATAAATTGATCTGATTCTGATCTCAATGCTCCTTTTTCGTTTTCAAAATGATGATAAATTCAACAACGTCAAGTTTATCGACCACTAAAACAGCAGTCACTTGCGCAAACTGTAATCTGGATAATTTGTGCATCCCTAAAGGGCTGCCCCGGTCAGAAGTCGGTGAGCTCGGTTTATTGGTTAGTCGGGATAATATACGTCAAAAGGGGGAGGCTATATATCATGCCGGCAGCCCATTCAGAGGCATAATTGCCTTGCGTTCCGGCAGCGCAAAATTACTGAGTTTTGACCAAAATGGCAATGAGCTGGTAGTTGATTTTATTCTTCCGGGAGAATTACTTGGATTTGATGGCTTGTCCTCACAAATCCATAACTGCACTGCCATAGCATTAGAAACTGTGAATTATTGTCATTTGCCAGCCCATAAAATTGAGATAGTGGCCATCAATACCCCCGGCTTAAGTCAAGTGTTGCTGCAAAGATCCTGTAACCAGTTTGATGCCCAAGTACAAAAGATGATGTTAAGTCGCCGATCTGCTGAAGAGCGCGTGGCTTCCTTCATTCTGCATATTTCAGACCGATTGAGAATGCGCGGCTATTCCGAGCTGGAATTTCGCCTGAGCATGTCACGGGAGGAAATAGGAAATTATCTTGGAATCGCGCATGAAACGGTTAGTCGAATTATTCATCTTTTTCAAACGCGGAAACTGATAGAAGTTAAATCCAAGCAATTGAAAATAACAAATAAAAAAGGGCTGTTTAATTTCTATACGGCTTAATCATTAAACAGCCCAGGTTACGAAGATTTAATTGAACTTCCGCACTCAATAACTCGGAGGTAGGATTTTAAGTTGTTGAATGCGGCAAAACGATAATTACTGCTAAGTAAGGAAAAGTCTTTTATTTTGTTCTATACGCTGAATTAGAGGCATCTTCAGCGATCGCTTTTACAGAGGTTTTGTACTTGCCATGCTCACTGCTAAAAAAGGGCTGTTTAAATTTCTATACGGCTTAATCATTAAACAGCCCAGGTTACGAAGATTTAATTGAACTTCCGCACTCAATAACTCGGAGGTAGGATTTTAAGTTGTTGAATGCGGCAAAACGATAATTACTGCTAGTAAGGAAAAGTCTTTTATTTTGTTCTATACGCTGAATTAGAGGTATCTTCAGCGATCGCTTTTGCAGGGGTTTTGTATTTGCCCACTGCTAAAAAAGGGCTGTTTAATTTCTATATGGCTTAATCACTAAACAACCCAGGTTACGAAGATTTAATTGAACTTCCGCACTCAACAACTCAGAGGAAGGTGTTTAAGTTGTTGAATGCGGCAAAACGATAATTACTGCTAAGAAAGAAAAGTATTTTATTTGTTTCTATACGCTGAATTAGAGGCATCTTCAGCGATCGCTTTTGCAGAGGTTTCGTACTTGTCATGCTCACTGCTTTTAATTGTAACCACGAGAGCAATCATGGCTAAAACAAGGCCAGCTACATAAAGCCAGAAATTATCTTTTTCTTGTGTTTCATTCATAGTGATACTCCACCTATATTAATTAAGGGAAACAGTTGATTTGCATCAACGCGTCGCTATTTAAACAAAATACGGAATAAAAAAATTGAGCCAGATCAATAAATGTTTCTTTATGGATTATTACTGAAGGGTAACCCTAGGATTAATGATTGCTTGGGGCGTGCACGAACGACTGGATGGACAAATATTTGCTCCTGCGTCGCCTAAAGCGCCTACTTTTGGTGCTCTACTACACGCCATCGATGGCGTTATGCAATGACTGCATTCCTCACATCCATGCGGGTTATGCAGGAGGTAGAGCAATTGCCGAGGCAACGCATAGAGCAGTTCCGAGAGCCCCCAGTATTTTGATAAAAGTTTTGTTGGCAATCTGCGAAGAGCTTTCGTTAATAACGTGATGGTAGTTTGCTCACGGCTCGCAAGTTCCATGGTTCTGGCTTAATAGCCGCTTCCAAAGGCGTCTCGACACGATCGTCCAGTTCAACAAAAAAATCAATGCCGGTTTGCGCTTCTATGTTGTCGATACTGGTCACGAACTGCGCTAATGGCTCTTTACCGTTAACCGTTTGTGGCATTAAAAAGGCCAGAGCGATAGAGGGTTTGTTTGGCGTGGCTTCTGAGATATAAATTTTGTAAAACGCAGTCGGTATCTCCACTGTCCAGTCTGAAGTTAGTCGCTTGACCGTGCCGCTAAAAACCGGTCCGGTGACCACCCATACTTTGCCGAAGGTTTTGGTAAAATACTTGATTTCTACTTCCTCCAGACGCTGCCATAGCTTCTGATTGAGCTTGGATTTTTGCGGGGTGATGTTGGTCATCAAAAAACTGTCTGCCTGACCTTCCTTGCCATAAAGATGACTCATTGCGTAATTCGGCGCCATGTGTCCACGGTCGTAACCACTTTGCTTATAACTGTCGTGACTGACACGATTGATGCTGCGCACGTCTGTTTCAAAGCGGCTTGGGCGTTTTAAGGGGGGTGTGTTTTCTGTAGGTGCGGTCAATGCGTATTCCACCCATAGTGGATTGCCACGTAAATCGGAATAACCCAAAATAAAGCCATGATTACGCAATATGCGAAACCAAGTCTCGAAATTTTTCGCAGTGATGGATTGTGGCGCGCCTTGATAAAGCAACGCTGGTCGGGCAATCTTGACTTCATAAGCATACCCGCCCAATCCAAATGCCAGAATAATAAGTAATAGCAAGGGATGTGAGCGGCCGATGCGAAATAATGCCGACAGTAATTTAAGCCAGTTTAGTACGGGTTGTTTTTTGCGCATCAGTTGGGTGGTGTGGAAATAATTCGGAGAGTTAGTTGCAGTATTGAAAGTTTAAGCAACTTTGAACTGTTACGGTGTGTTCAGAGGGTATTGCAGCATCAAGCGGCTTAATCACTGTACGTTACAATGATTAAGCCTATGCAGATTTAGCTTATCAGTTTGATTTGAGATTACAGTCGCGTGTTAGGCTTTGGTCCATTTAGCGCTCAGTTGTCCTGAGAAGTGACCAAAGAACGCCCCGACTACGATAGAGATGGATATCACAATTAAAGGGTTATCAAAAGAAGCATTCAGCAGAATCTCTTTATTCAGTTTGTCAGGAGTTTGCAACAGATAGGCAAACGTTGCTGAATAACCCAATACGCTGGTAGGTATTGAGCGCAAGGGCCGGGACAACTGCTGCAAGGCACAGCACCACAACTGAAAAAGCTACGATGATAGCAGCCCAGAACGGAAAGCCAAGAACGGCATCTGGTGCAATATTGGTGAGTTGAACGGCGGTTAACCAAGCCATGACAACGCCGAAAATTCCACATACGATAGTGTTTTTTAAGGCTTCCTGGTTGGCGCCCAGAAAAAAGTAGGCTGCCCACGCGATGGTTGCGGCCCATATAAAAAAGATACCGCTAAGAGGCCCTACTGCCAAAAACGTTGCGACTCCACTCAGAATGGCAATACTTAAAGAGAGTGCTGTAAGACTATTCATAATATTTTTCCATAAATTCCACCTCATTGATATTGTTAAGTTAGATTTCACATTGAGGCGGTTCTATGAAATCTAACGTTTTGGGTTGAGCTGGTGGTCGGTACAAGTCCATCCGTTTGGATGCTATCAGGTATTGCTATCGAGATAAATGTTTGAAATCACTCCACAAGAATTAGACAACTTAAGCCAAGGCTTCTGTATTCAAAGATTTAGTGCTGAATTGATAGTCTTTTTTTAAACAGTGATCCAGCCACTTTTGCAGAAAATAGTTTAAACGCCATTTGTAATTCATGATTTCACGGCTTAAGCCGGGATCTTTAAATACTTGCGATACGCTTGCGCGGACATGATCGCTTAACACTTCAGCCAGTTGTGCATCCAGATAAACTCGTATTTTGACGGCAGGTTCCAGAAATTCATCCAGATTTCTGTTGAAACAATGGCTGAGTTCAACAGTCATCGTGTAGGGTGTGCTTTCAATGACTGCAATATGAAATGTGGTGTTGTGGGGTGCAAGTCCAATCGCTGTTTCTTTAAACGTGAGTAAATCCGGAATTAACTTAAAAAGTTTTTGGTAGTTGGATTCGCAGATATATTCCAGGCAGATAGACTTGTTGACCGGATTAACAAAACTCATGACTGATGTCAGTTTTCCCGGTAGCAGGCATGGGCGCTGGCTGTTTCCCATAATACAACCTGGGCAACGTTAAAACCGGCTTGTTTTAGATGTTGATAAATCATTTTACTTAATACTTCGGCAGTGGGATGTTCATCAAGGGCAAGAAAACGTTCGTTGTTTTCCGTGAGCATCGGGATGATCGGGTCATCCTTATGTAATAGAAAGTTATGATCGAGATGCTCATCGATGTAGGCTTCTACACAATCTCTAATGTCGGAAAAATCACAGACCATGCCTTGATCGTTGAGTTGCTCCTGCTGTATGGAAATCGAAGCTTTAACGCTATGGCCGTGTAAATTTCGACATTTGCCGGGGTGATTCATTAACCGATGCCCGTAACAAAAATAAACTTCTTTGGTAATTGTATACATAATAAAAAATGATTTTAATAGAGGGGGAGTTAATCCCCTTTTATACTCTTTATAGTGGCGGCTACTTCGTAGCTGCCGTCGTCTTGTTGGGTGCTTCGAACAACCTCGATAAAAGCGGTCATCGGAGGGGTTATCGCATTTTTTGGAATAATGTTTACCTCCATGGCTTTGCCCGAATCAAAATAACGGTTAGTAAAAAATGAAACGCCAGCGCCACTGAGTGAGGAGCATCGTCCCTGGTGCAATTCATCTGAATCAGCAAGTCTGTAGGTAATGTCGCAGTCTATTTCCATCCGGATATAGTTGCGTTTTTCATCATATTCCAGCAAGTTAATTCTTCCTGTTAAGTTTAAAGTTGATTCACCTATCTTCAGCTTCGAAGTTTACTATAAAAAGTACATTAACAGAGCATGATTTAAAATGTTGTTATGAATTGAGCTGTTCCGCTGGATATTAGGCTGAATTTATGTAATATGGTGATCATTTTTTATCTTAAATAAACGAGACTTCTGAGTGTTATCTAATGAATAAAGCAATAGTTTTAACAGGAATTACAACCACGGGTACGCCTCATTTAGGTAACTATGTGGGTGCCATCAGGCCAGCCATTACAGCGAGTAAAGACGAGAATGTTTCACCATTTTATTTTTTGGCGGATTATCATGCCTTGATTAAGTGTCAGGAGCCTGAAAGAGTCAGGCAATCCAGTCTTGAAATCGCTGCGACCTGGCTGGCATTGGGGCTGGATACATCAAATGCGGTTTTTTATCGGCAGTCAGATGTGCCTGAAATTATGGAATTGTCCTGGATGTTGAGCTGTGTGGCGTCAAAAGGCCTGATGAATAGGGCACATGCCTACAAAGCGGCGGTTGCCGAAAATGAAGAAGGCGGTGAAAACGATGCGGATAAAGGCATTACCATGGGTTTGTTCAGTTATCCGATATTAATGGCGGCCGATATGCTGATGTTTAATGCCAATAAAGTTCCGGTAGGCAAAGATCAGATTCAGCATATTGAAATGGCCAGGGATATTGCCGGACGTTTTAATCACATTTATGGCGAACATTTTGCCTTGCCCGAAGCGGTGATTGAAGAGAATGCCGCAACATTGTCCGGTCTGGATGGTCGTAAAATGAGCAAAAGCTATAACAATACCATTCCTTTGTTTGAGCCGGAGAAAAAGTTAAAAAAACTGATTAACAAAATTAAAACCAATTCGCTGGAACCGGGACGAGCCAAAAGATCCCGAGGGCTGCACTTTATTTAGTATTTATCAGGCTTTTGCTACGAAATCAGAGGTTGATGAAATACGCCAACGTTATGCAGATGGCATTGCCTGGGGTGAAATGAAACAGGTGTTATTCGAACATATTAATGAACACATCACTCCGGCAAGGGAGCGGTATGAGGCATTGATGCAAGCGCCGGATCATATTGAAGATGCAATTGCAGGACGGCGCAAAAAAAGCGCGTGCGATTAGTGTTCCTTTTATCAAAGAATTGCGTAAAGCGGTCGGCATTTCGCGGATTTCCTTGTGACAAGAATAACCTTTGGCAACTGGCTGAGGCAATCATTAGTATTGTTGTTCGTGCGCCTTTGGTCTGGGCTGGATACACTTTGTTTATCGGTATTCTTTTTAGTATCGGACGGGTTTCGTTGGCACTGGGTATTTTTCTCTCCGTAACGTGTTTATTTGTTGGCGTAGGGGTTGCCAAATACATCGACCTGAAGTCATTCGGCAGAAACTTCGGTGAGCTTTTACTGGGCGGTTAATAAGAAGTTTGCCGTTAGCTGTTTTAGCGGCAAGCAGCATTGTGCTTTGTCTGGTTTGTTTTCAGAATAGTGGCCAATATTTCTTCAGGTGAAATCTACAAAATAAGTCAGTTCTTTTTTTACTGGGACATACGGTCGGAGAATCTGGACGATAAATCAATGCGCCAGATAGCAGCTGGATTTATTCTTCTGCAATGTCACGTCTGCTTTTTGTCTTGCTAATGCTGACTACCTTTGCCAGCTGGTTCAGCTATCCGTTGATGCTGTTTAAAAATTATAGCTGGAGTCAGGCAAAAGAACGCGGGCAATAGGCATCCTCCGAAATCAGATGTCGCAATGTATAAATTGATGGCTTTTGTATTTGCGGCGGTGTTAATTGGTGCTGGAGTAATGCCTTTGTTAACGCCTGTTTTGTATATGTTGGTTTCAACCTTGATGTATGTATCTTATAAGGCTGTTTTTGAATCAACACGAAGTTGATTGGCGGAGAAGGTCAGGTGGGGTGTTTGAACAAAGGACTACTACAGCAATTGTCCCAGCGCAAAAGCACCAAGATAAGTGGCTATAAAATAGAGCAAAGATAAGGCCAGGCTGGCGAAAAGATTGATAGATAGGGATTGTCTGAAAATGTGGGTTACCAAGGCATAGTCCCATAATAAAAGCAGACCAAAAAAATAATAGCTTAAAGGGGATTCGCTGATGGTTAGCCAGATGATCACCGGCACGATGAAAAGAGCGACTACATTCGCGCAAACAAGAATCGCTGTTACCACTTGTATGTAAGCGTACAGGGTTTTATTGACGAACAGCATGGCGCCTATGAACATAAGCATCAGTAATGTTTCTATACCAACTTCAATGAACGACTCGAAAGGGTCGTCGGTCATATTCGCCTGCATCAGATACTCAACAATAAAATAGAACAAGAGATTTTTTTTAAAAAAATCAACTGATCTTGGCAACTCAAGCGGGTTATTTTCTAACCAGCATAGGGGCAGGTATTGTTTTAAAATATCCATAGTTAATTGTACGAAGTCATGCAGAGCTTGTGTCGTTACAAACTATGTGCGTTCTCTAGGTTTACTTGAAATCCGATGGATCCGAATAGTTGGTGAATGATCGTTCATTGTACGTACTGAAATTATCATTCAACGATTGAACCAGTTCTCTGGTTTTGTCGGAAATCTGGGCTAAACGGGCTTTTGTTTTTTTATTCCAGCCAATGGGGTCGCTAATCGGAAGCATCATGCGCCAGAATGTCATATTTTTTTCAAAGATATTGGCCAGATTTTCCATTAAATGAAGTTCTTTTTGCCGAGCATTTAGTTGATTGATGATTAGCTTTGCCTGGAGTTTGCAAATAAGAATATGCAATGGTGTCATGATCGCAATTAGCGTAAGAAGTATCGCAGGACCAATGATGGGATCTATTAAGAGTTCTAAGATGCCGGTTTGTATTTCAGCGAAAATGGCAAAGGTGGCAATGAATCCAAGAATAATCAGGCTGGAAAAAGTTGCTCGATCTTTCCATTGTGAGATGGCATCTTTTACTTCAGGAATCACGACATTTTCAATGTTATAAATATTCTTTTCCAGTGAGTTTAGAACGCGGTAAGAACGGTCATGCCCTACATTGGCTATGCGCTGATCTATAGCGGCAAAGTTGGCAGGGCTTTGAGGATTAATACTATTTTCCTGATTAGGGAGAATAATAAACTCACCGGTATTTAGTCCCAGTCCGGATAGTTTTCTTTGCCAGGAAGATATGACTTCACTGTTTGCAGGAGAACTCAATGTTGCTGTAGGCTCGTCTATGAGATAAACAAATTTGTTGGAATCCTGGTGGGTGGCGATTAACTCGATTAATTCATCGATCAGTGGCGATGTTGAGTCAAAAACATCTGTAAAAATAAAAACCAAATCTGAGTTTTCAATGACATGTTTTGTTAACAGTGAGGTAACCGGACTGATTGGCGCAGCGCTAAGATTAGGCGCATCAATGAACAGTTTACTTTTTAGACGGTCACTATTAACGGTTTTTAATTCCAGATAAGAATTAATGCGGTTTCCCTCGCCTTCTTGCCGCTGTTCAATTTTACGGCTGATTTGGTAAAATGGATACCGATGGTCAACATCCAGCGCAGTGCCGGGTAAGGTTGCTGGGGTGGATTGATTGTTATGCAGTAGTACAGTGAATTTGTGGCTGGATGCCTGAATTCCAGAAAACAGCTGTTCTGAGCCAAGATAACTGTTGATGAATCTGGATTTGGCTGTTGAATTGCCGCCAATCAGGCTGATTATTGGCCACCATGAGCTTTTACTGGCGGTCGTTTCATCCATTTCGATGAGTCCTAAATCGTATTCAATTTGATCTAGTTCATGAAAGATTTTTGATGCTTTCAGCAATGTCGGATTGTCAGCGGCGAAATGTTTTTCAAGGTTGAGCAGGTATTTGCTTGCTGTCTTTTCAGTCATCAGATTGACACCGTGGTTGTTGTAATTTTTATAGGTAAAAGAGTTGATTGAAGTATACACCCAGAATGGTTGAATAATACAAAAAAACAAGGAGAATATTAAGGTGTTTTGTTGTTGTAAAACGGTGTGTATTCGGCTGAATATTGTACTTTTCGTATTCAGATAAGCTGGATTTATAGTATATTGACTAATTAATCAGTGAGCGCCATAAACGTGGTTTAAAGAGTCAAATGGTAATATGGAATAAGGATTTGGTTAATCTTCGAAGCTTAATGATGATTGCTGTTGCAGTTATATTATCAGGGTGTGCGACTCCTTTTTTTGGATATGGCGCAAACGGTCAGTCACGGGAAGAATTTGCCCGTCATGTGGAAGAAGCGTTTCGTTTGCAAAACAGCATGACCAGCCAGGTTATGATGTTATTGGACGGTGGTGAAGTCAAAAATTCTGATGCTTTAGTACGGGCTGAACAGCATATGGAGCAAATATGCGGCCCTCTTAATGAGTATGCTTCCCGTGACATCGATGGTTTAAATATTGGATTTCTTTTGCAACGGCGCGTTGAGCAATCGGCTATAGATTGTGAAAAGGCGGCTCGGGAAGTTGAGTTTCTGCTAGAAGGATTCTAGCGACATTAGCGTAGATGTCCGGGCGTCAGAATGGTGTTTTGCGGCGGTTTGCTGTTATCCAGTTCCGGGTAGTCCAGTGTGAAATGTAAACCGCGGCTTTCTTTGCGCTGTTGTGCGCAACGGATGATTAATTCGGCGACAATGACCAGATTACGTAATTCCAGCAGGTCACTGGTAACGCGAAAGTTGCTGTAATATTCAGCGATTTCTTTTTTTAGCAGTTCCACGCGACTCATCGCACGGTGTAAGCGCTTATCCGTTCTAACTATGCCCACGTAGTCCCACATAAAGCGGCGCAGTTCATCCCAGTTGTGAGAAACAACCACTTCCTCATCTGAATCACTGACTTTTGATTCATCCCAGTCTGGGATTTTTGGAATAGGAGAAATGCGGGGAAGCTTCTGCAAAATATCTTCGCTGGCCCGATCAGCGAAGACCAGGCACTCGAGTAGCGAATTGCTGGCCATACGGTTAGCGCCGTGCAAACCGGTACAGGCAACTTCTCCTATGGCATAGAGATTTGTAATGTCGGTGCGCGCGTAACTGTCCGTTAACACGCCGCCGCAGGTGTAATGCGCGGCCGGGACGACAGGGATGGGCTGTTTGGTGATGTCAATATCAAATTCAAGGCACTGTTGGTAAATTGTTGGAAAATGCTCGCGGATGAACTGTTCTGATTTGTGGCTAATGTCGAGATAAACGCAGTCTATGCCGCGTTTTTTCATTTCATGATCGATGGCCCGGGCAACAATATCCCTGGGAGCCAATTCCGCTCTCGGATCAAAATGTTGCATAAAAGATGAACCGTCAGGCAGGATTAATTTGCCACCTTCGCCTCTTACCGCTTCACTAATAAGGAAAGACTGGGCTTTGGGATGATAAAGGCAGGTTGGATGGAACTGCATGAATTCCATATTGCTGATGCGACAGCCTGCGCGCCAGGCTAAGGCTATTCCGTCGCCGGTTGAGCTTTGCGGATTAGTGCTGTAAAGATAGGCTTTGCTTGCGCCGCCTGTTGCCAGAACCACGACGCGTGCGGCTATGGTTTTAACATGTTGTTTCTTCGAGTCTAGAACATAGGCGCCCAAGATTCGTTTCCCAGTTTGATCGGAGCCTGGCGCTGTTATTAACTCAACGACATTATGATACTCAAACAATTCGATATTGGGGTGTTCCTGAGCGCGCTCTATGAGCGATAGCGACACTGCTTTGCCCGTTGCATCCGCTGCATGGACAACACGCCGGTGTGAATGCCCGCCTTCCCTGGAGAGGTGCAGTTTTTTTTCGCCGGATTTTGTTTTTTCTTCTGTAAAAATAACGCCTTGCTGGCGCAGCCAATCGATCGAGCTTTTTCCGTGGGTAACGGTGAGTCTTACAATTTCAGGGTCACAAAGTCCTGCTCCTGCAACCAGAGTATCCTCAATGTGCGATTCAATAGAATCATCAGCACCGAAAACGGCCGATATGCCGCCTTGGGCATAGTAGGTACTGCCCGCGGTTAAGGCGAATTTTGATAAAACAGCAACGTGTGTTGACTGATCAGCCAGTTTAAGCGCTAAACTCAGTCCAGCGCCGCCACTGCCAATGATAAGGACATCGTAATTTTTGGAATAAGGCATCAAGGAAAGATAATCATCAGATCAAAATGAGAGGGTATTGTACTAAATTGCTGTAAATTGGCTTAGTTGTTATTGATTATGGATAATAAAGCTTTTTAGTGTGATAGCAATTTTTTATATCAATTACCCTATAGAGTATTGCTGCTATTAAGTAGATAGTAAGATTTGTAATATAAATTATTTCATCAATGGTTTTGAATGGAGGTTTTATGCTCAAGAAAGTTAGTTGGTGTTTTTTTCTGATTGTTCTTTTTAATCAAAATGTTTTGGCGCAATTGCCGGATTTTACCGAGATGGTAAAAACCAATGGTGTTGCCGTGGTCAACATCAGCACTACGCAAAAAGCGTCGCCTGAGGCTGAAAACGCTCCAGAAGAACAGCAACTGCCAGAGGGAATGCCCCCTGAATTGGAAGAGTTTTTTAAGCGCTTTTTAGAGGAGCAGGGCGGCGGATATGTTCCAAGGGATACCACGTCCTTAGGCTCGGGCTTCATTATTTCCCCTGATGGTTACGTGTTAACCAATAGTCATGTGGTAAAGGATGCGGATGAAATCGTGGTCAAATTATCCGACCACCGGGAACTGTTAGCCAAAGTGATCGGCTCCGATGCGCGTACCGATGTTGCGCTATTAAAGGTTGAGGCCAAAGACTTGCCCGCTGTTACCATCGGTGACCCGAACAAACTGCAGGTAGGCGAGTGGGTGCTGGCGATAGGCTCGCCTTTTGGATTTGAGCAGTCTGTGACAGCCGGCATAGTCAGCGCCAAAGGACGCAGCTTGCCCGGCGGGAATTATGTGCCGTTTATACAAACGGATGTGGCGATAAATCCGGGTAATTCAGGAGGGCCGCTGTTTAATATGGATGGCAAAGTAGTGGGGATAAATTCCCAGATTTACAGCCGTACCGGTGGCTTTATGGGGCTTTCATTCTCTATTCCAATGGATGTGGTGATGAATGTTGTTGAGCAAATAAAAGTCAGCGGTAAAGCCTCGCATGGCTGGTTAGGTGTTCAGATTCAGGATGTGACGCGGGAACTGGCTGAATCATTTGGCATGAAAAAACCGCAAGGGGCGTTGGTTTCTAAAATAATTCCAGGAAGTCCTGCAGACAAAGCAGACCTGCAGATTGGCGACATTATTACCGAGTTTAACGGTCAACAGATTGAAACGTCGGGCGATTTGCCTCCCATGGTAGGAATAACACCTATAGATGAAAAGGCAACGTTAAAAATTATCAGGCAAGGTGAGAATAAAACCATAGAGTTCAAAGTTGGGCTTATTACCGGATGAAGATGAGCAATTAGCTAAGGCTAAACAGCCATCCAAACCAGCCAATAAGCGCTTGGGGGTTAGCGTTATCGATTTAACCGATGTGCAAAGAGAAGCTCTACAGGTTGCTAAAAATGGCGTGCTAGTGCAGGAGGTTGCTAAAGGTGTTGCTAAAGAGGCGGGAATTCAGCGTGGTGATGTGATTCTGCGCATTCAGAATAATATCGTCCGTGATGTGGCTGATTTTGATAAAATAGTTAAAAAACTTCCAGCCGGTCAATCGGTCGCTATTTTGATTCAGCGGCAGGGCAATCCGGTCTTTTTGGCAATTAAATTAGATAAATAACACGTGGATTTAAAACATATCAGAAATTTTTCCATTATCGCGCATATTGATCATGGTAAATCAACACTTGCGGACCGTTTTATTCAAATCTGTGGCGGCTTGAGTACCGGGAAATGTCAGCACAAGTGCTTGATTCCATGGATATTGAAAAAGAACGCGGCATTACCATTAAAGCGCAAAGTGTTACGCTGGACTTTAAGGCCAAAGATGGTGAAACCTATCAGCTTAATTTTATTGATACGCCCGGGCATGTTGATTTTTCCTATGAAGTGTCCAGATCATTAGCCGCTTGTGAAGGCGCGTTGCTGGTTGTTGATGCGGCTCAAGGCGTTGAGGCGCAAAGCGTGGCAAACTGCTATACGGCAATAGAACAGGGGCTGGAAGTTGTGCCGGTGCTGAATAAAATTGATTTGCCTTCTGCCGAGCCTGAACGCGTACATGGCTGAAATTGAAGAGGTGATCGGTATTCCGGCGGATGAGGCGCTGATGATTAGCGCTAAAACCGGCCTGGGTGTTCAGGATGTCCTGGAACAACTGGTTATTAAAGTTCCACCACCGCAAGGCAATATAGACGGCCCTTTGCAGGCATTGATCATTGATTCGTGGTTTGACAGTTATCTGGGCGTGGTGTCTTTGGTCAGGATTATGCATGGCAGTATTCGCAGAAAGCAGAAGATTACTATCATGTCCACCGGCAAGTCGTTCATCGCTGAAAAAGTCGGTGTTTTTACGCCCAAACGCCTCGAAAAAGACATTTTGAATACCGGTGAAGTCGGTTATGTAGTTGCCGGTATTAAAGACATTTTCGGTGCGCCGGTCGGTGATACCATCACCTGGACAGATAAACCGGCTGCAGAACAGCTCACCGGATTTCAACGGGTTCAGCCTCGCGTTTTTGCCGGTTTGTATCCGGTCAGTTCCGATAATTACGAAGATTTGCGCGAAGCGCTCAATAAGTTAAACCTTAATGATGCCGCTTTGCAATTTGAGCCGGAAACATCCCAGGCTTTGGGTTTTGGTTTCCGCTGCGGTTTTCTGGGTATGTTGCACATGGAGATTGTGCAGGAACGTCTGGAAAGGGAATATGACGTTGATTTGATTACCACAGCGCCCACGGTTATTTATGAAGTCATTACCCAAACCGACCAGGTTTTAATGGTGGATAATCCGGCCAAATTGCCGGAAGGCGGCACTGTTAAGGAAATCAGGGAGCCTATTATCCGGGCTAATATTCTGGTTCCTGAAGACTTATCTGGGCGGCGTAATTACGCTGTGTATCGAAAAGCGCGGCGTACAGAAAGATATGCAGTACGTCGGCAGACAGGTGTCTCTGCATTATGAAATGCCGCTGAGTGAAGTGGTGCTGGATTTCTTTGACCGCTTAAAGTCAGTCAGCCGGGGTTTTGCCTCTTTTGATTATGAGTTTTTGCGTTTTCAGCCAGCGGATTTGGTCAAACTGGATGTCCTGATTAATGCCGAAAAGGTGGATGCCTTGTCGATCATTGTTCATCGGGATTTAAGCAATAATCGCGGGCGCGATCTGGTTGAAAAGATGAAAGACCTGATTCCACGGCAAATGTATGAAGTTGCGATACAGGCGGCCATTGGTTCTAAAATTATCGCCAGATCGACCGTTAAAGCCCTGCGAAAAAATGTGATCGCCAAATGTTATGGCGGTGACATTAGCCGTAAGAAAAAATTACTGGAAAAACAAAAAGCCGGTAAAAAACGGATGAAACAGGTCGGTAATATTGAGATTCCTCAAGAGGCATTCCTGGCTGTTTTGCAGCTAAACAAAGAATAACGCAGACCTTCATACCCTTTATGCATCAGGGCAACCACAAAGGATTGCCCCTACACTTTACTAATATATAAATTATGGACTTTGATTTTTCCTTTTTTCTTTTGATTGCCACTGTCGTTACAGGTGTAATTTGGGGTGGATATCTGTTATTCCTTAAATCAAAAGGCCTCATTTTTGATGAAAAAAATGAACCTGTACTCGTCGAGTACGCGCGTTCTTTTTTTCCGATTGTGTTGATTGTGTTGTTGCTACGCTCATTTATAGCCGAGCCTTTTCGCATTCCTTCCGGGTCAATGATGCCGACTTTACTGGTAGGTGATTTTATCCTGGTCAATAAGTTTACTTACGGAATACGCCTGCCCGTTATCAATAAAAAAGTGATTGAACTGAATGAACCAAAGCGTGGCGATATTGTCGTTTTTCGTTATCCCAAAGAGCCATCTGTCGATTATATTAAACGTGTTATCGGCCTGCCTGGCGACAAAGTTGTTTATAGCAATAAAAAACTGACCATCAATGACGTCCCCGTTAAACAGGTTTCATTGGGGCGTTATCAAGGTGTTGGTCAAGGCGAGGATATGACCGGAGCTGAAGAGTTGCTGGAAGATTTGACGGGTGTCGAACACAGTATCCTGATCAGAAATGGCACGCCTTCGGTTGAATTTGTTTACGTCGTACCGGAAGGCAATTATTTTGTCATGGGCGATAATCGTGATAACAGCAATGATAGTCGCTACTGGGGGCCGGTGCCTGAAGAAAATCTGGTCGGCAAAGCTTTTTTTATCTGGATGAACTGGGATTGGCAGGATAAAGGTGTGGGTTTTGATCGTATTGGCACGGTATTGAAATAAGCTACACGTTATTTATGCAATTTTAATAAATTGTTTGGAGAATCAAAATGAATTTATCACCTAAACGTCAACAAGGTTTAACTTTTATCTCGCTTGTTTTTGTTCTTGGTTTAATCGGTTTTTTTGTTTTATTGGTACTTAAAATAGCGCCGATTTACCTTGATCACAGCAAAGTAGTCAGTGCGCTGGCTGAGATTGAAAAAATCCACTGATATTGAAGCAACAAAGTGAATCCGAAATCAGAGACAGCTTAAACAAACGGTTCAATATGAATTATGTCTACGATGTCACTCAGGATGATATTAAAGTCACCAAACAGTGGTAATTATCTGAAAGTGCAGATTGAGTATGAGGTTGTCAGTAAAACTTGTCGGTAACCTGAGTGTTTTAGTCGAGTTTAATGACGTTATTGAGGTTGGTCAGGAGTGATAAAAAAGCCCGAGGTATTGTGTAAAAAGCTGGGATTGGCGTTTAATAATCCACAGCTTTTTACCATGGCTTTAACGCATCGAAGCGCAAGCTCTAATAATAATGAACGGTTGGAGTTTTTGGGCGATTCAATTCTGGGATTCGTGATCGCCCAAAAGCTGTATGAGTTATTCCCCGATGCCTGTGAAGGCGTTTTAAGCCGGCTTAAGAGCGAGCCTGGTCAATCAGAGTTCGCTGGCAGAGTTGGCCAGAAAGCATCAAGTTGGGTGATTATTTGTTGCTGGGTTCAGGCGAATTGAAAAGTGGTGGATTTCGCCGTGATTCCATTTTGTCCGATGCGCTGGAAGCCATTATGGGTGCGTTGTTTAAAGATCAGGGTATAGATGCCTGTCAACAATGGATAGAGCATTTATTTGCGGAAAAACTGAATAGTTTGTCTTTGGATAACTGGCAAAAAGATCCCAAAACCCAATTGCAGGAATTGATGCAGTCCAAAAAACTGGAATTGCCTGAATATACTTTAATAACCATGTCCGGGCTTGCGCACGAACAAACTGTTTAAAGTTAAATGCACGATTCCCTTAATAGAAGAGGCCTGTATCGGTACAGGTATCTCCAGAAAAAGAGCCGAGCAGGCGGCGGCAGAGCTTATGCTCGAATTATTGAATAAGGATAGTAAATGAATTGCGGTTTCGTAGCGCTGATAGGGCGTCCCAATGTCGGTAAATCAACGCTGATGAATCATTTGCTGAAGCAAAAAATCAGCATTACTTCACGTAAGCCGCAAACAACCCGGCATCGAATTCTGGGTATCAATACCACTGAAGCAGGGCAAGCCATTTATATGGATACGCCGGGTATGCACAACAGTGAAAAGAGAGCGTTGAACCGGTATTTAAACCGGACGGCTGAAACTACACTGCTCGGTGTTGATGTCATTGTCTGGTTGATCGATGGTTTGTCGTGGCATGAATATGATGAAGTGATTTTTAAAAAACTGGAGCAAGCCGGCTTGCCGGTTATTCTCGCCGTCAACAAAGTCGATAAGGTGAAAGACAAGGATGCCATATTGACGTTTTTTGCCGAGGCCCAACATCGTTTTCCATTTGAGCATTTGGTCCCTATTTCGGCGTTAAAAAGAACCAATCTGGATCAGCTTGAAAGCTTGATTATGGAGCTGTTGCCTGAAAGTGATTTAATCTATCCCGAGGATCAGATTACTGACCGGCCGGAGCGTTTTTTAGCGGCTGAAATTGTCAGGGAAAAACTGACCCGACGCTTGGGTGATGAATTGCCTTATGCACTTAACGGTCGAAATTGAACGCTACGAAGAACTTCCCGGCATTACTAAAATATATGCCATTATTTGGGTAGAGCGACTGACACAAAAAAATATCGTGATTGGCAAGGACGGCGAAATGCTGAAAAAAGTCGGCACGGATGCCAGATTCGATATAGAAAAACTGATCGGCCAGAAAGTCTATTTACAGCTTTGGGTTAAGGTTAAAAAGAGGCTGGTCGGATAATGAACGCGCCATGCAAAGCCTGGGATTTAATGACGGATAGCGCTGTTTATTTGCAACCTGCCTTTATCCTGCAACAGCGCAAATTCAGGGAAACCAGTCTGATTATTGATGTATTGACCCGGGATTTTGGCAGAGTTTCCCTGTTGGCAAAAGGAGTAAGAAAAGCCAAATCCAAAACTGCGGGTCTATTGCAGCCTTTTATTCCTTTAACAATGTCATATTTTGGCAAGACAGAGTTAAAAACACTGACCGATGTTGAAATAATACAACCATTCATTCAATTACAAGGACTCGCACTTTATTGCGGCTTTTATGTTAATGAACTGGTGGGTTGTTTTTTGCATCAATACGATCCTCACCCAGAAGTGTTTGCCTATTATGGCGAATGTTTATCCAGTCTTTCGGATAGTTCAAAAATAGAAGCGGCACTGCGGATTTTTGAACTTGATCTAATGGATGCCGTGGGTTATGGACTGCAACTGGAATATGATTTCCACAATGAAAAGCCAGTCCATCCATTAACTAAATATCACTTTAATGTAGAACAGGGGCCGATTGAAGCCCTGGATGGTCATTTCTCGGGCAAGACCTTACAGGCAATGAAATCAAGAGAATTCACCGATCCTCAGGTGCTAATTGAAGCAAAAATACTGATGAGAACAGTCATCGCTGTTTATTTGCAAGGTAAGCCACTAAAAAGTCGAGCAGTCATTAATAAAATCATCAACACTTATAAAAATGGATAAAACACACATCTTATTGGGCGTAAATATTGATCACGTTGCTACCTTAAGGCAAGCCAGAGGTACGACTTATCCTGAACCTGTTCAGGCGGCACTGGTTGCGGAACAGGCAGGGGCGGATGGTATTACAGCGCATTTGCGAGAAGACCGTCGGCATATTCAGGATAGGGATATTTTTTTATTGAAAGACATGCTCCATACCCGTCTGAATATGGAAATGGCGGTGACCGATGAAATGGTTGGTATTGCAATCAAAGTACAAGCCTTATGCGTGTTGCCTGGTGCCTGAAAAACGCGAGGAATTGACTACCGAGGGTGGTTTGGATGTTTCAGGCAACCTGAATCGTATGCAATGGGCTTGTGATAAATTAACGGGAGCAGGTGTTGAAGTATCGCTATTTATTGATCCCGATGAAGCGCAGATTGATGCGGCGGTAAAAGCCGGGGCGCCTGTTGTCGAACTGCACACGGGTTGTTATGCAGACGCTAAAAATTCGGCGCAGCAAGCCGAAGAACTGGCGCGCATCAGACAGGCGGCGCATTATGCACACAGCGCAGGATTACAAGTCAACGCGGGGCATGGCTTGAATTTTTATAATGTTGAAGCGATATGTGCAATACCCGAAATAGTTGAGCTTAATATCGGCCATTCGATTATTGCTCAAGCCTTATTTTCGGGCTTGGCTCAGACAGTTAAAGATTTGAAGCAAATTATGAGGAATGCGCGGTTGCAGCAGGGTATTTGGTCTTGATATATGAGCCTCTAAAGATTTATTTTTAGAGGCTCATTCGCTTTTGCATGGAAAAGCCGTGTTTTTGCATACGGTAAAGCAAGGTATCCCTGGAAAGGCCCAGTAATTTGGCAGATTTACTGCGATTACCTTTAGTACGGTTGAGAGCTTGATGAATCAAGTCGGCTTCTAAAGAGTCAAGCTGTATACCACTTTCAGGCAAGGTGAAATCCGTTGCTTTAGGCATGCTGCTGTAGGTGACAAATTCATGCGGAAGATTTTCCGGTTCAATGGTTCTCCCCGCTAATAAAATACTGAGTCTTTCGCACAGATTACGCAATTCACGAATATTACCCGGCCATGAGTAATCTTTCAGAACTTTCAAGGCCTGTTTACTGAATTTTGGTGCGGCTATTGAATGTGTCTTCGCCATCATAGCCAGAAAGTGCATAATGAGGTGCTCTATGTCTTCAGTGCGTTGCGCCAATGGCGGCAAGTTCTAAAGGCACAACATTGAGCCGGTAATACAAATCCTGTCTGAATTCACCCGCTGCAACCTGTTTGTTCAGATCTGAGTTGGTCGCTGCGATAATGCGGACATCGACGTTATAAGGCTTGATGTCGCCGACAGCAAGACATTCTCCAGACTCCAGAAAGCGCAATAATTTTGCCTGAATTGAAAAGGGCAATGAATTGATTTCATCGAGAAACAAAGTGCCGCCATCAGCTGCCTGAAAAAGCCCTTGCGTATTGGTTGTCGCACCTGTAAAAGAACCTTTTTTATGACCAAACAATTCCGATTCAATCAGGCTTTCAGGTAATGCAGCACAGTTCAGGGTAATAAAGGCCTTATCAGCGCGAGCGCTTTCTTTTTGAATAGCGTTAGCGAATACTTCTTTGCCAGTACCGGTTTCACCTTTAAGCAATACCGTTACATCGGTAGCCGCAACCATTCTGGCGCTACGAATTAAGGAATCCAATGCAGGAGATTGACCAATAATCGACTTAAAATGATCCCATAGTAGCCTCTTTTAATGTATTGCTGTGTGTGTTGTGATATGCCATCGGATTAAGCCATGGCAAAGCGGCTAACAGTGCCAGAACGATCATAAACAGGCCGATAGCCTGTTTGAAACGCTGCATTCTGGATAACCTAGTTAATACGTCGGTCATTATACCGACTCCCATGACCGCAGGTAAAGTCCCTAATCCAAAAGCCAGCATGGTCAATGCGCTTTTACTGACATCACCTGCTGTTGCTGCGAGCGCTAAAGCCGCATATACCAATCCGCAAGGCAGCCAGCCCCAAACCATACCAAAAAGATAGGCCTGGGTGCGATTTTTTACGGGAATAAGTTTCCGACCATAAGGTTCTATTTTTTTCCAGAAATGCAGTGCCGACTTTTTCAATATAGGCAAAACGGGGAAACCATCCGGCTATATAAAGTCCTGCGCTTGCCATGATGGCAGCAGACAGTAATTGCAGCAGTCTGTGTCCATGAGTTTCACCCAGGGCATGGTCAGTAAATGCCTCAATAATGCCTGCTAATGCCCCGGCTATCGTGTAACTGGTAATCCGGCCAAAGTTATAATTAAATACAAAAGGTAAGTAGTAGTTTTTTATTGTTGCGTATTTCCGGACTAAGACTTAAGGTTAACGTTCCAATAATTGAGCCGCACATGCCTATACAGTGCATGCTACTGAACAAGCCCATGATAAAAGCGACCAGGTAGGAGGAAGTAAAAGCGGGATCAAATGACATAATCGTAGGCTCAAGGTTAAAGGTAAAAGTCGTCAAGATACAACCGGTCTGGTCGACCTTGCATTATTGAGTCTGCTTGAAAATTGCGCAAGAATCTGTGCCTGAATTTTTTCAGCCATCGCTTTGCGATTTTCAGCATCACGAATAGGCCTGCCGACGACAATATAATCAGCGCCATTCTGGAAAGCCATTTCTACACTGACCACACGTTTTTGATCGTCATCTTCGCGATTATCAACAGGTCTGATGCCCGGTGTAATAACCAATAGTTTATGATCCAGCTGCTTCCCTGAGCATGGACGCTTCAAGTCCTGATGAAACAATGCCGTCACAGCCGATTTGCAAGGCCCGTTTAGCGCGGGATAAAACCAGATCCCGTACATCGCATTTAAAGCCTAAATCATCAAGATCACCGCGATCCAGACTGGTTAAGGCGGTAACCGCCAGCACTTTAAGATCACCTTTTTCTTTAGCCGCCGCTTCCATAATGGCATCGTTTCCATGGATAGTAGCAAGATCAACGCCTTTGCTGCTTAAGGCCTTGATAGCTCGACCAACGGTAGCCGGGAACATCAAAAAACTTCAGATCAACAAACACTTTTTTATTGTGTTGCTTCAGCCATTCAATAAAACCAAAATAATCACCCGACATAAACAGTTCCATGCCGACTTTGTAAAAGATCACTGAATCGCCGAGTTCTTCCACTAAAGCCTGCGCTTCGGGAATGCTGGGAACGTCCAGCGCCATAATCAAGCGTTCACGGACAGGGATGGGTTTGGTTGAGATAAATGACATAGGCATATTTAAGGTACAAAAAAGGTTAAAAATAGGTCGCCGCTTAAGGCGAGAATTTGCGACGCTAAAGGTTACTCTGTTGCCAATCCTTCTTTGTCCCAGGCCTGTATTCCGCCATCCATATTATAAACTTTGGAAAATCCTGCTGATTTTAATGCTGTTTAGAGCTTGCGCAGAACGCCTGCCACCTTTGCATTGGGTAATCACTGGACTGTCTTTGTATTGCTTGAGTTCTGACAGTCGATCATTTAATTGAGCCAGCGGAATATGAATGCGCCCGGAATGTGCTGTTCATTCCATTCATTATCTTCACGAACATCGACAATGACCGCCTTTTTCTCCGTGTACATTGCGGAGGCTTCCTTAGGCGAAATCAGATTCGATTTTGATCGCATCTGCCTCAGCAAAAGAGCATCCCGTTAATAAAAAGATACCGATGGTAAAACCGAATTGGCAATATTTTGAAAATAAACGCACTTAAACGCTCCTGAATAATAATCTAGACATATATTACCGGAACTTGTTTTAACGTGAATGTTAAAATCAGCAAATTACAATACACTTCGGATTATGAACTCAACACTGATTCAAATGACCTTGCTAATGGCGTGCGGCGTCGGTTGGCGAATGCTTAAAGCCAGGGGGGCTGTCAGCAGAGCAAACCCGGCTGGTGCTGACCACGGTTGTCTATTATTTGCTGCTGCCGGCCATGGTTCTGGAGGTCTTATGGTCTGCTGATATTGGCGTGCATTCATTTCAGTATACCTTGCTCGGCGTTGGCTGCATTGTGTTTGCCATGCTCTGTATCTGGATGGTTGGAGCTACTTTTCAAGTTTGAACACAAGCGCTTGGGCGCGATGATACTGGCGGCGGCATTCCCTAATGTAACTTATCTGGGCTTGCCGGTTTTAGAGCAGACCTTTGGTAGCTGGGCGCGGTCGGTCGTCATACAGATAGATCTGTTTGCAACAGCGCCGTTATTGTTTACTGTCGGCATCATGATTGTGCGGCATTACGGTGAAGACAGTGACAGAAAAGCCCAAGTCGGTCGTGTCATTTCTTAATGCGCCGCCATTTTGGGCGGCGGCCATTGCGGTCATCTTGAATCTTAACGGAATTGTTGCGCCCGAATGGTTTGCCGGCGTGTTGCAAAAATTATCCGCGGCAGTCGTGCCGTTGATGCTGTTTTCCTTGGGGCTGGCATTAAGCTGGAAAGCGGTCACTGTGCGCAATATTCCTTATGTGATCCCCGTTATTCTGATAAAAATGGCTGCTAATGCCGTTGTTTGCAATTGCTCTGGTGAGTTATTTGCAGCTTGAAGGCGAATACAGGGCGGCAGCCGTGCTTGATATGGCAATGCCGAGCATGGTGTCTGGGTATCGTGTTTTGTGACCGCTACCGGCTGGATAGTTCGCTTTATGCGATGACGGTCACGGTAACGACAGCATTAAGCCTAATTACCCTGCCGTTTTGGCATGGCGTACTGATGAATGAGTTTTTAAAATGAATCCAACACTGGAAATCTTCTCTCAAGGCGAAGAAATCGTTACCGGACAAACGGTGGATACCAATGCGGCCTGGCTGTCTCAACAAGTTGTGCCGTGGGCTTTACCGTAACCCGGCATACCGCCGTAGGCGATAAACTGGACGATCTGATCGCGCTGCTGCAGGAAATTTCAACAGCGCGCCGATTGTTGTATTTGTACCGGCGGACTGGGGCCTACCAGTGACGATTTGACCGCCGAAGCGGTCGCCAAAGCCTTTAATCTGCCGCTAGAATTTGACGACATTGCCTTTGAACAGATCAAGGCGTTTTTTTGAGCGCAGAAACAGGCTCATGCCCGAATCAAACCGCAAGCAGGCGATGTTTCCTAAAGGCGCCGAGCGCATCGATAATGAATGGGGCACTGCGCCCGGATTTTCCCTGCAAGCCGGGCGCTGCTGGTTTGCCTTTGTGCCCGGCGTGCCATCGGAAATGCACCATTTATTTCTGGAGACCATCCAGCCAAAACTGGCCAGTCGGTTTTCATTGCAGCCCGGCAAATTAATCACCATCAAAACGGTAGGCATAGGCGAGTCGGATATTCAGCAGCGGATAAATCCGATTGAAATTCCGGCTCAGGTTCAGCTGGGGTTTCGCGCAGGCGCGGACGAGGTTCAAACCAAATTACTGTTTCCGCATGACTATCCGGAAACAGCAATGGCGGCATTAGTGTCTGAGCTTGCCGGACAATTGGCGATCACTGTCTTTGCTATTGACGGGCTGGGGGATGCAACAGGTGATCTGGTGTTTGTGATCGATCAGCTGATGAATGCCGGAAAGCACACTCTGGCCGTTGTAGAAACGGCCAGTCAGGGCTTGCTGGCGGCCAAGTGCATAGGCTCTGAATGGTTGTTGGAAACGCGCTATGAACAGTCTTTGGAAAGGCTGGGACAAAAACTGGCGGTCACCGTAAATGCTGATGACTTGATGGCAACTGCAAAGGCAATGGCGATCGAAATACAAAAGACCAGCGCAGCCGATTTTGTCCTTGTTCAGCTCTATGCCGGAGACAATAAAACATTTCACGATAAAGATAAGTCCATTGTTCTATATAATACACTGCTGACTGGAGATGGATTTCATCAAACAACTCATTCAGTGGCTGGTCCCATCAAACGCAAGCAAAATCAGGCGGCGTTATTGGCGCTGGATTTATTACGACGCTATTTACAACATAAAGAAATTTAAAATGCCCTTATTACGCTTAACCAACGTTTCCATCGCTTATGGAACTCACGCTTTATTAAAAAATGCCGACTTTCAGCTGGATGCTGGAGAAAGAGTGGGTTTGTTAGGACGTAATGGCGAAGGCAAATCCACCTTGATGAAGATTATTGCCGGCAATGTCCTGCCCGATCACGGCGATATCTGGCGGCAACCTGGACTGAAACTGGCATGGCTGGAGCAATCTCCCGAATTGCCGGATGATGCGACTATTTATGATGCGGTTGCCGGTGGTTTGGGCGAGCTGGGTGAATGGATTACCCGCTATCATGCGCTGTCTTTAACCATGGACTATGATGACGACAAGGCCCTAAACGAACTGGGCGATTTGCAGCACAAACTTGAAGCCCATAACGGCTGGCATTTTCAGCAACGGGTTGAAACCACCTTAAGCAAACTGGATTTGCCCGGCGAATTAAAAATCAGCGGCTTGTCCGGCGGCTGGAAACGTCGCGTAGCTTTGGCCAGAGCATTGGTGATAGAGCCGGAAGTGTTATTGCTTGATGAGCCTACCAACCATCTGGATTTTGAAAGCATTACCTGGCTGGAAGAGCAACTGCTGAACTTTCAGGGTGCAGTGTTATTTGTCACCCATGACCGGGCATTTTTGCAAAAACTGGCGACCCGAATTGTTGATCTGGATCGCGGCAATCTGGTGTCCTGGCAGGGCAATTATGACGATTATTTGACCCGCAAAGCCGCAGCCCTTGAAGACGAAGCCAATCAAAATGCCGAATTTGACAAGAAACTGGCGGATGAAGAAGTCTGGATCAGGCAGGGCGTAAAAGCCCGGCGCACGCGTAATGAAGGGCGTGTCAGAGCCTTGGAGAAGTTGCGTAATGAACGGGCGCAACGGCGCAACCTCAAGGTACCAGCAAGTTGGCGCTGGAAAGAGGCGATGCATCCGGTAAAAAAGTCATCGAAGTCAACGATATTTGTTTTGGCTATGGCGACAGGCAAATCATCAAGCATTTTTCAACGCTGATTCAACGCGGCGACAAAATTGGCTTGATTGGCGCCAACGGTGCCGGTAAATCAACCTTATTGAAATTATTGCTTAAACAGCTGGAACCGGACAGCGGCACGGTAGAGCAGGGCACAAAGCTGGAAATTGCCTACTTCGACCAGTTGCGCGATCAGCTCGATCCGGAAATGACCGTTGCCGATACCGTTGCCGATGGCAATGATTTTGTCGAAATAGCCGGTAACAAACGCCATGTCATGTCTTATCTGGGTGATTTTCTGTTTGCGCCTGCCAGAGCGCGTTCGCCGGTAAAAAGCTTATCGGGTGGCGAAAAAAATCGCCTGTTGCTGGCGCGATTATTTACCAAACCGGCCAATCTTATCGTCATGGACGAACCCACCAATGACCTGGATCTGGAAACCCTGGAATTGCTGGAAGAAAAACTGGTGAATTATGATGGCACCTTATTACTGGTAAGCCATGACCGGGCTTTTCTGGATAACGTAGTGACCAGTGTATTTGTTCTCGATGGTTCAGGCGATGTCGATGAATTTGTCGGCGGTTACACCGATTGGATGAGCCATGTTAAACAGGCGAAACAGGCTAAACCCGCTGTCGTGGCAAAAAAGACGCCGGAAGCGACCAAAACAAGAAAAACCGGCCGCTACCGCTAAAAAGAAAAAATTCAGCTTTAAAGACCAGCAAGAGCTGAATAAACTGCCGGAACTGATTGATGAATTGGAAGCTAAACAAGCGGCGTTAACCCAGCAAATCAGCTCATCCGCTTTTTATAAAAAAGATCCAGGCTGTCGTTGCCAAGACCCTGGATGAATTGAAAGCAATAGAAGCAAAGCTGGAGCAAGTTTATGCGCGTTGGGATGAACTGGAAGCGCTGACGGAAGAAAGCGCCGGATAAAAGTCATTGCAACAAAACCAATATCTGTATTATCCTTCGCGGCTTCCCATGCGTCTGTGGGGAGCCAAGAATAGGAGAGATGGCCGAGTGGTCGAAGGCGCACGCCTGGAAAGTGTGTATACGGCAACGTATCGAGGGTTCGAACCCCTCTCTCTCCGCCACATAACTATTTGATTTTATTATCTAAAATCAATATCGCAAATAAAAAATGGCGATGATTGGCGGTTGATAGCCGTCATTAAATCACCATGTCAGTTCAATTATTGCCAATTCCCTTTTAAGTTTTTACTGGCTTGACCTGTAGCAATTACGCCGTCTCAGCCGTATTCGTCATTTCAAAAGTTATTACAGTGCAAAATTTTTACGCAAAAACC
>CAVZRB010000006.1:0-48076 GCA_963777585.1 uncultured Gammaproteobacteria bacterium | reverse complement strand
TGAACTCAAACTTGACACCAATTGCCGCTTAAGCTGACTAATGTATGAGCCATAAACCAAATACTGACTCAGTATTTGCCTGTAGGTAATTTTGCATCGCCTTTTAGTAAAAGGTTGCAATAAGGTACAATTATTTTTAGTTGTGCTGAGTACAGCAAATAACGACATGAGCAGCAATGAGCAATCACGCTACACATGTTAATCAAATTTAAATCAAAAAAATGGGGTAACATCATGAAAAAAAGTTTGTTTCTAAGTATTTCAATGCTGATTTCCGGCAACGTTTTCGCCGCTACCGACCATTATGTGTTGCATGATGATGGCTATGTTCGTCACTTAAAAGTCACCCAAATCGACGGCGAGTACACTGTCAGCGCTGATGTGGATTATGAGGCTTCTGCCAAAGACCACTGCTCTGCAGACATTTCCGGCAAAGCCAAAAGCACCGGTAAAGACGAATTGCTCATGAAAAAACATTCCGAAAGCGAAGCCAGTTTCTGTGAGCTAAAAATCAAACTTAGCCCGAACGGCGCGAAAGTGGAAGAATCGAAAGATTGCGACAACTTTGCCGTAGGCAACTGTCACTTTTCCAGCGATGGCAAGGAACTGATTAAAGTTAAATAATTTAGCACCGTTCAGTGTGCCGAACACAGCGAAGCGCAGTTCGCGATTGATTCGCTTCGGACCTCGGCAGTTGTTCCCGGCTTTGCTCTACCACCTGCATAACCCACAGGGATGTGGGGAATGCAGTCGACAGCTCATCTACTGGCTTCCTACCTGACCGCAACGAGTGTAAGTTAGAAATATCCCTCGTTTTTAGATAGTACGAAATCCCTGCAATTCACCCATAAACATTAGGTTTCTCATTGCTCAACCCAAGTTACCGCACTGTTTTATTGTGGCGTTGCTCAATTTCAGCTGTGATAATTTATCTGGCGACTGAGCATGTCCGTAACGACCCATAATCCAATACCTGTCACGCAAACAAGAAGAATGAAGGTCAGTTCATACACCACCATATCTTGCTTTTTTATGCGTCATTAGCGTATTTTTGTACTACCTCACCTGTTTAAAAAATTTTCCTTAATTCAAGAGCATAAAATCAGCCGATGGAACTCAACATAATCAGTTTTGTTAAAGAAGATATTATGGCTGTTACACGAGCAAAGTCTTCCGCCATTTAAAGCGACAATAATAAAGTCGCTAAAAATAGCTATATTATCTGTCCAGGGTTTTACCCGAGATCTGTGTCCGCTAAGGGCATCCGCATTAACGCTTTACAGCCTATTGTCGATAGTGCCTGTCATCGCCATGCTGTTTGGTATCGCCAAAGGTTTCGGTTTTGAAAAAATGCTGGAGCAACGTTTGATCGAGCAAGCGCCGGAGCGGGATACGCTGGTATTACAGCTAATCAGTTTTGCACAAAATCTGCTGGACAGCACTAAAGGCGGGGTTGTTGCCGGGATTGGCATTGTTGTCCTGTTTTGGACCATTATCAACGTGATTGGCAATATCGAAGAGTCCTTCAACCACATCTGGAAAATAGGCAAAGGACGATCAATAAGCCGTAAATTCAGCGATTATTTATCTCTAATGTTGTTGGCGCCCGTTATATTAATAACCTCCAGCAGTATTACGGTCCTCCTGAACACAAAGATAACCTGGCTAATTACGATTATTGAATTACCGGAATTTGGCACCTGGCTGGTCATTAAAGCACTGGGCTTGTTGCCTTTGGTGCTCATGATCGGATTATTTGCCTTTACCTTTATTTTTATGCCCAACCATAAAATCAATTACAGGGCCGGCATAATTGCCGGTGTTGTTACCGGTGTTATGTATCATCTGGTGCAGTGGGCTTACCTAAGCCTACAGATTGGCGTATCAAGTTATAATGCCATTTACGGCAGTTTTGCAGCGTTACCCTTATTTGTCGTCTGGTTGCAAACTGGCTGGATGATTGTCCTATTTGGTTGTGAGGTGGCTTTTTTTCTACAGAATTATGAGATTTATCGAAACAATAACCGGTTTTCCGATTTAAGTTTCTCCCTGCAAAAAGTCATTGCCCTGCAAACAACCCACCTGATTATCAATAATTTCATTCAATTGAATAATCCGTTAACTGCGGCAGAAATAGCGGCAAAACTGGTTATACCGATTGCATTTATCCAGCCCGTTTTATCAAATTTAGTGGCATGTCATATTATTGTCGAGTTTAAAAATCAGGACGAAGATGATGAGGTTTACCAGCCCGCCGTCGATATCAATATACTCACTATTGCTTATGTTATTAACGCACTTGAACAGTGTGGACAAAATCATCTGCCGGATATCAATCAGGAGCCACTGCTTATGAATGCAGTCAACCATTTCAGGGAGTTGATGGAAGCCTCTGAACATAATCGTTTGCTAAAAGACATTTAGACAACTTGAAGCACCTTACCGTCGTCTTATGCAATCCAACCTATGCTGATCAATTACATTTTTAATCGTTGACTGGTAACTGTACAATAATATCTCAATTGATATAAACAACAACCAGAAGAGTCATGAAAAAACTTAACATCATACTGATATCAACAATCATTGCGTTACTGGCAGGATGCTCCAGCGCCCCAACACTTGGCGACCAGATGGTTGATCGAGGAAATGAACTGATTAAAGAAGGCAATACAGAATGGGAACAAGGCACACTACTTGTTGAGCAAGGCAAAGCCAAAGTTGAGCGCGGAAACCGGATGATCGAAGATGGCAAACAGATTGATGTCAATTAATCTCTCTTTGCTGCAACGCGATAAGGTGTAATCCACCGGGCCAATATGCAGTTGGACCTTGGCCCTTAAGCGGACATTATCCCCATCACCCAAATGAGGGAAACAACATAATGACATTAGATCTGGATGACGGCAACAGCAAACCTGTTAAATTAAGTTAGTAGAACAGGAGCCTTGTAGGTCCGGCAACGAAAAGCTGTTGCCCGGCCTACATTCTGTATAACACCAAAAAGCGTTACTCTTTTAACCTTCGCGTTCTTCGTGACCTTGGTGATAAACATTCCCTTACTTACGAAACATCAATGTCTAAAAAGTATTCCAAAGATGTAATCAGAATTACTAAATCCCTTATAGAACATAGAAGCAGAGTAAATCTTAGTAATCTTGTAAAGAACAGAACTGCTGGATCAATTTAAGTTTGGTGGCGATGAAAGCTAACCTACGTCCTTTTGTTTAACTTAATTAGTCGCCTTAATCCAGCACAGCCAGTGCGCTTTCATAATCAGGCTCGTTGGCGACTTCATTGACCAACTGCGTGTAGATCACTTTGTCATTCTCATCGATGATCACAATTGCCCGAGCGGTCAAGCCCGCCAAAATGGTATCAACAATGTTTACGCCGTAATCATTGGCGAAACTGGAGCGGAAAGTCGACAGGGGAATAACGTCTTTTAAGCCCTCCGTCTCGCAAAAGCGGCTTTGCGCAAAAGGCAGGTCGGCAGAAATAACCAAAACAACGGTATTATCCAGATGCGATGCTTTCTGGTTGAATTTGCGCGTTGAAGCCGCGCAGGTTGGCGTATCCAGGCTAGGCACGATATTCAGTACTTTTCTTTTACCTGCATAGGTTGCCAAAGTAACATCCACTAACGCACTGTTTACCAATGAAAATGCCGGCGCACTGCTGCCTATTGCGGGTAATTCACCGCAGGTATGCAAAGGTTTGCCTTGAAATGTGATTGTAGCCATGAGTTACTCCCCTTTAATTTTTTTATTAACAAGTGCGAACTATTGCTTTTTACTTTTCACTCGCTTCATCAAGCGTTCACGTTTTTTAACTTGCCATTCGGTCAGCTTGTTTTTCTGGCCGTGAAACGGATTGACTGGCGACTTAAACACCAGACGTATGGGTGTCCCAACCAGCCCCATCTTGTCACGATAATAGTTCATTAAATATCGCTTATACGATTCTGGCAATACATCCGTTTGCACCCCGTGAATAACCACGACGGGCGGATTCCGTCCGCCCTGATGCGCATATTTTAATTTAATACGACGTGTATTCACTATCGGGGGCTGATGCGCTGTCGTGGCTTCTTTCAGGATTCTTGTCAACACCGGCGTAGTCATATCAAGCATTGCCGATTCGTACAATTCCTGAACGACATCAAACAGCTTGCCGACACCACTGCCATGCAACGCTGAAATCGGATGTTTTTCTGCAAAATCAAGAAATGACAGCTTTACATCCAGTTGCCGCTTGATGGTTTCTTTCTGATCCGCGCTGATACCATCCCATTTGTTCAGGCCGATAATCAAGGCTCTCCCAGCCTCAAGAACCAGTCCTAATAAATGCGCATCCTGATCGGTGACGCCTTCGCGGGCATCTATTAAATAGATGACCACATTTGATTTTTCGATCGCCTGTAGCGATTTAATGACGCTGAATTTTTCGATCGCCATATCCACTTTGGATTTGCGGCGCATACCGGCGGTATCCACCAGGGTGTACATCTTGCCATTGCGTTCAAACGGAATATAGATACTGTCGCGCGTCGTGCCCGGCTCATCAAATACGATAACCCGCTCTTCACCTAGCAACCGGTTAACCAGCGTTGATTTGCCGACATTCGGCCTTCCGACCACGGCGATGCCGATGCCTTTGTTGTTCTCATCGACGACTTCTTCATCAGCGGGTGGCAATAATTCATCAACCCTTGCCAGTAATTCAGGCACGCCTCTTCCATGTGAGGCCGCAATTTGTACAGGTTCTCCCAGAGCCAATGCATAAAAATCTGATGCCGCAATATTGGCATCCAGACCGTCAACCTTATTCGTAACCAGGACTACCGGTTTATCGAGTTTTCTAAGGGTATCGGCGATAACTTTATCGGAAGCGCTAAGTCCTTCTCGCGCATCGACCATAAAGAACACGATGTCGGCTTCTTCCAGCGCAATCTGCACCTGCTTTCTGGCAAAGCTTTCTATGCCTTCAGCGTCGTCGGCTATACCGCCGGTATCGACGACCAGACAAGGGCGATGCCCCAGTTTTACCCGGCCATATTGCCGGTCTCTGGTCAATCCAGAAAAATCAGCAACCAAGGCGTCACGGCTACGTGTTAAATAATTGAATAATGTGGACTTGCCAACATTAGGTCGCCCCACCAGGGCTATTACAGGTAACATATTTTTACCGGATTGTTAAGAGCGGCAAGCGTGCCGTCTTTTGCATAAACATAAACAATATTATCTGCCACGATAGGCCTGGCATCAATTGGACCGTCAGTCACTTGTACACGACCAAGCTGCCTGCCGTCACTAGTACTGGAAAACCAATGCACATAACCTTCAAAATCACCTGCAACAACATAATTCTGATAAGCTGCGGGGGCTGTTAGTTTTCTTGCATGCAAATCCTTTTGCTTCCACAAGGACGAGCCGCTACGCTGGTCTAATTGAAAAACATGACTTTCCGGGTCAGTTAAATATAAATACTGGTAATCATTGCTCAAACCCGAATAGGAAGAAACGGCTTCGTTACGCCACAACACATCACCATCCGATTCTGAGACGGCGCCTACGCCACCTCGATAGCCGGCAATATAAATCACACCGTTAATCGCGATAGGATCAACATCCAGATCCACCAGCCTTTCAATTTCAGAACGTCCCGTTGGCAATAGCCAAACTGGTTTCCCAGACATACTTGCCATCAGATAATCGCAACGCAAGTAACTTTCCGTTATCGTAGCCGGCAATCACGTTATCCTCAACAATAATTGGCGAACCTGTTCCTCGTATGCTTAGCGCTGGTACGCTACGTTCGTAACTCCAGCGCTTGCCGCCGGTTTTTTCATCAAGAGCTATCATTGCGCCGTCCGTGGTACGAACCACCACAATATTATTGGCAATAACCGGGATCGAAAGCACTTCGCTGGATACCTTGGCCTTCCATAGTACTTCTCCGGTTTCAATGTTCAAGGCAACAACTTCTGCATCACTGGAACCCAACACTACGATTCCAGCACCCAGACCCGGCCCACTGGAGAAATGGACTTCAGTTTCAGTTTCCCAAAGCAGATCACCGGTAGTTAAACTTCTGGCCTGCACCAATCCTTCCCGATCCGCTGCCAGCACTTTTCCATAACCTATTGCTGGAACCAGTTTTAAAGATTGTTCATCTGCCCCTACGCCTACTTTTTCCTTCCAGAGCACTTCGATTTTGATTTCGGGGGTGTACTCAACTAAAGGACTAGGTGGATCAGCATTATCTTCACCGCCACTAAAGTAATTTGAAATACCGGAAACAGACTCGCCAAGGGTATCAACAGCTGCACAGCCTGCTAAGGCAATAAAAAGCAATAAAAGCGTAAGCAGGCGCATTATTTTTGACTTTCTATCTTTTCTGGTGCAGTCAGATCATCAATTTTAAATTGTAGCAGCGGCGACTGGTGTCCGTTTCTTAAGGCATTCTGATAAGAAGTACGCGCTTCATCCAGGCGATCCAAGGCCACATACAAATCACCCACTAATTCATCATAATTGCCTGAGAAACTTGATCCTGCTTCCGCATCAACATTGTTAATTAACTGTAAACCCTGCTCATATTCACCAGTGGCCAGCATTAAACGCACCAGTCTTATTGTGGCAATATTACTCAGTTCTTTATTCGGCTTTGCCGCAACATTCTTCAGAATGCCCTTTGCTGCAGCAAAATCACCTTGCTGAACTTTTAATTTTGCCTGTAAAAGGCCGCTGTATGCTGCATATTCCGTAGCACCAAATTGCTCTTGAATACGTTCAGCCAACTTATCTATGGTGTCTTTTTTATCTCCGGCAACCGCTCCCTGCGTTGCTCTATCTCCTCCATCCTTGGAGTCGTCCTCCACGGCTTTGAGCAACTGATCGTAAATCGCTGAGGCCTGCACCGCCTGCTCCTTCTTATGACCTTGCCAATAATTCCAACCCAGAATAATAGCAATACCCACTGCCAAGCCTAGGATAGTAGAGGTTCCATTCTCTTTCCACCAACTTTTTAGCGCCTCAACCTGTTCTTCTTCTGTATCGTAAATTTCCACTTGTTTTTCTCTATATTAATGTTTTTAAAAAAGAGTTACGGGTTGCTGTGCGCTCTTTTGCCTTATAGGCAAACCCCGACCTATAGATAATCTTGCAAAAACTTTATCGCCTCGTTGCTGAGCATATCCTGCTGTTCTTGCTCATTATTACGCAAGGATTTAATGCTGACCTCTCCACGATCGACTTCATCATCACCCAGAATAATGGCAAATTCGGCGCCGCTTTTATCGGCTTTTTTAAACTGGCTTTTAAAACTGCCTCCGCCACAGTTAACCTGTAATTTTAATCCCGGAAACTCATTTCTGATGGTTTCAGCAAAACGCAATCCTTCCTGTTCTGCTTTTTCTCCTACACGGATCATGTACACATCAACGGGTCTTGCAAGCGGGATATTGTCCAGTGTTTCCATCAATGCCAACAAACGCTCCATGCCCATCGCAAAACCAACCGCATGATTTGGCTTGCCACCTAACTGTTCTATCAGACCATCATAGCGTCCACCGGCACAAACAGTACCCTGCGAACCCAATTCATCAGTAACCCATTCAAAAACAGTTTTGCTGTAATAATCCAGTCCACGCACTAATCTGGAATTGATTTCGTAGCCTACGCCCAGATCATCTAATATCGTGGTTATTGCCTTAAAATGCTGACGACTCTCATCGCCCAGATAATCCATCAAATCAGGCGCATTAGAGACAACCTCTTTCATCGCCGGATTTTTGGTATCCAGAATCCTCAGTGGATTTGTTTCCAGCCGACGCAAACTATCTTCATCCAACTGATCCAGATGCTCCTGAAAATAGGCCACCAGGCTTTCCCGGTAAACCATCCGCTCCGCAATGGTACCCAATGAATTAAGCTGTAACCGGACTTTATCGCGTATGCCCAGTTTTTTCCATAACCGATCCATGATCAAAATCAATTCGGCATCGATATCAGGCCCGGACATGCCGTAGGTTTCAACGCCCAATTGAAAAAACTGGCGATAACGGCCTTTCTGCGGGCGCTCATGACGATACATCGGCCCGTAATACCATAACCGGTGTACCTGATTATGCAATAAGCCATGCTCCAGACAGGCTCTGAGACAGCCGGCAGTGCCTTCAGGACGCAAGGTTAAGGAATCTCCGTTTCGGTCATCGAAGGTGTACATTTCCTTTTCGACAATATCAGTGACTTCACCAATAGAGCGCTTGAATAGTTCTGTTTTTTCTACGATGGGCAACCGGATTTCGCTATAACCATAAGCCCCGAGCACATCTCTGATGATTTGTTCTGCATACTGCCAAAGTGGCGTCTGCTCGGGAAGCACATCGTGCATCCCGCGAATTGCTTGGATATTATTTGCCATGATTTTTAATACAGACCTGTTGCTACAGAACAGACTTGATTTTTTTTGCTTCATTTGAAAGTGGAAATTTTTCCAGCAATAAGTTTTTGTATTCATTTGCAAGCTCGTTGTTACCTAATGCCCGCTCCGTTTGTGCTGCAAACCATAAGGTTTCAGGTGTGTGGGATGCAACACCCAGATACCTTTGCAAATATCCCTTTTGCCGCCCAAAAATCGCCATTTTGATAAGCAATTTTTTGCATTTCCAGCAATGCCGGCGCGTAGGCGTTATTTAATTGCAGCGCTTGCCTGAAATAAGCTTCGGCTTTCTGCTTTTGCTCCATTGCCATTTGGCAACGTCCGGCATTTGTTAATGCCAACCACTGTCTATCGTTTAATGGATTAGAACTGGCTTTTTTCAATAAAGCCATACCGTCTTCGAATTCGCCACGTTCACAGAGGAAACGGCCAAAATTATTTTGCACGCCCAGATCATCAGGAGCCAAATCCAACGCAGTTTCATAATGATCCTGAGCTTCGTCATATTTGATTTAATTTTTCATACAAAAAAGCCAGCGCATTATGTGCCTGGGTATTACCTGAATCATCCTTTATTGCCTGCTGCAAGTTCTCTTTCGCTATTTCCAGCTTATTCAAACTCCAGATAGCGCACCCCTAATTGCAAATGCACATTTTCAGAATCACCGCTTTTAACACTATTCTCGCCAGTGGAAGCACAGGCAATTAGCCCGACCGAAAGCAAACCAACAGTAAATCGAGTGATCTTTTTTAATGTGTCAGGCTGCACGCTCGGAACCTACTGGTTTAATTTTCAGGTGTCTACGGCTTTTATCCTCAACTTGCCCGACCAACTGGCCGCAGGCTGCATCAATATCTTCGCCGCGCGTTTTTCTGACCGTAGTGACTATTCCCGCATCGTTTAACAACGTTTTGAAACGATTAATCGTTTCTTTGCTGGAACAGCGATAAGCCGAATTTGGAAACGGATTAAATGGTATTAAATTGAGTTTTGACGGTACGGTTTTTAATAATTTAATTAATCCCCGCGCATCCTGCATCGAATCATTAATACCATCCAGCATCACATATTCAAAGGTAATCGTGCGCCGTGGTGCAATTTTTGCGTTTTCCCTGCACGCTTCCATTAACTCCTTTAACGGATATTTTTTATTGATCGGAACCAATTCATCGCGCAATTCATCGGTCACGGCATGTAAAGACACTGCAAGACTGACATCACACACTTGCGTCAACCGATACATGGCCGGCACGACGCCCGAGGTACTGATGGTCACCCGGCGTTTGGACAGTCCAAAGGTAAAATCATCCATCATCAGATTCATGGCCGCGACTACATTGTCAAAATTAAGCAACGGTTCGCCCATGCCCATCATGACCACATTGGTAATTTTCTTTGTCTGGCCCCAAGCGTTTTTGCGCAACAATGACCTGACCAATAATCTCTGCCGTCGTCAGATTACGGTTAAAACCTTGCTGGGCAGTAGAACAAAAAGTACAAGCCAGCGCGCAACCGATTTGCGATGATACGCATAAAGTACCGCGCCCTTCTTCAGGAATAAAAACCGTTTCGACCCGATTGCCGCAACTGGTTTGCAATGCCCATTTGCGCGTGCCATCGCTTGCGATTTGTTCAATCACAATCTCGGGAGTGGCCATGTAGCAATTTTCATTGAGATAGGCACGCAAAGACTTGCTTAAATTGGTCATCAGGTCGAAATCTTCAACACCTTCCTGATAAATCCATTTAAGCAACTGTGTCGCTCGAAAAGGTTTTTCACCTAAATCGACAAAAAAGGCCGCAAGACCTTTTCTGTCGTAATCGAGCAAATTAATCGTTTGTTAAGCTTAACGGGTTCTAGCACAGATTTCATTGTCCGAGAAAAAGAAAGCGATTTCTCTTTTAGCGGTTTCGAGCAGCATCTGATCCATGCACAGCATTTTCATCAATGCTTGCAGCGAAATCAGCGCGAATAGTTCCGGCAGCCGCTTCTTTAGGGTTAGTTGCGCCCATTATTTCGCGATGCTTAAGAACCGCATTTTCACCTTCCAGCACTTGCATGATCACAGGACCTGAAATCATAAATGAAATCAAATCCTTAAAGAAACCGCGCTCACTGTGTTCCGCGTAAAAACCTTCGGCTTGTGCTTGAGTCAAGTGCAGCATTTTTGCGGCAACAATTTTCAAACCGTTTTTTTCAAAACGGCTGTAAATTTCACCGATTACATTTTTTGCGACTGCGTCAGGTTTAATAATTGAGAAAGTGCGTTCTATTGCCATTATGTTTTAAAACTCCAAGTGATGAATAAATATTTATAAGCGGCTAATTATACCTGATCAGCCGCTGTATTTCGAAGATACCTGATCGTGCGTTAAGGCCTGTTATCCAGTTCCGCGCCTTCTTTGACCGGTATCATCAAATCCTCAGGACTAATACCCAACAGCAACGCCGCCGGACTGGCGATAAAAATGGACGAATAAGTACCAAAAAACACGCCGAACAACAGCACGATGGAAAAATTATGAATCACTTCTCCACCCAGAAAGAACAAGGAAACCAGCACCAGCAATACTGTCAAAGAAGTCATGATGGTTCGGCTTAAGCGTGACATTAACCGAAATATTCATGATTTCTTCGGTCGATTTATTTCTTAATAGCCCGGAAATTTTCGCGGATACGGTCATAAACCACGATGGTATCGTTCAAGGAATAACCGATCAGGGCAAGAACCGCCGCCAATACCGTCAAGTCAAACTCCAGACCTAAAATAGAGAATAATCCCAACGTAACAATAACATCATGAAACGTTGCTATGATCGCGCCTACAGAGAACTTCCATTCAAAACGCCAGGCAATATAAATCAAAATACATATCGTTGAATACAACAAAGCCAAAAAGCCATCCTCAGCCAGATCGTCACCGACTTGGGGACCGACAAATTCAACACGCCGCACACTTGCGGGTTCTGCGGTATTTTTGTTGATAGCCTCAAGCACCTTGGTACTTAAATCGGCGCTGCTCACCCCTTCATGAGGTTTCAAACGAATCAGGACATCTTTTGCCGTGCCGAAATTCTGCACAGTGGCATCACTAAAACCTGCCTCATCCAGGGTATTACGCAGCACGGTTAAATCGGCCGCTTTTTGATAACCGATCTCAATCAAGTGTGCCGCCGGTAAAATCAATGCCCATCTGTAAACCGTTTACAGCAAGCGAAACTATCGAGATAATCGTCAATATAGCGGAAAATATCAGCGCTATATTTCGGTTACCTATAAAATTTATATTTGTTGTCTTCATATTTTAATCTTCTATTAAAAGTCATGTAAGCCGGATTAACCCAAAGGCATGTAATCCGACATTTTACTAAATAGATAATTTCTCAACCCTGCGGTTACCGTATATCCAGTTAATAACCATCCGCGTACCGGTAATTGCCGTAAACATGGATGACAAAATACCGATAATCAGCGTTACCGCAAAACCTTTAACAGAACCGGTGCCATAAGCGAATAACACAACAGCTACCACAAGGTTGGTAAAATGGGAGTCAAGAATAGTTGCAAAGGCTTTATCATAGCCAATAAATATAGCGGATTGCGGTGTATTGCCATTTCTGAGTTCTTCTTTAATCCGTTCGAAGATTAACACGTTAGCATCAACCGACATACCCACGGTCAGGATGATCCCGGCAATACCCGGCAAAGTCAGCGTTGCCTGCAACATCGACAAAATTGCCACGACAATAACCACGTTAAACGCCAGCGCCAAGTTGGCAATCATGCCAAACAGCCGGTAATAAACCGCCATAAACAGCACAACCAAAGCAAAGCCCACCACAAAAGATAACATGCCTTTGTTAATGTTATCTTGTCCAAGACTTGGCCCTACGGTACGTTCTTCAACAATATCAACCGGTGCAGCCAATGCTCCCGCCCTTAACAACAGCGACAAGATTTCGTGCTTCCTGCGGGCTATCCAAACCGGTGGTTTGAAAGCGTTTACTGAATACGCCCTGGATAGTTGCCACATTGATAACCTTTTCAACCTTCTCCTTATGGCGCACTTTTTGACCATTGACTATTTTTGTGTCGACTTTATATTCAATAAATACCACCGCCATCGGCTTGCCAACACTTACCTGGGTCAGTTTTACCCATCTTGGCTGCGCCAACGCCATTCAATGAAATATTGACCGAAGGCCTGCCGTCCTGATCCATGCCGGAAGAAGCATCAACAATTTGATCGCCCGTCACAATAACGCGCCGATCCAGCAATATCGGATTACCGTTTCTTTCATAATACAATCGGCTACCGACAGGAACATGTCCGGCAACCGCCTGTTGCACATCATGCTCAACATCAACCAGACGGTACTCCAAGGTAGCCGTCGTACCCAGAATTTCCTTGGCGCGGGTAGTATCCTGTACGCCAGGCAACTGAACCATAATACGATTTTCACCTTGCTGCTGAATGACCGGTTCGGCAACCCCTAATTCGTTGACCCGGTTACGCAAAGTCGTCATGTTTTGCGCCACGGCAAATTTCTTGATTTCGCGTACTTCTTTTTCAGAGACTTTTAACCAAACCTGATCTTGAGCTTCCGGCTCGGTAATATCCAGGGTACGAAAATCCTTATCCAGAAGTGTCAACAGCGCGGGCTTATCCTCCGCCGACTTCAACGTCACTTTAATAAAACCGTTGTCTTTGGAAACAGACTGATAACGTATTTTTTCGCTTCTTAATGCCAGGCGAAGATCTTCGGTATAACGATCTTCAGCCTGCTTGACGGCAGCATCCATATCCACTTCCAGCAGAAAATGCACCCCGCCGCGCAAATCCAGACCCAGATACATGGCTTGCGCACCTAAAGCTTGAACCAAGCGGGTGTTGTAGGCGCCAGATTTAACGCAACCGTATAATTGCTGCCCAATTTGTCTCTGAGTAAATCAGCTACTTTAAGCTGATCGTCGGTATTATTAAACCGCGCTAAAATACTGCCCATCTTTAAACTCAAAGGCCTTGACAGCAACGCCGGCAGTTTTAATTTCAGACTCGATCTGGTTTGCCTGCTCCTGCCCTAGTTTTGCAGCTTGTGTCGATGACACCTGAACAGAAGGATCATCACCGTACAAATTCGGCAACGAGTAAATAATCCCGATCGATAAAAATAATCAGGACTAATAGATTTTTCCAAAGTGGGAAATGGTTTTGCATGTGTTATTCCAATAATTAAACCGTGCTTTAGCTTAATCAAGCATGTGCTGACTAGCTATGCGCTATAACATTAAACTTTAACTACTTTTTTAGTTATCGCTTTATAAGTTCCTTTTGGCATCATGCTCTCAATGCTATGGCGCTGCACTTGAATAAAGGTATTGTCACAGATTTCAATCTTGACAAAATTATCATCCAGATCAACGACTTTACCTAAAATACCCCCGGAAGTTACCACTTCAGCGCCTTTGGTCATCGCAGCAATCATTTGTTTCTTCTCCTTGGCTCGCTTGGATTGCGGACGCAGAAACAAAAAGTAAAAAAACACCAGAATACCCAGTGGAAACAGCATACCTTCAATGACCGGGTTGTTGGGCTGCTGGAGCGGCTGCCGCTAAAGCGTCAGAGATAAAGAAACTCATTGTTGTCCTCGATTGTTATTAGTAATTAAAAAAGTTCGCCATTATGCCATAGACGGCACGGCTTTTCCTCGTTGTTGGTAAAATTGCTGGACAAAAATATCCAGCTCTTGCTTTTCAATGGCATCACGCAAGCTCTGCATAAGGCTCAAATAATAATAAAGATTATGTATCGTATTGAGCCTGGAACCCAGCATTTCCTTGCATTTATCCAGATGACGCAAATAGGCTCTTGAATAATTCCGACAAGTATAACAGCCGCAGGATTCATCCAAGGGCTTGGTATCAAACTCATATTGACTGTTCCTGATTTTCACCACGCCGAAGCGTGGTGAACAAATGGCCGTTACGGGCATTGCGGGTCGGCATCACACAATCAAACATATCAATACCGCGCCTGACCGCTTCAACCAGATCTTCCGGCGTTCCCACGCCCATTAAATAACGCGGTTTATCGACCGGCATTTTGCTATGAATGACATCCAGCGTCGCCATCATTTCATCTTTGGGTTCGCCCACTGACAAACCGCCGATGGCATAACCGTCAAAACCGATATCCAGCAAACCGTCTATCGATTCCTGGCGCAAATGCTCATACATGCCGCCTTGCACGATGCCAAACAAAGCCGATGCATTACCCTCATGAGCCGCCTTACTGCGTGCCGCCCAGCGCAATGACAAGCGCATCGAATCGGCCGCTTCGTGAACCGTAGCAGGATAGGGCGTGCATTCATCAAAAATCATCACGATATCCGACCCCAAATCACGCTGCACCTGCATGGATTCTTCAGGCCCCATAAAAATAGAACTGCCATTGATGGGCGATTTGAAAGTGACGCCTTTTTCGGTAATTTTTCTTAACGCTCCCAAACTGAATACCTGAAAGCCACCGGAATCAGTCAGGATGGGTTTATCCCAATGCATAAAATCATGCAAATCGCCATGCGCCTTGATGACATCCGTACCTGGTCGCAGCATTAAATGAAAGGTATTGCCCAGAATAATTTGCGCACCGATACCGGTCAACTCATCCGGCGTTAGCGATTTAACCGTGCCATAAGTGCCGACTGGCATAAAAATGGGCGTTTCCACAATGCCACGGGCAAACTTAAGATGACCACGCCGCGCATGGCCGTCCGTATTGATTAAATTAAATTCCATAAAAACCGTTGCACACAAAAAAGGCTGGGATTATCCAGCCTTTTTGCTTCCTAGTGCAACAATCCCTGCAATAAACCATTCAACTTATGTACAAAAGCCGCTGGATCATCCAGTTGTCCGCCTTCACTCAGGATGGCCTGATCGAACAGGATATGCGTCAGATCGGCAAAACGCGCATCATCCTGCTCCTCTTTCATACGAACCACCAATGGATGAGTCGGGTTAAGCTCAAAGATCGGCTTTCTGCCCATTCCCATGCCCAAACCTTGACCGGCATCCTTCATGATTCTTTCCATATTCAGGCTCATGCCATAGACATCGGCAACCAGACAGGCGGGTGATTCCGTTAAGCGATGGCTCAAGCGCACTTCACTGACTTTATCGGCCAGCACGTCTTTAATCTGCTTGAGTACCGCTTCAAAGTCCTTGTTCACTTCTTCCTGCTCTTTTTTGTCTTCTTCGTCATCCAGAACACCCAAGTCCAGATCGCCCTTGGCGACAGACTGTAGATGCTTGCCGTCAAACTCGTCCAGATTGGACACCAGCCATTCATCGATACGGTCCGACATCAGCAACACTTCAATGCCTTTCTTGCGGAAAATTTCCAGGTGCGGGCTATTTTTTGCCGCCGAGAAGCTGTCTGCGGTTACATAATAAATCTTGTCCTGTCCTTCTTTCATGCGGCTGACATAAGTTTCCAGCGAGACATCCTGTTTGTCGGTATCGGCATGGGTTGATGCAAAGCGCAGCAATTTGGCGACACGCTCTTTGTTGGCATGATCTTCAATCGGACCTTCTTTGATAACCGCGCCAAACTGGGACCAGAACTTCTCATATTTTTCCGGCTCAGTCTTGGCCAGATCTTCCAGCATCCCCAGCACTTTCTTAACGGCGCCCGATTTGATGCTGCTGATTTGCTTGCTTTGTTGCAGAATTTCCCGCGATACGTTCAGCGGCAAGGAATTGGCGTCAATAATCCCTCTAATAAAACGCAGATAACGCGGCATTAACTGCTCGGCATCATCGGTAATAAACACTTTGCGTATGTACAGTTTTACGCCGTGTTTGGTGTCTCTGTCCCACAGGTCAAACGGCGCATGTGACGGCACATAAAGCAGCAAGGTATATTCATTGGAGCCTTCGACTTTGCTATGCACATGAGTTAACGGGTCCTGGTAGTCGTGTCCTACATGCTTGTAAAATTCGTTGTAAGCCTCATCGGAAATATCCTGACGGGCTTTGGTCCATAATGCCGAAGCCCTGTTAATGGTCTCTTCGACGATTTCCGCCGGCTTTTCTTCCTCGCCTTCTTCACCCATGGACGGCATGACTTCTTTGTCCATCACGATAGGCAGGGAAATATGATCGGAGAATTTTCTGACGATAGAGCGGATACGATAACCGTCCAGGAACTCGCTTTCAGCTTCTTTCAGATGCAAGACGATTTCGGTTCCGCGTTGGGCTTTTTCTACGGATTCCAGCGTGTAATCGCCTTCGCCTGCAGATTCCCAGCGCACGCCTTCGCTCTTATCAGCACCCGCTTTGCGGGTGGTTAAAGTCACTTTGTCGGCAACAATAAACGCTGAATAAAAACCCACGCCGAACTGGCCGATCAATTCGCTGTCTTTGGCCTGATCACCGGTTAATGCCTCAAAAAACTGCTTGGTGCCTGATTTTGCAATGGTGCCGATATGCTCCTGAACTTCCGCACGGGTCATGCCGATACCATTGTCGATAATGGTAATGGTGCGTCTTTCTTTGTCGTATTCCAGACGAATTTTCAGCTCGCTATCGCCTTCATACAAACTGTCATTGGACAGCGCTTCAAAACGCAGTTTGTCCGCCGCATCCGATGCATTAGAAATCAGTTCCCGTAAGAAGATTTCCTTGTTACTGTACAACGAATGGATCATTAAATGCAGAAGATGTTTTACTTCAGTTTCAAAACCCAGGGTTTCTTTTTTTGCTTCAACAGTCATTTTTACTATTCCTGATTATAAAATTGTTACCAACCTCGATGTGGAGACACATTGATTTTTTTTCAACCCCCACACACCGGACAACGCAAAATGTAAGGTTATAAATAGCCTTTATAAAGCCAAATCCCAATGCAAAAAAATCCTGCTTCCTGCAATACAGGAAGATGATGGGAAGGGTTATTCGGAAAATTTTCTGTCTTTCAATCCCCAAAAATGTACACGGATTGATATGGCTAGGGGCAGCTCCGCCTTGGGGTTGTTTTTTGCCGCAACCATTGCAAAATTGCATATCAATGGCGACAAACGTGGCTCGATTAAAGCCGAGAATAACAGTGGTTGAGTGGGCTAGATTCAGTCTATAGTTGACATAACCTTCGTTGAAGCTTGCACCCCTCGCCTACGTCCTGTAGGCGAAGCTTCCGCTCCTGCTCACGCCCCTCGCCTACGTCCTGTAGGCGATGCAAACAACAAGCAAACCGCCAGTAAGGTCTCCCAAGGATCGCCTTGCTGCTGCCCTTTAATCTGCCGATCCGCCTTTGCACTCAGTACCAGTATTCTATTTAGATCACTATCATTAAGTCGGCTAAGAGCGTCACTAACCAACTGCTTACGTTTATCCCAGATTTGATTGTTTTTGAATACCAGCTCTCTGTTTTGTCCTTGGGATAATGCCAGCTTAATTTTACTTAATACCCGTGCTTCCCGGGTCAAAGCCCATAACACAACCGGAGCTGCAATCCCTTCTGCCTGTAAACCGAACAATATTCTGAAGATCCTGTTTACACTGGCTGCCAGCACACCATCCATCAACTTAAACACATCAAATCTGGAACTATCGGCTACCACATCAAAAATCTGCTGATTACTCAAGTGTCCAGGCTCCGTATAACACATAGAGTTTTTCTATTTCCTGGGCGGCAGCCAGCAGGTTGCCTTCAATTCTGGCAGCCAGTGTCCGCAAACCTTCTGCTTCAGCCTGCAATCCGCGGGATTGCATTCTCTGCTGTAACCAACGGATTAAATCCTGCCCTTCTAACGGCCAGACCTGAATGACACAACCTGCCTTATCCAAGGCCTGAAACCAGCGCGTTTTTAATGAGGCACTTGCCAGCTTTCCTGCTGTTATGAGTAACAGCGTATCTTCAGGCAAGCGTTCACAATAAGTGATTAAGGCTTTTGAACCTTCCGTTCCCGGTGTGCCGGAGGGCAATCTCAAATCGATAATTTTTTTATCTGCAAAAATAGACAAAGAATCCGCAGACACCGCTAATTCATTCCATTCAAAGCCTGTATCTGCAGAAAAAATCTCTCTTGTTTCAAAACCTGCCTGTCTTGCCGCTTTTCTGACCGCATCGGCCATCTCGCCTAGCTGCAACGGCTCATCACCACTGATAAAATAAACAGGCGCCAAACCTTTTTGTAGAGCCGCATTTAATTGCTCAGGCCTGATGCGCATGCTATTTCGCGTTCGCCTCTAAAGCGACCCTGGCTCGATTAACTATAGTACGCACGGCCTGTTGATACATTTCATTACGAATCCCATTTTCTTCGTTCTCTTTGGCCATAACAGCTACCTGATCATTGTAATATTCACGCCTGATTTCTATAGGCTGCCGCTCCATCAACATGACGTTACCGGCATTAGTCAGTTCATATTCCAGGCGATAATACAGTTCAAACTCGTTAGTCTTGCCTCTGGAGCTCAAAGACAAAGAACGTCGGTTAGACTTCTTCGTTCAATATTCTGACTACAATACCCGCACCCTGACGAGAACTTGACAAGCTGGCCGGAAGATGATGTACATTAGCTGCTTGAATTGATCGCGCAACTGTTCGGAACCGCCCTCCAGATAAATATTTTTCATAGCTGCAGGCAATGCAAAAGCCCCGCGCAAATGATAACCGCAAGCACTCAATAACAACGCAACCACAACGATAACCGCTTTTTTTGTCACCACACGCCCCCTTAAACTACGATATTGACCAGTTTTTTAGGCACAACAATCACCTTTCTGACCGGCTTGTCTTCAATAAACCGCTTAACATGTTCATCATTCAACGCCATTGCCTCCACTTCATCTTTGATGCAGTGATCGAAACCGAAATTTTACTGCGCAACTTACCGTTGACCTGTATCACCAGCTCCATTGAATCCTGCTCTAAAGCCGTCACATCAACCTGAGGCCATGACTCGCTAACCACCGCTTGCTGATGCCCTAAATCCAGCCACAACTGATGGCAGATATGCGGAACAATCGGCGACAGCATCAATACAATGGCTTCCAGCGCTTCCTGCCGTATGGCCTTGCCATTATCGGAATCATCGGTAAATTTGGACAAGGTATTGACCAGCTCCATATTCGCGGCAATCGCCGTATTAAAGATAGTAGCGTACTCCCATATCATGACTGACTTTCTGGATGGTTTGATGCACTTGGCGGCGAACTGTTTGCTGTTCTTCCGTCAATGAAGATTTATCAACTGCCTGAGTAGAACCGCCCGCCTCACTATGCAAATAAGCCTGCTTCCAGAGTCTTTTCAGAAATCTGAACGCACCTTCAACGCCACTGTCAGACCATTCCAGGGATTGCTCAGGGGGTGCGGCAAACATGATAAACAAACGTACGGTATCGGCACCGTATTGATCAATCAAGCCTTGCGGATCAACAGTATTGCCCTTGGACTTGGACATTTTGCTGCCGTCTTTTAGCACCATGCCTTGTGTCAACAACTTCTTAAAGGGTTCGTCACAGACCAGCAAGCCTTCATCACGCATTAATTTGGTATAAAACCGCGCGTATAACAAATGCAAAATCGCATGTTCAATACCGCCGATATAATGATCCACGGGCAACCAGTATTTGGCGCTGTCATCCAGCATACTGTCGGCCTTGCTGCTGGCAAAGCGGGCAAAATACCAGGACGATTCCATAAAGGTATCAAAGGTATCGGTTTCCCGACGGGCATCTTTACCGCATGACGGACAAGCGACATGGGAAAAAGTCGGATGCGCAACCAACGGCGATTGTGAACCATCCAGCACTACGTCTCTAGGCAAAGTAACGGGCAAATCCTGCTCCGGCACCGGAACAGTTCCGCAATCGTCACAATAAATAACGGGAATCGGTGCGCCCCAGTAACGTTGACGGGAAACACCCCAGTCACGCAAACGAAAATTTATTTTGCGCTAGTCCCTTATGGTCTTTTTCCAAGGCTTCCGCGATTGCCACAAAAGCCTGTTCTGAGGTTAAACCGTCAAACTCACCTGAATTACGCAATACACCTTTTACAGTGTAAGCCTGCTCTGAACAATCGTCATTTTCGCCGTCTTTGGCAAATATCACTTGCTTGATGGCAATGCCATATTTTTTCGCAAACTCAAAATCACGTTGATCATGAGCAGGTACAGCCATCACCGCGCCAGTGCCGTAACCCATCAATACGAAATTGGCAATCCAGACGGGGACTTGCTCACCAGAAATCGGATGTAAGGCTTTAATGCCGGAATCAATGCCGCGTTTTTCCATGGTTTCCATGGCCGCTTCCGAAGTTTCCATCATCTTGCATTCATCTATGAACGCACTAATGTCGGCATTGTTTTCGGCAGCTTTTAACGCCAGCGGATGTTCAGCAGCAACGGCCAGATAAGTCACACCCATCAAGGTATCCGGACGCGTGGTATAAATTCTCAAGGGCTGAGCCATACCCGGAACAGGAAAATCCATCTCGACACCTTCAGAACGGCCTATCCAATTAGCCTGCATGGTCTTGACCTGTTCCGGCCAACCGTCCAGCGTTTCCAGTGAGTCTAGCAATTCATCCGCGTAAGCGGTAATTTTTAAAAACCACTGCGCGATTTCCTTGCGCTCAACTTTGGTATCACAACGCCAGCAACAACCATCAATGACCTGCTCATTAGCCAGAACAGTCATATCATGCGGACACCAGTTGACCGGTGCGGTTTTTTTATAAACCAGGCCTTTAGCCAGCAATTTGAGGAAAAACCATTGCTCCCACTTGTAATAATCGGGGTCACAAGTCGCTAATTCGCGATTCCAGTCATAGCCAAAACCCAGTCGTTTAAGCTGGTCGCGCATATAATCGATGTTTTCATAAGTCCAGTCGGCTGGATGAACGCCGTGTTGCATCGCCGCATTTTCTGCGGGCAAGCCAAAAGCATCCCAGCCCATGGGCTGCAAGACATTTTTTCCCAACATGCGCTGATAACGGCTGATCACATCGCCAATGGTGTAATTACGCACATGCCCCATGTGCAATTTACCGCTGGGATAAGGGAACATGGATAAGCAATAATACTTTTCCTGAGTAGAAGATTCTGACACATTAAATACCCCTGAAGCTTCCCAGGCGGCTTGTACGTCTTGCTCAATAGCGAGCGGCTTGATAATTTTCTTGCATCCTTCTCGTCTTTTACCGGTCAAAAGCGTTAGAATACCCCACAGTTGCTTAAATCTAAAGCGTCATTTTTCAGGAGTTGAACCATGAATAAAAATAAACTTATCGCCGCCTATTCCGATTTTATGAAGCATCTCCATGAAACCATGGAGGACACGCTGCATACTTTTGCCGAGGCACTGGAAATTTCGAAAGAAAAAACCAGCAAAAGTAGCGACTTGACTGAGGATGAACTTAACAAGGTTTCAGGTTATGTCAAACGCGATATTGAACATGCCGCTCATGGCTTATCAGACGAAGAAGATAAAGATTCGCTCTCCGAGTGGTTTAAATTTGATATTGAATTGATTGAAAACTTCACGCTGGATGCTTTTTTAAGTGTTGCCGACAAAACCCGTATTGAACTGGAAAAACTGAGAGAGATTAGCGGAAACACACACCTACCATAGCGGCGACATAACCGTACCCGGAACCTTTATTTGTGACGACTGCGGTAAGGAAATTGCCTTTAAAGCAACCAGTGAAATCCCCGAATGTCCGGCATGTCATGCTAAAGTACCTTTATACGCATTTGATATTACCGGTTCAGGGCTTATAATGCGACTTTTATCTATTTGATTTCACGGGGAATAACATGCGCAGAGTCATCTTCAATCAGAAAGGCGGTGTCGGTAAATCAACGATTACCTGTAATTTGGCCGCCATCAGTGCCATGGAGGGCAAGCGCACCTTGGTAATTGACCTGGATATTCAGGGTAATTCTACGCAATACCTGCTGGGCCACAAAGTCAGCGAAAGCGATAAAACCATTGCTCTTTTCTTTAAAGATTGTTTGAGCCTTTCCCTGTTCGGCGTGGCAGCAACAGACTCCGGACTTGACGCGGTTATCCATGAAACGCCTTTTCCTAATCTGTTTGTTATTCCTTCGCATCCTGAACTTGAACCATTGCAAGGCCGACTGGAATCACGTTTTAAAATTTTCAAATTAAAAGAAGCGCTGGAAAAACTGGAGGGTTTTGACGCTATCTATATGGATACACCGCCTATACTTAACTTCTACAGTCAATCTGCATTAATCGCTGCCGAAAAATGTTTAATTCCTTTTGATTGCGACACTTTTGCCAGAGAAGCTTTATATACATTGATGCAGGCAGTAACAGAAGTTAAAGCTGATCATAATCAAAACCTTCAGATTGAAGGCATTATCGTTAATCAATTCCAAAAACAGGCGAATTTACCGCGCCAATTAGTTGATGAACTCATTGCCGAGGGACTTCCAGTGCTTGCTGCAATGATCTCACCCTCAATTAAAGTCAGAGAATCTCACACGGTATCGCAACCGTTAGTCCATTATGTTCCCAACCATAAACTGAGTGACGAATACCGGGCGTTATATGCCGAAATTCATGGAAAATAAATCCAAGGCTAAAACAACACATTCTTAGTATTTGCAGGTCGGGTTACAGCCGCATGGGCACAAACCGAGCATAGCTTAACCCGACAAACTCGTGCCTCAAAGTCGGGTTACGCCAAGTCTTCTGCAGGTGCAACACAATCCACATCGATTTATTTCCTTAATTCAATGGAAATGACTTTTAGGTTTAACACACCATGAACAGCGTTTCACCCAGCAAACCTATGCTTTGGTTACTCCCCGTCCTGTCCGGCATTCCTGATCGGTACCAGTTACATCCCCTTCCCGCCCTGGGCTTCCTTGTTCTGCTTTGTGCCGTTATGGATTTTCTGGAATCGGCAAACCCGCTTAAAAAACGTTTTTCTGGGCGGTCTAACCACCTCTTTTGTCTTCACGCTGATCGGCTTTAACTGGGTCACCTACCTGCTTACATGAATTTGCGCATCTGGACTGGCCTGTTGCGGTCATCGGCATGTTGGTCTATGGTTTGATAGCGCACTTGTTTGTGCCTTTGGCCGGTGTACTGTGGTTTTGGGGGCAGCGAAAATTCAAGTGGTCTGAACGGCTTTCGCTGTGGTTGATGGCGCTGATCACTATTCTTTGCGAAGCCTATTCACTGACCCTGTTTGACTGGAACTTCGGTTATTCCTGGTATGGCGCCAACATACCCGTTTACCATTGGGCTGAAGTTATCGGTTTTAGCGGACTCAGTGCCGCTACCCTGCTTTGCAATCTGCCGCTTTATATCGCCTGGGAAAAGCGCAAGCAGAACGCCGGTAAAATCATACTAGCAACTGTCGTTACAGGTTTTATGCTGCTGAATGTCGGCGGTCTGTGGCTTAAAAACAGACTGCCGCAACCGGATGCGTCGTTTAAAACCCTGCTGATTCAGGCCTGTATCGAAAACTCAGAAAAAATGGCCGCCGAACTGGGCAAAGGCTATAGCAATGAAATATTCAACCGCTATATCACGCTGACCGATAACGCGCTCAAAGCCCATAAAGATGCAAAAATCGACTTCGCCATGTGGCCTGAAACCGCATTTCCGGCATTGCTGGGCGAGCAATTCAAATCCAATGAATTGCCCGTAGCGCTGGCGCAATTTCTCCATGAACGGCAACTGCCGCTGATTACCGGCGCTTACAGTGTCGATGAACAATCCCGCCTGATTACCAATTCCCTGTTTGTATTGAACAAGGACGGCGAGATTGTGCCGCCTCATTACAGCAAATCGATCTTGCTGGCCTTCGGCGAATACATACCCGGTGAACAGTTCTTCCCCGAAATCCGCAACTGGCTGCCGCCAACCGGTCATTTTGCACGAGGTCACGGCCCTACCGATTTGCTGCACTGGAATGGCTATAAAATGGGCGCGCAAATATGCTATGAAAGCCTGTTTCCCGGATTTTCCCGCTCGCTGGCTGAACTGGGCGCGCAGTTTATCGTCAATGTAACCAATGATTCCTGGTACGGCGCATGGCAGGAACCCTATCAGCACATGTACATGACCCTGGCTCGCGGCGTAGAATTTCGCCGTCCGGTATTGCGCGTCACCAACACCGGCATTTCCACGGTATCGCTGGCATCGGGAGAAATCCTGGAACGCTCACCGATACATCAGACCTGGGCAGGCTTATACGAAGTGCCTTATCTGAAAAACCCGCCCGTCACCTTCTACCAAAACTGGTTCTGGCTGGTGCCGGGTTTATTGTGGGGAGCGTTGGTTTTGTTGTTAGGGATTGGGGTTGTAAACCGATTGGACAATAATAAGCCGTTACGTAGCCGATAGTCTAAAAATAATGACATTTAATGGGATTGCCTTGATGTACAAAATGAACTATTTAATTCAGGCGATATAGTTTTTTTCCGTGCCCCGACTATACTGTTTATGATGAATCTTGCCACGAACACAATCGAATAATTTCTTGGGTTTACAGCAATGTCGTATTTGTTTGTACAATCTGTCGCCTTGATTTATACACTAGCCGATTAAAACAATAAAATACTTTTAATTACATATGATTATACGTCATATCTCCTGGATTATTGGACAAATGATGTCGTATATATTACGTTAACCATTTTGGAGATATCCATGGATTCCGCAAACGAAAAACTGAGAAATCGACTCCTACTCGCAAGCGCGATAGGATTGCTCACGACAATTGCATTGTGCCTTGCATACATATACGTATTTAATGCGGGAATTTCTATCGAAAACCAAAAATGGGGTGAATTTGGTGACTACTTTGGAGGTACCGCAGGCGCCGTGTTTGGACTGCTCTCCCTATTGGCACTTCTATACACAATTTACATTCAGTCAATTGAATTACGGCGCTCGTCTACGGCCCAACTGGCAGCAACAAGCTACTCCAGGCTGCAAGCCCTAGTGACGCTGCATAATCACTATCTAGAAGAAGCCAAGAATCACGGATTGAGCTCCTAAAAATACTGAACGGCGGCGAGGGCTCAATGCTTTGTGCAGAGCGGCACAATGAGCTGGACGGCCTAATTCGTGAAGTACGGCGAGAAATCAGCAATTATCATATAAGGGTTCTTGGCAAAATAGCTAACAATTCGCTTCAGACGGAAGCCCGGTCAGGCCGCTTGCCCGAGCTCAAACATTAGTTTCTTATCCGAAGACGTATGTCATCTTACCAGTCCGCATCCCACTCGTACCTCATGAACTTTGATCCATCAACTATCACGGGTGCTATAGTGTGGGGAGTCATAGCGGGCATTCTTACGACTGTCCTCTTGTTGCTATTCAGCCAGCTATTCCAGAAAGTTGTTCATTGCCTTGGTATCAATAATTGATGTTCAAGGGCATCGATTTGCGAGGCAAATGGACTGCCCAGAGCTATTAGAATGGCTGACGAAGAAAGCCCATCGTTCGCTCGCACCTGACGGCCTTACTTCGTTTTCACCTTTATGGTGGCAAAGGACACTCTGTTACCTTCCGAATGCAAGGTTACATCCAGCAGTCCTGAAATATTCTCCCAGCGCATGATATGTTCATTACTAAAAGTCGGATCCTTCACAGGGAGACCAAGCATTGCCAGAGTATATTTGCTGTATGATGCATTGCCCAGACTTCCTTTTACGGTGCTTTCACTTACCTTTCCGTCGACAAATTCAACGCTGACATCACCCTTCTTGAATAAGCAGTGCAAGGCGGATTCTGTCTTGATGCAGAAAGCGGGATCGCCAAGTAACGCTAATGCCTCAGCTTTGGTTTTTCCTTCAATCGTCCGAGTGTAGGCGGGACTGCTGAATTCCCCGTTTACCGTAATCCAGTCTGCTTTTCCGTCAATGAATACAATTTCAATTTCATTCTCCTGAAACGAGCAGTTCAAAGCGGATTCTGCCTTGGAACAGAAAACAGGCTCCCCAAGTAGTTTCTCAATTTCTGTTTCGGTTTTCCCCGCCAGCTTCGGAATATCGAATAACACCCCGGCAGCCGACGTACCCTCCTGGGCGACTGGCTGCCCTGTTAATGGATTTTGCGGAATGTCCTTGGCGTCCACCGTCATGACCGTGGAAAACAGCACAAGAACCGCTATCTCGTACTTGAAAAAAGCGGACATTTTCTTTCTGATAGGTACGCCACAGTGCGGGTAATTTTTGGCTGTTGCGCTAATGCTAGTGCCACATACTTTGCAAATCGTTAGTGCCATATTTATATCGCTTCTTTATTCCGCTGATAGAGTTACTTTGTCATGATTCCACAATCATTCCCATCGTATCAAATGCCGAAGATGTTTTGATGAATATTTATTGTGAAGCGAACAATGGAGATTTTCAGGCATAAAAAAAGAGCTTTAAGAAATCTCTCAAACCCTTCAATTATTTAGGCTATATCACCGTTAAATATTGAAAATTTCCCAGAGCAGCATTGAGTAGCATTTCCGGTGCGAGTTGGCGGTGCTGTTCAAAAGCTCGTCTTGAGATGTGCAATTGATCCTGCCATATCGAGATATCGTAAATGGTAAGGAAGGACTCGAAATTTTCTTTTGAACCTAGATGTATAGAGAGCTCATTAAATAGAGGAATCACAAGGGCAATAAATATTGATACTCTCACTGCCCAACTACAGAGATTCGGAATCGGACCTAGGATAGCGTGGACTCAAGGCATCAGCTGTTGAAGGCGTTGGATACGAGCGGGATGCCCGCAGAAGAGTGGGGCTTTCCTTGTGAGGCTGGCTAACAAAATCCAGCCTTGATGGTCATAACCCGGTTTTTGCCGACTTCACCACAGGTGACAGGGCTTTGATTTCGCGGGAGATGATCGAATAAAGCTCCGGGGTCCATTCCGGAAGTTCTTCGGAGTCAGCCTCCAGAGGGTAGGTCCTGGGGTCGTGCGGGGCAATCACGACTTTCACATTTTCGGCGCCCACTTGCGCGGTGAGGACGAAAAGTTCCTCTATCGCTTCATCGCCCATGGCCAGGCAACCGATGGAGGCGGCTTTGCCATGGATGAAAATATCCGAACCCGGATTGGCGCGCCCCTCCTGCCAGGCATGGAAGAGGTCGAATTCGTTGGGGTAATTTATTTTCATCGACAAGTGGTAATGGCTGTTGGGATTCAGCTCCTCGATGCGGTAAATGCCTTCCGGCACCTGCCTGTCGCCTTGGCGCAATTTGGGGCCGGCCACGCCGCTGGCGGCCAGGATGTAATAGTCGCGGATGAAGCGGAACTCGCCGCTGTCCCTGGCCCATAGTTCCAGTTTCTTTTCCTGTTTCAAGGCGATGAAGGTGACTTCCCGGGGAGGGTAGGACACCTTGGCCTTGGTGAAATAGGGGTTGAGTTTGCGCGTCGCGTATGCGCCGTAAGCTTGCAGAATATCCTCCACGGTCCATTGGCCGGGCAGCTTGGGAGGCGGGATGTAATACATTTTCCGGTCGGCCTGGGCTTGGGGTTTGACGGCGGTGGTGCTGGCCGTGGTGGTGGCGGGCTTGTGCCCGGAGCACGCGCCGAGCAATCCTGTCAAGGCCAAGCCGGCAATGATTTTGGCTGTTGATTTCATAATGTGCGCTGGAAATGAAGTGGAGACCGACATAGTTTAGGTAAAACCGCCACCTGTCCGCAAGTTCGGGCTTCAGGGGCGGAGTTGGTTTCTTCCGAGGCGGGATGGCCTCTTGCCATGGGCATCCCGCCGGTGAATGCCAAAATCGTCCGGTGTGAATTGCAGGCCGGGCTAGTTTGTGGCGTGAACCGTGCTTAGGTGAAACTTTTTACCCTCGGCCTTGTTCAAACGAGGATCGACCCACTGCCTGACCTGTTCGACCATGCCAGCCCGCAATGATTTTACCCTGTTCCGTTGGGGCTGATTTGGCAAGGTTTTCTTCTGGCGGAGGTAGCTGTAGTAAAATGTGGACGATGGAATGGGCATAAAACTGATTGTGACCGCCAACCGAGGATCGGCCTTCTGCCTGGACATCCCGAACGGGATGCCTTGGGGCTTGTGTGCGGGTATGCCCAGCTTTTAATCAATACACCTATTTGGGCGCGAGGTGACTCGATGAAAATGGCCACTTATTTTGGTGCGGTTAAACCGCTTCTCTTCTGGCTGGCCGCGGCGACCATGGCTTTGTCGGCAGTCGTGCAAGCCAATCCGAACGAAACCTTTGTCAGCCAAGACATGCTGCCCTATGGGTTCTCCATGACATCCTTGCAAGGCGGCAACGAAGTCGATCCGCGCAAGGCCATCACCCTGGAGGCGGTGGGCTTGGGTGCCCGCTTGTCCAAGGTTGAACTGCTCGACGGCACAGGAAAAGTCCTGTTTGAGGCGAAGGATCAAACCAGCCTTAGCCTGCCCGTCCCCCTGGCCTTCGAGACTCGCCATACGATCAAGGTGACGGCGGAGCGGTCTTGGTCCGGACAGTCCGAAACCCGCGAAATTAACTTCACAACGGTCGCCGTGCCGAAGTTGGAAGGGCCCACGCTTACGAATGTTGGGTCCGGACGCATCGGTGACCCTGCATTTCGACCGGCCAGTGGGTGAAGTGCAGGCCACGGGCGACTTGACGTTGAGAGCGGAACCCGATGCCACTGGTCAGAACATCCGGCTGCTGGCCAGTGCTTATGAGCAAGACCATAAGTATCCGGTCCAGTTGAACTATAAAACCACCACGGGCGTACCCCTGCCGCCGCTAAACCTGGAATTGACAACCGCGCCACCCCTTGCCGCCGAGACTAATGTCCGGGGATTGACCAATTTAGGCTTGATGTTGCCACTGCAAGTGACTTTTAGTGAACCGTTGGCCGATCGGGCCAACGCGGCGAGCAATCTTCAGGTGCGGACCCGTGATGGCAAAGCCATCTCTGGAAAATGGCGCTGGATTGGGCAGCGCCATCTTAAATTTACCCCCCATCCTGCATGGCCGGCCTCAAGCACCATCGAAGTCAGTGCCGACGGGCAAAATTTAAGAAGCGAGCGTGGCGGGATGCTGAAGCAAGCCCTGATCGAGCAATTCAGCACCGGCACGGACCGGAGGCTTTTCGTTTACCTGGACAGCCAGCGTGTGGAGGCTGTGGAAAATGGCAAAGTGGTCCGCACCTTCAAGGTCAGCACGGGCAAAAGCAAAACACCCACGGTGACGGGTTCTTTTTATATCTATGACCGCTACCGCCACAAGACCATGCGTAGCGATGTCGGCCGGGGGCAGCGCGGTTTCTATGAAGTGGAAGATGTCCCGTATACGCAGTTCTTCCATAAAGACTATGCCTTCCATGGCGCGTTTTGGCACAATAATTTTGGCCATCCCGCCAGCCATGGCTGCGTCAACATGGCCACCAAAGACCAAAACAAGCGCTGGCCCAATGTCTCCGAGGATGCCGGATGGCTTTATCAGTGGGCGGCGCTGGGCCTGCCGGTGACGGTGACGCATAAGGCGCCCGAGCCGATGCAGGCCGGTCATGTGCCGGCCGAAGAAAGCAAAAGCGCGAATCAGGAGGCCCGTGCCGAGGCGACTGCTAGGCAAGAGCTTTCCGGTAGAGTAGTTGTTCAGAGGTAGGCAATCATATTTAATTGCAGAGAACTGGTCTTCCAGTATGGCTATTGCCGAATTGCTTCCTAAAAAATGGTGGTGGAAGAATTTCAAGGCTATAACCGGTCACTAATCTCTAAAGCCAAGCTAGATATTATTATTGAACAACGAATATCTAAACTGGATAACATGCCAATTCGCATAAAAAAAACAGTTTCCGGATAACATCAGATCAAAGTGAATCATCCATATGAATGGCAGGGTCTGGCCGATTTTCGCCTGTCACGTAGCTATTTTTTAATAACGAACTTAACTAATACCAGATTATTGGGGTCTTGGTAGATGCTGCCCCACCAATATCAACACGATTTGAGAAGGGCTTGGGTAACACCGGCCTTTTTATTGTCTGGAATTTTAGAAATGGGACAATTAAATTTCAGGCATAAAAAAAGAGCTTTAAGAAAATTGCTTAAGCCCTTGAATTTTATGGTGCCTCGGGCCGGAGTCGAACCGGCACGTCCTTACGAACGAGGGATTTTAAGTCCCTTGCGTCTACCAATTTCGCCACCGAGGCATCGATAACTTTGGTAAGCCGCGTATTATATAGCAACAAAAAAAATAAACTAGACCTAATCTGAGGTTTTTTAAAAGTTCACGGAACTTTATTATCTTTTGAAAATATTTTGAAAGCTTTATTATGCTGTAACGACTGATTAATAAATTACCATTTCCCTGCATCCGGATTTGTCTATGACATCAATAGTGATATCTGATTCGATATTTATTAAATTGGAATAAATACGTAATGCACACATATCCTTATAAAAAACTCTGCCTTAAAGTCTTTCTATATCTTAATGCTTTTAAGCTTCGTCTATCCGTGCTGAAGAAACGAGTGAAAAGCTGATGATAGGTTCTTTTTCATCAGGATCGCTTGATCAATGGGAATCCAAGGAATTTAAAGGTCAGACAAAATATCAACTAGTCGACCTGGCAGGAACCATGGTATTAAAAGCGGAAAGTGACTGACAGCGCATCAGGGCTGTTTAAAGAGCAGCGCATTGATTTGCAAAAGACACCGGTCATGAACTGGAGCTGGCGTATCGAAAACCGGCTCGGCAACATCAATGAACAGGATAAATCCGGTGACGACTATGCGGCACGGGTTTATGTGGTTGTCAGCGGCGGCCTGACTTTCTGGCGTACCAGGGCTATCAATTATGTCTGGGCAAGCACCTCGCCTAAAGGTAAAATCTGGCCTAATGCGTTTGCAGGTGACCATGTCATGATGATTGCACTCAGATCATCAAGCGACCAAACCGGCACCTGGTATACAGAAAAACGTAATATTCTTGCCGACCTGAAACAACAGTGTTGGTGAAGACATACGTTATATTGATGCCGTTGCCATCATGACCGACACCGACAATGCCCACGGCAAAGTTACGGCCTATTACGGCGACATTTACTTCAGCAAAGACTAACACATTATGCACGACACACTGCTATGTCAATGCTGCCCTAAGCGCACCGAATTAATGGATATGGAAACCGTAGACATGGTTCTGGACCTTATCCGCAGAGAAGCCATTCACACGCTGGATTTGACCGGCGGCGCGCTGGACTGACTCAACTTATTCGTGACCATATTCAAAGGAATCAAAATGACCATAGAAACAGGTGTTTTAGAACGCTATTCAGAAGGCGCGGAATCAAGGCAGGCCGACTTATGCTGTCCGGTCGATTATGACCGCGAACTGCTGGCCATCCTGCCCCAGGAAATCATCGAAAAAGATTACGGCTGCGGCGATCCGTCACGTTACGTAAAAAAAGGCGATGTGGTGCTGGATTTAGGTTCCGGTTCCGGCAAGATCTGTTACATGGCCGCGCAATTGGTCGGTGATAAAGGCAAGGTTATCGGTGTCGATATGAACGATGACATGCTGGCGCTGGCCCGCAAATATCAGGATGAAATGGCTGAAAAATTGGGCTCAAACCGGGTCGAGTTCGTTAAGGGGCAAATTCAGGATTTGGCGCTGGATCTGGCGGCCATGAATAAACACCTGGCACAAAATCCTGTCCATAAGGCCGAAGACATTATTGCCCTGCGCGCCTGGCAGGAAAAACAGCGCAAAGAATCGCCATTGATCCAGGACAACTCGGTAGACCTGGTGGTTTCCAATTGCGTACTCAACCTGGTGCATGACAGCGACAAGGAACAACTGATACGGGAAATCTTCCGCGTTGTTAAACCGGGTGGCCGCGTGGCTATTTCTGACATCGTCAGCGATGAATTTGTACCCGAACATTTAAAGCAGGATCAACACCTGTGGAGCGGCTGCATTTCCGGCGCACTTCAGGAGCATGAATTTCTGGAAGCCTTTATCAAAGCCGGTTTTATTGCCGTCAGTTACGACAAATGGGAAAACCAGCCGTGGCAGGTTGTTGAAGGACTGGAGTTTCGCTCCGTCACCATTACCGCCGTAAAACCTCAAGATGAGCCCTGTCTGGATAAAGGCCATGCCGTTATCTATCGCGGCCCCTATTCTGAAGTGTATGACGATGAAGGCCACGTTTACCTCAGAGGCCAGCGCATGGCGGTTTGCGAACGCAATTATAAATCTCCTCACCGGCGAGACCTACGGCAATGACTTTATCGGCATCGCTCCGGCTGAAAGCAAAACCGGGTACACCCTGGTGCTGCGCAACTGGAACGATCCGTTCCGTTTCGGAGACCAAAGGCGGATCACATCAGGATAAATCCAGTTCCAGCGGAAGTTGCTGTTGAGCGATCATGGTTTACCAATAGCGGTAATAAGGATAGGGGCGATAGTATCCGCCCCAATAATAGGGATAAAAGCCATAACCGCCGTAATAAGGGTCGTAATCAAAACCATAGCCGTAGCCATTATAATAGCGGTCATAACTTGCCCATAAATAGGTCGTCGTGGCTAAAATCAGCGGCAGCCGCATAACTTTTTTGCCTATAGTGCGCTCGTCATCGCCTTTAAGTATGCCCGCAGCGGTAATTTCCTTTCCTGCGGTGTAAACGGTCGGGTCAAGGAACTCAGACGTTTCAATGATGAAGCGCCCCATATTTGCTTCTTCTAACTCTGGACGTCCATATCCATCGAGCGGGTAGTACAAAACCTGCACCAGCGTTTTTGTTTGCTCATTTTCCACATCAATAATAACGCCGCCCCAGCGCACAGGAGCATTTTTATACTTGGCAATATTCTGGCTTGCCTCACTATAAGTAAGATCATAAGGGGGAGCGTGTTCGATCGCAGGCGGCAGATTTGAACATGCATTTAGCAACAAACAGATGGGTAATAAATGCCATTTCATATTATTTCTCCCAATATTTAAATTGTATGGTGTTCTATGTCTGACATCAGGACAGAACCCTGATTTTTCAATCACCATTTCCTACTACCGGAATAGTTATACTAGACCAGAAAATCAGCAATAAATCTATTCGTAAAGATACTGATTCCATTCTTTCAACTGCGCTAGATTGAAGTATACAATAGGCCTTCAGTAATTCCGCCATTCACCTCCTTTGCTTTTATGAATAAACCCAAAAAACTTCTCCGTCTCTGACATACGTTACGAATGCGGAGATAGTTCCTACGAACACGGAAGAAGCTATTTTGAAAAAGGCCTGGTCATTAATTTTACCGTTAAAAGTGAAGGCGCCCTGTTTGTACAGCTTAATGCCTCCGTTAAAGGCAGTCAAAAAAATCCGTACAAGCAAAACATACGCATAGTCTGGCGTCCTGACTATAGTGCTGCCGAAATCGATGGCGACTGCTCCTGCCCGGTCGGCTATAACTGCAAACATGTTGCCGCTGCCTGCCTGATGTATCAAAACTCCAATCAAGGCTTCTTCATCGGATACAGATCCCAGTTGTTTAGACTGGCTGGATAGTCTTTCTGCGCAAGCGCCGCAACATAACATCTCATCAGGAATTTATCGCTTATATCCTTAAACCCGGCAACACAAAATACGAATTCACTGTAGATTTTCTGATAACCAAAGCAAACAAATCCGGCCGCCTGGGCAAAGGTCGAAAAACAACCCTGAATCAATCTCCGTTACAGCTATCATACACTCAGCTATATTCAACCGCAGGATGAGGAAATTGCGAAATTAATGAGCGCGCTTAACACCTATAAAGGCGAACCACTGCTTGCCGGCGACATAGGTTACATTGCCTTATCAAAATTACTGCAAACAGGCCGATTATTCTGGGAAAACGCTGAGAACCCACCTTTAAAAGCTGGAGCTAACCGGGATTTACGCTTTGATTGGCGCCAGCAGAATAAGGGGTAATTACAAATTATCGGTTGAAATCGAACCGGCGGCAATGCTGCTGTTAACTGATCCGCCTCAATATCTGGATACTGTTCAGGGCACGATAGGCGCGATTCAACACGCCCATTCCTGCAGCCGATCAATTAAATAAAATCTTGTCCGTCCCGCTCATTCCTGCTGAATATGCCGATGAATTCAGTTTTAAATTGACTGTTGAACACCCGAACCTGCACCTGCCTGCGCCGAAAAAAGTTGAATTAACCGATCTGGATGAGCTGGCGCCTACTCCCAGATTATTGTTATACGGTCAGCAATTGAATGCTCAGCATTATGTTCATTTTATGGCCGTGAGCTTCAATTACGGGGACTGGACGCTTTCTGCGGTCCACCTGAAGACTATAGCGTCGTAAAAACCGATCAGGGATTTGTGCGCATTAAACGCGCTCTGGAAATTGAACGCCAGTGCAATAAATCATCTTGCCGAACTGGGCTTCACCGTTGCCCCTGCCGATGAAAACCGATCGGCAAGAACTGGTTCTTTTCAGCGAAGCAAAAACCATCTATTGATAGCGCCTCACGCTGGCGGGACTTTCTCCAAAACACGCTTCCGGAACTTGAACAGGAAGGCTGGATTATCGAAATTGCCGACAGCTTCAAGCTTAACTTTCAAACCGCCCAAAACTGGGATGCCGAAATCAGCGAAAGTCAGAATGACTGGTTTGAAATGCACTTCAATGTCAGAGATTGACAACCAATCCTATCCCTTATTGCCCTTGATTATGCCGGTGCTGGAAAACTACGATCCGGAAAATCTTCCCGACATGCTCAACATACCGCTAGGCAATCACAATTACCTGAGCGTCTCCAGCGACAAAATAAAACCGATACTGGCTGTTTTGTTTGAGTTATTCAACACCAGTACTACTGGAAAAGGATGGCACACTTAAACTGTCCCGTTTTAATGCCGCCAGTCTCGCTCGATCTGGAGGAACAAAGCTACTGGCCTGTTTTCCTTAACACGGTGGCAAAGAGCTGACGAGAACTGGGGCAAAAATTAAAAAACTTCACCGGTATTCAGGATGTCGCATTGCCTGTCAACTTGCAGGCGGAACTGCGGCACTACCAGCAGCAGGGGCTTAACTGGCTGCAATTTTTACGCGAATATAAATTTGCCGGCATTCTTGCCGATGACATGGGCTTGGGTAAAACTATTCAAACGCTCGCCCATCTGTTGCTGGAAAAACAAAGCGGCCGGATGACTTTGCCCTGCCTGATCATCGCGCCGACCAGCTTGATGAGTAACTGGCGGCGTGAAACCGAACGATTTACTCCAGACTTGAAAGTGTTGACCTTGCAGGGCACCGAACGCAAGCAGTTGTTCGATAAAATCAATGACTATGACCTGGTCCTGACCACTTATCCACTTGCTGCCCAGAGATGAGGAAACGCTGCTTAAGCATGAATATCATTATTTGATTCTGGACGAAGCCCAAACCATTAAAAACCCGCTTGTCCAAGGCCGCCCACCTGGTGCGGCAGATTAAGACCAATCACCGCCTCTGCCTAACCGGTACGCCGATGGAAAATCACTTGGGCGAGCTCTGGGCGCAATTTGATTTCTTGATGCCCGGCTTTCTGGGCGACAGCAGCTACCTTCAAAAAACTCTACCGCACGCCCATTGAAGTGCACGGCGATAGCGAGCAAAAATCACGCCTGTCGCGCCGGCTTGCACCCTTTATGCTGCGCCGCACCAAACAGGAGGTCGCCAAGGAATTGCCGCCTAAAACCGAGATTATTCGTTCTGTTCCGCTTTATGCAAAACAGGCCGCTTTGTACGAAAGCATCCGTCTGACCATGGAGAAAAAAGTCCGCGATGCGATTGCCGAAAAAGGCCTGTCGCGCAGCCATATCACCATTCTGGATGCCTTGTTAAAACTGCGCCAGACCTGCTGCGACCCGCGCACCCTGCCGCTAAAAGAAGCGCAAAAAGTAAAAGAATCCGCCAAACTCGATCTGCTGATGGAAATATTGCCGGAACAGCTGGAAGAAGGCCGGCGCATTCTGATGTTTTCACAGTTCACCCGCATGATTGCGCTGATTGAAGATGAATTAAACGCCCGGAAAATCGGCTTACAGCAAACTGACCGGTCAAACCCGCAAACGCGACGAAGCCATTGAACTGTTTAAAAGCGGTGAGGTGAATGTTTTCCTCATCAGCCTGAAAGCAGGCGGCGTCGGTTTAAATCTGACCGAAGCCGATACCGTTATTATTTATGATCCGTGGTGGAATCCAGCGGCAGAAAGCCAGGCCGCAGACCGCGCACATCGTATAGGTCAGGATAAACCGGTTTTTGTCTACAAGCTCATCACTGAAAATACCGTGGAAGAAAAAATTATCGCCATGCAGGAAAAAAACGCGCATTGGCCGAAAGCATTTATAAAGACCGCACAAAAGAGGAATCATTAAAACTCACTGCGGATGACCTTACCGCGTTGTTTGAGCCGTTATAGAGCCGCTGATGAAATTCTCCATCATCATTCCGACGCTGAATGAAGAAAAAACCATCCAGTCCTGCCTGTCCGCATTACAGCCTTTACGAAACAACTGCGAGATTATCATTGTTGATGCCGGCAGCAATGACCAATCTATCACCAGTACCGCTTTAGCCGACAAGATCATAACATCCGAAAAAGGCCGCGCCCGGCAAATGAATACTGGGGCAAGCCATGCCACAGGTGACATATTGATCTTCCTCCACGCCGACACCTATCTGCCCGACCATGCCCTGCAATTGATTGAACAACACATCGGCAGCAAACGGGTTTGGGGACGATTTGACATCCGATTAAGCGGCGATCATTTCATGTTAAAAGTTATCGCCAGAATGATGAACTGGCGCTCCCGCCTGACCGGCATTGCCACCGGCGATCAGGTGATTTTTGTCACGAGGGAAGCGTTTGCGGCGGCGGGGCATTTCCCCGAAATAGCATTGATGGAAGACATCGCCTTGAGCAAGGCGCTAAAAAAAATCAGTCCGCCAATTTGTATTAACGCAAAAGTCACCAGCTCCGGCCGAAGATGGGAGTGCTATGGGCTATACAGGACTATACTGCTGATGTGGAGTTTGCGCCTGCGTTACTTCTTTGGCGCAGACCCGCAATTATTGGCCGCACTTTATTCGAGGGGGCAGTTTTGGAAACCATAATCCGTTTAAGCGCAGCGCTGGGCATTTTCTTCATCATGATTTGCTGGGAATATTTCAGTCCCAGAAGAACCCAGCACATCAGCCGCAAACAACGCTGGCCGGTTAACCTGGGACTCGCCGCATTCAACATCGCGATCATGCGTTTAAGCATCGGCGGCCTTGCCTATCTGAGCGCCGTAACCGCCGCAGAGCAAGGTTACGGCCTGTTAAACCGGTTGCCAGCGCCCGAATGGCTGTCGATTATCGTGACTTTGCTGTTTCTTGATTTTGCCATTTACTGCCAGCATATTGTTTCGCACAAATGGCCGCTGCTTTGGCATTTGCATCAGGTACATCATACCGATCTGGAATTTGATGCCACCACCGCCGTGCGCTTTCATCCGCTGGAGATCATGATTTCCATGATGTACAAAGTGCTGTGCATTTATTTGATCGGCGCCAATCCGTGGGCGGTCATCGCTTTTGAAATTATTCTCAACGGTGCCGCGACCTTTAACCACAGCAATATCAACATCCCACCGGCGATTGATAAAAAACTACGCTGGCTGATCATCACGCCGGACATGCACCGCATCCATCACTCGACCATTCCGGCTGAAACCGACAGCAATTACGGCTTTTCCATTTCCTGCTGGGACAGGCTGTGCAAAACCTATGTTGCAGAACCCAGGCAACCCCAAACGACTATGGCTATTGGCTTAAAGCCTTTCCGCCAGCAACATGAATTAGGCTTTATGCAATTATTGCTGCTGCCCTTTAAGGCGCTACGGTAAACGATGACTTACAAATACCCCGATGCCGTCCTGATGATTTTCTGCAAAGCCCCGATTCCCGGTCAGGTTAAAACCCGTTTAATCCCGGAATTAACCGCCGAACAGGCTGCCGAACTTCATATCGAACTCAGCATAAAAACGCTGCAACGGGCAGTACAAAGTAACTTATGCCCCGTGCAACTCTGGTGTACGCCAACAACCGACCATGACTTTTTTACGGCATCAAAAGCCGCCTATCCGTTAGTTCTAAAGCAGCAACAAGGAGCCGATTTAGGCGAACGCATGCACCACGCTTTCTGCTCGGCGCTTGCCAACTACTCCCACGCCTTGCTAATGGGCTGCGATTGCCCGTCACTCACCGAACAGGATCTGGAAGAAGCGTTAACCGCCTTAAATCAGAAAAATGAAGTCGTGCTTGGCCCCTGCAGAAGACGGCGGCTATGTAATGATCGGGCTCAACCAGCCCCACCCCGAACTCTTTGATAACATGCCCTGGGGAACGGCGCGAGTGCTAAACCAAACCCGTGCCCGAATCAAACTCCATAAGCTTCGCCACCACGAACTGAGTGAGCAGTGGGATTTGGATACCCCGGAGGATTTGGAACGGTATCGCTTACTTCAAGACAATCGGACATAACAAACTGTTTGGAAAAATCCATGCAGGGGTCAGGTTCAAAACCCCATTTATACCTGAAGGCACAAGTGGCGGATTGCCTGGCGGCGAATCCGCCCTTCACCCCTCGCTCAGAACGGAATATACCTCGCCACGTCTAATACGGTCCTAGAACCGGAAAAAGGGCCACTCAGGATCAAGCCCGAGCATGATTTGCCCGACTGACTCCAGCTTGCTTGTATTCAGAAAGCCGTGCTGGGTGATGACGTGAACGTCACGAAAGTACCGCTCGAAGCTATATTCTTCGCGAATGCCCGAGGCGCCAGCAATCTCATGGATGAGGTCCACGGCCTGCGCGCATTCGAGCACGGCATGCGTCGAGGCCAGCTGCATTTTACCTTTGAGTTTTACCGTAATGGGCCTGCCGGCGACGGCTTCCTGCCAGGCTTCCTCGAACACTTCGAAGAAAAAGGCGCGACTGGCGCCGAGCTTGGCTTCGGCCCTCGCGAGCTGCGATTGCACAACGGCATGGTCCTTGAGCGTCTTCGTGCCGAATGCCGGCATCTTGGTGATGACAAGTTCTATCGCTTCATCGATGGCCGCGCGCGCAATGCCGAGGGCCGGCGCTACGAGGGCCGCGATCGCCGGCCAGACCGTCAGCCGGTAAAGCGGTCCCTGGTAGGCGCTGCCCGGTTTCTTTAGCGGTCCCCACGGAACGGCCCAGTGCTCGGGAATGAACACATCCTGCATATCAACGTCATGGCTGCCGCTGCCGCGCATGCCCATCGTGTACCAGTTGTCGACGATGTCGGCCTCCGACGCGGGAACGGCGATCAGCCGCGTTTCGGGCTCGCCATGAGTGTCCACGCGCAACTTGCCATTGTCATAGATATTCGCGAAGCCGATAAAAGCCGTCGCATGATGCGCGCCGCTCACGAACGGCGTACGCCCTGAAATGCTATAGCCGCCAGCGACCGGAACGGCCTTGCGTGCGGGGTTGAAGGCCCCGACCGGAATCGCGTCGAACCCGAAAATCTCCTGCGCGGCCTGGTCGCCGAACCAGGGCGCGAACATATCATGGGCGACGGCGATTTGCAGATTCCAGCCAGCGGCGCTGTCGATTCGAGAGACTTCTTCGATAATACGGCAGCCGGCGACCGGGTCGAGCTCGAAGCCACCGAACGCCTTCGGCCGCCACAACCGGTAAAGCCCCGCCTGCTGCATCGCCTTCGCCACGGGCGAGGCCAGCTTCCGGTCGCGCTCGGCTCCAGGGGCATGCAGTCGGATAATCGGCTCGATTTCTCGAATGGCTTTTAATAGGGTATCGGTTGTGGACATAAAGCCTCCTTTGGTTACATCGTTATCGATTTCAGACGCAAAACTCGTCGCCCGCCGAAACTGGATTATAATCTGATGGTACGCATACGCCGAAAAAAGCTTATCATTATAGCTGCCAACAAACTTTAAGTATTATCAACTCCGCTTTTTAAAACCCATCACCCCAACAACCCCAATCACCAACAGCAAAACCAAAGCAATCATCACCAGTATTTTAGTCACCGGAATACCCACCAGAAACACAAAGTCCTGCTGCTGCCGACCACCCGAATCATCCTGCAGCGTAACATTCAGTCGATATATGCCGCGCTAGCTGGATGGTTTGCTGAATTGAAACAAGGCCTGCACCGATGAGCTGTGTGGGCTGCTGTTTAATCACGGTAAAAGCCTGGACAGGATTTAAAGGCCAATCCATCCACGATGTAAGCGCTGATAACTCCAGCGTGATTTGTTTATTCTCCAGCCCCTCTTCAATTGGCTCAACCGCCAGCACTATCTGCCCAAGCGCCGGGAAAAAATGGCAAAAGTGTTTGCCTTCCAGTTCGCGCTGGAATTGATAACCGCTTAGTAGCAACTTTGTATCGCCTACATTTAGAAAACAGTTTTTGCTGTGGTCTTCTCCAGCATGGGCGAAAGCCGGCTGATAACTCATCAAACTAAAAAGCGCGCTAATCAATAATCGTGTAATCAATCGTTTCAAGATACATTCCGTCATTCAAAAAGGCTAGTGTAGCAATTTATGGTGGATCACTGTCTCTGTAATCAAAATTTAATCGGGCCTGCAGATCAAAAATGTTAGAATTTTGCATCGCAGAACGAATCTTCCCTGACTCCCGGAGCATCAATGGGTCCTCATTATTTAAACCGTTTTTTCACCCCTAAATCAGTTGCCATTGTTGGCGCATCAGAACGGGAAAACAGCGTTGGTTATCGGCTACTGCTTAATATGCAGGAGGCTGGATTTCAAGGCGGGCTTTATCCGGTGAACAACAAACGTGAACAATTATTAGGTTTAAAAGCCTATCCTGACTTGAATGCCGTTCCTGAAGAGCTGGATTTGGTGGTCATTGCCACACCCGCACCCAGTGTTCCCGACATTGTTCGTCAATGTGGTGAAAAAGGTGTTACCTCTGTCATTATCATTACCGCCGGCTTTGGTGAACTGGGATGCAGAAGGTAACACGATTGCAGCAAGAAGTACTGGATATTGCGCACCGCTACAGTATCCGCATTATTGGCCCGAACTGTCTGGGCGTTATTCGTCCCAGCGGACAGCTTAATGCGACCTTCGGTGACGGCACGGTTAAAGACGGCAATCTGGCACTTGTTATCCCAATCAGGCGCGGTCTGCACCGCAATTTTAGACTGGGCCAAAGTGCAGGACATCGGCTTTTCAACGGTCGTATCGATGGGCGGTGCGGCCGACATTGATTTTGGCGAAGTGCTGGATTATCTGGCAACCGACAGTAAAACCACCGGCATCCTGATGTATGTGGAAGGCATACGCGATGCCCGTCGTTTTTTGAGCGGTCTTAAAGCTGCCGCCCGTTTAAAACCGGTGATCCTGATTAAATCCGGCCGTCACGAAGCAGGCTGCAAAGCCGCCATGTCTCATACCGGCGCTATGGTCGGCGGTGACAATGTCTTTGATGCCGCCATTGCACGAGCCGGTGTGGTTAGAGCCTACAGCATTAACGAATTGTTTTCTGCCGCCCGCGTTTTGGCAAACAATTATGTGGTCAAAAAAGACCGTCTGGCCATCATTACCAATGCCGGCGGCCCCGGTGTCATGAGTACCGACCGCGCCGAAGATGTCGGCATACACATGGCTGAACTGAGCCCTTCCAGCATAGCTGCGTTAAATGAAGTTTTGCCTGTACACTGGTCTCATGCCAATCCCATTGATATTCTGGGCGATGCCACCTCTGAGCGTTATCAGAAAGGCGCTGGAGATCTGCCTTAAAGATAAAAACATCGACGGTGTACTGGTCATTTTGACGCCTCAGGCGATGACCAATCCAACTCAGGTTGCTGAATGTATTATTGACGGCGCCAAAGCCAGCAAAAAACCGGTGTTAGCCTCATGGACAGGCGGTGCAAGGGTTCAGGAAGGCCGCAATCTTTTTGCCAACAGCAAAGTAGCCCACTTTAGCACCCCTGAAGTCGCTGTCGATGCCTTTTCATTTCTGGCTAACTATGCCCAGAATCAGATCCTGCTAAAACAAATCCCGTCTCCTTCTGATTGAGCTTGCAAAACCCGATGTTGACGGTGCCCGTTTAATTATCGAAGCGCGTGCTTTCAGAAGGCCGTCAGGTTTTGACCGCTCAGGAATCCAAAGCCATACTTGCGGCCTTCCATATTCCGGTCACGCAAACTATCAAGGTGTCCAGTGCCAAGGATGCGATGATTGCCGCTGAAACCTTGCGGTTTCCGGTGGTATTAAAAGTCAACATGGCTGAATTCAGTCATAAATCCGATATTGGCGGCGTCAGGCTTAACATTAACAGTGTTCAGGATATTTCCCGCAATTTTGCGGAAATGGAAGCCGCCATTAAACAAAAATATCCCGAAATAACAGAAGTCGGCATGACCGTTGAGCCAATGTTCCGTATCGCCAGCGGTCGTGAGCTGATGATAGGCGTAGTTAGAGATCCCGTATTTGGCCCTGCCATCAGCTTTGGCCTGGGCGGCACCATGGTCGAAATATTGCAGGATAATGCCGTCGCCCTGCCGCCGCTTAACGCTTATATGGTTGAGCAAATGATTGCCAAAACCAAGGCCGCCAAATATCTGCAGGCATTCCGTCAATTACCACCCGCGAACAAAAAAGCCCTGATTGATGTGTTACTGAATGTATCGACCATGGTCAGTGAACTGCCGGAAATTCTAGAGCTGGATATTAATCCTCTGATAGTCGATGAACACGGCGTAATGGCTGTTGATGCCCGCATTAAAGTGCAAGCATCGCATCAGCTTACCCCTTATTCGCACATGGCGATCCATCCTTATCCCCATGAATTAATCCAGCATTATCAACTGGCCAACGGCAGTAATATCATTATCAGGCCTATTCGTCCTGAAGATGCGGTAATGGAAAAAGATTTTGTTCACCGCTTGTCCGAACGCAGTAAATATTTCCGTTTTATGCAATCCTTACATGAATTAACGCCGGAAATGATAGTACGCTTCACGCAAATTGATTATGACCGTGAAATGGCCTTTGTTGCGCTATCAGAAAATGAAAACATGCCTCATGAACTGGGCGTTGGCCGCTACATGATGAATCCGGACGGCCTTTCTGTGGAATTTGCGCTGGTTGTCGCTGACGACTGCCAGTGCATGGGAATAGGCTCCAGAATCATGAAGACATTAATGCAAACTGCCAAGTCCAAAGGCATGTCATTTTTTGAATCTGAAGTATTGCTAGCCAATAACCCCATGTTATCGCTGGTTAAAAAATTGGGGTTCAGCATCGAGGCAATTGCCGGTAATAATGAAATCGTGCGCGTTGTTAAGGATTTAAGGCAGTAATGCAATTGGTAACATCACGCTTGCAAAAAAATTCCTTTCAACTCCTCAGGCACTAGCGCGTAATTCCTCCAAATACGTTCTACATCTTCCTGGTGCTGAGGTCCAAAGCGGTTCGGAAATTTCTTTAGCAATGCCACACCGTCGACCACTTGCGCGCGATGCAAAGATGCAACAGCCTGAATCACCAGCAACAAATTATCATCAGCGATTGGCGCGTCCCGCTCCAGATAGTCATTAATCATATTGGCAAGCTCAATTGACGGCATTTGCACTGGGAGGAAAAGAATCCACTTTTCGATTTCATGATCTGAAGTGGTGCGCATAACATCCCCAAGAATTTTGTACATTGGTTTTTCGCAACGGGAATATGCCCAGATATAATTTAATACCCATCCTCTATCGTCTTCTGTAAGGTTACCCAAGTGTAAAATCGGCTCCGCCTGGCGGCGAAGTTCCTCAGCGATTTCAGTGAGTTGATATTTTCCGATAAAATCACTGGCAAGGTATTTCAGATTCTTATGGCTTTTGGGTTCTATCCACGTACTGAGTATTTTGACGATTTCTTTAGGCCGCATTTTGACAAGCGTGTCGAAAAAATCCATGCTTTCGGTAAACGTATATTCGTTGCTTTCCGGTCGCGCAGGATAAAACAGCGTAGGAGTCTGATTGATCTGGCTGGCTATCTCCTTTAATAAACGAAAAACTTCATCAGGTGTGAGTACGCTATAGGCTTTCAGAGCTTGGTAGACCTGCTCTTGGCTCTCATGTAGAAGATTTTTCAGAATCTCTTCGCGAAATAGATGTGATGTATACTCATAAGTTAAGCCTATGACCACGGCAACGATCAACGCAATTGACAAGTGCTCGGCCCAATTTTGGAGGACCTCCGGAAGCATTGGTTCAAAGTACTTTAAGAAAAATGCGGTTATCAAAATAATCCCGAAGATAAGAAAAGGGACAGCAGCATAAGTCGTTTTATTTGTAGATGGCATAGTTTTTCTCCAAAAGATCTCTCGATTTGAAGGAACTGGCAGCTAACTTGGCTATAGAATTTGGCGTGAATTACTTTTGATTTTATCGACAATGCCTATAGTATGGATAAGCACAACATAATGCACTGTTCGGTCAAAGAGAGGGGATAGTGACAAGCTTATCCGTCTTACAAGCCGATTATGTCTTCCCCTTGATTAATATTCCCTTAATTTCGATAGCCCTGTTAAACGAAGAAGACTTTTTTACATCGTTTTCACGCTCCAGAGACTCAAAGAATTCAAAAATAGACCTCAGTTCTGTGAACTGATTCACGAAATTATTTTAAAAAATGGGTAGTATCTTTCTTTTTATTTAAAAATTTATTTGAGATGAATACTGCTGCTCAGATCATTGATGCTTTGGCAAAAGTAGCCATTCCCTATAACAATCAACTTATTGGGTTTTCTTTTCATAAAACGGCTAACATCTCTATTTCCATAATTTCTTTGGCTGGCACAAGGGATGGCTCAAAGAAATTTAATCAAACCAGGTAGTTATGCTAATTGAAAAAAGTTTGTACCCAAGAAATAACGAAAAATTAAAGAAGTCGTAATTATATTCACAGAATCAAATGGATCAAAAAGGGAAGCAACTATAATTGCTCTCTATTAATGGTCAGAGGCTATAATGCTAAGGTTTCACATCCAATCGACACCATTTCTCAGCAATAATGGGTGTTAAAAATCAAATTTATCTAGCGCTGTTGGACTCAACGGCATAGGCGTATGGTGCCGAATCGAAATGTAAGCACCGTATTAGAAAGCAGAAATAAATTTGATATAACCCATCGAGGTATTGCAATGAATTATCCATTGGTTTTTAATTTTTATGGCAGCAGTAATTATTCACGTTCTGGATTACTGGGACTGTTGGCGCTGTTAACTGCCTTATTAAGTGGCTGCGCTTCCGAGCCTCCATTGCCTCCATTATCGTCTTCTGGTACAGACCATTATACTTATCGTCGCAGCGCACCTTATAACAAACCTTATAAAATAAAAGGAAAAACCTACTATCCAATGACCTCAGCGGCAGGATACAGTGAACGGGGTATAGCTTCATGGTACGGTTCAGAATCAGGCAATAAAACCGCTATGGGAACCCGCTTTAGACCACAAGGACTCTCGGCCGCTCACAAAACGTTGCCCTTACCGTGCAAAGTACGGGTAACTAATCTGCATAATGGCCGCTCCATTGATGTAGTGGTTAATGATCGCGGGCCATTTAAGAAAAACAGGCTGATTGATCTATCTCATGGAGCCGCAAAAAAATTAGGCATCCAAGGCATGGCTAAAGTTAAAGTGGAGTATCTCTCAAATAATTAGCAGGGTCGAATAAAATTAAGTGAATCGGCTACACTACCTTTAATTTAAAAAATTTGCCATAAAGCATCGAACATAACAACAAAATAAACATTAGCGTGATAACCGGCTTATCACCGAATCTTGAAAACGGCGTCAACCCTCCCATTGGAGTTATAGATTCTGTAAGCACCGTTGTTGTAAACAAAGGCGCCTGTTTAATGATTTCCCCATGCGGTGAAACAATTGCTGTCATTCCCGTGTTTGTCGCCCGCAGCAAATAGCGTCCTGTTTCCATTGCCCGCATTCTTGCAATTTGTAGGTGTTGATGGGGTTCTATTGAATTCCCGAACCAGGCATCGTTTGTCACATTAACCAGATAGGCGGCATTCGATATTCCGCGAATACTCACATCGCCAAATGCATCTTCATAACATATTGAAGTTATGAATGGATAACCGCCTGCTTTTAACAAAGGCTGGACTGTTGAACCCGCAGTAAAATTGCCCAATCTCATATGGATCATATTGAGCACAAAACCTGATAAGGGTTGTAGCGGCAAATATTCCCCAAAAGGTAGTAAATGAGTTTTTCGATAGATACTTTCCTCGTTACCCATCGTTATTACGGCATTGAAGTTTTCATTTTGCGCGCTTTCATGCACCGGGACACTGATGATTAAGTCAGTATTGTGCTGTTTCGCGTCTCTAGCTAAAGGCAATAGAAAGAATTCCTTAACCTGATCTAAATAAGCGGGAATCGCAGTTTCTGGCCAGATAATGACATTGGAATCCCAATGTTCTTCAGTCATTCTCTTGTATGTTAGTAAAGTATTGGTTTTATTTTCAGGCTGCCACTTTTTATCCTGGGTTATATTTCCTTGAATCAATGAAAAACTAATAGGATGACCAATTTCATGAGTCCATTTTACAGTCCGTAACAAGCCACCTCCTCCCCATAAGACTAGCAAGTGCAGTAGTCAGCAACAACAGTTGTTTCTTGTTGGGCCAACTTTCTATGACAACTGAAGCAGTTAATACCGCAATAAAACCGGTACCATAAACGCCCACTAAGGGTATATATCCGGATAATGGTGTCTCAAGTTGAGAGTATGCAATTTGCAACCAAGGAAACCCGTTAAGCACTAAATAGCCACGTAAATATTCGATTAACATCCAAATAACAGGAATTAACATGATCCGAATAAACCCTTTATTTTTCGGCATCAGTTTTACTACTGTGTAGCCGGTCAATGCCGGAAACAGCGCCCAAAAAGTAATGAATAGGCCAGTAATTAGCGTCGAAGCAATTACATTGACGCCACCAAAATCATGGATACTGATATAAACCCAGGACACGCCTAAACCAAACGAACCCAATCCAAATAAATAACCGCGCAAAGCTGCGCGTTTGGCTGATATGTTCTGCCAGGAGGTAAACAGAAACATCAGCGCTACAAGAATCAAATAGGCGTAATTAAAAGGAGCGAAAGATAATGTGAGAAAAATACCGGCAATTGGAGTGCAAAAATCCCAATATTTACTGTTTGAATATCGCATGTAATTTTTGCTTTTGAATGAACACTTATGAAAACTTAAGCGCCATGGTACCAAAAACCCGATTCCACCGTGCAACCAAACTTGAATCCGACATTACCCACAATACCCGGTCAAAAAAAAACCCAAGTGGTTAGACTTGGGTTTTGATATTAAGAGCTTGGCAATTCCCTACTTTCGCATGGCAAACTGCCACACTATCATCGGCGCTAAGCGGTTTCACTTCCGAGTTCGGGATGGGATCGGGTGGTTCACGCTCGCTATGGTCACCAAGCAAACTGGTGTCGTCGGATTGTCGCTTTATGCTTCAATCGACTGTCTTCACTCAACAGCTTTAGCAATACGTCTACGAATACAGGACAT
>CAVZRB010000005.1:0-293124 GCA_963777585.1 uncultured Gammaproteobacteria bacterium | reverse complement strand
CCACGACGTCACAACATCATCTCCAGCATACAGGCAAAACCTGGTGAACACTGGGTTGAGATAGGCCCGGGCCAGGGCGCATTGACCGAGCCTTTATTAAAAACGGGTATCCGCCTTGAAGTAGTTGAACTCGACAGGGATCTGGTGACATTGCTCAAGGAACAATTCAAGCAATACGATAACCTGCAAATCCACAGCGCCGATGCGTTACGATTTGATTTCTCGGCGCTGGCTGAAGATGGCAAAAAGCTGCGCATCATAGGAAATCTGCCCTATAACATTTCAACGCCGTTGATGTTTCACCTGCTGGACAATGCCTACTGCATAGAAGACATGCATTTTATGCTGCAAAAGGAAGTGGTTGACCGGATTTGCGCAGCTCCCGGCAGTAAAAAATACGGCCGACTCAGCGTCATGATGCAATATTATTGCGCAACAGAACTGTTATTTGATGTGCCGCCGGAAAGCTTTGATCCCGCCCCCAAGGTGATGTCGGCGATAGTCCGGCTGGTGCCGCATCAACAACCGCCTGTTCAAGTTAATGATATAGCCAAACTCAATAGAGTTGTCACTCAGGCATTTTCGCAACGACGCAAGACGCTGCGCAATTCGCTGAAAAAACTCATAACTGAAGAAGAAATTGTCGCCTTGAACATAGACCCGACGCTGAGAGCTGAAACTATATCGCTTGCCGACTTTGCAAAGCTAAGCAATCTATTGCAAGAATAACCCAGTAAGGCACTGCGACAATATGCCACATTCCAATGTTTATCATTTATCGCTAATATAGCTGCAACTCTTGAGATGCAACCTTCCTCCTCGGAAATTCAGAGTTTTATATCCTTCTCTAATGCGGCCTAATCAGCCGCATTTTTTTTGCCTACCGTTAAGCCAACACAAGCAAAATTTATCCAAGCCTGCGACATTCTGACACGCGGCAATTTGCCACATTCCATCGTTCGATTATTATCGCTAAGATACGTACAACTCTTGAGATGCAAACTTCCTCCTAAGGAATTCAGAGCGTTACATCCTTATCTAATGCGGCCTAATCAGCCGCATTTTTTTTGCCTGCATGGATGCAGGTAAGGGGCGTTAGCGGGAGCGGAAGCTTTGCCTGCCGTTTATCCCAGAGGCGCGAAATATTTTTGCCTGAACTAAAGAGCCACGTTCACCAGGCTGATCAGCACCGGCACCTCCACCAGGGGGCCGATGACCGCGGCAAAGGCCTCCCCGGACTGCAGGCCGAAGACCGCCACGGCCACCGCGATGGCCAGCTCAAAGTTGTTGCTGGCGGCAGTAAACGACAGGGTGGCGGAAATGCGATACCCGGCCCCGGCCTTGGCCGACATATAAAACGTGACAAAGAACATGACGAAGAAATAGATAGTCAGAGGTATGGCGATGCGCACCACATCCAGGGGGAGCTGCACGATATATTCGCCCTTGAGGGAGAACATCACCACGATGGTGAACAGCAGGGCAATGAGGGTGATGGGGCTGATTTTGGGCATGAATTTTTCTTCATACCACTTAATCCCCTTGCGTCTGACCAGGAAGAAGCGGGTGAACATGCCGCCGAAGAAGGGGATGCCCAGATAGATCAACACGCTTTCGGCCACCTGGAGGATGGTGACCTTGACTTCCAGGCCCGAGGCGATGCCCAGCCAGGCGGGCAGGACCGTGACAAAAATATAGGCGTAGACGGAGAAAAACAGCATCTGGAAGATGGAGTTGAAGGCCACCAGCCCGGCGCAGTATTCCGTGTCGCCCTGGGCCAGGTCGTTCCAGACGATGACCATGGCGATGCAGCGGGCCAGACCGATGATGATCAGGCCCACCATGTACTCCGGGTAGCCGCGGAGAAAGGTGATGGCCAGCAGGAACATGAGGATGGGGCCGATCACCCAGTTCTGGATTAAGGACAGGGTCAGGACCTTGAAGTTCTTGAAAACCTGGGGCAGTTCCTCATAGCGCACCTTGGCCAGGGGCGGGTACATCATCAGAATCAGGCCGATGGCGATGGGAATGTTGGTGGTGCCCACCTGGAAATAGGTCAACCTTGGTGAAACTGGGGATGAAATAGCCCAGAGCGACCCCGCCGGCCATGGTCAGGAAAATCCACAGGGTCAGAAAGCGCTCCACGAAACCCAATCGCTTTGGAGCATGGCCGAATTGTATGTTTTCTTGTGTGCTCATGATCGTAGCTCTCCCGTTCTTTAAAGGCTTTTTTCGCCTATCTTGTTCAGCGCCTCAGTCAGTTCTGCACTGGACATTGTCTCAACCGGCAACGCCAGCAGTTGCTGGATATGCTTTTCAAGAGCCGCATAGGTGGATTCAAAAGCCGCCTCGATAATTTCCTGACTGCCCGTGACATGAGCCGGGTCAGGCAAGCCCCAATGCGCTCTGACAGTGCTGTTAAGATAAACCGGACAAGCTTCACCCGCAGCCTGGTCGCAGACCGTAATCGCAATGTCGATGCCTGTGCCTTCAAACTCATCCCAGGACTGACTGGAAAATCCCTCGGTCGGGATGCCGTGACGCTTTAATGTCTCCAGCGCGTTGGGATTAACCTTGCCCGTTGGATGGCTGCCTGCCGAAAAGGCCTTGAACCTGCTCCCGCCCAGATGATTAATCAGCGCCTCGGCCAAGATACTCCTGCAAGAATTTCCAGTACACAAAATCAAGACTTTTAACATGAGCGATCTCTCTATATTTATATATTCGGATAAGCGAATATTATAGGGCAAAAAAATTCAACCGCAACACTTCAACATTTCCTGACGGCCGTCCATTGCCTGCAACCGGTCACTGTCTTTTTGCAGCTTTGCTTCTGCGCCAACCTGCCTAACCGTGGCATCTAAAATCTCAAACACCCAGTCCGGCAATTCAGGATTAATCTGGTAATACACCCACTGCCCTTCCCGGCTGTCCAGCAATAGATTGCTCTGCCTCAATTGCGCGAGATGGCGTGAAATCTTCGGCTGCAACAAATCCAGTGCATGGGTCAACTCGCAAACGCAGAGCCTGCCTTCCTTATGCAGCAAAACCACACAACGCAGGCGCGTCTCATCGGCAAGGCATTTAAATAATGTTGTGGGCGTTATCATATTTACAGTTGTTTTGAGAGATGCAGCGCGATCAGAATAACTATCCCAGCTTAAACCCGACAAAGAAACCTGCCGCACCACTTGCACCTTTACTGGTAATGCGGGTCAGGCGATCAACCAGGAAGCCGCCGGATTGTTTTGCAGCTTCAGTTGCGGTATTGGCGGCGTGTTGCAGCTCTGCATCGGTTATGTTTATGATGTTGTAATATTCCGCTACAAATAGCAGAACGATTGCCGCGCCACCAAGAAATAGCGCCGTACGTATCATTTTCTTGGCAAAATAGCCGACCGCCAGTCCGATGACAAAGGGCGCGCCTACATTGCCAATCAGAAAAGTCGATGAAAAAATATCGGTGGAAAGTGTTGCATCGACTGATTGGGTGTTCATTGTTCTGATTCTTCTAATGTATTGGTGTGAAATAGGTGTTGGATAGCGTCCGCTATTTTCAGTGATTTTATCAATTATTTCATAAGGGCTCTTAATATTTAAGCGAGTCAGCCTTATTATCGGCGCCCACCCAATAACGACCCCATAATACCTCGAATAATCTGCCGGCCTACCGTGCTGCCTACTGCACGTGCTGCACTCTTAAGTAATGCTTCACCGACACTTTGCCGGTTACTTGTCTCTGACGGGAGCCTTTGTTTTCTGCTGTTTGATTTGCTGCTCTTCAACCGCTACTTCAGCCTGTCTTTCGGCTTTTTTCTTGAGCAATTCATAAGCAGATTCACGATCAACCTCCTGCTCATACCGGCCACTAAAAGGCGATCGACGTATTATTTCACTCGCGTTGCTGCGGGGTAACCGGGCCGAGCTGAGACTCGGGCGGACGAATGAAAATTCGTTCAACCGGTGCCGGACTGCCATCTTTATTCAGCACGGAAACCAGGGCTTCACCTGTCTTCAATTCCTGAATAGCGGTTTCGGTATCTATTTTTGGATTACTGCGGAAAGTCGCCGCGACACTTTTGACGACTTGCTGATCTTTCGGTGTGTAAGCTCTTAAAGCATGTTGAATTTTAAGGCCCAGCTGACCCAAAATATCTTCCGGAATATCCAGCGGACTCTGGCTGATAAAATACACGCCTACTCCCTTGGAACGAATCAATCTGACGATTTGTTCGATTTTATCCACCAATACCTTGGGTGCCTGATCAAACAGCAGATGCGCTTCATCAAAAAACAACACCAGTTTGGGACGATCGGCATCACCGACTTCCGGTAAGGTTTCGAATAACTCGGATAGCAGCCAGAGTAAAAAAGTGGCATATAAACGCGGTGATTTTGTAGTCAGTTCGGTCGCATCAAGAATACTGATAACACCATTGCCTGAGAAATCTGTTTTACAGAAATCCTCCAGTTGTATGGCGGGTTCGCCAAAAAAGTGTTCCGCGCCCTGCTCTTCGAGCACCAATAATTGTCTTTGTATGGCGCCAATACTTGCATCAGAAATATTGCCGTACTCTGCTTGCAATTCTTTAGACTCATCGCCCATCCAGCTGCAACATGGCGCGCAAATCCTTTAAATCCAGCAATAACAAGCCATTGTCATCAGCAATCTTAAAGCAACTGTAAAGAACGCCTGTTTGTGTGTCATTCAATTCCAGCAGATTACTGAGCAACAATGGTCCCATATCTGAAATAGTGGTGCGCACCGGATGTCCGGTTTTGGCAAAAATGTCCCAGAAAACAGCCGGATTACCGCGATGCTGAAAATTAGCGATACCAATCTGTTGAACACGCTCGGAAATCTTCTCATGTGGCTGGCCGGGGACAGTAATGCCGGACAGGTCGCCTTTGATATCGGCTAGAAAAACAGGAACACCTATTTTTGAAAAACCCTCTGCCAGAATTTGCAGGGTAATCGTTTTACCCGTACCGGTCGCCCCTGAAATCATTCCATGACGATTACCCATTGCGGCATCCATAATGACTTGAGTACCGTTCTGACCGCCAATTAAAATTTCCTGCATAATTAATGTCCTTTCAATGATGACAATTAAAATCATCCTAGCACAGCGAATGCTTGCAAGAAAGCAGAGCTTCCTTTATAAATAGATTGTAAACGTCCTCTCCATAACAGGCATCATCATGGTATTTGTTGTATAAAATATCGGAAATCAAATTCATTCCGGCGATTGCAAAATAGTTTTGTATTTTCTTTAGCCTTGTTAATAATATCCGCTAATTTATATCTCCTATCGAACATCCTAACTAACAATTGAGGTAACAATCATGACAACAGTGGCAGACCCTATCATCGGTAGCTGGTACAAAGACGTAGAAAACAACCTGAAGTTTAAAGTTGTCGCCATCGATGAAAGTGACGATTCAATTGAAGTCCAATATCTTAACGGTGATATTGGCGAATACGATCATGACAGCTGGTATAACTCAACCTTTGATTACATCGAAGACCCTGAAGACTGGAGTGCACCTTTTGACGACATTGAAACCGATGATCTGGGCTATTCAGACCCGGATGAACACAAGCCCAATCCTGAAGACATGGACATTGATGATTATCTGGATTAGCAAGGAAACTATTGCATGAAAATGAGTCCCCAGGAATTTTTAGACTGGCAATCAAAAAGAATTACCTTACTGGCCATGTCCGGCGCCGGAAAAACGACACTAGCCAATAAATTACCCAAAGCCAAATGGTTTCACTATTCAGGCGATTACCGGATAGGCACGAAATATCTGCGAGAGCCGATTCTGGACAATATTAAACGCCAGGCAATGAGCGTGCCGTTTTTGCGTGATTTGCTATTGTCTGACTCCATTTATATTTCCAATAAAATAACCGTTGATAATCTTGCTCCTGTTTCCACTTTTCTGGGTAAAGTCGGCGATCCTGCCCAGGGTGGTCTGTCTTTACAGGAATTCAAACGCCGACAAAATTTGCATCATCAGGCTGAAATTGCCGCCATGAATGATGTGCCTGAATTTATTCATAAAGCCGAAGACATCTACGGTTATCACCATTTTATCAATGATGCCGGCGGCAGCGTTTGTGAACTGGACAGCCCTGAGGTATTGGAAACACTGGCACAGAACACGCTGATTATTTACATCAAAATACCACCGGCCCTGGAACAAACCATTATTGAGCGCGCCAAAACCGATCCCAAGCCGCTTGTATTACCGGGAAGCGTTTCTTGATGAAAAGCTCGCTGAATTCATGCGCCTGAAAAACTACGCCTCTACCGATGTTATGCCGCCGGATGAGTTTGTTTCCTGGGTTTTCCCCGAATTATTCAAATCCCGGCTGCCTCGCTATCAGGCCATCGCCGACCAGTACGGCTATACCGTTGATGCGAATGATGTCGCCACCGTTAAAAACGAAGCTGATTTTATCCGGCTTGTTGCCGATGCGCTGGCTAAACAGTCATGATAACTAACGAGCAGTCATTATGCCTTTAGTCGCTCACATTGATTTACCCACTTTTCAACGCCTGCGTGAAGAAGGTGAAGAAATATTAGCGCCGGATCGCGCCAGTCAATCAGGACATCAGGGAAATGCATATCGGTCTGCTCAATATGATGCCCGATGCCGCATTGGAAGCGACAGAAAGACAATTTTTCCGGCTGGTGGGCGCATGTAATCAAATCGTTCAATTCCATGTCCATCCTTTTACCGTTGACGGGCCTGAAAAGAAGCCCGGAAGCACAAGCGCATATTGATAAATATTACGAACCCTTTGAAAAAATCAAACAGGATGGCCTGGATGCCCTGATTATCAGCGGCGCCAATGTCACCCATCCCCGACTACCCGAAGAAGATTTCTGGCAACCGCTCATGGAAGTTTTTTCCTGGGCCAAGGAAAATGTCACCTCGGTGCTCTGCTCATGCCTTGCTACCCATGCCGTCATTCAGTACTGTTACGGCATTGAGCGTACCCGCTTGCCCGCTAAACGCTGGGGAGTGTTTCCTCACAAACTCATCGACCGCACCCATCCTTTGGTTGCAGAAATTAACACCCGCTTTGATGTGCCTCATTCCCGCTTTAATGAAATATTTCAAAGTGATATGGAACGATGTGGCCTTAAGGTCCTGGCCGCCAGCAAAGAAGCCGGCGTGCATCTTGCCGTCAGTCCCGATGGTTTTCGCATTGTGTTTTTTCAGGGTCATCCCGAATACGATGACATTAGTCTGTTAAAAGAATACAAACGTGAAGTGATGCGCTTTTATCGTGGGGAAAGAACAGACTATCCGCCCTTTCCCGGAACATTATTTTAATGACAATTGTGCAGCAAATTTTTTCCGATTATGAACGGCATGTCAGATCGGCCAGACAGACCGGCCAGAGACTGGATGAATTTCCCGAAGCCTCAGGTTCTGGAACATATCGACAACACCTGGAGAGATACGGCAAAAGCCGTTTTCAACAACTGGTTAGGCAAAATATATCAACTGACCAATCAGGATCGACGCCTGCCTTTTATGGATGGTGTAGACCCGAACAATCCCTTGGGTCTGTAGATGCATGAAGAATTTTTGCAACAAGCCATCGATCTGGCCGCTGGACAATGTCAGTTCAGGTCAGGGCGGCCCTTATGGTGCGATTATTGTAAAAGACAATAAGCTGATCGCCGCCAGCGGCAACATGGTTACCAGCACTCTTGATCCCACCGCTCATGCAGAAATTGTGGCTATACGACAGGCCTGTAAAAAACTGAATGATTTCCAGCTCCACGACTGCATTCTTTACACCAGCTGCGAACCCTGCCCCATGTGTTTGGGTGCAATTTACTGGGCAAGACTGGAAAAAGTCTATTTTGCCTGCAGTCGTCTTGATGCCGCTGCCGCCAATTTTGACGACAGCTTCATTTATGATGAAATTTCTGTTTTGCCGTCCGAACGCACGCATTGCCATGCTGCATTTAAATCTGCCGAATGCCCTGCAGCCTTTTAACATCTGGACTGAAAAGACGGACAAGGTGACTTATTAGCCATTCAACCCATTATGATCCAGCTATTTTAATCAACCAGCCATCCTGATCGCCACATCCTAAAACAGCCTTGACACTGGCATCGATTCTAACGTAATTACCTGTTAACGCTGCTGGCAATTTTGCCTTAACCCGGTGAAAACTACTGTTGCTTTCAACTGTAAAAGCTAGCGGCTGTCCTTTGGCCGTCAAAATGATGGTATCTGGGTCTGCCCAAGGCGAAATCATGAAAGAAAACTCTGATTCAGGCGCAACCTCAATCTTCTCAGGTTCTTTATACACAGGAAGACTAAAGTCTCTGAACTTCGGTTTTGTACAAACCTCTTCTACCTCACCAGCAGAATAGGCGGATGCTGTGGCATTAAATAAAACAGCAACAATAAATATTGCAGCTTTAAACATTTTGGTTACTTTCATATCCATTCCTCACTAATGATTTCTAATTATTAAAAACTCACTGTATTTAACAATGAGTCACTTTAATTATTTTTAATGCTTGAATCTCAGCCGCAAAGCATTTGAGCTAAAAAATAATCCACAAAAAAATCAAAGCTCTAAAAAGCGCACTCATATCCTTCACACAAAACCGATGATGTCTTGTACAATATCGGCAGTTTAAATTTTAATTTTAGCAAGAGAACATCACATTGAGCGAACAAAATCAAGAAAGCTTGAATTATAAAAGTGCCGGCGTTGATATAGAGGCTGGCAATGAATTAGTTGAACGCATCAAGCCTATTGCAGCCAGAACACGGACAGCAGGTGTCATGGCGGGCCTGGGCGGCTTCGGCTCAATGTTCGAACTGCCTCTGGATCGTTATCAGAATCCGATTCTGGTTTCCGGAACCGATGGCGTAGGCACCAAGCTAAAACTGGCTAACGAATTAGGCATCCATAACACCATCGGCATCGACCTGGTTGCCATGTGTGTCAACGACATTATCGTACAAGGCGCAGAGCCTTTGTTTTTCCTGGATTATTTTGCTACCGGCAAGCTGGATGTTGATGCTGCCGCATCAGTCATAGAAGGCATAGGCAAAGGCTGTGAACTGGCCGGCGCCGCTCTGGTTGGCGGTGAAACGGCTGAAATGCCGGGTATGTATGCAGATGGCGAATATGATCTGGCTGGATTTTGCGTCGGCATTGTGGAAAAAAGCAAAGTGCTGGATGGCAGCAAAGTTAAAGTCGGCGACAGGCTGATTGGCATTGCCTCATCCGGCCCGCATTCCAATGGCTACTCGTTAATCCGAAAAATCATTAGCCACAGCAATTCAGCGCTCGCAGACTCTTTTAATGGCACTTCCCTTGGCGTAGCCTTGCTGGAACCAACCAGAATCTATGTAAAGTCGTTGCTGTCACTACTGGAAAAAGTACCTGTACATGCACTTGCCCATATTACCGGCGGCGGTTTAACCGAAAATCTGCCACGGGTGCTTCCGGCCGGCATTAATGCCGAGATCGACCTTTCATCCTGGGAATTCCCTGAAATCTTCAAGTGGTTACAGAAACAGGGCAATGTCTCTCAAGCGGATATGCTGACCACCTTTAATTGTGGCATAGGCATGATCGTCTGCGTTGCCGCCGAAGATGAAAAAGCGACGCTTGAAACCCTCACCCAGCTGGGCGAAACCGTTTTCTCTATTGGTGAACTGGTTGAGTCTGCAGGCAAGCCGGAAGTCAAGTACCTATAAAGACGCAGCCCCCTCTGGGGGCATTAGGGGGTGACTTAAGGCTTAGTCGCCCCCAACAAACCACAGCAGCATAACCTTCAAGCCTTCATCATCGATTTTCATCTGTCTTTTTCTTTTCCGGCTAAAGCCTTCTTGTCCGAAGCTAAAACTGAATTACTGACATCAGAAGGCATAACTTGATCAGCGTCATTTTTGACTGTAAAAATCACTGTATCGATATAAATCATGCACATGCCGTAACAACACCATAATAACCGAAGCAACAGGCAATGCCAGCAGGATGCCTAAAAAACCAAACAACTGACCGCCTGCCATCACAGCGAACATCACTGCAACCGGATGCAAACCGATTTTATCGCCCACCAGCATAGGCGTTAACACCATGCCTTCCAGGGCTTGCCCGACCATAAAAACAATAACAACCGGAACCAGACTGATTAACTCATGAAATTGCACCATAGCCGCTATACATGCCATGACTATGCCTACGATTGACCCCAGATAGGGAACAAAACTGACCAGACCGGCCAGCAAACCTATCAGTAAAGCCAAATCGAGACCTGTTATCCACAGACCGATACTGTAAATACAGCCCAAAGACAGCATGACATAGAACTGCCCCCGGACAAAAGCCGACAATACCGTGTCAACCTCGCCAGCGAGTTTAGAGGCTGTGCCCGCAACACGCCGTGGCAATAAATCATGGACTTTGGCAACCAGGACATCCCAATCACGCAATAAATAGAAAGTAACGACAGGGACTAACAACAGATTCATCAGCCATGCGATTATCACTCCACCGGAATGCGAAATCGAAGTCATCGCAGTGGCGGCAATGCCACCAGCCTGCTCCCAGTGACTTTTAATAACGTTAATGATCTGATTGGTGTCAATCGGCTTGATTCCCAGATGGAAGCGACGTTTCAGCCAAGGGATAACCGTCTCATTTACCCATGCTGCATAGGCAGGCAAACTGCTTAAAAATCGCTCGACCTGATACTCCAGTTGAGGAATAAGCAACAGCAAAGCCAGAACAAAAATCAGCGTCATCACGAAGAAAACGACAACCACCGCATTTGTTCTGGATAATCGATAGGTTTCCAGCTTATCTGTTAGCGGATCGCCTAAATAAGCCAGCATCGCTGCAAATACAAACGGCATCAACACTGGTGATAACAGGTAAATCAGTCCTGCGGCAACCGCAATAAACGCAAAAACCAGCCATTTTTGTGAATCCGACATCAATTCCTTGCCATTAACCTGCGTAAATAATCACAGCAACCACAGCAATAATCAGCAAACCCAGTACTATCGCAATAATTTCTTTGCTGCCTATCTTGATTTTTGGAACGCCTGAAGTTTTGACTTCGCTCCATCTCGATGATAGCCACTCCTTCAATATGTGCACGAACCGCTTTAAATTTGCCGCGACTATCTTTTGCGATCTGGTAATAGATAACATCCCCGACCACGGGCCGGCGACTTGCTCCTTTTAATGACGAAATATGTATGAAAACATCCCTTTTCCCATTGTCCGGCTTAATGAAACCAAATCCCCGGTCTTCTTTCCATGTTTTTAAAACGCCCTTAAGCATTACTTTTGTCATAAAAATTACTTTTCTGTTGTTTTAGCATTTTGATTCCTGATCTTACATCTGTTTTCAGACTGGGATGAACGAGACATATAGGGGTAACTACTTTGCCGCAAACCCAATGAAACAGACTAAGAGCCTGAATAATAGATAATCCTGAATGGATCTAAATGATCCATTCAGAAATTTAAAGAACCCGATTATTTCTTTATGATGACCTTATCATCAATAATTAATTCTGAAATGCCGCCCAGCGAACCTTTCAATGTACATGATGCGGTTTTGAATCCACCATTTTTAGCGTTTTCACCTACCCACTTTAATGTGACATAAGTTTCTTTGTCGCTGAGAGTTTCTGACGGGAAAAACACTTGTTCGCCAGTTTTTTCCTGAATTGCAACAGGGCATTTTTTACCCGCCATTTCCTGCATTGCAACATAACTTCTGATCATTGATGCTGCTTCCATTTGCTCGGTAGATTGCTCCTTATTGGTACCGACCATAATAAAACCAATCACAAAAACCCCAATAACCGCTATCATAATTTTCGTTGTTTCAGACATTTTATTTCCCCTTTTTGTTGTAGCATACCCGGTTATTTTATCAACGCATCGACCTTCAAATGAGCGACACACCGCTGAGCAGCTCCTGTATCGCCTAACAAGACTGCCGGGAACAGTCGCGGTCATGCAGTTAAAATGTATTATCCATCCTCAGCAATGAAAGATCACTAACTTTGCATGCAATACTTTTAAAATTCAATCCCCTGTTCAGCCTTAATCCCCTGCTCATAAGCATGTTTGATTTTTGTCATTTCCGTCACCGTATCGGCAACCTCTATGACTTCAGGCGCAGCATTACGGCCGGTCAGAATCAAATGCAACCAGGGCGGCTTTTCATTGCGAATGAAATCAGCGATTTCCTGGCCGGAAATCCAGTTATATCCGCAGCAATAATTAATCTCGTCCAGCAACACCACATCAAACTCTTCAGACAAAATCTTCTGCTTACTGAACTCCCAAATTTCCCGGCTGGTTTTAATATCCTGCTCAGGATTCTTGGTATCCCAGGTAAAGCCATCGCCCAAAGTATGCCATTCAATATTGTCAAAACGCTCAGCGGCTTTCTGTTCGCCGGTTTTCCATTGTCCTTTTATATATTGAATGACACAGACTTTCATATCCCAGCCTGCGGCACGAAAAACCATGCCTAAAGCACTGGAGGACTTTCCTTTGCCGGTGCCGGTATTAACCAATACCAGCCCCCGTCGTCTATCTCTGGATTTCATAAAAACCGTTTCCTGATTCATTCCATTGCACCGGAAAATTACCAGTGCTCTTAAGTGGTCCGCACATTTTTACAGCAAACATCCGACAAAAACAACACGCCCGAATAGAATCACAACCCGCCTTTCCAAAAAGACGAATCGGTGGGAGAATCAATGGCGCTAGACTTGATTGATTACCTATAAGCCGCTTCCAGTGAAATCGAAGGCTGTTTATAGCGCGTTCACCATGAAACGAGAGGTTACGATATGGCTAAAAAATCCTATCCCCTGTCCAAAGTCTATGGCCTGCTCGAGCCGGGGCCAGTTGTGCATGGTCACCACCGCCAGAGAGGGTCGGGCGAACATCATGACCATGTCGTGGCACACCATGCTCGAGTTTGAGCCGCCGCTCGTGGGTTGCGTAATCAGCAACAGGAACTACACATTCGATATTTTAAAAGCGACCAAGGAATGCGTAATCAACATTCCAACAGTGGAACTGGCAGAAAAGGTAGTGGGCTGCGGGAACACCTCCGGACGAACGATCGACAAATTCAAGCACTTTAATCTCACGCCGGTAGCCGCCTCGTGCGTCGAGGCGCCGCTCATCGACGAATGCTATGCCAATCTTGAATGCAGGGTCGTTGATGGAAAGATGGTCGCCAAATACAATCTCTTTATCCTTGAGGTACTCAAGGCGTGGATTGACCCGCAAAAGAAACATCCGCAGACGATTCATCATCTTGGGGAAGGCGCGTTCATGGTTGCCGGCGAGACGATACAGCTGCCTTCCAAAATGAAATAACTTCCCTGAACTCAGCGGGTGAGCCCATTGATTTTTTATCTGCCACCATCCCTAACTGCTACAATACGCCCATTTTAAACCGCACAAGAAGTTAAGAAATGGACGTAATCCAACGCATTGCCGAAGAATTATCTGTTAACAGCAAACAAGTCAGCGCAGCTGTCGCCTTGCTGGATGAAGGCGCTACTGTCCCGTTTATTTCCCGCTACCGGAAGGAAGTGACCGGGGGCCTGGATGATACGCAATTAAGACAGCTGGAAGAACGTTTAGGTTATTTGCGCGAACTAAACGAGCGGCGAAAAACCATTCTGGACAGCATTAGATCGCAAGACAAACTGACGCCTGAACTGGAAAAAGCCATTAACGATGCTGACACCAAAACCCTGCTGGAAGATTTGTATTTACCCTATAAACCCAAACGGCGCACGAAAGCACAGATTGCCCGTGAAGCAGGACTCGAGCCACTGGCTGATGCAATCTTGGATGACCGCAGCCTGATTCCGGAACACATCGCCGCCAGTTATATTGATGCAGACAAAGGCGTACCCGATACCGCTGCCGCCCTGGATGGCGCGCGGCAAATCATCATGGAACGCATTTCTGAAGATGCCGAATTATTGGCTGAACTGCGCGAACGGGTCTGGCAAAAAGGCATTATTCACGCCACCGTCGTCACCGGAAAAGAACAGGCTGCCGAGAAATTCAAGGATTATTTCGATTATCAGGAAGCCATCAACAAAATTCCTTCACACCGGGCGTTAGCCCTGTTTCGTGGACGCAATGAGGATTTATTGTCATTAACGCTAAAACCCGGCGCAGAAGACAAAGAAGAACATGATCTTTGCGCCCAGTTTGTCGCTCGGCATCTTGAATATTAACGATATCTCAAAACCGGCCGATGCCTGGCTGGCAGAAACGGCCCGCTTTGCCTGGAAAATCAAGCTGTTCACCCGCATTGACCTGGACTTAAAACTCAGGCTTCGCGAAGCGGCTGAACTGGAAGCCATTCGCGTTTTTGCCAGTAATTTAAGAGACTTGCTATTGGCCGCACCTGCGGGCCCCAAAGCCACGATGGGGCTGGATCCCGGCATACGCACCGGCGTTAAGGTTGCGATCGTCGATCCTACCGGAAAAGTGCTGGCCACCGAGACCATTTACCCGCACCCGCCGCGCAAACAATGGGATGAATCGATAGCCACACTGGCAAAACTGATACAAAAGCACAACGTCGATTTGGTCAGCATAGGCAATGGCACCGGTTCCAGGGAAACCGATCAACTGGTTGCCGATGTCATGAAACGGCACAGCGAACTCAAGTTTACCAAAATAACGGTTTCAGAAGCGGGCGCATCGGTTTATTCGGCGTCCGAACTGGCGGCCAAGGAATTTCCTGATCTGGATGTGTCACTTGCGCGGCGCGGTTTCTATCGCCAGACGCTTGCAGGATCCGCTGGCGGAACTGGTTAAAATTGATCCCAAATCCATAGGCGTGGGCCAGTATCAGCATGATGTCAATCAGGTTCAGTTGGCCAGAGGGACTTGATGTCGTCGTCGAGGATTGCGTAAATGCGGTCGGTGTTGATGTCAACACGGCGTCCGTATCCTTGTTAAAACAGGTGTCCGGCCTGTCCGCCAGCGTCAGTGAAAATATCGTGGCCTTCCGCAATGAAAACGGCCCGTTTGTTAATCGCAAGCAATTGAAAAAAGTGCCCCGACTGGGCGATAAAGCTTATGAACAGGCGGCAGGATTTCTGCGCGTCATGAATGGCGACAACCCGCTGGATGCCTCTGCAGTTCATCCTGAAGCCTATCCCGTTGTTGAAGCCATCATAGCCGGCACAGGGAAATCCATCCGCGATCTGATCGGCCAAAGCCAGTTTTTTACGCAATCTTGATCCGGCCAACTACACCAATGAACACTTTGGTCTGCCGACGGTTACCGATATTCTGCAAGAACTGGAAAAACCCGGACGCGATCCCAGGCCGGAATTTAAAAGCGTGGAGTTCAAGGCAGGCATCGAGAAAATATCCGACCTTGAACCCGGCATGAGGCTGGACGGCGTAGTGACCAATGTCGCCAACTTCGGCGCCTTTGTTGATATTGGCGTGCATCAGGATGGCCTGGTGCATATCTCTCATTTATCCGATACTTTTATCAAAGATCCCAGAGATGCGGTAAAAACCGGCGACATGGTCAAAGTTAAAGTGCTGGAAGTGGATGTCGAACGCAAGCGCATTTCGTTAACCATGAAAACCAACACTGAAGCAACCGAAGCCAGGCCCGAACGAAATAACCAAAAACAGGCCAATAAGCCCAAACAACAAGCTCCAGCCCAAGGTTTAATGGCTAACGCCTTTGCAAAGGCGCTGAAAAAGTAAATAACAAAAGCTCTGCTATACTCGATCAGACAGTTTATATTTTTACCTTACTCATCCTCGGATAATCTATGAAAACACATAAACACGTTCTGATAATTGCCTTGTTGACTGCTTTTCTGACCGCTTTTTCACCGCTGGGCAGCGCTGCCGGGGCGCAAGCTTACGGTTCAGTAATGTTGGACCCTGGATCGCATACTCACTGCGCACCGACAGTCCCTGCAGGACAAACTTACGGTTCCAAAATAGGTAATAAAGCCTTACGGGGTTTTACCAATCTTCTCTTATCCCCTATGGAAATTCCTAAAAACGTCATCAACACCACTAATAAAAGCAATCCTTTTTATGGCATTATTGGCGGAATATTCAAAGGCCTGATGCACACCGCCGGACGCATGAGTTCGGGTCTGATTGATCTGGTCTTTTTTCCTTTACCAACAAAACCGAATACCGACCCCATTTACCCTTGGGACAATTATTTCGATAGGGATACCTCATACTGCGATATATTTGATCTGGATTTTGCAGAGGAGACCGCACAAACGACAGCACCTATGCCGGTTGCACAGCAAGTAGCGCAACCCGTGGCGACTGTTGCAAGCGCTCCCCAAGCACCTGTCGACCTGGATCAAAATCAACAAGACATCAACAGAAAACTGGATTCACTGTTCAAAAAACGAATGCTGAAATAACTCGTTACGTCTTAAAGCAAAAAAGCCCAGCGGGGATTTCCACGCTGGGCTTTTTTTGGTCTTTAACTTAATGCTCAAAAACTCAAGACGCTTTCCTCAACTCACCCATGCCGTTCGGCTTTTTAACCACTTGGAGTTGTGCTTTAAAGCGTTTCTGTACACCTTCAACATGAGAAATAACACCTACGGTTTTCCCGTGTGTATGCAAGCCTTCCAGGGTACTGATCACCGTATAAAGTGTTTCCGCATCCAGATTGCCAAAGCCTTCGTCAAGAAACAGTGAATCCACTGATTTTCCATTATTTGCCAGTTCTGAAAGCCCAAGCGCCAGAGCCAGACTCACCACAAAACTTTCTCCGCCGGATAATGTTTTTGGCAAGCGACGTACATTGCCCTGATAAGTATCTTCAATTTCCAGAGCAAGACCCTGTTCGCTAGGCATCCTGCCGTATGTAATAACGTCCACTGACTTTTTCCAGTATCTCGTTGGTTTGTGACAATAACTTATCCGCGAGACGACCCTGAACCCGACGACGGAAATCCATTCCGCTTTCTTCCGTCATTTGGGCCACTTCCGCGATGAATTGTTGGGCCAGTTCTTCCTGATTCTGCACTTGTGTTAAACCGGCATCATACTTCTGTTGTAATTGTTTTTGCTCATTCACCAGCTTTTCCAGGCGCTGTGCTTCCATTCTTGCCATGTCCATGTTCACAGCAATGCTTTTCAATTGGATAGCTATCTCTTCCGGACTTAGCTCGACTTTAATAGTTGCGCTTTCAGAAGCCAACTGAGCCTGATTTTTCTGCAGCTCCATCGTTCTGGCGTTAATCTCCTGCTCCAACTCCTCTATCTGCCGCTCCAGTTCTGATTGATTCTGCATGGCCTCCAAAATTTCACCCAGTTCATCCAGGCTGGTAAACTGAGTCCCTCGCATTTTTTCCTGCAACGCCTGCTGCAACACGCCGATTTCGATTTCCTGCTGCGCAAGAAGTTGCTCCTTATCGGCAATCAGCTTCTGTTTTTCAATCAGCGCCAAATGCAAACCGACGATTTCTTCCGCTTGCAGCTGACTGCCATAACGGTCAAGCTTGCTCATTGCACGCCGTTATTTCTGCACGACAGGCTACCTCTTTTGCCGTCAGCACTTCCAGATCCTCCGTTAATACTTTGCGACGGAAAGCATAGTTATGATAATCCTGGCGACGAACATTAAGACGATCGTACAACGCATCTTCCTTGCCTTTGGCCGGCATTTTTTCGCCCAGCAAGGTCAGCTGATTCAATAACTTTATCTGCCAGCTCTTTTTCTTCCTGCTGACACTTGGCCAATGCGGATTCATAATCTATCTGTTCCTTAGGCCGCCCTTGCCACTCGGAATCCAGCTTCTGCGTGTCCACCTGCAACTGTTCGACGGTGGCTTCGCTCTTGGCGATCAACGCCTTTAATTTTTCAATGCCATCCTGCTTGCTCCGGTATTTAACAGCCAGAATGCCAATGTCTTTTAATTCACTGGTTTCAGCCTTTAATAAGCTTTTCATCAAACTTATATTATTGATGTCCAGCTCGCTACTCGCGGTATTGAGTTTATTGCACAACATTAACCACTGAGAATTGATCTTTTGCCGCTGATTCCGGTTAGCCTGATTTTTTTCCGCCTTTTGTTCAAGCTGCTTTTGCTGCTGCACTAACTTGTTAACAGCCACGATTAAAGCTTTTATTTTGGCCTGCTGATCCGCCAATGCCTGTTGAGAGTTAGTCTCGGCAGGCAGATGCTTGGCATAGGGATGCGCTAAAGCACCGCATAAAGGGCAAGGCTGACCGTCAACAAGATGCTGCCGCTCTGCCGTCATTTTTTTAAACAACGCTTCACGAAAAACAGCTCCATCCAGGGCGCGCTTAATATTTTCTTCCCTGTTTATATCCTGTTTTAACTTTTCAATCTCAAGATTAAGCTCATCGGCATCATGCTCCGACTCATCTTTTCTTCTAAATTTGCCGAAAAAACTAAAACCGCCTGATGCCAGATTTTGGTTCGCCAGAGCCAGGCTGTTTAGCTCCTGAAAGGCATTAACCCGCTCTTTCTGTTCTGCGCGTAACGCTTCAATTCCATCCAGATCATGGCCCTGCGCCAGTGCCTCAAGTTCTTTTTCTTCAGCCGACAACTTGTGTTTTAATTCGGCCTGTTTTTTATTTTCCTGCTCAAGGGTGAATTTATTTTTTTTCAGCGTCGAAATGGTGTTTTTTGACCACTTGGAGGAAGACTTTTGCTTTTCCTTTAATTCAACCAGTTCAGCCCTGAGCTTTTTTAATTTGCCTGTTTCAGGAAAATTCTCCAGCAGAGATTCATCGGCGGCATGTTCCTCCAGCCAGGCTGATACGGTTGCAAGCCCTGATTTCTTTTCGTTAATCTGTATTCCCAACGCCTGCAAAAGGCTTGCTTCTGACTGCCTGTTGAGAAGTAAGTTGTCCTACCGTGGCCCTAATGTTGGCTATGGTTTGCTTCTGCTCAGTAACCGATTTGTTGCTCAATCCTTCAGGCGCTGTTTTATCAATGCCAATGCTTATCTTCTATCTGCTTCAGCTCGCTCCGAAAAGCAGCCAGCGCTGTTTTTCCCTGTTGAATATCCTGGGTTTTTTCATTAATTACCCTGACATCATCTTTAAAAATCAACGCATCCTGAGCAGATACCAGCCTGGCCAATGTTTTTTGTTTGCTTTCTGCCTGTTCTTTAACTTCCTGCAGCTTTTTTTCCTGCTCGGCAATCTGATTTTGTATGGCTATAATATTTTTCAACGAGGCTTGCTGTTGCTTCAGACTGTTTTGTTCATCCTGCAACTCAGCATATTGATCATTAAAATCGATTAAATCATGCTCACAGGCTTCCAGTTTTTCCGGTTCCATTACCGGTATAGCTGCCAAATCCTGTTTTAACTGCTCCAGACGTTTTTGTGCGTTATCGGCTTTTTCAGTAATTTCCTTTTTATAGTCTGCATAAATATCAGTGCTGATGATTTTTTCCAGAATATCCATGCGCTCACTGTCCAGCGCATTAAGAAACGCAGCAAAATCGCCCTGTGCCAACATTATTGAACGGGTAAAATTACGAAAATTCATGCCGGTAATTTCAGTAATCCGTGAACATACCTGCTGAGGCGTAGTCGCTAATACTTCATCATCATTCAAGCGGATCAATTTCATTTCCGGATGCATTAATTCGCCCTCCGGATCTCCTCCTGCCCGCTGCACATGCCAGCTTGACCGGTATTTTTCGCCACCCAATGAAAATTCAATCTCTGAAAAACACTCCGCCGTATGCTTGGTCATCACATGCCGGCCAGGCCGGTCAAAACGAAAAGTCTCGCCGTATAATCCCAGCGTGATGGCATCCAGAATACTTGATTTCCCCGATCCGTTAGGGCCGGTAATAGCAAAAACACCGGTATCAGAAAAAGGAGCCTGCTCAAAATCGATCCGACTCTCGCCTTCTAATGAATTGATGTTTTTAAAATGGATATTTAGTATTTTCATACAATGATGACTCTGCCGAACAGCGGCTGGGATTTACAAATTATTCATTATAGCCCTGTCCAGTACAATTTCCCATCCCATCACCAGCCAACAAACTAAAGCAGCAAGATCCCTAAAATAATTCAATTGAACGACATTCAACTATTAATTTAGCAATCCCATTCTGGACATTTTTTAATGTCTGCTAAAATGACTCAAGGAGGAAACTTAATGTTAAAAAAAATTTTACGCTGGCTGCTGATCTTGATTTACAAGGTTGAAGTCAAAGGCCTGGACAATTACAAAAAAGCCGGAAAACGTGTCCTGATTATATCCAATCACACTTCATTTCTGGATCCGTTACTGCTGGGCGTATTTTTACCCGATGACATCACTTTTGCCATCAACACCGGGATTTCTGAGCGCTGGTGGTTAAAGCCCTTGTTGGGGTTATCCCGCGTATTTCGAATGGATCCGACTCATCCTTTATCCCTGAAGGATTTGATTCATCATTTGCAGCAGGATACCCGCACCGTTATTTTCCCTGAAGGCCGCATTACGGTGACCGGCTCGTTGATGAAAATTTACGACGGCACCGGCATGGTCGCCGACAAATCCGGCGCAGCCATTCTGCCCATCCGCATTGACGGCGCCGAATACACCCATTTCTCCTATTTGCGCAATATTGTCCGTTTGCGTTTATTCCCTAAAATCACCATTCAGATTTTGCCCCATACCCATATTTCCGCTCCTCAAAGCTTAAGAGGGAAAAACCGTCGTAAGTACAGCGGACACATTTTGGCGGATATCATGACTGAAATGATGTTTGCCACCAGTCATTACCGGCAAACCATTTTTGCCAGTCTGCTTGAAGCCCGAAAGATACACGGCGGCAAACATACCGTTGCCAAAGATCTGGAGCGTATTCCGTTATCCTATGACGATTTAATTGCCCGCACCATTGCCATCGGTAACGCCATACAGAACATCACAGAAACCGGCGAAAATACCGGCGTTTTCCTGCCCAATTCCACTAAAACCCTGTGTGTCGTTTTAGGATTGCAGCTTCATGGCCGTGTACCGGCCATGTTAAATTTTTCAACCGGTTCAGCCGGTATGATTTCCGCTTGTAATACAGCGCAAGTCAAGACCGTATTAACCTCACGCCGCTTTATAGAACTGGGACATTTAGCCGAAGAAGCCGAGCAGTTAAGCAAGCAGGTTAAGCTGGTTTATCTGGAAGACCTGGCTGAACAAATTTCTGCGTCCTGCCAAGCTCAAAGCGCTGATACAAAGCAAAACCGCCAACTATTGGTACAAACACAACCAGTACAGTCCGGACAGTCCTGCTGTTATTTTATTCACCTCCGGCACCGAAGGCACGCCTAAAGGCGTGGTGCTGTCCCACTCCAATATTCTGGCCAATCTCAAACAGGTTGAGTCCCGCATCAGTTTTAATGCGCAGGATGTGGTGCTTAACTTTCTGCCCATGTTTCATTCCTTTGGCTTTACCATCGGCACTATGCTGCCGATACTGCACGGCATGACCACCTTCTTTTATCCGACCCCTCTGCATTTCGCGGTCATTCCAGAAATCGCCTATGAAATCAGCGCTACCATTATGTTCGGCACCAATACGTTTTTTGCAGCTTACGGCAAAAAAGCCCATGCCTATGACTTTTATGCCATGCGTTATGTCATTGCCGGAGCGGAGAAACTACAAGAAAGCACCCGTGAACTCTGGGCTAATAAATTCGGTATTCGCATACTGGAAGGTTATGGCGCCACTGAAACCGCCCCGGTAACCGCCGTTAATACCCCCATGGATTATAAAGCAGGCACCGTTGGCCGGTTTATGCCATATATGGATTACCATCTGGAACCCGTCGAAGGCATTCATGAGGCGGGAAGACTTCATGTCAGCGGCCCCAATATCATGTTGGGATATTTGCTGTCCGACAACCCCGGCAAACTGATTCCGACTGAATCCATTTATGGTAAAGGCTGGTACGACACCGGCGATATTGTTCATGTCGATGATGACAACTTCATCAGCATACGCGGCCGCAGCAAGCGTTTCGCCAAAGTCAGCGGTGAAATGGTCTCATTAACGGCGGTGGAATCACTCGCCGTCAAAGCCTGGCCGGATGCGCATCACGCCGTAATCAGTCTGCCTGATGCAAAAAAAGGCGAACAGGTTATCCTGGTCACGACCCAGAAAAACGCGACTGCCGCTGACCTGGCTGCTTCATCACCAGGGGTTGCCCATATCAGTCTGCCCAAAAAGATATTGATCGTTGATTCAATTCCGGTGATGGCGACGGGCAAAACCAATTACACAGCGGTTACAGAGCTGGCGGCCAGCAAAATATAAGCACGGGCGCCCTATATTCTTAAGTCACCAGACCAACATGAACAAACAAATCTACCCCTTACTGATTGCCCAATTTCTATCCGCATTTGCCGATAACGCTATTTTGTTCACGGTGATTGCGATGGTGATGCAGTCAACGCAGCTGGCCAGCTGGTATGTTCCCGCCTTGCAAAGCGTGTTTCTGGTTGCCTTCGTATTGCTTGCGCCGTGGGTTGGCGGCTTTGCGGATCATCACCCCAAAGCCAGAGTGCTGATTATTGCCAATCTGATTAAAGCGGCGGGTGCAGGATTGTTGCTATTGAAGGTAGAGCCGCTGCTTGCCTATGGCATTGTTGGTATGGGCGCGGCCATTTACAGTCCGGCAAAATACGGCATCCTGCCCGAGCTGGCAGGGCATGAGTTTCTGGTTAAAGCGAACAGCTGGATTGAAGGCTCCACCATTTTGGCCATCTTGTTGGGCATGGTTATTGGCGCCAAGGTGGCGGATTTCTCAATACAATGGGCGCTGACAGGAACTATCATCATTTTTGTAATCTCCGCAGTGACCACCCTGTTTTTACCAGTAAGCGCTGCAAAAAAAACGGCTCCCGCCGGTTTGAAAGTGGTGCTGTTTTGGCGGGAAATAGGCCTGTTTTTTACCACACCGCGATCACGCTTTGCCATTCTCGGTGGCTCCTTGTTCTGGGCCGCTGCGGCAACGTTAAGAGTGATTATTGTTGCCTGGGCGCCGCTGGTTTTATTGTCAAAAAATGCGACTGAAATTGCTGAATTGACCTTATTTCTCGCTATCGGCATCATCGCCGGCTCAGCGCTGGTGCCGGGATTAATTCCGCTTGAACATTTACGCCGCGCCAGAATCCCCGCTTATTTGATGGCTTTATTTATTTTTGGACTGAGTCTGACCGACAGCATATGGCCGGCCCGGTTAACACTGTTTTTCATAGGTATGATGGGCGGCATGTTTATCGTTCCCGTTAATGCCGCATTGCAGGAACTGGGGCAACAAAGCATCGGCAGCGGTAGCGCTGTCGCACTACAGGGATTTTTCCAGAATCTTACCATGTTGCTAGCGGTGGGCAGCTATACCTATGCCGCCTCACAAAATGTAGATCCTGTTCTAGCCATGCTGAGTTTGGGCATGCTGGTTTTTATGGCCACTTTTCTGGTGTCGCTGCACCTGCCGAACAATCACTCTAAAGGCCTCCGTTGAATAATCCAAATTCCGTTGGGCCTGTTTGTACCGCATTCATTAAACCTCATCGTCCATGATTGCAGCGGCTTTACCCCTGCTCTCATTGACTTTGGACAACAAAACCAGTCCGACGACAAAAAACGATAACGTCGACAGCAACGACATCCGATGATCCCCGTCGCTCAAGTAATTGATCAGGCCGTAGCTCAATGGTCCTACTATGGCCGACAGGCGATTGACCAATCCCCATAAACCTAAAAATTCTCCCGCCCGCTCGGTTGGCGAAAATTTACTGACCAAGGCGCGCCCGACAGCCTGGCTTGCCCCCATGGCCAGGCCAATAATAATTCCGGCTAGCCACATAAGTGCCGGCTTGCTGGCAAATAAAGCCACCATCACCGCAACAATCCAGATGAGCAGAGTAATTGCCAGCGTGGGGACCGATCCCATGCGGTCTTGTAAATGCCCGCAAATAAACGCGCCAACGGCAGCAGTCACATTAACAACCATAATCAGCACAATCAGTGACTGGGTATCAAAGCCCATGACTTCCTGCGCATAAATCGCAGCCAGAACCACCACCGTGCTAACACCTGACTGGTACACGCCCAGTGTTATCAAAAACCAGAGCAGATCACGAAAGCGGGCCGCTTCTTTAAATGTGTGTGCCAATCGGGCATAACTTATCTGTAGACTGGACAGGCTCTGGTCCCAGGCAACAGGTATCGCTCGCTCATGCAGCCATAGAAAGGTAGGGTGCGGCCGTCAATGCAAAGATTGCAGCGGTGATCAGTAACGTAACAGGAACAAAATGGGTTTCCGACAACCCGTGTTGTTTGGCCCAGGTAATGTAGGCCAGACAAATCCCTAATGTCAGCAGACCGCCAAAATAGCCCAGACTCCAGCCATAACCGGACATTCTGCCCATATTCTCCTCAGGCACTATCTCCGGCAGAAATGCGGCAATCAGGTTTTCGCCGCTGGCAAACATGATGGCCGAAAGGGTAACCAGCACCATTCCCAGCCCTATATCGCCGGGACCGACCAGCGCCAACAAGGCTGTTGATGCTATGCAACCGACAGATGAAATCAATAGAAAAAGTTTCTTGCACGCCCGATGATCGGCAATCGCACCTATCAATGGCCCGCTGAACATGACTATAAAGTTAGCGATACCGATAGCCAGAGTCCAAAGCAGGGTCGATAACCCGGGGGTGACGCCTTGTGCAGCACCGGCAACCACACCAACAAAATAGGCGCTGAATATAGTGGTTTGCACCACGGTGGTATAACCGGAGTTGGCAAAATCATATAAAGCCCATGCCAACAATTCCTTACGCCCTGCCTTACCCATGAGTTGACTATTTCCATCGGCTGACAGCTTATTCTGATTGCTATTCATAATATGAGAAGCCCGCAACAAGTTTTATAGTAATAATCCTTCAATACTGAAGGAAAATATTTCTGTTTATAAACAAAACATAGCGTGAAATACACCCTCCAAGCGCAGCAGATAATGCCCGGCTTTTTGCTATTGTTGCTTCCCGGAAATTAACGGGGCAACCCAGCCGCCAATAAAGCTTTCCACCAGCAATACAATGGCATTCTCTACATCTTTAATACCGGCCACATCCAGCTTGCCGGGCAGGGATAAAATGCAAATCCCGTGAACACCGCTCCAGAGCGCCCGTGCCGCTTGCTTGCTTTGTTGCGCTGAACACTGGGGAGCAAGTTTCGCAAACTGCGCTTCGACCCGACTAAAAACATGGTCGACTTTCTCCCGATACCATTCAGGAATCTCGGCATCCTGCACAAAAACCATGTTCCATCGATTAAAGTTATGACTGGCATAGCTTAAATAAATCTTGGCCAGTTCTGCTATGCATTGCTCTGGAGAGCCGTCTTGCACTTGTTGTAACTGGGCAGCAATGTCATCGAGTGTTCTTGCTTTAATGTGCATGATCAAATCAGCCATATTGTTAAATACCATATAGATACTGCCGACGGTATAACCAATTTCCTTGGCAATTCTGCGCACTGTTAATGCCGAATAGCCCTCCTTGATGACTATGGCTTCTGCTGCATTCAGCACCATTACCCGGATTTCTTCCAGACTGTGTTCGCTTCGTCTTGCCATGTTGTGTATGCCTTTACTTGTACTTATGATGATTTCATTTCACTATGCATATTATTTTCTGCAAAGTATTTAATTAAGAATTCGACAAACGTCGCCAACTTGGCCGGCAGAAAGCGTCTTTGCAGATAAGTGGCATAAATGGCCAGCGATGGAATGCGAAAGTCCGACAAAATTTCTATCAACTTTCCCTGTTCCAAATAATTCATCACCGATAATTCAGGCGCCTGGGTTATGCCCATGCCCAACGCGGCCGCCTGACACAGAGCCCTGCCATTGTTTGAGGCAAAGTGCCAGTTCACCTTGATTTTAACCTCCTCACTACCTGCATTAAACACCCAATAATCTTTATGCGGGGTATCCATATAATGCAGACAACGATGCGAACTTAACTCATCAATGGTTTGCGGCTCACCGTATTCGGCGATATAGCCGGGAGATGCATAAGTGCACAACCGGGTTTGGGCGATTTTTCTGGCAACCACGCCCAAATCAAGGCTATCCGTCACCAATATAGACAAATCAAAACTGCCTTCGCTTAAGTTAACCTGGCTGTTGTGCAACGTCATCAAAATTTTGACGTCTGGATACTTGCGTTGATAAGCGTCAATGGCAGGCACCATATAAAGCCCGCCAAAATCGATGGGTGCGCTGATTTTTAAGGTACCTTTTACCTGCCGTCCCAGCTGCGAGGTATATTCCTCCAGCTCCGAGAAATCATCCAGCAGTTGTTTGCTGCGGTAATAATAGATTTTCCCCGCTTCCGTCATACTCAGTTGTCGGGTTGTCCTGTTTAATAAGGTAACCCCCAGAGACTCTTCCAACTGGGCCATGTATTTGCTGATCATCATCGGCGAGAGATTCATTTCGCGAGCAACCGCCGCAAAAGTGCCCAACTCAACAATGCGGCAAAATACCTGCATGTTATTTAATTTAGCCATATCCCATCCTTTATAAACTTTAAGTTTATATTGTATAACCTATATCGCTATTTGAAACCCTGCCTTATTGGAGTAGACTTCGAATTGGAGATAGTGTGATTACCGCTTGGTTCTTTTCATCCCTTAGAGATCAGAGCCAAGCGGTTTTTTATGGCCCAACAATTATAATAAGAGGTATTTATGAGCAAGATTCTTAATGAAGTTTTAGCGGCAAACAGAGACTATGTAAATGATTTCGGTGACAAAGGCGCACTGCCTATGCCCCCTGGAAGACACTTTGCCATCCTGACCTGTATGGACGCCCGTTTAGACCCTGCTAAATATGCAGGCTTATCAGAAGGCGATGCCCACGTAATTCGTAATGCCGGTGGTCGCGCCAGTGACGATGCCATCCGCTCTCTGGTCATTTCCTATAAGTTATTGGGAACCCGCGAATGGTTCGTCATTCATCATACCGACTGCGGCATGGAAACATTTACCGACGACGTCATGCGCGGCCTGTTAGGCAGCAGCTTAAAAACCGCCTCCGTCGATGCCAGCGGCTGGCATGATTGCTGCGAAGGCCCCGGTTCTGCCGAAGGCAAATATATCGACTGGCTGACCATTAAAAATCAAGAAGAAAGCGTGTCTGGAAGATGTAACTCGCATTAAGAACCATCCGCTGGTTCCTTCCGACATCCCCGTTTACGGCTATATTTACGACGTTAAATCAGGTCGATTGATTGAAGTGCCTGCTGCAACAGAAGCCGGCAAAGTCAGCTAAAAGCAATTCAAATATGCTCACGTCCCAGGATGTGAGCATAGCTTAGCCCATCCGCAGTACCCAAACGCGACTTGCGTACCCCTCATAAAAGTCTAAAATTGGCTTTCCAGCTATTTGCCACGAAGTTTTATGCTTCCCGCTACGACTTGACCTTGCACATGAATACCGAACTACTTTCCGTTGTTGATGAAAACGACTGCATCATCGACACCCATCCGCGCCATATCATCCACTCGACAGGCCTTAGGCACCGCGCAGTACACATATTGGTTTTTAACGAGCAAGGGCAGTTATTCCTGCAAAAGCGCTCCATGAAAAAAGACCTGAATGGCGGCCTTTGGGACACCTCGGCGGCAGGCCACGTTGATGCAGGTGAAGACTATGACATCAGCGCCTTCAGGGAAATTGAAGAAGAGCTGGGCATTAGTGCCCACACGCTGGAGCCGCTATTCAAATTACCCCCCACAGCAGATATCGGCATGGAGTTTATACAGGTCTACCGCTGCATTCATAACGGCCCGTTTAATCTGGCGCCCGATGAAATAGACGAAGGCGACTGGTTTAGCGTCGATGAAATATCCGGGCGTATCTCGGCGGATGACCAGCTCCTGACAAAAACCTTTAAAACCATCTGGCGAGAATTTGAGGCACTAGCAATATGACCACCCGCCAACAACTGAACGACTATTACCAGGCCCTGCTCCGCCCCGAAACCTACGCTGACTATTGCCCTAATGGTCTGCAAATAGAAGGCGCCGAACAGATCAACCGTATTGCCTTTGCCGTTTCCGCAACCCGCGACTCCATCATTCAGGCTATCGGAAACAAGGCCGACGCCCTGGTCGTTCACCACGGCCTGTTCTGGACGTTTCATGGCGCCAAGCCATTGACCGGCGCCTTTGCCAAACGGGTTTTCCCGCTGGTAAAAAACGACATCAACCTGTTCGCGCTATCACCTACCGCTGGACGGGCAACCTGAAATCGGCAATGCAGCGACTCTAGGCCAGCTGATTGGTTGCAGGCAACAACAGCCCTTCGGCGACTACAAAGGCTCGGCAACAGGCATTAAAGGCGTACTTGAACAGCCGCTAACGCCATCCGAGCTGCAACAAAAACTGCAAGCCGTGCTAAATCACAATGTCATTCTGGCAACGCCGGATAACAAGGCATTGATTAGATCAGTCGGCATAATTACCGGCGGAGCAAACAGCGAATGGCGCTTGGCCGAGAAACAACAGCTGGATGCCTATATTACCGGTGAAATAAGTGAACATGACTGGCATGAGAGTCAGGAGGCAGGCATACACATGTTTGCGGGGGGCCATAATGCCACTGAACAGTTCGGCATCAAAGCTTTGATGGAAAAAACCCAACAGCAGTTTGCGGTGGATTGTTTTTTTATCGGCAGTGAAAATCCTGCCTAGTGATGGCGGAGCGGACGGGGCTCGAACCCGCGACCACCGGCGTGACAGGCCGGTATTCTAACCAACTGAACTACCGCTCCGCAGTTCGAGCCGCGTATTCTATAAGATTACCTTGATCTGTCAAGCATTAAGACCTGATACTGGCTCCTTGACTCTTTTTTACGCCCTAACACAAATGATCTCAGAAATAGACTAAACTAGAATTGGCGATACATGCATACGGGGAATTCAATGAGCGTATTAAATCGAGACAGAGAAGACCATAAAATGCGTGACTCCGTCTTATTTCCCATATTGAAAACTAACCCATCCCAAGCAATGCATTATTTAATTTCATTATTTTTTTTCATTTTTTTATTAAATGTTGCTGCAGCAGATGATTTTGATGACATAGTTTCGACCAGAAACAAACCTGATCCTGTAGTGCAGTTGACCGTCTAAAGAACGGGCGTGGTTAGCGAATCATAAGAAGATCCGGATTGCTTTTGACGGCTCGTTACCGCCCTATAGTTTCCTCAATGATTCGGGACAACTTGAAGGTATTGCCATCGAAGTCATGAACACCCTGAGCAAACGGTTAGGCATTAAATTTGAAACTTATCCCAATACCACCTGGAACAAATTATACGAAGCAGCTGCTGCACATAAAGTTGATGTAGTCGCTACGATGGTCAATCGACCGGATCGCAGGCAGTGGTTTATCTTCACGCAACCCTATCTGATAAAATCCTTGGTTATCATGACCAAAAGGGATAACGTCACGATCAAAAATCGCACCGATCTTGTAGGAAAAACGGTCACGATGGTTAAGGGTTACCAATATATCGACCGGGTTATTAAAGAATTTCCTTCAGTCACTCCCTATTTTGTGGACTCTATGCTGGACGGGCTAAAGGCGGTCAGCACAGAAAAAGCCGATGCTGCCATTACTTTTATGGCCACAGCCAGTTATCTGCAAACAAAATATCTTCTGACTGATCTGAAAATTGCAGCCTTTTATGATAGCAATAGCGTCAATGAAAACATTAATGAAAGCATTGCTGTACGTAATGACTGGCCGATTCTGGCAGACATTTTACAAAAGGCGCTGGACACATTAAGTGAAGAAGAAATGCAGAATATCCACGCTAAATGGGTTCCCAGCATTAAACCCTCAACAGACTATGGACTGATTTGGAAAATTGTAGCTGCTTTCATAATTGTATTGGTCTTATTACTACTATGGATTGCCCGAGTTCGCAGACAAAACAAGAAAATCAAACTGTCAAAAACCGAAGTTCAGACCACCAACAAAATCCTGCAAGCATTGAAAAGCGACCTTGAACATCTGGTCTTAAAGCGCACCGCTGAGCTGAATTCCAGCGAACATAAATTCCGTAGTCTGGTTGAGAATCTGCGTAATGAATACTTTTTTTATCAGCGCGATTGCGAAGGCATATTCACTTACATTAGCCCTTCAATAACCAACATACTCGGATACACTGCGGATGAGTTTATGACTCATTACCATGAGTATCTTACTGATAATCCGGTAAACCTTAAAATTGATGAGTACACCAAACCGTGTATCCAAGACATGCCCAATTCACCTTACCAGTTAGAAATATACAATGCACAGAAAAATATCCATTGGCTTGAAGTGACAGACACCCCTGTTTATGATGAATACGGCAACTGTATAGGCGTTGATGGCATTGTGCATGACATCACTTTACGCAAACAAGCTGATGATCGCTTAATCTGGCTATCTTATTACGATGAGTTAACCGGTCTGGCTAATCGCCGGTTATTTGCCGATCAGCTTCAACATGCCATCAATATGGCGCACCGCACTAACGCAGTCAGTTTCACTTTTTTACCTGGATCTGGATCGCTTCAAGTTTGTCAACGACAGTATGGGACACGCTGTTGGTGACGAGGTGCTCAAAGAAACAGCCAGAAGAATTGCCTCCACTCTGCGTGATTCCGATATAGCCGCCCGCCTTGGCGGGGATGAATTCGCTCTATTGCTACCGGAAACCGATGCTGATGGAGCGGCGCCGGTTGCCGAAAAAATCCTGAAAAAATTACGGGAACCTTATATTTTTGAGGAAATGGAATTTACTCTGGGCGGCAGTATCGGTATTGCTGTTTATCCCCAGAATGCCAATAATGGCGAAGCCCTGGTTCATCTTGCCGATACTGCAATGTATCACGCAAAGCAGGAAAAGCTTGGGGTTTCCTTCTATTCCGAAAGCATGCAGCAGAAGAAAACAATCGGGTGATCATACGAGTCAGGGTCGTGATTGATGGGCTTTATGCTTCAGCCCATCCTATGAACTACTTCAATCCGCCATTTTGGTAAATTTTCTCAACATCGATCAACTTTTGTCCGAGATCGGGTGGCGCAACAAAAACAAACGAACCTCCATATTTACGTTTACTGACGAATTTTGAATTGATCGGCCAACTTTAGCAAATCCGTCCGAGCCGTTTGATAACTGATCTTTATGCGCTGCCTGATGTTCCTGAATACCGTATAAATGGCATTGGGATGATCCAGCGCATGGCGCAGGATCGCTCAACTGACGGTGATTTAATTGCCCTTGCAGCACCGAGCCGTCAGTCGTTTTTCGATGGTATGCAATTCCGCCGCTTTTTTTCAAGATGCTCATGTAACGCATTGATCGCCTTCTTGATCACTTCCAACTGATCGAATAATGAAATAGGTCAAATCGTTGTCGATCGGTTTCGGTGTACAAATAGGCCTTTATCCGTATTCGTACTGGGGCTTGTTTAATGATTCGAGAAATGGAAATAAACTCCATCAGCCAGTATTGCTGGTTCGCCATCGACCAATAGAACAACGCCCGCGCAGTTCGGCCATTGCCGTCGACAAACGGATGATCGTAACCGATCATAAAATGCAGAATAATCGCCCTGATTACCGGATGGATAAACTCTTTACCGTCCAAATCATTGGCAAATTGGCATAGGCGTTCGATTCTATTCGGCAAGTTCCGATGCTTCTGGTGGCGTGTGCAGCAAAACGCGATGCCGTTGGCATCGACCACATGAATATCGTCGCTTGCATCTCGGTATTGCCCCGCCTTGTTTGCATCGTCCAGCGTTGCCTCTGTTAGCAGACGATGCAACTGCAAAATCATTGCTGGTGTTAATTGCTCCTCTTTATACTCCCGAATGAACTGCATTGCCTGATAGTTATTAAAGATCATTTGTTCGCTGTGATCTTTAGGCTTTCTGCCTTGCCTGAGCATTTCTTTCGCAACATTTCTGGTCGTTGAAGCGCCTTCCAATTGACTGGAACTGATAGCTTCTTCAATCAGTGAACCGACAAGATAGGTGTCACGGGTATGCGGGTTGGTGACCGGTTTGTCCATGCCGATACGACCGGCAGCATTTTGATCGATCCAGTGCAAATCTCTATAAATACCATCGGTCATGCAAAACTGAAATTCCGTCGCCGGATTTACTGGTGAAAGGCAGTTTTTTATAAAGCCTGTTTCCGAGCGAAGTTTTAATGCCAGCCAATAGTATTCCGAAGTCCAGCCTTCTGGCGGTTGTAAATGCCGTAATTTATCCCAGTGTAGATAACGACCTTCCGCATCGGTAGGCCCAAAGCTTGAGTCGAAAAAACCGATGAATTTATCGCTGTAGGCTTTTTCAAAAAGAGTATCGTAAGGAGGAGGGGAAATCGGCAATTTCATGGCGGACGCCTTAATTACTAATTAATAAAAAATTAGTATAGCAGTCTAATTGCAGATTGGTACTAATTTTTTAAATATTAGTACCAATCACCCTAACTGTCTGCTACCAACTATCCTCTCACTTATTTTCAATAATTTTAATAACTGACTCGAATAGCCAATTTCCGCACTGCGTCCCGGTTCGGGAGCAAAATTACGCAAATAGGAAGTCGAGTTCCGGATATTTTCGTTGGGCATGTTTTTGCCTCTTGCAAACAGCAACACCTCGGAATCGTGGAAGGTCGCCAAGCTGATATTGTGCGCCCAGATTCAGCAACAAATAACCGGGCGTGTTGGACTGATTTTCGCCCGCATGGTTCTGCGGCTCTCCTCGCGTCAAGCGCACGTCGGTCGACCAGTCATTTTTCCCGTAACTGAGTTGCAAACCATAGCGCAATGGCGGCATACGGGGGACATCGCCGCCCTGGTTGAACGTGCCACGGGTATAGTCGCCGAATAAAGTCAGATCGATCGCTCCATACCTGTTTTGCATTAAGGGAAATACCGTCTTGGCTTCAAAACCTCGGAAAATGGCATTGGCCTGGGCGCTCTGCAATACAGGAAGGCAAGCGCCGGGGGCCTGAGCAAAAGGCTTCAAAGTCATCCAGATCCTCGTTAAACACCTATTATCCTGTTGCTGATAAATGTAATCATTAACCCAATTGTGGAAAAGATTAATCTCAGCCGTCATCCAGTCGGCATTAAATCGATAGCCGAGATCCAGATTATAGGAAATTTCCTTTTGCAGATTCGGATCGCCCAATTCATAGCTCTGTGTGGCTTCATGGACACCATTGGAAAACAATTCCTGTACCTGTGGCGCTCGTTGGGATTGGGTCACCGCCAGACTCAGCTGATGCTGTTTGGTAATGTCCCACAAGGCCGAGATCGAACCGCTGATCGGCACATAAGATTAGCTGTCGTAGATTTCTTCTGGCGTAATGACCTTGCCATTCGCCGCGTACACCCAGCTCGTAAGTGACGTCGCCAATAGCGAACGATTCGACAGCAAACAAGCCGTAAGAATCAATGTCGGATTGCGGCACTAACGCTTCTTCGCCAAGCGCCGAAAATTGACTGTTGACTGATTGGAAGCCCAGCACGCCTTTCACTATCCCTATCGGCTGATGCTCAAGCTCCAGACGGCTTTCGTAGGATTTATTGAGAAATGTTGTGGCAGGTATGCCGTCGTCCAGTTCGACATGCTTGTAGTCGGTGTAACCGAATTTCATGCGCAATTCTTCAGCAAGCGCGAAAGGTTTATTGAGTTGTCCCTTGAAATCGTACTTGGTTTGGTTCATCTGAACCCTGACTGGCGGACTGCCCGTGCCATTGGGAGGAATACCGTAATTATTTTCCAGGCTATTAATCGCAGCGCCGACCAGACCCACATCACCTATTATCGAGGCGCCGGCTGAACCACCGCGTGAACGCGCATTGGAATTATTAATGACCCCGTCCGGATTTTCCAGTACCGGCGTGCCTTCAAGGGTGGGGTCGGTGGCACGCGCCGCAGCTTCATCTATCTGCTGTCCGCCAATATGGATATTGCCCTGGTCACGATAAAAACCATCCAGATGAAAGGCAAAAATGTCTTTGCCGCCGTCAAGCTTGAGGGCGCTGGACGTCATGGTAGACGCCGAGTCATAGCGTTGCTCAAGCGCTCCGCCGAGCAGCTTGTCGGGGACTTGTTCAGGAATACGGTTGTCGATAACGTTCACCACGCCGCCGATGGCGCCGTTTCCATACAATAATGTCGAAGGGCCGCGCAAGCACTTCAATCCGTTCCGCTATAATCGGATTCACGCCATTGGCATGATCGGGGCTTAATGACGAAACATCATTATTGCCCAGGCTATTCTGCATGACCCGCACACGCGGCCCGGATTGTCCGCGAATAACCGGCGTGCCAACGCCGGGTCCGAACGATTGGCTGGTGATGCCGGGTTCATTTTTCAGCGTATCGCCGATGGTTGTCCCCGATTTTCGTGCGCAACTGCGTCGCCCGACAACACCGTTACCGGGTGGGCTGATTTTGAGGTGGCTTGTTTGAGGCCCGTACTGGTGATAACCATATCGTCCAGTTTGTTGATGTCATTATCAGCCGCATAGCATTAGCCCCTATCGCACCTGTCGATAAGAAAAAAATGGCGAGTTTTTTGTTCATAGTGTCGTTTTGAAACGTATTGCCTGAATAATGGAGAAATGTTATAACGTAACACTTGGTAAACTATTCTACTTGGAAATAAATAACTGTGCATCAGCCTTGCTCGCCAGCTCATGGTCTGCAGCGCATTTCGCACAAATACCATGAACTTCGATGGCTTTACTGTGCACCATAAATCCGGCCTGCTTGATTTCCTGTGACAAAGCCTGCATGACTTCCGGGGCTGAACGTTCTTCGACTTCCTGGCAGTGTTTGCAGATCAGCAATAATTGCTCATGCTGATGACCCGAACAACTGCAACCGACAAAAGCATTGAGGCTTTCCACCCGATGAATCAAGCCTTGTTCGATCAAAAAATCCAGTGCGCGGTAAATAGTCGCGGGTTTTGCGGCCTGTTGCAGGGGCTTGAGACGATCCAGCAACTCATAGGCTTTGACGGCTTTGTGACTTTCCCAGATCAACTCCAGCACTTGATGGCGGATGGGTGTTAATTGCACGCCGCGCTCCACACATAAATGCTCAGCTGTACCCAACGCCTCGCTGACACATTCGTTATGATCATGTTCTGAAGAATGGGGATGGTTGTGGCTTGCTTCGGCAGGTGTGTTCATTGCAAAAATCGTTTATCTGAAATCGAATGTTATAATATAACATTCGCTGAGGTTTGGCAATTTGCGCAAACTTGTTCGTCGTTCCGGCATGTTTCTGCCGGAACGACGAAGCCAAGGATAGCTATGCCAAATCTGGTTAGCGATTGATGCGCTTCACTGCGTTCAGCACATCCTACAACGTATATATTATTGCGAGCTACCCTAAACCAACCGCCCCCACAAATCATATTCGTCCGCTTCTTCCAGCTCGACATCGACAAAGTCGCCGACTTTCAGATGCGTCGCGCCGTCGATAAACACCTGCCCGTCGATTTCCGGCGCATCGGCTTTGCTTCTTGCGACCGCGCCTTCTTCGACCACTTCATCGACCAGCACCGTTTCGATTCGGCCTACCCGTTTCTGCAAACGCGCCGCGCTGATTTCGGCCTGATGCGCCATAAACCGCGCCAGACGTTCCTGTTTGACTTCTTCCGGCATCTGATCGGGCAACTCATTGGCGACCGCGCCTTTGACCGGCGAATAGGCAAAGCAGCCGACCCTGTCCATTTGCGCTTCGCTCATAAAATCCAGCAACTGTTCGAATTCCTGCTCGGTTTCGCCGGGAAAGCCGACGATAAACGTGCTGCGCAAGGTGATATCGGGGCAGATTTCGCGCCATGCCTTGATGCGTTCCAGATTATTCTCGCTGGCCGCCGGACGTTTCATCAATTTAAGAATCCGGCTGTTGGCGTGTTGAAACGGTATGTCCAGATAAGGCAGAATTTTGCCCTCGGCCATCAACGGAATCACCTCATCCACATGCGGATACGGGTAAACATAATGCATCCTGACCCAGATGCCCAAATCGCCCAGCGCCTCGGCTAACTCATAAAAGCGGGTTCTGACCGAACGGCCTTTCCAGTCGTAGCTTTGATACTTTCAAATCCAGGCCGTAGGCGCTGGTATCCTGCGAAACCACCAGCAATTCCTTTACGCCGGCATTGGCCAGGCGTTCGGCTTCCCGCATCACGTCATCGACCGGCCTGCTGACCAGATCGCCGCGCATCGACGGGATGATGCAGAAGGTGCAGCGATGATTGCAGCCTTCGGAAATCTTCAAATAGGCATAATGCCGCGGCGTCAGCTTGATGCCTTGCGGCGGCACCAGGCTGATGAACGGATCATGCGGCGGCGGCAAATGTTCATGCACCGCAGCCGACCACTTCTTCCAGGGCGTGCGCGCCGGTCACTTTCAAGACTTGCGGATGACGCTCGCGAATTTCGGCTTCCCTTGAACCCAGACAGCCGGTGACGATGACCTTGCCGTTTTGAGCCAGCGCCTCGCCGATGCTGTCCAGCGATTCTTCGACCGCCGCATCGATAAAGCCGCAGGTATTAACCACCACCAGATCGGCGTCCTGGTAAGTCGGCGAAATGGTGTAACCCTCTGAACGAAGCTTGGTTAGAATTCTTTCGCTATCGACCAGGGCTTTGGGGCAACCCAAACTAATAAAACCAATATGTGGGGCAGTCATTTGAATCTCGGGTAATGTTAAATAATGTTAGTTTATAGAAGTGGCGGCTTGAATAGCAATTTACAACGCCACTGAATTGAATATTTTCAAGCTGAGTTGGCAATAATAATGGCCCGCTTTGGGGCTGGTAGCCCTTCGCAAGTTAACTGGGGATTTTCTGCGCTAAGAAAATCCTTGAGTGAATGAAACTGCATCCATTCTGTGCTTCGCTGTTCTTCAATGCTGGTTGTGGTGACATCAACCAAACGGATATTTTTAAAGCCGCACCGTTTCAGCCAACTGATTAATGTTTCGCAACTGGGCAAAAACCAGACATTACGCATCCTGGCGTAACGTTCTTCCGGCAATAACACCTCGCCTAATCTGCCGTCAATGACCAGGGTTTCCAATACCAGTTCACCACCGGGTTGCAGGCAATCTCTTAATTCCAGAAGATGATCGATGGGCGAACGGCGATGATAAAGCACGCCCATGGAAAATACCGTATCAAACGCTTTTAAACCATAAGGCAATTCTTCTATGCCTAATGGCAAGACATAGACCGGTGCTTCGCCATACAGTTTTCTAACCAGCTGAAACTGCATGACGTTGAGCAGCAAGGGGTCAATGCCGACCACCATTTTTGCTCCGGCGCCCAGCATACGCCAGCAATGATAGCCATTTCCACAGCCTACATCCAATACCAGGCGATGGTTAAGCGGCGTGATATGGTTTTTTAGACGATCCCACTTCCAGTCTGATCGCCATTCGGTATCAATGTTAATGCCGAACAAGTTGTATGGCCCTTTGCGCCAGGGATGTAATGCCTTGAGCTGATGTTCAAGTTGCATTCTAGCGTGCTTCTGACAAGTCATCCGATACGGCCTATCTGCACAGCATCAGCATCCAGTAAACGGTGCGTTGTGGTCAATTTCGGCAGGCACTCGATCACAGCCTGCCATTGCTCCAAATTGCCATGCCTGGTTGAATCAAACGCACTGGCAAGCTGCTGCGGCAATATTTTGACCCAAGCATCGGCTTTTGCATCAAGCAAAGTATTGTATAATGGTTGATAATCAATCATTTCAGGGTAATGATGAGGCGAAATTAAATACTGGACCTGACTTTGCGCTACTGAGACCGACTTGTGCAGCGTTTTGAGCTAATTTTTTGTCAAATTAACGGCGACTTGCCAACGGGCTGGCATAAATGGAATCTTTCTGGGAACTCATTGGGTTAAATGCACTGTACGTGGAAACAGCATTAGCTGTGAAGCGATGATAAACGAGTAAATGCGACCGGTCGGGTCGCCTTTACGTATGACAGGGTGCTACTTATTTAGGATCTTGCTGCAATTTTTCCGCCAGTGCTTCGGTATTACGTTTTGCCAGGCCATCAATAACAGCGTTTAATGAACCTTTAGTTTGAACTTCGTTGGTAAAGGTTGTGCGGTAGTTAGTCACCAGACTCACGCCTTCAATCATAATATCGTAGGCTTTCCAATCGCCATTACTCAGCAACATGCGGTAATTTACGGCGACTAGGCTGAAGGCCGGGCTGTAAAACTTCTGTTTTTACAATGACTTTTGTCGCGCCATTTTCCATTTCAAGAGGCAAATAACGAATCGACCAGTCTTTGAACTCGACAAATGCCCGAGAATAGGTTCTTACCAATAGTGTTTGAAACTCCTGTTTAAAACGTTCCCGTTCGTCAGGAGTTGCGGTTTTCCAGAGTTTTCCCAGGACTAATGCAGAAATTTTGTCAAAATCAGTATGTGGTAAAATAGTTTCATTAACAAACCGGGTAACTTTGGCAAAATCCTTGATAAAGGATTTATCCTGCATTTTTTCCTGTAATTTTGTCTGAAGCAATTTCTATGGCTTGTTGCGGAGGCGACAAATTAGCCGCCATTACGTCAGTAATGGGCATTAAAGCCATCAATACTGCAAAAAAACCAAATAATGTGTAGCGTTTAACGTTCATAAAACCCTCTAAATTCAAACCAGTGTATGTATACCCTATTTTTCAAATATCAGTGGGTACATTCCCTGATACAATAAATCTCTGGATCAGTTGATCACAAAGCCCGCCAACTCAGACCCGAGATTCTGATTTTTTCCAAACCCATAGAGCTATGGATAAGATGACATATAATAACATCAATTTTCCTCGCACACGCATGAGAAGAATGCGTTATAACGATTTTTCCCGGCGCTTGATGCGTGAAAATCGCTTGTCTGTTGATGACCTGATTTACCCGATGTTTGTTACTGAAGGCACCAATCAAAGAGAACCCATTTCATCCATGCCGGGCATCGAACGGTTTTCTCTGGATTTACTGCTTGCACAAGCCGAAGAAATTTATAATCTGGGCATTCCTGCTATCGCACTGTTTCCTGTTACGCCCGCAGATAAAAAATCAGACGATGCTGCCGAAGCCTATAACCCTGACGGATTGGCTCAGCGGAGTGTAAGAGCGCTGAAAAAAGCTTTTCCTGAATTGGGTATTATTACCGATGTTGCCCTGGATCCTTTTACGTCACACGGACAGGATGGACTGATTAATCAGGATGGCTATGTCATTAACGATGAAACCATAGACGTTTTAGTCAAACAAGCCCTTATCTCATGCTGAAGCCGGAGCCGATATTGTTGCCCCTTCGGACATGATGGACGGCCGTATTGGTGCAATAAGACAAGCCCTGGAAGCGCAAAACCATATCAACACGCTCATACTCGCGTATTCTGCCAAATATGCGTCCAGCTTCTATGGTCCGTTCAGAGACGCTGTGGGCTCTGCGGGAAACCTGGGTAAAAGCAATAAATACAGCTATCAAATGGATCCGGCTAATTCTGATGAAGCCATGCGCGAAATCCAGCTGGATTTACAGGAAGGCGCGGATATGGTCATGGTAAAACCCGGAATGCCTTACCTGGATATTATTCGCCGGGTAAAAGAGCAATACGGCGTGCCAACTTTTGCCTATCAGGTTAGCGGCGAATACGCCATGATTAAAGCCGCTGCCATGAACGGCTGGCTGGATGAAAAACAGGTTGTTCTGGAATCCTTGCTGGCGTTTAAACGAGCGGGCAGCGATGCTATTTTGACCTATTTTGCCAAGTCTGTGGCTCAGTGGTTACAGGATTAACGCTGATTAATCAGCAGCCTTTTTGCCTGCTATTTAACTTGATGAGCGGAAGCCTGAAAATTCAAAGCACCCGAGACATACCTAATTTTATGCTACAGGAAACTGACACTTACCGCAAAAGACGATTTTATGTCGAAGAAGCCATTTTGATATTGCTACTCATCCTGTCGTTGGTAGGCGTTCGAATACCTGATTATTCCCCGTAGACGGGTATGGATACTGGATGATTATGGTTTTTGTATTTGCCCTGTTGGCAATGACTATCGCATGGCAACAATCCAGGCATCGCTGCAATTGTCATAGAAACAATTTTAATTGAAGTTTGGCTGGAAAAAAGAGCACAAGCATGACATTAATAGACCACTATGCCGTCTTTGGCTACCCCATTAAACACAGCAAATCGCCGCGCATTCATAAGATTTTTGCCGAACAAACGGGACAAGCGCTTGAATATAGCGCGCAAGAAGTGCCCGCCGAGCAATTTTCGGCAGCAGTGGCAGCATTTTTTGCCAATGGCGGTAAGGGTTTAAATTGCACAATTCCGCTGAAAGAACTCGCCTGGGCTTATGCCGATTTTAAAACAGAACGCGCCCAATTAAGCAAAGCCGTTAATACCCTGGCGTTACAGGCGGACGGTTCCATTCTTGGCGATAACACAGATGGTATAGGGTTGGTAACGGATTTAATGACCAATCATGCCATCACTTTGGCCGGAAGCAGAATCCTGATTCTTGGCGCGGGGGGCGCAAGTAGAGGCATCATAGCCCCCATTCTTGAACAATCGGTGCATTCCATCGTTATTGCTAACCGCACTGTTGATAAAGCAATCAATCTGGCCGCAGAATTTCACCCATAAAGGTTCCATCACCGGTTGCGGCTTTAACGATTTAAAAAATCAGCAATTCGATTTGATTATAAACGCAACATCAACCAGTTTGAGCGGCCAATTACCGCCATTGCCGGAAGCTTTACTCGCTGAAAATGGCGTCTGTTATGATCTCGCCTACAGCAATGAGCCGACTGTTTTTGTCCGTTGGGGCCTGGAAAATCACGCGGTAAAAAGTCTGGATGGCCTGGGGATGCTGGTCGAACAGGCGGCCGAAGCCTTTTTTATCTGGCGCGGCATTCGCCCAAAAACCCGGCCGGTTATTGAGCTACTGAATTCAGAACGAAAACTTTAAAATAGGCGACCAGCAGCCTTTTATCTTTCACCTTGCTTTAAATGCTCATTTTTCAAATGAACATAATGTTCAGCAGAATATTCCAAAAATTCTTTTTCCGATTCTTTTAAAGGTCTTGCCTGTCTGGCAGGCGAGCCGACATATAAATAACCGCTTTCCAGTCTTTTGCCCGGCGGAACCAGGGCGCCGGCACCTAACATCACATAATCTTCAAGAACAGCATCATCCAGAATGATTGCGCCTATACCAATCAGACAATAATCGCCTACGGTGCAGGCATGCACCACCGCTTTATGTCCAATAGTCACACATTTGCCTATGGTTAATGGATAGCCTTGAGTCGTAAACTTGCCCGCATGAGTGACATGCAGTACAGAACCATCCTGAACATTGGTGCCATCACCAATCTTTATGCTTTCGACATCGCCTCTGACCACGTCGTAGGCCATATGGATACGTCATCACCCAGGGTCACATCGCCAATGACCACGGCGCTGTCATCTATATAAACGGACTCGCCAATTTTGGGCTGCTTATCGTTAAATTTTCTAACTGACACTTTTATATGCTCAATCCAATGATTTTAAGAAATATTCAGCGCGCAAGCGCTATGTTGAATCACGCTTGCACCCGGCTCACCGCAAATAACGCCAGCACTAAAACCGTCAAACTAGGAATCACTGCTATTAACGGTGGATTAAGATCATAAATCAATCCAATATGCCCGACAATTTTGTCGATGATATTAAATCCCATCCCGATAATAACGCCAATCATCATCCTGCCGCCGACGTTAACGCCACGCTTAACGCCAATAACGAATGGCGCAGACACCAGCAGCATAACGAAAGTAACCAAAGGATTCACCACGCGCCCCCAGAAAGCCATCTCAAAAATATGCGCTTTTTGATGATTATCCTTTAAGTAGTCAACATACATGGCCAGATCATAGAGCGATAAATTGTCCGCGCTTACCACTACAACTTTCAATAAATCCGGCTCTATTGCTGACGTCCATATCTGATCGCTTTGCTGACTAGCAACCATTTGCTCCGTTGAAATATCGGACCGACTGATTCGCTCCAGCTTCCATTGCTGATTACCCATAAAGGTCGCCTGATCAGCATGCATTGCTCGTCGTAAATGATGCTGATCATCCAGTTTATAAATACTGATGTCGGCCAGACTTCCATCATCCTTGACTTGTCTTACGTTGATGAATCTCTTACCTTCACGCAACCAAAGCCCATATTTGGCATTCATGACAACCTGCCCACTCTGAGCCGTGACTTTGAGCGTTCGCGCGGTTCGCTCAGCAGTTGGCGCGATAAACTCACCAATAAGTATCGATATGACCACTAAAATGGCACCAGCCAGCATAACCGATCTGATAATCCCAAAAACAGATAAGCCCGCAGCCCGCATCGCAATAAGCTCGCGATTATTGCCCATGGCGCCCAATATAAACAGGCTTCCCAATAACGCCGAGGCTGGAACCAGCTCATATAAAACAGTTGGTGAAGTTAGTGCCAAATAATAAAAAATCTCTTTTAAGCCATAATTCCCTTTACCCAGATCCTTTAACTCATCGGTGAAAGTAAACAAATTAAATAAGGTCAACAATAATATAAGCGCAATAAAGGAGCCTTTTAAAATCTCTCTGACCACATAGCCTGTTAATACATTCACCGTGCCACCTTTTCCCTGACCTTCATCATAAGCCACTGCCATCCATACAATCGCGCCAATAAAACCCCGCCTGTCAACAACAATAGAAAATTCACTCCAAAAATACCCAGCCATGCAGGAATGGTTTCCTTGATTACCCAACTCTGGCTGACACTGATAAGATTTCCGTAGCTAAAATAGATTAAAAAGCCAATCAGCATATTACCGTAAACGCCACCGCGTGGCGAAAGCTGCGCCAAAGGCACTGCAATAAAGCCCAGCATCATAATGCCTAAAGGAATAGAAAATCGACGCTGCAATTCAGCAATATCTATTATCTGGTCAGAACTCATCAAAGCATCAAATGCAACTGCTTCCCGGCCAAAATTAACCGCCGTTTCTTTGGTATCAATTCTCACTGCGTATTCCGCAAACTGCTCAATCACATAATTTACGGTTCCGGGCTGGCCTTGTATGCGTTCGCCATTCTTCAAAACCATATAACGTCCGTCTGGCAAATCTTCCAACCGACCCGTTTCAGCATTAATAATACCAACATTCCCATGCTGTCTGTTTTGCACAAAAACGCCTTGCATCATTTTATCGTCGCCAATTTTCTCCACATAAAAAACCAGATCCCCCTGGCTATACTCACTAAATTTTCCTGCACCGATACCTCTAAGATCAGCAGATTCCTGATCCTGATGCATCAACTGCGTTGTTCTGGATTCCGCCCATGGTGCGGCATACATAGACAAACCAGCGGCCAGCACACTTAATGGAAAAACCAGCAGGAATACGGCTCTATACACTGTTCCTGCTCCGCCTCCCGCCGAGGAAACCGCTGACATCTCCTGATCTCTGTACATCCTGCCTAAAACCATCAATACCGACATAAATATGGCGGCAGGCAAAAAAGCAACTCCAGCGACAATAATTTTCAAGCCCAGAATATTAAGCAAGGTTTCATTTGAAACTTGCCCTTCAATAGCCTTATCAAGAATCCGTATAAACTTCCTACTGACGATAATAATTACAATCACCGACAAAACAGCCACCAGTGTTTTCAACAAATCCCGAGCAATCATTTTATCCAGGACGGTGACCATTTTACGTCCACCCACTTTATAGCCTTCTGGCCAATTTACTTCCAAGTTTGTCTCCTCAATCAAAATCGATATTTGTGTTGTATAATTCGCTATTAAACAGCTCATCTTGTGACTGACTCATCCCGAACCCGCACAAGATAACACTCTATTCAGCAAATAAACGAGTTAAGTTATGGACTATTCTATAGAAACCACGCCATTAGAAAAACTGCAATGTGATTGTCTTATTGTGGGTGTTTACCAGGATCAGCAACTCAGCCCTACAGCCATCGCGCTCAACAACAGCACTCAGGGGCTTATTAACAAAATTGTCAGTCGTGGTGACATGAGCGGAAAAAATGGCGAAACAGTATTAATAAACGCCGTCCCCGACAGCCAAATTGAACGCATTTTGCTGGTCGGCCTGGGCAAAAAAGAGCCGTTATCCGGCAAAAACTTACAGAAAAGCACTGTTAGCCGCAATCAATACCCTGAAAAAAACCGCAAATAAAATCCGTCGTCTGCAGTCTGGCGGAATGCGAGGTTACCGTCCGCGACTGGCAATGGAAATCTCGACAAATCATTGAAGTTTTTAATGATGCAGTGTATCAATTCACGGCACACAAATCGGATAAAGAAACCGAAAGCAAGCTTGAAAAAATCTCCATTCTCGCCCCGGAAAATGAACTTGCTGCCGCACAAGCTGGATTATTACAAGGAAAAGCTATCGCCGAGGGCATGAACCTTACCAAACTGCTTGGCGATTTGCCGGGCAATATCTGCACGCCAACCTTTCTTGCCGGGCAAGCAATTGAACTGGGCAATAAATACGACAGCCTAGCCGTTAGCATACTGGAAGAGTCCGACATGGAAACGCTGGGCATGGGAGCCCTGCTTTCCGTATCACGAGGCAGTCGCCAACCCGCCAAATTGATCACTCTGGACTATCAGGGCGGAGCAAAAGACAGTAAACCCATCGTTCTAATCGGCAAAGGCCTTACCTTTGATGCGGGCGGCATTTCATTAAAACCGGGCGCAGGTATGGATGAAATGAAATACGACATGTGCGGCGGAGCAACAGTTCTGGGTACCATTGCTCGCCGTAGCGCAAATGCAGCTGCCGCTGAATATTATCGGTCTGATTCCTTCGTCAGAAAATATGCCTGACGGCGACGCCAATAAGCCGGGCGATATTTTGACCAGCATGTCCGGAAAAACCATTGAAGTGTTGAACACCGACGCCGAAGGCCGCCTGCTGCTTTGCGACGCCTTAACCTATGCAGAACGCTTTAATCCCGACGTGGTGATAGACCTAGCCACCCTGACCGGTGCCTGCCTGGTGGCTTTAGGCCGCGTAGCCAGCGGCCTGCTCGGCAATGATGACGCCCTGTGCAATGACCTGACTTGCGGCCAGCGAAACATCCAACGATAGTATCTGGCGTCTGCCGCTATGGGAAGAATATCAGGAACAACTTAAATCCAATTTCGCCGACATGGCCAATGTGGGAGGCAAAGATGCAGGTACCATCACTGCCGCCTGTTTTCTGGCACGTTTTGCCGAAAAATTCCGCTGGGCGCATCTGGACATTGCCGGTACTGCCTGGCGCACCGGACAGACCAAAGGAGCTACCGGCCGTCCTGTGCCGTTATTAAGCCAGTATCTCATTAACCGGGCTCAATCCTTGAAGGCATAAGTGGCTGAAGTCAGCTTTTATATACTGCCGTCAGAATCACTAGAAGAGCGGTATCTATTTGCCTGCAAGCTAATCGAAAAGGCTTATCGTAGCGGTCATTTTTGTTACGTGCTGACCGATGACGAAGAACAAAGCCAAACCATAGACGACCTGCTCTGGACCTTCAGAGCAGGTAGTTTTATACCCCATCAGGTATACACGGGTGAGCTGCCAAATTTTGAAAAAGTCATTTTAATCGGCTCGCTGAATGCACCTGAAAACTGGCAAAAAACGCTAATCAACCTGTCTTCGCAATGCCCGCACGATTTCGAACTGGCCGAGCGCATTCTTGAAATACTGGATGATAGCGAAACAACCAAAGAAGCCGGCAGAAACCGTTATCGCCAGTATCAACAGTCAGGCATGACGCTTGTTCAGCATGACATGCGACTTAAAAGTTAAAGCACTACTTTTCTATTGCAAAACAGGGAAAATCAAATTTTCCGCGTGTCGATTTCAATCCCGGCCCTGAGTTATCGGAAGCTGAAAGCCAGCAACGTCAGGATTTATTCGCACCTACAACCCGACCTTAATCCTGTTAAAATACATAATTTTTCACGAAAACAATAACGCATCCATGGAAAAAACATACGCCCCTCATTCGATCGAACAACGCTGGTATCAAACCTGGGAAGAAAAAGGCTATTTTACCGCCAGGGATGGTGTGTATGCCGGAAACCTGCCGGGAGCAGGTTCGGCGGCCGCCAAACCAGAAGGTGAATCCTATTGCATCATGATTCCGCCGCCCAACGTCACCGGCAGTTTGCACATGGGCCATGCGTTTCAGGACACCATCATGGATGCCCTCACCCGCTACCACCGCATGAAAGGCTACAGCACCTTATGGCAGCCGGGTACAGACCATGCGGGCATTGCCACGCAAATGGTGGTGGAGCGCTTGTGTAATGCGGAAGGCAAAACCCGCCATGATTATGGCCGTGAAAAATTCATCGAAAAAATCTGGGAATGGAAGGAAGAATCCGGCGGCACGATCACCCGTCAACTGCGGCGCATGGGCTCTTCGCTGGACTGGAACAGGGAACGTTTCACGATGGACGAAGGCATGTCCGATGCGGTTCAGGAAGTGTTTATCCGGCTTTATGAAGAAGGCCTGATTTATCGCGGCAAGCGCCTGGTCAACTGGGATCCGGTTCTGCATACCGCCGTTTCCGATCTGGAAGTGCTGTCGGAAGAAGAAAACGGCTCGATGTGGCATCTGCGTTATCCGTTGTCGAATGGCCAGGGGCATTTGATCGTTGCGACGACCCGTCCTGAAACCATGCTCGGCGATGCCGCGGTAGCGATACATCCGAATGATGAGCGCTACAAACATCTGCTGGGCGAATTCGTGGAACTGCCGTTAACCGGCCGCCGCATTCCGATTATTGCCGATGAATATGTCGATCCTGAATTTGGCACGGGCTGCGTCAAGATCACTCCCGCCCATGATTTTAACGATTACGAGGTCTGGACGCGTCACCGCCATACCTCGGTTATCCAGGATTTACCGCATGGCGGCTTGATTAACATTTTTACCGTTGATGCGACAATACGCAGCAATGATGCAAGATGAAAACAGCCTGATTCCAGCCAAATACTGTGGCCTTGACCGTTTTGAAGCGCGCAAACAAATGGTTGCCGATCTCGATGCGCAAGGTTTGCTGGAAAAAATCGCCGACCATAAATTGATGGTTCCGCGCGGCGACCGCACTCAACAGCGTTATCGAACCGTTACTGACTGACCAGTGGTATGTCAAGGTCGCGCCACTGGCGGAACCTGCGATTGCCGCCGTTGAAAACGGCGACATCAAGTTTGTGCCCGACAACTGGAAAAATACTTATTTTGACTGGATGCGTAATATTCAGGACTGGTGTATTTCCCGGCAAATCTGGTGGGGTCATCGCATCCCGGCCTGGTATGACGATAAAGGCAATATTTATGTGGGCCGTTCTGAACAGGACGTCCGCGACCAACACAACTTACCGGCAGACTATCCGCTTAAGCAGGATGAAGATGTGCTGGATACCTGGTTTTCATCCGCCTTATGGCCTTTTTCCACGCTGGGCTGGCCGGAAAAAACCCCGGAACTGGCTAAACATTACCCGACCAGCGTACTGGTGACCGGCTTTGACATCATTTTCTTCTGGGTTGCCCGGATGATTATGATGGGGCTGAAATTCCAGGGCGAAGTGCCGTTTAAGGAAGTCTACATACACGGCCTGGTGCGTGATGCCGAAGGCCAAAAAATGTCCAAATCCAAAGGCAATGTGCTCGACCCGATTGATATCATCGATGGCATTGATCTGGATGCGTTGGTAGAAAAACGCACAGCCGGCATGATGCAGCCGCATTTGGCCAAAAAAATCGAGCAAGCTACGCGCAAGGATTTTCCGGACGGCATTCAGTCTTACGGTACGGATGCCTTGCGCTTTACCTTTGCATCTCTGGCATCGACGGGCCGGGATATTCGTTTTGATCTTGCCCGAACGGAAGGTTATCGCAATTTCTGTAACAAACTCTGGAATGCGGCGCGTTATGTGCTGATGAACACCGAAGAACAGGATAACGGTTTATCTGATGCACCCTGTGCATATACAGCCAGGTGGATCGCTGGATTATTTCCCGCCTCCATCAGGTAACGGCTACGACCAGCAACGCTATTGATAACTACCGTTTTGATTTGGCGGCGCAAGCGATTTATGAATTTACCTGGAATGAATACTGCGACTGGTATCTGGAACTGGCAAAAATATCGCTGCAATCCGATGATGCGGCCCTGCAACGCGGTACGCGCAAAACGCTGTTGACGGTTTTGGAAACCATTTTGCGTCTGGCGCATCCGATCATGCCGTTTATCACCGAAGAAATCTGGCAGCGTGTTGCGCCGTTAGCGGGTATTGATGCCGAAACCATCATGCTGCAGCCTTATCCGGTAGCCGATGAAGCGCAAATTGATACCAACGCCATCGCCGAAACCAACTGGGTGATGAACTTTATTCTGGGTGTGCGCCGTATTCGTGGTGAAATGAATATTGCCCCGGGCAAGCCGCTTGCCGGTATTACTGCAAAACGGTTCTGCTGCTGACCAACAATTATTTAACCAACAACCGGATTTATTTGCAAAAACTGGGACGCCTGGAGTCGATAACGTGGTTAAATAGCTGATGACACAACACCGGAATCAGCGATTGCCTTGGTTGGCGACATGAAAATCCTGATTCCGATGGCTGGCCTGATAGACAAAGAAGCAGAATTGGCGCGACTGGAAAAAGAAATACAAAAAATCAAAAACGACTTGCCAAGAGTCGAAGGCAAATTAAGCAACCCAACGTTTATTGATAAAGCGCCCGCCGATGTGATTGAAAAAGAAAAAGCCAAACTGGCTGATTTACGCTCAACGCTTAACAACCTTGAACAACAGCAACTTAAAATTCAGGCCTTATAAAACCAAGGCAACGACACTACAGCCACAGATTTTGGAACTCTGTGGCTGTAAAATTGGTTGGCAACATTTATGATCTCGACTTTAGGTTTAATATTCCGCACCTAAAGCGTCTCTGATTTTTTTGCGATTTAAGTCCATAGGCATGGACAAACCGCTTCTTTCATCTATATTTGTCTAAACAACTGACAAAGCAATCATCAAATGGCTACCGCACCAACAGATATTCAATTTAGTGGTCTTTACAAAGTACTTAATTCAGGATGGGCTTGCTCACTGAAAGTGATGCCAAAATTCATAGTCAGGAAGCACAAAAAAAGTAAAATTCCGTTATTAAGTTACCTTGTTGCCAACAAACTTGTAGACAGTAAAGCTGTCGCATCAAAAGCCTCAGTTGAATTTGGTGTACCTTTTTTTGATCTCGATGCTATTGATCTCCGTAGCCTCCCTATAAATTTGATCAGCGAAAAACTGATACGCAAACACCAGGCACTGCCCCTTTTTACCCGGGGTAAAACGCTATTTATCGCCATGTCTGATCCGACCAACCTTCAGGCGCTGGATGACATCAAGTTTCAAAGCCGGCTTCATCCAGAAACCATCCTGGTAGAAGAAGACAAACTGGTCAAAGCCATTGAAACATCCTTAGAGGCCGCCGACACATCAATGTCTGATCTTCTCGATGAAGATCTGGATAATCTGGACATCACCGGCGGTGATGAAGACTCAACTAAAGCCGACATCAATTCAGATATTGACGATGCGCCCATTGTTCGCTTTGTAAATAAAATCCTGTTGGATGCCATCAAAAAAGGGGCTTCCGATATACACATGGAGCCTTATGAAAAAAACTTTCGCATTCGTTTCAGAGCGGACGGCATACTCTATCAAGTCGCCAGTCCACCAGCCAACATCGCCAACAGAATCATATCCAGAATCAAAGTGATGGCCAAAATGGATATTGCCGAACGCCGGGTTCCACAGGATGGTCGTATCAAAATGACTCCTGTCCAAGCACCGCGCCATTGATTTTCGTGTAAATACCTGTCCGACACTGTTTGGTGAAAAAGTCGTTCTGCGTATTTTAGACCCCACCAGCGCTCAAATTGGCATCGAAAAACTGGGTTTTGAACCGGAGCAAGAAAAACTTTTTCTTGCAGGCCATTAACAAGCCTTACGGCATGGTTCTGGTGACAGGTCCTACAGGTAGCGGTAAAACCGTTACGCTGTACACCGGTTTAAACATACTCAATAGTGTCGAACGCAACATTTCCACTGCCGAAGATCCTGTTGAAATCACGGTAGAAGGCATTAATCAGGTCAATATGAATGTTAAGGCCGGATTGACCTTTGCTCAATGCCTTACGGGCTTTCTTGCGCCAGGATCCCGACATTATCATGGTGGGTGAAATTCGTGATTTGGAAACCGCAGAAATCGCCGTTAAAGCCGCACAAACAGGTCACTTGGTGTTATCAACCTTACATACCAATGATGCCCCGCAAACATTAAACCGGCTCATGCAAATGGGTATTGAACCCTTCAACATAGTCTCTGCCGTTAATTTGATTATGGCTCAGCGCCTGGCGCGGCGTTTATGTGAGCACTGCAAAACCCCTGCTGATTTTCCTGACAACATCCTTATCTCAGCAGGTTTTAAAGAAGACGAGTTGAAAACACTTAAAATATTTAAACCGGTAGGCTGTGAGCACTGCACCAATGGCTATAAAGGCCGAGTCGGCATTTATCAAGTGATGACGCTGAGTGAAAAAATGCGCGCACTCATACTGGAAGGCGGTAATGCCTTGCAACTGGCAGAACTGGCAAAGTCTGAAGGTATCAATGATTTACGTGCATCAGGATTGAACAAAGTTCGCATGGGCATTACCAGCCTGGAAGAAATTGACCGGGTAACCAAGGAATAACAATGGCAGACCAAACTGAACAACTCGATTTTATCTGGGAAGGTATAGACAAAAACAGAAAAAAAACCAACGGGGTTATCCCCGCTAAAAGTGAAATGATTGCGAAAACTGAATTAAGACGACAGGGTTATCGTGTTACTAAAATCAGGAAAAAGCCCAAGCCGCTATTCGGTCGCAAAAGTCAAAGCTATCACACCCGGTGATATAGCGATTTTCTCCAGGCAATTAGCCACCATGCTTAGCGCAGGTGTGCCCTTGGTACAAGCATTCGACATTATCGGCAAAGGCCATGAAAATCCAAGTATGCAGAGCTATGCTGTTGGGCATAAAGGCGGATATTGAAGGCGGTGACACCCTGGCCGAAGCACTGAAGAAAAAACCGCTGTATTTTGATGAATTATTCTGTAATTTGGTTGAAGCGGGCGAACACGCAGGGGTACTGGAAACACTGCTGGATAAAATCGCTACCTACAAAGAAAAAACCGAGTCCATGAAGAAGAAAATCAAAAAGGCTCTGACTTATCCTATCGCAGTGGTTGTAGTTGCCTTTATTGTCACCGCCATTCTTCTGATTGTTTGTGGTGCCCGTATTTGAAGATCTTGTTCAAGAGCTTTGGCGCAGACTTACCGGCTTTCACTCGCATGGTTGTCAATATGTCTGAATGGCTGCAAGAATGGTGGTGGATCGTTCTTGGCATCATTATTCTGTGCTGTTTATACGTTTGGTTATTTCAAAAAACGTTCGCGTCCATTTAATCACTTTCTGGATAAAACCTTACTAAAAATACCTGTAGTCGGCTTGATTTTAAACAAATCCGCGATTGCCCGTTTTGCCAGAACATTATCAACCATGTCTGCTGCAGGCGTTCCGCTGGTAGATGCGTTGCAATCAGTTGCCGGAGCTTGCGGCAATATTATCTACGCCGAAGCCGTTTTGAAAATGCGCGAAGAAGTGGCAACCGGTCAAAGACTGCAGTTTGCCATGAGTCAAGCCAATCTTTTTCCGCACATGGTGCAGCAAATGGTTGCCATAGGTGAAGAATCCGGCTCTATGGATGCCATGCTGGCTAAAGTGGCTGATTTTTACGAAGAAGAAGTCGACAATCTTGTCGATAATTTAAGCAGCTTAATGGAACCGATTATTATGGTTATTTTAGGCATTCTGATTGGTGGCTTAATTGTTGCCATGTATCTACCTATTTTCAAAATGGGTGCAGCTATTGGCTAAGCCTTTTACATGCGCTGTTCACAAACGCTCAGAATGTACCACTTTTTCAAAAACACATGATGCAACAACTAGATATGCTTTTAAATTTACCCCACCTTATTTCTGCTTTAGCGTGCTTTATTGGTTTACTGGTAGGTAGCTTTCTCAATGTTGTTATCTATCGACTACCGATAATGATGCAACGAAACTGGCGCAAGGAATGCATCGAATATCTGCAAATCAGACTCAGAAGAAACGCAACCCGACGACGCATGGCCGCGACTGATACCGGCAGTCTTGCGGCATTTCCTCAATCCATGGAGGTCGGTGCAGAAGCAGCGAAGCGGTGTGCCGAGGAGGAACCCTTCAATCTGGTTTTCCCCTTATCCCGCTGTCCCGGCTGCAATACGCCGATCAAGCCTTATCAAAATATCCCGGTCATCAGCTATCTTTTTTTAAAGGGCAAATGCGCAAAATGTAACTGTCACATTTCTTTGCGCTATCCGATTATAGAAGTATTCACTGCCATAACCTCCGCCATAGTGGCCTGGCATTTTGGCGACACGCCGCAAACCGTTTTTGCACTGATGCTGACCTGGTCGCTGATTGCGCTGAGCTTTATCGATATTGACCACCAGTTATTGCCCGACAACATAACCTTACCCGTACTTTGGCTAGGCATGTTTTTAAGCCTGTTTGGTCTATTTACCGATGCGCACTCCAGCATTATCGGCGCCATTGCCGGCTACATAGCTCTTTGGACTGTTTATCATCTGTTTAAACTGGCAACCGGCAAAGAAGGCATGGGCTACGGTGACTTTAAATTGCTGGCTTTATTCGGTGCCTGGCTGGGCTGGCAATACTTGCCCGTTATTATTTTATTATCATCACTGGTCGGCGCAGTCATTGGAATAACCATGATTATTTTTGTTAAACGCGATCACAACATTCCGATTCCTTTTGGCCCCTATTTGGCTGCTGCCGGATGGATAGCGCTATTGTGGGGAAATGACCTTAATCAACTCTATTTAACGACTGCAGGCTTGTAAAACCATGCTGAAAATCGGACTAACCGGCGGCATAGGCTGTGGCAAAACCACTGTTGCCAAGGTTTTCGCGCAATTAAATATCCCAGTGATTGATGCTGACGAAATAGCCCATCAGCTGGTTGCAAACGGACAACCTGCACTCGATCAGATACAGCAGGAATTCGGGACGGATATACTTAATCCGGATGGCTCACTGAATAGAAAAAAACTCAGCGAACTCATTTTTTCCGATCCCAAGCAAAAACAAAAACTTGAATCCATACTTCATCCCTTGGTTTATCAAACCATACAAGCAGAGCTTGAACAGCTGAATGCGCCGTATTGCATTATTTGTATCCCGTTATTATTTGAAACTGACATGGTTCATTTTGTTGACCGGGTACTGGTCGTCGATTGCCCGGTTGAGATGCAGATCGAACGCGTTAAGAATCGGGATCACCTGACTATTGAAAGAATACAATCCATAATAGACAATCAGGTATCACGTGAACTCAGAAAAGAAAAAGCAGATGATCTGATCGACAACTCCGTCACCAATTATAGACTTGCAGAACAAGTAAAAAAACTGCACAATTTGTATTTGTCATTAAGCGATCATCAGGATTAACTTATCTGTGAATAACAATATCACCTATGAATTTCCACTCAATGAACGAATCCGGGTTTTCATACGACTGGAACAACTATTCCAACAATTCAGCCATTTCTTGACTGGAAAGACAGTTGCCGATAAACGCGCTGCACTTGATATCCTGCTTGATATCATCACAATCTTCAGACGCAACGATCTAAAGTCAGAAATACTAAAAGAACTCGATCGTCATGCCAAAGTACTCAATAAAATTGCCAACAGCCATAGTGTCAACAAGCAAAAACTGGAAGAACTTCTAGCTCAATTAACCCAAACCAGCAAAAAACTCTATGCTACCAACGGAAAAATTGGCACTCATGTCATGGAAAGCGATTTATTCCAAAGCATTGCTCAACGCAGCTCGATTCCTGGAGGAACCTGCTCTTTTGACTTACCTGAATTTCATTACTGGCTGGAACAGGATGAGTCCATCCGTTTAAAAGATCTGCAACACTGGAGCCGTCCATTTACCGACATCCGTACAGCAATTGACCTGATTCTTAATTTTATACGGAATAGCAGCTCACCTACTCAGCAGGTTGCTGAGGCAGGCTTTTACCAGTTTACCTTAGACCCCCACCAGTCCTACCAACTGCTTAAGGTAGCCCTGCCTAAATCTCTGCCCTGCTTTGCAGAAATCAGTGGCGGCAAACACCGTTGCACCATCCGGTTCATGGTACCGTCTTCTGATGGCAAACGCCCAACACAAAGCACCGACAATATTCCTTTTGAGTTAACCTGCTGTCTTGTCTAATGTCCGCACCCAACAAACCACTGATTGTAAAATGTCCCCATTGCGGACATCCTGTGCCCTGGATTGCTGAACAGCAATTCAAACCTTTCTGCTCCGAACGTTGCAAGTTAATAGACCTGGGGGAATGGGCCATGGAAGAGAAAAAAATTCCAGGGGAACCTTTATTGCCAGACTACGAAAACGAAGTTGATGATTTTTTTCAGTAATTAATCCAGAAAAGCTCTGATAGCGGCAATTCCCTGACCGCCGCCTTGACGCGCTTCAACCAAACTGGACTCAGACTGACCACCCAAGGCATAAACAGGCAGGTTAATCCTGGAAACCAGTTCAGCAAACCTCTCCCACCCCAGCGTCTCTGCTTCCGGATGAGTTGCCGTTGATAACACCGGCGCTAACACAACAAAATCCACGCCTATGTTTTGCGCATGCTGTAATTCCAGAAGGTTATGACATGATGCAGCGACCCACTTCATGCTTTTAGGCCGTTTGTTGATAGACATTAAGTGCCGACTGGTTAAATGAATTCCGTCAACATCAAGGCCTCTCTCATTTTCAACAGCCGAATTCATTAACAACAAGGCATTATGTTGTTTGCATAACGGGTAAGCCTGTTCAACAAACCTTTCGACAGCAGCGGCTGGCAACGTTTTCAACCTAGCCTGTATCAGCTTAACGCCTCTGTCCAGGATTTTTTGCAGGTTTTTCAGCAGCCGCGACTCATCGACATCATCTAGAATCGCATATCTATCCGGCAATCTGGCTGCGGTAATAATCGGCTGATTGGCGGCCGGAAATGAATAGTTTGCCAATTCGTCTGGATTGACCCACTTGAATGGCTGGCCCTCACAACTTTTAGCTTCGCCTGAAAAATGCTCCACTAAAAACACATTCAATTGCACAGCCAGATCGGGATATTGATGTTGAACGGTGATCAGCGGCGTTGACGCTATTACGGTAATATTGAGCTCTTCTTTGAGTTCACGCGCCAGCGCCTGCTCAGCTGTTTCCGATGATTCGATCTTGCCGCCGGGAAATTCCCATAATCCGCCTTGATGCAAAGACGGATCACGCAGAGAGATTAATACCTTTCCATCCAGGTTTTTTATTACGCCAACGGCAACTTGAAGGGGGACATTCATTTTCAGTTAGCGGACGCGGGAGCATCGTGGGAACAATAAAAATCAGCTTCTACATTGCAAGGTTGTGAAGCCCTCTGTGGGCGCGAATTTATTCGCGCTACGCGTCCCGCAACCTTCAACCTTGCGTCCTGTGCCTTTTTTAAGTTCTATATTCCGCATTGATTTTCACATAGTCATAAGACAAGTCGCAGGTTAAGACTTCCTGTACAGACTCGCCACGTCCCAGTTTAACTGTCACGGTAATCTCTTCCTGATTCATCACCTGCTGTCCGGCTTCTTCTGTGTAGTCATCTGCCCGGCCACCGTTTCTGACTATGCAGACATCATCCAGATAAATCTGTACCTTATCCAGCACCATATTTTCCACGCCGGAGCGACCAACTGCCGCCAGAATACGCCCCCAGTTAGGATCGCTGGCAAAAAAAGCGGTTTTCACCAAGGGTGAATGGGCGATGGTTTTACCCACGCGCACCGCTTCTTCGTCATTCAGCGCTTCTTTGACTACGATACGCATCAGCTTGGTCGCGCCTTCGCCATCCCTGACGATGGCTTCAGCCAATTGCTTGCAAACCGTCATAATGGCATCGGCAAAAATCTGATAGCTCTCACTGTCCTCAATAATTTCAGGCGCAGATGAACAACCACTGGCCATCAACACGCAGGCGTCATTCGTGGATGTATCGCCATCGACGGTAATACGGTTGAATGACTGCTCAACGGCCAAGGCCAGACAGCTCTGCAATAATGGTTGCCTGATTTTTGCATCGGTTGCGATAAAGCCCAGCATGGTTGCCATATTGGGCTGTATCATGCCGGCACCTTTGGAAATGCCGTTAATCGTAATTGGTTGTCCGTCAATCAAGATCACCTTAGACACGCCTTTGGCAAAGGTATCCGTGGTCATAATAGCCTGGGCGGCTTTATCCCAGTTTGCAGACGACAAGTTGCGCATTGCCGCAGGCAAGGCCGCTTTGATTTTCTCAATCGGCAGAGGTTGGCCTATCACGCCGGTAGAAAACGGCAGCACCTGATTTGCGGCTCCGCCAGCAACTTCCGCAAGACTGGCGCAGGACGCCAAGGCATCCTGCATACCCTGCTCACCGGTGCCCGCATTGGCATTGCCGGAATTAATCAGCAACCAGCGCGGCGCATGTGACAAATTGGCCCTTGCAACATGCACGGGAGCAGCACAAAAAGCATTCTGCGTAAAAACAGCCGCACAGGTAGAGCCTTCGGCCATTTGTATCACCAAAATATCATCTTTGACTGCTTGCTTGATGCCCGCACACGTTGTACCCAGCGTTATTCCTGATACTTCGCGCATTTCAGGAAAGTCGCACTGCCCTACTGCCATGATTTATTCCTTTTGTCAGGTTTTAAAAAATACAAATACGTTATCGATTTTTTTAACTTCTATCGCCATTAGTGCGCATTGCTTTTTTAGTTTGACCAACTGTTGCAGCTGCTCACTGATGGCAAAAGGCAAAATAACTTCCACCTCAATCTGTCCATCCAGGTAATGGATTCTGAAATCCTCTATAGCCGGCTTGATGTCCGCCAGATATTTATCCAACAGGTTCTGCACGTCTCCGCGGGAAAGAGGCCTGGAGTTATCAGCCGAATCTTCATCATCTTCGGGATCAACATGCACCAGCACATCCATCACATCATCAAAACGCTTAATCAAATCATCCCTGACCGCATCGCCTATCATATGCCCTTCGGAAACCGTGATTCGGGGGTCAACGACGATATGGGCATCAATATAAGCATCTTCGCCCATTTGCCTGGTGCGCAACAGATGAATGCCCTCGACGCCATCAATTGCATGAATGGCAGTCCTGATCTCGTCCACTGTTTCAGGAGGCAACGAAGTATCGACCAGCTCCTTGATACTTTGTATGACCAGATTCAAGCCAATCTTGGCCACCATCAAAGCGACCACGACCGCAGCAACAGCATCGGCTAACGGATAGCCCAACAATACTGCGCCTATGCCGAATAAAACCACTAGTGATGTGATGGCGTCACTGCGCTGATGCCAGGCATTGGCCAACAGCAATTTTGACCGCGTCCGTCTCGCGATGCGCTTGGTGTAATGATAGAGCCATTCGTTCACCAGAATCGAAATCGCCGCAATGCCTAACGTCATCACATCAGGCACTGGCAACTTCTCGGGATGAGCCATCCGCTCCATAACCGACCAGACGATAGCGCCACTAACAACAATTAAGCCTACCCCCAAAATGACCGTTGCTATGGTTTCAAACCGGCGATGCCCATAGGGATGCTCATGGTCCGCCTCGCGGCTGCCCAATTTAACAGCAATAATAACCAGAAGATCGCTGAGCAAATCCGATAAGGAGTGAATACCGTCGGCAATTAAAGCCGCAGACTGTCCAAGAATACCAAAACCGATTTTAATAATCGTCTGAAAAACATTAATAGCCGCACCGACATAAGTCGCCCTGGCTTTCAGTTTATCCATTTTCTCAGCACTCAGGACTTCGGCCATTACTCGCCCACTTCCAGAATAATTGTATATTCACCGTCACCGGACATGGCTTCCAGCACCTTGTGTCCATTAATTCGACACCAGGCAGGAATATCATGCATCACGCCAGGATCGGTACAAACGACTTCCAGCTGATCACCCACCTTGAGCTGCTTTACCTTATCCTGCGTACGAATGACCGGCAGAGGACACAATAACCGGCGGGCATTTAACAGTTCTCTGCTCATATAAACCATGCCTGCGGAATTTCTTCTGTGCCGAACGGCTTAACCTGAACGGTTCTTTCCGAGCCATCTTTACCCATAATATTCACATCGACCTGTTCTGCGTCACGCCCTTGCCCGTATCTGGCGGTAATTCTTGCCGCCAGATACAAATCCTCAGCGGAAGGCGAGCCGTCCACCAACACCAATGGCCCGGGATGAGTGGTGCAGTTCATGGTGATAAATTCTTTTTTGTAGCCCTGCAAAAAGCGGCCTTCGCCCTCTTCCCTTGCCACAATGAGCTTAAAATTCTGCTCCGGCCTGATATGCCTGCCGACTTTTAACAGCATCACATCATCCAGATCGTATTGTTTATCGCCGTCACGCGCTTTCCATAAATCGACCAGTTTTGACGAATAGCTGGCATCGGTCAGAAAACAGCAGCCGCCCGCCGGCTGGGCATACTCGTCAAAACCGAATTGCTCGGCCATCTCCATCTGCGGTTTGCGTGACCGTCCGCTAAAATCATGCAGTTTTTCTCTGTCGACCCAGCCTTCCCGTTCCGGCAGGGTTGCAGGCAGATTCTTGGCGCACAAGGGCCGCAACAACAAATCGTCAGCGCCCGATTCCCTGGCGACAATCGGCATGGTTGCCTTGCGCTGCGACATCGGTCTTTGGCCGATGACCTCGCCGGTAATAATAAAGTCAAAACCGTTTTCGACTATCCACTGCTTGGCCTTGTTCACCATGAAAATCTTGCAATCCAGACACGGGTTCATGTGAGCGCCATAGCCATGTTTCGGATTGATCAGCACATCTTTATATTCCTCGATGACATCGACGATATGCAGTTTCATGCCTAACTGCTCGGCGACCCATAACGAATTATTGCGTTTAGGCTTGGCCTTATCATTGGCCCTGATGGCATGAGTATGACCTTCCACGCAAAAACCGGTAAAAAAATTGATACCTTCAACATGGACGCCCTGCTCCATAATTGTTTTTGCCGCCAACATTGAATCCAACCCGCCTGAAATCAATGCCACCGCTTTTCTTTGCTTACTCATATCACTCTTGTATCTAAAAAATAAGGATATTATACGCATTTATTTCGCTAATTCGGCTTCAACTTCTAAGGCTGATAACCTAAACTTAAAGCCCTTACATTCATTCCTGATATTGAACTCGCCATGGAATTCAAAGACTATTTAACAATCCTCGTCCAAAATGACGGCTCCGATCTTTATTTAACCGCAGACGCGCCGCCAGCCGCCAAATTTCAAGGCACACTGAAAGCGCTGGAGAACGCTAAAATGACCCCGGCTCGGATAAAAGAAATCGCCTACAGCCTGATGGACGAAGATCAGCAAAAAGCGTTTGAACACATTCCTGAAATGAATCTGGCCATATCGGAACCGGGAATTGGCCGTTTCCGGGTCAATATTTTCAAGCAGCGTAACAGTTTTGCGCTGGTCGTCCGCAACATCAAGGTAGACATCCCTAATGCCGACAACCTGGGGCTGCCGCCCGTGCTGAAGAAAATCCATTATGGAAAAGCGCGGCCTGATACTGTTTATCGGCGGCACAGGCTCAGGCAAATCGACCTCGCTCGCGGCACTGATTGACTATCGCAACAGCAATGCGTCCGGTCATATCATCACTATCGAAGACCCTATCGAGTACATCCATCCGCATAAAAAATCGCTGGTCAATCAGCGGGAAGTCGGTGTTGACACCATGAGCTATGAAGACGCGCTTAAGAATGCTTTGCGTCAGGCGCCTGATGTCATCCTGATCGGTGAAATCCGTTCCAGGGAGACAATGGAGCATGCCCTGGCTTTTGCAGAAACCGGCCATTTATGCCTTTCAACGCTGCATGCCAATAACTCCAATCAGGCGCTCGACAGAATCATCAACTTCTTCCCGGAAGAACGCCGCAATCAATTATTACTGGATTTGTCGCTTAACCTGAAAGCCTTTGTCTCGCAACGACTGGTACCCACCATTGACGGCAAACGCACGGCCGCCATTGAGATTTTATTGGGCACGCAACTGGTTCGCGATTTGATCCATAAAGGCGACATACACGGCATCAAGGAAGTCATGGAAAAGTCAGAAAATGTCGGCATGCAGACCTTTGACAGCCATTTGCTGAGACTGTTTAAGGAAGGCACTATTTCGCTGGAAGAAGCACTGCAAAACTCCGACTCGCCCAATAACCTCAAATTAAAAATCAATCTGAGCGAAGGCTTGGGCTCTGCATCGCCAGACGCATCGGCCGATGCTTCAAAAAATGACCCGCTTGGTGGTTTATCGCTGCAAGCCATCCATAAAGAAGAAGATCAGGAAGAGACAGAATAATTCTTATCCTTTATTGCTGGAGACTCATGGCTCCGGCAATAAAATCCATCCACACTAGTTCATTCCAAACCCTACTCCAAAAGCATTTTTACGCTATAATTGGTGCCTTTTTATTGCCAACAAATAGCTGCCGTGTCGAGTATAAATAACGATTTATCAACTTTTCAGGGACTTATCCTGGCCTTACAAGAATATTGGTCACGTCAGGGCTGTGTTTTATTACAACCTCTGGACCAGGAAGTAGGTGCGGGAACCTTCCATCCTGCTACCTTCTTGCGCTCAATAGGCCCTGAACCCTGGAACGCGGCATACGTTCAGCCATCCCGCCGACCCACTGACGGCCGCTTTGGCGAAAACCCCAACCGCTTGCAGCATTACTACCAGTTTCAGGTGGTTTTAAAGCCATCGCCGGACAATATTCAGGAACTGTATCTTGGCTCGTTACGCCATTTAGGCCTTGATTTGCTCGAACACGATGTTCGCTTTGTCGAAGACAACTGGGAATCGCCCACTTTAGGCGCATGGGGACTGGGTTGGGAAGTCTGGTTAAACGGCATGGAAGTAACCCAGTTCACCTACTTCCAACAAGTCGGCGGACTCGAATGTAAACCCATCACCGGTGAAATCACCTACGGTCTGGAGCGCATCGCCATGTACATGCAAGGCGTTGAAAGCGTCTATGATCTGGTCTGGACCAAAGGCCCGTTCGGCACCGTCAGTTATGGCGACGTGTTTCATCAAAATGAAGTGGAAATGTCGACTTACAACTTCGAACACGCCAACGTCGACTTCATGTTCCAGTGTTTCGACACCTACGAGCAGGAATGCAAAAAGCTGATTGAACTGAACCTACCTCTGCCCGCCTATGAAATGGTGCTGAAAGCCTCGCATGCCTTTAACTTGCTGGATGCGCGCCATGCCATTTCTGTTACTGAGCGCCAACGCTATATTTTAAGAGTCAGAAACATGTCTAAATCAGTTGCCGAAGCCTATTACCAACGCAGAGAATCGCTGGGCTTCCCCATGCTGACCGAGCAGGGAGCATAAAATGACCACTAGCAAACATTTACTTTTCGAGCTGGGTTCAGAAGAACTGCCGCCCAACACCTTACTCAAACTAAGCAATGCCTTGCTGAACAACATAGTCAATGGCCTGACCACCGCTGAACTAAGCTTTACCGGCAGCAAAGCCTATGCCTCGCCCAGACGGCTAGCCGTTCTTATTGAAAACCTGTCCACGGCGCAGCCGGATAAAACCGTAGAAAAACGCGGCCCTGCTGTGCAAGCGGCATTTGCGGCAGACGGCACACCCAGCAAAGCAGCAGAAGGTTTTGCAGTCAGCTGCGGAACGACTTTTGATCAACTGGAACGCTTGAAAACAGACAAGGGCGAATGGCTAGCCTTTACGCAAGCCGTCAAAGGGCAAGCAACTGAAAACCTGATCCCTGACATCATCCGTCAGAGCATCGCCGGCTTACCGATTGCCAAAAGAATGCGTTGGGGCAGCTGCACGACAGAATTCGTCAGACCTGTGCATTGGGCGGTATTGCTCTATGGCAATGAGGTCATTAAAACTGAAATTCTGGGACTGGAAACCGGCTCGGCAACCCGTGGACACCGCTTCCATGCGCCACATAAACTGACCATCGCCAGTCCTGAGCAGTATCAGGACACTTTGTACCAAGAAGGCAAAGTCATTGCTGATTTTGAACAAAGAAAAGCCCTCATCCGTGATGCCGCACAAAAAGCGGCATCAGCGGTTAGCGGCATCGCCCACATAGAAGAAGATCTGCTGGAAGAGATTGCCGCCCTAAATGAATGGCCGGTGCCGATCACTGGAAATTTTGACCCACGTTTTCTCGGACTACCCGCTGAAGTGCTGATTACCACCATGCAAATCAACCAGAAATACTTTCCGGTTAAAAATGTAAATGGTGGCCTATTGCCGCACTTCATCACTTTCAGCAATATTGAAAGCAGCAATCCTGCCTCCATACAGCACGGTAATGAGCGCGTAGTTACTCCGCGTCTTGCCGATGCGGAATTTTTCTGGAATCAGGATCGGAAAAAATCCCTGGCTGATCGCGTAGCAAGCCTGTCCAGCATTGTCTTTCAGGAGAAACTGGGCACGATTGCAGAAAAAACTCACCGCGTCGTAAAGCTTGCTGAAGTCATTGCCACCAGCATTAATGCAAATGCTGATCTGGCAAAACGTGCAGCATTGTTAGCCAAAACCGACCTGATGACTGAAATGGTCGGTGAATTCGGCAGCCTGCAAGGCATTATGGGCCGCTATTATGCGATTGCAGACAACGAGCCGACTGAAGTCGCCTTGGCGATCGAGGAACAGTATTTCCCCAAACAATCGGGCGGTCCGACACCAACCAGTACAACGGGGCAAATTCTTGCGCTTGCCGAAAAAATTGACACCCTGACCGGCATATTCAGTGCGGGCTTGATACCAACCGGTGACAAGGATCCTTATGCTTTAAGAAGAGCCGCGCTTGGCTCACTTCGAATCATTATTGAAAATAAATTAGACCTCAACATCCTGGATTTGATTGATTTTTCACTGACCTTGTTCACTCACGAATTTGACCGGAACGAAACCCATAAACTGGTATCCGACTTTGTATTTGAGCGCCTGAAAGGCTACTGCCTGGATCACGGTTACACAGCCGATGAATTCGACGCCGTAATCTCCGTAACGCCTGCCGAACCGTTGGATTTCATGCAACGTTTGCAAGCCGTTAAAGCGTTCAGGCAACTGCCTGAAGCAGAAAGTCTGGCGGCTGCCAATAAGCGTATCCGCAACATCCTGAAAAAATCGGATACCGAACCGGCCGCTAGCATCGGCGCGCTGGTTGAAGCGGAAGAAAAACAATTGTTGCAAGCCGCCATGCAATCAGCCGATGACATTAAGCCGTTACTGGCGCAGCGTGATTATCAGGCGACACTTAACCGTTTGGCTCAGTTAAGGAACGATGTGGATGCGTTTTTTGATAGCGTCATGGTGATGACTGATGATCTTGATCTGCGCGCCAACCGTCTGGCCTTGCTGGCGTTATTATTTGAGCAGTTTTTAACCTGTGCCGACATCTCCAAACTGCAATCGTAACCGCCCAGCATGAGTCAAAACCGCTACATTTTGCTGGATCGTGACGGCGTGATTAACCAAGAATCGGATGACTTCATCAAGTCGCCTGAAGAATGGCAACCGATTGACGGCAGTCTTGAAGCGATTGCCCTGCTCAATGAGCATGGCTATAAAGTCGCCGTCATCACCAACCAGTCCGGAGTGGCACGAGGCTTATTTGATGATGCAATGCTGGAAAAGATCCATGCAAAAATGCGTCAAATGGCTGCTGAAAAAGGCGGAAAAATTGATGCCATCTATTTTTGTCCGCACGGCCCGGACGACGGATGCACTTGCCGCAAACCGAAACCTGGTTTGCTTGAATCATTTGCTGCCGAAAAAAATGTCAGCTTGAGCGGCATGACTGTTATCGGCGACTCACTCCGCGACATCCAATCAGCGCAAGCTGTTGGTGCAAGTCCGATACTGGTTAAAACCGGTAAGGGCCAAAAAACCCTTACCGACAATCCCGACCTCAACATTCCTGTTTTTGAGAACCTCTATGCCGCAGCAAAACACATTACATCAGGGCAATAAAATCCGGAGCTATATCGGCTCGACCCTTTTATTTATCGGTATCTTCTCGTCCGCTACCCTTATCGGCATTGCCATTCTCTTAACCACGCCGTTTCCTTTTTCAGTCCGCTACAGAATTTCAGCTGCCTGGTGTACTTTTGTTTTATGGATGACCAAAGTTTTTTGCGGCCTCACTTATGAAGTCGAGGGACTGGAACACATCAATCCGCAACAACCTGTCATTGTCTTGAGCAATCATCAATCGGCATGGGAAACGCTGGCGTTAAGATGCCTCCTTCCGACTCAGGTTGTTTTATTAAAACGCTCATTAACCTGGCTGCCAATTTGGGGCTGGGCCTTGGCAACACTAAAATCTATAGCCATAGACCGGGAAAATCAACGTGCTGCATTACGCATTTTGCTGGAAAAGGGAACAACCTATTTAAACCAGGGATTATGGGTGATTATTTTCCCTGAAGGCACCCGAACAGCACCCGGAGAAGTTAAAAAATTCAGCGCCGGCGGAGCCATGTTGGCGCAAAAATCAGGATATCCGGTAATCCCCATAGCGCATAATGCCGGTGATTTTTGGCCACGCTACAGTTTTTTAAAATGGCCGGGGGTCATCAAAGTAAAAATTGGCCCTGTCATTGAAAGCAAGGGACGTAAAGCCGCCGACATCAATGCAGAAGCAGAAGCCTGGATAGCACAGGCCATAAAGGAAATGCATAAGACCCAATAAATCAAAAAACAGTGCCAATGCAAACTGCGTATAATCGCTTTTTTGCACACTCAGTCTAAAACAACAATAACGGTAACTCTCTAATGAAAAAACTACTGCTGATCTCACTATCCGCATTATTACTTCCGGCTTGTGCAGATAAAAACCAATATGAACAAGCCGTATTAGAACAAATGCAAAAAGAACAGGACGTTAAGGACTATAAAATCCCCCCCGAGGATATGGCCAAATGTGTCATAGACCTGACCACGAAAAACATGCCCGGCTATTTCCCTTTAGACCCCAATCGCTTGACGGCTTACCGCAACTATACAAAAATGTTGACGCTAACCGAGTCCCAAGATCCCAAAAAGACACTTGAAGAACTGCGCACCGGTTTCGGCTCGGCAAAAGACCTTGCTGACGCCCACACCAACTATACTGAAAGCGTAATGAACTGCCTGTCTGCGGTCATCATGAAATCAGAAGAAGGCGCAAAAGAAGAAAAGAAATAATGCTCTCCCTGGGGGCGGGTTCGCCCGCCCCCAGGCGAATCACCCCGCCCCGCAACACCGCTTAAACTTCTTGCCGCTGCCGCAGGAACAAGGCGCATTCTTGCCCTGATTGGTCTGCAGTCCTACCCTGCCAATCGACTTAACCACACCATCCAGATAAAACCAGCGGTTGTTGATTTTTGTAAAGCTGCTGATTTCATTCATAACGTACTCTTCGCCATCTTCCAGATAATACGCCTTAAACTCCACCACACCTTTGCTGTCTTTAACGCCGCCCTTTTTAGTCTTGCCGATTTCCAGCCGTTGCCACTCGACTTTTTCTCTGGAAAAATCGATCAACTCGGGCCGCACGGTGGCATCCCAGGTATCCTGCAAATAAGCGGCATTATGCATGGCATAGGCAGTAAAGCGCGAACGCATCAACGCTTCAGCGGTCAGGGGCGTTTTTTCGCCGGAATGGAATGGGCCGCAGCATTGGCTGTATTCGATACCGGAACCGCAAAGGCAGATGTTATGTGTGTTCAAAAAAGATCCTTATTGAATAGGCTGATATTTTCCGGCTCATTTTACATCAATTTGTACATGCGGCTTGTGCCGTCACGCTATTTTTCGACCCGTTTACCGTGCATAAAAAAACCGCCCTCAGGTTTCCCCAAGAGCGGTTTAATAATTCCATATTGAAGCTAAAATTGCGGAACATGGCTTACATGTCCCGTCTCCAGCGAGACTAGTTTTAGGGAAATTAGTCGGCCATACGCATGTCTGTTGTTTGGCACACGCACCGAATACAGCAGGATTAGCAGCCGGATATGCATTACTGCCGCCTTTAATAGCAATATTTGCGGCATCAGCCGGCACGGCACACGCATAAAGAGTCGCAGCGACGGTAGAGTCAATATTATTGTTAAGGTAACAATTCCCCTCATCCGGAATGATCAGCTTTAATTTGGCTGCGCTGCCCGTGATATCTCCGGTGAATGTTTTAGCCGTACCGGCAGCGCCCGCGTAGTTGGTCAGAGGTAAGGACGTATTAAGCTCAACTTCATTCAGTGTTCTTAATATCTCCCTGGGGGCTAGTTGAATCCCGGCGGCAGTAGCAGCGGGAGCGACAGTTCCGGGAACGGCTGTATCGTGACACACCTCATTTGCTGTCACCGCCAGACCCCCTTGGAACAACCAAAAAATTATGATTCGTGTAGGAGTGGTTAATGCCTTCTGTTTTTTGATCATTAATCGAACCATTGCGTTTTATTCTTCGTGCCGCATAAAAACGTTTAGTGACGGGATACAGATAAGTTTCATTTAATACCTCGTTGCCTCCGGTCTGTAGTAAAGGACTGGTTGCCGGATTTACCGTGTCTTCAAGAAAACAAACCTGCTCTCGTTTGCCCTGGTCATCTACGCCTAATAAGCCCACATCCCCGTACTCGCCGCCGGGGCCAACCTTTTTGGCTCTAATCTGTTCAGCAGTAACGCCGTAATTGCAGCCAGAACCATTAACATCAGCGTCACAATTCCCCGCATAAATACATTCATAAGGTCTGTATCGATATTGATCAGTACCTGTTTTACGAACTTCTGTCACCGGCCCGTTATAGCAATCGCTGACCGAACTTGATGTCCATGCAACTTTAATCGTATTAAAACCATTTGGACTCGTTGAATGGACGGTACCGGCAATACGATGAACTACGCCTCCAAAATGATTCTGAATGTGTATGCAGGTTGCTGTACATAAAAACACCGCAATAACGCCATCCTCCACACATGAACTCCCGGCATGGATAAGCGTGTAAAAATGTGAATCGGTAGCGACTTGCTGCAAGGTAACTGTGCCGCAGCCACCGGGGTACTCCTTAGTTACAGGAATTGTGACGGTTAAAGAAGCATCAACCCCGGATGTACCTGAAATTGATAAGGCAGCCCCTCCTAACACTTTTTCTGCCGCCACATCCTCAGAAGCATTTTGTCTTGGGCTAGGCACGGCAGATGTACCTGAGCCGCTATTTTCTGTAGCATAAAGCAAGCTATTTGCCGGATTGATCCAGGCCATCTCGGTTACAATATTGACTATTTCGTCCGCATCGGTAACGTCACCGTCACCGTTGCCATCCCAACCTACCCGTACAGATATTTTTTTTCGATTGGGCGCGTCCGCACCAGAGATCGTCCAACTTCTGGTAAAACTGGCATTTGTGCCTGTAATAGAATCTGTAGAGGTGCCGGCAGCAATGTCGTTATAACCGCTTACAGAATTTACCGTCTTTACAGTAACCTTATTCCGAAGCTCTTCAATTTTCCGCTCGGCAAGTACCCGTGCCTCTGAACGCGTTTTGCTGTCGCCACTGCTCGACATTAACTTACCCTGCAAAGAGGCAACGGCAAGCAAGCCTACGGCAACCACAACGGTGGCGATTAGTACCTCAATCAGGCCGATGCCTTTTTGTGTTTTTATTATTGAGTGCTTCATAGTCAGAGCCTTTTAATGAACAACAAATGGATGTTACCAGTCACGCCATGAACCGCTGATAACAGCGGCCAATCCCGGCAAAAGGCCGCTTGAACTTGAAGCAAACGCCTGCCAATAAACCAAATTTAATGTGCCGCTGCCTGAAACGGCTGACCCCGCTGTCGGTAAGCCTGTCGCAAGGTTCCTTCTACGATATTAGAGCCTACTACTGTGACCCCTCCCGCGATATCATATTTACCCGCTATATAAAGCAATCCGTAAATTGTTGCCCCCCTGCCGCGTTCAAATCCCCATTAACAATTATTATTGCGGGCTCGGCTTTCGAACCATAGGTGTCGTTGCCGTTAAGTGTCTGATTCCCTTCAATCCAGATAAGCCCTGACTTACCAGCAGCACCGCTAAAACTTGTATAGTATTGGCCGGCAGCTATGGCCATCTGCTTCAACTGCTCACGGGAATCAACGGTAAAAAAATTCTTAAAGAAGTCCAGCCCTACCAGGTTATTTAAATTAGGATCACCATCAATAATATCCAGGCCATTGCCTAAATTCCTATTGGAAACTAACTGGGTATTGTCTGCAGAGGTATCAAGCAATTGGTCTTGCGTTAATGCGCCAGAAGCCGGATCCTTGATGCGCGTTTCCATAGAGGATGAACTGCCTATCTGAACCCTGTCACCTGACCAGATCGTTGTATTGGTGTAACGGTTAATGATATGCGCATTTCCTGTTACCGCGACCTGCCCTTGGGCAACGAGCGGCTGATCGGGGCCATCATCCCGCAGTAATTTTAAAGGACCAACGCATTGAGTGATGGTTCGGCTCGCCAGGCCATCATCGCTGAAACCTGTAGCCGTAATTAACCCGCTTTTCATGGTGGGCGTTGCCCCTGCCGCTATACAGCGTGTGCCGGCTGCATTGTTAAATGATAGCGTTGCGGTCGTTGCTTGATTACCATCGGCTGACTGTAAAGAAAGGGCATTAAACTGCTCTACAACTCCATCGGCATTTGTATCAGCCCCTGTGTCCAGAATGCCATCTTTAGGCGCTACGCCAGTTGCTGTAGTATTTTGGTCAAACCCGCCTTTATTAAAATAATTAAACCCATAATCCATTGCATAATTGGCCGCTGCAACGGCCTGACTGGTTCTGTAATTATCTGCGGCCATTTGGGTTTCAACCAGAACCGATTTTGAGGTATACAGGGTTACCAAAGTTATACTGACCAGCAAAACGACCGCCGTTAATAACGTAGCGGCGCCACGCTGGCTGTTTAAATCCGATTGTTTTAGCGTTTTCATCATGACTTACCTTAAAAAAATCAGGGCCATTACACGGTTATTGCGTAAAAATACGATCGTTTCTTACTTTTACGGTGCTGATTAATGTTTTTGTAACCGCCGCATCGCCAACTACACTACCGGTCAAAGTAATATCAATCTGACGGGATTCGACAGCCTTATGCCCAACGGGCAAGGCAGCAGCGGCGCAAGTTGAGTTAAAGCTGGCAACAGCGGGAGGAATCGCTGAATTATCCAAACATTTATATGCAGAAGTGAATCTTAGGCCTGTAATACTGACGCTCTCCTCAACAGTAAGAGTGTTCCATCCGGCACCGGTACAATCAGTCGTGGTTTCCGCTGCATCCGCAGAACGTATTCTTATCGCCCCACTCTCGAATTTAAAACCATAGTATTCGCCATTATCGGGAATCCCATCGGGGGGACTGCCAGCATCGTATGAATATAAAATACATGTTGCTATTGGAATTTGTATATTGGCCGCACCTGTTGTGAACGGATTTGTCGAGCTGTCAGCGCCAGCAATAGCCCTTCCCCAATAACCCGCTCTTCTAATGTCATTAACCATCAGCGACATGGCTGATTCAAGATCATGATTCAAACGCGCCGATTTAAGAGTGTCTGAACTCCCTTTTATTGTAGAAATATAAATGGTAATAGTAGCCGCAATAATGATTAAGCCTATCAACAGGGCAATCATTATTTCGATGAGTGTAAAACCTGCTTGTTTTTTCATTTATCACCTTTATCAATCAGCAGTCTTCATAACCAGACAATCCTTTTGAACCCGAAATATTACAAATTCTTACGCGTCCAACGGAAGCCACAACTACCTTTACTGTATAGTTAGACGAACTTAGCTCCACTCTTCCATTGTTAGAATTATTATTAATTCTTTTTGCTTCACCTCTTCTAAAATCGAATTCTGCTCCTGTAGTAGGAGCGCTAAAAAAAGCAACAGTACCCATTGATGTGCCGATAAATTGTGTACTGCTTACTGTTTTAATATTGCAATTGGCGGTAGCTGCGGCGGGACACCCATGGTTAACATGCTGAACAGCACATGAGGTTCCGGCAGCAGCAGGCGGTATGTATATTTGGTAAGACCAATTAGCGCCATTAGTAAAAGATGCTTGAAGATTACAGCTTTGTTTAATTGTTTCGGTACGCATCCATTGCAAATCCGACTGTAACGATTCAATTGCCTGCTTGAGTCGGTTGCGCTCAATCATGTCCTGATAAGAAGGCACTGCCATCGCCGCGATAATGCCAATTATGGCAATGACTATGATTACCTCAACTAGAGTAATGCCGGAGTCTCTTGGTCTTTTCATATCCCTCCACCTTTTTGTATGATTCGCTTGTAGATTGCTATTATTCTTAATCCGTTAGCTAATCTAAATTTTATCGGTTGGATTCAGGCATGCGAGAACCCCGTCGCTATCCAAGCAAATATAGACTATATTTGCTATGTTTGTTTTAACAACATAACTTTTAAAAGGTTAACCAATGAACTCATTCAAGCGACCTGCCGGTTTTACTTTAATTGAATTAATGATTGTTGTAGCTATTATCGGGATTCTTGCCGCCATTGCTGTTCCTGCTTATTCGGAATATGTGACTCGTTCAAAGCGTGCGGATGGCAAGGCGGGGTTGTTGGCTGTGCAGTTGGCTGAAGAGAAGTGGCGGGCTAACCATACAACCTACACTACAGCTTTGGGCAATACCGGGTTAAATCTTGGCACTGCTTCACCCAACGGCCATTATACGATTGCAATTACTGCTGCAAGTGCAACCGACTATACTGCTACGGCTGCACCCGCGATTACCGATGCAAAATGTGGAACACTTGGTATCAATCAGGCAGGAACTAAAACTGAAACCGGTACTGATACTGCAGCGAATTGTTGGGGGAAATAATACATCCTGACGAAAAAACCAGCGATTGTTTAACGAAAGGAAATTACATTGGAATTTGTCAAAGTACCCAGCCCCATGCGCCTGCTTTTTGGTTAGCAGACATTATTAACCCTGCATTTTCTGTAATTGCAGTGATGGTAGTACTGATTGTTCCTGTTTTTATGGCTAATCCCTATTTCCCCGAGCAACCAATCGAAAACTAAGGAAAAATGATGGGCATTGAGAAGAGGGTAATGAAAGTTCCTCTATTAATTTTTATCCTGTTATCGTTCTTTTCATTTAATGCCGTCGGGCAAAAGCTCTATAAATATCAGGATGAGCAAGGCAAATGGTATTTTACCGACAAGCCACCGAACACCGTGCAGAAGGTTGAGGTCAGGCAAATGAAAGCAGCACCCAAGCAACTGGTCTGGCTATTGCAGTCGGGTGAAGAGCAAAGACCCAAGTTTTATATTCGCAATGATTATGCTGGCCCTGTGGAAGTCGAAGTCGACTTTACTGAACAGGAAAATGTTCGCTCAACGCCTGAATTGCCCCGACGCTTTGTTGTTGAATCAGGAGAATCCGACACTCTTTTTGAAATAAGCGGCATTAATGAGCTTGAGTCATGGAAACTTGGGCTTGAATACCGTTACATCATCGGCACTCCCCTGCCTCAGTACAGTTCTGCGACAAGTTATTTGCCGCCGATAGCTCCTGATGCATCGTTTCAAATCTCTCAGGCTTTTGGCGGCAGCTTCAGCCACATGGATGAACAAAACAAATACGCGGTAGATATTGTTATGCCGAAAGGCACACCGATTTATGCGGCCAGATCAGGCATCGTTCTGGAAGTCGATGATGACTTTTATAAAGGCGGCATCAATAAGGCGTATATAGCCGAAGCTAACAGCATCAGAATTCTGCACAATGATGGCTCGATGGCGATATATGCCCATTTGGAATTGGAGAAAGCGCAGGTTTATCCGGGTTTAGCGGTAAATGCCGGCCAATTGATTGGTTATTCAGGCAATACCGGCTTTTCTTCCGGCCCGCATTTGCATTTCGCCGTCCAAATCAATAAAGGCATGGAGCTGGTTTCTGTGCCGTTTACCTTTATTAATAGAATGGGCCAAGCTGAGGAGCCAGCTGTTAATGCGTGGCTTAAGGGAGTTCTTCCGACTCTCGGAGTTAATGCTGTTGGATCAGGATTCGATCGCTAAACCGCCAGACTCTTGATAAATTCTTTAACATCCGCCTGATCAAACGGCCAGCCCAGTTCTTGTTTTGTTTCTGCGTGATATAAAACGGGGATGCGTATGGCGTACCGGTCTTGCCATCGTTCTTGCTCGGCAATGTCTATATCTTCAATTATCAGATCAAGGCCATCCAGCAAGCAGTCATTGATAATGGACTCTGCTTGCTCACAAAGATGGCAACCGGATGTTCCAAACAGCATTAACCGTATCATTAATGCTTGGTCAGTTTTTCAAGATAACCCATAAGCAGGGCGGACAATACCAGGGTCAAATGGATAAGGACATACCACATTAGTTTGTCGTTATCAGCAGCCTGAATATTCATGAATACTTTCAATAATTGAATGGATGAAATAGCAACAATGGATGACGCCACTTTCATCTTCAGCGAACCGTAATCGTGCTTACCCAGCCATTCCAGCTTTTCAGTCTCCTTGGTGATATTCAGTTGCGAAACAAAGTTTTCATAGCCGCTAAACATCACGATGACAATCAGGCTGCCAACTAGAGCGAGATCAATCAAGGTCAACAACTTTAAAATCAAATCGGATTCATCTGCTTCCAGAATATGCGGCAGGAAGTGATAAAGTTCCTGAAAGAATTTTACCGAAAGCGCCAATAGCGCCAGACTCAGCCCGAAATAAATCGGCGCCAATATCCAGCGACTGGCATACATCAGTCTTTCCAGTGAATGTCCAATATTGTCTTGTGTTGCCATACTGATTTTCCTTTTTGCTTAATGATGCAAATGTGCCGCCAGCCATCTCTCCGCCACTTCTTCTGCGATGCCTTTACGTCTGGCGTAATCTTGCAGTTGATCCTTATCTATCTTGCCGACATTAAAATACTGTGACTCCGGATGGGAAAAATACCAGCCGCTTACTGCTGATGCCGGGTACATGGCATAACTTTCAGTGAGCTCTATCGTGGTATGCTCAGTCACATTGAGCAATTCAAACAGCTTGCCCTTCTCGGTATGATCGGGACATGCAGGATAACCGGGCGCTGGCCGTATGCCTTGATAGGCTTCGTTGATTAACTGCTCGGCCTCATGGGTCTCATCTTTGGCATAGCCCCAATACTCTTTTCTGACCACCTGATGCATATATTCAGCAAACGCTTCGGCCAGTCTATCAGCCAGCGCTTTGAGCATGATGGAGCTGTAATCGTCATTATCCTGCTCAAATTCATGCAGTTTTTGTTCTATACCTATGCCGGTTGTTACCGCAAAAGCACCAATATAATCGGCTATGCCGCTGTCAACCGGGGCGATAAAATCAGACAGGCAATAATTAGGCCTGCCCGGAGCTTTGACATTCTGCTGACGCAAATGATGCAATGTTTCCTTTTTCTGTGCGCGAGTTTCATCGGTATACACCACGACGTCATCGCCATCGCTGTTGGCGGGGAAGAACCCGACCACAGCGCGGGCGCACAGCCATTCTTCACTGATGATTTTTTTCAGCATAGCCTGTGCATCTTCAAACAGTTCTCTGGCTTGGGTACCGATGACTTTATCATCGAGTATTTTGGGATAACTTCCTGCCATTTCCCAGGTTTGAAAAAACGGCGTCCAGTCGATATACCAGACCAAGGTATCCAGTGGAAAACGATCAATGACCTTTATGCCCAGAAACGAGGGTTTGACCGGCTCATAGTTACCCCAGTTAAATTTATTGCGTCTGGCTTCTTCTAAAGAGTGTTGTTTGGTTTTGGCTTCCCGGCCTTTGTGTCTTTCCCTGACTTCTTCGTATTCTTCCCGCACGCTGTTGACGAATTGTTCTTTCAGATCAGCGCTTAACAGATTACTCGCTACACCAACACCGCGGGATGCATCGGTCACGTATACAATCGGGCCGTCATAATTCGGGGCGATTTTTACTGCGGTATGCGCGCGTGACGTTGTCGCGCCGCCTATCATCAACGGAATGGTAAAACCCTGGCGCTGCATTTCTTTGGCGACATGCACCATTTCATCCAGCGACGGTGTAATCAGGCCGCTTAAACCGATAATGTCGACGTTTTCCAAGCGCGCAGTTTGCAAAATCTTTTCCGCGGGTACCATCACGCCCAAATCTATCACGTCGTAGTTATTGCATTGCAAAACCACCCCGACGATATTCTTGCCGATGTCATGCACATCGCCTTTTACGGTCGCCATCAGTATTTTACCGTTGGTTTGCCGGTCACCTGCCGCTTTATCGGCTTCCATAAACGGCATCAAATAAGCCACAGCTTTTTTCATCACTCGTGCCGATTTGACCACTTGTGGCAGGAACATTTTGCCCGCACCGAACAAATCGCCGACGACGTTCATACCATCCATTAATGCACCTTCAATGACATGCAAGGGCCGCTCGGCTTCCAGTCTTGCCTGCTCGGTATCTTCGTCGATGAAATCGGTGATGCCCTTTACCAGCGCATGTTCCAGACGCTTGCTGACCGGCCAGCTGCGCCACTCCAGATCCTGCTCTTTCCCTGCGCTGCTGCTGCCGTCACCGCGATATTTGTCGGCAAGTTCCAGCAATTTATCAGTGCCGCTGCCATCGTGACGGTTTAAAACAACATCTTCAACCGCATCCCGCAGATCTGTGGGTATATCCTCATAAATAGCCAACTGGCCGGCATTAACGATGCCCATATCCATGCCAGCCTGTATGGCATGGTATAAAAATACCGCATGTATCGCTTCCCGCACCGGATTATTGCCCCGAAATGAAAACGATACGTTGGAAACGCCGCCGGAAATCAGCGCGTAAGGCAAGGTGCGTTTGATCTCTTGGGTAGCTTCGATAAAATCCAGACCATAATTGTTGTGTTCATCAATGCCGGTGGCAACAGCGAATATATTGGGGTCAAAAATAATATCTTCGGGTGGAAAACCGACTTGTTCTGTGAGGATTTTATAAGCCCGCTGACATATTTCGACTTTCCTGGCCTTGGTATCCGCTTGCCCTTCTTCATCAAAGGCCATAACGATAACCGCCGCGCCATAGCGGCGCACCAGTTTGGCGTGTTCGATAAATGCGGCTTCGCCTTCTTTCAGCGAGATGGAATTGACCACGCCTTTGCCCTGAATGCATTTAAGACCGGCTTCCAGAATCTCCCATTTGGACGAGTCCAGCATAACCGGCACTTTGGCGATGTCCGGCTCGGACGCGATCAGCATCAAGAAACGCACCATTGCTTCTTTGGAGTCCAGCATGCCTTCATCCATATTGATGTCGATAATTTGCGCGCCGTTTTCGACTTGCTGTTTCGCCACATCCAGCGCCGCTTCAAAATCTCCTTCAATAACCAGTCGTTTGAACGCCGCCGAACCCGTAACGTTGGTGCGTTCACCTACATTAACGAATAAGGAATCCGGCCCGATGTTCAGTGGCTCGAGTCCTGATAACCCGCACTGTTTGGGTATTTCAGGGATTTTTCTGGGACTGTATTGTTGTACGGCTTCGACTATCGCTTTGATATTCGCAGGCGATGTTCCGCAACATCCGCCGATAATATTCAGGTAGCCGTTTTTCGCCCAATCGGCCAGCTCTTCGGCCATCGCTTCGGGCGTTTCATCGTATTCTCCGAACTCGTTAGGCAAACCCGCATTCGGGTGAGCAGAAACATGCGTGTCCGCAATGCTCGATAATTCGGCGATGTACTGCCGTAGTTCTGTTGCGCCTAATGCACAGTTAAAGCCAAAAGAAATTGGCTCTGCATGTTTGAGTGAATTCCAGAAAGCAGCTACGGTCTGTCCAGACAATGTTCTCCCGGATGCATCGGTAATCGTGCCGGAAATCATGATTGGCAGTTTATAGCCAATCTTTTCAAAATATTGCTCAACCGCAAAAATGGCAGCTTTGGCATTCAAAGTATCGAAGACGGTTTCAATCAGAATAATATCCGCACCGCCATCAATAAGGCCCTTTGTTGCTTCTGTGTAGGCTACGACCAAGTCGTCGAAAAAAATATTACGAAAGCCCGGATCGTTAACATCCGGTGACATAGAGGCCGTGCGGTTGGTAGGGCCTAATACGCCGGCCACAAAACGCGGTTTTTCCGGTGTCTTTTGGGTGTATTCATCAGCCGCCTGCCTTGCCAATCTCGCCGCCTCAACATTAATTTCATAGGCCAGTGATTCCATTTTATAATCAGCCATGGCAATACTGGTCGCATTGAAGGTATTGGTTTCAACGATGTCAGAGCCAACTTCAAAATACGCACTATGAATGGCTTTAATGATATCCGGCTGTGTTATCGATAACAGATCATTGTTCCCCTTAAGATCAGTATCCCACTGAGCAAAACGCTCACCACGATAATCCTTTTCTTCCAATTTATAACTTTGGATCATCGTGCCCATTGCACCATCAAGAAATAAAATTCTTTGGGACAATTGCTGCTTTAATAATTCTGTTTTGCTCATTGAAACTGCCAAGGGGTTGTTGATTTGAATAAATACCAAACTATAAGTCTGAGGATATAATCATTGCTTAAAAAGCAATCAATCTATATTATTTTTCACTATTTTTGCCGGAGATGTTCATGTCAAAACCAACGATTACTCAAGTCATCAAGAGTGTTCTTTCTGCTTTTATTGGTGTGCAAAGTGATGGTAACAGGCAAAAAGACTTCGAACAGGGATCTCTTTCGACTTATATTATTGTGGGGGTAGTCTTTACGGTTCTTTTTGTTATGGGTCTGATTTTTCTTGTCTCTACTATTATTGGTAATTAATATTTATTATCCAATATACAAAAACGGTACCGCTATAAAAAAAGCCCAAGCATAGCCTGGGCTTTTTTGTATCTAACTTCAGCTTTACTTTTCTGTCGTTTTAAAACTGTTTTTGATACCTTGAAACATTTCTCCCAAGCCACTGAACAAATTAGCAACTGAGATTTTTTCTTTGGTAATAAATTTTATCCGTATCAGTGCTATAGCCAAAAAGCTTAGAATTGATGGCATTAATTCAAAATAAAGCGACTCTAAAACACCACCAAATCCCTGAAAACTGCCTTCATTTTTTCTATCCGCTCCGTCAACTGCTTCATAGCCAGCCCCACCTTCTCCAGCTCTGATAGACTCCAAGATGTAGATATTAATATCAACCAATAAAAACTGCATTACATAAAAAGCAACAGCACAGGCCGCAACCCATATTATTACATTACTGGTTTTTGCCCTTATAGCCGACTGATAAATCCAGAGAGCTACTAAAATCATTACAATGCCACCAATCATCGCTATATCCTTTTTTAAATTATTATTTTTTTGTTAAAAAGAAGAACAAACTTGTGCACTTCAAGACCATTTTAGAATTATCTTTTTCAATTATGCTACATGACTCATATTTTTCTCGCCCAGGCGACACCTGTTTTTTAATAACGCCATCTTCAACGAAAAATTTTACCGGCACAACCATCTCTTTGGTTCGCCCAAGTGAATCTGTTGCTGTCGACTGTAAAATGCCGTTCGCTTTAAACTCCCATTCACTTTTAACAGTCTTCTTTTCACCATCTAGCTTAAGTGCCTCAGCATTTAAATCCCATTTTCCCAGGATTTCAGAAGCATCTTTTAATACAACATCAGCCTTCGCAGAAAGCACAAAGAAAATTGCCAGCAACGGTATTATTTTAACGCATCTTTTCATCATCGTTCCCACCTCTAAATGTTTCACCAAAACATGAAGTTTAAACTATACCACACTGACCATCGATCTTTAAATTTCGACAGGATGGAAAATTTACCTCACCCAACTTTAAAACCATGCAACATAAGCCTTGACTTTAACTTCACCTACAGTATTATTAACGTTCCATTTGCTATGTTATTAGCAATTTCTAAAATACAAAATTATAGGTAGGACATTCATGGGAGCGATCTTAGATATCACCGAAATGTTAAAAGAACCAGCTGGCATGGTCGGCGCACTTGTAGTAGTCGCTGCAGGCTATTTCCTCGTAAAATGGGTTTTCGCTGAACATCCAGACGACGAAAAATAAGCCTCAAAAGATTTACCCTTACTTTGGTCGCTTACACCAATTCTTTCTGAGTTGGTAGCGGCCTTTGTTTTGCCTGCAAATTTATCACATTTAAGTCACTAATTCTTTTATAATTTATACATTTCCTCGATTTTTCGAACTTTGAAAATGTATAAACTTATATCCGCTAAAATTCTAGTTCTCCTTTCCAAACAAGTCCCAGCTACCGGCATTGGCCTGTTCAGACTTTTTTACGGCTTAATTACTTTACAGGAAATCATCTTCCTACTTTATTTTAATCATTTAATTTTCGATCCTATTCCCTATATAGATGTCGAATTTCCAATGATTCCTTTCTTCTTGACGATTTGGGCTGTTATTGCTGCATTTATCGTTATCGGATACCGCTATCAATTTGCTGTTACCTGCAATTACATCATCTGGATCATTTTTGTTAATTTCACTCCGATGCAACGGGATTTTGACGGTGGTTTTGATTTATTCATGATCGGAGCAGGTTTTTTTCTGCTCTTTATGCCTGGTGATCGTGCATTTTCAATAGACAACCTGCGGTACAAACTTAGCACGCCTTTTGTTCATTATAGCGCCCACCCTAAGCCTAAAGTCTCTGTTCTTGCCTACTACCTGCCCATTACTATTTGCCTTGGCTTTCTTTACTTCGACTCTGCCATACACAAGATGTTTGCCGAGCACTGGCGCAATGGACTTGGCTCCTGGTTACCCGCAACACAGCCTTATTATGTTTCAGCCATCGATATGTCAGCTTTGCTGAATAATAAGCTTCTGCAAAACATCCTTGGTTATACGATTTTAATCTTCCAATTTACTTTCATATTCTTTTTTTCTGATCGTCGGTTACGCATAGCCTATCTATTGGTTGGCCTCGGACTTCATCTTGGCATCACATTGTCTTTTAATATTTATCCTTTCGGACTAGGGATGATTATTTTTTATACGCTACTGGTTCCCTTCAAATGGTGGCGGGTTATTGGAGAAACCTTCACGGCAAAGTATCCATCTCTTATCGTATTTTATGACAAGCAATGCCCTTTATGTAACCGTACGGTTCTTATTCTTAATCATTTAGATATTTTTAAATGTATCGACTTTAAAAGCGCCCAGGATCATTCCGCGCACTATCCTGCGCTCGCTTCAATCGACAATGAAATTTTGTTGACCGACTTATATGCCCTGGATAGCACTAATCGCATTTATTCAGGTGTTGATACCTATATTCAGATATTCAGAAAGATGCGCTATTTATTCCCGCTTGGCATTTTTTTAAGGCTTCCTGGAATCTACCAATTTGCCTCAAATAAATACCGTTCAATCGCGGATTCACGCATCCGTATTCCGTGCACAAACTCTTGCCTTGCACCACAAAATCTGCAAATCAATACCCTTTACCATCGGTATTTTGAACAATTTGCCTCACAAAAGCCAAAAGCATTTTCCAGAAAGCTTTCAAAAATACTGATCGGACTACTGCTATTACAATTAAACAGCTCTATTCATTACGGGGTAATTTATAGGCTCAATGTTAATACCACACATAACCCTGTCATTAACAACATTTCAAACGCTAGCAATGCTCTTTTGATGGTCTCTCAAACCTTTTTTGGCATTACTCCACATGCACTTTATCTGCATGACCATTTTGCAGGCTATGATCATATTCTAGCTATCACTTATACTGACCAAAATGGCAATGAACGCTGGCTACCGTTTGTAAATGAACAAGGGAGGTTGCTTGCCCCTAATTGGGGGCGTGTTCATTCTATGTGGGCTAATATCGCTGTCACACCTAATATAGACAATACCCGCTTACAAAAATTTATTATGAAAGTCACTGCATTCTGGGGACAGAAAATTGGACTAGATATCAATCAAACCATCTTCCACATAAAACTTAAAAAAATCAGTGCTCCTTCTTACTGGGTACACGACCAATTGCACAAAAATATGGCATCTCAGTGGGTCACAATCGGATCGGCCAAATGGGTTAACAATGTATTTTCTTTCAATTTACCAAGTAATATCAATGAGCTTTAACTGCCATTACAATTTGTCATTTTTTAATATTGCATCATCATTCCAGTCATGATATAAAATACATGTGCTTTAAATATTGGCGCAAAAATAATTAAAAATAATTTACCCCCTTTGGAGGATATTCTTATGAAGAAAGTATTATCACTTTTAGCTATGACATTAATGATTGTTGGATTAACTGGTTGCATCGACAACCCAGATGATTCTAAGCAAAAAGTTTCTAGTTCTATTCAACTATAAACAAAATATTTAGCAGCACCAAAAAACCCAGCTTTATTGCTGGGTTTTTTGTTTTTAATTTATTAGCTTAATCACAATTCTCTACTCCTTCGTACAAAACAAACGCCTTAAAGTATCTGAGTTAATTTTACCCTCCCCCGACTTATCAAGCTTTACAATTTTACCCAAGAATTAGAATGGTTTTAACATTCATTACTAATTTACTTAAATTGATGCCCTTTTTATATTCCATCACTAACCCTTCTAATTCCATTAATTCCCCCTCTATTCAACTGGCCGCATAATTTTTTAGAAATACACGAGGCGGAGAGTCACTATTTTCGCCGTATAAGATGGTTTTTAGCACCCACACCCTAGGCAACTGCTTCAGCGTGTTCTATATCCATGCAGTTATAAAAAAGCGTGACAGCGGACCCGCAACGTTTATAGCCCCTCCTCTCATTCATGCCCTACCATATCTGCATCATGCAGTGTCATTCGCCACTCTATGAGATGTCAAATATCATTCCATGACTCGACGTCGAAAAACTTTGCATTTAAAAACGCTGCTTGAAAACACACGTTCAACCGAATAATTCCCGGGACTATTCATCATCACACTTCGCTCACGCTCTGTTTACATGACGAACAGAGCAAGTATTAACTAAATATATATTAATTACTTTGCAAAAAAAACCCCCGCTACCTTTCGGTAACGGGGGTTTCAATCCCTTAACTGACAACCAAAGTTATCAGTTAATTATTCATTAAATGAATACTGGGATTAATGGAGCATCTACCATAACCATTTGACGTTTGCCAGCTTCATCAAAGAAGAATAGCAAGCCAGCAAAACGGCTGTCTGGATCGTAGATCAAGTCAGCTAAACGGTATACTTCCCAAGCAGCGTCAGAAGCAGTAACTTGTACTGTTCTTGATTGACCTGGAGCAAGTGGGCTGTTATCACTAACAGTCAAACCTTCTTCAGCCAACAAGTCATCTGGGTAGCCAGTTTCATCTTCATGTACTGCTGGATCCAAGAAACGAACACCAGCTGTGTTGAACTCACCCAAACGAACTGAAGAATCACCATTGTTAGTGATAGTCAGTGTCATTTGCATAGCACGACCTGGTACACGGTAAGTAGCATCATCAACTTTAACGCTAACAGTTTTTGCAGGCATTTGATAAGTTTTCATGCCGCGCAATAAACCAGCTTGCAGAGGAGTTGTGATTGGATACTGTTCGTTTGTGCTTCCCATTGAGAAAGCAACGATAGCGATAGTACCAGCAGCAAAACCCATAGCAACTTTTCTGTCAGTAGCAGAAATTAAAGTGTTAGCTTTACCTGCTTCAACAGCGATAGAGCGTGGAACGAACATTGGTTTACGAACCCAATATGCTACCCAAGCTAAACCTAAAGCGTACCAGAAAGCGTGCCAGAAGTAGACGTTACCCAAGTTGTAGTTTTCCAGGTCGATAGTTTGACCTGTCAAAGTTGTTACAGGGTTAACGAAAGATCCCATAGAACCAGTAACAGTTACCCATTTACCTGGACCGATGATTGGACCACCACCTTGTACGTTCATCATAGTGTGTACGTGCCAATCGCCTGGACGACGTGCTTTCAACAATACTTTAAACTCATAAGTTTCACCCAGTTCCAGAGTAACTGAACGAGGAACTAATTGACCACCGATCCAAGAACCTTGACGAATAAATACAGGTCCTGGAATACCAATGTTCAAGAAAGATACTTCTGGTTTATCAACAGTTTCAGGCCATCCAGCGAAAACGTGGAATTTACCAGAAATTGTCATAGTATCATTAACAGGCACTTCCTCTTTTGACCAGTTCAGGTCAAACCAGTGAATAGTACGCATACGCATGAAAGCTGCTTGCGACTTTTCACCATGAGCAGATGCAGTTGGTGTGTAAAACATCGCTGCTGTAACAGTTACCAGCAGTGCGACAAAGGATAATTTAGCAACCTTGTCTTTAATTAATTTCATATATCCTCCTCTATAATAGAGAATCTATAGTTTTCAGAGTATCCAGTAAAGCAACATATCTCATTTGCCATTACCAGTCTTTTATGTGTTATTTTTTGTAAACAGTTCTTATGCAGACTGAACGAAGTCAGTTTTTGCGAACCATTGACCAAAGAAATGCCACAAGAAGTAAATCAGGATACTCACGAATCCAGAGAAGAACGCTGATACTGGAGCAACGTCTTTACCGAAAGTTCTTAGTGTACCTTTTTCAACCATTCTGATGTACTCAGGTGTACCAGTTCTTACGTAGTGGTAACCTTGTAAGTCAGCAAGAGTCATCATCATGCCATTGTATTCAACAGGAACGTGCAATGGTGCAATGATTGGCCAGTTACCTGGATAGAACAACAGACCCCATGCTAAACCACCAAGTACTGCAGTCAATGTCATGCTGCCTGACAGCATCAAAATAACATCAAGAACAATCGCACCTGGCATCAGGTTTGAAGGGAAGCAGAAGTTTACTGGGAAATAAGTCCAACCCCAGAAGTTCAAATATCTGTTAACCCACTCACCTAAGAGCAGACCTAAGATACATACAACTGCGCCGAAAGGCAGACGGTACCGCCACCACAAGCAAGCTTGAACAGCAGCAGGGAAAGTGATTGAAACGATTGGAGCTACAGTTACCCATAGACGTCTATCTTTCCAGTCAGTCCAGAAATCCCAGTCACCACCAGTTAACATGTAGTGAATGTGATAACCACCAAGTACAACGAAGAACAATGTAAACAGAATTAGCCAATCGAACGTGCGTGAAACTTTTACTGCTTCAGCGCGTGAACGTACAGCTGATTGAGATGCGCTCATTAGCTTACCTCCTAAAGGATTTAAATTATTTTTATTAATGACTATCTTTCTCTATGCTGTTTCATCCTGAAAAAAGACGAAACAGCGAGGAGATAGTAATTACAACCAAGACTTATATTATGCTAAGTCTTTTTTCAGAAGTTTAGATATCGCACCAACTTCTGTGTTAACAACACCTAATACACCTAAAGCTGCCCATCCGAAGAATACGAAGCCGTAGTGTAAAGGAGCAACAAACAATTCTTCCATGAACCAGAAAGTGTGACCCCATTCGTTCAAACCAACATTTGGCAGAATCATGAAAGGTCCAATTACTGATACCATGTACTGCATTGACAAACCTTGTTGGTAAGTTGGCAGTCTTGTTTTTGCATACAGGAATGAAGCAACACCAGTAATGATGTAGATTGGATAGCTCAAATAGAATTCGATGATGTGACTTGGTGTAAAGTCAGTATCACGAACGATAGTTTGATGCCATGTTCCATCTTGCTCTGTAAAGTAGCTAGCACCGTAATAGATAGCGATAGCATACATTACCAACCAAGTCCAATGAGTCATATGTCTTCTTAACTCTTCTCTTGGTGTAATTGACATAACTTTACGGTCACGGCTTTTCCAGATGTAACCCCACAAAATAGATGCAGTTACAATTTCAAGAACCATTTCGATGTAAAGAAAGTTCATCCAATATGTTTCGAACTCAGGTGCAAATGAATCTAAGCCAGCTGACCAGCCATAGATACCTTCATACCAACGAACCCAGCCGTAGAACACTATATAAAGTGCTGCTCCAGCAAACATATTTCTTTTATTTAACAGCGGTGCTTCCGCAGCATCAGTTTTCACTGATTCAGTTGTAGCTGCCATTTCTACCTCCTAAAAATTATAAAATCCCCAGTCTATTTAAGACCAGGAGTCTTTAGTTACAACTCCATTTTCCCACCCGACTCTTTATTAAAACGAAGAACCCAGTGCAACCAAGTCAATTTGGTGAGCGATCAGTCTACCAGTTCAATCAACCTTGTCAAGTCAAAAAACACACCAATTACAATTCATTTTTACCGCCTCCTTCTTATTAAATTTCCCTACTTTTAACACATTGAATTCTGTTAGAATTTCACCTATTCCTTTCAACCGGTTTTCCCCTAAATTAATCAATTTATTATGAAGAAGTATCCCGTTATTGCCCTTATCATCGGCTTAGTCGCTTTATTTTTAATCCAGCAAGAAGTTATCATGCCTGCAGTTAAGAAGGTTATTCAGTCTGATTTATTTCTTGTTGACAGCAAAGACAAGGGCGACATGGCCTCCATCTCTACACCTTTAACAGAACTGGCTTACGCACACTGCAATACCTACATTAAGTCCATACTTGATCCCGATGTATCCATTAGCTTTCCAGCAAAGCCACTTAACGCATGGAGCATTGGGAATTATCAATATGTTATTAACGCTGAAATTGACATCACTAGCGCCACTGCAAGCACAAGCACCAAAAAATACGTTTGCCGAATCAATTATAAGAATGGTGACAATGAAGAAGGCTCTCTTGACTTTGCCAACTGGTCTGTTGAGGGGTTAACCGGCTTAGAAGCTGTAAATTAACCATTTGCAAGCGTGCACAGCCATTCCTCCCACGCCGGCTTATTTGCGTTACGTACAATATCAAATCCCCAATAACTAAAAAGCAAAAAGCCGATGCAACAATGCTGCATCGGCTTTTTGCTTAGTAATAAACATACAAATTAGGCGCTTTTTTCAAACAAACCTTATCTCATGGAACTTGCACCGCAACCAAACAACACTAAGCTTTTTGCTTGCGACGTAAGCTAACTGAGATTGCTTACATCTTTACCGCCCGTCCAACCGACCCCTCTGAATAATCTTTTACTGTCATTGCATCTTTTTAATGCAGGCAACTCTAGCAGACGAAACTTTGATTATCAGTCGAAACAAAAACTGTAAAAAACTTATTTGCCGTATTTTTTACGGAATTTATCAACGCGACCTGCAGTATCAACAACGCGTTGTTTTCCTGTATAAAAAGGATGGCATGCAGAACAAACCTCAACCTGCAAATCCTTACCTATTACAGAACCTGTCTCAAATTTATTGCCGCAACCACAAGTCACGGTAATTTGCTTATATTCTGGATGAATTTCTGGTTTCATATCACTATCACATTACCCACAAGCGGGCTACTTACTTATTAAAGAACCCCGTATAATACGTATTTCATAAAAAATTCGCAACTCAATTTATATTTATGCGCATTATTACTTTAAATGCAAATGGCATACGCGCCGCAGAACGCAAAGGTTTCTTTACTTGGATGCAGCAACAAATGCTGACATTATTTGTATACAGGAAACTAAGGCCCAGCTACACCAACTTAATTCCGATCCCTTTTGCCCCAAGGACTACCATTGCTTCTATCATGATGCTGATAAAAAAGGCTATAGCGGGGTCGCTTTATATTGCCGAAAACAACCAGATAAAATTATTAACGGCATAGGCTGGCAAGATGTCGATTCCGAAGGCCGCTTTATTGAAGCTCAATTTGGCAACTTAAGCATCATCTCGCTTTATTTGCCCTCTGGCACATCAGGGGAAGAACGCCAAGCTTTCAAGTTTAAATTTATGGATCGCTTCACACCCTATTTACAGGAATGCTCACAAAATGGCCGTGACTATATAATCTGCGGCGACTGGAACATTGCCCACAAAGAAATCGACTTGAAAAACTGGCGCGGCAATCAAAAGAACTCGGGTTTTTTACCGGAAGAAAGGGCCTGGCTGGATCAATTATTTGCTGATGGACATTGGCTGGATGCATTCAGACTTCTTAATCAGGAAGCCGAACAATACACCTGGTGGTCAAACAGAGGCCAAGCCTGGACAAAAAACGTCGGCTGGCGCATCGACTACCAAATAATCAGCCCCGCCCTTAAAGATAAAGTTGTTGCGGCATCCATATATAAGGATGAGCGCTTTTCCGATCATGCTCCGCTTATTATGGATTATGACTATACGCTTTAGATCGGCTTTGATAGCGCATCAATAAAAGCACCAGTACGATTGCTGGCAAACCTACTGTTGATGCATAAATAAAAAAAACTGTGTAACCATAACTATCCACGACGATCCCTGAAAAACCACCCAACAATTGAGCGGGCAAGGTCATCAACGAACTGAACAGCGCATATTGCGTAGCGGTATAAGCAGTACTGGTTAAACTGGAAAGATAAGCAATAAAAACCGATGTCGCTATACCTCCGCTTAAGTTATCAGCGCTTACTACACCAGCTAACAACAACAAACTCGGCTCACTCACCGCCAAAACAGCAAACAGCAGATTGGTTACAGCCACCATAACCGCACCCAGCAGCAAAGGACGCATAATCCCGTACCTGACAACCAGCACACCACCCAAACGCAGCGCCAGCTATAGTCATAAAAAAACCAAAAATCTTGCTGACATCAGCAATCTCTTTTTTACTAAAGCCCAAATCAAGATAAAACGGATTCGCCATAACACCCATGGTGATATCGCTCATTTTATAGACCGCGATAAGCATCAAGATCAATAAACCGAACTCTGCCATTACGGCTAAAGAACTCCACGAAGGGACTCAATACCGCACCTGTGAAATTTGCCAACAAACGCCGCCAGATATTCTGATTCGTTACTGCACCACTCGCCGCCCAACCGCACTTCATTGACGCACTCATGCTCAGGCTCTTTAAGACAAATAGTCGTCACCAGACCAACAAGCATAGCGGTAGCCATAACAAAATAAGCCACTTCCAACTGGAATAATCCGCAATATAAAAAGCGCCGGCTCCGGCCACCAGCAAGGCAATCCGATAGCCCAACACATAAGTTGCTGCCATAGCCCCTTGATACTCAGGATCAACCGATTCAATACGATAAGCATCAATAACAACATCCTGCGTAGCCGAACAAAATGCCACCCATACCGCAAACAGGGCGATCTGCTGTAATTGAGTATGCGAATCCGAACTTCCCATACCAACCAGACCAGCCGCAATTCCCAGTTGCGCAAGCAGCATCCAGCTGCGTCTCTTACCCAATAATCCAGTCAAGAAAGGCAGCGGCAGTCTGTCAATAACAGGAGCCCAAAAAATTTTTATTGAATAGGTCACGCCGACCCAACTAAAAAAGCCTATGACAGATCTTTCCACACCCTCATCCCGTAACCAGGCCGATAATGTAGAAAAAACCAATAAGAAAGGAAGTCCTGCGGAAAAACCAAGAAATATCATGCTCCGCACACGCGGCTGAACATAAATTGAAAAGGCCGATCGCCAGCTTTTTTTAGCAGCCATCGACCTTACCAAACAAACGCGACTGCATGAATACAGAAGATAAAGCAACGCAGGAGCAGTTGCCGAACGCCGCACACAGAGTGCGGCGCATACTTAAAATATCAACCATTAATCAGATAATGGGTAACAATACTCGCTGCATAACCGGCAGCAATTGCAGGCGTCCATTTTAAGTGACTGAAAAATGTGTACTTATGGTTGGACTGCCCCATTAAGGCCACCCCAGCAGCAGAACCCACTGACAACAATGAGCCACCGACACCGGCAGTTAAGGTCACCAATAACCACTGATACAAGTCCATATCCAGGTTCATATTCAACACCGCAAACATAACAGGAATGTTATCAACAATCGCCGAAATCACACCCACTAAAATGTTAGCTGTAGTCGCGCCTAAGCCGTCGTACATTGCACCGGAAAGCAGCTCAAGATAACCGATATAGCCTAAGCCACCGACCGCAAATACCACGCCGAAGAAAAACAACAAGGTATCCCATTCCGCATGACGCACTTTGTCGAAAATATCAAATTTATCATCACCTTCAATGCTATAGACTGTTTTTAAACGATAGCCATAAAGCATCAACACAGAAAGACCAACCATCATACCCATAAATGGTGGCAAATGCAGGACTTGTTTAAAACTTACTGCAGCCGCAATAGTCAAAAGAAACATGACACAAATTTGAATCGCCCCCGGCTTTAACTGCACTGCAGCCTCACTTGAGGCTTTAGGTTGCTCATTCGGCACAGCAAAGTACATCACCGCCGCTGGTACTGCGTAATTGACTAGCGATGGAACAAAGAGTTTAAAGAAGTCAAAAAACTCTGCGTACTCCGCCTGCCAAACCATTAAGGTTGTAATGTCGCCAAAAGGGCAAAACGCACCACCCGCATTCGCAGCAATTACCAGATTAACGAAACCAATACTGACAAATTTCTCATTGTCCGCACCTACCGCCATAACAACCGCGCCGACCAGTAGAGCCGCCGTCAAGTTATCAGCTACGGAGGACAAGAAGAAAGTAATGATGCCGGTAATCACAAACAATTGACGGTAGCCAAACTGCTTTCTTACCAGCCATGATCTCAACGCTTCAAACACATTACGCTCAGCCATTGAGTTGATGTAAGTCATGGCAACCAGCAAGAACAACATCAGCTCCGCATATTCTTTCAAATTATATTCAAAAGCTTCATGCATTTCTTCAGTTGTAACGCCTGCCTGAGTAGCCAGGATAGCGGCGTGCGCCCAAATAATACCCGCTGCAAGAATGACCGGCTTGGACTTACTCAGGTGAGTAAACTCTTCAGCCATTACAAAACCATAGGCAATAATAAAAACAAGCACGGTATAAATACCCCGCTCTGTTCCCGTCAAACCAAGGCTTTCAAAACCACCCGCCATTGCCACATCAGGCAATAACAAAGCAGATAACAAGATGAATAAAAACCGTACCAAAATAACCCCCTTCCTTTGTTTTATAATGAATTAAATAACTGCGCCATAATTTCAACCAGCAATGTTATCACCATATAATAACCTTTGTCATTTTATGACCCACAGTATATTATTATCGGTCATATCTAATGGCCTAAACAGGCACTAAGCGCTCATTTATGTATCAATATAACAACAACGATCAAACACTTATTGAAGAACGCGTAGCTCAATTTAGAAGGCAAACCGAAAGCTTTTTAAAAGGTGAAATTTCAGACGACCAATTCCGCGCATTGCGATTGATGAACGGACTCTACGTACAAACTCATGCCCCAATGTTGCGGATCGCTGGTCCCTACGGCCTGCTTAATTCCAAGCAGCTCCGGAAACTGGCTCACATTGCCCGCACCTACGACAAAAACTACTGCCATTTCACTACCCGGCAGAATATCCAGTTTAACTGGCCTCAGCTGGAAAGAGTTCCCGACATTCTTGAGGAATTGGCCAGCGTTCAAATGCACGCCATTCAAACCAGCGGCAATTGCCTTAGAAACACCTCATCCGATCACTTGGCTGGTGTTTGTATTGATGAAATTGAAGATCCACGCCCTTATTGCGAGATCATCCGGCAATGGACTACCCTACATCCTGAATTCGCCTACTTGCCGCGCAAATTCAAGATCGCAGTCAGCGGCGCAAAACATGATCGCGCAGCCACCCAATTTCACGACATTGGCCTGCATCTGGTTAAAAACGACGCTGGAGAAATTGGCTTTAAAGTACTCGTAGGCGGCGGCTTGGGACGCACACCGATTATTGGTCAAGTCATCAAGCCCTATCTGGAAAAGAAGCATTTGTTGTCTTATCTTGAAGCCATACTACGGATTTATAACCTGTTCGGACGTCGCGACAACAAATACAAAGCGCGCATTAAAATTCTGGTCAAAGAGTCCGGCATGGAGAAATTCGCCGAACTGGTTGAAAAAGAATGGCTGCTGATCCGGGATGAGTTGGAGCTTGGCGCTGATCGCATTGAAGCCATGAAAGCCTATTTTGCACCGCCAGCTTATCAAGCAGACGCCGCGCAAGACACCAGCTTTGCGCAACACCAGCTCGACAACAAAGCGTTTGCCACTTGGGTCAAATACAACACTGCCGATCATAAAGTGCCAGGTTATCGCGCCGGATTCATCTCGTTAAAAGCGCCGGATTCACCCCCGGGCGACATGACCGATACACAGCTTGACGCTGTCGCTGACTTAGCCGATCAATACAGTTTTGGCGAGATCAGAAGCACACATCGGCAAAACCTGATTTTTGCCGACGTCAAACAAGCGGATCTGTTCGCGCTGTGGCAACAGCTCGACGCACTGAAACTGGCCACACCCAATATCGGCACTGCAACCGATATGATTTGCTGTCCCGGCCTCGATTTTTGCTCTCTCGCCAATGCCAGCTCGATTGGCATTGCCAAAGAAATCAACGAAGCGCTTGATGATATCGACTATCTCCACGACATAGGCGATGTAAAAATCAACATGTCTGGCTGCATGAACGGCTGCGCGCACCAAAGCGTAGGCCATATCGGCATACTCGGAGTCGATAAAAAAGGCGCTGAATGGTATCAGCTGACCTTGGGCGGCTCCTCTGAAAACGAGGCGGCTATCGGCGAACGACTGGGGCCTGCTGTTGCCAAAGACGAGGTAACCAAAGCAATCACTACCATTCTCGATGTTTATATCAAGCAACGTCAGGATGATGAATCATTTCTGGACATGGTAAAACGTGTCGGAATTACCCCATTCAAAGAGCAAGTCTATGCAGATAATTAAAGACAGACAGATTGTTGACGACACCTGGAGCTTTGTCGCGGATGATGCCGAACTGAAAGACGGTGACATCAGCGTTTCATTAGCTCGCTGGAAAAAAGACAAGCAACAATTGCTTAAGTCCAACGGAAAGATAGGCGTTAGAATCGGCCCCGCCGATTCGGTTGAAGAAATCGCTGCTGACCTGAAAGACATTCAACTCATTGAACTTGATTTCCCGGGCTTTGGTGATGGCCGCATCTTTTCTCACGCATGGCTGCTCAGAGGCCGCTATAACTATCAAGGCGAGATCAGGGCAACAGGCCACTTCATGCGTGACCAGGTATTTTACTTGTCGCGTGTCGGCGTTAATGCATTTAGTCTTGAGAAAACCGAAGACCTGCCTATAGCGCTATCGACCTTGAATGACTTTACCGTCAACTATCAAAAATCAATCTGTTAGTAAGCAATTCATAAACAAGGTGTTGCATTTTCATGCACACCTTGTCCCTTTCTCGCCTTACTTTCAATTCCAGCTTAAAATAAACAATCTATCTTTCTTCCTGCTATTTTTCTTCCTGTCGACTAACAAATTCAAGACATAAAAAAACCCGGACTCCAGCAAGCTATCAAGCCAGTCGGAGTCCGGGTTTTCATTGCTAAAAACGAACCTTCGTTTATTTATGCATGATGCTCATGCCTTTTAACAGCATCAATGCCTCAGATAACGGATAATCCTTCGTCTCTGGAAGCTCCTTGCCTTCACCTTGCTCGCCTTCCAGACCATCGGTGCTTTTTTCTTTTTTCCCATTCTGCAAATGATGCGACAAGTCGGCTTCCTTAACCGGCTTGAATTCCGACTTCTCTAATGACTCCAGTTTAACACGAGCCAAGGCGATATCCGGCTCAATACCTTCCGCCTGTATCGATCTTCCTGAAGGCGTGTAGTAACGGGCTGTTGTCAACTTAACTGCGGCGCCATTGCTGGTTGGCAGTATGGTTTGCACAGAACCTTTACCGAACGACTTCTCGCCCATGATCACAGCGCGCTTCTGATCCTGCAAGGCCCCCGCTACAATCTCCGAAGCCGAGGCAGAGCCGGCATTAATCAACACGACTATCGGCGCACCATTGATGAGATCATCAGGGGCGGCATTGAAACGCATTTCTGAATTTTCAATACGTCCTTCGGTGTAAACAATGAGACCGCTCTTTATGAAAGCATCACTGACTTCAACAGCCGCATTCAACACCCCGCCCGGATTATTCCTTAAATCCAGAACCAGGCCTTTTAAATCACCTGCATTTTCCTTTTTCAACGCTGCAAGAGCCTCTTTAAGGTTTTCCCCTGTTCCAGATTGGAAGCTACTGATACGCACATAGCCATACCCCTTTTCCAGCATCCGGCTCTTTACACTTTTAACCTTTATGATGTCCCTGGTTATGGTTATTTTCAGCGGAGCTTCCTCTCCCTCACGCACAATGGTGAGTAAAATTTTGCTGCCTGGCTCGCCGCGCATCTTCTTTACGGCATCAGCCAAGGACATGCCTTTTACCGGCTCATCATCCAGCCTGACAATAAGATCCCCGGCTTTTACCCCTGCTTTTTGGGCTGGCGTATCATCAATAGGAGAAACAACTTTAACAAAGCCATTTTCCATGCTGACTTCTATGCCCAAACCGCCAAACTGTCCGGTCGTGCCTTCTTTTAATTCCTGATATTCCTCAGCAACCAGATAAGCCGAATGGGGATCAAGGCCGCTTAACATGCCCCGCACAGCGTCTTCCAGTAACTTTTTATCCGAAACAGGCTCTACATAATCCCGTTTAATTCGGCCAAAAATTTCTGTGAATGTTCGCAAGTCCTCAAAGGGCAGTGCTTCAGTGTCGGCTACAGGCTCTACGATTTCTCGCTCAGCAAGAACGCTTCCGCAAATACCCATAAAAACACCTAACATAATCCCTAAGGATAAAATAAAAACACTTTTCTTTTTTAACATGTACCTGAAAACTCCAAACACTCAATTTTCTGAAATATTATCACTTAACAATTAATAATGTAATGCCGACTATTTTCGACACCACTCAAGCGGATCAATCGGCTGACCTTCCTTACGCATCTCAAAATACAAACCCGGCTGGCTTCGCCCGCCACTTTGTCCAACGGAAGCAATAACATCTCCCGCTTCTACCCTTTCATCAATTTTTTTATATAGACTCTGATTAAACGCATAAAGGGTCATATAACCCTTGCCATGATCAATAATAGTCAACAAGCCATAGCCGCGTAGCCAATCGGCATACACTACTTTACCACGGGTAACGGCACGTATCTCGGTGCCCTCTTTGGCATCGATTAAGACTCCATCCCACGTACCCTCTGCCCGTGGACTGCCAAACTTATTTGCCACTCGCCCTTTGATAGGCCAAGGCAATTGCCCCTTGAGTGAAGAAAAATCCCCCTTAAGCTCAGGAAAATCATTCTTGGTCTCGGCCGAATCATCTTTGGCTTCAAGGTCACCCTCAACCTTGGACAATTTCTTTTCCTGGACGGTCTCAGAATCAGCATCATCGGTTGATTGCTGCAATGAAGATATCAGATCCTTGAGCTTGCTTTCACTCTCTTTTAAGCGATCAATCTGTTGTTCATTCGAAGAAAAATCATTGCTTAACTGTGCCAATAGCTGAGCTCTTTGCTCTCTCACACTATCCACAGCCATCTGCTCTAACTTCTTTTGCTCCAGATTTTTCTCTAAAAGCTCGGTTTCCTCTTGCTCCTGCTTGCCCAGCTGCTCTAGATGCTGCATAGACTCCTCAATACTAGCCAGCTTTTTTGCCCGTGCCATATTAAGATAATCATAATATACCATCATCCGACTAGATAATGCAGGGTCTTGCTGATTAAGCAACAGCTTCAACTTTTCCTGTTGACCCATGGCATGGGCTGCCCTTATTTGGCCCGCTAATTCTTTATTTTGCTTACTGACCTCATTCTGAAAAACCTGCATCTTCTGCTGAATCTTGTTCAGATTCTGACGCTTCAGCTCAACCTGGCCCTGCAAGGTTTTCAGTAAAGCGGCTGTTTTCCCATAGAGCTTTTCAATTTCAGCCAATTGAGCACTTAAAGTACTTTTTTGCTGCCGGATACGTTGCATCTCTTGTCTGGTTGCTACAATATCCGACTGAACTTCACTTAATTTCTTACTTTTATCTGAAACTTCAGCGCCAACTTGATTTAAGAACGCGCTCAGTAAAACACAAAAAATTATCTTCTTTTTCATTCCAGATTATTTGATAAGTGATCTGCCGGTCATTTCAACAGGTTGCTCGACTCCCAAAATTGCCAGCATTGTTGGAGCCAGATCCGACAAACTGCCGTCAGAGGCTAATGGCCTGTCACCGCCCACATAAACCAAAGGCACAGGGTTTGTAGTATGTGCGGTGTGCGGTTGCCCGGTCTCCTTATCAACCATTTGTTCAATATTGCCGTGATCCGCCGTTATCAACATTCTTCCGCCAACCGTCTGCAACGCATCGACTATGCGTTGTAATGAAGCATCGACAGCTTCCACGGCTAAAATTGCTGCATCGATTATGCCTGTATGTCCTACCATATCGCAATTAGCATAATTACATATAATGACGTCATATTTACCGCCGACAATGGCCTCCACCATGTGATCGGTAACTTCTACCGAGCTCATTTCAGGCTGCATATCATAGGTTCTGACTTTAGGCGATGGCACCAATATTCTGTCTTCTCCAGGAAATGGGGCGTCTATGCCGCCATTAAGAAAAAACGTTACGTGGGCATATTTTTCAGTTTCTGCCAGCCTTAATTGCGTCATGCCAATATTGGATAGATACTCTCCGAGACCATTTTTTATATCTGTCGGCGGATAAGCCACATCGTAATCAAAATCCTGATTATATTCCGTCAAGGTGCAAAAATAGCCTGGGTGGGGCGGACGGTTCCTATCGAATGAGTCGAATGCAGTTGCAGTTAATGCTTGGGAAATCTCGCGGGCACGATCCGCCCGAAAATTCATGAACACCACAGAATCTTCTGGATCAAGGGCAACGGCTTCATGCACAGCGGTCGGCAAAACAAATTCATCCGTTTCGCCTCTGTTATAAGCGGCTTCCAGGCCTTCTGCCGCAGAATCCGCATAGAAACTGGCCTCGCCTTTAGCAATGAGATCGTAAGCCTGTTTTACACGGTCCCAACGATTGTCCCTATCCATCGCATAAAAACGACCAACGATTGAGGCGATACGGCCAACGCCCAACGCTGAAAACTTTGCCTCCAGCAACTCAAGGGAAGCCATTGCACTCTTGGGTGGAACATCCCGTCCATCCAAAAAGGCATGCATGTAAATTTTACTTAAGCCCCGCTTGGCAGCTAACTCGACCATCGCCAGAATCTGATCTTCATGACTGTGTACTCCGCCCGGCGACAACAAGCCCAATATATGCAAAGCCTTGTCGTTTTCTTTAGCGCGGTCAACTGCCCGGCAAAGGACCGGATTAGAAAAAAAACTGCCATCTTCTATCGCATCATTAACCTTGGAAAAATCCTGAGGAACATAACGACCCGTGCCTATATGGATATGGCCGACTTCTGAATTACCCATTTGCCCGCCAGGCAATCCTACCACCGCACCGGAACAGTGGAGCAATGTCATGGGCCAATCCTTTTGCAATTTGTCCCAACAAGGTGTATTCGCCATTGCAATGGCATTGTATTCTTTGTCAAGCGAGTAACCGAAACCATCAAGGATCAGCAATACGAGTGGCTTTGGCCGATTCAACATCTTCTATCTATCTCCCGAAACTAAAAATAAACTCCACACACTACACCCCTTACGAAATAAATCACAAACGCTCTATTTCATTATCCATTACCCAAAATGATTGAAAATCATGTATCATTTTGCTAGATTCACCGGTTTTGTATCGTGGCGGCTACGTAATCAAATGGTCATTATAGTAATACACGTTACCAACAGTTGTGTATAAATAATTCTTTACATGTTCTTTTGTAAAATTGGATTCAATAAACCAGCAGTGTAAGCAGCCCTATGGAAACTAAAGACGAACAAATTTCGCGTAATGATAATGACATAGCCAAAGCTGCATACTGCTTAAAGGCGATGTCACATCCATTGCGATTAAAAATATTGTGCGTTCTGGGTAGTAATTCAATCTGCGTACAGGAAATTGTCGAGCAAGTTGGCACCAGTCAGAGCAATATTTCCCAGCATTTGGCAATACTCAGAGAAAAAAACATTCTCGGTTCTAAAAAAGATGCCAACCGTGTTTATTATTTTATTGATGATGCTCGTATGCTAAAACTCATTAAAATGATGCAAGACGTCTTCTGTTCCTTTCACTAATTTATCCCTCTATTCACTTAACTTAACAAATCTATCCATGGACCGTTATCTAGAATTTATTTTAAATCACTACGTATTATCTCTTGCTTTCGCAGTAGTTACTTTTTTATTAATCCAGGAATTCTTTGATACAGCATTCAAAAAATTTGGCTCTATTTCGCCTTTGCTTGCTGTCGCTAAAATGAACGATAGCAATACAACTGTCATTGATGTGCGTGAACCACCTGAGTTTGTTCAAAGTCATATTGAGAACGCCATTAATACGCCTTTAAGCAAATTACAAGAGCACCTCTCTAAATTGGAAACGCATAAAAAGGATCCTATCCTTATTGCTTGCCAAACCGGAACACGCTCTGCATCGGCTGGCAAGATATTAACTAAAGCAGGGTTCGAGCAAGTCTTCGTTATTACAGGCGGCATGCAATCCTGGGAAAACGACTACAAATTGCCTGTAAAAATTGCCAGCAAAAACAAGAACTAATTCAGGACTTTTGTAGTTATAAAGCTCATACATTTAAATTCATTAACCCCTAATCATACAAACTCATCATGGCCGAAGAAAACGACGTAGTAGAAAAACAATTTTCCATTCAAAAGATTTATACAAAAGACATGTCTTTTGAGACACCAAACTCCCCTAAAATATTCACAGAAAAATGGGAGCCTGTTGTCGACTTTAACTTAGGCACTAATCTCACGCCTTTAGAAGATTCAATGTATGAAATAGGTCTTACCGTAACGATCACTGTCAAATGTGGCGATAAAACAGCCTATCTTGTTGAAGTCAATCAGGCAGGAATTTTCTCTTTGGGTGGTTTTACTGAGCAAGAAATGGGCCCGATGGCTGGCAGCTTCTGCCCCAACATTCTATTTCCTTATGCGAGGGAAGCCATTTCTGACCTTGTCACCAAAGGAGGCTTTCCGCAGTTGCTTTTAGCTCCGGTAAATTTTGACGCTTTGTACTCGCAGCACATACAGCAAGCCCCAAGCTCCGACACAATCAACTAATTCGCTTTATGAACAAAAAGATAACCATCCTGGGCGCCGGCTCCTGGGGAACGGCTCTTGCAATTATGGCAGCCAGAAACGGCTGTCAGACGCTATTATGGGGACACAACCCGGAGCACATAACTGCACTGGCTCAAGATCGTGAAAACAAACGGTATTTGCCTGGACTGCTTTTCCCTGAAAACCTTGCCGTGACCTCCGACTTGGCTGAGGCCGCCGCATTCAGTAATCTGATACTTGTTTCCGTACCCAGTCGCGCATTTAGGGATACCCTGATTAAGCTCAAAGCATACGCGCCGAATAACGTACAAATCGCCTGGGCGACCAAGGGCTTTAATCCTGCCGACGGCTCCTTACTTCATGAAGTAGTCGCCGAGGTCTTTTCACCTCAAACCCCTGCCGCCTTCCTCTCAGGCCCCAGTTTTGCAAAGGAAGTAGCCGCTGGCCTGCCGACAGCCGTCACGATTGCCTCATCCCAGCCGGATTTTGCAAACCACTTGGCGGATATCTTGCACAGTGAGCGTTTTCGCACTTACACCAACACAGACCTGATTGGCGTGGAAGTGGGCGGCGCAGTAAAAAACGTCATGGCTATTGCCGCCGGTATTGCCGATGGACTGGGTTTTGGCGCCAACACCCGAGCTGCACTTATTACCCGGGGATTGACCGAAATTATTCGTCTGGGAGTGAAACTTGGCGGCAAACAGGAAACCTTTATGGGACTGGCGGGTCTCGGCGACCTCCTGCTGACCTGCACCGACAACCAATCCAGAAACCGGCGCTTTGGTTTAGCCTTGGGACAAGGCAAAGACAAAGCAACGGCTACACAGGAAATCGGCCAGGAAATCGAGGGGGCTCTAGCGGCAAAAGAAACCTTCTTGCTCGCAAAAAAATATGGCGTCGAGATGCCTATTACCGAACAAACCTACAAGGTTTTATACGAAGGTCTGGCTCCGCTAACCGCCGTACAAAACCTGTTAGCTCGCGAACAAAAAGCCGAATTATAGAGACTTAGTATTGCAATGGACAACCGGTCGGTTGTCCATTGCATTTATTTTATTGCCGCACCGGCAAAAGATAATTGCCGCCAAGCTTCGTACAGGACAATAGCGACTGTATTAGACAAATTCAGACTCCGGCTTTCTGCCTGCATCGGCAAATACAGGCACCGTTCCGATCCCAGTCCCGCTAAAACAGAGGCAGGCAAGCCCCTTGTTTCAGGGCCAAACAAAAAAGCGTCCTCTGGCTGAAAATTCACTTCACTGTAAATTTGCTCACCTTTTGTGGTCAAGGCAAAAATCCGCTTGGGCTTAATGTCAAGCACAAAATCCTCCAGTGATTCGTGTTCTTTCACCGCCACCCATTCATGATAATCCAATCCCGCCCTGACGTAATTTTTTGTCATCTAATTCAAAACCCAAGGGTTTGATTAAATGTAATTGCATTCCTGCATTGGCGCATAAACGAATAATATTGCCGGTATTTGCTGGGATTTCGGGCTCATACAAAACAATATGAAACATCAGCAATTAATACTAACTGGCGTCAGCTTCCACATGTCATTATTGTATTCAGAGATTGTTCTATCAGTAGAAAACTTACCGCTGTTGGCACAATTTATAATACTCATTCTTGTCCAGCGATCTTTATCCTGATAAGCAGCTTCTACACGTTTTTGTGCATCAACAAAGCTGCGGAAATCAGCAATAGTCACCCAGGGATCGTGCGGACTTTTCATTGACGCCAAGAATGTCGTCAAAAATGCCCGGCTCAAATTGATTAAAATGTCCACACTCAAGCAGATTAATCACCCTTTGCAGATCTTCATCCTGATTGATCATTGCAACCGGATCATAGTGATGGCGCAATTTTTCAACCTGTTCTTCAGTCAAACCAAACAGGAAGAAATTGTCATCGCCGACTTCTTCACGAATTTCGATATTCGCCCCATCCAGCGTACCAATAGTCAACGCGCCATTCATCATGAATTTCATATTACCGGTGCCCGAAGCTTCTTTTCCGGCCGTTGAAATTTGCTCTGAAAGATCAGCGCCAGGACAAATTTTTTCCATCGCTGATACACGGTAATTAGGCAAGAAAACCAGTTTCAACTTGTCGCCTACATCAGGATCGTGATTAATGACATTGGCAACATTATTAATCAGCTTGATGATTTTTTTCGCCATGTAATAACCGGGAGCTGCTTTACCAGCCAATCAATACACAACGATCCGTCCAGTTTGCCGTATCGCCGCGTTTGATACGGTCATAAAGATGAATAACATGCAAAACATTTAATAATTGGCGTTTGTATTCGTGAATGCGCTTAACCTGCACATCAAACAAAGCATTGACATTCAAATCAACATCCAGCTCCTGCTTTTTAAAATCAATCAGTTTTTGCTTCGCACCTTGCTGAACTTCATACCAGCGTTTACAGAATGCCTTATCGTCAGCATAAAGCTCCAGTTTTTTTAACAACGATAAATCCGTCAACCAGCCATCACCTATTGTTTCTGTTATTAACTCAGCCAATTCCGGATTACAAGCCGCCAGCCAACGACGGGGCGTGACTCCATTGGTTTTATTATTGAATTTTTCCGGCCACAACTCATAGAAATCGTGAAATAAGCCTTGTTGCAGCAATTTTGAATGCAATGCTGCAACGCCATTGACTGAATAGCTGCCGACTATCGCCAAATAAGCCATTCTAACCTGCTGCTCACCACCCTCTTCAATAAGCGACATGCGAGCCATGCGATCTTTGTCACCCGGCCAGTGTGCTGATACTTCGGCCAGAAAATGGGCATTAATATCAAAAATGATCTCCATCAGTCTTGGCAACAACTGCTTGAACAAATTGACCGACCATCGCTCCAGGGCTTCCGGTAACAGCGTATGGTTGGTATAGGCCATCGTATTGCGGGTAATAGCCCAGGCTTCATCCCAATACAAGCCATGCATATCCATCAACAAGCGCATTAATTCTGCAACCGCAATGCTGGGATGCGTATCATTTAACTGAAAGCAATTTTTCGCGGCAAATTCGGAAAAATCATTGCCATGTCGACCGACCCAAGTTTGCAAGTAACATCCTGCAAACTGGCAGAAGCCAGCAGATATTGCTGCCGCAAACGCAATGCCTTACCGTTTTCATTGGCATCATTCGGATACAGCACCATGGTAATATTTTCAGCGGTATTTTTTGCAGCGACCGATTCTGCATAATCGCCGGCATTAAACTCCTGTAAATCAAATTCGTTCGGTCGCCGTGGCTTTCCATAAACGCAAGGTATTTACCGTGCCATTCTGGTAACCGGGAATCGGGCGTATCAAAAGGAACCGCAAGTACATCATGCGTATCTACCCAGCAAACTCCGTTTATTACCCTTTTCATCGATGTGGCTCTCGGTATGTCCACCAAATTTAATTCTGCTGCGTATACTCAGGACGTTCAATTTCCCAGACATTGCCATTACGCAGCCAATGATCCGGTTTTTCTACCTGCTCACCATTAACAATAGCCTGGGAAAACATCCCATATTCATAACGTAAACCATAACCTGTCACAGGCAACTGCAAGGTTGCACAACTATCAATAAAACAGGCCGCCAAACGACCCAAACCGCCATTGCCAAGACCTGCATCCGGCTCGCTTCAATTAACTCTTCAAGTATCAAGCCCCAAATCATACATTGCGTTGTTCAACGGCATCATTAATGCCCAGATTCAGCATGGCATTACTGAAGTGTACGGCCCATTAAAAATTCCATCGACAAATAATATGGCTCTTTTACAATCCTGTTCCTTGTAAGCATTATAAGTTCTTTTCCATCGCTCCATGAGCCGGTCACTAATAGCCATCGACAACGCCTCATAAGCATAATGTGGCGATGTACAGTTTTCATCTCTGCCGAGTCGATGGCTGTAATAACGCTTAAAATCAGCCGCTAATTGTTCCTTATCCATCCCTAAATCCGGAAGCGTAGTAATTGTAGATTTTGGTTTACTCTTTTTGAAGCTTCTATTCGGCATATATTTTATCACTAGAAGAATTGATATTACGGTGATGTTAACTATTTTTACTTATTTAAACAAAAATATTCGATGAGTCCTTGTCGGCAGACTATTACCGCAGCGCTTTTTCCCAGCGGCTTACGAGTGCGGCGGCGATACTGTTACCGAACACATTGGTTGCGCTACGCCCCATATCCAGGATCTGGTCAACGGCCAGCAGCAGCAGCAAACCGGCCTCGGGAATATGAAACATCGACAGCGTGGCAGCAATGACAATCAACGAGGCCCTAGGCACGCCAGCCACACCTTTGCTGGTAAACAGCAGCGTCAGCAGCATAATGAGCTGGTCGCCCAACGCCATGTCGATGCCGTAGGCCTGGGCGATAAACAGCACGGCAAAGGTCATGTACATCATGCTGCCGTCCAGGTTGAACGAATAACCCAGCGGCAGCACCAGCCCACAGACTTTTTCATCGCAACCGAAGCGTTCCAGTTGCTGCAACAGTTTCGGGTAAGCGCTCTCGCTACTGGCCGTACCGAAAGCCAGCAGCATCGGTTCGCGGATATGCCGAATCAAGGACAGGATTTTGCGCCCCAGAATCAAAAAACCGACGCAGCCCAGCGCACAGCACAGCAGCAACAGCCCGAAATAAAACTCCCCGATAAATTGGCCGTAAGACAGCAACACACCGATGCCATTTTGCGCGATGACCGAGGCCACCGCCGAAAACACCGCAACCGGGGCGGTGTGCATAACGTAGCCGGTGACTTTCAACATGATGTGCGTCAGTGAATCGAGCAACTTGACGGTTGGGTGAGCCAGTTCGCCCAACGAGGCGCAGGCCACGCCAAAGAACATGGAAAACACCACGATCTGTAAAATCTCATTGGCCGCCATGGCTTCGATGATGCTTTTCGGAAACATGTGCGCGACAAAATTGCTCAGTGTCGGCACAGCCTGCGGCAATCCCGTCTCCGCCCCGACCTCAGGCAGCGCCATGTGCAGCGAACTGCCCGGTTCAAACCAGTTCACCAGCAACATTCCCAGCAACAGGCTGAAAATCGAAGCCGAGAAAAACCAAAGCATCGCCTTGATGCCGACCCGCCCGACGGTCTGAATATCGCCCATTTTGGCCATGCCCACCACCAGCGTGGAAAACACCAGCGGCGCGATGATCATCTTGACCAGACGGAGGAAAATATCGGTCAGCGCGGCAAAAATCCCGATGATCGGCTTCATTGCCCCTGTTCCGCCCAGCGTCAGGTTAAGCAGCTCGCCGACGATGATGCCGAGCACCAGTGCTATAGCGACATAAAGTGTCTGGCGATTGGGTTGCTGAGCAGGATGGTGGCTATGGTCCGTCATAAACGAAGCGCCTTGTTAATATCAGCAAGAACGCAGAACCGGCAGGCTAACAACACCGCTTAATCCCATTCCACTTTTCATCCTGCCACTGCTTGAAAAAAGCCCCTTTGCTTAACGGCGTATCGGCTTGATGATGCGCCGCATGGTGCTGTAAATAGCGCTCGTATGCATCGTCGCCGGAAAGGCGACGCACCATCCTCCAAAACACTTTGAGTTTATTTAGCATCAATCCCTCACCCAGTCTTCAACCAAGCGGCTTGGACTATGCGGCGATTCTGAAAGCGGCAGCACCGGCTTTCCGGACAGATAACGACTGCAAACACGCAGCATATCGAACACGATCAGCCACAGCAAAATCACAAAAAACAAGGTCAACCAGCCATCCAGATGCAGGTTGAAGATCAACTGCGGCGCAACAGCCGCTTTCTCCGGCGGCAACACACCGGCCGCCAGCTTGTCGGCCAAATCGTTGGCCGCAGAAAAGAAACCGATGCGCGTATTGTCACTGGCAATTTTTTCCCATGCCGCCGTGCTGGTAATCGTCACCAGCCACGCCAACGGCAAGCCGGTCACCCAGGCGTATTTGAGCTTGTCGGATTTAATCAAAATACCCGTCGCCACGCACAGCGCAATCGCTGCCAGCATTTGATTGGCAATACCGAACAGCGGCCACAAAATATTGACCCCGCCGTTCGGGTCTATCACGCCGATATAAAGAAAATAACCCCAGCCCGCCACTACCATAGCACTGGTCAAAACAACCGAAGGCGTCCACGAAGTTTCCGCCATTTTCGGCCAGATATTTCCGAGCATATCCTGCAACATGAAGCGACCCACGCGAGTTCCTGCATCCAGCGTGGTCAGTATAAAAATAGCCTCAAACATGATGGCAAAGTGATACCACAAGGCCAGCATGCTTTCGCCGAACGCGCTGCCGAAAATACTCGCCATGCCCACGGCGAGAGACGGCGCACCGCCGGTGCGGGCAAACAGCGTTGCCTCGCCCATTTGATTGGCCAGCAACTGCATTTGCTCTACCGTGACCGGAAAGCCCCACGAGGAAATTTTAGCTACGGCATCGACAGCCTCATTACCGACCACGCCCGCCGGGCTGTTGATCGCAAAAAACACGCCGGGATCAAGCACGGTCGCCGCCATCATCGCCATGATCGCAACAAAGGATTCCAGCAACATGCCGCCGTAGCCGATCATCAGGATATCGCGCTCATTGGTGAGCAATTTTGGCGTGGTGCCGGAAGCGATCAGCGAATGAAAACCGGAAATCGCTCCGCAAGCGATGGTAATAAACACGAACGGGAATAACTTGCCGCCAAAAATAGGCCCGGTGCCGTCGATGAACTGAGTCAGCGCAGGCATTTTCACTTCGGGCTGCAACATGATAATCGCCACCGCCAGCAAGGTGATGGTGCCCAGCTTTACATAAGTCGACAAATAATCGCGCGGCGCAAGCAACAACCAGACCGGCAAAATTGCAGCCGCAAAACCGTAAGCCATCACCCACCACGCCAGCGTCAAGCCTTCGTGATCGAACCAAACACGCAAGGTCTCATTGTGATCGATCCAGCCGCCGCCCATCACGGACAACAACAACAAAATCACGCCCAACGCAGAGGCTTCCAGCACCTGTCCGGGACGGAAATGGCGCATGTAAAGACCGACTATCATCGCAATCGGGATCGTTGCCGACACCGTAGCCGTCGCCCACGGACTGTGCTTCATCGCGTTAACCACCACCAGTCCCAGCACGGCAATCAGGATAATCATGATGGCAAACGTGCCGATCAGCGCCGCCGTACCGCCCAGTGCCCCCAGCTCGTCACGCGCCATCTGCCCCAGGCTTTTGGCATCACGCCGGGTCGACAAAAACAACGTCACCATATCCTGCACACAACCGCCCAGCACCGCGCCGAACAATATCCACAACGTCCCCGGCAAATAACCGAACTGCGCAGCCAGCGTCGGCCCCACCAACGGCCCAGGCCCTGCAATCGCCGCAAAATGATGACCGAACACTATCCATTTATTGGTCGGCACAAAATCGCGGCCATTATCCAGCCGCTCGGCTGGAGTAGCCCGTGTTTCGTCAACCGCCAGCACCGTCGCGGCAATCCACGCCGCATAAAAGCGATAGGCAATGGCATACACACACAAGGCGGCGGTAACAAACCACAGCGTGTTGATGCTCTCGCCACGATTCAAGGCGATACCGCCGACGGCTGCTGCGCCGAGAGCGGCAATTAATATCCAGATAGAATTTTTTAACAGGTTATTCATCTTTTGTTTGCTTCTTTGACGTTTCAATTTGTAAGATAGGAATGATTATCCTAGAAAATAGATGCATTGCCATAGAATTATGGTCAAAAGTGGCATTTCTTCGGCAATTGCTACCTGCATTGCTCTACTTCCTGCATCCATGCAGTCGTCTTCGATATACTCATTTTCAGGATAAATAACACATGCAAGAATTAAAATATTTAACCGGCTATCCTGAAAAAATAACCGACCAGGTACGGTTGCTTATCAATAAAGACCAATTGGGCGAGATGATATTGAAAAGATATCCTGTCACGCATGACCTTAGAACGGATAAGGCGCTTTATGGTTATACCATTGAAATAAAAAATGATTTGCTCAAACAATCCCAGCCGCTTAGCAAAGTAATTTATGACGATAAAATTAAAGATCTTCATCATGCCCTGGGACTTCATACCTTTATCTCCAGAGTACAGGGCGGCAAGCACAAGGCAAAAAATGAAATCAGGGTGGCCTCACTGTTTAAAAATGTGCCGCTGGAATTTTTAAGGATGATAGTGGTGCACGAGCTGGCTCATTTAAAAGAAAAGGATCATAACAAGGCTTTTTATAAGTTGTGTGTACACATGGAGCCGGCTTATCACCAGTTTGAACTGGACATGCGGCTCTACCTGACTTATACGGATTTATTTGGGAAACTCTACTAAAGCACAACAATGAATTGGCAAGACATTATTCAACACATTGAATCGGCAACACGGCGGCCTTTTAAGCTGATCAATGCCAAACCACTGGCAGGTGGCGATATTAATAGGGCATATCAGCTACAGGCAGAAGACCTAAGCTATTTTGTCAAGCTCAACCGACCTGATCGACTGTCCATGTTTGAGGCCGAAGCATCGGGTTTGCAGCACTTGGCGCAATCCCGGCTGATGCGTGTTCCAGAAATCATTGTTTGCGGAAAAACTGATCAGCATGCCTTTCTGGTTCTTGAATATATCGCGCTCAATAACCTGAATAGCCATTCCGAGCGGTTGCTGGGACAACAGCTTGCGCAAATGCATCAGCAAACACAAGCCTATTTTGGCTGGTACCGCGACAACACCATTGGCAGCAATACCCAGGTCAACGGCCAGTACAGTGACTGGATAACATTCTGGCAGGAACAGCGCCTGGGACATCAATTAAAACTGGCAGCTAAAAATGGTTATGGTGGCCGCCTACAAACACAGGGCGAAAAACTCTGCGCCGAACTGAAGCCACTCTTTTCCGGCTACCAGCCGCATCCGGCTCTAGTACATGGTGATTTATGGCGTGGCAATGCTGCTACCGATGAGCAAGGCAATCCTGTCATTTATGATCCTGCCTGTTACTTTGGTGACCGGGAAACCGATCTGGCGATGACCGAATTATTCGGCGGATTCAGTCAATCATTTTATGACGCTTATCAAGCTGATTATCCACTGGAGTCCGGTTATGAGACCAGGAAAACACTCTACAATCTCTACCATATCCTCAATCACCTGAACCTGTTTGGGCAGGGCTACCTGCACCAGGCAGAAGCCATGATCAGCAAACTATTGGCTGAACTATAGGGATGCTATAAACTCTCCGTCTACGCAACTCCCCCCATTAAACCGTTAATGTCGATATTACTATTTTCACTTAGAGGCGTACCCGAAGACGAGGCTGATGAAATTCGCGAATTGTTAATCGCCAATGAGCTTGATTATTACGAGACATCTGCCGGAAACTGGAGCGCTTCAATGCCCGCCATCTGGTTGAAACAGAACGAAGATCTTGATAGAGCCAGGCAATTGCTTAACGAATACCACCAGCAAAGAATGATGGCTCAACGGGAAAAATACCAACAACTCAAAAAAGAAGGGAAAAACATTTCAATCATACATAGCATCAAAAACAACCCTCTACGCTTCATCAGCTATGTGGCTGCGATATTATTTATACTCTATGTTTCTATCAGAATGGTATTGGAGTTTGGCTGGTAGGTTTAGTTCTTATCCTTATCAACACGCCTGATTTTATCAACCCTGCGCATGAAACCTTTCCTATTCAATAAGAAATACAAAAACAGCAAAAGCACTGGCCAAAATAAAAAGCCCAGCAGCTTAAAAATAGTTCCATAATCCATAATCGTCACCTCATTTTGTATAGTCACAAAATTTGAATCATTATTTGTAATGGTTCAAACCCACTTAGTATGGTTTAGTCCTGTTTTAGCTTGACCGCAATTTTTTGTAGCATTCGAATCCAGATCATTAAAATCTTCAAAAACAAGCGCCGGCTCGGTATTTAAAAAAACCTGTTCATCAAATTCACTGATACAAATCGCATTTAAAGTCACTTCTTCATACAGCCAATAAAAAAAGTCGCTTTCGAAAACACTGTATCTGTCTGTGTATTTGCATTGTACCCATTGATTATTCAGTGATCCAATCACTCTAGGCGCTTTATCAGACTTAGGTAAGCCAAAATACTCAATAACTTTATCCTCTAAACACACTTGAAACCGATCAAACTTTATTTTCCCGTTTGCCAATTGCGCAGATTTTACGCGTCTTCCTTGCAAATCATCGCCGTGCTGATCAATTACGCATAGCTTATTGAATTCATAAAAGGCTGGCGGAAAAATAATGGGATATCTATCTGGAATATTGGCTCGCTCCAAAACATGAACTGTTGTTCTTTGACTCTTGTCCCATTGCTTAATGACTATTTGCAAAACCAGCATGGTTATTTTTCCGGGTGTATTGAGATGTTGACACTAAGCCTATGGGATTAATTGTAATTAATATTCCCTCTTAGTGCTTTAAGCTGGCCTTGTTTGGTTTTACTATCCAAGCGCCTAAGCTTTGATCCTTTGGTTGGCTTTGTTGCTTTGCGCTTTTTTTGCGTTATAGCCACACTTTGAATTAATGCCTGTAACCGACTGAAGGCATCTTCTTTGTTCTTTTCCTGGGTGCGAAACTGCTGTGCCTTGATGACAATCACCCCATCTTTTGAAATACGCTGGTCATTTAAAGCCAACAGCTTTTCTTTATAAAACTCGGGTAATGAGGACGCGTTAATATCAAATCGCAAATGAACAGCCGTTGAGACTTTATTTACATTCTGTCCGCCAGCTCCCTGTGCACGAATGGCATGAACTTCGATCTCATTGTCCGGGATGCTGACCTGATTGGATATTTGCAACATTGGCATCAAGCTCTTTTGCTAATTGAGCGACTCTAAACGATAAAGCTATTTAAACAAAGAGATTAACTTGAGTTAAGTAACGGACACAAAATCGCATCGATTAAACAGCCTTTAAAAATTTACTTCGCTGATTACTTGGGGAACTTTTCAACGCTGCCTGGCGCCGATCACATTGCTCCCCTTGTCCTCAAGAAACTGCCGTCTTTTTCTTCTCCAAGATTTCCTCGATACGCGAAATATCCCCCCAACCACAAAAAAGTCGATTCCCAGCGAAAGCTAACCCACCTTGATTCGCTAAAGCTTGAGTTATTCCTGTTGCCGGGTAGCTGCCCAGTGCACGTTGATCGTGTCGTCCATTTTTATTAAGCCACTACCTAACGCGTTCATCCAATTCAAGTTTCTGCACTGCTGGACCTTCTGAAAAAACGCCTTTATCCCCGTAAATTCCGGTCAATTTACGCTTGAATTCGTCGGAAACCACCCTGGAATCCTGCTTGCTTTTTACCACGCGCGGCGTGATCAGGACAACCAGTTCGTTTTTGACTTTATCATGAGATGTACTGCCAAATAATGGCCCTATTAACGGAAGGTCGTATAAAAAAGGAATACCGGTTTTGTTGTCATTGATTGTTTCATCAATTAGGCCGCCTAACGCTATCGATTCGCCGTCCAGCACAGCTACGGAACTCTCGATCTCTTTTTTATTAATGGTAGGCGGTAGAGTAGCAGACGCCTGTTGTTGGTTATTATTGGCGTACTGACAATTTGCTTGATTTCCATAATAACCATGCCGTTCGCATTAACTCTGGGCGTAACTTCCAGGGTAACACCGGTATCTTTATATTGAATTGTATTGGACTGAGCTATGCTGGCGCCACCCGCCCCGCCGGCGATAGGAACCGATGTGTTGCCTGTTTGATATGGGCACCTGATCGACCGACATTTATTTTCGCTTGCTGATTATTCAACACCATTAAAGACGGCGATGAAATGACATTAACGTTACCTTTATCGGCTTGCGCATGCAAAACAGCTTTTATATCATTCGAGTTCTGTACCAGGCTAAGTCCCCCCGTTCCAAAGGCCGTGGCTCCTGCAACTAGCCAGATCTCTTAGGTCAATTCCACTAAATCCCCCTTCCCTGCCTAAATTGCTACCGATTGCAGTGTCTCCTTGTTTTGAGAAACCACTCTATGCCGTACTTTAAATCATCCGTCAGCTTAACCGAGACCACCGTCGCATCAATCAGCACTTGCAGAGGCAATACATCGAGCTGTTTGATGATAGGGAGTATCACCTCGTACTCCTGTGGGGTGGCAACAGTAATACCGAATTATTGGCCACATCCGAAATAATTCTTACATCGCCCACATTGGCAACTTCCGCATTTCCGGTTTGCGCGGATTTTTTACTGGTTGATGTTTTTTCTTGGCAGTTGGTTTTGTTTCAGTCGGTTGTTTATTGGTTACTTCAGCCGCCATTTGCCCTGGCGCAACTTTTGCAGATTTTTCTTTCTTGGCAGCGCCGGTAAAAATCTCATTTAACGTTGCCGCCAGTTCTTCAGCATCGACATTTTGAACCCTGTAGACATTCACGCCGCCGCCGGAAGCTGTATTGGCGCGATCCAGACGGAATATCCAGTTTTCAATATCCCTTAAATAACTGGCCTGATGCGTAATCGCCATGACGGCATTCAGTCGTTCAACAGGAATAAAGCGAAAAAACTCAGCTCGTCCTCTTTGCCCTTTTTATAAAAAACTGCTTCCAGTTCTTTGATAATGGTTTCCGGTTCAACATGCGTCAAGGGAAACAGGCCAAAAGATCGCCCCTTCAACACATCGATATCAAAAGTGCTGACCATATCCATGACCCGCCCCACTTCATCAGGGGTACCGGAAGCGATCAGGATATTGCGCGTGGCATCGACATTGAGAATGGTCTTTTCCTGCACCAGCGGTTTTATCACATCGACAATGTCTTGTACGGGGACATTTCTGACCGGGATAACCCTGACTTGAAAGCCTGTCTTGCCGGCGCCGGTACGGGGCCTGAAAAACTGGAGCTGTACAGGGCTTCGCTGGCAGGTTCGATATGGTAAATGTTCGCATCCCTGATCAGCACGGCATTATTCATGCGCAGCAGCATTTCCAGGGTGGGAATGAGCTCGTCCTTGCTTAAGGGATCGGTTGTTTGCAGGGTGACCTTGCCTGCCACTTTGGGACTGAGCACATAGTTTTGTCCGAGTATGTCGCTTAAGATAACCTTGGCCACTTCGCCAAATCCGCTTCGTCAAAATTCAGACTGTAGGTACCCTCGCCACTGCCCTTGGTTTTTCTATGCTGCGTTGACTGTCTCCGGTACAAACCGGTTGGTGCCGGGAAATAATTCAGGCTTGGCCGGCTTCGTTGCGGTAGTGGGCGCTTTGTTTTGCAGTTCGTTTATAACCACATCGGTGGTCTTCTCCTCTTTTTTCACCGGCGTCAACGGCAATTTGGCGGCCTGTTTGGGTCCGAGCATTCACAACTTGACAGCGTTAAACCTACGACCACCAAACAGGAAGCTGTTGTTATTTTTTTTACGTTAATCATTGATTACTCTCAGATGTGTCTTCAGTAGTGTCTTCTGTAGTGTCTTCTGTAGTGTCTGCTGCAGGTGCAGGAATAGCTGCTGGAGCAGGAGCAGGCGCAGGCGGCTTTGGACTTTTCGCGCCCTGTGGTAATAGTCTTTTAATTTTGGTTTTCGAAGCAACAGTTCCTTCTCGTTACTGCCTTGTTTGAGCACGGCCCTGTCCTTGTTTATTTCGGTCAGTTTCCAGCCGTCAAGATCATCGCCTACGGTTATTTTTCGATGATTGTCTTTGGCAACCTTTGATTTAGACCGGCTGAATAATGCCGATACGGTTTTTTTTGTACTGTAAACTCCGGTCAGCTGCCAATCAAAGCTCTCCGATTTGGCGGCCGCTTGCGCTGCCTCGGGACTCGGCTCATCGACAGGTTTTCTGCCTTTAATAAATAACGGCCTGGCAACCAGATCAACATAACTTTCTTCCGGCTGTTTTGTCAGTTCTATTTCGGGCAACTCATCTGTTTTATAGTCTTGCGGTTTTTCCGAGCTTATCGATGTCAGCAAGCGGTGTTGCATATAGCTTGCATACAACCACTCCCCGGCAATAATCAAACACAGGCCAATGCAGACAGATACCAGCAATTTTATGAGTTTAATATTCATTACGGCTGCTTTCTCATAAAACTAACCGCTTGAAAATTAATATTTAATTCGTTACTCGGTTCGATCTGACGCGTTGTTCTGCTTCTTACGCCGCGCATCGGCCTTATATCTATCTGATTGATAATAATCAGCGGAGTTGATGTTTCTATCTTGTACAGCACCGCCCGTAGCACTTCGCTGTTACCCGTCATTCTTACGCTAACGGTTATCCGGCTAAATTCATTTTTGGTGCTGACAGGAGCGCCTGAGTACTGCTCAATTGTCCGCCTGCCTCTACAATCGTTTTTTTAATAAACTCCTGAACCTCGGCGGACGCTAAAGCGCCGGTACCCTGCCTGTTCAAAAGCCCACGTTCTTGATACTGCTCTTTTATGGCGCTCATGCTTTCAATGACGGCGTCTTTTCTTGCCAGAATCCGCTCATATTGCTGTAGCCTGAAAACAAGATTATTTTTGGCCTCATGCAGCTCCAGACCTTTGTTAACCACCGGTACTATAACGACCAGACTGACAATCAGTATCGCCGCAACCAGCAGACCTACTGCCAACCATCGCTGCATTTGCTTACTACTGAACTTTGCCACTTGCGCCTCCCGATTTTGCCAACTGCATGGATAGCACGGCGCAGCGGATGCTCAGGCGCCGGGATAACGTCAACGGTAATCTGGAACCGCTCCTGTCCGCTGATTTTATCCTGAGTAACCGGCGAAACGAACCGGGCGTTGGCAAACAATTCAGAGTCTTCCAAAACGCCGATCAATGCTGAAGCGGCGGGCGACTCGCCCTGTATTTGCAAATGCCCGTCCGAGTACTGCGCATAGGATCAGCCAAGTATCATCTTTTATTAACGTGCTTAAGGTATTCAGCATATCAACTACCGCTGGAGCCGCGTTTTTCTCCGCTATCAATAGTCGTGTTTCGTCTATCATCGCATCAATCTCCAACTGCAAGGCCTTAACTTCCTTGGCATCCTTTTCTATGGCATCGATTTTTTCCTGTAAGGCATTGACCGTCTGATATTCAAACCAGACCGGCATCACCAGCACGGCGCCCAGCAGTAACAAATACCGCTGCAATCAACGCCGTATAAATCAGACGCGGTGCATTTGCGGTTTTTTCCCTTAGGCCTTCCGGTAATAAATTGTAGCCGTCATAACGTTGCTCAAGATCATTTGGCGTCGCCTCATAATCGACAAATAGCGGCGACATGTCCATTGCCCTGATGTCTTCATACAACGCATCAAGCGTTTCCTTGGGCGTTAACACCAGCATGACCCTGATTTGTCCAGGCTCATGTCTCACCCTCCAGCGGTTTAACCGCAAAATAAACCTGTTCCGCCTTAAACGGCGTATAGCGATCAAGTTCGTAGGCAACAACCTGGGACAGGTTTTCTTTTACGGCGGCCGGCAAGGCAAGCTCTTTTTGAATCGCTTCTTGCCCTGTTAGCCGGAGTATTAAATTCGCTTTAGCCAGTCTTTCATCTTTGGCCCGCAAGGCTTTATATTGCGCTATGCCTGATGCGTTGCGCTCCAGTGTTGCCAAAGGCTCGGCTTGGCTCAGCTACACGCCATGCCTGGCGCTATGCATAAGTCAGCGCTAACTGATTGTTTTCGGGACGAACAATAATGAAGCCCTGTTTCTCATTAACCAGCTGCCTGATTTTTTCAGGCACCAGAAAGTCAAGTTCGCGCAGCCACCAGCGGAAGAACTTTTTAACATCCAGATCAATTGTTGAATTCAGGTTCGGCATACTGTCTCACTAGTAACTCATCTTTTTCGTCTGTAAATAATGAATCATCGACCGGCGGTGATTACGCTGCCATTTCAGAACCTGAAACGGCGACGACCCTGTCCCACTGTCCTGATTTTTTTATCAGCGCCTTGATCATGGCCGTTGTACCATCATCCAACAGTGCTTCGGTAACAACCGTAATCACACCGTCTTCTCCTGTCCCAACATTGACAGGTATTGCGGATGTGTTTTCAACTGCCGTGCCAGCACCCTGCCGGCTTGCGTCATTCACTCCATCACTGGCAGAAACACTCTTTTGTCCGGATGACATATCTTGATTAGAGGCTACCGGAAATGCCGGCGCGGGCAAGCCATTTATCGCGCTTTCCCGCCTGGCCACAATATAGTCGTCTATCAATCCGGCATCAATTTCCGGTAACACCTGCAAAACTTCTTTGGCAGGCCTGAGTCACATCAACCTTAGGCTGTCCCGAGTAGACCGTGACCAAGTTTTCAATCCACTTGAAGATCTGTTCATTCATGCCCAATACCATCTGTAATTCGTCAATGGACTTGAAACGGCTTGTTGCGGGGCTGATAACTTAATCCCGCCTCCTTATATTCTTCTTTCTCCGCGCCATCTAATGCGCACCAGATCATCCTCATCACGCCAATCGATAATCGCATTGACCAGTTTGGTTTGCAACGTCTTCATCAACAGGCGCATGCAGCATAAGTTCTCGTAACAGAGTCTGATCTGCACTGTTCAAATCCACTCTTACCCGCTTCAGATAGCAGCCGAATTCGGACTTTCGAATCCGCGTAATCTATTTGGTAAATGCTGCCATCGGTACGCCAGCGTTGCTGCTGATCGGGATTCATTAACATAAGCTCTGCAATGGCAAGCCCTGATTCTGCAACAGCCATGGCCTGAGCATTATTACTGCTGCCGGTCACAATGGCCGCTTCTCGCCGCATACTAAGAGCAAAACTACCGGCCATGATAGTCAGCAGACTCAACACCCACAAAACAAGAACCAGAGCGAAACCTTCTTGCCTGATCAATCGAGAGCCCCTGCCGGTTCGGTATCATTTGCCATGTTTGATTCATTCTCTGCGCCGGCAACAGCGCCTGAAACTTTAAGTTCTATAATCATTTCCGGCCAAAAAACGCCATTTGTAGTGTTGATGCTGATTTTGACCAATTGGGGCTGAACGTCTTTTTCCAGCCATTCATCCTGCCAGCGTACTTTCGTCCGTATTACCGTCAGCGCCAAAATAAGACAGCTCAAAATCGCTTACATGCCTTAACAAGACCACCTCTTCCTGATCGCCATTCTTCGCCCTCGGACACCGGAAAAAATGGCGTTAGCGTCACCTTGATAACCTGCTCGTCATCCTCTTGCTGCTGCTGTATGGAAAACAGTTGCATGACCTGATCTAGCTGCGCTTGCAGGAAAAACCGAGACAAACTGCAAGGACTGTTTTTTGCCTTGGAAAGAAAATGTTTTATCCGCTTTTTCCGTCCCCGCGCCAACTTCCGACTGGCTTCCGGCATCTCACCTTGGCGGTAAAATCATTCCATAAAGGTATGGCTGAGGATAAATGCCGGTTGAAAAAAGTTATAAACTACCGCGACCTCATTCACTTCGGTTATTTTGTTTTCTCCCTGCTCCCAGCTTTGAGCGCAAATTCTCAAGCTGCTGAACAATAGCACCACCATGATGCTTAAGAGGGTCATTGCTATCAGAACTTCAATCAGCGTGAAGCCACGTAGGGTACGCATCGCGTACCTTGAGCTTGGGGTGGTGTTTGGAAAATGGTACGCAATGCGTACCTTACCGCCGCACCAGTTTCCAGCTGGCTTCCATCCCTGGCGATATGACTTGTGGTTACAACTCATAACACTTTATTCGCCAGTTTTAATGTTATTAACTCAACCTGCCTGCCATCGCGCCGCCGATATCATCACCCCAGTTTACGATAACCTTAACCTTAAAAAGCACTGCCGGCTATGGTCGTGACATCTAAATTCTCAGCCGTGAATTGGAACGGGCTAACAGACACCTCGCCAATGGTATTTTTCATTTTCCAGCCCGGTAGTTTCGTCTCGGCTGCAAGGGCGCTTCCACGCCTGTTCTGAGCCATTAAAGACTCAGCAATTTGAACGGCTGCGGTATATTCCTCGGCAACGCCGGCGGTATTAACACCGGCAGAAAATATCTTCAGCAAAATCCCAAGGAAAGCGCCAGAATTGAAAACGCAATCAGGATTTCCAGTAAAGAAAAGCCACGCTGTTTATTTATTTTCAAGCTCAATCTGGCCGGTTAACCAGTTTATATCGATTTTCCACGCTGTCTGTCCTCGCTCCAGCGTGATTCTTCCTCCCGTAGAGGAACCATCGGCAAAAAAACGGATGTTCGCCGCGCCTTCCCCGGTTAATTCAGTTTGCGCAGTCACCACGGTGACATCAATGGCCTCGGGTATTTGATAAAGCTTGTCCCGACCGCTGACCGTATAGCTGTTGTCGCAAGATCAAGAGCAACCGTGGTTTCCTGATGGGTCATTAAAGCCTGCCCTCTGGCATAACGTAACGCTGAAACTATATCCCTTGCCGCCGCCTTGATTTCTGTAGAGTCGCTTCCTGATGACAGGTTAAGACCGATCACGGAAAAACCCAGCACCACGACAAAAAGCACTACGGTCAACTCCAGCAGGGTAAAGCCTTTACAAACTTCAATTCGCCCTGCCCCTGTGCCGTATAAGTCATTCCCAACTAACAATATCCTGATCTTCGCCTTCGCCGCCTTCCTTGCCGTCCGCCCCTAAGGTATACAAATCAAATTTCCCGTGCTCACCGGGAGAAGCATAATGATATTCCTGTTGCCATGGATCCAGCGGCATTTTGGCTTTACGCAAATAAGGGCCATTCCAGCGTTTGGCGCTGTCGGGCGATTCAATTAAGGCCTTCAAGCCTTGTTCTCGCTGCTCGGATAACTGCCCAAATCCAGCTTGTACATATCCAGGGCGGCCGACAGATCTTCAATTTGCACCTTTGCCGCTTTGGTTTTGGATTCGCCCATGTGCTTCATAACCTGCGGCCCGACTATCCCGGCCAGCATCGCAATAATGCCCAACACGACCAATAACTCAAGCAAGGTGAAGCCGCGTGATGGCGAACGCCTTATCGTTTTTTTCATCTGTTTCATGATGTATTTCTCCTGTTTAAAAAGCCAAATCATTAACACTCAGGATAGCCAGCAGAATCGACACGATAATGCCCGCAATCATCAATCCTAATGAAATTATCAAAGCCGGTTCCAGCAATGCCAGCATACGCGCTATTGCCACTCTAAGCTGTTTATCGTAAATAGTCGCCACGCGCAGCAGCATTTCTTCCAGGCGTCCGGTCTCTTCGCCCATTTTTATCATTTGCATGGCCATTTTGGGAAATATTCCTTTCTCCAGCAAGGCATCCGACATATTTTTACCCTGTTTTAACTGCTCTTCGGTATCTTGAATGGCCGCCGCCAAAACCAGGTTGTCTACTGTTTCGCGAACAATAACCAGAGCCGACAGTATAGAAACGCCATTACCCAATAAAGTGCCCAGCGTGCGGCTGATGTTGGCGGTTTCCTTGTTCAGGATAATCGTTCCGGCCAGCGGCAGTTTCAAAAAACGGCCGTCCCAGACCTTCTTTTTTACCGGATCGGCCATCTGAAGATTCATATAACCGGTGATTAAAACAACGCCCAAAACCAGTACCCACCAATAGCTTTGCAACCATTCGGCCAGTCCCACCACGATCTGGGTCGATACCGGCAGCGCCTTGCCCGCGCTTTCAAACATCTCGGAAAACTGCGGCACCACGAAAGTCAGCATCACAAAAAGAGAGGCCAGTGACATGATCAGCAAGATGGCCGGGTAGATCAATGCCGTGCTGACCGTTTCTTTTAATTCCCGGGAGCGCTCCAGATATTCGGACAAGCGCGTCAATACTTCGCCCAAACTGCCGCCGGCCTCACCGGCGCGTATCATGTTCAGATAAAACTTGCTGAAAATACCGGACTGTTTTTCCAGCGCATCGGCCAAGAGTAGAGCCGCCTTTTACTTTCTCCAGAACCCTGCCGATCAACTTGGTCACCCGTTCATTGTCTTCAGTCAAGTCCATCAATACCAGCAAGGATTTATCCAAAGGCAAACCGGATTCCAGCAAGGTTGCCAATTCGCCGGTGAACAAGGCAATGTCTTTTTGCGATAATTTGGACTGTTTTATGCCCAGCCTTAAGCCCAGAAACGATTTGGCGCTGGCCGGCACTACACGAATAGGGATATAGCCTTCCGCCTGCAAAGTCCGCAATCAACTGCTGTTCATCAACCGCGTCTCTGACGCCTTCTTCGGTTTCACCAAGACTATTAACCGCTTTATAAGCAAATAACATTATGTTTCCGACGTTACCCGCAACACTTCTTCCAGGGTAGTAATCCCTTGTATGGCTTTAACCAGGCCATTTTCATACATCGTTGTCATGCCTTCTTCAATAGCGAGCCTTTGAATGGCCCCGGCTTCTTCATGCGCCATAATTAATTTACGGAGAGGATCGGATCATTTGCAAAAACTCAATAATCGCCAGCCGTCCACGGTAACCCAAGCCTCCGCAAGACGCGCAACCGACCGGTTTGTATAAAACAATATCGCCATCCGGCGCAAACCGTCTTAACTTCATACCATCGACAATGTCTGGAGATGGCGTATAGCTTTGCTTGCATTCGGGACACAGTTTTCTTACCAGACGTTGCGCCAATATGCCGTTAACGGTGGAGGTGAGCAGATATTCTTCCAGCCCCATATCCAGCAATCGGGTTACACCGCCGGCCGCGTCGTTAGTATGCAATGTCGATAATACCAAATGGCCGGTTAACGCCGATTGCACGGCGATTCTTGCCGTCTCCAGATCGCGCATCTCACCGATCATGATGACATCGGGATCTTGCCGCACGATAGAACGCAACGCCGATGCAAAGGTCAGGCCTATTTGCGGTTTTGCCTGAATCTGGTTGACCCCTTCCATCTGGTATTCCACCGGATCTTCAACGGTAATGATTTTTCGTTCGGAAGTATTGAGTTGTTTTAACGCGGCATACATGGTGGTGGATTTTCCGCTCCCGGTCGGACCGGTAATCAGGATAATGCCATGCGGCTGAGACAGCACCTCGATAAACTGCTGTAAGTGCTTGCCGGAAAAGCCAAGTGCGGCAAAATCCAGCACGGTATTTTCCTTATCCAGCAAACGGATCACCACGCTTTCGCCGTACATCGTCGGTATGCTCGAAACCCGCAAATCCAGCTCTTTACCCAACATTTGCACCTTGATGCGACCATCCTGTGGCAGGCGGCGTTCGGCGATGTTGAGCTTGGCCATGATCTTGATACGTGAAATCACTGCTGCCGTGGATTTGACCGACGGCGCATCTATCTCCTTCAAAACGCCATCCACACGCAGCCTGACCTTTAGGGATTGCTCAAAGGGTTCAATGTGAATGTCCGAGGCCCTAGTTTCAATCGCCTGCTGCACGATCAAATTGACCATTTTGATCACCGGGGCTTCACTGGCCAAGTCCTTTAGATGTTCCAGATCTTCCTCGCCCAGATCATCGACCGTCAGATCATCAACGAGTTTATCCATTTGTGAGCGACCTTCGCCATACTGCACTTCCAGCGCCGCGTCAATTTCTGAAAGCAGACCGACTTTGGCGATGATGTTTTTTCCAGTCGCCAGTTTTAACGCATCAATCACAAACCGGTCTTCCGGATCCATAAGGGCAACGGTAATATCGTCATTATGATTCAAACCGATGACATGATAGTGCTTTAAAAACCGCAACGGCACGGTTTCCGGCAGTTGCATTTCCAGCGGATACTGATCCGATGCAACCTTTTCAAACTGGCCTGACACAACAAAAGCATCGGCGACATCCAGCTCCGAACACAACCCCAACTTAACCAGTAACTGCGGCACACTTTCTGATACTGATGTTTTTTGTACGCGCTCAACTTTTTTCAATTCTGCGGCAGAAAGTTTCTGTTTATCTTGCAAGACGGTTAGCAAAGATTCATATGCCATTATAATTTTCCACTTTCAAGCTGTTATCTCCCACAAGAAAGTGGTTAATGTTAACAGAAAATACAGTTGGTAACTTATTGTACTATTTTAGAGTATAGCTTCAAAAGGTGGTGCTCGTCCAATAGCACATAATTTGAGGCTGAAGTTGTAATTTGATGAGATAGGAGTGCAAATACTCTTTGAACGCCCTACGCTATCATAATGAAAGCGCTTGACTGTATTGGCCTTGATTTCTTATTCACGGTATCTGCCCTCCCGTTGGTTCACGGATGTTTAACCAGTGTAGTCTGAAGTGGTCAGATGACACTACCCAGCAAATCCCAGCCAAGCAGCGCGCTCGCTTTAGGTCATCACCAACGTAAGCATAATCATGCAGGCAAGTCCCCTGCCGCCAGCACAAACGCCCTAGGCTTAAAGCCCAAGTCTCGCGCCGCCTCGGCGTGATCAAACACCAAATCACGGTTCATACGCTCGGCCATGGCAGTCGACCACTGCCGATAACGCGGCAAGTGGCGCAGCATAGCCACCGCCAGGCGAAAAGCCCAGAGCGGAACAGTCAGCAAGCGCAGACGGCGATCGAGGGCAGAAAACACACGAGCGACCATGTCTCGATAAGTGAGCGTCTCGCCACCGGAAATGTTATACGCCCGGTTCGCCGCGCAAGGTGCCTGCAAAGCGGCCAGACATGCACCGGCCACATCCACTACATGGATAGGCTGGCGCAAGCCGCTTGCCTTGCCAAACAAAGGGAAAGAAACCAAAACGGCGAATGAAGCGCGCAATCTCGGCAATATTTTTGTCCCGCCCCAAACCATAAATCAACGTAGGCCGCAGAATCACCCATTCCACTCCACGGCTTTCCGCCCACTCCCGCACACGCGCTTCCGCATCCGCAAGCCGGAGAGCTATGGCCTGCTCCTCCGGGTCGGTGGAATCATCTTTGGTGAAACGACTGGTAGAAGACAACACCACCACACGCCTCGCGCCCTGCGCATCAAGCAAGATCAAAATAATCCGGCAACACCCAAATAGGCGCGACACAAATCCAGTGAGGAATAACTCCCTCGCCGCCTTGGGGATAACCAGCGACTTGGCTGCCGTCGTTTGGCCACCTAGCCGAATGGCTAGTAGTTTTATACAGAGGGCTGGAGTGAGGAGCATTCAGCCAATGGCAACTGCCGCCACTCCACCCCATCACCGAGCTGCCCAACCACCCGCCGCGAGAACGCCGTCACCTGCCAGCCTGCCTCAGTCAACAGCGGCAATAGACATGCCCCCACCAAACTGGTCGCGCCAAGAACACCTACTACGTATCTTGTTCTGGGACAAGCGGCATCAGGCACGCCATACAACCGCCAAAGCCCGACCGACGCGGCATTTGGCCGAGTAGTAAGTAGCCACAAAGCCAAACCGCAGCCACACTCCTACAGCAACCAACCCCATCAGCACTCCCGGATACTGGTGTCGAAAGAACTTGCGATAAAACCGCATCATCCCCTTATGCTTGTGCCACTCGACAAACACCGGCCTGCTTCTACCGCAAACCCCTAACGCATGGGTGATTTGCGCCGATGGAACGAACAGAATCTTCCACTTTTGTTGTCGGAAACGCATACACCAGTCCAGATCTTCACAATGTAAAAAATAACCTTCGTCCCATTCTCCAACATCCTGCATCGCCTCACGTCTGACCATCATGCAGGCACCAGAAATCGCCTCCACTTCGATGGCGTGATCTGGCAACGGTTGTTTATGCAAGTGAAAATCAAAAAACAGACGCGGCCAACGATCCGAAAAACGTGCCAGCCCAAATGCGCGCACAAAAGAACGCCAGGGGGTGGGTACAGCCCGACGCCCTCCCGCTTGTTCGGTTCCGTCCGAATTAGTAAGTAAGCCCCCCGCCATACCCACACGCTCATCAACACCCATCGCATCCAACAATCCAGCCAAGGCACCCGGATTGAAAGAGCAGTCCGGATTAAGGAACAGCAGGAACGGAGCAGAAGCAACACGCGCCCCAGTATTACAAGCTGCAGCGAAACCAACGTTGACTGGATTTTTAATGATCCGTACGCACGGCAATCCCATCAAAGCATCCAAACTGCCATCCTTCGATGCATTATCGACCACGATAATTTCGATTTCCAGCGGACAACTCAGCAACGAATCGACACAGCTACGCAACAACTCACCCGCGTTATAATTGACAATGATTGTTGAGATGACGGCACTCATATTTCTTTTCTTCCAAATTTTGTTCTGATCATCCGCTTATCCAACTGTTGCCAAACCTCACTTATTGAAGCGACCCGAATTTTTTAAAGATGTTGACGCTTGCGCCACATTTTCTGCAAACCCAAAAATGATATTGCCCTGATTTCACGGAAGTTCATACCAGGTTGCAAATTTTATGTAAGCCACTTTACACCTGTTAAGCGCTAAACCAGTCATCCAAAAACTGAGATCTAATAAAGGTCTAACTCATAAGCCATTACGTTTACCGTTTATACCCCTCAAGCCATCAATCACACCAAGGGACATCATTTTTAGACATATCAAACGATTCTCTGCCGCCCAGCTAAAGAAAACCACCATTTTTAAACATCTAGCAATATCGGCAAATTTCCAGCTCAAAGGCATATACTTCCGATGGTACAGTAATACGCTGTTGCGAAACATATAGTAATACCGAAAAGGCTTGTGAAAAGGCACAGTCCGCTTGCGCAGAAACCAAACTTCCTTACGCTGCTCTCCAAGCGCATGTGTCATTACCGCACCACACAGACCGAATATTTGCAACCCTTTGGACTTTGCACGAAAGCACCATTCCGTATCTACATGATCAATAAACAAGCTTTCATCCATTAGCCCAACGGCTTCTAGTGCTGCAACTGGAAGAAGTGAACCAGAAGAAACTATAAAATCCGCATTCACGAGGGATGCGTTATTCTCGCAACCACATTGAATAAAACGAAATATTCCAACTTTTACAAATCTAGACAATATGCCATTATCTGCATCGCGGTATTGAGGCCCGAGTGCAGCCACCTGAAAACCTTTTTCATTTAATACGTCATAGGCAGACCGTAACTTAACCACCATGTTCAGCCCTACTTGGCTATCCTGATCCAACAACAGTACAAATTTTGAACCTTGGTCAATTGCGCGCCTAATCCCAATGTTATGACCTGCGCCGATTCCAACATTTTCTTCCTGCTGGAGCAAATGCAATTTTACATTAGCTGCGCCTTCAAGCTTATCGAACCAGTCAAATGAACAATTTGATGAGGCATTATCTACGATAAAAACATCAGATACTTGGCCTAAAACGGCTTGAATCGCGGCACGAAGAACTTCCATATTGGGATTGTAGGCGACCAACACCGCAGACACATCGTGACAATAATTATTATTTAGCATTACCTACTCAAAATTTAAACCTGGCAAATAGTCCATGCTGAATGCGCTCACGTTTCTGTAGGTGATATTACCGATAAAGGAATGATACCGCGGGTAAAACACCACGGTATCGTTCGTCTCAGAAACGATAGGAATTCACTTTGTGATTATGGTTTTTTCACTTTCCCTGAACTGCCAAGGGAATCAAATGCGGCCAACAAAAGCAAAAAAACTTAAAGCCCCAGTTAATGCGGAGGCAAGTAAGAAGAGTATACTCAAAACCGTTGCTCGCGTGTAGGCAGAGCCAGAAAACCCATAATGAGTGAAGTCATCAGCGTAACACCTCCTAGCATGATCAGCATCGTTGAAAAACTAATTGTCCGCAACAATGCTCCTGGCGAAAGAGAGCCGAATTTGACTGCGCTCCAAGCCATCAATGCATCAAATCCAAAAAACAACCCGCCAAACATCATCGAAATGCCGGCTATGCCCCCAACCTCAAGGATGGGAGAGGCCCGCAATTTTTCGAGCAATGTATGTTCCTGCAACAATCCCTCGCGCATCCCGAACATCCTGATTACAACGCCAAGTGCTGTCGCCAAAAAACCTAGTACCACGCCAGCCTCGGCAAAAAATAAAGTATGCACATCAAAAACCACTGTACCAATCTGGACTGGTCCAGATAGTAACGCTGCATAACTAACTATGCTTATTAGAAATAAAATAAATCCAGGTATAAGAAAAAGCCAGCGCGGACTGAAAAGCAACATAAACCGAAGATGCCTCCACCCATCGCGCCAAGGTAGAAGATGGGGTGGGCGAGAACGCCCGTCCTTCGACAGAGTAGTTGGTACTTCCGCAATACGCATACCAAATAAATTGGCCTTGATGACCATCTCCGAGGCGAACTCCATCCCTGTAGTTCGTAAATCCATCCGTAAAAAGGCATCTTTCCTGAACCCTCTTAGCCCACAATGAAAATCTTTAGCCGGGCATTTAAAAAGCACATCGACCAACCCATGTAAGAATTGGATTACCAATATACCGATTTTTCCATGGCATAGCTCCTGGAGCGATTCCACCTAAAAATCGATTACCCATCACAAGATCAAAGCCTTCGCGTAACTTCTGAATAAAGGGGTCAAGATTGCTGAAATCATACGAATCGTCGGAATCACCCATGATAATCCATTCGCCTCTGGCAGCCATGCAGCCATGAAACAAGGCAGAGCCATATCCACGCTGCAAAACAGGAACAACACGAGCACCTAAAGACTCAGCGATAGCTTGTGATCCATCAGTACTACCATTATCTGCTATCACTACCTCAGCCTGTATTCCCGAATTTGAGATCCAATCATTGGCCTTGTTAATACACAAAGCTAAGGTTTCCGCTTCGTTTAGACATGGCATTAAGATAGTTAACTGCATTTAAAACCTCTCGAAAACAAAAACATTATTCAACCCCATTTGGATTCATTCTAAAAGAAACTGGCTGCTCGCTGGCACATAGCATTTCAAGCCTCGATTCTGGTTGCGTCACCTAGTTACGGCCTGGTTGTAAACTGCCTGGACCGAGTTTTATTCTGATCAAAGCTAAATCGATAGAGCATAAAACGGGAACTAGCCAAGTTGACCGACATACCGGCAAGACTGCCGGCAGCCACACCGATAACCGGATGCTGTAGTACCAATTGGTACGAAATAATCAACCATGCATAAATACCATAATTGACCGAACCACCAGCAAGCATCAAGATCAAGTAAATCGCAAATTCCCGCAATGCGGACAGACCAGACCGCCGCTGACGGAAGGTGATGCTCCGATTCATTAGCCAAGTTGCGAATACTGCTATCAGGAACGAACATATGCGCGCGTAAAACGGCCCGAGGGAACCGCGCAGCAAATATAGTACTGACGTATCGACCGCAAAACCAAACGCTCCGACAAGCCCGAAGAAAAAAAACTCGCGAAATTTCATCAGCCGCCTTCCCGTCCCAGCACAATCTTTCTATGCGCTATTACAGCCGTATTTTCTTTCATTGCAACCCCCATGTAAAAGTTTAAATCCCTAATTAGTGATTGAATGGCAATTCTGAAAGCCTTGCCAGTCAAACATTTCAGGAGAAATGATGAACCGCAGTTTTTCTGAAATTAAAGTTAAATTGCTCAATATCCTGCACATCATACTGATATTCATGGATTTTCAAACCCAATAAATCGCTATATTTCTTGTGCGGCAGGAGTTCTAGATTTTTCGTTCAGACACTACTTAAATAATCTATTAAACGCCATTGGATAAAATCGAATAACGGATTTATATTGCATATTCAGTCACCGACACCTTCATTAAGATCGAACCCGAAAATTTATCTTATTGGCAAATATTAATTGCAGGGATAACAAAGCAGCCAGACATAAGATTGGGAATCCGGCAGACATATAAAGCATATTGATAGCAGGGAAAGAGCTAATATCAACAAGAATGATTATAAAAACTCGAGAAAAAAACAGGATCCACATCATCGTACTTACTATAAAAATATCTGTGATTGGCACTCTTCTGATCAATGTAAAAATTAAATACACAAAGTACGCAAAAGCACCCAGCAGTACCAGAATAGGGATAATTAATTTATATAGATTCGCCAATGAATTCTTAAGTTTTAAAGGTAAATCTTGCATAGAACGATTGTTTTTCTGCAAGATTTCATCAACATAGAGAGTGCCGTTCTCACCAATGCTGTGCCCAGTTTTTTCTAATAGCGATTTAATCGGGAAATTATTCGCCGGCAAAGAATCTGTAGAAATGTTGCAATCTTCATTACTCGATAGACTGATCGAAAAACGCTGGAAATTTGCATTTGGATCTTTGAAGTGCTCAGCAATATCAGGGCTGCTTATTCTTTCGACATCCCTCTTAATTTTTATACCATTCATTGAACAATTCAAACCTATCCAGTCGCGATTAGTTGAATAGAACCATCCGCTTAATTCAATTCTTTGTTCCCTTTGTTCGCTTTGTGAAAGTGTAGTAAGCGGATTCCGAAGAAAGAGACGTATTTTTTGAAGCTGATCCAATGGCTCCGAACTAGGACCCTCGGTGGCTGGCACTTGAAACTGAACCATTGCAAGCTTTAATGCATCAACTGTTTTTTCCGGCAATTCTTTCAATTGAGTCATTGTGACATTTGGCATGAAGGGAATAGGGTTCGCCCTGCACTTTATAAGGCCCATATCACAGGCTGCTTCTATTTCTTTCGTTATGTTGTTGTAGAACTCTGCGGCATGCTCAGGGCTGTCATAATAGCCCTTACTAGCAACAGCATCTCTCAAGGCCCACACAAACCAGCCTCCGGCATAATCCCCGCAGGTCCATGGATAGATTGCACAGCCAAATTTAGTCCACCCTTTCCCCTTATCTTCAAAATAGTCTTTTAATTGAGCAAAGGTGGGGCTGACTCTGTATATTTCTTGTCTCTTGTCAAATGAAACCGGCACGTGTGGCAAATCCGGGCCTACGTCCACACTGTTCAAGCTTTTAAGGGCCTGAGAATATGCTTTACCCTTAAAATCGACAACCTCAAACTTCCCATATTTATGATAATTGATCAATGCGATTAAACTAACAAACATTGTTGCTATCAGTAAAAAACAAGCAAACCTATAAAAAACATCATTGACAGGTAAGTTTTGTTTTTTTAATTGAAATGCCTTAAGAAATAGTAAGATTAATAACCCCGGAACTATCCAAATACCTTCTTCACGGGTCATCCAAAATAAACCAAAAGCCAAACCATAAGGAACAACACTCAGGAGCCGCTGATCCTGCTGCGGCCGAACGAACACAATCCGGATCACTCCCGAGATGATAATCAATGACAATGCCGGATAAATATTGTCTCGAATTATTCTTAGTGGAAATAATGCCGGATGAAAGAGAATCACGACAAATACAATTAAAACCAAATATCTATTCAGACCCAATCCGCGCAATGTGTTTGCAATCAGTCCGCAGGCAAAGAGATAAAGAAGCGCCATCAGTAGCGTAACCGGAATGCCTAGCACCGCATTTGCGGCTAAAAACATAGGAAAGCCCGGCCCCTTGGCTAAGGTCATTTTACTGTACGCGCCAAGCCAGTTCCCATTCACTATCTGATACGCATTTCCCCAAAACAAAGCATCATCATGGATCAAAGGTGTATGGATGGACACTGGTAAATTCATAGCCAATATCAGATATGCCAACGAAAATAAAAAAAATAATGCTCGTAATGGCAATCGATCGATTTCAGACATTCTCTAGTTTCCTCGTTTGCAGAACGATAAGGTAATTTAATTTCATGGGGTATTGCTCTTTTTATCTAGCGATACATTAAATTGACAGCCCGTTATATCGATTTTGTTTGTTAAAAACTTATAGGTTCTTCCTTCATTCTTGCCATAGTCTATATAGTGCTGAATTGGATCGACACCTGCGTGAAGCACGTCACGGTTTAGCAACAAATAAGCGAGCACATCAAAATCAGCAGGAATATCCGGATGAAATTTTCCAGTATTATTCTGAATGGAAACTCTTGCTGCTTCCGCTATAGTCCGCTCTGTTTCGTCTTTAATTGTTTTCAACTTTTCAAGCGTCCAGCCCAAGACTAGTCTTTCTACATTTCCTTTTTGTTTAGGCTCGGTTTCTAATTTTATACTCGGAGCTTTCTTTACTGGCTTAGTTGGCAAAACTGACACGACAGCTTGACCGTTGAAGAAAGTATTGTTTACCCAATTGACCTCGGTATTGTAACGATCCTGCAATGAATCAGCTGTCGTTTTATTGTATGAAACCGGTTCTCCCTGCGCATCGGGGTTTGCATAAATCAACAAGATCAGACAATTCTTGTGAATATGCCGCACCCAGAGCTTTATTGACAGTTATTAAAGCCTCACGCTCTTCGTTTGTTAAACTGCGGTTAACCTGTCGTTTCTGGTCAATCGGATCAACTTCAGATGAGGAATAAATACCCAGAATATCCAAAAAACCCCTTATTAAGTTTTTCCGTATATGATCAAAATGAAATACTTGGATACTCGATTGGGGCAATTCACCCGCAATTATTCGTAGCGCCTTACCATGTTGCCATGTTGCTTTTTCAACCCATTCATCGAATGATTTGTCCCCTCCATGACGCTTGATGATTTGATCATAAGCGGACAGTAGAAAAGGAATCACATTACGCACATAGAAAATTACCTTTAATTTCACGCCAAGTCTCATTGACGATTCAAAGAGTTTTTTCCAACTATGCGAATCAAACTCTGCAAAAAATTCGCTCGAACAAATGGCGCTATTGCACTGCCCGAAATAACTTAACACCGAGCTGTCAATTTCATTGTCCGTAGGAGTTGCAGACGACAATATTTTATATAGCAACATGCCATTGGCACTGCCGATCTCATAGTCATGCTCGATATGGAGTCTGTTCTCATAAGCGAAACCGAGACTCTCAAGTCGAGAAGCATTGAGATGAAAAAAATTCTGCAAGGCACTCGACCCCGTCTTTGCGCCGCCTGCATGAATGAATAAAGTTTTGTCCGTCATTATAAAATTCCTTCGCAACTGCGAATGAGGGTTATGATCGCAAGAACTAATATGCCCGGGAATTCAGTCCATGCCATCAGCTAATCTTTAAATAGTCAGCCAATGCCAGCTCATGATTACGCGAACTGCCCCAAGCGTCGAAGTTCTTTACTTGACCCAGCAACTGATGGGCGCTCCCCTGCTCTTCAGTGAACTAACTCAATCAGCGGCCAGGCAATTTGCAGCGGCGATGCCGGCACATCCAGACGCTGTTGCAGCGCGCCATACTGCTCGGCAAAGGCCTCGATGCCTTGACTCACCTCTTCCGCTATCCGCAGCAAGCTATCGGTATTACCACGCCCGGCATCCAGCACAGGCTCAACACCCTTAGTCCCGACCCGCAATCCAATCACCGAATGGTGAGGCGCGGAAAAAAACAGTTCCACGGCAACACGATTGGAATAAATACTGGCAACGGTCGCAGCAGATGTGGTGGCCGTAGTTACCATGGCTGACATTCGTTGCGTCTGCTCGCGCCGTAAGCGTTCCGGTGTATTGGCCAGACAGAAATAGTAGCCAAATACCTCAAGGTCCATGAGAGGCCGCACAGCCTGCTCGAATGCTTCTTGGGTGGTACCATTCCATCCCACATCGACCAAGGCAACCTTGCTTCCCGCATTAAGCCCAACCTGCTTGAGATAGGTGTAAAGTGCGCGCCGGTTGCGCTGGCACACCTTGAGGATTTCCCAGCGATAGGCATACAGAAAACTGGCCAGTTTTTCATGCATTGCTGAGCTTATGCGCACCTCGCCCCCTAACCCCAGATCCGCCATAATCTGGGACTGATGGCGGTTGTACACCAATCCGCTCCAGCAACTCGCAAGGTGCCAGGCCATCAGCCCCCGACAGCAGGAATGGCAGGAACTGGCTGAAGTTTTCGTCCTTGATTGCAGCCAGCGTATAAGCGGTGCGCGAGCCCAGGAAATAGCAAAAGTCGGGCAACCCGCTCTCCGCCTGAGCCCGGGCTATGCGCTCGAGTGCATAGCCATCACGAGAAAGGAATAGCACATGGTCGACGCCATCCACACGAGCACGTTCCCTGATCCAGTGCAGAAATCCCAAGTTGGCCGCGCCCCCATAGATGAAACCAAGCTCGGCATAGGAGCCCGGTTGGATATCACGGGCACGAGTACGCAACAGACCATGTCCAATCGAAGTCGAAAGCGAAGCACTCTTCTTAACAACCTGCTCACGGCTAGCACGATAGTGGAAAGCCATTAGTCCTTTTTCCCGTGGACGCTCGACATCCGCCAGCTGGTTATCCCCGACATGCAGAATCTCGCCTGCCGGCAGGCCCAGTTTGGCGGCCACGATGTCGAACAGCTCCCCTGCGTCACGCTTGGTCGCATTGCAGTCCGCAGAGATGAACAGAGGCAAATGCGCCAGGCCATGCGGCTGAAGCGCCTCGATAAAGAAATCGGCGGACAAATACATATCCGACGTGATGACCACGGGTTTGCCCGTGTCTAGCAGTGCACGAAAGAGCTCGAACATCTCTGGATTCGGCTCGACCAACGCCAGTTCGAGAGCATATTCTGCACGCATCAGCTCATCGCTGGACACGCCCGTTTCTGAGAAACAGGCGTAGATATCCCCCAAGGTGATTTCCTTGCGGCCGGCGGCCTGCATACGACGAAATGCCTCTACCTGTGCCGCTCTTCGGCGTTCACGGAAGTCCGGAATAGCAAATTGGCGCCCGAGGATATCGAAAGCATCCTCGGGGTTCGCCAAGGGGCGGACAAACAGCGTGTCGAAAAAGTCGAACGAGACAGCGGCAGCGCTATCGATCAGGACGATCAAGTTCGCTAGCATCAAAGGGGGAAGACGGCATATCGGTTATCTCTATCGCTTCGTGGTTCTTTCTCGTCATGTCGCGCATCAGGCTGGTACCTCGAAGTTGAGCCCACTGGGGTGCAGATTCGGGTTATGAAAAGGGTCATACTGGAAATAGTCGGGGTGCATGTCGTAGAGACGGCCAAGTTCCTTCTGCAGGCGCGCCAGCTTGATCGAGTCGTCGTGATCAAGGCCCCGGCTGACCGATTCGTGGTGTATCAGTGTCACCGCCTGACAGACGACGTTGTAGAAGCCCTTTTCAACACTCCGTAGGCACAGCTCGATGTCATTGTAGGCAATCGGCAAGGTCACATCGAATCCGCCCAGTGCATTGAACTTGCTGGCTTCCATCATCAGACAGGCACCGGTGACAGCCAGCCAGTCGTACTCCAACAAGTTTCGCATGAAGTAGCCGGGCAGCTCGCTGTCGTGGCGAAGGAACGCGTGCACTGGGCCGTTTGTCAGGTTGAGTACGCCAGCGTGTTGTATCTCCTTGCCACCGGGATATAGCAGTTTGGCACCCACGGCGCCAATATGCGGCAACTGTGCGTATCCACCCATGCGTTCCAGCCAGTCACTACAGAGCACTTCAGTGTCATCGTTGAGAAACAGTAGCAGTTCGCCGTCGCTATTCTCCACGCCGATATTGTTCAGTTCGGAGAAGTTGAAGGGCGCGTCATGCCGGATGACCCGCGCTTGCCCTTCATCATGCAGCACCTGGAGATAGGCGAGTGTAGAGCTGTCGACTGAACCATTGTCGAGGATTATGATCTCGAAGTTGCGATAACTGCTCTTCTGCTGGATCGACTCGACGCATCGGCGCAGCACCTTCTCGTTGTCACGCGTGGGAATAATGATCGAGATAAGCGGTGTACCGTGCAGGTGATAGTTGACCCGAAAATATCCAGGCACCTGACTGACAGGTTCCACGCTACCTTCCAGGCCCCGGCGCTCAAGGGCATCCATCCGAACGCGGCGGGAGGCATCAAGGACGTACGGCTTGGCGGCAATGTCCGAGGCGACGGAGGCGGGAATGATGCGCCAGTGATACAGCACCTTGGGGATGTGGCTGATATGGTCGGTATGCTCGGCGACACGCAGAACGAAGTCCCAGTCCTGGCAGCCATCAAACTGCGAGCGCAAGCCACCGACCTTTTCCAGCAGGCTGCGACGTACGCAGGACACGTGACCGGTAAACATGGTGCTCATCATGGTATCCGGCGACCAGTCCGGTTTAAAATGCGGCTGTGCGTATTCGCCATCTTCGGTGAGCTTGTCTTCATCGCTATAGATGAAGTCTGGCTGCTCTCGCTCGATGCACAGCGCGAGTTCGTATAAACAGTCCACGGTGAGTTCATCATCGTGATCCATAAATACAATGAAATCACCCTCAGCAGCCTCAAGTGCAACATTTGTCGCTCCCGCAATGCCCTGATTGGTTTCAAGATGCAGCAATTTGATCTGCGGATGGTCTATCTTGTCCAGCAAGTTGCGCGTCTCTTCAGAAGGACTAGCGTCATCAGCGAGCACCAATTGCCAATGCGGATACCATTGCGACTGCACAGACGCGAGCACAGCCCTCAGAAGCTCAGGAGTTGTGTTGTAGACAGGCACTACGATCGAGATCAAGTGCGCAGACTGCAGGGCCGCAAGCTGAGCGTCGAGATCCGCAGGGCGCTGCGGCTCAATGTAAGTATAACCTCTGGACGCAGGCGCCAGCGCATAACGCCCCTGAGGATCACGCACTATAGCGGCTGGCTCGAGCGAGAACCCCATCTCTGCAGTTGAAAGCATTGACGGCGATAAAACCGCCGATTGAGTTGCCAGGTAGTGTTGTTGGCGAACACGCGTCTTCACACCTCGCAAACCCTCCCGGAGCGAGACTCTCACCACCTTCTTCAACAGCACCGGCAATGGTTCACTCTGATGCAGTCGGCGGGCTACGTTTCGCACATCTCGAGCCTTTAGCCGTAGGCGACCGACATATCGTAACGGACGTGTGACTCTCCAGCTGGTGGAACCCTGTAGTTCAGCGATTGTGTTCGCTTGGGCCTGAACAATCTGATTTCGTTCAGAACCTTCCCGCTCTAAGAGCATAATCCTGTCATTTAGCTCAGCTACTTGATCATTGAGTCTGGCAATCTGATCATCTCGCGCAGACACAGCTTGCTTGAGGTTAGCGATCTGTCCGTCGCGTTCGGCCACGGCGTGCCTGAGATTACCGATCTGTCCGTCGCGTTCGGCCACGGCCTGGTTGAGATTACCGATCTGCCCGTCGCGTTCGGCCACGGACTGGTTGAGATTACCGATCTGCCCGTCGCGTTCGGCCACGGACTGGTTGAGATTAGCGATCTGCCCGTCGCGTTCGGCCACGGCTTGTGTGGCAACCAACTTCTGCGCCAAAAGCTTATCTACCAACAGCAGAGGTGATCTAAGCCGCTCAAACTCGTCTGACCAATGCACTAACTTGTTCTGTATCTCTACCTCATTAACCTTTGTTTTTTTGGATGCCACATCGAGCAAGGCAGCATATACCTCACGTACAATCGGCGGACAGCTGTCATCCAACAACAAATCATTCAGTTCGAAAACCGTATGCCGTAGTCCCTGATCAAGAAACTCGGCTTTATAGTTTTGTAATTCTGTCGGATCGATTTTCAAATTTAGATGTTTTGCTATCCGATTTAACTCATGATCTGGTGATTGCATGAGGCGGTCATAATCAACAAGCACCCGCTTATTACCCGCGCTGCCGGTCAAACTAGTGATGACATGGACTAACCACAGCAGATAGCTCTGTCCTGCTTCAATCCCGTCACGTTTGGCTAAAGACTTGACCACACTGAGTGGATGACGCACGGCCATGACATAGCTCACATCAAATTGACAGTGGCTAAACACCTCTTTCCAGAAGGGCAATAGTTTTGCTACACGTGGATCTTTGAAACCAAAGACAGGCACGTTGCTGACCTTCTGTCGAAGTAACTCGGCGGCACGGAGAAAGTAACCCTCCTTGCGTAAAATATCTATATCGATTGAGTCTATGCCAGCTAGATGACACCAATCGTTGTCAATGGCACTCAACATTTCGATATTCAGCGTATTAAGATCAATGTCCTCCCAAAAACCTTTGGGGTTGTTACCTTCAAAGGGCGGCATCAGTCTATCGCCGAGGCCCACACCCATTGCCTGCAACCCGCGTGTAATTGTGCTCGTGCCGCTGCGGTGCATTCCTAATACTACGATCAATTTGTTGTTCTTAATTTTCATTGTAATTTGAGGTTCCCTCAGTAACATTAAAACGCACTAGGGCGACTATGAGATTTGCTTGTTTTTCCATATCGATTGCATGTTCAGGATAAAGCTTGTGATTCAAGCAAGCTTGCCATTTTTCATAAATGCGATAATTCAGCGCATTGAATCTTACTAAACCTTAATGCCATTTCTGGATCAATCCCATAATCACATAATGTGCTTCTCTCAGATTTTTTGTCATGCAGCGAGCGAGACTCATGCTACCAGTTTTCCATTGTGCTGAGCGATCAGTCCGCACATCAAATAACCACAGTATTTCAAATCATCTTTTATTTTAAAAAAACAATCATCAGGGAGGTCAATGGATTTTGTTTTCGCTAAATCAAATTTATTATTCTGATACTCTGGCAGCATTTTTTTGTTGTGAGTTCCATTCAACATTTCTTCTCGATATGGAATCTTTAGAAAATCACAAATGTTGATTAAAGTTGCTTGTGGATTAACTAATATGTCTTCGTATCGAACGCAAATATTATTTGCATGGACATGTCTTGAAAAACTTGTAACACAATACCGAGTACTGCCACCTCTCACACGCTTTTTCTATGGACTGTCCCGTTCTTTGTATTTTTGAATTTATGCATGTTCTGCCATCTCGCAAAACAAATATAATTGGCATATCTTTCAGATAATGATTGAAAAACATATTTAGTACGTCTATTTTCAATTCTGGGTTAGCTAAATTGTGATCTTCTAAGCCAAATATCTGTTCTGTTGTAATTTTATTACCCCAAAGTACATTGGGATGCTGATTTGCCTGTTGTTTGCAGGCAGACACATAAGCTTCCGCTCGCTTATGAAATAATTCCGGACCTTGATAAGGCAATTTATTCCCCATCAAATAAGCAAATGAGTAAAGTTCAAAACCTACTTCTAATCCTGGGTGATAGTCGAGCAACCCTGCGAGTAAGCTCGTTCCTCCCCGGCCAGCACCTACAACGTGAAACATAAATTTACCTTTTGACATTTACTTAATTCCTTTCGACATGACTAAAGCCCAATAATTCATATTCGCACCTTATCGTCCAAGGCAAGACACACATGACCGCGCTCGTGCGAAGTACTCCCAATACAACAATGAATTTATTGTTCTTCAATTCTATTCTAACAGCCAATTAACCCACATAATGCAAGCAAATCTGACTATGTTTAAGGACGTTATCTGATTCTGTAAGAAAAAGTTTCACTCCAATATAATCAAGAATAGCGATCAATTGTGCCATCTGGACGATTTTTGAGCCGAATATTTAATGCTTTTTCGTACAATACAATATCCTTGCTATGATGCTTTTTTATTTTATTTATCAGGTCTTCATCATCAAAATATGATGTTTTCCCCTTGTTAGGATTTATGTTCGCCTTGGCTGGTTGAAGCGAAGACCCCAAGAATACTCTAGAAAAAAAATCGAATTCGGTTTCGTAATATTCTGTGATTCCGATGAAATCAAATCGACTAAGAGGGAATCCCCAGAAAAACTGACAATAAAAGTTTTGTAATTCTGGACCTAAGCAAAACCGCTCCAGAGACCATTTTTCCATGATCATTCGTTTGTGAAGCGGTGGAGAATTCACGGGATCATAATTTCTAAGCCAAAAAAAATAATGTGACGCAAGCCTTTCAACAGGATCACGCATCCATGTTACAAATCTCACGTCTTGCCTGGTGCTATAGAATAAATATTTCAATGGAAGAAAATGCCCATGAATACATTCGAGTCCTTCATCCCGTCGGAGTCCATTTAAAATGCAGTTTACCAATGCACCAGAATTTCTTCTAAGCATAGGGGTGTTTATAGGTTTATCAGCATAATCTCTTGATAACCTCTCGCCATAGTGTTGTTCAAGGGACATCAAAAAGCTACTACCGGCGGTTTTAGGTAGGTGCAGTGAAATCAACATGATCTATTCCGAAAAAATGGGCTTCTTCCCATACAAAAAACAACTCGAGGATTTTTCACAAATTTTTCAACTGCCAAGTCGAGCGCTCCTTTTGAGCACCCATGCAATTTTCATCCACTTTGTAAAATCTTCCTGTAAATATCTCTCTAAACGAATCTATTCGATTTCGATAAATGCCTTGAAGAACAGGTATCAAGCTTGATCTTATTCCTGTCCCATCACCCTCAAAGACCGCCTCCTCTAACCCAGGATTTTCAGAAGCTTCAAAAACTTTCCAATCCTACCTGATCAAGAACCTTATTGGCAGCCAGAACACTGTCATCCTTGCAGACGACCAGACACAATTGATTGGATTGCGGATCAGGCAAATTAAGCGAGGATGGACATTGATTCAAAGACTTCTTGAATCACTCCGTGTGGCATTTATGATGTTGCATTGATTTTTGTGAAGCCATATTTATGATGCATTTCTCTTTTTACTATACGTGATTCATTCCTAATTGGCGTGAATAGGCCAGCAGAAACCGAATTCAGTTTTTAGCACCGCGTTGCCTAGAGCAGTGATATTTCGCAATCGACGACGGTCTTCCGAGGATAAAACGAATGGATTCGCACCATCATCCAATAAAACGCTTAGTTTCTTGACCAACATAGCAGCCTCAGACTTGGCGTCCTCCTCCAAATCGTGACGATTCAAAATCCGTATTAACTCAGCGCCAGTTTGACCAAGACTCATGTTTTCTCGTATCGGATAGTCAGGTAAGTCGCCGATTCCCAATAATGCCTTACAGGTTCCAATCGTATCTCCTGTGTAAGCGATCGGACGTATTGCACTGTCGCCAAAGATCGATTGAATTTCGCGCACAAATCCGAGGTAATCGAGATGTCTGACGAACCAAGGGTCATCAAGCATTTCTCCGAACGATAAATCTCGACCGTAGCATTGGGCAATACCAATACGGGGGTTGATAAGATTTTGGCGATATAAACTGTTTGCAAAGCTTTCCGGGTCCCGAAACCATATCCACACTTCTACATCAAACCACTCTGCCAAGGCCGCAAGCATTGACTTCGCTGTACTGCTAAAGTCCCACCAATGGTTGAATAATCCTTCGGTAGACAAGAAAACCGTCTGGACCGAAGGAGTCAGCTCATTTAATGCATCTTGCAAGCGACTACAAAGGCTCTCCTCGTCAGCAGCGAGTAAGCAATTAACTAACCACTGATGCTTAGGTGGTTTCATGGTTTCGTCGGTTTGGGGATAGAGAAGACCATGTTCAAGAAGCGCTTCGCGGTTCTTGTCAAGGAAGCTCTGGAGGGATGAGGTGCCCGTTTTCGGCGTGCCTGCGTGAAGTATCAGTCGGCGATTCCCCTGCGGCAGGTTAAGAGCAGCTAGAGTGGCGTGCAACTTCTCGTGTGGCTGGTCGGCAGCGGGGCGTAAACGAGAAGCCTGGCTTCGCTTAAACACGTCAAAAAACCTGAACTCACCGGCAGTAGCAATCGCCTCGTTAATTTGCTCGACCGCTGCCTTGATTGGCTCAATCCCTCCGGGGGCGGGTTCGATCAAGCCAAACGGATTGAGCCCTGTGTGATAATGAAGGATGCTTAACGGTGCTGCGTGCTCAAATGTCCAAGGTGTTCTATCTGATTGAATAGGAAAGTTGAAGTTTGCTGCAAGCGGCGCAAAAGGGATATCCCCGCCAGCTAACGTCAGTGCCATAGATATCTGGTCTATATGAATGCGTTGTTGCGGAGTATCAAACAGATCAGGATGCTCGAAGAGCCATTCTGCCCAGCTACGCCATCGAGACGAAACTTCGGATACAAGCCACGCAGGTACATAGATGAATCCACCGTTGAAATTCGTAGCCAAAGTGATACCCTTATTCAGGTCACAAGGCACACGATCTGGAAGAGTCACACCTGCCGCGGAAAATATCCGCTCTAAGATTTCTATCGATGGGTTTGGACCATCCACAATCTTGCCGAGAACTCTGTCATACGCCGGCATCTCAAGCTTGCCAAGCAGCACCGTATCTATATCGAGCAAGAATATTCCATTCATACTCGTGAGGGTTTTGTCCAGCCCTTCCAACTGCTGGAGTTTGTTGCAATAAGTTCCGTCGAGATAGGGAGCAATTTCACGGAAAAGATACCCTCTATCCTGAACAAATCTTTTAAACGATGGATCGACGCGGTCAACGCACTGAACGATTACATTCTCCGCCGGGATGGCGCCAAACCTATTAATGGAAAGGAGCAGTAATTCGGCCTTAAAATAATGAGCGGGTAGATTGTCTACTACCATCGATATCAGACAATTCGCCCACGGGGTTTCAGCGTTCATGGCAAGTCCCACAAGCGTAATAACATGCGCACTGAAACGTTTTAATAATTAACTTCAATTGCCTCTGGCTCCATACGTTAATCAATTAACTGAAGGGGGTTGCTATCAGGTGATGCATTCATATTTATAACTACGGGACCTAAAAAATCATTATTTGATCCGCTAACCTCAAACATTAAGACCCCCACTTGCTTATCAATAGGCATCATAAGCTGATTAGAACGCCTGTCTTCAAGTCGAGCCGTGACATGGTAGCGGCCAGGAGTAAAACAAATAGGTATATCTATATCAACTTTTACCCGTTTAATCCCACCATCAGAGCTATTGCCATCAAGATTAAAATGACGTCCTCCTAAATTAACCAACCTATGATCCTGAATCAACAAACTCAATGTTGGATAGAGAACAGTGTCTTTATAAGTTACTTCAATCGAGACTCTTGCAAGCTCGCCCATTGTAAAAATGGCAGATTGCCCCCCCTCAGGTTCAAACTGGATGCTATCAATTTTCCCATCGTCAGTCCCGAAAGCAATTCCCCGTCCATTTCCAAGAAAAGGTTTAACAGTAACCCTATTGCCCTGCCGCCTGATTACGCTTCTGCTCATCACGTATATCCATAAAGTACAGTTCTGCAATCTCCTCCGGGGATCCCTGAGCACGCTCGCGCCCTGATTGCAAATAAATTGCGCCCTGACAAAAGTTCTTCACCATGGACATATCATGAGAAACGAAGAGAAGTGTCGTTCCACTTTGGGTTAAGGATTGCAACCTTTCCATACACTTGAATTGGAAGGCAGCATCACCCACAGCCAAGGCTTCGTCTACAATCAAAATATCAGGCTTCACACATACCGAAATAGCGAATGCCAGCCGAACTGTCATGCCACTGGAATAGGTCTTGACAGGCTGATCAATAAACTCACCGATGCCGGCAAACTCGGTTATCTCCTCAAAACGCTCGTCGACTTCACCCTTACTCAGACCAAGCACTGCCGCATTCATGTAGACATTTTCCCGACCGGTAAACTCGGGATTGAAGCCTGACCCAAGTTCCAGCAGCGCCGCGATGCGGCCATTGGTTTGAATGCTGCCGCTGGTGGGATTGAGCGTACCACAGATCATTTGCAGCAGAGTGGATTTACCGCTGCCATTGCGCCCGATTATGCCGACAGTTTCGCCTTTTTTGACCTCAAACGACACGTCCTTGAGTGCCCAGAATTCGCGAAAGTATTGCTTAGACGGCTGCCTTGCCAAGCGTTGCAGTCGGGGCAGAACGAATTGCTTGAGCCTGTCACGCGGAGTGTCGTAGATATGGTAGCACTTGCCAAGGTTGCTAACGCGGATAGCCATATCATTAGAGGACATCGGCAAACCCCTTTCTGGTTTTTTGAAACCAGGCATAGCCTGCCCAGGCAAAGGCAGTAGCAGCCAGGGTGTAGCCACCCAAACCTATCCAGTTTGGCAAATGCCCCCAGATCAGCACTTCTCGCGCTTGCTCGATGATGAAGGTGAGCGGGTTGGCCATGATGAACGGACGGAACTTTTCCGGCACTGCAGTCACCGGGTAAAAGACAGGGGAAAGAACATCAACACGGTGGTAATGATGCCGATGGTTTGCCCGACATCGCGCAGGAATACGCCCAGGGATGCAAGCATCCAGGAAATGCCTAGCGTGAGAATGACGAGCGGTAGCAATACGAGCGGGATGAAAATCGCTGTCCAATGCAAGTAACCGTTAAACAAGGCAAAAGCGGCGAGCAGCACGCCCAGGCTGATAAAGCTGTGGAAGAGCGCTGCACCCATGGCAATGACTGGCAGTATTTCAATCGGGAACACCACTTTCTTGACGTAATTGACGTTGGATAGAATCAATCCGGGCGCGCGGTTGAGCACCTCGCTAAACAGGCTAAGCACGATCATGCCGACAAAAAGAACCACGGCGAATTGTATTTTGCTATCGTCACCACCAATCCCGCCCCAGCGTAGATTTGAAAATCTCGGAGAAGACGAAGGTGTACACCGCCAGCATGAACACGGGGTTGAAGAACGACCAGGCCAAGCCCATGGCCGAGCCTTTGTAGCGACCTACCACTTCGCGCTTGGTCATTTGCACGATGAGTTGGCGGTTGCGCCAGAGGCTTTTGCCCAGTGCCAAGAGGGATGTGGGCTGGGCAGCGTGGGGGTTGATTGATGTTGTTCGGGAAGTGGGTCATGCAAAATGCTCCGCTTCTGCCAGGGATTTGGCTTGTTGATCTTTTGCGGACAAGGTGGGTTCGCCTTGAATGGGCCATTGGATGCCGATGGCCGGGTCATTCCAGGCAATGCTGCGCTCGAATTCTGGCGCCCAGTAGTCGGTGGTTTTGTAGAGAAACTCTGCCGTATCCGAAAGCACCACAAAGCCATGCGCGAAACCTTCGGGTACCCACAACATGCGTTTGTTTTCGGCGGACAGCTCTATTGCGACATGCTGCCCAAAGGTGGGCGAACTGCGGCGGATGTCCACGGCCACGTCAAATACCGCGCCTTGCACCACGCGCACCAGCTTGCCTTGGGGTTGCTGGATTTGGTAATGCAGGCCGCGTAGCACGTTTTTCACCGAACGTGAGTGATTGTCTTGCACGAAATCGACATCACGTCCGGTCAAGTTCGGCGAATTGGCGGCGGTTGAAACTTTCAAAAAAGAAGCCGCGCTCGTCGCCGAACACTTTGGGTTCGATGATGAGCACGTCGGGAATAGCGGTGGGGATAACTTTCATGGCTGCACTCCTTCTTTCAGCAAGCGTTGCAGATATTGTCCGTAGCCGTTTTTAGCGAGCGGTTGCGCCAGCTTTTCCAGTTGCTCGGCATCGATAAAGCCTTTGCGGTAGGCAATTTCTTCCGGGCAAGCCACTTTCAAGCCCTGTCGGTGTTCGATGGTCTCGATGAAATTGCTGGCTTCAATCAGGCTCTCGTGTGTGCCGGTATCGAGCCAGGCATAACCTCGCCCCATGATTTCCACATTGAGTTGGTCGCGTTCAAGATAAATGCGGTTCAGGTCGGTAATCTCCAGCTCGCCACGTGCAGAGGGCTTGAGGTTGGCGGCGATGTCGACGACCTGATTGTCGTAAAAATACAGACCGGTGACGGCATAGTTGCTCTTGGGGCTTGCGGGCTTTTCTTCCAGACTGGTGGCGCGGCCTTGCGCATCGAAAGCCACTACGCCATAACGCTCAGGGTCTTGCACATGGTAGGCGAAGACGGTTGCGCCTTGTTTGCGCGCCATGGCTTGCTCAAGCTGGGCTGTGCAGGTCGTGGCCATAGAAGATGTTGTCGCCCAGCACCAAAGCGCTTGGGGTATTGCCAATGAAGTCTTTGCCGATGATAAAGGCTTGGGCAAGGCCATCCGGACTGGGTTGCACGGCGTATTGCAGGTTAAGGCCCCACTCGCTGCCGTCGCCAAGCAATTGCTCAAAGCGCGGCAGTATCCTGCGGCGTGGAAATAATCAGAATGTCGCGAATGCCCGCCAGCATCAGCGTGCTGAGCGGATAGTAGATCATCGGCTTGTCGTAAATCGGCAGCAGTTGCTTTGGAGACGACTTTGGTCACCGGGTAAAGCCGGGTGCCGGAGCCGCCGGCGAGAATAATACCTTTACGTTGGGTCATAATTGTTTCTCAAGAATTTCAGTAAGCATACGGGTAATGCCGTTTGCCAATGGGGCAGATTTAGGTCGAAGGTGTTTTGCAGTTTGCGGTATCCAGGCGCGAGTTTTTAGGGCGCGGGGCTGGCAATGGAAATGCGCTGGTAGGCACGGGCTGGATTGCCTCTGGCGCAACCTTGATTTCGATACCGGCTTGGCGGGCAAAATCAATGACAAAACTGGCATAGTCGTGCCAGGAAGTTTCGCCCGCTGGCCACCAAGATGATACAGGCCGCTGACATCAGGACGCTGCAAAGCCACGCGAATGGCATGGGCGGTTACATCCGCCAGCAGATCGGCACCGGTGGGCGCGCCGATCTGGTCGTTGATGACGGTAGAGGCTGATCTCGCTCCTGCGCCAGCCGCAGCATGGTTTTGGCAAAGTTGCCGCCACGCGCGGCATAAACCCAGCTGGTGCGAAAGATCAGATGTTGGCAGCCCGTAGCGCGGATAGCTTCTTCGCCTTCCAGTTTGGTTTTGCCGTAGACACTCAGGGGACCGGTAGGGTCGGTTTCCAGCCATGGTTTGTCGCCACTGCCGTCAAACACATAGTCGGTGGAATAATGAATCAGCCAGGCACCGCTACGCTTGGCTTCCTGGGCCAAAACTCCGGGAGCCAGTGCATTGATGGTGCGGGCCAACTCGGGTTCGCTCTCGGCTTTGTCGACAGCGGTATAGGCTGCGGCATTGACGATAACATCCGGAGCGACGGCGCGAACAGTTTGGGCGATACCGTCCAGATTGGTGAAGTCGCCACACAGATCCTGGCTATCAGTACCCAGCGCCACCAGCTCGCCCAAAGGCGCAAGGCTGCGTTGCAACTCCCAGCCGACTTGGCCATCTTTACCGAACAGCAGAATTTTCATGTCGAGCTATCCCTGCCTCGACACCCTTCGGGCGGCCACGCCGTGCAAATTCGCTCCCGGCGTATTTCTCATGCAGTACGCCCTGTGTAGTTCTTTTCAACCCATTCGCGGTAGGCGCCGGATTGGACATTGGCTACCCAGCCCTGATTTTCCAGATACCACTGGACGGTTTTGCGAATGCCGGTGTCGAAGGTTTCGGCTGGTTTCCAGCCGAGTTCACGCTCTATCTTGCTCGCATCAATGGCATAGCGGCGATCGTGGCCGGGGCGGTCCGTAACATAGGTAATTTGTTCGCGATAGCTCTTGCTGTCCGCTCGAGCGCGGAGTTCGTCAAGCAGTGCGCAAACCGTGTGAACGATATCGATGTTGGGTTTTTCGTTCCAGCCGCCGATGTTGTAGACCTCGCCGACTTTGCCTGCTTCCAGCACGCGGCGAATGGCGCTGCAATGGTCTTTGACATAGAGCCAGTCGCGGATTTGCTGCCCATCGCCATACACGGGCAACGGCTTGCCTGCAAGAGCATTGACGATCATCAGCGGGATTAGCTTTTCCGGGAAGTGATACGGGCCGTAGTTGTTGGAGCAGTTGGTGGTGAGCACAGGCAACCCATAGGTGTGATGGTAGGCACGCACCAGGTGGTCGCTGGCGGCTTTGCTAGCCGAGTAAGGACTGTTGGGCTCGTAGCGATGGGTTTCGGAAAATGCCGGATCATCCTTGGCAAGCGAGCCGTAAACTTCATCGGTGGACACATGCAGGAAGCGAAAATTTTGCCTGGCTTCGCCTTGCAGGTTGCTCCAATAGGCGCGTACCGCTTCCAGCAAACGAAAGGTGCCGACGATGTTGGTCTGAATGAAATCTTCCGGGCCGTGAATGGAGCGATCCACATGGCTCTCGGCGGCGAAATTGATGATGGCGCGGGGTTGATGTTGGGCGAGCAGACGGGTCACCAGGGTGGTATCACCAATGTCGCCTTGTACGAAAAGATGCCGCTCATCCCCAGCCAGTGAGGCCAGATTCTCGCGATTGCCTGCGTAGGTGAGTACGTCGAGATTGATGATCGCTTCGTCAGATTGCGCCAGCCAGTCCAACACAAAATTTGAACCGATAAACCCGGCGCCGCCGGTAACAAGAATACTCATTGACTATTATAATTTCCTGATTGCTACTGCAGCTTTCATCCACACTAATGCTTCACTGCGACAATCGAACCTCTCGAGTGAAGAATTCAGAATGGATTTCTCAGGAGAGGAACAGAATTTTGACCGCATGGAAAGCGCAACAACCTATATAAAACCTCAAATTTTACCTCTTTTTTAGAGATGAACACAATTTTTTTACGACAAAATGAGCGTCCGACGACATGGTTTCACGGTAAGTCGATGCACGCCAAACGCAGTAAAACCCTACCTCATTTGAAACCCATAGCTATCTAAAAAGTCACATTAAAAATCCTGGGCAGTTTCCCGCAAAGTGGCAAAACTTCCCCCAGAAGAATTGCGATCATGCACTGCCTGCATGGAAAGGAATGCCTATAATCCAGCCAATATCGCGGGACTCGTAAACGGCTTCCCCCGCTTCATTTGCATGTTGCGTTGGCACCGAGCAGAAACTGGCCAAATTGATCGGTTTGTACCGATTGAATTTTGACCAGGTAATCCGCGTATCCTGCTTGGATATTAAGCAGGGGCAAAGACACGATTACAGTATTTTCGAGCCGGCATTGAAAGTTTGCAGACTCCCCTACTGGGACAAGTTAATTTTTTATGAGAAAACCATGGCCATGTGGGTGGCCCGAGGTATTCGGGCGACTGCAGCCTCTTTCAGGGCTCCGACCGTCCCGGTTGTCCCGGTTGTTCCGGGTGCTCAGGGACTTCCCAGCGCAACTCTTCGTATTTTTCCTTCTGCTCTTGCGTCAAGATCTCATTCATCCGTTCCTGCTTTTTTTTGGAGAGATCGCGTAGTTGCGTTATTACCACCTCCTGCTTAGCCTGGGCTTCCTTAAAGATCTTTTTGAGTTCTTGAGCCTGCTGTTCGGTTAGACTTAACTGCTTCTTTAAGCGCAGCACACTTGAGTCTATCTGCTTAGCAGCCGGGCTGTCTACACCAGCATTAGCTGTCGTGCACGCTAATAGTCCGGCCACGACAAAGGTTTGCAACAATTTCATGATTTACCTCGCTTGAATTAATTGGGCCGCTACCAGCGCGGCCCTAATATTGTAAATGCATCTATTGGGTAGCACTACTATTAAGTCGTTCAGGGCGCCCTCCCATGCCGAACCCAAAAGCAGCGGAGGACCATGCCATCAACTTGTTTTATTGCGCGCCTCACTTAGTTGCAGACGCAGAAAACCCGTGGCGGGTAAACCCACGCACGGGTCTTTGGAAGAGACTGAACCGCTTTAACTCCGGTCCAGAACTCGAATCGCTCGCTGAGCTATCTAGACAGTGTTACAAATCACTTGGTCTAAACACTTTTACAGTACCTGAATACTCGAACGGAGAAAAGCCAGATGCTTTGTAAACGATTCGGCAAAGAGGCGCTCTTGATTTTGGAGCGAGTAAATCTTTTCTAACTTTTATGACACCATCTTCACCGTCCTGTTGACGATACCAAGACAGCTCGGTCCATTTTGCAACAGGAAGACCTTCCTTGGTGATGACTTCTGTACCCCAGTCGTATTCCCAAGATTCAGGACCGTCAACCAAATCTTCAACACGTTTGTAGTAGTCCTTGATGCTGTGCTCGTCGTACGGGATTAACCTGTGGCTTTGAGGATGCTCGAAGACCCAGATGGCACTGTCAAGAAAGATATTGTTTAAACGGCTCCACTCGTGGGTACCCAGGTAAGCAGTAATATTCGCACCAGCGAGTGACGCTGCTGGGTCAGCCGTAACAATAACATGGGCGCCAGTAGTATCTCCACCGATATTAAATACTTCACCCGTTAGGGCTGACAATATTGTAGCACCGGGAAAGCCATTGGCGGTGATCTGAGCCTGCCCAAAAATTTCCAGCACACTAGTATCCACTGATACGTTATAAGTTTTAGCGCTGCAGAATTCAGGGTCGATATGCGTACGAGCCGCGATCAAACTCAATGCGGATTCCACCAGGGCAAGACCAGTTCTTTCAGCAGCCTCAAAAGTGGGATAGTCGCTAATTCTTTCCGCACCTGAAATTGCGTGCAACCCAGGTAATGAAGGATGTTCTGGGACTGCTTGCGCAGTAAAAGATCCCATCGCCAAAGCGACGCCCATAGCGATGGCGTTTAAATTGTGTTTTGTTGTTTTCATAGCACTTCTCCAGTTCAAATATGATTATATTTGTCATGTGATTTGATACAGAAGCCAATCCGGACATGATAACCGCACTGCCTACTGAGCCTTTAAATCCGCACCACCCTCCGCGGAATAGTTAACCCACTTTTCTACTTAAAATCTGACTCATCCCCTAATTAAGCTTCAGCTCATCAGGTTGCAACAACCGCGAAAACCCCGCTATACATTCGGCGAGTCACTGTTTATCACGGTTTCTATTATTCTTAATTTCTCCTTAAATCTCCATAGAAGCAATATCAAATAAACCTTAAAAATAACTAAAATTTGTAGGCATTGATTCAGTCAATTCAAGCTCGCACCCTCCGTGGAACAGCCATCCCCCTTTCTACTAAAAAATTGACTCAATACCTGATTAAGCAGTTACACATCAGGTTTTAAATTCGGTGAGCCAACTGTTTACTACGGCTTCTATTATTCTTAATTCATACTTAAATCTCCATAAAAGCAATATCAAAAACCATTAAATTAACTGAAATTCATCGGCCTCCTTAAATTTACTCAGGCAATAAATGCAAGCTCATTCAGCATATTTTTATATGAGAACTGTTTTGTTATCTCCTGCTTTTTTTATTGAAGGCATACCATAAGTACATCGGAAAATGCCTGATTCCAGGCTGAGCAATTCCAAAAGTTAGAAAGGCGGGTGCTGATTGACTATGCAGCATTAGTTGGTGATTTTTAAGCACGGTAGGCTAGCGAGATAAGGCCTGAGAGGATGATATGAATCACAACCAGCTGACAATAAGTCCCAGATATAGGCCTGGATTCCAATGAACATGATTTTGCCTGCCCTTATGGGGCAAGCTGTCCTTGAAACGGTTAACGATGGCAACAGTTTTGCCAATTTGTAGTTTGGTGAAAAACCAGCGGAGTCTAAGTGACAGCTCAGTATCACCAAGCCGTTTAAGCTATAGGTGTGAGGGGCGCGATGTGGTCGTGACCACGATTAAGGACGGGTTCCACAGGAACAACGGTTCAGCGCTGGAATATGAAGAAGTCTTTCAACAAAAAATGGCGGGTAGATTTATTGTTGCCCCTGACCCAGGGCCTACTAGTGAGTGGCCCTGAGATACTTGACGAATGCGCCTTTCAGGGCTCGGACTGCGCCGGCTTCCCGGGGTGCTGAGGGAGCTCCCAGAGTGCCTTTTCGTATTTTTCTCGCTGTTCCTTCGTCAAGACTGCATTCATCCGTTCCTTCTTTTTTTCGGAGATATCCCTTAGCTCTTTTGTTAACCCTTCCCGCTTGACGCGGGCCTCCTTAAAGGCCGTATTGAGCTCTTGAGTCTGCTCTTCGCTCAGGCTCAATTGCTCCTTTAAGCGGCGCACGCTTGGCTCTAGCTGCGGTGCAGTCGGTTCGTCTACCTCAGCACCAGCGACGGCGCTCGCCGACGATCCAGTATCAGCAGACACATTTTCTGTCTTGGGGGGCATCTGTTGACAGGCTGTGCCCGTCAATAATCCAGCCACGACAAAGGTTTGCAACAGTTTCATGATTTTCCTCGCTTGAATTAATAGGGCCGCTATCAGCGCGGCCCAAATATTGTAATTGCATCTATTGGGTAGCACCACTATTAAGTCATTCAGGCGCTTCTGCCCATGCCGTGCCCAACAACAGCGGCGGACTCATGCCATCAACTTGTTTTATTGCTCGCTTCGCTTATTTACAGATGCAAAAAACCCGTGGCAGGTAAACCTACGCACGGGTTATCGGATGAATCTGGACCGCTTTTTGCTCCGGACCAGAACTCGAATCGCTCCCTGCGTTATCTTGACAGAATTACTGTTTAGATCACTTTTACAGTACCCGAATACTCGAACGGAGCTAAAGCCCGATGCCTGGTAAACGATCCGACAAAGAGCCTTGTTAGTATCTGGAGCGAGCAACTCTTTTTGAACTTCCAGTATACCGTCACTACCGTCCTGTTGACGATACCAAGACAGCTCGGTCCACTTTGCGACCGGGAAACCTTTCTTGGTGATGACCTCAAAACCCCAGTCATACTCCCAAGATTCAGGTGGATCCTCGGCTCTGGATTATCGGGGTCGAGGGGGATGACATCTTCAATCCGCATGAAGTAGTCCTTGACGCTGTGTTCGTCGTACGGGATTAACCTTCCACTCTGAGGATGCTTGAAGGTCCACTCGGCTTGGTCAAGAAAGATATTGTTTTTACGACTCCACTGATGATCGCCCGTGTAATCCTTAATAGCGGCACCATAAAGTTTAGCGTCCAGCCTTAGCCGAAACGTCAACCTGGGCGCCTAATGTTGCCTCGGTCAACACGGCATCCAATACTGTTTTGTCACCATCGAACGGTGATCGTAGCTTCCCCTCCTTATCAAAAGCATCACCGACAGCTTATATTCCTTCGCGGCACAGTGGACAGGATCGATATGCGTACGAGCCGCGATCAAACTCAACGAGGATTCCACCAGGGCAAGTCCTGTCCTTTCGGACGCTTCGAAAGTGGGATTTATACTCTCTCTCTCAGCCTTTGAAGCCTTGTTCAGGCCAAATGCTGCGGGATTATCCGGGTTTGCTGCCAGCGCAGAAACGGACCCTATCGCCAGAGCGACGCCCATCGCGATGGCGCTTAAATTGTGGTTTGTTGTTTTCATAGCACTTCTCCAGTTCAAACATGAATATATTTGTCATGTGATTTGATACAGAAGTCAATCCGGACATGATAACCGCACTGCCTACTAACCCTTTATGTCCGCGCCTCCCTCAGCGGAATAGTTAACGCACTTTTCTCCCCTACAAAAATGGCTATGTCACCTTCAATTATGAAAACTTTCTATTTTCTGCGAAAAGTCTTAATTTAATGCAGCTTATGGCATTTGCTGGAAGCCACTCTATTTTATGAATTCCACCTCTAACGATTACATAGCAAAAAATTGAATCATCCCTTAATCAGCATCAACTCATCAGGGCGCGAAAGTCGAGCCAAAGTTTTATCAGGTTTTCATTATTCTTAATTTCGCCTTAAATCTCCATAGAAGGAATATCAAAAACCATTGAATTCAACTGAAATCTACAGTATTCCTTACCTATTCTCAGAGAAATTCAAGCTCATTTTGCCTATGTCTATATGGGGCAATCTGCTTCGATTGAAACGGTTAAAGATGGCAACAGCTTAGCCAGTATCAATTCAGGTGAAAAACCAGTGAGTCTAAGAGGCTGCACAGTATCACCAAACCGCTTAATCTGGCTTAACCCACCACCCTCGCTTATTTGCAGACAAAGAAAACCCGCGGCGGGAAAACCCACACACGGGTTATTGAATGAGACTGGGCCGCTTTTTTACTCCGGCCCAGAAATTCGATTCGCTCGCTGCACTATTTAGGCACTGTTACGGTTTAATCACTCTTACAGTTCCTGAATACTCGAACGGGGTAAAGCCCGATGCCCTGTAAACGATCCGGCAAAGAGGCTTAGAAGTATCTGGGGAGAGCAACTCTTTTTTAACTCTCAAGATACCGTCATGACCGTTCTGCTGACGATACCAAGACAACTCGGTCCACTTTTCGACCGGGAAACCTGTCTTGCTGATAACCTCAAAACCCCAGTCGTACTCCCAAGCCTCTGGAGGATCCACTCGGGTTTCTTTGTCGATAACATCTTCAATCCGCATGAAGTAGTCCTTGACGCTGTGTTCTTTGTACGGAATTAAACTTCCATTCTGAGGATGCTTGAAAGTCCATTCGGCCCGGTCAAGAAAAACATTGTTTTTACGACTCCACTGGTGATCGCCCGTGTAACGAGTAATACCTGCACCATAGAGCGCAGCTCCAGCCTGAGCAGTAACGTCAACCTGGGCGCCTAATGATGCTTCGGTCAACAAGGCGTCCAATACTGTTTTACCGCCCTCCAAATCGGAAATCGTAGCTTCCCCTTCCTTATCAAAAGCATCCACTGAAAGTTTATAGATTCTCGGGACACAGGTGACAGGATCGATATGCACACGAGCCGCGATTAAACTCAACGAGGATTCCACCAGGGCAAGACCAGTCCTTTCGGACGCTTCGAAAGTGGGATTTAAACTAACCCTCTCCGCATCTGAAGCTTTGTTTAGCCCAAATGCTGCGGGATTAGCCGGGTTTGCTGCCAGCGCAGAGACAGACCCCATCGCCAGAGCGACGCCCATCGCGATGGCGCTTAAATTATGGTTTGTTGTTTTCATAGCACTTCTCCGGTTCAAACATGATTTTATTTATCAAGTGACTTGATACAGAAGCCAATCCGGACATGATGTCCGCACCACCCACTGTGGAATAGTTAACTCACCTTTCTACTAAGAAAATGGCTATGTCACCTTTAATTATGAAAATTTTCTATTTTCTGCGAAAAAAATTATTTAATGCAGCTTATGGCATTTGCTCGAAACCGCTCTATTTAAAGATTCCACATTTATCGGTTATATAACCAAAAATTGACTCATCCACTAATTAAGCATCACCTAATAAGGTTGAGAAAATCGGTGAACCAACGTTTTATCTCACCTTTGATTATTCTTAATTTCACCTTAAAATTCCATAATACAAATATCAAAAATCACTGAATTTTACTGAAATTCAGTGATTTTTGATATTTCCTCAGACAGTCAAACCAAGCTCATTTATCATAACAGTACGAGGGACCACGGTTACTTGACAGCTATTTAGATATCACCTGCGTTATATTGTAGATAAATTATAAAGACAGCGGTAAATGCCTGATTCCGGGCTGTGTAACTGCAAAAGCTAAAGGATCTGAATGACTACGCAGCATTTGTCGGTGTTATTTAGCGTGGTAAGCTGCGAAATAAAACGTGAGAGGAAGATGTAAATCACAACCGGCTGCTAATAAATACCAGAAACATGTCTGGATTCTGGTGAACATGATTTTGCCTGCCCTTATGAGACAAGCTGTTTCGCATATAAGGATTAAAGCAAAAAACCCGTGGCGGGTAATCCCACGCACGGGTTCTTCTTGGATGAGACTGGACCGTTATTTACTCCAACCCAGAACTCGAATCACTCGCTGAGCTCTTTACGGAACTGCCTATGTAGCAGCAGTTTGGTCAACTACAGGAAATAACTCCCTTAGTGACGAACACCTTACCTTTATAGTCGAACGGAGCAAAGCCTGTTGCCTACGAAAGTGATATTGCAAGAGATTCTTAGCAATCAATTGTTTTGTGACAACCAGGATACCGTCACCACCATCCTGCTGTCTATACCAAGAAAGCTCTCCCCACTTTGTGACAGGTTTATTTTTCTTGGTGATTACCTCAATACCTGCATCGAACTCCCAAGATTCGTTTAAAGGAGTAGCGAGGACATCGCCAAGAACAGGAAGACCTGCAACAGTAATGTACTTGAAGTAATCCTTGATGCTGTGCTCATCATACGGGATTAACCTGCCACTTTGAGGGTGCTTGAAGTCCCAGGTGGCATGGTCAAGAAAGATATTGTTTTTACGACTCCACTGGTGATCGCCTACATAATTCTTAATTTTGGCACCATAAAGTGAAGAATCAGGGGCGGCCGAAACGTCAACCTGGGCGCCTAATGAGGCCTCAGTCAAGGCGGCGTCCAATACCGCTTTTTCACCATCGCCTTTGATAGTAGCTGACCCTTCCAGATCAAAAGCATTCACTGCAAGTTTATATACCTTCTCGGAGCAGGTGACGGGATCGATATGCTCACGAGCCGCGATCAAACTCAATGAGGATTCCACAAGGGCAAGCCCTGTCCTTTCAGACGCTTCGAAAGTTGGGTCTTTAACAACCGGATTTACCTCTGCTGCAAAGGCCAATGCAGCACTTAGTCCTGACGGATGACTAGGTAATATAGGTAGTACCCCCAAATCTGCAGAGGCAGGCGCAGATAAAGTTCCCATCGCCAGAGCGACGCCCAAAGCGATGGCGTTTAAATTTTGTTTTGTTGTTTTCATAGCACTTCTCCAGTTCAAATATGATTATATTTGTCATGTGATTTGATACAGAAGCCAATCCGGACATGATAACCGCACTGCCTACTGAGCCTTTAAATCCGCACCACCCTCCGCGGAATAGTTAACCCACTTTTCTACTTAAAATCTGACTCATCCCCTAATTAAGCTTCAGCTCATCAGGTTGCAACAACCGCGAAAACCCCGCTATACATTCGGCGAGTCACTGTTTATCACGGTTTCTATTATTCTTAATTTCTCCTTAAATCTCCATAGAAGCAATATCAAATAAACCTTAAAAATAACTAAAAATTACAGATATTGGTTCAGTCAATTCAAGCCCGCGCCCCCGGAACAGCCAACCCACTTTCTACTAAAAAATTTGTCTCATTACCTAATTAGGCCGCAACTCATCAGGTTTTATATCCGGCGAGCCAACTTTTTACTACGGCATCTATTATTCTTAATTCACCCTTAAATCTCCATAAAAGCAAAATCAAAAACCATTAAATTAATCTGAAATTCATCAGCTTCCTTATATTTACTCAGGCAATAAATGCAAGCTCATTCAGCATATAGTTATATGGGAGGTATTTAGATATCACCTGCGCTTTCTTATTAAAGGTATATTCTATAAATAGCAGTAAGTTATTGAATCCAGGCTGGGCAACTGCAAAAGTCATGGGGACTGACGGCGTTGCATTAGCGGGTGTTTTTAAGCACGGTAAGCTAGCGGATAAGGCGTGAGAGGAAGATATGAAGCACCGCCAGATGATAACCCTAAAAATCAGCGGGGCTAAATGATCTAAATTGAAGCATCCGAATTAATTGAGCCAAGCCTTGGCATTGCCACCCAAAGTTATTTACCTGGGGCAGCTGCGTGACCTATTTGTATTTGTGATATAAAAAACTGTGTAGATACCTATACCTTCCGGTCGGGCATCCTCAGGACTTCCCTATCCGTTTTTGTCGATTGATTAGTGAAGTGATCCAATGCAATAGCGTTGCCCAGCCTTTTATAACATGTGGCGCATAGTTTTTTGCTTTTTGCAGCAGCAAACCAGTCAGCCGTAAAATCATCAAGCCGGTGCGGTAGATCATTTCTTGCAACCGGTAAAACAGCGGTCGCATTACGGCAAAATTCAATTCTCGATCCTGAACCTTGCCGCGTCGGTACAACCAGCGCAGCAAGCCGCTGACATAAAGGACGAACAGACTCATGCCGGCAAAAAACCAGAGTAGCCGGCCTGTGGCGCCGAAGGCCTCGCCGGTGTGCATAGGCCATATCCAGGTCATGAAATTTTCGCCCCTGGTAAATGTGGTAGGGTCGCGCACCTCTTTTATCTGGCCACTCCAGCGATCCACCCAGACCGTTGTGAATGGATGTCTTTGATTGATTTCGCTGTCTTGGCGCAAGTTGATGCGATAGACGCCGGTGTCACCGATGGGTGTCGTCACCCGCCTGAGTTCGGCGCGCCGAAACGGGCCACGAGCAATAAATTCCGCTGCGCTCAAACTGGTGGGGTGATCGTTGGGAATCCCTGTACTTATTATATTAGGGCCTGTTTCGCCGTGCGCCATGCCGGATGAACCGACCAGGGTTTCCAGCACCGAAGGATAACTCAAATGAAAACCGGTGAACGCCAGCAACAACAGAACGGCTGCACTAAGCAATCCTATTATGCGGTGTACATCGAAGACAAGCTGCATCATGCCGGCCTTATGCCGAATCTTTATCGCCAGGGATGGTGTATATGCCGAAAACCTGCCGGGAGCAGGTTCGGCGATCGCCACGGATGACGCGTATGCCGCAAGCCTGTCGGGAACAAGCGCGGCGAAACCTTGCAGTACCCCGCTTATTCCTGGCCACCACAAATAAAGTCCGGAGCCGATAGAAACCATGAGCAATAATCCCAGAATACCCACCGCATTCCAGCCGAAGCGATCAAGGCGAAGCTGGGTGTGTAAATCAAGCAGCCAGGTGGTCACGGTTTGCCCCCAGAAGCGACTGGTAACAACCTCTGCTGTGTAAGGATTTACAGACACCATCAGTGGCGCATAAAGCTCGAAGTATGTCTCCGTCGGTTTATCGAACCAGGCGGTAATCATACCGTGGGGAGATCGGGGCATTTCCAGCGTCCACGAACCATAACGGTTTGGATGTGCTGCCTGCACCGATGCCATAATTTTATCCAGCGATTGATAATCACCCTGCGGCTCTTCGATAACCAGTTCCGGGTTCAACAGTGCATCCAGTTCTTCGCGATAAACGCTGATGCTGCCGGTCAACCCCATCAAAGCGAAAAGGAGCCCGACGCTTAGTGCCAGGTAAAGATGAAATTTAAGCCAGGTTGCCCGGTTGAACAGGCGTTGGACGGGGAATTTCATGGAGATTTATGAGATGAAAAAATGACTATTATCCCATACGGGACACTGTGGTGTTTATTTTTGTCCAACCAGCCGGACAGGTAAAATCAGCAATATTCAGGCGGTAGCAGTTCACTGTTTGACCGCTTATACTCCTGCCATCGTTTTTGTGAAAAATGACGAGTGACAATAAGACAGGCAGTCCCTGGAATAGCCCTATTCGACACGCCAGGCAAAAATCCAAAAAACTGCGGCATATGATACAAGTACAGTCGCGGGTTGATCCGCAAATAGCCGACTAAATAGACAGCTTATCAGCAAAAGAATACGCTGGGAATTTCTCTCTTATGCTTTCATCAAGCACCGCAATCGCTTCTTCACAGCCAATTGTGTTTTCCCTGTTGTTAAGAATATAGTCAGCCAAACATTCAATGGCTTTCCAATGAACAGGCGAGCTTATAAATTGAAAAGCTTTGTTAAAGAGCTCGGACATCTTTTTATCATGCTGACTTTTGGTAGCAATAAAAACTTCCAGATATTCATTAACTTTTTCAAGATCGGAGGTGCCGCCGTAATAATGCAGGGCATTGATGTTAACCAGTTGGGCATTAAACTGCTCATCATCACGAAGCGCCACATGCTTTGCTTCAGCCAGAGGCCCGATCAGCATATTGATCATATCCGCTTCAAAAGCGGTTCGATACGCATCTTGCTCAGTGCCTGAGAAATAATGTGCGCTTTCAATCAATGCAACAGGCAAGCTCTGGATCAAGCGACCTCCTTCTACCACTGCGACAATGTGATCATGGGACAATGAGCAGGTATCCAAAGGGCTTTTTTTGGGACGATCCGACTCTTTAATCGTGATTTGAAAAAATACCGGCGGCAGTTGTTTTTGTTTGTTGTAAAGATAAATGGCAGCGGCGTGGCCAGCTTCATGGAAAGCGATTTGCCTGATCAAATCTTGATCATTAATGTGGCAAGTTACGTCTATCTGATAATTCCGTTTCATGATCCTCACCAGTAGGCTAAAAAAGATGCGGCTAGGACTGCTAACCGCATTGAGTGGAAGGATGGAAAAACTCTAGCCCCTTTAGGAGTGGGAGCGCATACAAGAGTTGCATGCATTCTAGTGGCTAACTTCAGCCTTGAAAATGTGTCATATTGCCGCGCGACAATATGCCGCTACAAATGGCACGATAAATGCTGAGTTTATTAGTTTGCGCTATAAAAAGTACCCAAAAATGGCGTGGCAGCTAGGCTTGAACAAACTATTAGCAGAATTGCCGGGGCATTTCACACAGATAAATAGGGCATATAACACACCCCTGCTTCAATGACCGATTAAATACCCAATAAACACAGAATCTAACATGACTAAATCAGAGTCCATTAAAGCATTGGCGGACAACAATCTCATTTGACGCAGAAAAATGTGTGACTGACAGTTGACTGCATGATAGAACACATGAGTATTAGAATTGCACTTCGGATTTAAATCCATCTAGTGATTTATGCTGGTCGATTTTCTCGCTGTTTATAGGCAAAATTTCTATGTGATTAACATTACCCCGATCGAGCTTGTCGGAAGTCACATCGCTACGGATTGATGCCGACTGCTCCGGGCAACCGTTTGCCAAGACCGTGCAGACATTACTCGGCGCTTCGGTAATAGTTAACAAACGTAATGAACTGTAGCCTTTGCAATTATTTTCAAATCTGGGTCGTGGAGAGGCCGTTCGCTTGGCTAGAGAAGTGCCGGAGCTTTGGAAAAATACCGAGCGACTGCTCACCAGTTTGCATTTTGTCAATTTGGCTTTTTTCGGCACTATTGCTACGGAGATACTGAGCAGGTTCTTAACAATATAAAATCAAGCCTGATGGTAACTTATTGGTGACTCAAAATAAAAAGGCTTAAGTGACAATCACCTAAGCCTTTGAATTGTATGGAGCCAATGATGGGAGTCGAACCCACGACCTACTGATTACGAATCAGTTGCTCTACCAACTGAGCTACATCGGCTTTTATGCTAATAATACATTAGAGCAAGACTGCAAAACCATTTAAAACTTATCTATCGACTGGTAGTCATCCAGCATTCCCAGTCCATCGGCTACTGCTTTACAGGTAATTTTACCGTCATAAGTATTAATGGCTTTTATCAGCGATTTATCAGCCATTAAAGTCTCTTTCCCTGCATCCGCAATTTTGAGAATATAAGGCAGTGTCGCGTCGGCCAAAGCGATGGTTGACGTTCTTGGATAAGCGCCGGGCATATTGGCTACGCAATAATGTATGACGCCGTGCTTTATGAAGACGGGATCCGAATGTGTCGTTGGTCTTGATGTCTCTATACAGCCGCCCTGGTCAATGCTGACATCAACAACAACCGACCCTTCGGCCATTGACCTTATCATGTCTTCGCTGATTATTTTGGGTGCTTTGGCGCCATGAATCAGCACTGCTCCCACGACCACATCAGCATCTTTTATATGCTCACTGATACTTTCAGGACTCGATAAAAAGAACTCCACATCCGGCAATACTTCGTTTTTTATTTCGTGCATTTTCGCCGGATCAATGCCTGCAACAAACACATTGGCTCCCATACCACAGGCTACCTGAGCGGCATGCTGCCCCACCACGCCATCGCCAATGATTACGACTTTGCCATGCCTCATGCCCAGCACTTTGCCCAGCTGCACTCCCTTACCCTGATTGAATTTGGCAAGATAATAACCGCCCATCAGCGTCGCCATGTTGCCGGCAACGGCGCTCATCGGAGCAAGCAAAGGCAATCGCCCATGCTCATCTTCGAGCGTTTCGTAAGCAATCGCTATTGTGCCTTTTTTTAACAGTTCCTGCGTCAAACTCGGCGTCACGCCAGCCAGATGAAAATAGGTAAAAATTATCTGCCGATCCAGATATTGGTATTCAGACTCCAACGGTTCCTTTACTTTGACCACCAGATCAACAGCCCAAGCAGCGGCGGCAGAAACCATCTGTGCCCCCGCCTTTTCATATTGTTCATTGGTAAAGCCCGACCCTAGTCCAGCGTCTAATTCAACATAAACCAGATGCCCTTTTTGAATTAAATAGCTAGCGCCGTCTGGTGTAATTGCAACGCGGCCTTCCTTAATTTTTATTTCCTTGGGGACGCCGATTTTCATTATATTAACCATCCTGTGCTACCATTTTCATGGCATGACTGAGTGCGCCAAACAAGGCAACCTCGGGGTTTGTGCATACTCTAGCTGATATTTTCTGCAACACTGATTGGGAACGTCCTTTGGACAAGAAGCCACGCATAAACTCACCATCTTGCAGGACAGGTAAGATTTTTGCTCCGATGCCTCCTGCCAAATAAACGCCAGCATAAGGCAGACATTTAAGCGCCAAATTCCCTGATTCCGCGCCATAGATCCTGCAAAACAGTTTCAACGCTTCGACACACAAAGCGTCGCTTCCCGCAATACCCGCTTCGCCGATAACTGCAGCGGGATCACGTTCGGTCATTTGCTGTTCGGTTTCTGACTGTGCCGGCGCGCATTTAGTTTGTTTAAGGAATTGGTAAATGTTAATCAGGCCTTCACCGGATAGCAGCCTTTCATAACTGACATGCTCAGGGTACTTTTCTCTCAGGTAACCGAGCAAGGCTATTTCCTGTTCGCTATTAGGCGCAAAATCGGCATGGCCGCCTTCAGTCGCCATAACATGATACTTGGCACCATCCCAGACAATAATAGCCTCACCCAATCCTGTGCCAGCGGCAAGCACAGCATGATTACCTTGTCGCCATTGAGCATCGGGATTTAATTCAACAAAACTCTGCTCCGGTGATTCCAGCAAGCCCCATGCAGTTGCCTCCAGATCATTCAACAACCAAACATTTTGCGTATTGACGCATTCGCCAATTTCTTCTCTATTCAACACCCACGGCAGATTTGTTGCTTCGCAGTTGCCTTTGACAATAGGGCCGGCTGCTCCAATGCAAACCGCTGTTATTTGTACGCCATCCACGTCACTTAGAAACGATTCCAATAACCCGATAAACGTTTGGTAATACGCACTGGGGAACTGCTCTTTTTTTAGACAGCGAAAACTATCGCCTTCAGCCTCAAACAGCGCCAAGATGGTTTTGGTACCGCCTACATCGCCAGCGAGAATCATCAATCACCTTTGTAACTGTTAAATATCTGATAATGATTTTCGCGATCAAAGCTCATCACGTTATAGGGTTCTTTTTTGCCACCCATCTCCATGCCAGGAGTACCGACTGGGCATACCGGGAACGGCTATTCCGACAACTTTAGGCTTGGTTTTCAGCAATGTTTTGATGTCATTCGCTGGTACATGGCCTTCAACCACATAACCGTCGACTATGGCGGTGTGGCAGGAAGCCATTGCTTTTGAAACGCCATATTTATCCTTTATCGCCTGTACATCATCGGTAACGATATCTTTTACATTGAAGTTATTTTGTTTCAAATGTTCCAGCCACTTGCCACAGCAACCACATGAGGGACTTCTATAAACAACGATATCAATAGGCTTACCATCAGCGGTTTCCGCACTAACGCCAACATTGATAACGAGCAAACACATTGCCAAAAAAGCTTTCAATATCTTCATGATCACAACCCTCTTTTATTTGCTAAATTCAATAATTATGACTGGTGATAAGCCGGGCTGTATTCATGTACGGCATCGACCATCGCCTTAACATGATCCGGATTAATATCCGGCAAAATGCCATGCCCCAGATTGAACACATGACCGGAACCCGAGCCGTATTTATGCAAAATGGATTTTACTTTTTCGGTGATGATTTCCGGGTTGCGCATAAAGAGAAACAGGATCCATATTACCCTGCAAAGCGACCTTGTCGCCGACTCTGGCACGCGCCTTTCGAATATCGGTCTGCCAATCCAGGCCCAGCGCATCATAACCGGCATCGGTCATGGCTTCCAGCCAAAGTCCGCCGCCTTTGGTGAATAGAATTGTTGGAATCTGCTGCCCGTCTACATCGGTCTTAAGCAATGCTCTGACTTGCTTGGCGTAATACAAAGAAAACTCGACATAATCTTCAGACGTTAGCATTCCGCCCCAGGTATCAAACAACATGACAGCCTGAGCGCCTGCCTCAATCTGGGCATTCAAATAAGCTGCTACCGATTGCGCCAGTTTGTCCAGCATGACATGCATCAATTTGGGCTGCTCATACATCATGCCTTTAACTTTCTGAAAACTCTTGCTGCTGCCACCCTCAACCATATAAGTTGCCAGGGTCCAGGGACTGCCGGAAAAGCCGATTAACGGCACACTGCCTTGCAAGGTTTTTCTTATTAATCGAACCGCATCAACCACATAACGCAAATCTGTTTCAGGATCAGGAATCGGCAGTTTATTGACATCGGCCGCCGTTTTCACCGGACTGGTAAATTTGGGTCCTTCGCCCTCGGTAAAATAAAGACCCAAGCCCATGGCATCAGGAATGGTCAATATATCTGAAAACAGAATGGCTGCATCAAAATCAAAGCGTCGCAAAGGCTGCAGGGTGACTTCACAGGCCAGTTCAGGATTGGTGCAAAGATTTAAAAAACTGCCGGCCTGCTCCCTGACTTTCCTGTATTCCGGTAAATATCGTCCTGCCTGGCGCATCATCCACACGGGTGTGCGATCAACAGGTTGTTTTAAAAATGCTCTAATAAAGGTATCGTTTTTTAATACTGTCATGTGTTTGATTATTCAAGTTAAGATATTGCAATGTTTAAAACTTTGCAGGGCTTCATCGTAGGGCCGGGCGCCCCCTACTTTATCTATTGTTTAAGTGAACTAATTTTCTTCGCCGATACATTACGGAAATCAGCGGATAAAGACTGCTTAACCGTATTTGCCAATTTGGCACTATTAAACGAACCATACAGCAAAATAAATGTTTCCTTGCCACCAACTACTTTCTTTACGGTTCTAAAGCCCTGCCCCAAGGCGGGATATTTTTTTCTAATATCTTTTAATGATGGCTGTTTAGATGACACCATGAGCTGTAACGTATAATTATCAGACGGCTGCGATAATAGCCATCTAGACCCATCTTCCTGATGAATTTCGTTTTTTACTATGTCAGGAACCGCTGCCGGTTTGTTTTGTTCTTTCGGTGCCTGTAGTACTATCTTCGTCTTTTTAGGCGCAGACGGTACAGACTTCTTGATCGTTTTACTTAATTCCGGTTGCTTTTGCATCTCTTCAGTATGCAGAGGTTTCGCAACAAGGGGCAGGACAGTATCAGCCGCTTTACTTTCCTGCTTCTGATCAATGACAACAGCACTCTCTGCCGCAGGCGTAGCTTTTAGATCGACCGACTCGCTACTAGGCGTATTTATTTCGGCTGAAGGCTCTAAATTCTCTTCATCTTCAACCTCCGCTAAAATATCTTCATTTATCTGCGTAGACTGCTCAGGCTGATTAATAACAGGCTGAACAGGCGGCGGCAGCTCAAATACTACGTGCGGCTCTGGCTGTGGCGGGGTAATTTCGATGCTACCCACTTTTTGCTCGACAGCAGCAGGGGTTATTTGTTGATTTTTTGATGAAGCCAGCCACTGAAAGCCAAGCGCTATAATAGCAATCGATATGGCAACCGCAACAATCAGTATCCATTTCAGTTTTCCACTTTTTTTAGCACTAAATAATCTGTCAAACTCGGCAACAACTCTTCCCGGAATGCCATTCGTTTTTTGATGAATATTCGAAATCATGCTTTCGCTGATTGCATTGCCTACAGGATGTAGGTAAGGAGCGGAAGCTTTAACCGATCCTTCCACTGTGGGTTTTGTAGCTAAATACTGTAAAAATTCACCGCATTGTTTTTCTGACAAGGACGGAATTTCAACGATGTGACAGTCATCAACAGCGCGATCCGATCTTTGTTTCACCTACAAATCATCATGCGTTAAGACAAAAATCACCCTTAAAACAGGATTTGCCTCTGCATATCGAATGATCATCGTTATCAGTCCGGGCACTAATTCGCCCGCATCATCAATAATTAACACTATTTGTTTGTGCTGGTTTTGCGTACTGTTCAAAAACCATTGATAGCGAACTGACCGGCGTATCAGTCTTATCCTGCTTTATGACTTGGGCTATTTGTCCTTGAATCTTTTCGAAACTTAAATCCGCATTGCCCTGACAACAGGGCAATAAAGCCATGATTCAACCTTGCGTTCCTGCAAAACCTTTAGCAGCGTTGATTTACCAATACCTTCAGGGCCGCAAACAACGAGGGCTTGCCTTGAGTTAGAAATCAGGTGAATTAATAATTCAAGCTTCCGGGTTCGTTCCTGGCTTATCAAAGAATGAACAGCTCTGCTTTTCTGATCAATCAACGGCTTCTTCACATGATACGTAAAGGTATCATTTTCTACCATAGGTTTTAAGCGTCTGTTCTAATAGTTCTTGTCAACATCTATAGGCAATGTAGCTACACCGATTTTTGTTAACAGAATCAGCCTGATTTGACCGTCCACATTTTTCTTGTCAACCGCCATTAATTCTAAAAATCGATCTGAATCAATTTGTTCTGGTGGATTTGTAGGTAACTTGGCTTTTTTGAATAGCGCGATAATTCTTTCCACATCGGCATCATTTAACCAGCCTTTTCTTCTGGAAAGATCCGCAGCCTGGCATGTGCCGATAGCGACCGCCTCACCATGAAGATAAGTGCCGTAACCAGCACCCGTTTCAATCGCATGACCAAAGGTATGGCCTAAATTTAATGTCGCTCTAACGCCGGTTTCGGTTTCATCTTCAGCGACAATCTCGGCTTTATTAAGACATGAGCGTTCAATAGCAAATGCCAAGGCCTGCTTTGTCTCTAGCCAATAATGCGTCGATATTATTTTCCAGCCACTCAAAGAATTCGGCATCCCTGATCAGGCCATATTTAATAACTTCGGCCAAACCTGCGGATAACTGCCGATCATCCAGTGTATCTAAAACATCGGCATCGGCGATAACACATTGAGGCTGATAAAAAGCACCGATCATGTTTTTACCCAAAGGATGGTTAACGCCGGTTTTGCCGCCCACCGAAGAATCAACTTGCGCCAGCAATGTTGTGGGTATTTGCAGAAAAGCAATGCCCCGTTGGTAACAGGCCGCTGCAAAGCCGCCCATATCGCCAATAACGCCACCGCCTAAAGCGATCAATGTCGCATTACGGCTAAATTTGCTAGCCAGCAATTTATCAAAAATATGCGTAACATAGTCTAAAGTCTTGAATTGCTCACCATCAGGCAATATCACTGTTTCGACATCAAACCCTGCAAATTTTTTAAAACCGTATCCAAATACAAAGGAGCAATGGTTTCATTGGTTACGACAACGACCTGCCTGGCCTTTGATATGCTGTAGTGTATAGCTCGGATTGGTTTAATAAATCAGAGCCTATATAAATCGGGTAACTGCGGTCACCTAACTCTACCAGTAATTTTTTCATCTGTGTTAACGATTAGCGGATCTAGTATTCTTCCAGGATATGGTTAACAACGGCTTTGCTTTGCATGATACCGGTATCAATTATGAAGTCAGCACAAGACAAATAAAGATGCTCACGCTGTGCGAATAAGCTTTCTATACGCTCTCTGGGATTTTCTGTTTTCAACAAAGGCCGTTGTGTATCTCTACGTGTCCGTTCCAATATCCGTTCTACTGAACATTGCAAATAGACAATAAAGCCATTTTCTTTTAATAATCGGCGATTTTCTTCACGTAAAATCGCACCGCCACCTGTAGCCAGCACGATGCCTTCCAGTTGTGTCAATTGCTGAATCATTTTCTGTTCGCGGTCCCTGAATCCTTCTTCCCCTTCAAATTCAAAAATGGTTGGAATATCTACTCCAGTACTTTCTTCAATCGCCTTGTCACTGTCATAAAAAGGCAAAGTACAGCGATTTTGCCAACTGCCGGCCTATCGTGGTTTTTCCTGCACCCATGAGGCCAACTAAATATATATTCTCTGATCTCGTCATCAAAATACCGTGCTGGTCTAAAATCTCCCTTAGGGGATTATTAAAATTTAGTCCTGCAGGACTTCGTTCAGATAATCTTAGTAGGAAGATCAATCCCTTATCCCGCAGACCTGATTTGAATTGAAACTATAAGATTGCAAAAAAGGGGCATTATGCCCCTTTTTGCTAAAAGCATCAATTGCTTGCGACATTATCTTTAATAATTTTTGGTGTTACAAAAATCAACAATTCCTTTTTATCATCTGATTAATTGTTTTCTTGAACAAAAATCCTATACCCGGTATATCAGCAAAAAAAGGCACTGTATTAGTGGTATTGTTTTGATCTCCTTCAAAGACTCCTCCTAACACAACCGTCTCACCATCCTTCACCTGTACAGTAGTTTCAACTTCCGTTTTCAATAGGCGGTTGATCCAGTTACCTGTCAAACTTGTCCTGGATCATCTTTGGTAATATTCAAAGCCATGGTAATACTGCCACTGGGGGTTATTTGCGGCAGAACATCGAGTTCCAGTAAAGCATCTATAAATTGAGTATTTGTTCCCATATTGCCGCTTGAAGTTTGATAGGGAATTTCAAAACCCTGTTTAATCTTTGCCTGACAACGATCAGTTGTCATTACCCTTGGATTGGATACAATCTCACCACGCCCTTGGTCCTGTAATGCTGACAATTCAAGGTTTAGCACATAATCAGCGCCTCTTGCCAAGGTCATGCCTAATGCGCCGTAGGGGTTGGAAGCGGCGAGATCTACCAGCGCATCATTGACAATAGCGGTGCCATTGATAGTACCCGTTGTACCACCTAAATTATTGACTGACCCCACAGGACCTGTTCCATCGTTAACGTGGACAATTCATCACCTGCCACCCCAAACCTGACCCCCAATTCTTTTGCAAATGTATTGTTAGCAATGACTATTCTTGATTCAATCATAACCTGACGAACAGGAACATCAAGCTTACGAATCAGTTTTTTTGCCTCTTCCAGTCGTTTTGTTGTTTCACGAACAATCAAGGTATTGGTTCTTGCATCAACAACTGCTGAGCCTCGAGGGGAAAGCAATGTTAAACTGCATCATTCTTGGCCCTGACCTTGATCTTGACCTGGTTTTGATCCTGAGTCTTGATTGTCCGCCTTGATTTTGGCCTTGGTCTTGCTCCTGGTCCAGCTCGATTGTCCTGCCTGAACCTGACCTGATTGAGGATGAAGTTGATCCTGATCCCGTTGTTACTTATGCCACAACTCCAAATTGGCCCGTATCATGACCATTTAACAAGTTTCTAAAATTTTCAGCTCTGGCGTAATTGATTTTGATATATTCAGTCACCAATGGATCCAGTTGCTCAACCACTGCCGCCGTTTCCTGTTGTTGTTCTTTATAATCCTTAATCTTGCCAACGGGTGCAATCAACGTGACATTACCTGATTCAAATTTCTCCAGATCCTTTGGTCATCATAATAAAATCCAGTGCTTCATCCCAGGGCACATCATCCAGTTTTAAAGTAATAGTACCGGTTACATCATCACCGGCAACAACATTTTGTCCGGTAAATTCGGCAAGAATTGCAATAACGCTACGTATTTCAATTTCCTGAAAATTTAAAGACAACCTGTCACCGGTATATTTTACCCGTGTTCTGTCCAGCGCTTCTTTTTCTTCATTGCTTAAAGGTCGAAATTCAATAGTCAACAAGCCTTCAGATTGAAACAGGGAATAATCGTAAAGATCATTTTGCGTTGTTACAGTAACCGTGGTTTCCTGGCTTGATGAGATCGTATCAATAAACTTGACCGGGGTTGCAAACTCGGAAACATCCAGTCTTTTCGCCAAGTTTTCAGGCAAGCGGGTGTTTAACAGATTGATGACAACTTTTCCGCCATCCTGTTTGGAGTTAACGATGGTATTGGGATTGGCCAAAGAAACAAGTATGCGTCCTTCACCTTTATCTCCACGCTTAAAATCAAATCCGCTAATAGTCTGTTCAGGTATTAACGCTGCGCGCCACTGAATTTGCTGATTTTACAGCAACAGGCATTACTGGGTTTTTCAGCTGGGGATTTTAATTTAGCGGGTGCCATGATTTTTGCACGGGTTAAAGTCAGCAGCACTTTATTGCCAACCACTTTGGTTTCAAACGGCGTTGATTCAATCAGATTAACGACGACACGAACTCTATCCGCAGCTTCCGCTACATAAATACTGCTTGCCGCCCCCTGGTTTACCGGGAACATTTTTTTATCCAGTGCATTTTTTACGCCGGAAAAATCCAGAGCGATTCGCGCAGGATTATCAGTCTGAAATACTTTAGGTGCAACAGCGGCGCCGTTCATTTCCAGCTGTATTTGTAACTTATCTCCCGCCAGTGCAGTGATATCTATTCCCGAAATAGCCAGGTCACTCGGCTCTAACGGAAGCGATTTGGAATATAAACAAAAACAAGCCCAAAATCATATAAGTACCATAAAGATCGTCCCATTTTATTCAACATAATACCGCCTTGCTTAGTATTCATTTTTTATTCCCAAAATCACTCTGTTAACGCTAATGACGTTTGTTGCTCGCGCCATGTTCCCGGTTTATCAGGCACTATTTCCATCAGTTCAATTTTATCAGTACTTATGCGTATAATTTTTCCGTAATTTTTACCCATATAATTGCCAACCTGAACGCGATGAATGGTGCCGTCATCCGCTTTTACCAGTCCCCACAAATTCGACTTCATAACAACGGTACCCACCATTTTTAAGACATCCAAAGGAAAGGCCTCCAGATCCTCTTTACGACGAGTGGTATCGGGCTTTATTCCGCCCCCTGTTGATATGCTCCGCTACCTCATCCTGCTGTTCAGGCTGCATCGAGCGGTTTAAACGGATCACGCAGACCTTCCGGGTTAAACATAAAGGATTCAACAACTTTAATTTCAGGTAATGGCTTTATTGCCCCTTTAGGTTCTGCCTTAACTCTTGAGATATATTGATTTAAATCGGAAAAATCGTCATTGCCACAACCTGCCAAACAAGTCAAAAAAAACGATGTAACAGACAGATTTGTAATCAGTAGACGTCGCTTTGGAACATGAAAAAAGGTAATTTATGAAGCGCCATTACTTTCTCCCTCTTTTCTTCTTGGTCTCTGTGCCCGCTGAAGAAGCATCTGTACCCTCGTTATAAGTCTTTACCACTGCATTCATCAGCATTGTTCCATCCTTACTCTTCGGGAGTAATATTGACATCGTGTATTGTGACAATTCTGGGTAAGGATGCTAATCCACTCACAAACAAACCAAGTTCCTCATATTTTCCTATAACCTGGATATTAATCGGCAATTCCGAGTAAAAGTCTTTTACGAATCGGAGCATCTGGGTTTAAATAACTTAAATTCCAGACCGCTCGCTAATCCTGTTTGCGAAATATCAACGAATAGGCTTGCGACTTCTTCTTCTGTGGGCATTTGCCTGATCATTTCATCCAGTGTACTTCAATTTGCGCTAATTGATCCTTGATAATCCTGAAAATTTACTGCTTTCTTTTGTTTCGTCTCAAATTCATGTCTTCAATGTCCGCTCTTTCTGTCTCAGCACTTTCAAGCGCTTTTAATTGATCAAGCGTATCAAAATAAACACCTCCGCCTACAACAGAGCACAAACAATAAAAATCATTGCCGCTTTAATGGGTAATGGCCATGTTCCTGCCGCATTAAAATCCCAATTAATTTCCGACAGATTCATTTGTTGCCTCCATTGCTCAGTTTGTGCATTTTGCTTGCCTTGCTTTGCATGCAGCGTGAAATCACTTAACTGTTCAGAGTCTTTCGTGACTGCTTATCCGGTGACTGAATCACATTCAAGTGTTGGCGTTTGCAGCCAAGGTGATGCTTCAATAGCTCTCATGAAAGCGGAAATCCGTGCATTTGATTGTGACTTACCTTCAAATATCAGATCTGCTCCGGTTTGGGTGAATTTTGTAAGAAAAACTCCGTCAGGTGTGGTCTTAGGAATTTCATCGAACAAATGCACAATTTCAGGACGACTTTCCTGTAACTTTTGAATCAGATCTATTTTGGCCAATAATTTACTTTTCTTTTCTTCAATACTTCTAATATCGATAATTTTTTTATCCAATAATGCAATTTCGTTTTGAAGTATTTGGTTTCTTTGTTCCTGATACTCTTTCAATCCATTGATATATAAATGAACTCCGCCAAAAGCAAGCGATGTCCAACAGAACCGATAACTCCAAGGCATTTAAAAAATCTTTCTTTTTCTGCTTGCGCAGCTCTTCTCGCCAAGGGAGTAAATTGATTTTTGCCATTAGTCAAAACTCCTTAATGCCAAACCGCAAGCAATCATCATTGTTGGCGCATCATTACTCAATGCTTGAGGCTTTATTTTATTGGATAGGGTCATATTTATAAACGGGTTGGCAATATATACAGGCACTCCAATTCTTTTCTCAACCAACTTGTCAATGCCCGGTATTGAAGCACAACCGCCAGCCAAAATAATGCTATCAATACCTCTATTTGCACTCGATGACACAAAAAACTGTAACGAGCGTTGAATTTGCTGAACCATTGCTCTTTTAAATGGATCAAGCACATCTGCTGTATAATTGTCCGGTAATCCGCCATGTCTTTTTGCCAAACCGGCTTCTTCGTAAGAAAGTCCGTATCGACGCTGAATTTCTTCGGTTAATTGCTTACCTCCAAATCCTTGTTCTCGTGTATACACGGTCCGTGCCGTTATGTAGCACATTCAACGTTGTCATTGTTGCCCCTATATCCGCAATAGCAACAGTCTTGACCTTCTGTTGAATCTGCAAACTGGTCGGACCAGCAATGAAAAGGCATTTTCCATAGCAAATGCTTCAACATCGACAATCCTGGCTTTTAATCCTGCTTTTGATAATGCCTCAACCCGGTCATCAACGATTTTCTTTTCTTGATGCCACGAGCAGTACATCAACCATTTCAGGGTTATTTTCATTCTGACGCTTGCACTTCAAAATCGAAATTAACTTCATCGAGTGAATAAGGCACATACTGATCCGCTTCAATCATGATTTGTTCTTCCATCTCATCATCAGTTAATGAAGCTGGCATAGTGATAATTTTTGTCATAACTGCAGATCCTGAAACCGCAACAGTCGCCTGTTTTAGTTTTGACTCGGATTGTTTTAAAGCAACTTTTATTGCATCAGATATGACATTAACATTAGCAATATTTTTATCAACAACAGCATCTTGAGGCAAAGGTGCTACAGCATAAGCTCTCAACCCGGTAACGAGTTCCTACTTTACTCAATTCCAGTAACTTTACAGCCGCTGTACTTATATCAATACTAAGAACAGCATTCTGTTTCCGATTAAACCAGCTCATGATTAGCCCTTGAATAACTTGATAATTTATGTGTTTGATAGATTGCTGCGTCGATTTCTCGTCTATAATCAGCAACCATCAAACTTATTTGCTGGTTTGAGTATAGTAGTGTTTTTTATTTTGACATTTAAAAAGGGCATTTTATTTACTTGAAATATTGATTCCTTCGATCAAAATTAATTTTCAATCTTTATTTAACGTAAAATGATAATTTCTACATAGCCATGTTGTTTCCCAGGATTATTTGTGACTAAAAAATCGCTGAGCAGACGAATACTAAAATGGTTCGCTATTTTTTTTATATTCACTAGTGTAAGTACGCTAATTTCCGGCTATTTTTTATACTCTCATCTATCAGCCGACTTGCCTGATATCAAGACACTGCACAATGTGCAGTATCAAATACCTTTAAGCATTTACACTAAAGATAACCTTCTGATAGCACAATTCGGGGAGAAAAAACGCGCCCCCGTTAATATTGAGGATGTTCCTAAACAGCTTATCAATGCATTCCTTGCCTCAGAAGATGACAGCTTTTTTGAACACGCGGGGGTCGACTTTAATGGCCTGATTAGAGCAAGCTTGCATCTCGCATTAACCGGAAAAAAGAAACAAGGTGGTAGTACTATCACCATGCAGGTTACCCGTAACTTTCTGCTTAACAGCGAGAAGACCTACACACGCAAACTCAAGGAAATCATGCTGGCGTTGGCAATGGAACGCGAGTATTCCAAAAATCAGATTCTTGAGCTTTATTTAAATCAAATCTTCATGGGTCACAGAGCCTATGGCATAGCCGCAGCCGCTCAAGTTTATTACGGCAAATCGCTGAATGAACTTACCCTTGCCGAACAAGCCATGATTGCCGGGCTTCCAAAGGCGCCATCAACATATAACCCCATCTCTAATGAACCACGAGCCATTCAAAGACGAAACTATGTGTTACACCGGATGCTGGAGCTTAATTACATAACTCAGCAGGAATATGAAAACGCATCAAAGGAGCCTTCTACCGCAAAAATACAGTATGTTTCACCCGAAATTTCAGCCCCTTATTTAGCTGAAATGGTTCGGCAAAAAATTCTTGAACTCTACGGCGACCAGGCATATACATCTGGATTCAAGGTCTATACATCGATAAGCGGGCCACTGCAAACTGCGGCAAACAAGGCTCTTGAAAATACACTACATGCCTATGATGAACGCCACGGATACCGGTCAAAACATCGTTCAATCATTAACAATGATGATCTTTTCATCGATATGCCTGTCGTAGGCGACACATTACCTGCTCTTGTTCTACGCGTAAATAACAGCCGCGCAACTGCTAAACTTCAAAATGATGTTGTCATCGAATTACCTTGGGAAAACATTAAATGGGCTGGCAATGCTATTGGGAGCATTCTAAAAACCGGCGACATCATTCACGTACGCCAGTTACAAAATAAGACTTGGGCTTTAGCGCAAATACCCAGAACAGAAGGTGCGTTTGTCTCGTTAAACCCCACCAATGGCGCAATTTTAGCGTTAACCGGCGGATTCGACTTTTCCCGCAACAAATACAATCGAGCAACACAATCCAAGAGACAACCGGGTTCAGGCTTTAAACCAATTATTTACACAACGGCACTGGAACAAGGCTACACGACAGCCAGCATTATCAACGATGCTCCCATAGTCATTGACAACCCGGGGCAAGAAACCGAGTGGCGGCCTGAAAACTACAGCAAAAAGTTCTATGGTCCGACCCGTCTTAGAACGGCTTTAACTCACTCAAGAAATATCATATCCATTCGCTTATTAAAAGAAATGGGCATTGATAAAGCCATTGCCACTGCGAAGCGCTTTGGCTTTACTGAAGACCAATTACCCAAAACGCTATCCTTGGCATTGGGCAGTGGCGATGCCACTGCCCTACAGCTGGCTCAGGTTTATGCCACATTTGCCAATGGTGGGTTTCTCATCAAGCCTTATTTTATTGAACGCATTGAATCCGATGAGGGTGAAATTCTTTATCAGGCCAAACCTAAAATCGCCTGCCCTTCTTGCGACAGTAATCAGGAATCAAACCCTATCTATGCGACAAGAATTATTGCGCCAAGAATTAATTTTCTTATGAATTCCTTATTAAGAGATGTCGTGCAATTTGGCACCGCAACAGGCGCAAAAGTGCTAGGCAGGCAAGATCTTGCTGGGAAAACCGGAACAACTAATGAACAACGCGACGCCTGGTTTAATGGTTATACGCAGTCAAACGTAGCAATTGCATGGGTTGGATTTGATGATTTCTCACCACTGGGAAACCGTGAAACAGGCGGAGTAACTGCGTTACCGATGTGGGTTGAGTTTATGCGGACAGCGTTGAAAGACACACCGGAAACTCCACTTGAAGTGCCCGAAGGAATTGCTAAGGCATTTATAGATCCTGCAACAGGTATGTTAACGCCTGAAACGAATAAGGCCGGGGTATGGGAGTTTTTTCAGGCTGAGCTTACGCCAAAAAGTTTCGCTCCGCCTTCCAAAAAATCGACAACTGATTACGATCAGTCTGATAAAAAAGTGACTGAAGAGCTGTTTTAGAACATTCGCCTCCTCTGCCATATTTAAATCGCAAAAAAAAGGGCGACTAATAGCCGCCCCTTCTCTACAAATCAAATCAATCTAACTTACCATGACATTGCTTATACTTCTTCCCTGAACCGCAAGGACAGGGATCATTACGGCCCACTTTATTGCCTGCCCGGACAAAGGGTTGCTCTGGTACTTTTTCTTCTTCAGCAACAACCTGCGACTCATCAAGATCATCCAGAGCCGGCGCTGCCGCATGTTCAAAGTGCATTTCTCTTGGCGCCTGCATTTGTTCATCAATAGCCTGAACATCTTCTTCCTGCCGGACCTGAACTTTGAACAGAATCCCTATCACTTCATATTTGATATGCTCCAGCAGACTGGTGAACATTTCAAAAGCTTCGCGCTTGTATTCCTGCTTGGGATCTTTTTGCGCATAACCTCTAAAGTGGATACCCTGACGTAAATAATCCATCGCCGCCAGATGTTCTTTCCAACTGGTATCCAGCACTTGCAGCATCACTGATTTTTCAAAATGCTGTAACACTTCTTTAGCTGATCTGATGTTCTTTTTCTTTGTGGTTCTGTTCCAGAATATCAATTATGCGATTACGCAAGGACGCTTCTTGCAGATTATGATCATCATCCAGCATTTTCTGCACGGGAATTTGAACATTAAATTCCTGATGCAGATGCTCTTCCAGACCTTTTATATCCCATTGCTCAACCATGGTTTTTGCCGGGATATACTGGGTAATCACATTATTGACAACATCTTCGCGTATGGCCGTGATAATGTCGGAAATTTCCTTGGCCGCCATCAGTTCATTACGCTGCGCGTAGATGACTTTACGCTGATCATTGGCGACATCGTCATAAGCCAGGATTTCTTTACGTATGTCAAAATTGCGCCCTTCAACCTTGCGCTGCGCATTTTCAATAGACCGGGTTACCCAGGGATGCTCTATAGCCTCACCATCACCCATGCCCAGCTTCTTCATCAAACCGGCCACACGATCGGATGCAAAAATACGCATCAAATCATCTTGCAGGGACAGGTAAAAACGTGTTGAACCTGGGTCACCCTGCCGACCGGAACGGCCTCTTAATTGATTGTCTATACGGCGCGATTCATGACGCTCTGAACCAATAACATGCAAACCGCCATTGGCAAGTACCTGATTGTGCCTGTCCAGCCAGGCTCCGCGTACTTTTTCCTTTTCAGCGTCACTGGCATCTTCGCCTAAAGCCCTCAGTTCCGCGTCCAGATTGCCGCCCAGTACAATATCAGTACCCCGGCCGGCCATATTGGTAGCGATAGTGACCGCGCCCGGCATACCGGCCTGTTCAATAATATGGGCTTCACGTTCGTGTTGTTTGGCATTAAGCACTTCGTGTTTGATGCCCTGTTTTTTCAGCAATGCAGAAAGCCGTTCAGAATTTTCAATGGATGTAGTTCCCACTAAAACAGGCTGTCCACGGCTGACACAGTCTTTAATATCATTCGCAACGGCGATATATTTCTCGTCGGCGGTCAAGTAAACCACATCACCCAAATCCTTGCGAATCATGGGGCGATGCGTTGGAATAACGACGACTTCAAGACCATAAATCTTGTTCAGCTCAAACGCTTCAGTATCGGCAGTACCGGTCATGCCTGAAAGTTTGTCGTACAAGCGAAAATAGTTCTGGAAGGTGATTGAAGCCAGCGTCTGGTTTTCACTGTTAATGGTGACATGTTCTTTCGCTTCAATAGCCTGATGCAATCCTTCAGACCAGCGCCGTCCCGGCATTATTCGACCGGTAAACTCATCAACGATAATAACTTCATTATTCGCGACGATGTAATCAACGTCTTTCTTGAATAAGACATGTCCACGCAATGACGCACTCAGATAATGCATCAGGCGAATATTAGCTGCATCATAAAGACTGGTTCCTTCAGCCATTAAGCCATGTTCAAGCATTAAACGTTCAACGCGCTCATGACCTGCTTCGGTCAAATAGACCTGACGTATCTTTTCATCAACCGTATAATCGCCAGGCTGCTCGTCATCTTTCCTGCCTGGTCAGGAACGGTATGATTTCATTGGCTTTAATATAGATTTCAGTGCTTTCTTCAGTCGGCCCGGAAATGATCAGCGGTGTTCTCGCTTCATCGATAAGAATAGAATCCACCTCATCAACGATAGCAAAGCTTAAATCGCGCTGGACTTTTTGCTCCAGGCTAAAAGCCATATTGTCACGCAGATAATCAAAACCAAATTCGTTATTGGTACCGTAAGTAATGTCTGCCGCATAAGCTTCACGCCTTGGCGCATGCTCCATTTGGCTGATGATGACGCCCGTCGTCATCCCCAGAAAAGCGTAAAGCCTGCCCATCCATTCAGAATCGCGCTTGGCCAGATAGTCATTCACCGTAACAACATGTACACCGCGTCCCGGCAAGGCATTCAAATAAGCGGCCAATGTTGCCATCAAGGTTTTACCCTCACCGGTTTTCATTTCCGCAATTTTACCGTCATGAAGTATCATGCCGCCTATCAACTGCACATCAAAATGACGCATACCAAAGACTCGCGAAGAAGCTTCTCTGACCGCTGCAAACGCTTCTGGAATCAGATTATCCAGTTTTTCACCTTGCGCCAGACGATCACGAAATTCCTGAGTTTTTGCTTTTAATGCCTCATCAGATAATTTTTCGTATTCCGAAGCCAAAGCGTTGATCTTTTTGACCAGCTTCTTTTTCTTCTTTACCAGCCTGTCGTTACGGCTCCCTACAACAAATCTAACCAGCTTACCCAGCATGTTTTTTTCCGGTGTGAATTTAGTAAATGATTGAATCAAAACGTTCGATTATATACCGTCTAATCTATTAGTTACAGATAAAAACACCCTTTACCCCCACCGACAAAAGGCTTTAGCATTAACGAATAAACATTCAAACCATACAATCAGGATAGATTACAAAACTATGCCTGACGTTCTCAGTTATTCGATGTACCAGCGAATTATTGTGAATTAGATTGGGAACAGTCACATATCATTCCCTAGACTATCGACTCAGCATCCAGAGCTTAAGAAATAAAGAAGGGTCAATTATTACTGTTTTTTAGACTAGGAGTTGGAATAGCAAAGTCAGTTGAATGCATCATCCCGCCCCAAGAGAGTGATATTCAGATGATAGCTAAAGTATAACGACAAAAAATACAACTTCCTTGCGTTATCTGTTGAGCAAATGATAGGCATAAAAAAACCGTAGCTTCAAAAAGAAGCTACGGTTTGATTTGTGCAATTAGATGATTGTTACTTCTTCTGCTTGCGGGCCTTTTTGTCCCTGTGTCACAGTGAACTGTACTTTTTGCCCTTCATCAAGAGATTTAAAGCCGGAGCTGTTGATGTTACGAAAGTGAACAAAAACATCTGGGCCGCTTTCTTGCTGAATAAAACCGAAACCTTTTTCGGCGTTAAACCATTTAACTATACCTGTAGCCATGTGTAAATAATCCTGTAAATGTAGTAATTAAAGCCTTTAAGACTGATGGAGCTGGGAAATATAAGAATTACTTAATGATAAACAGGACGAGCAATACAGATAGAACTTCGTAGAGATAAGCATAACGGTAAATCAATTTCAAGCTAGAGATATTGTATAGAGGCATTTTAGCAATGTCAATTTTTATATCCATCTAATATTAAGCAACTATATTTCGTTTTTTTGAAAAAACCAATTATCCTGTACAAAATTTTTCCTTTGACACTTATGACAAGAAAAACCACCTCATTCAAAGCGGCTCTGTTATTTCCCAACCGAATCCTCGCTCATTTTCATAGTCAAATTGAACAACAAAAACAGGTTCTGGAACGCGTCCGTACCGTTTTACCTGCTGCATTAGCCGCACACGCCCTACACTGCGTCATTAATGATAAAAAACTGCTTATTTACACGGATACTGCGGCTTGGGCATCTCAACTACGCTTTTACAACAGCGCCATTCTCGCAATCATCGCTCCGGTAACAAGAGAATCCATTTCGATAATGCAGATTAAAGTCATTGCAGATATCGCAAGCACTCATGCTCAACCAAGCCGGAAGCCACTTATTCCTTCCGCAGAAAAAATAGATATTATTCGAAACCATAGTCTTACTGTTCCGGATGAACAATTAAAATTAGCGTTGCTAAAATTAAGCGCAACGCTAACAAGACTATCCAGTTAAAACTGGACAGCGTAAGAGACGACGTATGGATGCAGAGGAGGAAAGCGCCGAAAACAGGCGCTCTAGGCGATACAGAAACAAATTTCGGAGTCTTTATGCAGCAGGTCGGGGAGATTGTGCAGAACGCATAAAAGAAATCGGCGCCTCTTCTTCGTCCGCAAAAGTAACCATTTCCCACGCATCCTTATCATCTAATAAAGTACGGAGTAATTTATTATTCAAGCCGTGACCCGATTTATAACCGGTAAATTCACCAATCAAGCTATGTCCCAACAAGATATAAATCACCAATCGCATCAAGAATTTTATGTTTAACAAATTCATCCGCACTAGCGCAAGCCCGTCTTCATTAAGAATTTTATCATCATCGACCACGATTGCATTATCAAGGCTTCCACCCAGAGCAAGATTGTTTTCCCTCAGCATTTCGATATCTTTCATGAAACCAAAAGTTCTGGCTCGACTCACTTCCTTAACAAAAGTCGTCGAAGAAAAATCCATCGTGGCTGTTTTTACATGATCTTCAAAAGCAGGATGTTCAAAATCAATCGTAAAAGTCACTTTAAATCCTTCAAATGGATCAAATGCAGCCCATTTATCACCGTCTTCAACTCTGATACTGCGCTTTATACGAATATACTGTTTTGGACAGTCTTGCTCTTCGACGCCTGCGGATTGGAGCAAAAAAACAAAAGGGCCGGCACTACCGTCCATAATCGGAACTTCCGCCGCACTAACATCAATGATTGCGTTGTCAATGCCTAATCCGGCAAAAGCCGAAAGCAAATGCTCTATGGTTGATATTTTTACATCGCCTGCAACCAATGTTGTTGAAAGCACGGTTTCGCCAACATTTTCCGGTGTTGCCTGAATGGTAACGGGTTCGTCCAAATCCACCCGGCGAAATCTGATTCCGGTATTTGGTTCAGCAGGGCGTAAAGTTAAATAAACTTTATCGCCTGTATGTAGCCCTACGCCTGTGGCTCTGATTGTGTTTTTTAAAGTTCGCTGTTTAATCATAAAATAAATAACGCCAAGTGAAGAGGCAAAAATTAAAGATTCTACCATAATCAGTCTCAAAAATAGATACCGAATCCACTTTCACCTGAACTAGTCAGCTTGACGCCTTAGAAACGCTGGAATATCCAGATAATCTAAATCCACATCTTTTTTAGGCTGCGCTCCAAAACGTGTTTCTCTGCTTTCGTTTCTGTTTTGGCGCAGTACCGTCGGCTTATCCAAGCCTTCATAATTGGCCTCACCTGTAATCACATTCTGATTAATGTGCCCAACTGTCGCTTTCGGTGTGGCCTTAGCCGCCCGTGCCAATCCCATTCCTGTAGCTACAACTGTCACTTTAATTTCATCGCCTAACTCAGGATTAATAGACATGCCAATTTTGATAACGGCATCCTCTGAAGCAAATTCATGAACGATCGTACCGACTTCATCGAACTCTGCAATACCCATATCAGCGGCCGAAATATTAACCAGAATACCGAGTGCGCCCTGTAAATTTATATCTTCCAACAATGGACAGGCGATTGCTTTCTCAGCCGCTTCTCTGGCCCGATATTCACCTGCTGCCGAACCTGAACCCATAATGGCCGCACCCATTCCAGCCATTACTGTTCTGACATCAGCAAAATCCACGTTGATCATTCCAGGATGAACAATAAGTTCAGTAATTCCCCTCACGGCATCCAGTAAGACATTATTAGCCGCTTTAAATGCATTCACTAAAGAAACATTGTCACCCAGTACCGGCAATAATTTCTGATTAGGAATGATGATCAATGAGTCAACATACTTTTCAAGCTCTGCTATACCTTGCTCTGCAGTTGCCAGCTTCTTTTTGCCTTCAAACAAAAATGGTTTTGTCACTACTGCAACAGTCAGAATACCCATTCCTTTGGCAATTTCAGCAATAACTGGAATTGCACCCGTACCGGTTCCACCACCCATGCCCGCAGTCAGGAAAACCATATCCGCACCCTGTAAAACTTCTTTGATGCGCTCCTTATTTTCATTTGCTGCGAGCCTTCCAACTTCTGGGTTTGTACCCGCACCCAAACCTTTGGTCAATTCAACGCCTAATTGAATAATCGTGCCAACATTTAATTTTCTTAATGCCTGGGCATCAGTATTTGCGCAGATAAACTCAACCCCTTCAATATGGTTAGTAACCATATAACTGACTGCATTACCTCCACCGCCACCCACGCCAATAACCTTGATGACTGCACTTTCATTACTAAAATCCATTAATTCATATTTCATTGTCGCTGCCCCTTAATATTTTCTGAAAAACTATTAAAAATTACCCTGAAACCAACTTTTCATTCTTGAAAACACACTAGGGCCTTCAGCGTCAATTCTTCTGCCTACGCCCTGATGATCCTTTCCATACATTAATAATCCAACTCCTGTAGAATGAATCGGATTTTTCACCACTTCTGCCAGCCCTGAAACATTTTGTGGAACACCCATTCGAACCGGCATATGAAAAATCTCTTCTGCCAGATCTATTAATCCCATTACTTTTGAACTGCCGCCCGTTAACACTATCCCGGCGGCAATTAATTCTTCATAGCCGCTACGCCTTAATTCCGACTGAACCAGAAGCATTAATTCTTCATAGCGAGGTTCAATAATCTCTGCTAAATTTTGCGTTGAAATCTTGCGAGGTGCCCTATCGCCAATACTTGGCACTTCAATTGTTTCATCAACATTCGCCAACTGCGTTAATGCACACGCATATCTCCGTTTAATATCTTCAGCATTGAGCGTTGGCGTACGCAACGCGACAGCAATATCATTAGTGACCTGATCACCCGCGATTGGTATGACTGCCGTGTGTTTTATTGCACCATCTACAAAAATTGCAATGTCTGTTGTCCCACCGCCGATATCAATTAAACAAACACCCAGTTCTTTTTCATCTTCCGTGAGTACAGAATTACAGGATGCCAATTGTTCCAGCACAATATCATCAACCTCCAACCCACAACGGCGAATACATTTGACGATATTCTGTGATGCGCTGACACTGCCGGTTACCATGTGAACCTTTGCCTCCAGGCGAATTCCCGACATACCGATAGGCTCTTTAATACCGTCCTGAAGATCGATAACAAACTCCTGCGGCAATATATGTAAAATCTTCTGATCCGCAGGTATAGCTACAGCACGAGCAGAATCAATCACCCTGTCTATATCATACTGAGTCACTTCCTTATCCTTAATTGCCACTATGCCGTGTGAATTAAGACTTCTAATATGACTGCCTGCAATACCTGCATACACTGACTTAATCTGACAACCCGCCATTAACTCAGCTTCTTCAATGGCACGCTGTATAGACTGCACAGTCGATTCCAGATTTACGACAACACCTTTCTTCAGTCCACGCGACGGCGTTGATCCAATGCCTATAATTTCTATATTGCCATCACTGGTCAGCTCACCAACAATAGCCGCGACCTTCGAAGTACCGATGTCCAACCCGACTATTAAATTACGTTCTGTTTTTTTCGCCATTTTGTTTGCTCTGTATTGCCCTGATTACCCATTTATTTCAACTTGCGGATTCGCGATTTTTTTCCAGTCAATTTGTTCAACTCCAGGTTTCCATGAAACCGCATATCCATTGGGATATCTCAAATCAACTATGGCTATTCGCTCAACCTGCTCTTGTCCTAGCACATCCAGCGTTTTCAAAAAACGCTGCAATTTCTTTAACTGTTCATTCCGCCCCAACAGTATTTCCGTGCCTGTTGTTAATTTAATCTTCCACGCCCACCGATCATTAATACTGAACTCCGCCAATTTCATGGACTGATCCGCTAAAGCTGTTTTAATGCCCTTCATTATTTCCAATGTCTTTGTTTGTTTCAGCTCCGGGCCCTGCAGTAAAGGTAATGTTTTAAATTGTTCTATATTCTTCGGTGTAAATATCTCACCCTGTGCATTCATAAGACTTTGCTGCCCCCATCGTACATAGGGCTTTTTTTCATGTACTTTTATGGCTATCGCATCAGGCCATACCCGCTTAACCGTAACAGTTTCTACCCACACCAATTTCGAGATAGCCTCATGAATTGCCTGCATATCCACATCAAAAAAACCGGTCATCACTAAAGGCTCTAAAGCAGCCTTAACTTCGTCCTTACTGAGATACTGAAAAACACCTTCGGTTCTCACATATTTAATCGGCATGGCACCGGAGCCACTCTTAGCCGCATAGCCAAACAGCCAAATCAGACCAGTTAAAAGCAATACTAACATCATGATTTTTGCTGTTCGCATGGTCATTACCTGAGACTGGTTTCCAAGTATCCGCCAAACTAATTCTTCAAAATCCATACCTGCCTGCCTAGCCGCCATCGGCACTAAACTATGATCTGTCATTCCTGGGACGGTATTAACTTCTATCAGCTGATACTGCCCTGAATCATCAACAAACACATCGACTCTTCCCCAGCCTTTGACGCCTATTACCTCACAAGCCTTTACAGCCAATTCCCTTACGAACAACTCTTGATCCTGACTCAAACCGCAAGGACAATGGTATTGCGTAGTCGTGGCCTGGTATTTTGCTTCGTAATCATAAAATTCGTTCGGCGTTTCCAGGCGAATAACCGGCAGCGCCTCACCATCCAGTACCGCAGCGGTATATTCCTTACCTGTCACCCAGGCTTCTGCGTAAACGTCACAACGATATTCCGCCGCCACTTTTAGCGCTTGTTGCAACTCATCCCGATTTGTTGCCTTACTCATACCTATGCTGGATCCTTCCTGCGCCGGCTTGACGATGACCGGAAAACCCAACTTTTCAATACAGACGTCCAGATCATTTTCATCTTTCAATAAATACCATTTAGGCGTAACCAGTCCGTAACCCTGCCAGCACAGCTTGGTTCGGAGCTTATCCATGCTCAATGCCGAAGCCATGACGCCGCTACCGGTATAGGGAATACCCATAACTTCCAGAACCCCCTGCAGCACGCCATCTTCACCGCCGCGGCCGTGGATGATATTAAATACCCGGTCAAACTTCTGTCCGGCCAAAGCGTCAATTGGGCTGCCCGTCACATCAATGGCAACAGCATCCACACCTTTACGTTTTAAAGCCTCGTAGACAGCTGCGCCACTTCTTAAAGAGACGTCCCTTTCAGCTGCAGATCCACCCATCAACACTGCAACACGCCCAAATTCTTCCGGTTTTTTTAGTACTAATGCTTTCATATTTCTTTGCCTACCATGCAAACCTCAGTCTGCAAAACCACACCCTGATGTTCTTTAACTTTATCTCGTACATAGTTAATTAAGGCCTCGATATCCGCCGCTTTTGCATTGCCGGTATTCACAATAAAATTTGCATGTTTTTCCGATACACAAGCACCGCCAATGGCATAACCTTTTAAACCTGTTTGTTCTATCAACCGTGCAGCATGATCGCCTTCCGGATTTTTAAATACCGACCCGCAACTGGGCTGGTTTGTCGGTTGAGTTGCCGCCCGTTTTTCCAATAAGCCTCTAATTTTTTGCTGACTCAATGCTGTATCACCTTGTTGCAAACTTAAATTCGCCGCCAGAAACCATTCATCTTCAAACCCTTTTACAGACCGGTAACTCACCCTAAATTCTTGTGGTTCACGAAGATTTACGTTTCCCGCTGCATCTATCATCTCTACATTTTTGACAATGCCCCAAGTTTCCCCGCCAAATGCCCCTGCGTTCATCTTTAAGGCCCCTCCCATAGTTCCTGGTATCCCTGCCAAAAACTCTGCACCTGTTAATCCTTGCTCTCCACAAAAACGAGCGACATGTGCACAGGGAACTCCAGCTTCTACATAAACCAATCCCTGACCTGCAAGCCTCATTTCTTTTAACCGTCCCTTGGTATTAATCACTGTGCCGCGTATGCCACCATCCCTGACTAATAAATTACTGCCCAGCCCTATCCAAAATACCGGCTCGGCTTTAGGCAGAGCCTTGATAAATTCGATCAAGTCCTGCCGGTCTTGCGGGATGTACATTTGATCCGCAGGGCCGCCAACACGCCAGCTTGTGTATTTCGCCAGCATTTCATTTTTTAACAACCGGCCTTTCGGTAATTGCTCCTGCATTATTCTCTCCCCTGCTTCCATACAGTCGTTCTTTCATTCGTCATCAGTCGCTTAACCAGTCAATGCTTCTGCCAACAATTGCGGCAACTGTGTGGAGATTTGTCCAACATTACCGGCTCCCATGGTTAAAACCACATCATCAGCTTTTACTATGCCAGCCAATATTTGCGGTAACTCCTCCCAGTTTTCGACAAACACCGGATCAACTTGTCCGCGTATGCGGATTGCCCGACTTAATGCTCTGCCATCGGCACCCGCAATCGGCGCTTCTCCTGCCGAATAGACATCCATGAGTATCAATACATCAACACCAGAAAGAACATGGACAAAATCTTCAAACAAATCTCTGGTGCGGGTATATCTGTGCGGCTGGAAAATAATCACCTTACGCCTTTCCGGCCAAGCCTGACGCAAGGCTTCCAGTGTTGCAGCAATCTCACGAGGATGATGCCCATAGTCATCAACCAGCGTCAGCTTGCCCATACCCATCGGCACATCGCCGTTAATTTGAAACCGTCTTCCTACGCCTTTAAAAGCACCGAGGCTTCTTATAATTGCTCCATCATCAACAGCCAGCTTGGTTGCCACTGCGATAGCCGCAAGTGCATTGAGCATGTTGTGCCAACCGGGCATATTCAAAGTAACCCGCAGCGATGGATAGGCGCCCCTGCGAATTACTTCAAAAGAGGTATTCATACCTTTCTGTTCAATATTTACAGCGCGAACATCGGCATCTTCATGGACACCATAAGTCATTACCGGTTTGGATATTTCCGGCAGGATTTCTCTGATACCTTCGTCATCCAGACACATCACCGCCAGTCCATAAAAAGGAAGATGATGTAAAAACTCTATAAAAGTGTCTTTTAATCGCTGATAACTGCCTTCATAAGTCGCCATATGATCTTGATCAATATTGGTGACTATGGCCATCATTGGTTGTAAGTACAGAAACGAAGCATCACTTTCATCGGCTTCGGCGACCAAATAATGGCCCAGGCCCAATTTGGCATTGCTGCCTGCACTGTTTAACCGCCCGCCAATGACAAAGGTAGGGTCAAGACCGCCCTCGGCCAGCATGCTTGCTGTTAAACTAGTGGTTGTGGTCTTGCCATGCGTTCCGGCAACGGCAATGCCAAACCTGAAACGCATCAATTCAGCCAGCATTTCCGCACGCGGGATTACCGGAATTCTTTTGAGATAAGCTTCATCAATTTCTTCATTACTGCGATCTATTGCACTGGAAGCCACAACCACATCGACCTCCGCTATATTTTCCCGCTTATGTCCGATATTGATGGTCACGCCCAATCCGGCCAGCCTTTGAGTCACCGCGCTTTCTTTAATGTCCGAACCTGAGACCTGATAACCAAGGTTCGACAAAACCTCAGCAATGCCGCTCATACCGGTCCCGCCTATACCCACGAAATGTATCCGGCTGATATTGCCTAACGCCTCCGTTGGCATCTGACTGTTTTGAAGGCTCATAATCCTGCCTCGGCTATGCAATAACCGGCAACCGCCTCTGTCGCATCCAGACGTGCACATCCTTTTGCAACCTTACCCATAGCATCCAATTGTTTGCGTGCTTTTGTTATTTGCTCTACCAGCGTTTTTGCATTCAAATCTTTCTGCATCAACATTAGTCCAGCACCAACATCGGTTAAATATTTAGCATTAGCTGTCTGATGATCATCAATAGCGCCCGGTAACGGCACAAAAATTGCCGGAACACCTGCCGCCGCAACTTCACTCACAGTCATTGCACCGGATCTGCAAATCACCATATCGGCCCATTGATAGGCCGACATCATATCTTCTATAAAAGCATTAACTTCCGCCTTAACGCCTAGGGCCTTATATCGGCTCTTAACCTGCTCAAGCATTGCGGTACCGGTCTGATGCCTTACCTCTACACTGTTCAATTCTGCAAGAGCCTCAGGAACGACATCATTCAATATCTTGGCGCCTTGACTGCCACCAACGACCAATATCCTGATGCCCGGCTCCGTCAGTTCGCCCTTGCCTTCACTGGCTTGCGTGTTCAAAAGGGAACCTGGGGACAGAAACTGCTTTCTTAACGGGTTGCCAGTAAATTTGGCATTTACTTGTTTGTTAAAACTATCTGGAAATGCTTCTAATACCTGATTTGCCACCTTAGCCAACAATCGGTTAGTTGTACCGGGTACGCGATTTTGTTCATGAATAATCAAAGGAATACCTAACAACCTTGCCATCAACCCACCAGGACCCGCAACAAATCCACCCATGCCCAACACTACATCAGGTTTACGCTTCCTCAATATTTTCAGTGCCTGCATACACGCCATCAACAACTTAAATACAGCTATTATTTTCGAGATAAAGCCTTTGCCACGCACACCGGCAACAGACAACCAATCAATCTCGATACCATTTTCAGGAATTACCCGACTTTCCAAGCCGTTTTTTGTGCCTAGCCAGCTAACTTGCCAACCTTTTTCCATTAACAATTGAGCAACCGCTAGTGCCGGAAACACATGCCCTCCGGTTCCACCGGCCATGATAACTATGCGATTACCCATGATAACCTCTCGCTCCCATGCGCTGAGCGGGAACAGTACTGGCATTTGTTTCAGCAGTTTCACTTTGCACCCGAAATAACAACGCAATCGCGCAGCACATAATCATCATACTGCCGCCGCCATAACTCATTAATGGCAAAGTCAGACCTTTCGTTGGCAAAATTCCCATATTGACACCCATATTGACGAATGACTGAAAGCCAAACCAAATCCCCAAACCATAAGCAATAAATGCAGAAAACCGTTGTCCTGCCTGTTCTGCAGCCTCGGCTATCTCAAACGTGCGCCATACCAATAACGAAAACAAGCCTATTACCGTAACCACTCCCAGCAAACCTAATTCTTCGGCTATTACTGAGAACAAAAAATCCGTGTGCGCTTCAGGCAAATAAAATAGTTTCTGTATTCCACTGCCTAACCCTACGCCCAACCATTCCCCACGTCCGAATGAAATAAGCGCCTGGACTAATTGAAATCCGGTTTTCAACGGATCAGCCCAGGGATCCATAAAACTGGTGACCCGAACCAGCCGATAAGGTGAGAAATAAACCAGTAACATTGCCAATATGCCGATTATCAACAGCAATACTATAAATTGCGATAATCTTGCGCCCGCCAAAAACATAACACCCATGGCTATCATTAAAATAACTACGGCCGAACCAAAATCAGGTTCCAGTAATAGCAACAAGCACGCTATCGAGAACAGCGCCAACGGTTTAAGCAAGCCGAAGGCCGAATCCTGGACTGTGCTTTGATGTCGGGTAACATATCCCGCCATATAAATTACCGAAAAAAACTTAACCACTTCGGACACTTGTATTCTTAATCCAGCTATCGACAGCCAACGTACGCTACCGTTAACCTTTACCCCAAGACCCGGTATCAGCACTATGATCAATAGCATTAATCCTGCTATAAACAACTTAGGCCCATTTTCCTCCCAGACGCGCATTGGAGTTGCAGCAACACATCCGCCTAAAATCAGTCCCAAACCTATATGCATTAACTGTCTGACTGGATAATACAAACTGTCACCCGTCATTTTTACGCCCAAATGCAATGACGCCGAAGACACCATGACAAATCCAATGAGCAATAAACTTACGCTCACACAGAGCAGCAGCGGATCAAAATGAAACCGATTTGCTCGTGCCAGTGATAGCTTCATTCATGTCTCCTTGGTATCCGCCTGTTCATCTGCCCGCCATGGATGTTGAAACCAAAGCAGACGTTTTAGGCGATGCCGCAAGTCCGCAGGAACGGTCGCTACCAACCAAGGCCAATACAGCTTTAGTAAATTTTTCGCCCCGATCCTGATAATTTTTAAATTGATCAAGACTGGCACAGGCAGGAGAAAGCAATACACTGTCACCGGCACCCGCAAGACCGGCTGCGATCTGTACGGCTTGCGTCATATTTGCAGCGAAAAAAACGGGAACACAGCCGTTTAGAGCCTGCGCTATCAATTCCGCATCCTTTCCCATCAACACAACACTTTTTGCTTTTTCTCTAATTGCAGGCGTCAATTCATTCATATCAGCGCCCTTCGCATCGCCACCGGCAATGAGTATCACCTTGCGCTCATAGCCCTCCAATGCAGCAACGCAGGCGCCAATATTGGTCGCCTTTGAATCATTAACCCAGGTGACGCCGCGTATTTCTGCAACGCGCTGCATCCTGTGACTCAGGCCTTTAAATTTTCGTAAGGCATTGCACATTACCTGTTCATCCAGACCCACGGCCACACCTAGTGCTAATGCAGCCAGGGCATTTGCCGCGTTGTGCCTGCCTTCGAGCGGCAATTCGGCCAGCGGCATCAGACACTGTTCTTTGTACATCAAATATTCTGCGGCACCCTTTTTCTGAAGGTAAAAATCAGCGTTCTTTTTGATCGAGAATGTGAAAACGCTGCGACCTTCTTCCTGCATCGCATTGACCATTGGGTCATCGGCATTAATCACCATGACCCCATTGCCTTTAAAAATTCTTTGTTTTTCCTGGGCGTATTCCGCTATATCGGCATGTCTGTCCAGATGGTCAGGGCTAATATTCAGCACTGTTGCAGCTACCGCATTCAAGACTGAAGTTCGCTCAAGTTGAAAACTGGAAAGCTCCAGCACATACAATTGCGCTGGCTGCCCCAACAAATCCAGCGCAGGCGTACCCAAATTCCCTCCCACACCCACTTGCAGCCCGGCTTCTTTTGCCATTTCGCCGAACATGGTTGTAACGGTGCTTTTGCCATTTGAACCACTAATTGCAACTACCGGGGCATTGACAGAGCAGGCAAACAAGTCAATATCACTGATAATTTTTGCCCCATTGACAATGGCTTTGCTAATCGCTTTTTCATTAAGTGAAACACCAGGACTAACGACCAAATGTGTCGCCACTTTAAAAGCAGCCTCATCAAAACCTCCGGCAAACACCGGTGTATCCGGCATCTGTTGAAAAAATTCATCCATTAGTGGTGGCTTTTCACGACTATCGATAATGGCAAAGTTGATACCAAGTTTTTGCAAATAATGCGCAGCCGAAATTCCTGTAATTCCTAGTCCCACCACCAATACCTTGGCGCTTTGCGAATCCAGTGCAAAGTGCTGTTTTAACAATGCTGCAATTGCCGCATTGCCTACAGGAGGTAAGTAAGGGGCATGAACAGGAGCGGAAGCTTTATACATTTCTTATCTCAGTTTCAAAGTAGCCAAGCCAATCAACACCAGAATGACTGTGATGATCCAGAATCGCACGATAACCCGAGGCTCGGGCCATCCCTTCAATTCAAAATGGTGATGTATAGGTGCCATGCGAAAAACACGTTTTCCTGTCATTTTGAAAGAGGCCACCTGAATAATCACTGACACTGTTTCCATGACAAAAACCCCGCCCATAATCATCAGCACAATTTCCTGCCTAACCAGCACCGCCAATACACCCAAAGCTGCGCCCAATGCCAGCGCGCCGACATCGCCCATAAACACCATTGCGGGATAGGCGTTAAACCATAAAAAGCCCAATCCGGCACCGACCAAAGCCGCACAAAAGACAATCAACTCCCCGGCATTGGGTAAATAGGGTATCGCCAGATATTGTGAAAAAGTCACGTGCCCTGATAAATATGCAAAAATTCCCAAGCCGGTAGCAACCATCACAGTAGGCATAATCGCCAAACCATCGAGGCCATCGGTCAAGTTGACTGCGTTGCTGGTTCCAACAATGACCAAATAGGTCAGGACGATATACATCCAGCCCATATCCAGCATGAAGTCCTTAAAGAAAGGAATAATCAGTTGTGTTTCTGCCGGCAGCACTGCTGTTTTATACAAGAAAACAGCTGCTGTTAAACCTATTGCGGATTGCCAGAAATATTTTGCTTTAGCCGACAAACCGTCACTGTTGTTCTTGATTACTTTTCTATAATCATCGATAAAACCAATGATGCCGTGGCCCATAGTTACCAGCAAAATAACCCATATATAACGATTGCCGAGATCGGCCCACAGCAACGTACTGACTGCAATGGCGACCAAGATCAAGGTTCCGCCCATGGTGGGTGTCCCAGCCTTCTCGTAATGCGTTTGAGGCCCTAACTCACGAATACTTTGCCCAATCTTGTTGCGGCTTAATTTCCTGATCATTGCCGGCCCGATCATGAAAGAAATTGCCAGCGATGTTAAGGCTCCGAGAATGGCGCGAAAAGTCAGGTAATGGAACACCCTGAAACCGCCATCAAAGGTCATCAAATAATCTGCAAAGTAAAGTAACATCGTTTAGATCCTGAAATTCTCAACCAGTGCTGCCACTACATTCTCCATATGCTGCGCCCTTGATCCTTTGACCAGAATCGCCTCATCGCCTTTAAGTTCTTGTTTTAACACATCAATCAATTCGTTTTGGGTTTCAAAAAAAGTTGCCCCCGCACCAAACACCTTCACCGCATTCCGTGCATCAGAACCTACCGCTAACAATCGAACAACGCCTGCTGCCTTAATGAGTTCGCCAATTTTTTCGTGTATTTTCACGCTTTCCGGCCCCAATTCACCAAAAGCCCCTAAAACCAGCCATGGTTTGCCGGCACAGTTGACCAGTACGTCAAGACCGGCTTTCAGTGAAGCCGGATTGGCGTTATAGGTATCATCTATAACAATATTGCCTAAACGGCTTACCAATGGCTGCAGTCTTCCCGTCACCGGCTTTACACTTTCCAATCCCTGTTTAATTTGGTTCAGGTCTATACCCAACGCCAAGCAGGCCGCAGTTGCTGCTAATGCATTGACAACATTATGCTGACCTGCCAGCTTTAGCTTCACCGTTGTAACACCCTCGGCAACTGCTCCCTGCATTGCTCTACCTCCTGCATCCATGCAGTCGTGTTCAGTCATTAAGTCAAAGGTGGTGGAGAACTCGTTGTTAATAACTTCCGTCTTGGCTGTATGCGCCGTCACATCAGCGCCATCATCCAAACCGAACGATATGATCTTTCTGGTTCCGGCTACTGATTTCCAGTAGTCGAAATACTTATCATCCCGGTTAATAACAGCAACGCCATCCTGTTTAAGCGTCTGGATTATTTCCCCTTTCGCTTTGGCAACGCCATCAACACTGCCGAAGCCTTCTATATGGGCGGCGCCCACATTGGTAATGACTGCAACATCAACCTGAGCATAGTTACTTGTGTATTCAATTTCACCCGGATGGTTTGCGCCCATCTCGATGACGGCATACCGGTGTTGTTCATTCAATCGCAACAACGTCAAAGGCACACCGATGTCATTATTCAGGTTGCCTTGTGTAAACAGCGTATTACCATTGACACTCAATATTGCCGCCACCATTTCCTTGACGGTGGTCTTGCCGTTACTGCCGGTAATGCCAACAACCGACACTGACGCTTTTTTCCGCCAGGCTCCTGCCAGTTCAGCCAATGCCAACCGTGTATCATCAACAACGATATGCGGAATGGTTGACGTAACACCTTTATGCACAATGGCAGCCGAAGCCCCGGCTTGCTCAGCCTTATCGACAAAGTCATTGCCGTCAAAATTGTGGCCTTTAATCGCAATATAAAGCTGGCCCGGCTTTATGGCTCGGGTATCTATGCTGACGGATGAGACTTCGACATCATTCCCGACCAACTGTCCCTGCACGCTTTCGGCGCAGTCACTCAGCATCATTTTCACTGGTTTTCCGTTCTCATTTTTAATGCTTCCATTACAACCCGTCTATCGCTAAATGGTATTTGCACACCGTTGATTTCCTGATATTGCTCATGGCCCTTACCCGCAATCACAACACAATCATTTGCTGAGGCTTTTGCTATTACTTTTTGTATCGCCTTTTCCCTGTTTTGAATCACTTCGACCTTGTCTGAACTGCAACCAGCCAGAATGTCATTCACTATGTCCTGTCCATTTTCAAAGCGCGGGTTGTCATCCGTAACAATCACATGATCCGCCCAATGCTCTGCTATTTTTCCCATTTGCGGACGCTTACCGGTATCTCTGTTACCGCCACAACCAAAAACTACCCATAACGCCTGTTTGCAGTGCTTACGCAAACTGGATAGCACTTTGTCCAAAGCATCCGGCGTATGGGCATAATCAACAAAAATCATCGGCCCTGCTTCTTCGCCAAAACGCTCCATGCGGCCTGTAACTGGCTTTATGTGCGCCAACTTCTCCGTAGCGTCTACCAGCGGAACGCCCATAGCCAGCATTACGGTTAAAACGGCCAAGACATTCTCTATATTGAAATCACCATAAAGCGGCACTTTCACTCGCTGAGTTTCAGTCGTCCAGCGCACATCAAACTCTATCCCGTCCACTTTATGCAGAATATTTTCCGCACTAACCGTCTCTGCTAAACCTACCTTCTTCCCTAGTACACTAAAGCCCCATACATCTACCGATTCAGGTACCGCAGCAATAATCTGGTCGCTATAAGCATCATCCAGATTCACAACCGCGAAGACCAAACCGGGCTTTTTCAATAGCTCCAACTTGGCCTGAACATAAGTTTCCATTGTGCCGTGATAATCCAGGTGATCGCGGCTAATATTGGTAAATACAGCGCCTTTAAAAGTCACTCCATTAACTCGGCCCTGCTCCAAACCATGCGACGAAACTTCCATCGCTACGGTTTTCTTTTTATCTTTTAATAACTCAGCAAGCATTTGTTGAACTGCCAAGGCATCAGGCGTGGTATTCAATGTCTTGTTAAGCTTGCCCCACTCACCCCAGCCCAATGTCCCTATAATTCCGCAGTCATCCAGCAGTTGACTCAAAAACTGGCTGCAGGACGTTTTCCCATTGGTGCCGGTGATACCAATAACATTCATAGATCTTGAAGGATCGCCATAAAAACGGGCAGCTATTTCGCCCAATTTCGATCCCAGGTGTTCTATCTCTATAACAGGCACATTATTAATCTGTTCCGCCAGCTGCTTACCATTTCCCGCTGGATCAAAAATCACTGCGCAAGCTCCATTATTAATGGCTTGTTCAGCATGAAGCAGACCATGCTGCTTAGCTCCGGCCAGAGCAATAAATACATTTCCGTAAGCTACTGTCCGACTATTCAAGGACAAGCCATTAATCGACATATCCTTATCAACAACCGCCAGGCCCTCTAGTAAATCTTTCAATCTCATAAAAATGGGTTTATAAGGCTGGCCGTGTCAATAAAACCGGCATGCTACCCTCCTTATCAGGAGCGACCTCCAGCACTCTCAATGCACCAGCCATCACTTTAGAAAACACCGGTGCGGAAACCAAGCCGCCGTAATATTGACCAGCAGAAGGCTCATCAATCATGACTACAATAATCAAGCGCGGATTGTTTGCTGGAGCCATTCCGGCAAAAACCGAAAAATAACTTTTTTCCGTATACCCACCTGCACTCGCTTTTTTTACTGTTCCGGTTTTACCGGCGACACTGTAACCATCCACTCTGGCTTCGTAAGCTGTGCCATCTTTCATAATTACAGTTTCCAGCATTGCTCTGACTCTCTTGGCCGTTTTAGCTGAGAACACCCGCTGCATGTCATTATCTTCATCCCGTTTCAGCAAGCTAACCGAATGCAAGACTCCATTATCTGCCAAAGCCGTATAGGCTCTGGCCAATTGCAATGCAGAGGTGCTCAGCCCATAGCCAAATGACAAGGTCGCACGCTCAAATTCGCCCCAGCCTTGATAATCCAGCAAGCTGCCGCTGGCTTCACCAGGAAAACCTGACTCAGCTGCAACCCCAAAGCCGAGCTTGTTATATATCCCCCAAAAATATTCAGGAGGCATTCTCAATGCCATCTGACTTACCGCAACATTGCTGGACTTCTTCAGCACGTGGGTCAGATCCAGTGCCCCGTAATTATGCACGTCCTTAACCAAATGATGCCCTACCCTGTAGACGCCATTTGTTTCAAAAACTTCATCAGGCTTAACATATCTTCCGTCTAGGGCAGCTGCAACAACAAATGGCTTGACCGTTGACCCCGGCTCAAATACATCTGTTAACGCCCTATTTCTGTACAGACTTTCCTTTAAACCTTTTCTTGTATTGGGATTAAATGACGGCTGATTCACTGCCGCCAGAATCTCTCCATTCTTTGCATCCAATACCACTAACGCGGCTGATTTGGCCTTGTTAGCGTTAACCGCCAACTGTAATTCCCGATAAGCCAAATATTGGATGCGCTGATCAATACTTAACTCAAGATCTTTTCCTGCAACAGGCTCTTTTATATTTTCAATATCTTCAATAATTCTGCGCTGCCCATCCCTGATAACTCGCTTGCTGCCCGGAATACCTTTTAATACCTTTTCATATCCTGCTTCAATCCCCGCCTGACCAATATCATCAATATTGGTAAAACCAACCAAATGAGCAGAAACTCCTCCTGCAGGATAAAAACGCTTGAACTCTCGCTCGAAATAAACACCTTCAAGCTTTAACGCTTTTACCTGATCAGCAATCCCGGGATTTATCTGGCGCGCAATATAAGCAAACTGCTTATGTGAATCGCCCCCAAGCTGTTCATTTACTTTACCCTTCGGCAAATTCAGCAACTTTTCCATTTGCCTGATCTCGTCTTTTTTATCCGCCTTAAATTCATGCGGATTAATCCAAATAGACTCAACAGGGGTGCTGATAGCCAGCGGCTCACCATTTCTGTCCTTTATCATGCCCCTATATGCGGAAACGGACACATCACTAACATGTCTCATGTCGCCCTGTTCTTTTAAAAACTGCTTATTAAACACCTGTAAATCAACAGCTCTACCAAACAGTACCGCCATACAAGTCATCATAAAAATGATAACCATTTTCCTTCTGCCCGAATAATTGCTTACCGCGTTTCTTGCTTTATTTTTGCCTTGAAAACTCATCACTTAGGGCTTTATATAAATAATTTTTTCCCGTGCCGGCATGACCAATTTCAATTGCTCCCGCGCCACTAGCTCAATCCGGTTCTGTTCCGCTAAAGTTGTCAACTCCAATTGCAGTTGACCCCATTCCACTTCACATTGATCCAAAGCTCTTTCCTGCTTTTGAATCTCAATAAAAACCAATCGCGAATAGTATTTGCTATAAATTGCAGCCAAAGCCGATATCAGAAGCACTAACACTAATCCTCCCACACCCAGATAGCGATTTGTTGACACCTAAACTCTCTCAGCTACTCGCATTACCGCGCTACGCGCTCTTGGATTCCGACTGATCTCCGACTTTCCTGCCTTCAGGGCTTTACCTATTTTCTTTAAAATACCTTTAGCTATATCAACTTCCTTTATTGGCAACTTGCCAGGATTATATTTAGCCCCTGACTCATCTCTGATAAAGCGTTTTACAATTCTGTCTTCCAATGAATGAAAAGAAATAACAACCAATCGCCCTCCCGGTTTCAAAACCCGGGCAGACTGCTGCAAAACATCTTTCAATTCATCTAGCTCTCTATTAATTTCAATGCGTATCGCTTGAAAACTACGCGTTGCGGGGTGCTTATGCTTCTCTCTCACCGGCACCACATCTTCAATCAATTCGGCTAATTGCCGGGTCGTTGTAATAGGTGATTCTGCTCTTTTTTCGACAATTGCATGAGCTATCCGTCGAGCAAACCGCTCCTCGCCATATTCAAATAAAACCTTGACCAGCACTTGCTCTTCAACGCTAGCCAACCACTGTTCTGCTGAAATGCCTGCATTACCATCCATCCGCATATCCAATGGCCCATCGCGCAAAAAACTAAAACCTCTTTCCGGATTATCAAGTTGCGGTGAAGACACACCCAGGTCCACCAAAATACCGTCGACCTTTCCTGCCAAACCTTCACTCTACGACTATATTTTCCAATTCCGAAAAACAACTATGTTTCAGCTTAAACCGCTCATCTTTAAGCATGGTTTGCGCATAATCTGAATCTATCGCATCGAGATCCCGGTCAAAGGCCAGCAACCGACCAGATGAACCCAACAGATTTAAAATTCCCTGACTGTGACCGCCCCTTCCGAAGGTACAGTCCAAGTAAACGCCGTCTTTTTTAATGTCCAACTGTTGCAGTGCTTCTGCAAACATAACGGGCAAATGTTCCACTAACAAATCCCCTGTATTTAAAAAGATAAAGACCCTAAGTCTTCCAACCCTTCATTATCATCGCCATCAAGCCATTGATTTTCTTTTGCCGTCCATGCATCATCATTCCAGAGCTCAAACTTGTTAAGCTGACCAACAAGAACAATTTTCTTATCCATACTGGCAAACGTTCTCAGCTTTTCCGGCAAAAGCAAACGGCCCTGCCCATCCATTTCACACTCAGATGCATTACCGATGACAAACCGCCTTAGCTTGCCTGCCATTTTATTTAAAGTAGGTAATTTACTAATCGTTTGCTCAAGCTTTTCCCATTCAGGAAGTGGATAAAGCCACAAACAACCGCTTTCTCCAACACATCTCTCGTCTACAGCTACCGTTACAACCAACTGACTGTCGCAGCATTCCTGTAATTCCTCCCGATAACGGGTGGGAATTGCAAGACGCCCCTTAACGTCTAAATTGATTGAACTAATGCCTCTAAACAAGATTCACCCCAATATTCCCTAAAATATCCATTTTTTTCCACTTTTTACCACTTAAGCTCACTATAGATTTCTAATATCCCCTAGTCAAGGATGATTTCACTTAAAAATATATCTTTTTTGACAATGACTTAGGTCACAATCGAACAGGCGCCAAAACATGCCAAATATGGGGCAATAAATCCCATGCTTTATCAAAAAGTTAATTGATCTTAGTAAGAAAATACTTTAACGAAGAAGCGCACCAAAAATTCAAACCTTTTTGATGGAAATAAGAAGTACATCGAGGATCTGCCGCAATATTTACCGGGCTGGTTTTGATACAAAAATTAAGTGAAGAAAGAAAGAGTCAGCCTGTAAGCCGGGTTCTGTCTAGAACAGTCATTCATCTAGGCTGCAGGTCACCCTGCAGCTCAAGCAATCTACCCAGGAACCGCGCGGGCCACGCGTCTGTTCCCCTATTTGATCTTGCTCCGGGTGGGGTTTACCATGCCACTCCTGTTACCAGTTGCGCGGTGCGCTCTTACCGCACCTTTTCACCCTTACCGGTCACAAGTGACTGGCGGTATATTTTCTGCGGCACTTTCCGTAGGCTCACGCCTCCCAGGCGTTACCTGGCACCCTGCCCAATGGAGCCCGGACTTTCCTCCATTCTATCTTTCGATAAAACAGCGACTGCTCAGCTGACTCTTTCAATGTGCAGTATATCACAATTTTTCACACGAATCTGATGTATGCTGATTTTATAGGGGACAAAAACAAGCAAAACCAGTCATCGTATTAACGGCAATACTAAGCCTCTTTCTCCTTCTCCATATCCAATGCTGCTTGATACAACAGTTTTTTTCTAACTCCGGTAATTTCTACCGCCATAGCAACCGCTGTTTTAATCGAACATTCTCGCAACAAAATACTCAGTATTTTTTCCTGTTCAGGGGTAATGACTTGTTCTTTTTTATCGATAGTAGCGCCATCAACAATTACAACAAATTCACCTTTCCTCATATTGCCATCTTCTTCCACCAGCTTAAGTGCATTACCCAGGCTGGTTTTTACGATGGTTTCATGCAATTTGGTTAGTTCCCTGGCAATTACGATCTGACGATCCAGCGGTAACACTTCCGCCATATCCTTTAATGAAGCCAAAATTCGATGACTGGACTCGTAAAATACCCAGGTTGTCGGACACCTTAATCTTTCACTAAAAAATGCTTTTCGCGCTGACGAGGTCCTCGGCGAAAAGCCTTCAAAGGTAAATTGCGTGACTGGCAACCCTGCAGCGGATAATGCCGCAATCAACGCGCAAGCTCCCGGCACAGGTATCACATCCAAACCCGCATCCTTGACCATTTTCACCAGCGGCATGCCCGGATCACTCAACAACGGCGTTCCTGCATCTGAAACCAGAGCAATAGACTGCCCCTCCCGCAGCTTTTCCAACAACCCGGCCGAGGCCTTATCTTCATTGTGCTGATGCAATGAAATCAGCTTATTGGTAATCCCGTAATGTTGCAGCAACATCTTCACATGCCGGGTATCTTCTGCGGCAATTAAATCAACCTGCTTTAATATTTCAACTGCTCTAAAGCTAAAATCTGCTAAATTACCTATCGGAGTAGCAACAACGTATAATTTGCCGTATTCACTTGACATTCGATACTCTCATATGAATAACCTCTTAAATTTAAAGTACGCCCAAAGCCATGTGTCGCCATTATTGTGCGCCCTGCTGCTCTGCTTGCTGTATCTTTCCGGTTGCGCGCCTGCGCCCGTCAGCAGTCCCTTACCTGAAAAGGATGCACTAATAACCGAACCGCTTATACAAAACGAGCAACCGGAGCAGATATCTAAATTATACCAGCATCCAGCCACAGCCCCTGTCCCCCGAAGAAAATCAACTTCGTTTGCAGGCCATCGATTCCTTAATTCAGGCGGGGGATGACACTGCCGCAAAGCAAGAATGCCGATGCCATAGACCCATCCACCCTGTCGCCCCAGCAACGCGCTCAATTGAGCTTACTTTATGCTCAAATCATGCTCAGCCTTGGAGAAGCAGAACAGGCCATTGAACGCCTGGCGCTAATTCAGCCGCAACAGCTTAGCCTGGATAATCAAATTAAATATTTTCAATCTCAGGCATTTGCTTTTTCATTAGCCGGAAATCCACTCAACAGCGCCAAATCAAGAATAGATCTACACCCGTTATTAAGCTCTCCAGATCAACTCAAAGAGAATCAGGCCGCCATCCTTGAAACATTAAGCCTGGTGCCTGATTCTGACTTGCAAAACAATCAACAGCGATCAACGGACACCTTGGCTGGCTGGATATCTTTAGCCAAAATATTAAAGCTAAAAGACCATAATACCGGCGATTTTAATACCGAAATAACGCAATGGCGCGTAACCTTTCCAGAGCATCCAGCTAATCTGGCCTTTTTAGAACAGACTCAAGAAACATCAGGCAACGCATTCTTACCGCCTAAATCAATCGCGATTTTCCTGCCCGAATCAGGATCTTTTGCTCAAGCCGGCAAAGCTATCCGGGCAGGGTTTATGGCGGCCTATAATCATTCGGACAGCAATTCTTATAAGCCCAGCATCCACTTTTACGACAGCGAACAGTCGACTCCGCCTGCTTTGTATAACCAGGCTGTCGCAGAAGGTGCCGAATTAATTATTGGCCCGCTTAGCAAAGAACACATCCAAAGCCTTGCGGACTCGGTCACATTTACCACACCAGTGCTTGCTTTAAATCATATTCCAGAATTGCAAAAAGACAAGCTCTACCAGTTTGGCCTGAGCCCGATCGATGATGTTGAGCAAATCACCAGCAAGGCACAAGACGATGGTCACCAAAAAGCACTGCTGTTCATTCCTGAAAACGCTCTGGGCAAACGCATTGCCGGTTATATCGTCAAAAACTGGCAAAATATCGATGATGATATTCTGGAAACACAGACTTACAATCCAAAAGAAACCGACTTTTCATCCCCCATTAAAAAACTGCTCAATCTTGATGAAAGCGAACAACGTTACAATAAAATTCTTGCGTTAATACCTTCGGCAAAATATACCCCCCGAAGACGACAGGATGCTGACGCCCTATTTTTAAGCGCTTATAGCGCAGAGGCACGCTCCATCAACCCCCAATTACAATTTTATCAGGCAGGCGACTTACCTGTTTATGCGATGCCCAATGTTTACGCAGGGCAAGTCAACACATTACTGGACGCTGACCTTAACAAAATCACTTTTTGCGATGTCCCCTGGCTATTCAACAAAGTTTATCAGGGCGATCTCGGCATGACTTCCTTGAAAGAAACCTGGAGCCAATTTCCCAGCCCTTATTTGCGGCTCTTTGCGATGGGCATTGATGCCTACAATCTGGCCTCGCGATTAAACGATCTGGAAACCAATCAATATCCTGGCGCCACCGGCAATCTATCGCTTACCTCTGACAACCGCATCAAGCGTAATCTGGTATGCGCCAAATTCATAAATGGACAGCCTGAGGTTACAGGTTTTATCCAGGGCTCAACTGAAAGCCACGAAAACACTACCCCCACAACGGATAAAGTTAGAACGGTATTTCAGGTTGCTGATGCTATTTACTAAACTCAAAACCAAAGCAGCACACTTAGTCCGCGGAGAAAGCGCCGAAGAACAAGCCCATAATTTCCTCATCAAGAAGGGACTTAAGCCGGTTTGCCGCAATTTCCGCTGCAAACAGGGCGAACTCGACTTAATAATGACCGACAATCAGACGCTGGTTATTGTTGAAGTCAGATTCCGTAAAACGGATAAATACGGCAGCGCACTCGAGAGTGTCACGCACACAAAACAATCCCGTATAATAGCGGCAACGCATGTTTATTTATCTGCCCAAAAAACAGACAGACCTATTCGCTTTGATGTGGTTGCCATTTCCGGCAATGGCAACATAGACTGGATACAAAACGCTTTTTAACCCTAAAATTACTCAGCATGAGCTTACAAGACAGAATTATTAATCATTTCTCTGACAGCATACAAACCCAGCAGGATACGATGACCAGCCTCTGTGAGCTCATCGAGTTTGCCTCGCAACAACTGGTCTCAAGCCTACTTAATGATAAAAAAATATTATCCTGCGGCAATGGCGACTCCTGCTGTCTGCGCCCAGTTGTTGTCATCGGCAATGCTCAACCAATACGAGCGCGACCGCCCCTCATTGCCCGCCATTGCGTTGACCACAGACACGACCACCATCACAGCCATAGCCAATGACTATCATTTTGATGATATTTTTGCCAAACAACTCAGGGCCTTGGGACAGAGCGGCGATATTTTAGTCGTTTACACTGATGGCAACCATTCAGCCAATATTGCCAAAGCCGTTGCTACAGCGCACGATAAAGACATCACCGTCATCGCATTGACCGGCAATAATGGCGGCATGATTGCGCCCTTACTTCATGAAACGGATATAGAAATTCGCGTACCTTCAACTTCCAGCGCACGCATTCAGGAAGTTCATGTACTGATCACCCATTGCTTTTGCGACTTAATCGACCATCAATTATTTGGCTGACATACCCTTTGACTAAGCCATGAAAAAATTTTTATTACTATTGCTGCTTATGCATAGCCTTATAATTGGCGGCTGCTCGACGATTTCAGCAAGCGACGCGGAAATCAACGGGCTATCGTTATTGCATGACCGTCGCAGCCAAGATGCCATTTTGGCTGACGAGGCTATTGAAGTGAATGCCAACACCAAGCTGAATGATTATGATGACTTGCGCGACACATGCCACTTTAATATAACCGCTTATAACGGTGTGGTTCTTGTTACCGGCGAAGCGCCTAATGAAGAACTCCGAAATAAAATTATTAATATTGTTCGCGTCATTCCCAATGTAAAACTGGTGCACGACAAACTGACTATTGCCAATGACGCGCTGATTACCAGCAAAGTGGAAACTGCACTGACTCAAATACCTGAATTCAACGCATCCTGGGTAAAAGTCATTACTGAAAAAGGCACGGTTTACCTGATGGGACTTGTGCACAAAAATGAAGGTGCTGCTGCCATAGAAGCGGCCAGACACCAATCCGACGTAAAACAAATCATCACGGTTTTTGAATACATTGACTAACATTACCCCCTTACCTGCCGATTTCCTATCTTTACTGGCTGAGTCTTTTGCCGCCGAAGATATTTTAACTGCACCAGAAGACTGCTGGGTTTACGGTTATGACAACAGCCGTCGTCATGTGCTGCCTCAAGCCGTGGTTTTCCCGACTACACATGAACAAGTCGTCAGCGCCGTTAACGCCTGCAACCGGTTCAAGATTGCCCTGACCGCCAGGGGACGCGGTACCGGCACCACGGGTGCCACCACCCCCCTTAAAGGCGGCCTGATCGTGTCGCTGGAACGCATGAACAAGCTGGTCGAATTCTCTCCCGATAACCGTTACATCATCGTGGAGCCGGGCATGACAAATCAGCAGGTGCAGGACATCGTCAAGGAGAAGGGCTTTTTCTGGCCGCCCGATCCAACCAGCGCCGCCTTCTGTAGCGTTGGCGGCAATCTGGCCTATAACTCCGCAGGCCCCAGGGCGGTAAAATACGGCACACCCCGGGAGAACACCCTGGGGTTGCGCGCCGTCACCGGAGCAGGCAAGGAAATCCGCGTCGGCGTCCATACCAGCAAAGGCGTGGTCGGTTATGACCTGACCCGCCTGATACTCGGCTCGGAAGGCACCCTGGCAATTATTACCCAGGCCACCTTAAAGCTTACGCCGCTGCCGGAAGCCACCAAAACGCTCAGGGCCATATACAACTCTGTTTTTGATGCCGCCAAAGCCGTTTCCGCCATCATGTCGCAGCCGGTCGTTCCCTGTGCGCTGGAGTTTATCGATGGTAATGCGATCAACATGATCCGGCAATACTCAGAATCCGACCTGCCCGAACATGCGGGAGCCATGCTCATGATCGAAGTCGACGGACAACGGGAGGGCCTGGACTACGGCGGCTGAAAAAGTGGCTGCCGCCGCCAAAAACGATGGCCTTTTGGACATCCGGCTGGCTCAGACTGATGCAGAAGTGAAAGCGCTCTGGCAAACCCGGAAAGCGCTGTCTCCTGCCTTGCGCAAAGTGGCGCCGAAAAAGATCAATGAAGATGTGGTGGTTCCGGTTACTGAAATGCCTGCATTAATAGCCGGACTGGGCGAGCTTTCAAAAAAATATGACCTGCCCATTATTAACTTTGGCCATGCGGGCAATGGCAATATCCACGTGAATTTATTGCTTGATCCCGATGAACCTGAGCAAGGCAAAAAGGCCCACACGTGCCTGGATGAAATCTTTTCTTTGGTGTTGACGCTAAACGGCACACTGTCCGGCGAGCATGGCGTAGGACTGGAAAAACGGGATTTTGTCGATCGGGAACTGGATGCAAATTCTTTGGAACTGATGCGCGCAATTAAACGCCAGTTTGACCCGAACGGCATACTCAATCCCGATAAAATGTTTCCGCTGGTTTGAATCAAAGAGTTAGTACAGAAAGGACGCCGTGACGATAGCCTGGAATCAAGCTCAGCTTTTTTCCAGACTGTGAATAATTTTGCCTGCCTGCAAGGTATGGGTAACTCGACCTTTCAGGGTCTGCCCCCAAAACGGTGTATTAAGCCCCTGACTTTTCCAGTTGTCTGAATTGACTTGCCACTCTAGTTCCGGGTCAAAAACACACACATCCGCGGCGAAACCAACGCGTTAATGCACCGCTCTTTAAATGCAGAACTCGTGCCGGATTTTCGCTCAGTGATGCTATACCCTGTTCCAGAGTTATGGCGCTGTTGCGCTACCAATTTGAGCATTAACGGCAACAGAGTTTCCAATGATGAAACCCCGGGCTCTGTCTCTGGAAATGCGCCCAGCTTGGCATCTATATCATGCGGTTGATGATCGGAACAAATACTGTTAATCGTACCGCTGGCCAGACCTTGTCTCAGATACTGCTTGTCCGCTTCGGTACGCAAGGGCGGCAATACATGATAGGCGCTATCAAATGGAATCATGTCATTTTCTGTCAGATGCAGTTGATGGATGGCAACATCCGCGCTGACCTTCAATCCATATTTTTTTGCCTGATGTATCTTAATAACCGAACGTTTGCAGCTTAACTGACCGAAATGTACGCGACAGCCGGTCAGCTCGACTAATTCCAGACATTGTGCCAAAGCTATAGTTTCCGCCTCTTCCGGAATACTGGGCAAACCGTAGCGGGTCGCGACAGCGCCTTCATGAGCGCAACCGTTATTACCAAGCCAATAATCATTTGGCCTGAAACATCAACAGCAAATCATGACTGGCCGCATATTCCATTGCCCGTCTTAATATCAGCAGATTTCTCACCGGCTGATTGGCATTGCCGACTGCGATACAGCCTGCCTGCTTAAGCGACAGCATGGAGCTTAATTCTGTGCCTTCCAGTTTCTGGGTGAGTGCCGCAATAGGATAGATTTGATGTATATCCGGCTTTTTCCGCCAGCTCCTTGATCAAGTTCTGCAACAGCGGGTGTATCAATGACCGGGCTGGTATCTGGCTGTAAACACATGGTAGTAACACCGGCACTGGCAGCAGCAACCGTTTCACTGGTGAAAGTCGCTTTGCGGCTTTGTCCAGGTTCGCGCAATCGGGTACTTAAATCTATAAAGCCCGGACAGACGATTTGATTACTGCGCATTAATGACCTTATCCGGTTTAAAACCGGCGGGTTCGTTGGTTACGGAAACGATTTTACCGTCAGCGATATAAACAGAACCGATACGATCTATGTTGTTGGCTGGATCAATGATTCTTCCCTGTTTGATATGTATCTGATTCATCACATGACTCCCTGTTTCTGCATAGCCATCGCCATAATGGCCATACGGATGGCTATGCCATTGCTAACTTGTTTGAGTATGACTGACTGCGGGCCATCAGCCACTTTTGAATCAATTTCCACGCCCCGGTTAATCGGGCCCTGGATGCATGACGATAGCATCGGGTTTGGCGATTTTCAGTTTATCTTCAGTCAGTCCGAAACATTTAAAATATTCGCTTTCACTGGGTAATAACGCCGAACTCATGCGCTCTTTCTGTAAGCGCAGCATGATAATGACATCAATATCTTTAAGCCCTTCGGTCAAATTATGTGAAACATTCACCCCTAAACTTTCAACATGAGCGGGCAATAAGGTCTTGGGGGCAATCACCCGGATTTCAGCAGCTCCCAAGGTATTTAAGGCCTGAATCTGTGATCGGCCACTCTGGAATGCAGTATATCGCCAATAATAGCCACTCTTAGATTAGAGAAATCCTTTTTTATCTGCCGGATAGTAAACATATCCAGCATGGCCTGAGTAGGATGAGCATGTTGCCCGTCACCCGCATTAATAACGCTGATATGTGGCGCCGTTTGCTGGGCGATAAAATGCGCCGCACCGCTGATTGCGTGACGCACCACAAACATATCGACAAACATCGCTTCCAGATTGCGTATGGTATCGAGCAGGCTTTCACCTTTGGATGTTGAAGAGGTCGAAATGCTCATACTTAACACATCGGCAGACAAGCGTTTGGCGGCCAAGTTCAAAGGTCGTTCGTGTGCGAGTACTGTTTTCAAAAAACAGATTGACGATGGTTTTGCCGCGCAACAGCGGCACTTTTTTAATCTGTTGATCATTCATGCCGATAAAAGATTCGGCTATATCGAGAATTTCTGTCAACAGGCTTTTGTTCAAACCTTCAATGGTCAAAAAGTGCTTAAGTTTGCCTTCCGAATTTAACTGGAGGTTATCAGTCATAGTTTATGCTGCCGCATCTAATGTTTGCAGATGAATAGCCAGGGGTTCAGGGCCGGTTAATTTGATCCGCTGACCTGCATTCAGGGTGATACTGGCCCCGACGCAATCAGGACACAATGGAATTTGTCTGCCGTCACGCTCTATCAACACCGCCAAAACCACTTGATTTGGCCGGCCATAATCAAAAATCTCATTCAGGGCTGCGCGAATCGTTCTTCCGGTATAAAAAACATCATCTATCAGGATAATATCGCGGCCTTCAATTTGCGGCGGCAACTGGCTGGGTTTTACATTGGGATTAACGCCGATTTGCGAAAAATCGTCACGATAAAAAGAAATATCCAGCAATCCCAAGGGTTCGCTGATGTTAAGCCGCTGGTGCATCTGCTCGGCAATCCATACGCCGCCGGTGCGAATACCTATCATCAGCGGATTAGTCAGCTGTCTTTCAACAATAATGCGTTTTAGTTCGGCTTCCAGCTTATTGAGTAAATCGTGTATTTCTAGCACTTAATGATCCTTTTCTTATAGTCATTTAACCAGGTCTGCAAAATAAGCTGGGCAGCGAGTTGATCCTGTACCTCCCAAAGTCTTGTTGCATTAACATTGACTTCATCAAACAACATTTGTTTAGCTTCAAATGTCGATAAAGTTTCATCCTGTTGATAAACAGGCAGTTGATAACGACCTTCCAATTGGCGGCAGAATTTTAACATACGCGGTGTAATCGGGTTGTCCGAGCCGTCAGCCTGTTTGGAAATGCCGACCACCAGACCTGCAGGCCGCCACTCTTGTATCAGCTTGCTGATTATTTCCCAATTGGGATTTTGATTGATAGAGCGAATAGTTTGCAACGGACTTGCTGTAGCCAGTGATGGTTTGACCAACAGCAGTGCCTATTTTTTTATTGCCGAAATCAAAGCCCAGATAAGTATCAGTGTTGGATTTTTGTTAATAATGGATCTTGCTTAGCCATGTCCTGCCGGTGTGGTTAACTGGTTAATATCAATACCAATTTGTCCGGCTGCCGCACTCCAACGCATGTTAATCGGCGTATCAAATAAAACATGTTTACTATAAGGCGTATTCAGCCAGGCATTAGCCAATATTTCCTGTTCCAGTTGACCTTCACCCCAGCCTGCATAACCTAAAGCCACCAGATACTGTTCAGGACCTTTACCGACAGCAATGGCCTCAATAACATCACGCGATGTCGTTAAGGAAATTGACTCTGAAACGGCCATAGTAGCATCCCAGCCTCCGCCGGTAGTATGCAGTACGAAACCGCGTTCCTGCTGCACCGGTCCACCTGCAAAAACAGGTGTTTCTGCGGCGCCCGTTGAAGTAACGCGTATATTCATTTGCTTAAAAATTTCGCCCAGCTTCATCTCCGCTGACCTGTTAATGACGATACCTAAAGCACCTTCTTCATTGTGTTGACACAAATAGGTCACAGTATGAAAAAAATTAGGATCTGCCAAGTTAGGCATGGCGATAATAAACTGGTTATTTAAGTAAGTAGCTTGATTCATGAGCCTTAGTATCGAAGGTTATGGTGACTTAAGCAACTATTTATCGAGTGACTCAAGCCTGATTCATCAGAAAATTTCCAGACCCGGGTAATCACCAGAACATCAAGTTCTTTACGTAGTTCTAAAGGCAATGGTGCAAATGGCGCACTCATGCGGACAATTTTTTTAGCCGCCTCATCCAGTGCAGGATTTCCCGAAGACCTGCTTATGCGAATGCTGTAAATACTGCCATCCGCCTTAATCCCGACATCCATGGTTAATGTACCTGAGAAATTTTTCTTGGCTGCCACTTCCGGGTAATTAAGATTTCCCGTTCGCTCCACTTTACTTTCCCAGTCCTTCATATATTGTGCGGCAACATATTTATGGGCGCTCACCGAATCAACAAATTTTATTTTGGTTTGCTCGGCACTTGGCTGGCTTTGCCTGATTTCTGTACCCAATTGTGCAATTTGTTGCTGCAATGATCTCTGCCGTCAATTGCGGATGTTTTTCAGGATGACTGACCACGTGTCGGTTTGCTTGCCGTAACAACCTTCTTTTCAGCCTTTTGCTGGGTAATTATTTTTTGTGCTGCTTTGGGTTTGCTTTCTTCTGGCGCGATCTTTTTGATTTGCTTTACCTGGCTATTTCCCTGACTGGGGAGCTTTTGCGGAGGTGGCTCCGGCTTTTTGGCTTTTTCACCCGCACCTAACTGATTTTCCTGGGCTAAAAAATTCGCTTTTTTAGGTGCTTTTTTTGCTGGCGTATTAACCAGAGTAATGTCAATCGATTTACTGATTTTCTCAGGTTGGGGCGTGGTGAAATTCATTCCCAATACCATGACAACATGAACAATAACCGCTACAAATAAAGCTATCAATAATGAATCATTATTAGACAGGGTAGCAGAAGGACCGAACATTACCTTATTTGTCATATTATTGAAGGATGTTTTCAATATGATCCATCAATAGACCCGCTAATATTAAGCCCAAACTGCTGATCCAATTCCTGAACGCAAGTAGGACTGGTGACATTAATTTCGGTCAGCTTATCGCCTATGACATCCAGTCCGACAAAAATCAAGCCTTTTTCCCGAAGTGTAGGCCCCACCTGATTTGCAATCCACCAATCTTGTTCGGTTAATTTCCGACCTTCCGCCCGCCCTCCGGCAGCCAGATTACCGCGGGTTTCGCCCTGAGCAGGAATACGCGCCAGCGCATAGGGCACTGCCTCACCATTGACCATTAAGATACGCTTATCACCGTCTTTAATTTCCGGCAGATACTTTTGTGCCATCACATACCGGCTATTGTATTGAGTCATGGTTTCCAGAATCACACTAAGATTAGGATCACTTTGACGCAAATGAAAAATAGAGGTTCCGCCCATTCCATCTAGCGGTTTTAAAATAATTTCCCCCTGTTCCTGCAAGAAACTCCTTATTCTGGCGGGCTCTCTGGCAACCAATGTTTCCGCACAGCACTGCGGAAACCATGCGGTAAAAAGCTTTTCATTGGCATCCCGCAACGATTGCGGTTTGTTGACAACATAGACACCCATACTTTCGGCACGTTCCAGCAAATAAGTGGCATAAATATATTCCTGATCAAAAGGCGGATCTTTACGCATCATAATGACATCCAGTTGATCCAGCGGAATATCCTGCTCAGAAATAAACTGATGCCATTGTTGCGCATCGCGCTGAACAGTTAGATGTTCGGGTTCTGGCATAAGCTCTGCCATTTCTTAGAAACAAATCATTAAGTTCCATATAATGCAGTTCCCAACCTCTGGCCTGAGCTTCAAGTAACATGGCAAAACTGGTGTCTTTTTTGATATTGATATGGTCAATGGAGTCCATGACCATGCCGAGTTTAATAGGCATTATTGTCCTGTTTTAATTACTTGAGAAGAAATGTTGTCTAATCTATGAGGTTCATTTTATAGATTGTTATTTACCTTGAAAAGATTTTTTGGTATAAAGATCGGCTAACTTTTGAATTTAGGCACACCAAGAGGTTAATCATGTCCAGAGTATGTCAAGTAACAGGCAAACAACCCGTTACAGGTAACAACGTATCACACGCAAACAACAAAACCAAAAGACGTTTTCTTCCAAATCTGCAACATCACAGATTCTGGGTAGAAAGCGAAAATCGTTGGGTGCGTCTTAGAGTTTCCACGAAAGGCATGCGTATCATTGATAAAAACGGCATAGACGCTGTGTTGGCGGATTTGCGTAAAAACGGCACAAAAGTTTAAGGAGATAGAAAAATGCGCGATAAAATTAAACTGATTTCTACCGAAGGCACTGGTCACTTTTATACCACAACAAAAAACAAGCGCACAATGCCTGAAAAAATGGAGATCAAAAAATTTGATCCTGTTGTTCGTAAGCATGTTATCTATAAAGAAGCCAAAATCAAATAACTGTTTGGCTTTAAAAACTTCTTTTAAGTTGCCTGGCTAACCACAGCTGATTTCAGCTGTGGTTTTGCTGGTCTTACCGCACTAATATCCCAATCGCTTGACGCCCTGCTCCAAGCAGTCGTCGGCAATTGCTCCTGCATCGCCTAAAGCGCCTACTTTTGGGCTCTACTCTGCGTCCATGCAGTCGTCAATCGCCTTTAAGTCGATCCAACACCTGGGTTATCTTTTCCACCTGATTCTGCAGTATCCGACATTGTTTTTCGGCATGGTCTTTATCAGCCTCAAGCTTTCTGTACAGCTGATTGAGCTGACCATTCATCGTTCTGAGTGCTTCATTTTCCGATTTAAGTGATCTTATTTGATCCTCCAGACTACTGCCAGCTGAATTATCAACAGATCGTTCCAGCACATTCCCCTGGTTAAAACTTTCCGGACTCTCGGCAATTGCTCCTGTATCCACGTCGTCGACATGCGTCTCTAATCCATCGTCTATAGGGTAAATAGCAACTTCATTTTCCGTTCCGGGAAAAATGCCCTTCATCCCGCCCTTCAAGATCATTGCGGTCAATTTTATGCCTGAGCAATAAAAATGCGGCAGCCTCGCTGACCTTGCCATCCCCGCAAACAACAATGACAGGCTTTGTCACGGCTTAATGTTTTAAGCTGCATCCTTAATGAGAAAAAAGGCGCATTGATACTGCCATCCAGATGGCGATTTGCATATTCATCTTGCGAACTCACATCCAGCAAAATAGCGCCCTGCTTCACCATCTCTTGCATCTCTACGTAATTAACAAATTTTAAAGAAGGATCTTTTATTAGCGATACAAATCGTTTTTTATCCAGCCGCAGTAAAACAATATCTGTTAGCGCCGTAACTGTTCCATTTCTAGGCGTATCGGAAATCAAAGAATCCTCTCCGAAAGTATCGCCGTTTGCCAGCTGAGCTAATTTAATGTTTTTTGCATTGGGTGACGGCTTACGCGTCAACAGGCATTCCCCGCTTTTTATCAGATAATAATAATCGCCGGCGCTGCCTTGCTCGAGTATGGTGTCGCCCTTATTAAAATGAACTTCTTCCAACCCCATCAGAATTTTTTGTAAGTTAGCAGGGGGAAGGCGTTGAAAAATAGGCGACCTTAATAACGCCGTCATCCAGTCACCTGAGTCGTCTTCAGTCTCTTCAATGACCATGTAACTGTTGTCCTCTTTATAAACAAGGAGAGGTGGTTTATTAACGATATCAGCATCCAGCCTCAAAAAACGCACTTCCCCGTTCGCAACTGCATCAATTTTTCTTGGTATCTGGTGAGCCAGTGCAAACCTGGCGGAATCACTATCAGCGGCTATAACTTCAACCTCAAGCCCTTCCGATTGAAGCGTAACCTCGCCACTCAACAGATAAAAAAGCTGCCTCTCCATATCTCCTTTTTTAAACAAAACCCCTCCTTGCATTTCTTCAACAGTTATTTCAGCGCATAACGCACTAAATTGAGTGCCTGGCAATGTTGCCAACGGAATCAGTTTCCGAATGATCAGCCCATCTTTGGAATTGACATCTATGGCCATGAGATTATTTTAAGCAGGAGATTGATTAAATAATAGATCATTATTTATCGATTGTTTGAAAAGAACTGACTTTAACACACCTTGTATTAAGCATTTTTAAACATATATTGTGTTTCATGCACGCTTCACAATCACTGGAAAACTATGATGAATATTAAATCAATAAAACAGTTGTTATTTATGACTCTTTTACCAGTTTACTTCTGCATGGCGTCGATCTCGCAAGCCGCTGGTTTGCCGCCCTATGCGGAAGGACAACCATTGCCATCTTTGGCTCCTATGCTTGAACGCAGTATGCCGGCGGTTGTAAATATTTCCACATCTACCAACATTCAGATCAGCGAAAATCCGTTGATGCAGGATCCGTATTTTCGTCAATTTTTTAATGTCCCCAACCAGCCGCGTCAACAGCAGAGGAATAGTTTGGGCTCCGGCGTCATTATTGACAGTAACCAGGGCTTAGTACTAACCAATAATCACGTAATTGATAAAGCAGACAAAATCATGGTGACCTTAAATGATGGTCGCCAGCTCACCGCTGAATTAATCGGTACCGACCCTGAAGCGGATGTCGCTATCATTCAGATTCCTGCTGATAATTTAACCAAGCTGCCTATTGCCGACTCAAGCCAACTGAAAGTCGGTGATTTCGTCGTTGCTATCGGTAACCCGTTTGGCTTGGGTCAGACCGTGACATCAGGAATTGTCAGCGCCTTGGGACGCACCGGATTGGGCATAGAGGGATACGAAGACTTTATCCAAACCGATGCATCAATTAACCCGGGCAATTCAGGTGGCGCACTGGTTAATCTTCGCGGTGAATTGATAGGCATCAATACTGCGATTCTTGCACCCACCGGAGGCAACGTAGGCATCGGTTTTGCGATTCCATCAAATATGGCCATGACAATCAAGGAATCACTGGTCAAACACGGTGAAGTTCGACGCGGCTTGCTAGGCGTTACTACGCAGGACCTGACACCTGAACTGGTTAAAGCGTTTAATTTGAAAAACAAACAGGGTGCCGCTATCAGCAGGATTGAGAGCAACTCACCTGCCGCAAAAGCCGGCCTGGAGCCCGGCGATATTATTGTTGCCGCTAATGGTCGCCCCATTAGAAACAGTCATGACATCCGCAACATCGTCGGTCTGATGCAAATTGGCGACAATGTTGATCTGGAATACTTCCGCAACAATGAAAAAAAACAAGTTACCGCAACTATCGGCAAACCGGAACAACCCCAACTGGCGGGTGAGAAGCTGCATCCTTCATTACAAGGCGCACTGCTGACCACAACGCAAAAAAATCAGGTCGAAGGTGTTTTATTTCAAAAAATCGATACGTCCTCCAATGCCTGGCAAGCAGGCTTACGTCCTGGTGACGTTATCCTGTCAGCAAATCGCTATCGTGTTCGCACCCTTGAAGAATTAAAACAGGTTGTTGACCCAAACAGCGCTTTACTGATTAATATCCAACGGGGACAGGAAGGCGTTCTTTGTTGTGTTAAAATAAAGTTTTATTAATAGGGCGACTGATCGGTCGCCCTTTCCATTATGCCCATGGGCACTATACTTCGAAGACATCGAGCATTAGACAGTGAGCACAGAAAAACAATTCATTCCTTTAAACATCGCCATACTGGTCGTTTCCGACAGCCGCACTGATGCCGACGACGTATCCGGCAAAACGCTAGTGGAACGGGCAACCGATGCAGGACACCAAGTCATTGAAAAGAAAATAGTGCCTGATGATATTTATCAAATCAGGGCGGCTGTTTCAAACTGGATTGCCGCAGATGACATTAATGTCGTAATCACCACCGGCGGCACCGGCGTGACCGGCAGGGATGGCACACCCGAAGCAGTTGAACCTTTACTGGACAAAGTCCTGGATGGTTTTGGCGAAATATTCAGAATGCTTTCCTATCAGGACATTAAAACCTCAACCATCCAATCCAGAGCGATTGCCGGAGTCGCCAATGCGACCTATATATTTTGCTTGCCCGGTTCATCAGGAGCCTGCCGCACCGCTTGGGATGCCTTAATCAAAGAGCAACTGGATCACCGCACCCGCCCCTGCAATCTGGTGCAACTCATGCCCAGACTGATGGAAAAATAATATGAAATCTGTTTTTTTATTTCTCGGCGCGTTAAGCGCACTGATCGGTGTCGGCATGGGGGCGTTTGGCGCTCATGGCTTAAAAAGCATCATCAGCCCTGAGATGTTAGCTGTCTATCAAACCGGCGTAACCTATCAAATGTGGCACGCACTGGGGCTAATTGGCATTGCTGCCATCCACCATCAAGCACCTGCCTCCAAATTATTGCGCTGGGCCGGCTGGCTGATGTTCATCGGCATACTGTTGTTTTCCGGCAGTTTATATTTACTGGTTCTACTCAATCTTAACTGGTTAGGCATGATCACTCCCATCGGCGGCGCTTAGTTTTTTAACAGCCTGGTTATTAATCACTGTTTTCGCAGCCAAAAACACCAGAGCTTCTGGTCACTACAGCAGGTATAAATAATGCGCGACGCAAATCCACAAACCACTTATCTAAAAGACTACACCGTACCTGAATATCTCATACACAGCGTCGCCTTAAATTTCACCCTGGATGAAGAAAACACGCTGGTTTCTTCTCGGCTCACCCTGAGCCGCAACCCTGCCAGCCAGTCTCGAGACACATCATTGACCTTGTCGGGTGAAAACCTGAAACTCATCCGCGTTAATCTGGATGACGGCAATGACTTAACCGAAGGACAATACCGGCAAACCCAGGATTCATTAATCATTAATGAAGTCCCGCAACAGCAGCGTTTTGTGCTGACCATCGAAAACAGGATTAACCCGAAAGCCAACACCGCCCTGGAAGGACTGTATCTATCCAACGGCATGCTGTGCACCCAATGCGAGGCGGAAGGCTTCAGGAAAATCACCTATTTTCTGGATCGCCCCGATGTGATGACCCTGTTCACCACGACCCTGATCGGCGACAAAGACCGTTATCCGGTATTGTTATCCAACGGCAACAAAGTCGCTCAAGGGGAATTGCCGGATAACCGGCACTGGGTGACCTGGGAAGACCCCTTCAACAAGCCTTGCTACTTATTCGCGCTGGTTGCGGGACAACTCGAATGTGTTGAAGACCGCTTTACGACCAATCCGGCCGCGACATCAGCCTGCAAATCTTTGTCGAAAAACACGACATGGATAAATGCGGCCATGCCATGCAGTCACTGAAAAACGCGATGCGCTGGGATGAACAGGTCTACGGTCGCGAATACGATCTGGATTTATACATGATCGTCGCGGTAGGCCACTTCAACATGGGCGCGATGGAAAACAAGGGGCTTAACGTATTCAACACCAAGTTTGTGCTGGCACGGCCCGATACCGCGACCGACTTCGACTACGAACATATCGAAGGCGTCATCGGCCATGAGTATTTCCATAACTGGACGGGCAACCGCATCACCTGCCGGGACTGGTTCCAGCTCAGCCTTAAAGAAGGCTTTACGGTATTCCGCGACCAGGAATTTACCGGCGACCGCACCTCCAAGGCCGTCAAACGCATCGAAGATGTCAACATGCTGCGCACCCGCCAGTTTGCCGAAGACGCAGGCCCTCTGGCGCATCCGATACGCCCCGATGCCTACATAGAAATCAACAATTTTTACACCTTGACCGTGTACGAAAAAGGCGCCGAAGTAGTGCGCATGATCCATACCCTGCTGGGCGCGGAAGGCTTTCGCAAAGGCAGCGATTTATATTTTGAGCGCCACGACGGCCAGGCGGTTACCTGCGATGATTTCGTCAGCGCCATGGAAGCTGCCAACAACATTGATTTAACCCAATTCCGCCGCTGGTACGCCCAGGCCGGAACGCCGGTCATTAACTGTCCAGCAGCACTACGACCCATCCGCACAAACCCTGACTTTAACCATAAGCCAAAACTGCCCGCCAACGCCGGGGCAAACGGTTAAAGAACCGCTGCATATTCCGGTGACCGTGGGCTTGCTTAACAAAGACGGCTCCGTTGCTTCTTGCAAGCTGCAAGGCAGCGACCAAGCCTGCGATGAAGTCATTCTGCAACTCACCCAGTCCGAACAGACCTTTATCTTTGAAGGCTTAGCCGAACAGCCGGTCGTTTCCATCCTGAGAGGCTTTTCAGCGCCGGTTAAACTGTCGATGGATCGCAGCCTGGATGAACTGGCGTTCTTGTTAAGCCACGACAGCGACACCTTTAATCGCTGGGAAGCCGGGCAGCAACTGGCCGGACAAATCATTTCCGGCCTGATTGCCGATTTGCAAAACGGCAGGGATATGCACGTCAATCCCATCATGATTAATGCCTTTAAGCAGGTGCTGGAACAACCGTGGGATGACTTGTCATATTTTTCTTTATTATTAAGTCTGCCCTCGGAAACCTATCTGGCTGAACAAATGCAGGTTGTCGATGTGGAAGCCATACATACCGCCCGCGAATTTGTCACCAGACCTCTGGCCGAACAACTGCAAACACAGTTCCAGACTTTATACCTGAATAATCACCGGGACGAATCCGGACTGTTTGATGCCGGCGCAATAGGCCGCAGACGCATCAAAAACACCTGCCTAAGCTACTTAAGCAAACTGGAAAACCCGGAAATTCAGCAATGGTCACAGCAGCAATTTAACAGCGCTAAAAACATGACCGACCAGATGGCGGCGTTAACGGTTATCGTTAATAATCCGCATCCTGCCAGACAGCAGTGCCTGGCCGACTTCTATCACCAATGGCGAACTGAAGCGCTGGTAATTGACAAATGGTTTACACTTCAAGCTTCCAGCAGCATGCCGGATACCTTTGCCACCGTTCAGGCATTAATGAACCATCCTGCGTTCGATTTAAAAAATCCAAACCGTGTCAGGTCATTAATCGGCGCATTCAGCCAATCCAATCCGCTGCATTTTCATGCCGCAAACGGCCAAGGCTATCAATTTCTTGCCGACCAGATTATCGCACTGAACACCTTAAATCCACAGATTGCATCCCGCATGGTCGGCGCATTAACGTCATGGCGCAGATATGACGAGGGCAGACAGGCACTGATGAAAGCGCAACTGGAACGGATTATGACTACTGCGGATATTTCCAAAGATGTTTATGAAGTGGCCAGCAAGAGTCTGGCCTGAGGAATTTAATCGCTAGTATTATTTTAAAACTACACTCTGTTTGGATTTGGCACAGGATTCGGCTTTTAAACCTGTGTCAAATCCATCTATCTAAAAATGGCATAGGGGAATGTATTTAAGCGTTACTCACATTTGCCGACTTCATCTTTAGCAAAGCCTCTTTTTTCTTTTTCGCACGCTCCGCTTTTTCAGTTTCTTCCTTTTCTTTGCGTAAACAGCGCGCCTCGTAACGACGCTTTGCCTGTGCGGATTTCTGCGTCTTGTCGGGTAACTGCCCTGCTGGCAGAGGGGTCATGATAATGCAGTCTACCGGACAGGGAGCCACACAAAGCTCACAGCCGGTACATTCCGAAGCGATAACGGTGTGCATGAATTTTGCCGCGCCCAAAATGGCATCGACCGGGCAGGCCGCGATACATTTGGTGCAGCCGATACAGTCTTCCTCAATAATGAACGCGACACTTTTAGGTTTGTGCTGGCCGAACTTGGTATTAAGCGGCTTGGGAGCTACGCCTAACAAATTCGCCAGGTCGAGTATGCCTTCGTCACCGCCCGGCGGACATTGATTGATGTCCGCCGCTCCCGATGCGATGGCCTCGGCGTAAGGACGGCAACCCTGGAAGCCGCATTGTCCGCATTGGGTCTGCGGCAGCAAGGCATTTATTTGATCAATCACAGTATTAGAAATTAAAGCGATTACTTGACCCTCATTCCAGGCTGCGCACCTTCATCAGGGCTTAAAATCCAGATATCCTTGCCGCCAGGGCCTGCCGCCAGCACCATGCCTTCGGACATTCCAAAGCGCATTTTTCTGGGTGCAAGATTGGCGATAACGAGAGTCAATTTCCCTTCCAGATCTTCCGGCGCATAGGCGGATTTAATGCCGGCAAATATATTGCGGGTTTCATCGCCTATATCAACGGTCAGTTGCAATAACTTATCCGAGCCTTCGACATGATCAGCTTTGATGATTTGGGCAATACGCAAATCCAGCTTGGCAAAATCATCAAATTCGATGGTGTCGGCTATCGGTTCGAATTTTTCTCGCTATCGGCATATCGGATATTTTTTCCAGATTTTCTTTGGATGCTTCAACAATCGCGTTGATCTTTTCGGCTTCAACCCGTGTCATTAACGGTTTGAATTCATTAATGGCATGGTTTAATAAGGGCTTGGCATCAACTGGCCAGGCTTGTGAGTCCAGATTCAAAAAGCTTTCAGCATTTTCTGCAAGAGCAGGAATTACCGGTTTTAGAAAAGCCGCCAGCAAACGGAACAGGTTGAGGCCCATGGAGCAAACGTCGTGTAATTCTTCATCCTTGCCTTCCTGCTTAGCAATCAACCAGGGTTTTTTCTCATCGATATATTGGTTGGCTTTATCTGCCAGCGCCATGATTTCACGCATGGCTTTGCCAAATTCACGGGTTTCATAAAATTCTGCGATTTGTTCATTGGCATCGATAAATTCCTGAAATAAAGCAGGTTCAGAACAGTTGGCAGACAACCTATTAGCAAAGCGTTTGCTGATAAAACCGCTGCAACGGCTGGCGATATTGACGACTTTACCGACCAGGTCAGAATTAACCCGCTGACTGAAATCATCAAAATTCAAGTCTATATCGTCAACACCGGCGCTGAGTTTGGCGGCAAAATAATAACGCAGGTATTCCGGATTCAAGTGATCCAGATAGGTTCTTGCGGTAATAAAAGTGCCGCGCGATTTGGACATTTTTTCGCCATTTACGGTTAAAAAGCCATGAGCAAAAATGGCGCTGGGTGTTCTGAAGTGAGCGCCGCTCAACATTGCCGGCCAGAACAAGGCGTGGAAATAAATAATGTCCTTGCCGATAAAATGGTACAGCTCTGCAGTAGCTGTCTTTAGCCCAGAATTCATCAAAATCCAGCCCTTGTTTATCACACAGATTTTTAAAGCTCGCCATGTAACCGATGGGGGCATCCAGCCAGACATAAAAATATTTTCCTGGCGCATCCGGAATTTCAAAGCCAAAATAAGGCGCATCGCGGGAAATATCCCATTGCTGTAAACCGCCATCAAGCCATTCGGCTAATTTGTTGCGGACTTCTGCTTGCAAATGACCTGCGTTAGTCCAGTCGCGGAGCATCCCGGTAAAATCAGCCAGATTGAAAAAGTAATGTACGGAGTCTTTTTCAATGGGTTTTTCACCTGAAATGGCGGAAACGGCGTTTTTCAGTTCGGTGGGTGAATAGGTCGCGCCGCACACTTCGCAGCCATCGCCGTATTGATCAGGCGCACCGCATTTTGGACATTCACCTTTGATAAAGCGGTCAGGTAAAAACATGTTCTTAACCGGATCGTAGGCCTGGGTAATCGTGCGTGAGCTGATATGCCCGGCATCACGCAAACGTTTATAGATCAGCGATGAAAAGATTCTGTTTTCTTCGGAATGAGTGCTGTGATAATTATCAAACGCCACGCCAAATTCAGTAAAATCGGCCAAGTGTTCTTTACCTACCTGAGCGATGAGTTGTTCGGGTGTAATGCCTTCCCGATCTGCTTTGAGCATAATCGGTGTTCCGTGGGTATCATCCGCGCAAACGAAATAACACTGGTTGCCGCGTTGTTTCTGGAAACGTACCCAGATATCCGTTTGAATATATTCAACCAGATGACCCAAATGAATGGGGCCGTTGGCATAGGGTAGGGCGCTGGTGACGAGAATTTTTCTATCTGACATGGTGTAAAAGTTCAAGGATACGAAAACAAACAAGCCGGCAATTATCGCATAAAATTAACGGCTCTACAGATATAGCGCATAGGTAAAAAATGAATTTTATTGAAAAATCTGTAGAATGCCTCATATCCTGAGTTAATTCTGAGGTTCAAACTGAATTTACTTCACTCTCCCCATTTACCAAAAGTACTAATAGGAGAATAATCATGGCACAGCATAGAAAAGACGGATGTAGAAAATCTTTTGAAGACATTTATCGATCCCAATCATGGTGTCGATCTGGTTACTGCAAAATCGGTTAAAGCGATTACCATTGATGGTGCAAACGTCAGCGTTAAGCTGGAACTGGGTTATCCGGCCAAAAGCTATATTGATGAATTAAAAACTGCTGTTGAAGCAGCTCCTGAAAACGCTGGTCGGGATAGGTAGTGTTACTGTCGAAGTCACTGTAAAAATCATATCTCATGCCGTGCAGCAAGCTTTAAAACCTCAACCCAATGTAAAAAATATTATTGCCGTAGCTTCCGGCAAAGGCGGCGTAGGTAAGTCAACAACGGCGGTTAATCTGGCCCTGGCATTGGCGGCAGAAGGCGCGAAGGTCGGGATTCTTGATGCAGATATTTATGGCCCCAGTATTCCAACCATGTTGGGATTGTCAGGTTTTCCGGAAAGCGTAGACAACAAAACCATGACGCCTAAAATGGCTTACGGCGTGCAAACCATGTCTATAGGCTATTTGATTGATGCAGACCAGCCGATGATCTGGCGCGGCCCCATGGCAACCAATGCCTTGCAGCAATTGCTGAGAGATACCAACTGGGTTGATGTGGATTATTTGATTATCGATTTACCGCCGGGTACAGGAGATATTCAATTGACCTTGGCTCAACAGATTCCTGTCAGTGGTGCGATTATCGTCACGACACCGCAGGATATTGCCCTGATTGATGCTCAGCGCGGCTTGGGCATGTTTGCAAAAGTCAACGTGCCGGTGCTGGGCATTGTTGAAAACATGAGTATGCATATTTGCAGCAAGTGCGGTCACGAAGAGGCTATTTTTGGTGAAGGCGGCGGTGTTGCAATGTCCGAGAAAAACAAGGTGGATTTCCTGGGTTCTCTACCGCTGGACATTAATATTCGTAAATATGCTGATTCCGGCAAACCCACAGTAGTTGCTGAGCCTGATGGACGTGCGGCTCAGATTTACAAGGAAATCGCGCGTAAAACAGCGGCAAAACTGGCGTTAAAAGCCAAGGATTTCAGTACTCGAGTTTCCTAATATTGTTGTGCAAAATACTTAAAAGCAGGTATAAGCAGAAGATGCAAGGGTAAAACAGTCGCATTCGCCTTGTACCTACTTCATCTCTATGTGAAAATTATAGCTTTTTAACACAACTGGGTATTTAACATTTCATGAGTATAAAGTCGGACAAGTGGATACGCCGCATGGCGGAACAACAGGGCATGATAGAGCCATTTGAAAGTGGTCAAGTCAGAGATTCGGAATACGGCCGGGTTATTTCCTACGGCACATCCAGCTATGGCTATGATGTCCGGTGTTCTGATGAATTCAAGATTTTTACCAATATCAATTCTGCCATTGTTGATCCAAAAAACTTTGATTCAAACAGCTTTGTTGATGTTAAATCCGATGTTTGCATTATTCCTCCCAATTCATTTGCTTTAGCGCGTACCGTTGAGTTTTTCCGGATTCCGCGTGATGTGCTGACGATTTGTTTAGGCAAATCAACCTATGCAAGATGTGGCATTATCGTTAATGTCACGCCGCTGGAACCCGAATGGGAAGGTCATGTGACTTTGGAGTTTTCCAATACCACGACATTGCCCGCAAAAATATATGCCAATGAAGGTGTGGCGCAAATGCTGTTTTTTGGCGGTGATGAAGTTTGCGAAACCTCTTACAAAGACAGAGGCGGCAAGTATCAGGGGCAGACCGGCGTTACTTTGCCGAAAGCGTAGTTGTAGATTATTTAAGGGGCGACGGTAGTCGCCCTTTGTAAACTTCTCGACGTATTGCCAGCCTATTGAATTTTTAACGGTGCAGGCAGATTGGTCGGCGGCAACTGCACAAAAAAACCTTTCGCCTTCAGGCTGTCCATCACTTTTCCTGCTTCTTCCTTCGCCAGTTTGCGTTCCGGAGTCAGCTCCAGATCCATCACGAATTCCATTTTGCCAAAGCTGTTAAAAAGCGCTTCCGGCACGTTCGAAAAATCGTCTTTTTTATCGATATACAAATAAAGGTGTTCTTTTTTGAGACTTTTATAGATAAAACAAAGCATGAGATTAGTAGTGATAATGAATCAAGTCAGCTATTTTAACCATTTTTGATTAAAATGGCTCATCCTTAATTTTACAAATACCATAAATGGATAAATCCCTGTTCAATCCTGATGATTTTTTTAAGAAGGCCTGTTATTTTGAGTCGGCTCTTGTTTTAGTCGCGATATTTTTAGGCTGGATTGCGGATATCGATCCTTTTGAAAACCTTCATTTTTCGGAAACTGCAATTGCTTACGGTGTGATAGGAACCGTGCCTTTGTTTTTGATGTTTCTGGCCATGGAGCAGATACAGCTGGAATCCGTGGTAAAAATCAGAAATTTGCTGCTTGAAACTTTAGGTCCCGGTTTGCACCGCTATCACTGGACCGATTTATTTATACTGGCGGCGATTGCCGGCATATCGGAAGAAATTCTGTTTCGCGGCGTTATCCAGCCCTGGATGGAGTCTTCATGGGGCATGGCGGCAGGTTTAATCGGCAGCAATATCATCTTTGGACTGGTTCATGCCGTGACGCCGCTTTATGCCGTATTGGCTGCACTGGTGGGCATTTATCTGGGCTTATCTCTGGATTATGGCGGCGACAGAAACTTGTTAACGCCGGTGATTATTCACGGATTGTACGATTTTCTGGCATTTGTCGCGCTGATGCGTGCGTATCGGGCAAGTCTTAAAGATGTAGACTGATTTCGTGCACCCGGTTTAGTGTAGCCACTTCATGCTCTGTGTTATAAAGTAAGCGGTACTGGATTAGAAAGCGGAAAAAATCATGAAAACAGCGACTCCATGTGTATACCGTAATTACTATCGCCAAAGAACGGCAAATCAATGGCATAAAATCCAAGCAGAAGTCGGCGACCCCGGCGCGATCAGGCCGTTCCTGGCCGGCAACTGGAAAATGAATATGATCCCTCTGTCCGGGGTTGCCCTTGCTGCAAGAATCTTTGACTCCTGCCGAGACATCAAGGATGTCGATATCGGTCTCGGCCCTCCCTACACCGGACTATCCACACTCGCCGATTACATCAAGCCTGATTTTCTCAGGACGGAATACGGCATTGGCCGCAACGTATTCCTGCTGGCACAGGATACATTCTTTGAATCCAAAGGCGCATTTACCGGGGAAATATCACCTGAAATGCTGGCATCAATCGGCGTTGACCGCGTTATAGTCGGACATTCAGACCGCAGAGCAAACCTTGGCAAATATTTTGGATTTTGGTCCAGCGTCTCAAGACGACTGTCAAAAAGTTTCCTTACCCATGAACTGGATCATCTTAAAGCGAAAGAAGGAGCTGATATACAGGTTCTAAAGGCTCTTGAGCACCTGACTGCAGAAGAGAATCAAGACGTCCTGAAGGGAATAGCCAAGTTTTTGGAAGAAGAGTTAAAAGAGCGGGCCGGGGAAAGCGATGAAGCGATACAGCGAAAAGTTCAGGCATCCTTGTCCAAAGGCCTTCAGGTAATCCTCTGCTGCGGCGAGAACAGGGAAGCCAGAGACATGCATGAAACGTTCACCTTGCTGGACCGGCAATTAAGAATGGGGCTTGAGGGCGTTTCCCAGAGAACTGCAGCCGAGGTGATTATTGCCTACGAGCCGATCTGGGCCATCGGGGAAGGCGCAAAAGCCGCCGGACTGGAACAGATTACCGAGGTGCATGATTTCATCCGGAACCTGATCATGGATATGTACGGCGAACAAACCGCTTCATCAATCAGGATTCTGTACGGCGGCAACGTGAAACCCGACAATATCGTCGACATCATGAATATCGCCGGGGTGGATGGCGCGTTGGTAGGCGGAGCAAGTATCAAGGCAGAGGATTTTTCACAAATAGTAAAATTTGGCCTAACCGCTTCAGCTTGAAAGAGCTGCAAGACATGCTCTTAAATTGCAATTGGTCTACTTGACAAATAAACCATTGCCCCTATATCCAAGATGAAGACAAATTATCGTTTTTAAGTTTGTTATTGAATTAAGACATTAATTTTTAGGAGACAAAAATGGCTATTACACGTTATGAACCTTGGGGTTTACTGAATCAATTACAAAGAGAACTGGCACGTTCACAGGATGACAAAACCAGTGAAGGATCGATTGCAACAGCCGAATGGGCGCCTGCGGTTGATATAAAAGAAGAAGCCGATAAATTTGTTATCTATGCCGATATTCCCGGAGTTAAGCCGGAAAATATCGAAGTCAGCATGGAAGCAGGCGTGCTGACGGTAAAAGGCGAAAAAGAATCCGAAACCAAAACTGAAAAAGAAGGGTATAAACGGATCGAAAGAACATCCGGTTCTTTTTATCGCCGTTTCAGCCTGCCCGATTCCGCTGATGGCGATGCGATTAATGCAAAATGTAAACACGGTGTTCTGGAGATTATCATTCCAAAACGCGAAGCCATTAAACCAAAACGAATCAATGTGGCATCAGAGGAATAATGCCAAACGCATCACTAGCCGTTTGAAAGGGATTTTTCTGACAGGGATGTTTTCGAACGGATAAAAATGCCAATCTGCTAAAACGGTTTTTCCTGCTATTTATCTACTCTGTAACTGTTTTTTTAGCCAGTGTGGCCAACAGGCTCAACGCAATTGTAATCGGACGGGCTTCAACATGCAGTATAAAGATTACTACAAGATCATGGGGCTATCCCGGGATGCCAGTCAGGATGAAATCAAACGTGCTTATCGTAAACTGGCGCGTAAATATCATCCCGATGTCAGCAAGGAAAAGGATGCCGAGGCCAAGTTCAAGGAACTCGGAGAAGCTTACGAAGTGCTCAAGGATCCTGAAAAAAGAGCCGCTTATGATCAGACTGGGTGCCAACTGGAAAGCCGGCCAGGATTTCAGGCCGCCACCAAACTGGGATGAAGGCTTCGAATTTAAAGGCGGCGGTTTTACCGGCGGCGATGCCGGAGCCTTTAGTGATTTTTTTGAACAATTGTTTGGACGCGCAGGATTCCGTCCAGCCGACAGGGGGCAACATGGCTTCCATGCGCGAGGACAAGACAGCCATGCAAAAATCTATATTGATCTGGAAGACAGTTTTCAGGGTGCGACGCGCAATATTTCCCTGAGCACCCCGGAAATGAATGCACAAGGCCATGTACAGGTTAAGCATAGAAGCCTGAATATCAAAATCCCCAAAGGCATTAAACCGGGTCAGCACATCAGGCTGGCAGGTCAGGGCGACCCCGGCTCAGGCGGCGGTCAAGCCGGTGATCTACTGCTTGAAATAGCCTTTAACAACCACCCGCTTTACCGGGTTTCAGAAACCGATATTTATCTGGAACTGCCCGTCACACCCTGGGAAGCGGCTTTAGGCGCTAAAATCAAAGTGCCTACACCGGAAGGAAGCGTCGATCTGAAAATACCGCCCAATTCCAGACAAGGCAGCAAACTGCGTTTAACAGGCCGCGGACTTCCGGCCAAAACACCGGGTGATTTCTTCGTGGTACTGCAAATTGCCCTGCCGCCGGCAAACACCGAACAAGCCAAAGCGATTTACCAAAAAATGCAGCAAGAACTTGCTTTTAACCCGCGTCTATCTCTGGGGGTATAACACCAATGAACTCACATGACTTATTGTCAGTGCATACTGGAACAGTGATTGAAGAAGACAGTTTGACACTGGAGCAACTGTGCCGGGCTTGTGGCGCTCATGCAGACTGGGTTATCAGTCTGGTTGAAGAAAGCATTATCGAACCACAAGGGAATGAAATGCATGTGTGGCGTTTTTCAGGAGCAAGCCTGGTGCGTGTACGTTCTGCACTCAGGCTACAGCGTGATCTCGGCGTTAATCTGGCCGGCATCGCGCTGGCGCTGGACTTGATGGAAGAGCTTGAAAACCTGCGTGCTCAACTAAAAATAATGGGTCATAGCTAAAACAGCCTCATGATTGATTTACCTGTAAAAATACAGACTTGATCATCCATATTATGTCAGGCTTTCAGTCGATGGTTTTGAGAAGGTTAAGATTGCAGCTGCACCTTCATATTTTGTGTAAAGCGCTGTGCTTTTATCCCTGATAGAATTTGCTGAATAGCTCCTTACCACTTTCAAGCACTTGACCTGCCAGATAACTATCAAATTAAGCCATTCATGGCCTGACCAGACTCGCCATCATGTCATGTTTGCCTGTGCAAATCAGGGGTATTGTTTCTTTATTCGCTGTACCCAGTTTTTCTAAACCGACCTGATTAGGCTCCGTCAACGGTTCTGTCGCATTAATTCCCGCTGCCAACCACTGCTGCCTTGCGCTTCAGGTCTTTGCTAAGCCGTTTCAGGCGTTTGATCATTACTTTTTTCATTTGCTCGCGGCCTATCGAATGTTTCAGGCTACTACCCATACCCGCTACCTGATCGCTAAAGCTGTTGGTCGAATAAAACACCAGTGTGCCACCTTTATAGGGCAAGCCACCCGCAACCGAATGACTGGAATTGTAGGAGTGGCCGACATAAAATTGCCGGGAAACGACAATGCCACCCGCTTTGCCGGCAACCATAAGCCGGTGAACGAGGTTAGCGGTAGGCCGACCGTCTACTTTGCGATTCACCCAAAGAAACTGTTCGGTAGTATTGGGCGGTAATGCTGCGGGGTAATTAAGCCAGACTTGTTGTAACTCCGGAAAGTAGCGCACCCAAGATTTGCTGTTGACGGCTTCCTTTCGCAGTTCTGCTGCAGGGTCGGCATTGCCATTTTCGCGGCTGTAAGCTGCAATCCCGGACAAGCCGCTTTTCCGGTAAGCCAGCAAGCGCTGCAACAAAATTTCCCGATATTTTTGGTTAGCGACTTTTAACAAAGTGTTGTTATCGGCATTTTCCAGGCTGGCTTGCAGGCTTTTCAGACTGTCGAATTCTGATTTCGATAGATTGAATTCATCGCCCGGCTCGGCTTCAAGAAACGCCTTTGCTTCATCGAGCTGCTTATCGGTAAATGCAAATTTCTTGAAGCTACTGATGTCGGCGTTATTGGCAAGCGGGGCGGAGGCGATAATGTCAATTTCGGTATCCGTAAGTTTGCCACGTTTGATGTAATCGACGACTTGAGGCAAGGCTACCGGGAGTATCATAGCCACACCAATAGCTAACTCTTTCTGGCTGGTTTCGCTGACTTCGTAAGCAATAATTTTGCCGCGCTCAAGTTCGGCGATTTGCGCTGCGTCGATGCCAAAGTTTTGTAGGGCTTGCTGCGGGGTGGGTACTTCCTGGGCGAAAACAGGCAGATAAAATAGCGCGCCAGTGAGCAGTATGAACGGGATTGAGAGTTTGTTGATCATTATAAAGCTCCTGGGTGCTATCGTAGTGACCTTGAGCGAGATGCTAACAGTGAATCTACCATATTAATGAATAAAGCTCACTATAGTGTGAATTGTTAACTTTGTATCATCAGGACTGGGAGCTATACAGTTCCAGAGATTAAGAATGTAATAGCTAAAACTAATCTGGCTCTCGGCTATTGGTCGGATTGAAGCCATTTGTTGTCAGGATCAGTTATGATTATTTTTTTAATATTACCCGATCAAATCTGAACTTTTACATCAACATCTCATAAAGCTGTCTTGAGATATCTGCCCCCTATTTCTTTAGAGCTTATCAATATCTTTACTGACCTTTTTTATAGTGTGCGCCAATTCGACTCTCTGCTTTTCAAGCGCCAGCAAATCAATTTCTTGACGCATAAACTCACTTTTTTTCTTGGCCACATCCGAACGCAGCTCCATCTCTTTAATTTCTGCGGCTACTTGCTGCTCTTTCAAAAAAATCTCGTGCTCGCGTTTTTTCATTTGCACTAGCCGATCAAGTTGCTGTTGCCTGATCTGCTGATTTTTCTTGTACTCGATGTCTTCACTTTCCTGTATTTCCTGCAACTGCTTTTCATGTTTTATTTTTTCCGAATGCAAGCGTGTCTTTATGACATATTGCTCGGAATATTGCTGTCCCTGCTCGTCCAGCATCCGCTTCATGTTTTCAGCTCTCAGCGCCTGCTGCTGCCGCTGTATTTCTTCTTCCTGATCAATGTGATGCAGCAGCTTCTTTTTATGTTCCAGTTTTTGCAACTCCAGTTCCGCTTCCTGTCGTAAAAGCTCCTGATTCTGCTTCTCACGAAACTCGAAGTTTTTTTGCATCACACTGAGGTAAATTGCTTCCAGATTGAATCTATCGTTAAGCGCGACATCATCAGAAATTTCTCCAAAGGAAGATTTCAATGTACAGATTGTGCGACACTGGATCTGTCTCAGCATTAATGCTTCATTGATGACGTTTTCAATTCGCCTTTCCACATGCGCCAACCCTGTTTTAATCCAGTTACCATCCTTAAGATTACATAATTCCCCGTCTATCGCATCTCTTATCAAGACTTCATAACTTGTTTTGACGCTCTCATTAATCTCAGGCAGCACTTCCATGTTTCTTTCGGCATAACCAAAAGTCGGCTGAAAATGAATATTTAACTCAGTTTCTATGCTACAAAAGCCGCCATAAAGCTCGGTTTTAGCGCTTAAGGACCAATCCTCTATCGGCAATGAATAGACACTATGGAAAAAACGCGGGATAAATTTTTGGGGCCGCTGAAAAAGTCTGCGATAGGGCCCCAGTCTGGAAAGAACAACTCGGCGCTCACCATCAAATCCGGGATCCCAAATACCTTGCTCGGCATCAGCTAACTCTGGATTCACTCCCGCCAACCATGCCTCCAGCGCAGACGTTATTACTGTTCATTGGCCACCAAGTTAACATCAAGCTGTTCAGGCTGTGTAGCTGACAAAGACTCGGCTTTGATAGCCCGTAGCTTTTCCCCCATCTGTTCAGCAATAAGCGGATAAAGATTAGGTGCAAATTCCACGGATCTTTCATCGATCTTGCGCAGGAAACCACGGCTTAATAAAAAACCGACCGCAAACATCCGGGACCAGTCAGAATAACGCCTTGCCCGTTCAATATCGGTTTTTTCAATGACCATTTCAAGCTCATCGTTTTCATTGATTCTAAACTCGGTAAACTGTCTCAGACATTCAAAAACCAATTCCAGTTCTTGATCACTGAGCGGCCCTGGGGCTGTGGATTCCAGACGATAGGCAAGCAAAAAGGTAAAAAAATCGACCATTGCCGCACATGCAAAGGCAAACGGTGAAAAATCATTCCACATGGAAAAAGACGGCGTCACGCCCTGAACAAACTGGGAATAGGTCATTAGTACCGGCGCTTGAGGAGTCGTGTACCCTGCACTGGTCGCTAGTTGATTAAACTTGAGTTGCACTTCCTGCAAACCGGTTACGGTCAGCCGATAATTATTTTCAGTATCGAAATCTAACTGGTTCAGGCTATTTTGCAATTTCCGTATATCGTCATCAAGCTGATGAAATTCATGGTCAACTTGATCGAATTTTTCTTTTTTAGCTTGATAGCGTTGATTGTAATGTTTCCAGAATGGCCCTTCCCCAACCATGTTTTTATAAGCATCAGGCGCTTGTTTATGGGTTCCGAAATAAGCTTCCGTTACATCCACTGATGCCTTATCTAATTCGTCAGTTTGCTGCTTTAAAATACTACTTTTGGTGGACATTACCGCCGTCAGATAATCATTTACGTCCTTGCGAATCTGGTTGATTCGACTGATGTGTATGTTTTCACTTTGAGAAATCTCATAAAACCTGAAATATGAAAAGGTAACCGAAGCGGTGATGGCTACCAACAAAGAGAGTAATACACTTAAATAGCGTAATCGATTGGCCTTCCAGTGAATTCCTGCAATTTCAAGAGAACAAACCACAATAATGGACTGAATCGCAATGGTGATTGCCAACGCAATCCATGGGACAATAAAATGCGAAAGGCCGTAGTAAGTGGTAAATCCCGCTGTCACACTGAGCATCAATACAATCGGAATTGACCAGATCCTCAGCATGCCTACAAACAGTGTCTGGATACTATTGATTATGCCGCCAAGCCCACTTCTGTTATTTTTGATAACGCTTTCTTTTTTCATTACTTTTATGGTCGTTATTAAGCAACGCACTTTCGAAATAAACTTGCGAAAAGTTTATGCAAATGCCGTCAATTGAATCGAATTGCAGTCTATTTGATTAGATAGGGAAATGCAAACGCACTACCCTGCCACAAGCATCGCTGTCTAAAAGTTAAGAATTGTGAGCATACGAAGGCACTACAAATGTGGAGTCCGTAGCTGGCTATTTTTCTTTAATTTTAAAGCCACAATCACAATCGCCTTTTGCCATGCAGCTTGCCTGTTCAACTTCCCTATCTAACAAAGAGGACATAAGGGCTAAATCGAATGCGCAAACTTCATTATGTTTCTGAGCCAGGTCATGAAAAATACAATTGCATGCCCTTATGTTCGGTTTATCAGTTCCAGGCTCAATGCCGACTTTTACCTGAAAACCAAGATCAGTCATAATCAAAATGAGTTCATCCATTCGTTCATTCAGGTCTTTCCCTTCAAACCTGTCACGCAGTTTTTCTGCCAGCTTGCCACCCAGTCTTTGCATATAACCCTTAAAGCGTTCAGGGCTTATTTCCTCTTGCAGATCACTAAGAATTAATTCTGAAAACCAGGCATATTGTTTTGGAAAATAGTTAATGCCTTTATCGGTTATGACGTAGCGTGTCACCGGGCGACCCGCTGTTTTACTGAGAGCATTTTTTCTAAGATAATTATCTCTTTCAAGAACGATAAAATGCTGTTGCACAGCGGTTCTTGATATACCCAATGCCTTGGCCAGATCATCAACACTCAAGCCATTTCTGTTTTCCAGTAATTGTTCAAGAATCTGATGCTGACGCGGACTTATATTTTGAAGCATTCGAAGTGTATTATCCTTTGTGTTGTAACTTAAGCATTTCAAAATTGTACCTCATTAAGATATATAAAACATTTATAAGTTTTATATGGCATAAGGTTTTATGATGGTATAGAATTTCCCCCTTAAGCACGTTTGCTTAACACGAAAAATAAATTATAAATACCACACTGGAGAAAATTATGAGCGACACATCAAGTGATACATTATTTGACCAACTCGGCGGCGAAGCTGCTGTTAATGCTGCCGTAGATATTTTTTACCGTAAAGTTTTAGCCGATCATCGTATCAACCGCTTCTTCGACAACGTTGACATGGAAAAACAGGCTGCCAAACAAAAAGCCTTTTTGACCATGGCATTTGGCGGCCCGCATAACTATACCGGCGAAGACATGCGCAAAGGTCATGCACACCTTGTTAAATGGGCCTGGACGATAGCCATTTTGATGCCGTCATGGAACATCTGGGTGCGACACTGACTGAACTGAATGTACCTCAGGAACTTATCGCTCAAGTGGCGGCCATTGCTGAAAGCACTCGCAACGACGTATTAGGCAGATAAACAATTTTAACCTTACTCCATAATGTTTTATTTTGACAATAACAACATTATGGAGTCAGTTTTAACGGTAGAATCATGTACAAATTAACGATTGAAGAAAACACTTATTCTTGCCAACCGGATGAAACAGTGCTCGATGCGTTATTACGCGAAAATGTTAATATTTCCTATGCCTGTAAAAAAGGCACCTGTCATAGCTGCATGGTGCGCAGTCCCGATACCCTTCCGCCGGAAGCCGCTCAGTCCGGATTAAAGAATACCCTGAAAAAACACAATTATTTTCTTGCCTGTCTGTGTCATCCGGAACAGGACATGGTCATTAAACTGCCGGATCAATCGGAATTCTATACCGAAGGAACGGTTGTTGTTAACGAAATGCTCAATAGAAATACGCTGCTGCTTGATCATAGCCTTTAAGGATGCGTTCGAATTTAACGCCGGACAATTTGTTAATCTACAGAGAGCCGACGGGTTAACGCGCAGCTATTCGATTGCCAATACCCCGCAAGAATCCAATACCCTGGAATTTCATATTCGCCGCTTGCCAAACGGCAAGTTTAGTGAATGGCTACATGATGAGATCAAGGTAGGGGATACCATCGCCGTATCCGAACCGCGCGGACATTGTTTTTACCTGCCCGAAAGAAGCGAACAAGGCATCCTTCTGGTAGGAACCGGAACAGGCCTGGCGCCACTGGCGGGTATTCTGACCGATGCACTTGCGCATGGTCATTCCGGTCCCATTTATCTGTTTCATGGCAGTCGTGAAGTTGAAGATCTTTACCGGATTGATGAGATGCGCCAACTTGCCAAACAGCATCAAAATTTTCATTACATCCCTTGCCTATCAGGCAATCATGTTCCTGAAGGTTTTACCCATGGACGTGTCAACGAAGTTGCGTTGGCTTCGCTTGCTGATTTAAAAGGTTGGCGCGTATTTCTCTGCGGTCATCCTGAAATGGTCAATCAAATGAAAAAAATGACCTTTCTCAATGGCGCTTCCATGAAGCGATATTTACGCTGATGCTTTTCATGTTACCCAAGCAGAAAAATAAGCCTGTTAATTTATAGCCTTTTACCAAAGGGCGACGCGCTTGAACAAAACATTCCCCTTGTAGCAGGTAAAATATGGATATTGCGGGCTTGGAATGATCTTTGGTTGCCCAGCTTAACCCTAAGCAACACTCCCACTCTATGAATCCACAAAACCCGCACAAGATTTTTATTTACACCGCACTGCCCTGTGAGGCCAAGCCCCTGGTCGAGCATTTCAGTTTAAAGAAAGACACGGCTGTCCAGCCGTTTGCAGTTTATTTCAATCACGACATATGCCTGACGGTAACCGGACTGGGCAAAAACGCTATGGCTGCCGGCGTGGCCTACACGCAAGCGCTGTTTGCTTCAACTGAGCATCCGGTACTCCTTAATATCGGCATCGCCGGACATAAAGACCATGCTGTGGGCAGCCTGTTTTTGATCGACAAAATCACCGATCTTGACAGCCCAAAAAACTATTACCCGCCACTGGTTTTTACCCCGCCTTGCCCCACAGCCCACGTTCAAACGGCATCAAGACCACAGCTTGACTATGACCAGCAACATCTTTGCGATATGGAAGCCTCCGCATTTTATGAAACCGCGGTACGATTTTCTTCCGGCGAGCTGATCCAATGCTTAAAGGTTATTTCAGATAATCGACTGTCACCCGCAGAAAACATCCAGCCCAAACAGGTTTCCTCATTAATAGCGGCGCATGTCCCGACGATTGAGGCAATATTGAAGGAATTAAGCCGGCTGGCGGAACTGGTCAGCACACAGGAACCGGAACTCTTTGAGCAACTCATCCAGAAATATCACTTTACAGCGAGTGAACGGGGACAATTAAAAAACCTGCTGTCCCGCTGGGATGTAGTGACTAATCAGCGAGCCCCTGAGTTTGACGAAAGCCAATTGCACAGGGGCAAAGATATTTTATTTTGGCTGGATCAACAGATCAGTAAAATTGAATTTTGCTTGTAACCGCCATCCATTCAGCTACAAAAAGAACAATGCATTCTTGCTGACGGCAACAATAACAATATAAACAAAGCAAGCCATAGCGCCGGCAAACGCCTGCCAACGCAAAGTGCCCTGGCTTTTGACAGTAACAATGCCCAAGCCTACATAGCCCAGCAACGCTACTAGCTTCGCGATAATCCAACCATGTTCGACTGACATCCATTGCCCTTGAAAAACCAGCGTGAAGCCGGTGAGCAGCAATAACGTATTGATGATATGCGGCCCGATTTTAACCCATTTCTTGTCAAAGAACTCCCGATGACTCTCCTCCAGAAAAACCCTGCCGACAAAACTGGAAATGGACAATAATACAAAGGTGAGGTGAAAAATTTTAATCATGCTGTTCTCCTGAAGTTAAAAAATAGTTGCACTGATTGGTGAAGTATTCTGTTGCCGGTGCTGCTGGAGTATATGACGAAAAATCAGCGGATCTTTTTGCTGGGTTATCTCACCGGGGCGGGGATAGCACTGATGCTCCAGTCGCGATAACCAGAAACGTAACGCCGCCGCCCTGAGCATAGTCGGCCAGAGCTGTTTTTCCATCTGCTCCAGCGGCCTCAGGCTTTCATATGCAGCCAGCAGCGCTATGAATTTTTCGTCATTAACTTTGCCGTTATCGCAGCACCAGTCGTTAGCCGTTATCGCAACATCCAGCAACAGGGGGTCGGTGCAGGCACTATAAAAATCCAACAGTCCGCTGAACTGACCGTCAACAAACAAGGCATTATCCCTGAACAGGTCTCCGTGAATGACGCCACGCGGCAGCTTATCCGGGCTATTTTTGGCCTGAAAAGCCAGCTCATCGTTAATCAGGTCACGATCCGTTGCCGACAAATGAGCGTCGATTCTGTTCAGCACCGTTTTGCACCAGCTTAAATCATTGCCGTTTTTTACCGGGAAAACGTAGCCTTGCGTGCAACGATGCAAGCTTGCCAGCTGCAAGCCGATTTCCTGACAATGTAAAATGGATGGGGATGTTGTTGCCGCGCCGGATAAGCGCCTGAATACCGCAGCCGGTTTGTTACTAAGCTCACGCCATAAATTCCCTCGCCGGTCGCTTTGGGGGCTGGGGCACGGCATGTTGTTTTTGGCCAGATGCGACAGCAGCTCTAAAAAATGCGGCAAATCATCGGCAGTCAGCGACTCAAATATCGTTAAGACGAAACTGCCCTGCGTGGTAGTTACGAAATAATTGGTATTGTCTATGCCGTCCGTTATACCCTCAAAACTGATGACTTCACCGAGGGCATAGGCGCTAAAGAATTGGTCGAGTTGCGGGTGTGTGATGCAAGTAAATACAGACACAGGTTTAAGCGACTACCATTCAAACAACTTCCACATATTAACATTGGAATCTTTATCCCCATCGTTGCGGCGCACATCCATTTTGCCATCGCCATTGGTATCGAGAAAATAATAGGGAGGCCCAACAGCCGGTACGACTTTTATCATATAAAGCCTACCGCCGCGACGGTATTCCTGGATGGTGTCTTTACCTTTACGAATAATGGTAATGTCAGGCTCCATGGTTTCACCGTTTTGCACCGGCATAGGCGGTTCCGGCGCTTCCGGCACAGCCTCAAGTTCAGGCGGCCGCTCGTCGACAGCATATACCGGGAAGGCAAGCAAACTCAGTAGAATAAAACGTCGCATGGAGTGACTCTTTTAAAAATAAAAACTGCGCCTATCTTATTACAGTTTTTACAGGCTTGCTTAACTAAAACTCATGTTTCAAAATGGCATGCAGCAATGACACATGCAGGGAACGAATTGCCCGTAACTTTAAGAAGTTACTGTAGAAACGGTACAGAGAATAGCAATCATCGCTACAATTACAACAGCCAAAGTCTGATTGGCGAAAAATCCGACATTTTCCATCAAATTCACATGAGTTTTTATGGCTATAGCAAATGATATACAGCAACTACACGCAGACATGCGCCAATGGCGCCAGCATCTGCATCAGTTTCCCGAAACCGCTTTTGAAGAAACCGAAACGGCAAAATTTATCGCTGATAAACTGACAAGTTTCGGACTGGACGTTCATCAGGGACTAGGCAAGACCGGTGTTGTCGCCACGCTTTCAGCAGGCAACAGTGACAAAAAAATTGCCTTGCGTGCCGATATGGATGCTTTATTCATTCAGGAACAGAACACCTTTGCCTACAAGTCACGCCACGATGGCAAAATGCACGCCTGTGGTCATGACGGCCATTCGGCGATGTTGCTGGGCGCTGCCAAATATTTATCTGAAAACCGCAATTTCAACGGTACGGTGTATTTTATTTTTCAGCCTGCCGAGGAAGGCCGCGCCGGCGCCAGGCAGATGATAGATGACGGGTTATTTGAACAATTTCCGGCTGATTGTGTTTTTGGTATGCACAATTTTCCGGATATTCCACTCAGGCCATTTTGCCGTTAAATCAGGCGCAATGATGGCCTCATTTGACTGTTTTGAAATCACTATTACCGGGCAGGCGACCCATGCAGCGATGCCGCATTTGGGCAATGATGCCATTGTCGCTTCTGCTCAGCTGATCAACGCCTTGCAAACCATCGTCAGCAGAACTCATTAATCCGGCTGATCCCGCGGTAGTCAGTATTACCCAGATTCATGCCGGAAATACCTGGAATGCAATACCGGAATCAGTGGTGTTAAGAGGCACTTTCAGATGTTTTAGCAGTACGGTCCAAACAACCATTGCCAATAAAATCACTCAATTGGTTAATAGCATTTGCGGGGGTTTTGATGTTAGCGCAGACATCCGCTTTAACCCGGAAAATGCGGGTTATCCGGTCACCTTTAATACCGAAGCGGAAACGGCTATCGCCCTAAAAGCGGCACAAGCCGTGGCCGGGGAGAACTGTGTCAATCAACAGCCGACACCCAGCATGGGTTCAGAAGATTTTGCCTTCATGCTGCAAGAAAAACCGGGCTGCTATATCTGGATAGGTAACGGTTCTTCTGAAAACAGCTGCTTACTGCATAATCCGCATTATGATTTTAACGATGAGATATTGCCGGTCGGAGCGGCTTATTGGGTCAAGCTGGTTGAAATGAAGCTGGTATAAGGGCAACCACAAGCCTGCCCAGAGCAAAGCCGAAGGGGGATTGCCCCTATTTTTTTGGCTCGAACAGCATGTGCGCCATTTTTTTTGCTTTGGTTTTTAAATAATCGACATTGTCATCGTGAGCCACGACTTCCACCGGAATACGACCTACCACGTTAATGCCCAGTTTTTTCAACTCATCTATTTTCTTCGGGTTATTGGTCATCAGTTTTATTGATTTTACATGCAGATCTTCCAGCATTAAAGCGGCAATGCTGTATTCTCTCTCATCGGCAAGATGCCCCAGGTGAATATTGGCATCAACGGTATCCATGCCCTTTGTCCTGTAAATTATAAGCCTGCAGTTTTTTCAACAAGCCTATGCCGCGCCCTTCCTGACGCAGATAAATCAATACACCGTAACCGGCTTCATTAATAAGCTGCATGGCCATTGTCAGCTGTTCGCCGCAATCGCAACGCCTGGAACCCAGGACATCGCCGGTAAAACACTCGGAGTGAATGCGCACGGGCACATTTTCCCGGTTTGCAACGTCGCCTTTAACCAGGGCTACATGCTCCTTTTTATCAATCGTATTGCTGTAGTAATGCAGAATAAACTCGCCGTGTTCGGTCGGAAGTGGCGTCTGTACCAAATCTTCTAGTTGTGCTTTCACGTATATAACTAATCCAAAAAATTCTTTATATTTTAACCAATTCAACGGCTACCCAGCTAAAAAGTTTTCTCCTGTCTTGCCGTGATCATTATCCAGCCGTTATTTTCTGGCCTCAATCAGCTTAATAATATCACCGCTATGCTCATCAACACGCACTGATTCGAAAGCGCAGGCTTTAACGTTCTTAACCGTATTTCTGTTAATGTTTGCACCGAACAGCGATACAACGACGGGATTAATCATGTTCATAATGCCGGCAATCACAGGATTTGAGCTCAACACATGCTCCAGCAATAAAACCTGTCCGCCCGGTTTGCATACCCGGTATAGCTCTTTCAAGCCTTTGACTGCCGAAGGCACCGAACAAAAAACAAAGGAGCCGATGACCGTGTCAAAACTATTATCTGCAAACGGTAGCGACTGAACATCCATCAATTCCAGTTCAACATTGGTATTTTTCCTGACCTTCTTGAGCGCCGCCTGTTTCAGCATCGCTTCACTAAAATCAATCGCGGTTATCCTGGCATCCTTGGGATAATAATCAAAGTTTTTGCCCGTCCCTACACCGACTTCAAGAATATGATGTCCATCAACCTTCGCCCACAGCCTTTCCCGCCATTTTTTGAAAAACAAGCCCTCCATCATGGCTTCAAACCCATCAAAATATGGGGCGATCCGGTCATATCGTTTTTTTATTGTGGCACTATCTGTTTTCATAATGATCTTGGGTGCTTAATCAGGTAATGCATATTACAGCGCATGCTTAACTGCCATCAACAATAATGTAGGTGGATTCAACTCCGTAGTGCAATCCTGGTACTTATGCAGTCATTGATCCTTTGCACGAAAGCTAACCGTCCGGGGCCTGTTTTTGTCATTTGCCATGAAACCCAAACGGAGTATGCTATCGTTTGTACGGGTACTTATTTGTGAAAAGACAAGCCCCATATGTTTCTAATTTTAAGAAATAAGACCCTGTCACCGGCGCCTTCGGGCAGGCCCATAACTTTTTTGGGGAACAGATCATGCAAAAAATCACCTTGCAAATAAATCATACCTTGGCTCTTATCATCATCGGATTATTTGCGGCCGGCTCGGCATATGCGGACAAGCCTTCATGGGGCGGCAGCGGCAAGGCCGAGAAACATGGTCAGAAGGAACAGCGCAAAAATCATAAAGGCCATGAACGGGATCGTAACGAAGGGACGTATCGCTACAGGGATATGGATGACCGGAGGAGGATCGAATACTTTGAAGACCGGCACAGAACCATCGTCCATGACTACTATTTTGATCAATTTCTCTCCGGAAACTGCCCGCCAGGCCTTGCCAGGAAGCACAATGGCTGCATGCCTCCCGGACAGGCGCGGAAATGGGAGATAGGCCGGCCGCTTCCACGTGACGTGATCTACTATGACTTGCCGACATCAGTTCTCACGCAGCTAGGTCCGCCGCGGGAGGGATACCGTTACGCCCGCGTGGCGACCGATATTCTGCTGATCCAATTAGGCACGGGAATGGTCGTGGATGCAATCAGGAATCTCGGATGGCGTTAGTTGCCTTGAGCCGCCGCCAAACGGCGTCATACGGCAGCAGCAAGCGGAACAAATTACCTGCGTTTTCCATCAACATGGAGTTTTATGAACCCGCTTAAAATACTTTTTGTGCTTGTTAACGTCCTTGCAAGCGGCCTTTTACAAGCTGACGCCACGCCACCACAAGAGCAAGTCCTTGCCCCGGGCTACGGCAGCCTGCAATTCTCCGCGCCGGAACCGGGAACTTACACGCTTCCCGTATTGGGTGCTGCTGCCGACGGCGCAGTGCTTGATACGGAAGGCAAGGCGATCACCTTGCACAAGCTGATGGGCGATAAAGTCGTCCTGCTCAGTTTTATCTATTCAACCTGTAGCGATGTAAGCGGCTGTCCGCTGGCAACTACGGTACTCCAGAAAATCAAAAATCGCCTGAAAAAGGAGCCGGAACTGGCAGACAAATTGCGGCTGTTAACCTTAAGCTTCAATCCTGAACACGACACCCCTGAAATGATGAAGAAATACGGACAGGAATTTCAGGACAAGGGCGTCGAATGGCGTTTTCTGACCACGCGCTCCGAGCAGGAGTTGCAACCGATACTGGATCACTACAAGCAAAGCATCCAGAAGGTCTATGATAAAGAGGGAAAATTTACCGGCACATTCTCACACATCCTGCGCGTTTACCTGATCGACCAAAACAGGCAGCTGCGCAATATTTACAGCGTCTCGTTTTTACACCCCGACACGCTGATTAATGATGTAAAGACCCTGTTGCTGGCCGAGCCGAAACAAGCCGCGGCTCAGGTTGATGGGCTGAAAAACGCGGCGTTTGAAGGTGCTGGCGACAACAAATCGCAATACGAAGACAACGCTTATGAAACCCATTCCATCGCGCTGACCGACCGAACCGGACGACAGACCGATCTGCTCAAAACAGTTCGCAATCCGCCACTGGGGCTTCCTACCGTACCCGTACCGGCAAACAATCCGCTGACCAAAGATAAAATCAGCCTGGGCAGAAAGCTGTTTTATGACCGCCGACTGTCGCTCAACAACACTTTTTCCTGTGCCATGTGCCATATTCCGGAACAGGGCTTTACCAGCAATGAAATGGCTACAGCCGTCGGCATTGAAGGCCGCACGGTACGCCGCAATGCGCCCACTCTGTACAATGTCGCGTATCTTAAAACCCTGTTTCATGACAGCCGCGAAACCACGCTGGAGCAGCAAATCTGGGGGCCTTTGCTGGCGCAGAACGAAATGGCCAATCCATCAATCGGTTACGTCATCGAAAAAATCAAAAACAGCGCCGACTACAACAAGCTGTTTCAACAAGTGTTTCATAAAGAGCCGAGCATGGAAACCATCGGCATGGCGATTGCCAGCTATGAGCGGACACTAAACTCGGCCAACTCAGCATTTGATCGCTGGCACTACAGAAAGTTTAAGAATGCGCTGGACGATAAAGCCCGGCGCGGTTTTGAGCTTTTTAACGGCAAGGCCAACTGTTCCGGCTGCCACACCATTACGCCAAAATACGCCCTGTTTACCGATAATGACAACCACAACACCGGCATCGGTTATGCAGAGGCTATGGGAAAAACAGAGAAAACCCAGAAGGTGCAGGTTGCGCCCGGCGTCTATGTGGATGTCGCAACCACGTTGATCAAGTCGGTGGCGGAAACAAAACCCAACGACCTCGGCCGCTATGAAGTCACGCAGAACCCTCAAGACCGCTGGAAATACAAAACCCCATCGCTGCGCAATATCAGTCTAACCGCACCTTATATGCACAACGGCAGCCTTGAAACCTTGCAACAGGTTGTTGAATTCTACAATCGCGGCGGCATCCCCAATGAAAACCTTGATCCTTTAATCAAGCCGCTGAATTTAACCGCACAGGAGATGGATGAGCTAACCGCTTTCTTGAAGTCGCTGACCGGCGATAACGTAAAGGAACTGGTTTCCGATGCCTTTGCCGCGCCGATTGGGGATGCCAAGTAACTGCTGATATGTGGAGGCGACCGGCAGCCAGTCGCCCCTTTTATTTACAAATACCGCTGCTTAATGGCCTGCGCCAGTTGATGCACCGCCATCGCGTATTTATCGCTGTTGTTATATTTCTTGATCACCTTGAAATTGGGGTGCACGTACCAGTATTCATTGCCGCGATCTGTGCTCAACGCAATAGTTGATCCCCCCTGATTGCCTCTGATTTGTTCCGCTACCGGCATGTTGTTTTGCCAGCCGTTACGCGAAAAGTAATGCGCTACGCTGCCGATGGCATCGTGCTGATGCCAAAGATCACGATGTCCATCGTTGTTGAAATCAACCGCCAACGTGCGAAAACTGCTCGGCATGAACTGGCCCAAGCCCATTGCGCCAGCCCAGGAGCCGACCGGTTTAAGCGGCTCGTAGCCTTCTTCGCGGGTCATCAGCAAGAAATTTTCCAGTTCTGTCATGAAAAACTTGGCGCGCCGGTGGGTATCGAACGCCAGCGTGGTCAACGCATCGAAAGTGCGCGTTTTTCCGACATTGCGGCCGAAAAAAGTTTCCACGCCGATAATCGCAACGATATATTCAGGATCGACACCGTAAGTGGCGCTGGCTTTTTGAATGGCATCGGCATTGTTGCTCCAAAAGGCCACGCCATCATTGATATGCGCCTCGGTAATAAATTGCTGGCGGTAACGCGTCCAGCCTCCCGACTTGGGATGTGCAGGCTTTGGGGCCGTGGTAGTTGGCGGCGGATTCTTCCAAACGAATAACGTAATTCCAAGCGCTTGGCTCGCGAAAACAAGCCGTTTAAATAGCTTTCCGAAAAGCCATGTTCAAGCACCATGTGCCGGATAAAGTTCTGCACGGGCAGCGAATTGGCGTAAGTTCCGGTTAAGATGCCCGCTGAATATTCATGAGAATGATCAGCTGCCTTGCCGGTATCGCGATACGCCGCGTCGGTCTGAATTGCCGGATTGCTGGCGCAGCCGGTAAGCAGTAGTACCAAAGCCAGTTTAAATAAGCGTTTATAAACTACATTTTTCACGGTTGTCTCTTTTGTTTTTACTTTTAATAAACTGGGTCTCGCACTGAACAAACAATGCTCTATTTCATCTTCATTTTTAAGCCCGCACTGCAAAAAAATACCTGATCGCAATGCTGTCCCATTAATTGGGCGGCTTTGCCGGACAGGTCAACAAACTGCCGGGCCAAGCGGTTATCGGCAATGACGCTCAGCCCGACTTCATTGTGCACCAATACCATGTCGCAAGATAACTGTAGCACTGCTTCCAGTTCCTGCAAAATGTCCGCTTCGGGGATTTGGTGATAAAGCTGGTTGTTCAGCCACATCGACACGCATTCAACCAGTACCGGCCCTCGGCATTTTTGCAATGCTTCAAACAGTTTAACGGGTTCTTCGATAGTGATAAATAAATCCTGGCGGCGTTGTTGATGAATGAGGATTCGCGCCTGCATCTCGTCATCAAAAAACTCGGTCGTCGCCAGATAGTACGGTTTATCTGTTGCCGCTTGCTCTAAAATATACGCTTCCGCCAGCCGGGATTTGCCGCTTTTGATGCCGCCTATAAACAGTGTTTTCATGACAGCAAGGCTCCCGCTGCCAAAAGGCCTAGAACGATCAGATTAATGCCTGTTTTCATTTGCAATGCCTGGGTTAATGTAGATTTATCGACCGGATTGATGGGCAAGCCCAGTGTCGGTTTATGTTTTATCTGGCCGTGGTAACTGGCATCGCCGCCCAACGCAACGCCCAAAGCACCGGCCATTGCCGCAATCGGGAAACCGGCATTGGGGCTTTCCAGTTTGTTGCCGTCACGCCATAAACACTGCCAGGCGCGTCGTTTGTCTTTTGCCAATACAACAATCAGCAACGCCGTCAGCCGGGCAGGGATGTAATTGGCTATATCGTCGACTATCGCCGCCGTTTTGCCGAAATAAAAATAACGCTCGGTTTTATAGGCAATCATCGAATCCATGGTATTGATGGCTTTATACACGGCAATCCCCGGCAAGCCGAACAACAGCAGATAAAACAGCGGCGCGATAACGCCGTCGCTGAGATTTTCCGCCCAGGTTTCCAGGCCGGCTTTATAGATTTCGGTTTCGGTCATGTCTTGGGTATCGCGGCTGACCAGATAGCTTAACGCCTGCTTGGGCTGCTCGGCGGTTAACAGTGCGGCGACGCTTTCGTGCAGCATATTCATGGCCAGTCCGGTGGAGGCAAATATCGCCAAAACCATCAGCGACAGCCAGTCCGGTAAAAAGCCGCACAGATAAACCAGGGTGACGCTGACCAATAAGGCCAATGCGATTAAGCTGATCACCAATAGCGCGCCGGGCAAAATCCGGTCGCGGTAAAAACGCCGTTCAAACGCAGAAATAAAATCCCCCATCAATACCACCGGATGCTTGCAGGGGAATTCGCCAAAAACCATATCGACAAGATAGGCCAAAGCCGCCAATTCAAAAAACATCAGTCCGCCTGTAACGCTTGCAAAATGGCGGCTATATCCAGATTTTCCGCGACCATATCGGCAAAGCCCTGTATTTCGGCTTCACGATAATGCGCATAGGCATAGCCCTGATACTGCGGATTGATGGCTTTAAAGTAATCGGTCCGGAACGCATCGTCATCAAAAACGCCATGCACATGGGTTCCGGAGAACAGGCCGCCCTGATAATACAGCGGATACTTGTCCATGCGTCCGCAATGGATTTCATAGCCGCTGATCGCGGCGTATGAAAACAGCTGGTACTGTCCGCGCGTGAGTATTTTAGGGCTTTGATACAGCACCGTATCGTCGATAAAACTCAAGCCTGTTTCGACAATCGCGGTTTCATGTTCAATCGCATCGGGATCGTGCAAACTTTGGCAGAGCATTTGATAGCCGCCGCAGATGCCGAACACCGGCTTGTTGAACTGCTAAATCTCCTTGAACAAGCCCTGCTTTTTCAGCCATTGCAAATCGCGGATCACGGTTTTGCTGCCCGGCAACAGCACCATATCGAAGCTTTCCAGCGGACGGTAATCGTGGATCAGTTCGACATAAAGCTCAGGATCGGCCATCAGCACATCGAGATCGTTATAATTGCTCAGGCCCGGATAGGCGATCACCGCAACGCGGATTTTGGCATCGTCCAGGCGTTGCCGGTAATTGCGCAGCGACTGGGAATCTTCCATGTCGATATTCAACGGCTTAAACGGCAGCACGCCTAAAACCGGAACGCCGAAACGCTCGGTGATAATCTTTTCGCCCTCGTCGAAAAAACGCCGGTCGCCGCGAAATTTGTTGATCACCACGCCGATCAGATTGCTGCGCATGACCGGATCCATCAGTTCCAGCGTGCCGTAAATCGACGCAAACACGCCGCCGCGCTCGATGTCCGCGACCAGGATATTTTTGGTGTTGAAACTGTTCGCGACAAAGGTATTGGACAAATCCTTGTTCAGCAAATTCAACTCGACCGGCGAGCCCGCGCCTTCCGCAACGACCAGATCATAGTCCTGCTGTAAGCGAGAAAAGGCCTGCTTGACCTGCTGTTTCAAGTTGTCGATTTCAGCATAATAGGCCGCAATCGACTGGTTTTGATAAACCAGTCCGTTGACGATCACCTGCACCGAACCGTTGCCATGCGATTTAAGCAGCACCGGATTAAACAAGTAACTCGGCTCGACCCGTGCGGCTTCGGCTTGCAGGCATTGCGCCCTGGAAATCTCCCGGCCTTCTTTGGTGACCGCAGAATTATTGGAGACGTTTTGCGCCTTAAATGGCGCGACCTTCAAGCCCCGGTCGGCAAAAATCCGGCACAAGGCCATGACCAGCGTGGTTTTTCCGGCATCTGAACTGGTGCCGAATACGGCTAATGGTTTCATTAGTAGTTTCTATTTAAAGCTTTGCACCACGAAGGCACGAAGGCACGAGACTGTATCTAACGCTATGCATTTCGGCAAAGCTGCACTGCTGGCTTTCTGCAATTTCAGCGCCATGCAGAACTTCTGTGTCCTTCAGCTTCGGCTGAGTTAATATTTATAATGGTTCTTAAACTGCGGGCAAGTTGGGCTATGGCCTGTTCATCCTTGACCGCAAAACGCACATGGCTTTTATCCAGACCTTCAAAATTGTCGCAGACGCGGATTAAAATCCGTGACGGTTCCAATTGCGCCTGCAACTGATAGCCGTCACCGCCGTTTGCCAAGCGCGCCAGCAGAAAATTGGCCTGCCCCGGATAAATCTTATCGAACAAACCGGAATCTTGCAGCGCTTGATGCAATAAATCGCGTAAATACGCGGTCTGCTGGCGGGTCTGTTCGATGAACGCGGTATTTGCCAGCGCCTGCTGCATATAGGCCATGTCCAGGCTGGATAACTTCCATGCCGGTTCAAAACGTTGCAGCTCCTTGATCGCCGCTGTCTGCCGCCAGAATAAAGCCGATGCGGATACCGGCGCAGCCGTAAAACTTGCTTAACGATTTGATCACATAAAGTTTATCGTAATGCGTTATGTGTTCTGCAACCGAATCAGCCTGTACAAAAATCCAGAAACGACTCATCGATAATGATCGTGCAATCTGCCGCCTGCCATTTTGCCAGCAAGTCCTGCATATCATAAAGCTGGCCGTCCGGCGTGGACGGGTTAACAAAAATCACCGTGCTGTGTTCGGGAATATCCGCCATCAGATGATTGAACCGGTTGATGTTATGCACCTTGCAACCCAGCTCCCCGGCAATATGCGCATATTCGCCGTACAAAGGCGTATACAAGACCAGGTCTTTCGGCTGCAAGCTGCGCAACAGGGCGAAGATGGCCGCACTCGCGCCGTTAAACAGTTCAATATCAACGCCCGCAGGAGCCGGATAGCGCTGATTGATCGCCTGTTTTAACAAGCCGTAATCAGGGTCGGCATACGGCGTAAGCTGCACGTTTTGCAGACAACTTAAATCGACCGCCTGCATCGGGTTGATGTTGGCCGAAAAATCCAGCACCTGTTCCGGCAGGCAGCCGAGACGCTTGGCGAACCGGTAAATATTGCCGCCGTGGTCTTTATAAGCTCATTATAAATTGATGTATTCGACGTAAAGGTAATCGTCAGCTGCGCGCAGTTTATGCACGGAACCTGAATCAATCCGCAGTTGAAACGAATTGGCCAACGGCAGATTCAAAGCGCGCGCCAGCAAGGCGCGAATAACGCCCGCATGGGTGATCACCAAAACCTGTCTCTGCCTTGTGTGGCTAACAAATCCTGCCAAAAGCTGCCCGCACGCTGGTACAAATCTTCAAAATTTTCGCCTTTTGGCGGCGCGGCGGTCACAAAGTTATTCGTCCAATGCTGCAAAACATCGGCGTCGATGTCGTCAAAACGCTTGCCTTCCCAATCGCCGAAATCAAGCTCCTGCAAGCGCGCATCGGTGGTCACCGTGTCTGAAAAGGTCTCAGCCAATTGCAGACAGCGCGTTAACGGGCTGCTGAAAACCTTGCAGTCATCGTCGAACTCGGGCAGTTTGTCATGCAGGTTTGCCATCTCGTCGGGAAAACTGTCCGCCAGGGCAATATCGCTTTGCCCGTAACACAGTGCCCGGATCGGTAGCGGTTTGGGTGTGGCGAATTAAATAAATATCCATAAGGCACTCACGCTTAAATAAAAAACAGTCTCGGCGACTTGCTGGCTTGCGCCCAGGCAATCGCCGGTATAGCCGCCGATATGGCGGTAAAAATAATGTCCCAGAAGCAGGGTCGCAAGCAGTACCGGAATGATTGCCAGCGCACATAAGGCCGGCAGCAACGCCAACGGCAACAACGCTATGGCGGTAGCAAAAGCCAATTCCTGGAAATTGGGTTTATAAACTGCGCCCGAGGCTTTGCTGTCATGTTCACGCGCGTAATTCATAACGCTGCATCAGCAACAGCGGCGACAAGCGGCTGATGCTATGCCCGGCCAGCAAGACTAAAGGCACGGCGGCGGCAGGCATTGCGCTGAGCACGCTGATCTTCAGCAACAGCATCAACAACAGCCCGAGAACTCCGTAAACCCCGATATGGGAATCTTTCATGATCTCCAGAATGCGCTGTTTGCCCATGCCGCCGCCGAAACCGTCGCAGACATCGGCAAAGCCGTCTTCATGCAATGCGCCGGTCAGCAAAATGCCGGCGATTATCGCCATGATCACCGCCGTAGTCTGCGGCCAAAGCAAATCGGCCAGATAAAATACTAAAGCGCAGCATGCCGCCGACCAGCCAGCCGACCAACGGCAAATAAACGGCTGCCTGAGGCAACTGCTTGTAATCCAGCGTTTGAGGATAGGGCAGACGGGTATAAAAGCTGAGGGCTAACAGGAATAGTTTTAGATGGGGCATGGTTGTTTAATGATCAACCCCGGCCTCATCAAACGTAGCCATTTCATTCAAAAATACGACCGCCGATTGCAACAGCGGATAGGCCAGGGCAATACCGGAGCCTTCACCCAGGCGTAAGTCCAGATTCAACAAGGGCTCTGGCGTTAAAATGATCCAATAAAGCTTGATGCCCCTGTTCGCTGGAAACATGGCTAAACACGCAATAATCGAGCACTTGCGGATACAGTTTGCTGGCGACTAATAACGCGGTGCCGGCTATAAAGCCATCGACCATAATCAGCATCCCCAATTCGGCAGCTTTAAGATAAGCGCCTACCATCATGGCGATTTCAAAACCGCCAAAAGTGGCTAATACATCTAAAGGTTCTGTTATGCCTTTATGCTGATTTAAGCGCCTGCTGCAATACGACTTAGTTTATTCTGTAACTGATCATCATTTAATCCCGTGCCGCGGCCAACGCATTGCGCTAATGGCATAGCGGTTAAACAGTGCATCAAGCATGCGGCGGATGAGGTGTTGCCGATACCCATTTCACCAAAACCGATGCAGTTACAGCCGTTATCGTATTGCTGCAACACCAGATCTGCTCCGGCTTGTAGCGCTTTGCTACAGTCCTCGGTGGTCATTGCCGGATGTGTTAAAAAGTTATGAGTCCCTTTGCCGATTTTTGCATCAATCAGCCTGGGATGACTGGCTAAATCGGCATTGACCCCGGCATCAACAATCAGTAATTCCAGCTGATGTTGCCGGGCAAAAACGCTGATCGCTGCGCCCCCTGACAAAAAGTTGGCGACCATTTGCGCGGTAACGGTTTGCGGATAAGCGCTGACTCCGGACTCAACAATGCCATGATCACCGGCAAAAATGATGATGCAGGGTTTGTTTAAGCTGGGGGTCAGGCTGTTTTGAATCAAACCTATTTGTAAGGCCAGAGATTCCAGTTGACCTAATGACCCTAATGGCTTGGTTTTCTGGTCGATTTTTGTTTGTAATGTAGTAGCAAGTGTTTCAGAGCGAGGACAAATAACAAAATCTAGCGGCACGGCGTATCCCAGGTGTTTTCAAATAACAAGGTCTTAAGGTCTTTACGATCTGCCCATTGCTCCTGTTCCAGCATCGGTTTATCGTAAAATTTATCGACATGTCCCAAACAGAGAATTGCGATGGGCTGGCTGTCTTCGGGCATGTTTAACAGATTTTTCAAGGCTTCCGGCTCAAACATCGATACCCAGCCCAAACCCAAACCTTCCGCGCGTGCTGCCAGCCACATGTTTTGTATAGCGCAGGCCAGAGATGCCAGATCCATTTCCGGCAAGGTGCGGCGGCCAAAAATATACTGATCCCGTTGCTCACAAAAGGCGGCGACCAACACGACCGGGCATTCCATTATGCCCTCCACTTTCAGCTTCATAAATTCGTCTTCACGTTCGCTTAAAGCCTTGGCGGTGCGGATTCGTTCCTGCTCGACCAAGCCATGAATAGCTTTGCGCAAGTCCGGGCAACTGATACGAACAAACCGCCACGGCTGCATAAAACCGACGCTGGGCGCATGATGTGCGGCATCAAGCAAGCGGGTAAAAGTTTCGGGATCGATGGGATCGGGTAAAAAATGGCGCATATCACGGCGCTCATAAATGGCTCGATAGACGGCGGCACGTTCTGCGTCAGAGTAACGATTTTGGGTCATGTATTTATAAGCTCAGGTACGCAATCATTACTTTTTTTCGATAATTTTGATTTATTTTACTATCAAAGATTATACGGATGAACTGCTTCAAAGACATTCACTTTAGCTTTGGTAGCAAAAACCGGCAGGAATCCAGCCAGCTATTTCCTTGCCCTGTGAGAAATCATGCCAGCTACAGGACCTGATTGCGTATCGATAAGACAAGGGCATAAAGCTTTCGGTTCGGCAACTCAGGCACGTCGCCCAGCGCATATGAATCGTCACTGGCCTGCATATACTGATCAGTCTGTTAAACCATATACATTTTTTACTGTGCCGACATATTTAGTGGCAGGATTGACCGTAACCGGTCTATTTCAATTTTCAATCTTGTTTTTCAGTCGACAGTTTTTAATCGATAAAGTGCCGATATATCCTCATCCCCATAACCTTCTGCCATTAACCGCTCATAATCGATAATAGTCATATCGATGAGCTGGTTGATGCACCGGTTTGTTTGGCCATGCTCTGACAAATTTTTAAATCTTTATGATGCAATGCAAGCTTAAATCCAGGTGCAAAAGTGCCTTGGGTCATGGTTGAGCCGCGATGCTGTAGAAACCAGTTACCCGACGCGCCGCCTGAGATAACATCAATCACTTTATCCATCGCTAAACCTTGAGCTTGTGCAAAAGCCAGGGCTTCCGTAACCGCCTGATTAATGCCTGCGCACATGATCTGATTGACCGCTTTGGTAGCTTGGCCTGAGCCGGTTGCACCCATATGCATGATACGCCCGGTCATGGCTTCCAGCACCGGCCGGGCTTTTTCCAGCGCATCCGCATCACCGCCGACCATCATGGCCAGTGTGCCGTTTTTAGCGCCTTCTACGCCGCCGGATACCGGCGCATCCAGAAAGGCCACCTGTTTTTCTGCCAGACATAGCAGCGGCTTTTTTGGCCGTTTCACTGCTGACGGTAGACATATCGACAACAATTGAACCCGGCTTGATGGTTTTGGCTATCGCCTCAACGATCGTCTAAAACATCCTGGTCGGCTGAAACACAGATCAGCACAATATCAACTTCCGCAGCCAGTGCTTCAGGCTGATCGAAAGCCGTTACATTAAACTCTTCGCCGTTTTTGCCGCCGTACGATTATAAACAGCCGTTAAATATCCCGCTTTGGCGAGATTTCTGGCCATGCCCAAACCCATTGCGCCCAAACCGATCATGCCTGCTTTCATATTATTTTTCCAGATAGGTGTAAGAAGTTAATCCGGCAATCAGCTCCTGTTCGTAGTCTTGCCGCTGTTGTTCGCTGAGATTACTTTTTGCCAGTTTTTCCCGGTAGGCTGTTTTCAACTCTTCGCTGCTGATATGCACATAATCCAGCAAATCGCTGACATGCTCGCCTTCCTGCAAGTCATAAAAATGATAGCCGTTGTCATCCAGTTTAATATTAATGGAATGGGTGTCGCCAAATAAGTTGTGCATGTCGCCCAATATTTCCTGATACGCGCCCACCATAAAAAAGCCGATGAGATAGGGTTGTTTTTTGTCGAGTTCATGAACCGGCAAGGTATTTTCAAGGTTCTGTCCGTCTATGTACTGGTCGATACGGCCATCGGAATCACAGGTTAAATCCTGAATAACGGCACGGCGCGTGGGTTGTTCATCCAATCGGTGGATGGGCATGATCGGGAAGATTTGATCAATACCCCAGATATCGGGCATGGATTGGAACAGCGAGAAATTGCAAAAGACTTTGTCGGCAAGCTTCTCGTTCAATTCCTGCAGGATAGTTGCCTCGCTTTGAGTATTGGGATTCAGCTGACTTTTAATTTGCTGACAAATAAGCGCATAGTCATTCTCGGCCTTGGCAAGTTCAATGATACTCAGTTTATCCTGAGTAAACTGAGCACGCGCTTCTGACAAGGCAAAATGTGCGTCATGATAGTGTTCAACCAGATTGTGCGCGTTCGGGTAAAGCCTGCAATTCGGCGTTATTGGTATAGACCGATTCAATATCGGTGACATTGGTGATTAATACCGCATGATGCGCGGTGATTGCGCGGCCTGATTCGGTGATAATGTCAGGCTGCGGCATCTGCTTTTCAGCACACAGTTCGGCAAAGCTGCGCACGATATTTTGGGCGTATTCATCCAGACTGTAATTGATTGACGATTCACGGCGTGAACGGCTGCCGTCATAATCGACACCCAAGCCGCCGCCCGCATCGACGATTTTTATCTGTGCGCCCAAGCGATGCAGTTCGACATAAAACTGTCCGGCTTCTTTCAGGGCTATTTTTATGTCGTGAATATTGGCTATTTGCGAACCCATGTGAAAGTGCATGAGTTTCAGGCGTGTCCAGTAAATCGGCTTTGTTTCAGGCGTTCAATCAGTTGTAGCACTTCATAAGCATGAAGACCGAATTTGGATTTTTCGCCACCGCTGTTTTGCCATTTTCCGGCACTGATGCTGGACAGTCGAACCCTTAAACCCAATTGAGGCTTAATATTGAGACGCGCAGCTTCTTCAATAATCAGTTCAAGTTCCAGTGGTTTTTCAATCACCAGATAAAGATTCAAGCCCATTTTCAGGCCGATAAGCGCCAGGCGGATATAAGCTCTATCTTTATAGCCATTACAAACCACTACGCCCTGATTGGATAAAGCCATAATTGCCAGTAATTCCGGCTTGCTGCCCGCTTCCAGGCCAATGTTGTCAGCCGCTAAAATACCTTCAACCACCTGGCGCTGCTGATTAACCTTGATGGGATAAACAGGGGTGTATTTGCCCTGATAATCGTTATTGACACAGGCTTTTTGAAAAGCACAAGACAGCCGTTTAACACGATCTTTTAAAATATCGGTAAAACGCACCAGCACCGGCAATGACAAGTTTTTATCATTTAGCGATTGGGCAATTTCATATAAATCCAGCTCAATATCTTTATCTGAACTGGGTCTTACGCACACATGCCCGCTGGCATTGATGGAAAAATAGCCATCGCCCCAGTTTTCTATCGCGTAGGTTTGCGCTGATTGCTCAGTTGACCAGGTTTTGCTATGACTTAAATTCACTTTTTAACTCCGCTTTATCCTAAATACATGCAGAATTCTAATATAATGCCCACTTATTTATTCGTTTATTTTTTCAGGAATCCATACATGAACCCCTCCCAATGGTTTACCGAGCAAGTCCCAGGGGCTGAAACGGCCTTTTCATTAAAAATCAAACAAAAACTGCACGAAGAACAATCTGAATTTCAACACCTTGAAATTTATGAAACCGAAACTTTCGGTAACTTGATGGTGATAGATGGTTGCACCATGGTATCAACCCGCGATAACTTTTTTTATCACGAAATGATGAGTCATCCGGCTTTATACACGCATCCCGATCCCAAAAGAGTCTGGATTATCGGCGGCGGTGACTGCGGCACTTTAAAAGAAGTGTTAAAACATCCATCGGTTGAACAAGCTGTGCAGATTGATATTGATGAACGCGTCACCCGCCTGGCGGAAATTTATTTCCCCGAATTGTGCGAATCCAATAATGACCCCAGAGCCGACTTGAAATTTATCGACGGCATCAAATGGGTAAAAGATGCTGCGCCTGATTCAGTAGATATGATTATCGTTGACAGCACCGACCCGGTTGGTCCGGCTGAAGGCTTGTTCAGTGATGAATTTTATCGTGACTGTTTTAACTGTCTCTCAGAAAACGGCATGGTCGTGCAACAAAGCGAGTCGGCGCTATATCACATGAAGCTCATCGGCGAAATGCGTAACTCCATGAATAGTGCCGGTTTTAGCCATTTACAGACCTTGTTTTTCCCGCAATGCATCTATCCTTCCGGCTGGTGGAGTGCTACGATTGCAAGTAAAGCGATTTAACAACATTCAGAGAACAGGATTCGGCAAACAAGCCTTTTGATACGGTTTACTATAATGTCGATATACACAAAGCGTCTTTGGCGCAGCCTGAGTTTTTCAAAAAAGCATTTTCTTTATAGTTAAATGCAAGACACGACAACCTTTAAACTGATTGAGCGCATCAGCACCCTGTTGCGCTCGGAAGAACGAAAAAAATACGCTGCCATTGGTCTGCAACCCATTCATGTCCAGGTGCTGGATTATTTGGCCAACTGCAACCATCATAGTGACACGCCCGCCGCTGTTACCGAATATTTTGGCTTGACTAAAGGCACTGTTTCCCAATCGCTGCAAGTTCTTGAGCGAAAAGGCTATATTGACAAAAACCAGGACAGCGAAGATGGCCGCGTTATCCACTTGGCCTTAACAGTAAGGGGGGAAAAGCTATTAAATGAGATTCAAGCCCTGGATGTTTTTTCTCAGGCCGAAGAAGCCCTGGCATCCCAGGATTTTTCTGACCATTGGCGAGGCATTAAAAACAACGCTTTTAGCATTACAGAATGCCAATGAATCTAAAAGCTTTGGTGTTTGCCACACCTGTATTAACTTCGATGAGGAAGATAACCACTACCTGTGTAATATGACCCAGTTGCCTTTGAGCCGATCCGATGCAAATAAAATATGCCGTGAGCATATCCTTGCCGAAGTCGAGTGACACAAACTTTCACCTTAAATAATGTGAGAATGCCCCATGTTTGATCCTAAATCCCTTGATGATATTGCCAACCGTTTGGCTGGCGCCATACCTCCTGGCTTGAGTAGCCTGAAAGAAGACCTGGAAAAAAGTTTCCATGCCATTTTACAAGGTGCATTAGGCAAGCTGGATCTGGTGACCCGTGAAGAATTTGAAGTGCAAAAGATGGTTTTGGCAAAAACCCGCTCAAAACTGGAAGACCTGGAAAAGCGTGTTGCTGAAATGGAACAGCAAGTTCTTAACAAAGATGAAATGTAGAGTGCATTGCAAATGCATGAGCGGCTTAAAATCGTCGGATTAAAAACCAATGGGCCTAGCGGTTATCTATAGCCGTGGCCGTTCCGGCATAGAAGCCCCCCTGGTAACCGTTGAAGTTCATGTTGCTAATGGCTTGCCTGCACTCAATATTGTCGGCTTGCCGGAAACTGCGGTTAAAGAAAGCAAAGACCGGGTTCGAGGCGCAATATTAAATTCCCGTTTTGAATTTCCCGCCCAGCGCATCACCGTCAATCTGGCGCCTGCCGATTTACCCAAAGAAGGCGGCCGTTTTGATCTGGCCATCGCTTTGGGGATTTTGGCGGCATCCGGACAAATCCCTACTGCTAACCTTAAGCACTACGAATGTATTGGCGAACTGTCCTTAGGTGGAGAATTGCGGCCCATCAACGGCGTTCTTCCTATCGCCATACAGGCCAGAAACCAGCAAAGAAAACTGATTCTGCCCAAGGAAAATACCGCCGAAGCCGCACTGGTTAAGGGTATTGAAATTATTCCGGCAGTGCATCTGCTGGAAGTCTGCGCTCATCTGAGCGGACAGAACGCAAATACAAACCGAATTTCAACAAACCGAACAACCCGCACCCACAGGTGACCTAGATTTTGCCGATGTACATGGTCAATATCACGTTAAAAGAGCCTTTGAAATTGCCGCAGCCGGTGCGCATAACCTGATCATGCTAGGCCCTCCCGGCACCGGTAAATCCATGATTGCATCACGTTTACCGACTATTTTACCGCTGTTAACCGAACAACAGGCTCAGGAAACCGCAGCCATCGCATCGATTAGCGATCAAGGCCTGGATGTCGCCAACTGGCTAAAACCGCCTTATCGCGCACCGCATCATACCGCCTCGGCAGCGGCCCTGGTCGGTGGCGGCAGCAATCCCAGACCGGGCGAAATATCACTCGCACATAACGGCACCTTGTTTCTCGATGAATTGCCCGAATTCGACCGTAAAGTATTGGAAGTCTTACGCGAGCCGCTGGAGACAGGGCACATCACCATTTCACGCGCAGCCCGACAAGTCGATTTTCCGGCACGATTTCAACTCATCGCCGCCATGAACCCCTGCCCTTGCGGCTATTTGGGTGACGCCTCAGGGCGTTGTCATTGCACATCGGAACAAGTCATGCGTTATCGGGCAAGAGTGTCGGGGCCTTTGCTGGATCGCATTGATATGCACCTGGAAGTGCCCAGAATATCCCATGAAGTGTTACGCAAAGGTTCGCCGGAAGGCGAGGAAAGCAGTGCAACAATCAGAGCGCGTGTTGTTGCCGCACGTAACATTGCCGTAGCGCGTAGCGGTAAAGCCAATTCGGCATTAACAGCAAAAGAAGTTAAACAGCTGTGCGTCTTATCCGAGCAAAGCCACCAGCTTTTGGAACAGGCCATGGATAAATTCGGTTTGTCACACCGTGCTTATCATCGGATTTTAAAACTGGCGCTGACTATTGCTGACTTGGCACAGTCAGAGCACATAGAAATCAAACATTTGAGTGAAGCGATCAGTTATCGCAAGCTGGATCGGAGCGTCTAAAACACTGCACTGTCCGGCATAACTTTTCATTTTTAAGTATTGATGGCCAAACTAAACCCCCAACAACAAGCCGCTGTTAAAGCGATAGACCACCCCTTATTAGTGCTTGCCGGAGCAGGCAGCGGCAAGACGCGGGTGATTACCGAAAAAATTGCTTATCTGGTCAAGCAAGGTTTACCTGCGCGGCACATTGCGGCAGTGACTTTTACCAACAAAGCCGCCCGGGAAATGAAAAGCCGGGTTTCCAGACTGCTCGATGACACGCAGATTCGCGGCTTACGGGTCTCTACCTTTCATTCATTGGGGCTGGATATATTGCGTAAAGAACACAAAGTGCTGGCTTATAAAGCCGCGATTACGCTGTTTGATGAACAAGATAAACAAACGCTGCTGAAGAACCTGATCAGTCATGGCGCAAAAGACTGTGACATCGACAATGTTGATCGTTATGCCCAGCAAATCGGCCAGTGGAAAAATGCCTTTGTCACCCCGGAACAAGCTATTAACCTCAGCGACCTCCGAACAGCATCCGGCGGCCAGGCTTTACGATGAATATACCCGCAGTTTAAAAGCCTATAATGCAGTCGATTTTGATGACCTGATCCTGCTGCCGGTGTTGCTGTTTCAGCAAAATCCCGCCGTTTTGGAAAAATGGCAAAATAAAATCCGTTATTTGCTGGTCGATGAATACCAGGATACCAATATCACTCAATACCAGTTGGTCAGATTAATCGCCGGGGCGTTGGGGCGATTTACCGTCGTGGGTGATGATGACCAGTCCATTTATGCGTGGCGCGGGGCGCAGCCGGAAAATCTGGCGCAATTGCAAAAGGATTATGCCCGCCTGCAAGTCATCAAACTGGAGCAGAATTACCGCTCGACCGGACGCATACTCAAGGTGGCCAATCATCTTATCGCCAATAATCCCCATGCCTTTGAAAAACGGCTCTGGAGTGAACTGGGTTACGGTGATCCGCTGCGGGTTTTAAGCCATAAAAACGACCAGGTTGAAGCCCAGCAGGTCGTCTCGGAAATCGTTCATCATAAATTCAAAACCGGCAGCCGTTATCAGGATTATGCGATTTTATACCGCGGCAATCATCAATCCAGATTGTTCGAGCAAAGTCTCAGGGAAAATAACATCCCTTATTTCATCAGCGGCAGCACGTCGTTTTTTGCCTATTCGGAAATCAAGGACATCCTCGGCTATCTGCGTTTATTCGTTAATCAGGATGACGATGCCGCCTATTTACGCATCATCAATACCCCCAGGCGTGAAATTGGCCCGACCACGCTGGAAAAACTGGGCACTTATGCCAATGACCGGCATATCAGTTTATTTGCCGCCAGTACCGAACTGGGCTTAAGCCAAAAACTATCCGAGAAATCCATCCATCGGCTGCGGAAATTCCACGATTGGGTAATCGATACCGCCGACCGTATTGAGCGCGGCGACACCTTTGCCGTCATCGAACAGGTTATTAATCAAATCGGTTATGAACAGTTTTTAAAGGAAGACAGTAAAACCAAAGAGTCCGCCGACCGGAAAATAAAGAATGTCTATGAGCTGATTGAATGGCTTAAACGCATCGCCGACAAGGAAGCAGGCATGGCACAGAAACCCCTGGCTGAAATCGTCGCCAAAATCATGCTGATGGATATTATGGAACGAAACCAGGAAGAAGAAGCCAGCGACCAGGTCAGTTTAATGACCTTGCACGCCGCAAAGGGACTGGAATTTCCGCATGTTTTCCTGATCGGCATAGAAGAAAACATTCTGCCCCATCAAAGCAGTATTGAAAGCGACAATATAGAAGAAGAGCGCCGCCTGGCCTATGTGGGCATCACCCGCGCCCAGCGCACCTGTACCTTTAGTTACTGCACGCATCGCAAACGTTATGGTGAAATCAGCGAATGCGAACCCAGCCGGTTTTTAAATGAATTACCGGCCGATGATCTGGAATGGATCAACAAAAAACAGCTAACTCCGGAAGTTATCAAGGAGCGCGGCAAAGCCAATCTGGCAAACTTGAAAACAATGTTATCGTAAACGCCTTAGCTGATCGGTTATAATACGCCGCTTACGCGCCCGTAGCTCAGCTGGATAGAGCGCAGCCCTCCGGAGGCTGAGGTCAGAGGTTCGAATCCCCTCGGGCGCGCCATTCATCTCGATTTACCCCTCTGTTACTCCTCGCTAAGGACCTGTTCAAGAATCAGGGATACGCTCTCAATATCCTGCAACAAATTCAATACAGCAGACAGACTTGGGCAGCAATTCATCTCAATCATCAATTAAAGTCATACTGCTTAATAAGCTGCTGATAATAACTGACCTCATCAGTTTTCCCTCGTTTTGTTACACCATTAAGGTAAATAGTCGCTTTTTTTAACAGCATAGTGACCGCTGCCCGCTGGTTTTCAGCTGATAATTGGCCGTCATCGATGATTTTTTGTAAGGCATTGATTCGAAAACGATCCATACCCCAGTGTAGACCTGAAAGCTGATCTTCATGCCCGCCATGCTTGTATATTTGAGGCTCTTCAATTAACAGACACGGGATAGCTCGCAGTAATTCTGAGCCACAGGTCATAGTCTTCACAGGCAGGCAGGTGGATGTCAAACAGCCCGACGTCTTCAAAAACCGAGCGATGTATCATGACAGTGGAAGGCGACATCGCACACAACGGCAAACAATGCGTAAAAATCCAGCCTCCGGTTTTGGCGTACTTTTTATCGACATTGACACGGACTCCATTGCGTATCCAGCTCTCTTCGGTATGGCAAACCTTGTGATCAGGGTTGGCAGTCAACAGGGCTATCTGATTAGCCAGCTTTTCAGGTAGCCACTCATCATCAGAATCCAGAAAAGCCAGCCAGTCTCCTGTTGATTGCTGAATGCCAAGATTTCGTGCGGCACTGACTCCTGAGTTTTCCTGATAGCAATAGTTTACCTGGGGAAATTCTTTACGGATCATCGCGCCAGTTTCATCAGTTGAGCCGTCATCAATTACCGTTACTTCAGTCGGTAACGATGTTTGAGCGAAAACGGATGATAGCGCACGTTTTAGCCGTTCTCGGCGATTGTAAGTGGGAATCACAACTGAAATTTTCACAAAACATCCCTATTTTTAATGTGTACTGCACTTTCCTGATTTATGAAGTTGGTAAAGGAAAGATATTTTTGATGACCTGAAGCAGGATTTATCAACATTAGGTGAACGTCTGGCAAAAAGAATTGATCGGGAAGACCGGTTTTGTGCGCTGTTGCGGGATAACGTAATGTTTTTAAGACGAGTGATAGACCAGGTCAGCGGGGCATAAACTCCGCTGACCTGGTTATGTTGCCCCTTAGTTTGTTTTCTGCTCCATAATGGCTTTAGGCGTTTCTGTTCCGTCACTTTCGGCGGCGTGTTTGATATAAATTTGTTTTAAACGGTTAAAAGCCGACCATAAGGTTTTATCCATAACGACCACGTTGCCAATAGAAACAATGACCCGGGTTAATTCAGGTATTTTGTTTTTGGTTGAGGCCAGATAAATGGGTTGCACGTACAGAACGGTATTGCCCATCGGCAGGATAATCATGCGCCCCATTTCAACAACGGAACCGTACTGACCCCATAATGTAAATTGGGCGGAGATTTCAGGATTCTGGTTAATCAAGGCTTCAACCTGCGCCGGTCCATTGACCTGAACATCCTTGCCGAACTTGTAAACGGTAATACCGGGTTTGTAATCCAGGCTGCAATTGGTTTTATCGAGTGTTCCGGCAATACCTATCATGCTGAGATTGCCTCTGTTAACCGGCGTCATCGGGTTAATCAAGACAAATTCTTCGGTATCATTACAGTTGCCAAAGTCCATGGTCTGATAATAAGGCAATACCGGTTCTCCACGGACATTGGCAAATTGCCAGGTTTCGGCCTGTTCGTAGAATAACTCAGGGCTTTGCTGATGATATTTGGCGTACACCTTCATCTGCAGATAATAAAGATCGCGGGGATAACGCAAGTGTTGCTTTAATTCGGCGGGCATTTCCTCCAGATTTTTAAATAATCCTGGATACGCACTGCTGTATGCCTGAATAATGGCATCCGATGGATCTGAAATATAAAAATCAACATCGCCATCGAACGCATCGACAACAATCTTGACCGAGTTGCGGATGTAGTTGAAATTCTGCTTACCTTCCAGGAAATCATCGTCCGCAGGCTTGGACACCGGATATTTGTTAGATAAGGTATAGGCATCCTGTATCCAGTAGAACCGATCCTTGGTTATAACCAGATAAGGGTCTTTATCCAGATGCAGGAAGGGGGTCAGCGTATTAACGCGCTCGGTTATATTTCTGCGTATCTTGACTTTGCTCTCTGTAGAGATATTGGTTGAAAAGAATATTTTTTCGTCTTTGAAATAGAAGGCAAATAATGCTTTTCTGAACAGCGATGGAATGGGGATGCCGCCTTCGCCGTGGTAAGCTTCCATCATGCTGGGATCAGATGAGCCGGCAATTCCTACGACGTTGAGTTTATTGGGGACGATGGCATAGTCGAACTTTTCCTGGCCGTAGTAGATGTCCGGGTGCTTGACGCTGAAGCCGACATCGGAATGCATGTTTAAATCGCGTAAATACCAGACCAGAGGGTTGTCGGCATCCTGCGCGGCGGGGGTGACGACAGCGCCATAACCATGGGTATAGCGCAAATGGATGTTTTCCCAGTTTTGCGCTTCAGGCGGAAGCTTCGAAACATTGACTTCCCTGGCTGCCAGATTAACCTGTCTGGTATGGTCAAGAATAAAATAGCGGTCTTCATCGACAGACAGGATCTTGTAATAGGGTCTGATCTCCTGTAACTGCTTATAGCCGTCAATGATAAATTCCCTGTCCCATACCGGAATATTCTCAAAATGTTTTTGCGTGCTCCAAGTTTCAATATCCTTGGTCGCATCCAGCTTAACAGTCATATCAACCGTTTTGATATTCTTCAAATCGTAAGCAGCCAGCGTCGAATCAATATTGTGCTGCATCAGCGACTTATTGGTTTTGACTGGATTCGGGTTGACTATGTATTTTTGGATTAAATCGGGGATGAATTGAACCTTCGGCAATCCTGCGGCACAGAGGAAGACGGTAAGTGATATTAAAAAGGGCGCTTTTACACGGTGTTTTTCTGAAAAAATAAACAGGCCTGCCGTTATCGCTGTCGCTATGAAAGTAACAATTTTCAGCCAGATGAGCGGCAATTGATAGCGTATCTCTACAAAGCCAGGGCCATAAAATACCGGTTCGTGCGTATCGGTATAAAGCAGAGTAAAGCGATCCAGCATGAACCCCCAGACCACGAAGGCAACCACGAAACCGATAAGAACAGTCAGATGAACCTTGGCACCCAAGGGAAATTCTTTGCTTTGATCGGGTATAAAAACATGTTCCAACCAATACAAAATACCGACCATGCAGAATATAAGCGAAGCAGTTGTCAGCAGTTCTTGCTGAATCAGCATGTAGGTCGGGTAGGACAGCATATAAAAGCTGACATCATTGCCGTAAACCGTTTCAGTTACGCCAGAATCACGGCCAAAAAAATACAGCAGTGTCGATTCCCACTGATTATAGAAGGGGATGGCGATAAATATGGCCAGTAACAACGATATCGGTGTGTATACGGCTGCCGAGCCGTTCAAAAAGGTGTCGGCAAAACGCTGGAAGCGTCGGCGTTTATCTATATTGCTGAGAATCTCATCAGGCGGATTTATGCCCAGATAACGTGATGCGATCCAGAAATGAAAAAAGAAAATGGCAAAGAACGCCAGCGTGACTCCGCCGGAAAGAAAGAATTTGTAGAGCAGCCTAAGCCAGAAATAGGCTTCGAGTTTTAATGATTCGTACCACCATAAGTCAACAATCAGATCAAGGAATATGAAATAAAAGGCGACATATAAAATGATAGCGATTACAAGTGTCGCTCCAATCAACGCGGGTAAAAGCTTCAAGTTCCGCATAACGTCCTCTTTAAATAGATAATGTTTTTAACAATGATCGGGATATACGCATTCAGATTATCTAATGCATACTTTTCTGCATTCTAACACCCAATGTAATATTCGTAATGATTTAGCAGGCTTTTTTATCCAGCATCAAAACAGCTACTTCATTGGATTGAATGCCGAAACAACAATAAAAATAGTCTTTGATATAATCAGATTTTGTTACTCTGCAAGTATTTCATCACTTCAAAAATTAACTATGAATCAAAAAAAACGCTTGGCCATTTTTGATCGGCTGGCCGTAGCGATACCTGAGCCGACCACGGAACTGCAATACACCACCCCCTTTGAATTGCTGATCGCAGTCGTCTTGTCAGCGCAGGCAACTGATAAAGGCGTCAACAAGGCTACCGCCAAGTTATTTGCCGTTGCCAATACGCCGCGTGACATTTTGGCGCTGGGCGTGGAAGGCTTGAAGGAATACATCAAGACCATCGGTTTGTTTAACAGCAAAGCTGCGCATATCATTAAGCTCTGCCAGCAGCTACTCGATAAACATGAGGGCCAAGTACCCAAAACCCGTGAAGAACTGGAAGCACTGGCGGGTGTGGGCAGAAAAACGGCTAACGTCATTCTTAATACTGCTTTTGGCCTGCATACCATTGCCGTGGATACGCATATATTCAGGGTTTCTAACCGTACAGGCATTGCGCCCGGCAAAAATGTTCTGGATGTTGAGAAAAATCTGGAAAAATGGGTGCCCAAAAAGCATAAGAAAGATGCGCATCATTTACTGATCCTGCATGGCCGCTACACCTGCATTGCCAGAAAGCCGCGATGCCAGAGCTGTGTTATTGAAGACTTGTGCGAATATAAAGAAAAAACAACAGAGTTAAGATGAATATTGACATAAAGATTATGATTTTTCTCTTAATATTTAAAAAGCTTATTCATTCTTTATTCAGTCGTCTTTGATATGATAGCTACATTCGATACGTCTCATGTATCGAAGTTTTATAACAATACTCGGGAGTCAATATGAAAAAATTCAATAAAACGCCTTTAGCTGCTGCTATGGGCGCTGCTTTTATTTCAACTTTCGCTGCAACGGCTGCTAATGCCGAAGCTAATCCATTCGGCATGACTGAATTATCTACTGGTTATATGCAAGTTGCTGAAGCTGATAAAAAGCGGCTGAAATGGCATGTGGCGCAGCTATGGGTGGAATGGCTAAGCCTAAAGCACCGAAGGCGCGTGTGCAGGCAACAAAAAACCTGCACGGCAGCAACAACAAAGGCAATGCCGAAGGCACATGCGGCGACATGATGAAAGACGGCAAAATGAAACCAGGCATGGAAGCGGCTTGTGGCGCCATGATGAAAGGTAAAGAAGGCGCTTGCGGCGAAATGATGAAAGGCGAGTCAATGAAAGGCAAAGAAGGCGCATGTGGCGCTAAAGCTAAGGAAGCTCCTGGAAAATAAGCATTAACGAGGGCATTATGTCGCCTGTATTAATACGGTAAAAAGAGGGCATGACAATTCATGCCCTCCCGCTCTATCAAATCACACAAAGGTGTTCCTTATGGACACAACTCAACATCTCGTTCACGGCGCCGGTTTAGGTCTGCGGCGGTCTTTTTTAAGTCAGATTGTTGAAACGCCTCCGAAAGAGGTCGGCTTTTACGAAGTCGCGCCCGAAAACTGGATTACCATCGGCGGAAAATTCGGGCAAGCAATTTCGCGCAATGACCGAGCGTTTTGATTTTGTCTGCCACGGCTTATCGTTGTCGATAGGCAGCACTGATCCGCTGGATGAAAAATTCGTGCGTGATGTCAAACAGTTCATGGCCGAACATCAAATCAAATTTTACAGCGAACATCTGAGTTATTGCAGCAAAGACGGGCATTTATATGACCTGATGCCGATTCCGTTTACCTCGGAGGCGGTTTCGCATGTCGCCGCACGGATCAGGCGCGTTCAGGATATTCTGGAGCAAAAAATAGCCATCGAAAATGTGTCCTATTACGCCGCCCCCGGTCAGGAAATGGCCGAGATAGATTTCTTCAATGCCGTTGTTGAAGAAGCCGACTGCGATGTCTTAATCGATATCAATAATATTTACGTCAACAGTGTTAATCACAATTACGATGCCGAAGCTTTTTTAAAGGCTATGCCGGCACACCGTATTGCTTACGCACATATTGCCGGACATTATGTTGAAGCCGAAGATTTTCTGGTCGATACGCACGGCGCCGAGATTATTGACCCCGTATGGAAACTGTTAGGCAAAGCCTACGAGCTTTATGGCGTGTTTCCGACGCTGTTGGAACGCGACTTTAATATTCCCGCCATACCTGAATTATTAAGAGAAGTTGAATACCATCAGAGCGATGCAAAACGCCTGGGGAACACAGCATGAAAAACAGATCTGCTTAAAACTGCATAAGCGTGTTGACTTTAAAAGCAAACAGCTTGAATTTGCGGCCTATATAAGAGATCCGGAAAACAATCCGGTGCCTGCCGATGTTAAAGAGCAGCGCATGGCATGTATAGAGAGTTATTTTTTAATAATATCGAAGGCTTTCTGTCGGGCAATTTTCCGGTATTAAGAAAAATACTCGACGACCAGCAATGGTTTGCCTTGGTTCAGGATTTTTTTGCAAAACACCCCTGCCAATCGCCGTATTTTTCAGAAATTCCGGAAGAATTCCTGGATTATCTGCAAAATGAACGCGAATAGCTGCGGACGATTTGCCCTTTATGCTGGAACTGGCTCATTATGAATGGGTGGAAATGGCATTATCCATCGCCAAGGAAGACGTGAGTTGCCAACTAACCAGAACCTGGATAATCTGCTTAAACAGCACATCGCATTATCACCGTTAGCCTGGCCGCTGGCTTATCAATATCCCGTCCAGAAAATATCACCTGCTTTTTTACCTGATGAAGCACCTGAACAACCGACATTTCTGATCGTCTATCGCAATCAGGATGATGATGTTAATTTCATTGAAATCACGCCTATCACTTACCGATTGCTGGAACTAATTCAGGAAAATGAACAGCTGTTGACGGAAGATTGCTTAAAGCAGGTGGCCAGGAGAATCGAATCATCCCGACCCGGAAATGATTATTGCAGGCGGCTTGCAGATTCTAAAAGAATTGGCCGAAAAGACGATCATTACAGTTGCTGTTTAAATCAGGAAGGTCCTGCGTTGCCGCTAATTATTCTGTATGGCAGGCCAGTGTGTTGGATAAAACGCAATTGCGTTGATCAACACGGCCTTTTGTAGTTGCGGATCTGTTTGTTAAATCGGATTATGATCCGGCGGAACTTGATAGTTAACGCACCAGCAGTTCCGGGCCAAACCAGTCAACTATCACGTGCCGGTAATGTTCGGCTTTCGCGGTTTGTAGATGCTCCAGCGGATTAAGATTATCGGTGAAAATGACACCATTGCTCTTGTCTACCGGAAATACCCTGTTTTTCAGCCAGGCTGTCTGGTCTGCCAGCAGCGCTTTTGAATTAAGGTCTATCGACTGGCTGGCGGCAAGAAAAATGAAGTCATTGAAATCCCTGCCGGGATCGGATACAAAAACCGATTGCTGCGGAAATACTTCGGCTATGGTTCGCGATACGGATGCCAGCGCGATACTGTGTTCGCCATGCGAGAAGGCAACGAAATTAAGCGCCAGTATGCCCTGCTCTGACAATAATCCTCGCAACTGAGCCAACGTCTCAACCGTTAATAAATGTGCGGGTTCCGATCCGCCGGTGAAACAGTCATGAATAATTAAATCGTAAGGTCCTTTCAGATGGCGTATTTCATAACGCGCATCACCGACAATCGCCTGACCTGTAGGCTTGAATCCAAAATATCCGGATGCCGCATCAGCAACAGCCGGATCTATTTCTAAGGTATCGGTCTCTATGCCGTAACGATCATGAAGAACCTTTGCCATGTGGCCTGCGCCCAGACCAATAATCAGGGCACGGGTCATTTTTTTGGGTGCCAGGGCAGGAATCAGGCCGACAATATCCTGATAACTCAACCTGCTTTGTCCATCACTGATGCTGGAGGCTCCAATCGTTGATGCATCCGACGTCAGCAGGCGCAGATCTTCGGACGGTTGATCAATAACCCGCACCCAGCCGTAAAGACTTTCACGTTCAGACTGGATTTGAAACTGATTACCCCCAGTGTAGCTATGCCCTGCCTCGACGATTTTCGGCAACAGACACAACCCAGCGATCGCCAGTACAACACTGGGTATAATTGCAGCAGACACGCCTAATTTTTTTTGTTCATAAATGGCGACAACGACAGCCAATGTCAGCAGCAATATGCCAAGACCGACAAGAATCTGGCGGGAGCCTACCAGAGGAAACAGAAAGAATCCTAACACCAACGTGCCGATTACACTGCCCAGAGTACTGACTGCATAAATTGAGCCGGCGCTGTTACCGACCCCATCCAATCTCGATGTCGACAATTTAATTGCAAAAGGTCCTACCATGCCTAGCAAGGTCAGGCTGGGCGAAAACAAGACCAGCGAACTGACAAAAGCACCGGCGCGCAAACCCAGCGGATCAGTCGCCAGCAATACCGCTCGCGTCGCCCACGGAATCAACAGGGTGAACAAGGCCGCAAGGGCGATAATCAGCGACAAACCGGTGCGTTTTGCCCGGTCAGCCCAGCGTCCTCCGACAAAATAACCGATTGCTAGTGCGATCATTGTTACGGAAATCAGCGATGACCAGACATAAAGACTCGCACCGTAAAACGGCGCTATCATCCGTGTACCTAACAGTTCTATCACCATGACCGACGCCCCGGTCAAGAAAACCGTCATATAGAGTCCGGTGCGGTCAAAAATATTTAACGTATCATTCATCATGTTTTGTATCCATTAGTGTGCAGGAGAAGCCCGCACACCTGTCAATCGAAATAACATTAATAAGCTCAGGCCAAAAACTTGTTCTTGGACCCCGTTTATTATGGCAAGTCATGCATCAGTAAACTTATAACAATACTAATGAACCGCCTGTATTGCCCTGTACATCTACCCAGCAATACGGCAACCCCAAGCCTTCCAGCCAAGCTGGGCCCTTGTTTTCCTTAAGCATCGCAATTGTGGAAGCGCTGCCTGCAACTACGCAGAATTCGCCAACTACGCTGACCGATGCCAGACATTTTACCGGCCAGCCCGTTTGAGGATTAAGTACATGGCCATAACGCACGCCATCGACGATAAGACAGCGTTCATAGTCGCCGCTGCTGGCAAGCGCGCCGTCATGCAGTGACAGCGTCTCTAATACGGTATCTTTGCGACGCGGATGACGTATGCCGATTCGCCAGGGACTGCCGTCCGCCCGTGGGCCAATGATCTTGATGTCACCACCCAAATTGACTATGCCATGCCGGATACCCGCTGACCAACACAGTGCCGCTGCTCTGTCGACTGCGTATTCCTTGACTATGCCGCCGAAATCGAGCTCCATGCCAGGAATCAAGAAACTCAAGGACGGGGGGATTCCAGCGCAGTTTATGCCAACCGATTTTAGCCAGTAGAGCCTGGATATGTTCATCATCCGGCAAACAGTTCAGATCAAAACGCCATACCCGGCGTAAAATACCTGACGTAATATCAAACAAGCCATCGCTTTGCTGATAGCAGGTTGCGGCATAATTCAGCAACCCGGCCGTCTCGGGATCTACAGAGATGCTGCCGCCTGTTGCCGCGACACGATTGATCTTGGACAAAAAGCTGTCGCCACGATAGCGGGAATAACGCATTTCAAGTCGCCTGACATCCGCAATCGCAAGCTCTGCAACCTGTTTCGCCCGCGTAGCGGTTTTGGCAAATAGCTGGATATCGCACGGCGTACCCATCGCATTGAATTCATAACGGAAAAATTTCATGCTTTATCTGCGCCGCATCGGCGTTAACATCATAAGGCGCTCAAATGATATGCGACGCACAATTTTGCCGACTCTTAAAACGCTAAGCTCCAGGTTGCCGACAGCGCGCCTTCACGATCCAGCTGATAACCGTTAACATCGGTACTTAACGGCTGCAACCATTCAACGCCGAAACTATTACCGGCCAATGCTCCGCCGGTCACGGCCGCATTAAGACCAAAACCGATGTCCCAGTAGCGTCCGCCATGATTGGGCGGGAAGTCCATAGTGCCTGATTTGGGATTGACATTATCTACTAACTCGTAGTTTACGCCTACGACCCCTTGCGTGGGATTGAACTGACCATTGATAGCGCCCTGTACCGTATAAACCCCGCGTATTGACGCCGAGAGCCAGCGGGTCAGGCTATAGCCGCCCCATGCAGTGGACTGAAATATATCGCCCAAGGCATAACCTGATTCATTTTTATCTTCAAGGCGTTTAGTACCACTGACTTGGGCGCCCCACGACCAGTCATCGAGCTTGCCTGTATACGTCAGACTGGGTTTAAAATCCCAGGTGCCGCTGCCCAGCTGCATGCCGTAATGAATAAAGCCTTCGTCTCGCTTATGCGTGCGCCTGAGTTTAATGTCCACATCCCCCGTCGGTGCGCTGACGCCGAGACCCAAATGAACATGGTGCATGGGCCTATCGAACAACTTGACCAATGCGTACATGCCGGTGTCGCCGACACCGCCTGTCGCATGCCCGGTACCGGTATGGATGTGCCCACCCGATTCGACCGGCGGTGCGCCGTCAAGCGTCCTCAAATTCATTTCCATATCCATGAATTGCGGCATCAGCATCAGATTTAACCAATCCGTCGGTGCATACATGATGTCCAGCATGTGCATGCTCATATTCATAAAAGTCGGCGCTAATCGGCAGCGGACACTGCCGCAGCCATTATTGACGATATCCTTATCGCTGACTGCATTCGAACCGTGCAGCATATCGCCCGACTCACGGCTATACATAAAGCGGTAACCCACCATCATGTCATTGGTTTTGCCCAGCATATGATCAAACATGACGCCGGCAGGCCCGTGGCTTCCATGATGGCTGTGGTCGACATGGCCGGAATGATCGCCATGCCCACCACTATCCAGCGCCGATAAACTGACCTTCAATGCGGCATTGGCTTGAAAATAATTGAAATCGCTGTAACTGCCTTCGCCCCCTCCGCCTATTTTTAATGAACCCGCATGAGTGTAATATTCAAAACCGGCTTCAAGGCTCACCGCCTTGGAGAATTGCTTGTTTACCGTTACTCCACCGCTTAAAGCGCCAAAACCGGACAAGCGCTGATCGCTGGAAAAATCGGCCGGCAATTTTTTAGGGTCATAATTAGCCCTAATAACACGCCTCGTAGTTCTGTCAAATCCGACTATTTTGGAATACGCTTGCTTGGAAAGAAGATAGGGAGAATAAAAATCGGCGGCATCCTGAGAATAATAGCGAACCCTGGGCGTAACAGTCCATGTGTTGCCGATGGGTTGCACCCAGTCAGCCTCAAAGGTATGGGCATTAATGCCCCAGTCGTCATGAAAAAAACGGTAATCCAGATGCAGGGCCGCATCCAGTATGCCGACATGCTGGATATATCGGCCGCCTAGGTTCAGCTGGTTGCGCTCGTCCGGACGTTGTTCAAGAAGCGCCCTCACATCGCCGGTCAAGAATTCGGTATCCTGAGCAGGATCAACAAACACCACCGTCATCGCCTTGTAGGGATTTGCCATATAGCCGGTACTGCGGGTATAGCCGATGCTGGTCTCGACCAGCGCATCCTTATTCAGAACCTGCGTCAAGCCCAAAGAGGTCGCCCAATCCTCGCGTTTGCCATGAAGGATTTTTAAGCTGTCGGTCTGTTCAATCTGGTCTAAAAAAGCCGTCTGGTCAATGTATGGCTCTGCATCAGGGTCGAGTATCGCTGACGTGGAGCTGTTGGTGTAACTTAAACCCAGATTCAGGCTGGTCAGTTTCTGGTTGAAATCCCAGCGCCCATTGATATTGCCGAATCGGGATTCATAGTCGTTTTCAACTGAAATACCGCCGCCTATATCCAGCGCCGCTTCATCCCACTCGTAGCCCAGCTTGAAATCACCCTGTTTGCGTGTTTCGGGTGATGCGGTAGAAAGGGTATGCACCAACTGCGAGTTTTCACCCGTCACTTTACCGTTTGAATCTTGCCCGACTGGGATGAAATTTTTATTTAATTTTATTGGCTGCTGTCCTTGGAGATAAGGCGATGCGCCGGCAGTTATCGTGCTGCCGGAAGCGGTGGTTGCCTGGTAGGCACGATTGCCTCCCACAACCAGCGGCGCCGTCGTAATCGGCGTAGCGCCTGACCAGGTATCCTGTGTGTAATTGAAGGCGAACTTGATACGATCCGTCAGGCTGACCTTTGCCCTACCGAAGAGACTGTCTACCTCAATAGGATTTTTGTCATTTTGGACATTGTAAAGGTTGCGCTTGCCCTCCTGGTAATGACCATACTGAAAATTGACTTCATCCTCTTCTGCTGCGTAAGCTGCCGGCAGCACCAAGCCGGGCAAAGCCAACGCGGCGACAGTCAGTGCCTGTAACGATGGACTGGAAGATGCTGCGGGTTTGGGTTCGGAAGCGCGTGTTGATAAATGCCGGGCAAGGTATCGGCAAGCCGATCGCACAGTTGAAGGATGATGTCGTTTTGATTTAGTAACAGCCACAGCCGCCTCCGCTGGTAGAACTGCTGCCGGAAGCCGCTTCGCGGCTACCATAGGTGTGTTCCCGCAATGCGCTCTGCATGGGATGTGGTTCCAGAGCCATGGACGATTTGGCCAGCGTGCCTCGTTGCCACGCTGCTACAGGTGAACAAGCCGTCGCGCAGACACTCAATGCAATAACCAGCGCAACGGACATGGGGTTAATAATCTTCATCCGGCATCGCACGGCTAGTGCTCGGCCAGCAACTGTTCAACCAGTGCTTTCAGTTCTTCAGCTTCCCCAGCCCTAAATCCCAGATGGATATGGCGAATATGGCCTTTTCGATCGATCAGATAAGAGGATGGCATCGCTTTTACGCCGAAGTCCGTCGCACATTGTTGCTTGGCATCAATTGCTACCATGAAATTGGGTGGATATTTAGCAAGAAAATCATGGGCATCGGCCAGGTTTTCATCTACATTGATGCCTATGATCTGCAGTCCACGATCTTTGAATTCATGATTGAGAGTATTCAAAAATGGAAACGATTGGGCACAATGACTACACCACGAAGCCCAGAAATCGACATAAAGCACTTTGCCTTGAAATTGCTTCAGGTTAAAGCTTGTAGCATCACCTACAGAGGCTAGTGTGCAGTCCGGTATTGCATCACCCTTTTCCGCTGCGGTTGATGTTTCAACGAAGTTCAGGGCCAGTGCCGTACACAGCAGAATTATTATGCGTTGATTCATTTTTTATTATTATTTTTATTGCAACCGGTTAAAAACAGACCTTACCCCGTAAAGATGCAAACTTTGCATTTTTACGGGGTGCGGTGCATTGCTGACGAGAAATTACTGGTTTTGAAGCGGTTCAGCAGGAATAGTAGTCTGTGTGACCACCGCTACTGTTTTCGCAATGGTAATCTATTAAGTAACTCTCTACGCCAGCTCCCGTTTTATCGACCGTCAAAAAATAGTCTGTATCGCCGCTCACCACCTTGCGCTCCGGACTAAAACCCGCATCCCCGTCAACCGGGTCCGTAATATTTTTCACCTTGCGTACCACTATTAACTTGAACACTGACCAACGGGCTTGCCACTGGCGCCAAATCCTTTATTTGTACGGCAAGGTGATGAGTACCTCCCGAACAGCCCACAACAAAGTAATCAGTTGATTTCGCTCCTTGTCCCAGCGTTTCCGTTAATGTATGAGCCGACGCACTACCAACATATCCCAGTACGCTTAACACTGATGCCGCTACAAAGGCTTTTTTAAAAATAATATGTTTCATGTAATCCTCTTATGCCGGCAAACCGGCGGTAAAAATACTAAACAGCGCTGATAAGGTCTATATCGCTTATCAGCATGAACAAGCGAAATTAAAATTTAATGTATATCCGCTAACGCTTTCCAAGTCACTGAGCTTTACCCGTGCTGGAAAGCTCTTCCAATTTTGTTGCCGCATAAGCACGTACCGTCTCATCGCTATCACCCAGCGCCTGTTGCAGTAGCGCGGCATTATCTCCTGCATTGCCTACCACCATCAAGCGCACCGACACATCGCTATCCTGCATTGCATTCTGTAATGCGACTGGAGCATCGCCGCTTTCACGCCTCGCCAAACCGAAAACCGCCTGCGCCCTTACGTCAGCGTTTTTATCCGACAGTGCCGACACTAATGCGCTGTTAACATTCGCGTCATCCGTTTTCCCTTCTGCCGCCAAAAGTGCAATAGCATCGGCGCGTTGCTCAGGATCTTGGGTTTTAACCTCTTCCAGCAACTTATCAACCCCTTTCGCGTCGCCAGCTTGCTCCTGCGTACCTGCGACTGGATTCCGTGTCTGCATTCCAGCCGTTGTGCACGTTTCTTCTGCTCCAAAATTTGTTCCCATCACCCAGACCTCTGCGGGGCGCTTTAATGAAACATTTTTTGACACATTCTTTGCGTATCGGAAAATCAGATCTGCTTTTTTATCAAACAGACATTCCAGCACCTGTTTTACCGTTGTCCCCACACAAGTCGCTGTAATCAATTCCTTGGGCAACACCGAATAATGTATCGGCACGCCGGTTTCCTCGGTAATTTTTTTAAGTATCTGTGGCAAAGGCCGTTGCCGTGCCTCAAGTTGCAATTCCGCTCCGGCGTCCTGGGTCAGAATGACCCGAACCGCTTCCTCGCCTGCCGACACTATCGTCGGCATCAACGATAACAAACAGACTGTCCAGAATTTGCATTTGTCCATGCCTATATCTCTACGGTTGGCTACTTTTTACTGCCTTTAAGACAGGCCTGGTGTAACATGATATAAAAACTAATTCTCATTACCACTACATTTTTCTTACAACTAAACGAGAAAATGCCGAAACCCGCTGTTGCAAGTTCCGGCACATAACATTGCCGAAATGTAAACAACCTTTTAGTTAATTATACACTTACCGAATCTGTTTGCTCTTACCTTAGTTTTGGAATTTGCCACCAGGCGCGCCCAAAGGATATTGCGCCTTAGGAATAGGCAAATAAGCATCGATATCGGCATCAGACGGCTCGATGGAAAGGTCATAACCTTCCCCACAGCCGCTAGGAAGCGGATTATTACGCTCCACAGTCATCGTAGGCCAATAAGATTTACCGGCAGTAGTATCTGCTTCGTTATATGGCATGATTCTTGGGTCAGCAAATAACGGCGTTGTGTGACCTATCCATACATCAACCCTATTACCATGAGTTTTGCTGTCTTCACCTCTTTTACACCAGTTGGCAACTGCAATACGCACTTTCAGGCTTTTGGCGCATGAATCTGGCTTAAACTTTATTGCGCCATATTTGAAAGGTGAAAGACCTGTCGTACTGACAATGGATTCCTGTAACGGTGCGCTGATGTATGGAGCAGGGCCTGCCCAGGTATGATAGCCGCGAATAGCGCCATTGCCATCAAGGGTAGGAATAATGTTGGCAAATAAAGTACCTCCGCCGGCAACAATGCCCAGACCCATATTGGTAAAGCCGACCCCAGGATTTACTCCCTCGATGTCATTTGATAAATCAAGGAGAGGGCCCCCAATTTGTACACCGCTAGCATCCAATTTACGTACTACGGACATGGCCGTATCAGAAGAGTTAGGAAACACCGCGCTCACGGCAATAACATCTTTATGAGGAGCATCTGGTTTAACATTGCTGTTACAACCATGTGATATGGCTAAGGCATTGTAACCCGCCACGCCTTCAGTCACTTTGTCTTTGATGCCCGTATGAGCGAATACGTTTTGACCGGCAACGCACATTACAGTTGCTACCGAATACAGCGCCAACTTTTTTACTGATTTAACGTCTTTCATCAAATTTTCCTTGTGAAGTGATATTTATTATTATTGCTTTATTAGTTACTGCGGCTTTACTCGTTACTGCGGCATTTATGCCCGTGAAGCATTTTCAATCAACCGCTAACTGACAATATATCAAGCACCATTCATGCCAATCCTGCATTACATGCACCAGCTATTATTAATCACATTTAATCAAATATAAGCTGTTGATTTAATGATAATGATTGCTATTAATAGATACAAGCCGTCAGAAAATTTTTGCAAACAGACACTTTTAAGATGGAGACAAACTCCTTGATAGAGGGTGTTTTTTAATCGAAGATAGAAAAAGTGTGTGATATGACACACTTTTTCCTATGCACGCGCATAATCTGACCAGACTGCAATCGCCATTCTGCTTGGCTTTGGATAAAACTGCGTGATATGACGTAGTTCAGTGCGTTATATAACACAGTTTAATTAATGCCTATCAGTTGCTGAACAATTTGTACCTAAGAATTGTAGAGTGCCTCGCAGATGCACTGCCACCGTATGAAAAAGCTCTAACAGCAAACATAGCGCTGCCATATAGCGTAGTGCAAATAATCTGGATCTGCTAGTTGCTCAGTTACCGGATAGGCATGGTTTAATGCCATCGGGCAATAAATGCATCATGTATTATTGTGCTGCTCATATCCTTTGCCCCAAAACAAAAAAGCACGAAGAACGCGATCAATTCTCTCGTTCTTCGTGCTTTCTGGGCATTAAGATTTTGTTTTATTATCACAAACGGCTACGGCCTGCTTTGTTAACGTCTCCGATAATTGGATGCGACCCGCTCTCACCCTAACCTGCAATACCAATGCTAATCGCTAACTTTCTGTCTGCCAAACAAATGCGGTCCTTTAGGCTGCACATTTTCTTGCAGGCAATGATAAGCCGCATTTTCATACTTGATAACTAGGGACTGAGCATTTTTATGCTCACCAATAAATTTTTCAGCTTCCTCTGCCGTTAAATTTTTCATCAAAAATGTAGCGATACACATGCAAGGCTCGTCGTAACGATGTTCATCCATGTCCTTATTAACTGAGTTTTTCAGCTCTCTGTCTACGCACTGCTTGGCAAAATCATGCTCAAATTTGTGTTTTTGGATATCAGTCACTTCAACATCATGGGAATGATCAAATGGGTTATGCACGGGGTGCGCCTTAACAGCCACCTTTTCAGTCTTTTCAGCCTCTACTTTTTCCTCATCATCTGAACAGCCCGCAACAGACAGCGCGATAACCATGCTGGTCAAGACAGCGAAAAAGAATTTCTTTGTAAATGTAAACGTTTTCATAGATTTGAATCGTAAATGGTTAAGGATTTAGTATTGCAACCGACTAGACTTTATCATTTTATTACGACTGGTTCTACCCATCTTCGGCTTCCATTACAAGATGCCTGTAAATAGCGTTAAGAATTCCTTCCATTTAGAATAAATAGCGCTACTTGTTCCACAACCGTTTTCGTTATCATGTCCCTTTCCATTTATGACTTTACCTCATGTCTTTTATTAAAAACCTCGAGCCCGAATTTGCAGCGCTGCCTGATGAGTTAAGAGCATCGGTAGCAGTTTCTCTGAAAAAATGGGACGAACAACTGACGGTGCTTAATCTAAGCCTTGATCACACCCCTGAATTCATGGCATCAATCGTCCAAAGTCTGGTGCTCCAGCCTGTTTGTTGCAGAAAGCTGTACGCGGCAACCGGAGTTGCTGGTTGATCTGGTTATGTCCGGCGATTTATCGGCCATTTACGCTGAAAACAGTTATGTCGATAAATTGGCTCACACACAGATCGAAACGGAAGCGGATTTAATGGTAGGAGCTGCGACATTTCCGGCGCCGGGAAATGATCAGGATTGCCTGGCGCGATTTGGCCGGATGGGCGGAATTATCCGAAACGCTGACTGATTTATCGTGGCTGGCTGATGCCTGCATTCAATATGCGCTGTATTTTCTTTACCAGCAGGCCTGCGAAAAACGCGGCACGCCGTTGTTGTCTGATGGCAGTCCTCAGCAAATCGTCGTATTGGGCATGGGCAAGCTGGGTGCCTACGAACTGAATTATTCTTCCGATATAGACCTGATTTTTGCCTACGCAGAAAACGGCGTATTGCCGGATAGAAAAGAAACCAGCTATAGCGAGTTTTTTACGCGAGCTATGTCAAAGTCTGGTAAAAGTTCTGGATGAAATTACCGTTGACGGTTTTGTCTTTCGTACCGACATACGTTTAAGGCCTTTTGGCGATAGCGGCCCCATCATCATGACCTTTGATGGCATGGAAAACTATTATCAGACCCAGGCCCGGGAATGGGAGCGTTATGCCATGATTAAAGCGCGTCAGGTCGCGGGTGACTTTAAAACCGGCGCACAACTGATGGCGATGTTGAAGCCTTTTGTCTATCGGCGTTATCTGGATTACGGCGCTTTTGAAGAGCTGCGCTCGTTAAAGGCGCAGATTACCCAGGAATTAAGACGCAAAGATCGCATGGAGAATATCAAGCTTGGGCCCGGCGGCATACGCGAAATTGAATTTATCGGTCAAGCCTTTCAGCTGATACGCGGCGGCAATGAAAAGGCATTGCAAACGCGCGGTATTCTGGATGTACTGCGAATTCTTGGCGAACTGGAATTACTGGCCCCAAACGATGCCGAGCAATTAAAACAATCCTACTGTTTTCTGCGCCGAGTGGAAAACCATATCCAGCAATATCAGGACCGGCAAACCCATGATTTGCCGGCAGATCCATCAGTGCAGCAGATACTTGCCTATTCTCTGGATTATCCCGGACTGGAACAGCTTTAAAAACCAGTCTGGATACGGTAAGAACACAGGTACATGCCGTATTTGACCAGGTTTTTTCTCTATCCAGGCAGGAAGTGAAAGATCAGCACAGTCAACAGATTTGGACTTGGCGCTGCGGATGATGCGGAATTACTGGATAACTTGAACGCATTTGGTTTTCAGCAGACCGAGGACAGTCTGGCAGCCATCAAAGCATTTTAAAAACGCTGCCTCCATCAGACGCTTGACGGCCAAAGGCGCGAAGGTTCTTGACCGGTTAATGCCGCAATTGATTGAGGCGATGCAGCAGGTCGATAACCCCGATGAAACCTTAAAACGCATACTCGGTTTATTTGAAGCGGTTGCAGGCAGAAATGTTTATTTATCGTTATTGGCTGAAAACCCGGATGCTTTAGCTCAATTGCTTCGCTTGTCATCGGCCAGTCCCTGGATTTGCGATTATTTATCACGGTATCCCGTGTTATTTGATGAATTGCTGGACACTCGCTACTTTGTTTGAGCCGCTCAAAAAAGAGGATCTTGATGAACAGCTGAAGATTTTGTTGGCGAATATTGAAGTGCAAGACCTTGAGCAACTGATGATTGTGCTGCGGCAATTTAAGCAACTGAATGTATTAAGAGTTGCCGCAGCCGATATTATGGGCGTGATTCCTGTCATGGTGGTCAGTGATTATTTGACCTACATAGCCGAAAGCATAGTGGCGCATGTCGTTGATCGGGCGTGGCTTATGCTCACCGAAAAACATGGTTTAAGCCGCCCTGATCAGCAATCAATACAATGCCAAAGGCTTTGCCGTGCTCGGCTTTGGCAAACTGGGTGGTATTGAGCTGGGTTATGGATCTGATCTGGATATGGTGTTTTTGTATGATTGCCGGGATGGCAATGCACTAACCGATGGCGAAAAACCGATTTCCTGTTCCCAATTTTACGGCCGGTTGGGGCTGAAAGTCCGGCATATTCTGGATACCAAGCTGTTGTCGGGTGTGCTCTATGAAGTTGATATGCGTTTACGTCCCAGTGGCGATTCCGGTTTATTGGTCACGCATATTAACGCTTATGAGGACTATTTAAAAAATCAGGCGTGGACCTGGGAACATCAGGCATTGGTCAGAGGGCGATTTATTGCCGGTGATCTGCGACTTAAAAGCACAGTATGAAGCCATTCGGCCGCAGAATCTTGAGCTTACCCAGAGATTCGAGCGCTGTTGAAAACAGAAGTGCGCGAAATGCGCGAAAAGATGCGTAACGCATTGGCAACGAAAGAATCAAACAAGTTTGACTTAAAACAAAGTAAAGGCGGTATTGCTGATATTGAGTTTATAGTACAATTTGGCGTTTTAGCCCGGGCTGCAAAAAATGAAGCATTAACGACCTACACGGATAATGTAAGGTTGCTTGAAGGCTTGCAGGAAGACGGATTTATGTCCAAAACCGAGGCAGAAACCCTTAAAGCCGCTTATTGTACTTATCGTGACTATGGTCATAAGCTGGTTTTACAAGGAGAGCGTGCTGTTATAAATGAGGCTGAAGTTGTTGAAATGAGCAAGCAGGTTGAGCAAATTTGGCATGATTTTATGGAGTAGGATGCGCTAACCAAAAGTAGGCGCTTTACGACTGCAAGGATGCAGGAGGTAGAGCAACGCAGGGAGCAGTTGCCGAGGCGACGCAGTGCAGCGCATCATTCGCGAACGATGCGCTTCGTACCTCAGCACATCCTACGCACTTGTCGGTTTTATTGTTTCACAATGCGTGGAAATGGGAAATACATAAACACTAATGTTGGAGAATAAATGATGACGATGGACGACAGAGACGGCGTTATTTGGCTGGATGGCAAGTGGGTTGAGTGGCGCGAAGCTAAAGTCCATGTGTTGACGCATACCTTGCACTATGGCTTGGGCGTGTTTGAAGGCATAAGAGCTTATCACGCGGAAAAAGGCACGGCGATTTTCAAGATGCAGGATCACACGGACCGCCTGTTCCGTTCCGCGCACATCATGAATATGAATATGCCGTTTGGTAAAGACGAGATAAACCAGGTTCAGCGCGATGCAGTTGCCAAAAACAATCTGGACAGCGCCTATATTCGCAGCATGTGCTTTTTAGGCTCTGAAGGCATGGGCTTGCGAGCTGATAACCTGAAAGTCCATGTCATGGTTGCCGCATGGTCGTGGGGCGCATATCTGGGCGCGGAAAGCATAGAACAAGGCATACGCATCCGCACGTCGTCTTATACCCGCAACCATCACAACAGCACCATGTGCAAAGCCAAAGCCAACGGCAATTACATCAATTCCATTCTCGCGCTACAAGAAGCGCGCGCCAATGGTTACGATGAAGCGTTGATGCTGGATCATGAAGGTTTTGCGGCAGAAGGCAGCGCCGAAAACCTGTTTATCGTGCGCAACGGTAAAATTTACACACCTGAAACCACCTCGGCTCTGGAAGGTATCACCCGCGACACGGTCATGACCATTGCCAGAGAGCAAGGTTTTGAAGTCATCGAAAAACGCATTACCCGCGACGAAATTTACGTGGCCGATGAAGCGTTCTTTACCGGTTCCGCGGCCGAAGTGACGCCGATCAGGGAACTGGATAACCGTGTAATCGGCTCCGGCAGCCGGGGACCGGTTACTGAGAAATTGCAAAGCCTGTATTTTGACTATGTGCATGGCCGCAGAGACGATCATGCCGACTGGTTGACTTACGTCGCCTAAACATCTTGAAAAAACCACCAAAAATATTAGTCGTCGGCCCGTCATGGGTCGGCGATATGGTGATGGCGCAAAGCCTGTTTATCACCCTTAAAAAATGTCCATCCGGACTGTCGGATTGATGTGCTGGCTCCTGCATGGTCATTTTCCTTGCTGGAAAGAATGCCCGAAGTGTCCAAGGCCATCGCCATGCCGTTATCGCACGGTCAGTTTGGCCTGATGGACAGAATCAGGCTGGGCAGACAGTTGCGCTCTGAAGGCTACGATCAAGCGATCGTGCTGCCCAATTCCTGGAAATCCGCATTGATTCCGTTTTTTGCCAACATTCCCACTCCGCACCGGCTATATTGGCGAATGCCGCTGGGGCTTGCTCAACGATGCCAGAAAACTGGATAAAAACGTGCTGACCATGACCGTGCAGCGGTTTGTCGCGCTGGGCTTGCCCAAAGCATTGCGCCATTGCCGCCTGACTACCCTGTACCCGCCATCGTCATTGAGAAAGACAAGCAACAGGCGGTCATCGATAAATTCAACTTAACGCCGTCAGCAAAAATCCTGGCCTTATGCCCCGGCGCCGAATACGGCGCGGCAAAACGCTGGCCGGCAGAATTATTATGCCGAAGTCGCCCGGCATAAAATTGACCAGGGCTGGCAGGTCTGGCTGTTTGGCTCCGATAAGGATAAAGACGTCGCTGAACAAATCAACAGGGCAGCCTCCGGATTCTGTACCGATTTCACCGGCAAAACGTCTTTAGCCGAAGCGATAGATTTGATGTCGCTGGCTAATACCGTGGTGAGCAATGATTCCGGCTTGATGCATGTGGCTGCCGCGCTGGACAAAAAACTCATCGCCATTTACGGCTCATCAGATCCTGGCTTTACGCCGCCGCTGAATGAGAAGGCACATGTTATCTCTTTGAATCTTGATTGCGCACCCTGCTTTAAGCGCGATTGCCCGCTAGGCCACACAAAATGTCTGACCGGAATCACGCCCGATCAGGTGCTTGAATTTATAACGGTTACCCAATCAGGGCGCAAGTGAAAATCGCCATCGTAAAACTCTCGGCCCTGGGAGACATCGTCCATGCGATGGTCGCGCTACAGTTCATCAAGGCTTACTCCGCCGACATTCAAATCGACTGGATTGTTGAAGAACGCTTTGCCGAGGTTTTAAAAAATAACCCCGATATAGATAACATTCTGACTGTAAACCTGAATTCCTTAAAAACCAACAAGGCAGGTATTTTTAAGCAGCTCAAAACAATTCGCAGCTATGCCCATAATAATTATGATCTGGTTATTGATGCCCAAGGGCTAATAAAATCAGCAGTTACTGCAAAATTATTGGGTAAACGCATCGCCGGATTCGATGCTAAATCCATCAGAGAAAAGGCCGCCTCGTGGCTTTATGATGTAAAGATTGCCTGTGCTTACGATGTCAATACTATTGACAGAAATGCCCTGATTCTATCCAGACCTTTAGGGATAGGCATCACACCTGAGGAAATCCTTAACAAAAAGCCGTTTTTGTTTTTCAAAAACGAAGACCCGCAAATTTATGGTTACCTGCGAAAAAACCAGCAAAATATTGTGCTGGTAATAGGCTCGACTTGGGACAGCCGCAACTATCCGGCAGCCAAGTTTGTAAAAATAGCAGAAGCCTTGCAGCAGAACTGCCTTGTTGTATGGGGCAGTGAAAAGGAAAAAGCCGACGCAGAATGGATGGCTGCGCAGTCCGAATTCATCAAAGTCATGCCCAAACTGAACCTAAACAGCCTGAAGGCGCTGATTGCCAAAGCCGATTTGTTGATCGGCAATGATACCGGGCCGACCCATATGGCCTGGGCCTTAAACAGACCATCAATCACCATTTTCGGCCCGACGCCAGTCAGTCGGGTTTATCAGACCGACATCAACAAAGTGGTTAAATCCGCTTCCATAGTCAATTCGTATAAACTCAACAAGCAGGATTATTCGATTAAGGATATCGATGAGCAGGAGATTATCGAGCTGGCAAAATACTTATTACCAGCTCGATCAGAGTGAATCAACGCTATAGTAGTTTGTTATAGCGTGACGACTTCATTGCCTTTGCCGATTAGCACGACATCAGCAGGGCGCATGGCAAAAATACCGACAGTAACCACGCCGACAATATTGTTGATGGTTTGTTCCAGCTTGATCGGCTCCATGATATCCAGATTATGCACGTCCAGAATATGGCAGTGATTATCGGTAACACAGTTTTCACGCCACACCGGCTGGCCGCCTAGTTTAACAATCTCTCTGGCCACATAACTTCTCGCCATAGGAATCACTTCAACCGGCAGAGGGAAAGCGCCTAACATATCAACGCATTTGGTTTCATCCGCAATGCAGACAAACTGTTTGCTGGCTGCGGCAATGATCTTTTCGCGTGTCAGCGCGCCGCCGCCGCCTTTGATCAGTTGTTTATGCGGATTAACCTCGTCCGCGCCATCTACATAAACATCAAGGGTGCCGACGGTGTTTAAGTCAAACACCGGAATACCTAGTTTTTTCAAGCGCTGGGTGCTCATCTCGGAACTGGAAACAGCGCCTTCGATATCGGCTCTAAAATCAGCCAAAAAATCGATGAAGTGATTTACTGTAGAGCCTGTGCCCACACCGATAATGGCTACATCTTTAATATAAGGTAAAGCGGCTTGGGCAACTTTTTGTTTTAATTCATCTTGCGTCATTATGGCTCCCGTAATTCCAGTAAAAATAAGTAAATAATATGCAATAATATACCTTAGATAGCAGGATACCTCAGCTGATTTTTAAAAATGCCCAAAAAATATATAGAAAAAATCTTACGCGCCAAAGTTTACGATGTCGCGATAGAAACGCCACTGGATTTCGCGCCTTCGTTATCAGAACGCCTGGCAAATACGCGTTTATTTAAAACGGGAAGATTTGCAACCGGTGTTTCTCGTTTAAATTACGCGGCGCCTATAACAAAATGTCCATGCTGGACTGAGCAGGAAAAGGCACACGGCGTGATTGCCGCTTCCGCCGGCAATCATGCGCAGGGCGTTGCCTTATCGGCAAAAAAACTGGGCATCAAGGCTTTGATAGTAATGCCGAAAACCACGCCGGAAATTAAAGTCCAATCCGTAAAGGCCAGAGGCGCGAAAACAGTTCTGTTCGGCGATTCCTATGATGAGGCTTATGCCCATGCCATGGAGTTGGCAGCAGCAAAAAGACATGGTTTTTATTCATCCTTATGACGATCCCGATGTCATTGCCGGACAAGGCACGGTTGCCATGGAAATTCTCAGGCAACAAACCGGAAATCTGGATGCGATTTTTGTGCCTGTCGGCGGCGGCGGCTTGATTGCCGGCATTGCCGCCTATGTGAAATTTGTGCGCCCTGAAATAAAAATCATTGGCGTGGAGCCGGATGATGCCGATTGCCTCAACCGTGCATTAAAAGCAAAGCGCAGGGTCATCATTAAACAGGTCGGTTTATTTGCTGATGGCGTTGCAGTCAAGCAAGTTGGCGAAGAGCCTTTCCGTTTGGCGCAAAGCTATGTTGATGAAGTGATTACCGTTAATACCGATGAAATCTGTGCGGCAATTAAAGATATTTTTGACGACACCCGCTCGATTGCGGAACCCGCCGGTGCATTAGCTATTGCCGGATTAAAGAAATATGTAGAGCGCGAACAGATAACAGGGCAGACTCTGGTTGCCATTGACAGCGGCGCGAACATCAACTTCGACCGCTTGCGCTATGTGGCCGAGCGGGCGCAAGTGGGCGAGTACCGGGAAATTCTAATGGCCGTCAGCATTCCTGAAATACCGGGCAGTTTTTTAAAATTTTGTAAGATGCTGGGCGGGCGCAGCATTACCGAATTCAATTACCGCTATTTTGACAAGTCTCTTGCTCAGGTTTTTGTCGGCATATCCAGCAGCGGTCTCGAATCGGATCGGGCCGCTGTAATCGAACAATTGCAGAAGCAGGGCTTTCAGGTCACCGACATGTCCGCCAATGAACTGGCCAAAGAGCATATCCGCTATATGGTGGGCGGCCATGCACCCTGTGAACTCAACGAGATTATTTATAGCATTCAATTTCCTGAACGGCCAGGGGCGTTATTACGGTTTTTGACGGCACTGGGCGGACGCTGGAATATCAGCTTGTTTCATTATCGCAATCACGGTGCGGCATTCGGAAAAGTGTTGATGGGACTGCAAATGCCAAAAGCAGAGCGAAAGGCATTTCAACAATGTCTGGACGATCTGGGCTTTTCCTATGAGGAAGAAACAGAAAACCCGGCGTATCGATTGTTTTCAGGTGGCATGAAATAACAACTTTAGGTTATCGCTCTCTCACCCGCAGATAATTTTTTACTCCAGAGAGAGAATAAAGTCCCACTGCTGTTCGCTGACCGGCATAATCGATAATCGATTGCCGCGCCTTACCAGAGCAAGGTCTGCCAGTTCTTCTTTTTGCTTTAATTCTTTAAGGGTAATGGTGCGCGACAATGTTCTGACGTACTTAACGTCAACCATCATCCAGCGAGGATGTTCAGGATCGCTTTTCGGATCAAAATGCTTGTCATCAGGATCAAAGGCGGAAAAATCCGGATAGCCTTCCCTAACAACTTCCATAATGCCGACAATGCCAGGCTCATCGCAGTTGGAATGATAAAAGAAAACCTGGTCGCCCAGCTTCATATCATCCCGCATCATGTTCCTGGCCTGATAATTACGCACACCATCCCAATGTTCGGTCTGGTTGGGCTTGCTGTAAAGATCATTAATCCCAAACGTGTCAGGTTCGGATTTCATTAGCCAGTAGTTCATGGGGATTTTTAATGTTGATAATGAAAGTGCATCTCCCGCCTGCGCCGTTATGTGCTTTCGTCCTTGAACCGGAGGTTCAAGTGGGGACGGTAACCGGTACATCAGGCTTCCCGTATAAAACGGGCATGCACACCAGTAACGGAATTCGCCCCCGGGGTAAATACAGGTTCAGGAAACACCCAGCACACTCTCGAACGCTGCAGGAGATACAGTGTCTATTTTAGCGTGTTTAAGGATTTTCTAAAACGTTTTCTATTTTGTGACTCATTTTTGTCAGACATTCACTCAATCTTTGGTTCAGTATGGCATTTTGATTTTTCATCATCTGTAGTTCATGAGCCAAATTAAGCGCCGCCATAACCGCAATTCTGTCCGGGCCGGTTATTTTGCCGGAGTCTCTCATTTTGCGCATTTGCACATCGAGCTGCTGAGCTGAGTGAATAAGATCGTCCTGTTCTTCAGGATCGCAGGCAATTCGGTATTCTTTGCCCATAATGATAAGAGATACGGGTTGGGGTTTCTTATTCATGAGCCGTGCTCCATTGCTTTTAGACGGGTAATCATTGCTTCTACGCGGGTTCTGGCTAGAGTGGTTTTTTCCAGCAATTGAGCTTTTTCCTGAACCAATGTTTCTTGTTTAATCTTCAGTGAACTGTTTTCATTTTTCACGTATGTGTATTTGTCGATGAGCTGATCCAGTTTGTCTTCGAAGTCTTTTAATTCTAAAGGTAGATGTGTTTCTGTCATGGTGGTAACTAAAGTTATTGCAAATAATCAGTGTGCTTTTAAAGTGATTGTTCGCTGAATAGACTTTACGACGCAGAGTCAGTTGCTCAGCGAGTCAAAGTGAACAAATATTAACCAAGTTAATTATCAATGGTAGCATAAGCACTATTTTTATTTTAGTGATAGTGAAATTATTATGGCTTATAAGACGTGTAACGCAATAATTGTACAAAGTGATGCTGAACTCTCGGCGGCTGAAGCTCACGGCATGGCAACCGGTATGTTATGCGTCAATGAACAGGCAGAGAGTGCAGCTTGGTTAGCCGAACTGTTGCATAATGCCAGTCCTGTGATTGATGAAAACAAAAACTTGCTGGTAAGACTATTCGAGGAGACACGGCGCTTACTGGCGAGTGATGAGTTTGAATTTGACCTGTTTTTGCCGGAAGATGATGCTTCGTTGAGCGAGCAGGTTGAAGCTTTAAAAAGCTGGTGCAGGGGATTTCTATTTGGTGTGGGTTCAGGGGCCTCAGCTTCAAACTGGTCGAAAGATGTTCGCGAAATACTGAAAGATATTACCGAATTTACCAAGCTTGATGCAAATGCGGAAGGCGAGGAAGATGAGCGTGCTTTTGTGGAAATTACTGAATATCTGAGATCGGCTGTATTATTGCTACGCGATGAGTTGGGTGAACAGCAGCGGCGAGATTGTTGCATTAGGCGGTGAACAAAAATGAAACAAAGTGAATTTAAAAAACGACGCAAGCAATTAATGCAGCGCGTCGGCAAAGGCAATATTGCGCTAATAGGCAGTGCTTCAGTCCGCACGCGTAACCGGGATGTGGATTATCCATTCCGGCAGGATAGCGATTTTTATTATTTAACCGGCTTTAATGAACCGGATGCCTTGGCTGTGTTTATCCCCGGACGTGAACAGGGAGAATACATTTTATTTTGCCGCGAATTTGATGAAAAAAAAGCCTTATGGGAAGGCGCGCATTCAGGGTTGGAAGGCGCTACAACGCATTATGAAGCGGATGATTCTTTCCCGATTGATGATCTGGATGACATTTTGCCGGGCCTGTTGGAAAACAAAACCAAGGTTTTTTATCCGATGGGTCGCGATTCAGAGCTGGATCATAGCTTGCTGGAATGGATAAACCATATCCGCAGTCAATCCAGAACCGGCGTTATTGCACCCGGCGAGTTGGTTTCCCTGGAGCTTATTCTGCATGAAATGCGCCTGTTTAAAAGTGCTGGCGAACTTAAACTCATGCGCCGCGCCGCAGAGGTTTCGGCTAACGCCCATGTTAAAGCCATGCAAGCCTGCAAACCCGGGCTGTATGAATATCAGATAGAAGCAGAAATTATTTATCATTTTGTACAAAATGGACTGCGCGCAGTGGCTTATCCCTCGATTGTTGCCGGTGGAAAAAATGCCTGTACTTTGCACTACACTGAAAATGCATCCAAATTAAAAAGCGGTGATTTGCTGCTCATTGATGCCGGAGCTGAGTGCGACCATTATGCCGCCGATATTACACGCACTTTTCCGATTTCCGGGCGTTTCAGCGAGCCGCAAAAACAACTTTACCAGCTGGTTTTAGATGCCCAGGCTGCGGCACTTGAACAAATCAAACCCGGACTACCCTGGAATCTGGCGCATGAGGCTTCAGTTGAAGTGCTCACCAAAGGACTGGTATCTTTAGGTCTGCTCAAAGGCAGGGTAAAAAAACTGATTAAAGATGAAAAATATAAACAATTTTATATGCACCGGATTGGTCATTGGCTGGGCATGGACGTGCATGATGTCGGCGATTATAAAATTAATCAGGAATGGCGATTACTGGAAGCCGGCATGGTATTGACTGTTGAGCCTGGTTTGTATATACCTGCCGACTGTAAAACTGTAGATGAGAAATGGCGCGGTATAGGCATACGCATTGAGGATGATGTTTTGGTCACCGCTCAAGGTCATGAAGTATTAACCAGTGGCGTACCTAAAACCATAACAGAAATTGAAGCATTAATGCAGGCGGCCTGATGCAACAGGATTATGACTTAGTAATTGCCGGTGGCGGCTTGGCAGGTAACTGTCTGGCGCTGGCGCTAAAAGACACCGGACTGCGGATTGCTATCGTTGAAGCCAATACGCGCGAACAATTGCATGCATCTCCTGCGGGTGACAGAGCACTGGCTTTAGCGGCAGGTACCGTAATGATGCTGGAGGCATTGGGTATCTGGCAAGGTATCAGTCACGCCGCCACCGCGATAAAACAGATTCATATTTCTGATCGTGGTCATTTTGGCAAAACGCGCTTGTCGGCACAAAAAGAAAACGTTGATGCATTGGGTTATGTCATTACTGCGCGAGACATTGAAACGCATGTCGCCAATCTGGTTGCTGAAGCCGGTATAGAACTGATTTGCTCCTGCCCGCGTTGTTGGTTTGATGTCTGGCGATAAAGAGGTCTGCGTCAGTTTAAAACAGGGTAATGAATCGTTAAACGTATCGGCTAAATTACTGGTTGGTGCGGACGGCGGTTTGTCATCAGTCCGCAAGTTGCTGGACATAGCTCAGCACGTGACAGAGTATGGTCAAACAGCGTTAGTCACCACAGTAAAATCAACCATCCCCAATAAAAATACCGCATTTGAGCGTTTTACGGCTTCAGGGCCGCTGGCGTTATTGCCCGTAGCTAAAAACCATTGTGCAGTAGTCTGGACGCGCACGAATGAAGATGCTAACGCGCTGATGTTAGGCAGTGAGGCGGATTTTCTGGCCGAGTTGCAACAGTGTTTCGGTTTTAAGCTGGGTGAACTTAGCTTGACCGCGCCAAGGCGAGCTTTCCCCTTGTCGCTGATACGCGCAGAAAAAATGGTTGCAGGTCGAGCGGTGATTATAGGCAATGCGGTACATCAGTTGCATCCCGTTGCCGGTCAGGGTTTTAACTTAGGGTTGCGGGATGTTGTGCAATCTGGCTGAAATGCTCATCAAGCAGCATGAAGCAGAATAAAGATATTGGTGCCGCCGATTTTTTAAAAGATTATGCCGTGTCCAGGAAGAAAGATCATGACCGGACGATTGGATTTACCGATACTGTGGTAAAGATTTTTTCCAATGAATGGTTGGCGCTGGCCGCCGCCAGAAATATCGGCCTGGCATTACTGGATCATATTCCTGCCGCAAAAACCCTGCTTACCCGCCATGCCATGGGACTGGCCGGACGGTTGCCACGACTAGGCAGCAGGAGATAGACACAATGACTGACCGTTATGAAGTAATAGTCGTCGGCGGCGGCATGGTGGGCGCGGCAACGGCTTGTGCCTTGGCCCTTGGCGGCATCAAAGTTGCGTTGCTGGACAGGTTTAACCCGGAAAGACAGTGGCCTGCCGAACCGGTTGATATCCGCGTTTCTGCCCTAACCAAAGCCTCTCAAAATATACTGGAAATGCTGGGCGCCTGGCCGGGCATGGTGCAGCGTGGCGTTTGTGCTTACCGGGACATGAGGGTATGGGATGCCCGTGCCGATGGTGAATTACACTTTGATTGCGCCGACACAGAGTTCAACGAGCTGGGCCATTTAGTCGAAAACAGAGTGACGGTTGCCGCCCTTTGGGATGTGCTGGACACCTTGCCTTCAGCAACTTGTATAACCCCTGCAATAGTCGCCGGGATGCAACTTAACGATAACGGCCGGCTGGTAAAATTAAAAGATGGCCGCAGCCTTGAAGCAGATTTGGTGATTGCTGCCGACGGCCGCGAGTCTGCATTAAGGGCTATGGTGGGAATAGACGTTACCGGATGGGACTATCATCAGGACGGCCTGGTTGCCACGGTAACGACTGAAATGAGCCATCAATTCACAGCATGGCAACGTTTTCTGGATGAAGGGCCGTTGGCTTTTCTGCCGCTGAAAAACGGACAATGTTCGATCGTCTGGACCCTGAGTGCTGACACGGCAAAAAGCTATTTGGCGCTAGCTGATGAAGACTTTCTTCAGGTTTTGGAGCAGGCTTCAGGCGGCATTCTTGGCAAGATGCTGGCAGTACCGGCCCACGGGCTGCATTTCCTTTACGCTTTCAATACGCAAACAGCTATATTGCTGAACGTTTCGCGTTAACCGGAGATGCGGCTCATGCCATGCATCCTTTAGCTGGACAAGGAGCGAATGCCGGATTATTAGATGCGGCAGCCATTGCGGAGCTGGTGATCCAAACCAGGAAGGAAGGAAGGCCTTTATCCAGCTCACGCTTCCTGCGCCGTTATGAGCGCTGGCGTAAAGGTGACAATTTAATGATGATGGCTAGCATGGATATTATCAACAAGACCTATGGCGTGACATCACCGCCTTTTGCCAGTCTCCGTTCAGCAGGCATGAACTGGGTCAATAATACAGCCATGGTGAAAGCTTACTTTAATCACTATGCGATGGGTTTGCGCGACGATTTGCCTAAACTGGCAAAAGGTCAAATTTGCTGGTAATTGTCAAAATTTTAACGCTAAATACCGGATAGATTTGCATTTCTTCCTATTTAGAGTTTACCCTGCTCACCTGCTTCTGGTATATTCCAAGTCTAGCGATTTGCTTTGCCTGCTGACCGGCATGCGCTTATTTTTCAGGGCAGTGATAAATAAAAAAAATTAATCTAAGAGGTGGAGAGCCATTATGACTGAGGTGTTGTTTATATTAACTACGATTTTTGTTGCTTATGTTGCTTATGCGCTTGTAAGCGAACAAAAAGCAGCTGCTAAAACCAAAGCGCCAACTGCCCAGCCTGAAAAAAAGGTGGTGGCTGAGGAACAAGCAAAGCCTAAGGCTGTCGCCACAAAAGCAAAGCCAGCTGCCGCGCCTAAAGCAGCGGCAACCAAAGCGGCGTGCGCCTAAACCGGCTGCATCCAAAACAGCAGTCAAGCCAGCGGCAACTAAAGCAGCTGCACCTAAAGTAGCCGCTAAAAAAGTCTACTGCTGCCCCAGCAAATGCCGCAGGATTAAAAGATCCAAAAACAGGAGAGGTTGCCAAAACCTACAGCAATTATCGGTTTACCAAGCGCTGGATCAAAGAGGCGTTGGTTGCTGAAGGCCTGCTAGACAAAGTTTACACAAATAATGAGCTGGATACTGCAACTGAAGCGAAAATCAAAAGCGCCATAGCTCAGCTTGAAAGCATGGCTAAATACCAGGCTTAAAATATAGACCGTTAATAATTAACCGGCAGATCAATACTGCTGGTTAATTAACCAGATCAAGCTTTTTCAGCCGATATCGCAATGATCTGAAAGACAACCCCAGCTGCTTGGTTGTGGCAGTTTTGTTCCATTTATTTTCTTCCAGCGCAATCGTGATTGCTTTTCTTTCAATCGCTTCCAAATGATCTTCCAACGACCCTGAAGCCGGTCAGGTGTTCCGGAGCATCGGAAAGGTTCTGTGAGCCTATCGGCAGCTTCAAGTCGTCTATCTCTATGCTGTTGCCGTCATATAAAGCAAGGGCTCTTTCCAGAATATTCTCAAGCTCACGAACGTTTCCAGGGAAAATGATACTGCTGCAATGCCGCTAACGTCGATGCCGATAAAACAGGCTTATCTTGTTTGCCAGCGCCTGTCAGTTTAACCAGTATATGATCGGCAAGAGCAGGTATATCACCAGACCGCTCACGCAAGGGCGGATACGCTAAGGTCAATCACATTGATGCGATAATATAAATCCTGCCTGAAACTGCCGTTCTGAACCATGTCGGCAAGGTTCCTGTGGGTTGCGCTAAGCAAGCGAATATCAACCGGGATTTCCTGGCTATCTCGCCACACGGCGGATTTTCTTTTCCTGAATCGCCCGCAATAATTTAACCTGCAAGGACTAGGGCAAGTCGGCAACCTCATCGAGGAATAATGTGCCGCCTTCTGCGGCCTGGAACAAGCCTTTTTTATCGCTGACCGCACCGGTAAAACTGCCCTTTTTGTGGCCGAAAAACTCACTTTCCATCAATTCGTGAGGAATGGCTCCACAGTTAATCAGCAACAAAGGGCTTGTCGCTACGAGAGCTTTGCTGGTGAATCAGCCTTGCAACCAGCTCTTTACCTGAACCAGATTCACCACTGATATAAACCGGCGCCTGACTGCGGGCAAGTTTGGCAATTTTTGACCGAATCTCTCGCATAATCAACGACTCGCCTAACAATAAATGGCGAGTTCGTCTTTCGACCTGATCGGAAAGCTTTAGCGCGCTGCTGACAAGTTGCCTGAGCACCGGCAAATCAACAGGTTTAGAGATAAAATCGAATGCCCCTTTCTTCATCGCCAGTATCGCCGTATCCATATTACCGTGCGCGGTGATAACGGCAACCGGTATCGGGTTAGCCATGGACTGTATAGTGTCAACCAGCTCCAGACCATTGCCATCAGGCAGCTTCATATCGGTCAAGCAAAGATCAAACGACTTTTGTTTTAATAATGCTCTAGCTTGGGCAATGTTTTCTGCGCAGCGCGTTTGAATACCCATCCTGTTAAGGGTGATTTCCAACAGTTCTCGGATGTCCGGTTCGTCGTCTACGATCAACGCCAGTGGTTTGTTCATATTTCAATTATTGTCTGCTCAGCATCCAGTAAGCAGAGTCGAAAACAGCTCCGGTTATCGTCGGTTAAATGATAGCTTAATTTCGCCTGGTTTAACTCGGCCAATTCCCTTGAGATATACAGGCCTAATCCTGTTCCGCTGGAAGATGTGGTAAAAAAAGGTTCAAAAAGATTATTGCGATGTTCACGGCTGATGCCGGCACCCGTTATCAATGACTTCTATGCAAGGCGACCTGTTGAAACATAAAGGCATGCAAAATTATTTGCCCGGCCTCAGGCTTTCCGTACCTCAGCGCATTTTGGCACAGGTTGTCCATAATCTGCCTTAAATGCCCGGGATCAATAAAAGCGCATAACGGTTCCGCCGTGGTTGATAGCTTGAATGTATCGGCATAGATGTTCAAGTATGACACTTTCCAGATAATTGTCTAACCAGGGCGTTAAAAAGACCTTCTCCCGCCTTGAATCGGTTCTTCTGGAAAGCTGTAAAATATCGTCAATGATCCGGTTAACGCGGCCGGAATGAGTCTGAATGATTTGTGTCAGGCGCTGGTCCTGCGTCGATAAATGCGGATTTTCCGAGAGCAATTGCCCGGCATGGCTGATTGCGCCTAACGGATTGCGTATTTCATGAGCAATACTGGCAGTGAGCCGCCCTAAAGAGGCGAGTTTGCTTTGCTGCAAGCGCTGGTTATAAAGGGTGACATCTTCAATAATAATCATATAAAAAAATTCATTGCCGGTCGGCAGTTGCATAAAACGGATATGAATTTCAGCCTGATTCAAAAGTTGCAAGCTGCACGGAGTCCTGCTCAGGATCAATCAACCAGGTTTGAAAAGCCTCGGCTAAATATGCCGAAACATCATCCAGACAGGTCGGCAACACGGCTAAATTTGCCAGCCGCAATGTAGCTTCATTAGCCATCTGAATAGCCTCGTGTTTGTTGGTAATAATGATGCCCGACTGCAGATGCTGGATAATGTACCGGTTAAGATCTTCCAGTTTAACAATAGTTTGTTGCTGCTGATCGGCAAGCTGTAATATTTGTTCGCTACGTTTTGCAAGAATATAGGACAGCAAGGCAATGGTAAAAAACGCAGCGCCCAGCATTCCTGCGTAAGTATAGGAAATTGTTTCAAAACTGCCAGTGTAGTCAGCATAGATTTGTTCGGCCAATACGGACAGACTGGCTATGGCGGCAAAAACCATGGCACAGCGACCGCCTATCAATAATCCGCCTGATGCGATGGATACGGCGAGTAGCGTACCCATGCCACTGTTAACGCCGCCACAGGCGTGCATTAACAAAGTGAGAATAATAATGTCGGTAAAAATGAGTACTTGCGCTTGCGCAGTGTACCCGGTGAATCTCCCGAATATGCAGACAGCGGAGATAACGGAAAGAATCAAGTAGACCTGGCTGCAAACCATGAATAACTGGCTGTCGTAGGCGCCAAGTAACGAAGGTCCAGTGTGACTGTAAAATAAAACAATAAATAAACCGGCGAGAGTCAGGCGATAAGCCAAAAAAACTTTCAGCAATGTCCATGCCTGTTTAGCGGGGATGCCATAGCCTTTGGAAAAAGGACAAGGATAGATAGTCTCAGTGGTATTTGCAGGCATATTCGTTTTTAGGATGGTGTTTTGCAGGGACTTCGCTAGAATATTCAAGTGAATAAGCATAGCATTGATGCAAATGCTTGAGAAAACATCCGCCGGTGTCCACCAGCCAATGAGGAGCGCTAAATGAATATTCATGAATATCAGGCTAAACAGTTATTTAAGGATTACAAAATACCTGTGCCTGATGGCAAGCAGACAGCAACGCCGGAAGGTGCCGAGCAGGTTGCCGAAGAGCTGGGCGGTGATGGCTGGGTGGTTAAGGCTCAGGTTCATGCGGGCGGACGGGGTAAGGCCGGAGGCGTAAAGCTGGCAAAAAGTTTGGCTGAAGTTGTCGAGTTTAGCCGCGACATGCTGGGAAAGCGGCTGGTTACCAAGCAGACAGGCGCAGAAGGACTACCGATTAACTCACTGCTGATCGAAAAAACCTACCCAATCAAGCGCGAGTTATACCTGAGTGTGCTGGTTGATCGCGGCAGTGAACGCATCATTTTTATAGCCTCAGCGGCGGGCGGCATGGACATAGAAACCGTCGCCCATGAAACGCCCGAGCAGATCATCTCCGTGCAAGTCAGTCCGGCGGCAGGCTTACAAGCCTATCAATGCCGGAAAATCGCCTATGCTTTGGACCTTAAAGGGCCGCAGATCAAAGCCTTGGAAAAAATAATGTTTGGCCTGTATGACTTGTTTCTGGCAAAAGATGCCAGCCAGATCGAAATCAATCCGCTGATAGAAACGCAAAGCGGGGATTTACTGGCTCTGGACGCCAAAATCAATTTTGATGATAACGCGGTGGCGATTCATCCCGATATCCTGGCGATGAAAGACCCGGCACAAGAAGACGACAAGGAAAACCAGGCCCAGCAATTCGGGCTTAACTATATCACGCTGGATGGCAATATAGGCTGCATGGTCAATGGCGCCGGACTTGCAATGGCGACCATGGACTTGGTCAAGCTCAAAGGCGGCAGGCCGGCAAACTTCCTCGACGTCGGCGGCGGCACGACCATTGAAAAAGTGTCCGAAGCATTCAAGCTGATTCTTTCCGACCATAGCGTTAAGGCTGTGCTGGTTAATATTTTTGGCGGCATCGTACAGTGCGACATTATCGCGGCGGGCATTTTGGCCGCCGTGGAAGAAGTCCATGTCGCCGTCCCCGTGGTCGTGCGACTGGAAGGCACCAATGCCGAACAAGGCAGAGCCTTGTTAAGCAACACGGGTCTGAATTTATACGCGGCGGTTGATCTGGATCACGCGGCAGAACAGGTCGTAGCATTGGCGGAGGCCGTAGTGAGCATTTTAATCAACAAAGACACTAAAGTGATTTGTCAGGGATTTACCGGCAAACAAGGCACGTTTCATTCCCGGCAGACTTTAGATTACGGCACGCAACTGGTCGGCGGCGTCACCCCGGAGCGCGGCGGAGAAACCCATTTAAGCCTGCCGGTATTCAATACGGTTGAAGAAGCTGTAAGCAGCACGGGAGCCGATGCCAGCGTCATTTATGTGCCGCCTTTTTACGCCGCTGACGCCATTCTGGAAGCGGTAGATGCCGGCATTAAAATCATCGTTTGCATTACCGAAGGCATTCCGATTTTACACATGCTGCGGGTCAAAGCGGCAATGGCCGGCACCGACGCCCTGCTAATCGGCCCGAACTGCCCCGGCGTGATTACACCGGGCGAATGCAAAATCGGCATCATGCCGGGCAGTATCCACTTGCCCGGCTCGATCGGCATCGTTTCCAGATCAGGCACATTAACCTATGAATCGGTGGATCAAACCACCAAACAAGGCTTGGGACAAAGCACCTGCGTCGGCATAGGCGGCGACCCCATTCACGGCATGAACTTCGTCGACGTGCTCAGCCGTTTTCAGGCCGATGAACAGACCAAAGGCATCGTCATGGTCGGTGAAATCGGCGGCGGCGAAGAAGAGGAGGCAGCCGAGTATATTAAAGCCCATGTCACCAAACCGGTGGTCGCCTATATCGCAGGACTTACCGCCCCTGCCGGAAAGCGCATGGGCCATGCCGGCGCGATCGTGACCGGCGGCAAAGGCACGGCGGAAGGAAAAGTCGCCGCGCTTAAAGCGGCGGGGATCGAAGTGGTCAGTTCGCCGACTGATATTGGCTGTGGCGATGAAACGGTGTTTGTAAATCACCGACAGCCCACATGAAATACTAACTAATTAAACTTACTGCTGCGAATGACCCTGAAAATCGCACTCGCACAAACCAATTTCCTGGTCGGTAATATAGCCGCTAACGTTAATAACATCATCGAAGCCGCTGTTTATGCGCGTGATCAATTAGACGCGGATATTATCGTCTTTCCTGAACTGACCATTACCGGCTATCCGGCAGAAGACCTGTTATTGCGCGCTGATTTCATTACCGCAGCCAATAACGCCGTTTATCAGCTTGCCGACCGCGTTGCCGGTATTGCGCTGGTGGTGGGTTTTCCTGAACGTGACGGCGATAAGCTTTACAACAGCGCGGCGGTATTACATCAAGGCGTGATGTTGGCATGTTATCGCAAACAGGCGTTGCCCAATTATGGGGTGTTTGATGAGCAGCGTTATTTTACTGCGGGCAATCAGCCGTGTGTGTTTGAGTTTAACGGCACGTTCATTGGCCTGACGATTTGCGAAGATGTTTGGAAAAGCGGCATTATTGACGCCACCAAACAAGCCGGGGCAGAGTTACTGCTGACCCTCAACGCCTCACCGTTTAATTCGGGAAAAATCCATCAACGCGAAGCCATTATTTGCCAGCAGGTTAAAGCCGCGCAGATTCCCCTGGTTTATGTCAATCAAGTTGGCGGTCAGGATGAATTGATTTTTGATGGCGCTTCCTTTGTCGTCGATGCAGCAAGGCGACATCGTATTTCGGGCAGAAGAATTTAAAGAACAAATCAGTGTGATCGAGTTTGACGGCAACAATCCCGTAAAAAGCACCTGTGCGCCGCTTTACAATGAAATCTCCAGTGAGTATCAGGCCCTGGTGCTGGGCATTAAAGATTATGTGCGCAAAAACGGTTTTCAAGGCGCCATTTTAGGCTTGTCCGGCGGCATTGATTCGGCGCTGGTTTTGGCTCTGGCGGTTGATGCACTGGGAGCTGATAAAGTTGAAGCCGTACTGATGCCGTCACGCTACACACAGGACATGAGTATCGAAGATGCCGTACTGGAAGCCGATGCGTTAGGCGTGAAATACCATATCATTCCCATAGAGCCTGCCGTTAATGCGTTTACCGGCATGTTGGCCGAGGTTTTTGCCGGAACGGCTAAAGATACCACCGAGGAAAATATTCAGGCGCGTTGCCGCGGCGTGATTTTAATGGCGATATCCAACAAACAAGGCAAGCTGTTACTGACTACCGGCAATAAAAGCGAAATGAGCGTGGGTTATGCGACGCTTTACGGCGATATGGCGGGCGGTTTTGCGCCGATCAAGGATGTACCCAAACTGCTGGTTTATCAATTGGCACGTTATCGCAATACGCTGTCCGAAGTGATACCGGAACGGGTCATTATCCGTCCGCCATCGGCTGAATTGGCGCCTGATCAGGTTGATGAGGACTCCTTGCCGCCTTACGACGTTTTAGACCCGATACTGGAACGTTATGTCGAGACTGGATCAATCTGCTGAAGAAATTATTGCCGCCGGATTCAGGCGCGAAGATGTCGCCAGAGCCATCACTCTGGTAGACAGAAACGAATATAAACGC
>CAVZRB010000004.1:0-118309 GCA_963777585.1 uncultured Gammaproteobacteria bacterium | reverse complement strand
TCGAACAATACCTTGCTCGTCAATCACGAAGGTAGTCGGCAAGCCGATAACACCAAAACGTTCGGCCACCAGGCCGTATTCATCGACCAGCATGGGATAGGTCAGATGATTAAACTGTTTGAGTCGCTCGTCGGTTTTGACGACACGGCTTTCATTGATCGCCACCGGCACGAATCCCCGATCCTTGTATTTTTGATAAAGAGGCTCCAGAGACAAAAGAATCTCTTTGTCACAGAAACCGCAATCGATGGACCAAAAGCGCACCAGCGCGACTTTACCTTTGATGTCTTTGGGCAGGGTTACGGATTTGCCCTGGAAGTCGTCAGCGTGACGTCAGGGATGGTATCTCCGATCTGCAATCCTGCTCGCTTATTGCATCCGCCGAGAGTGATAGCGACCAGTAGCAGTACAGTCAGGCATTTGAGCGTTTTCATGTCCGGCGATCCAATGATTCGATAACGGCTGGCGTCACCTCCTGAAAGCGGATGATGGACTTGCCTTTATGATCTTCCAGGAATTCCTGCGCGGACTCCTGATCCTTGAACGGCAGTAATTCATGCCCCATAGGGCCTAATACGTCTGAACCGAGTACATAAAAGGCCGATTTGGCATCAATCAACTCCACCTCGTAGTAGTCGGTGACATAAATATCCTTGATATTTTCCGCCGATTTTCCGGCCGTATATTTTGCGGTGTCGAAGATATGTTTAAACATATCCTTGGCGCCATCATAGAAATAGTAAGCACCATCCTTGAAGATGATTTGGGCGACCCATTTCGGATATTTGTAGACAAACATGCCGCATACCGGGCAGCGGTCGGATTTTTTGATGGTAACCGTGGGTTCGTCGCCATAGCTGACGGCCATGCTGAACAGCAGCATAAGCAGGAGCATTATGTTGAGACAAGTCCTGATTTGCAGGTTCACAGGATCAGATTTAATAAACGACTTCATAAGCAATAACCAGGCTTGAGGAAACGATTTCATAAGTGATCAGCGCGGTAAACGCTGCGTATAAAATAATGGAAGTTAGCGCCAGTTTGCGGATGAACCCGCTCAGCATGGATTGCAGACTTTCCACCTGGCGAAAAGGAATCAGTGCACCGACGCCAAGGCCCGATACCGTTGCGCCGAACAGGAGCATATAGAGAAGGTAGCCGATATAGTTGTACTCTTCCATGATGATGCAGAATGGACAATGATGGGTCGGCAACTCATAGATGTACAGCGAGATGAAGGATACGATAGAGACCAGTGAGATGAAAAACATCAGCAAGCTCAGCGCTGCATAGAGATAGCCGCCTGCCCCTTTCAGATAGAAAAAAATCCCGCAAAGCAGCGTGCATAACATGGCGCTGTAAAAAACCCACATCATCGGCATTGCAGGCAAAGAAGCAATTTCAGAGCCGATTCCCGTTACCCGCTCACTGCTGAAAAGACTGCCGCAGCAGGAGGTAATGACATCCGCCTTCATGCTCAGAAAGTAGGCGCTCTCAAGAATAGTCTCCAGAATAATAAAGGGCGCGATGAATGCCAGCAGCAGGTACTTCTTTTTGATCAGCGGGTAATCGTAACCCTGGTTGTCGGCATAATTCAAAACCAGCCAGAGGCCGGCCAGAATAAAGCTGAAAATTTTCAGTACCAGCGTGGGATAGCCGAAGGCATCGACGTTTAATGTACCCGCGGCACACATGGCTCCGACAAAAAGCGGGGTCAGGCTATCGGCGGTAAATATGAACAAAAAGAGGGAAAGCAGCTGCAGACCGAAAACATATGAGAGCAGCGTCGAAATCAGATAGGTTTTGCGCTCAAGCACCAGCTGCAATTCGTGGCCGCTCTGTATATCCCAAGACTTAAGTATTTGCACGCCGTAATACAAGGCATACAGAACCATACCGCTGGATATATAGACGGCCAGGAGATTGGCGATGACGGTGGGATGCAGGATCACGCCGACTAGTCCTCGATTTGTCCGTCGCGAAGGTTGACCACCCTGTCCACCATGGAAGATTCATAGACCAGCGGATCATGACTGGTGATGATGACGGTTTTGCCTTCCGATTTGAATTTTTCGATAATTTCCATAAATCGATACGACAATTTGGTATCGAGATGGGCGGTCGGTTCATCGGCAATGATAATGTGGGGATCGTTGATAAGGGCTCGCACGATAGAGGCGCGCTGCGCTTCCCCGCCGGACAGCCATTCCACCTTCGAAGCCGCCTTGTTGGAAATATTAAGTTCGGCCAGGCCTTTCATCGCCTTGGTTTTCAGATGCGATCGTTTTTCCCCCAGCGGATAGGCCGGCAACATCACGTTGTCCAATACGGAAATGCCCTTGATCAGATTGGGTTGCTGAAAAATGAAACCGAAGGTCTTGCGGCGAATATCGGTCAAAAACCGCTCAGGCAGACTGGTGATTTCACGCCCTTGCAACTTCACGCGCCCTGCCGAAGGCCGGCTCATGCAACCGACGATGCTTAACAGCGTGGTTTTTCCCGAACCGCTGGGGCCTTTAAGCACGGTGACCTGGTTTTCCTCAATAAACAGATTGACGCTGTTCAGCGCCGAAAACTCGCTGGGATTACCGGCGTTAAACACTTTTTTTACATTAACCAGTTCGATCATGACTTATTCTCCAGTAAATCGCATCGCCGAATCAGGGTCGATGGTCGCGGCTCGCCAGATGGGAACAATGGTCGCCACGGTATAGGGAACTACGGTCAGAAAAAACAGCGTCGTCAGCTGTTCTAGATTAACAAAAGGTGTCAGATCGAAGTTTGGATAGAGACTTGACCAGCCCTTCAGCGCCGGTTCGAATACAATGGAACCGGTAAAAAAGACATGCACATAAGCCAGAATCACGCCGGTAAAAAAAGCCGTCAACGAAATCATCGCACCTTCCCAGAATTTCATTTGAATCACGTCCGAGGTTTCCCAGCCCACGGCCTTGAGTATGCCGATTTCCCGTCTTTCACCGGCGCTCAGGCCCGAGGCCTTGTCCCAGGCGAAAATAACGAAGGCGAGCACGGCCGCAGAGAAAATAACGATCATCATGCCGCCGCGCCAGTTGAAGATGGAATCGTAAGTTCTCAGGATCTCATCCCGAATAATCGGCCGGGCATCGGGCAGGCCTTTCTTTATTTTCGATGCCACCATTTCCACTTCGCTGGGATTATTGACGACGACGGTAAGATCGGTCACATAGCTCTTGTCGATGCCGAACAGTTTTCTAAAGTCTTCCCCGGTAATCAGCATCAAATCGGAGGAGACCAGTTCGGATTGAGAGGACAAGACGCCTGCAATCCTGAAGTTCATAACCTTGCCGTCAAAGGCACGGAACGGCATGTAATCACCCTTGCCAATATTGCGAAGACGAGCGATGCCGTTGCCGATAATCAGCGTTCCAGGTTCAAGCACCGCACCGCCCAGTTCAAACAGAGGTTTAGCCGACTGCTCTTCGGATTCGCTTTCAACCACCGTGGTCTTGGCGGATGACTTGAAAGTGTCTGCGGGGACTCCAGTACCAGGCGGAGTCAGCAGCGTGTAGTTGGCGCTTACAAGGCTGTCGTAATAATAGCCCCATAACCTGCTTTCGACACCGGCCACACCGCGGATTTTTTTAATGGTTTCGATATAACTCACCGGAAAAAGATCGTGCCGTCCAGCCACGATCTTTTGCACAACTATTTCCGGCGCGCCCTTCAGGATAAGCGAGGCTTCTTTTTTGATTGAGTAAGTGAAGAACATCGTCGAGGCCAGTATGAAGACGATGAGCGTATATAAGGCCAGCAAGCCAAAATTCTTCACCTTTCTTCGCAGCAGAGAAGAGATGGTGAAGTCTATAATGTAACGTTGTTTTTCAATCCAGTGTCTCATTGGCGTTCGCTAATTCTTTCGGGTGGCTGGGTAAACGAACCGGACGGGAAGTGTTCCAGCGACAACGGATGATCCTGGAACGCAGTGTTCAAATCGGCTTGGGACAAATTTCTGGTGTAGCGAGCTTCGGTGAAAAGGCAAAGATCAGTCAGCTTCAGGATTTTAACCATAGCGGCCTTTTCCTCAAGGTTTTCTTGCCGGGCGTATTCACTTATAGACGCATGAACCAGGAGCAGGCTCAGCAAAATGACTCCTGTCGCTAGATACAAAAAAAATAACGAAGAATTTCTCATCAGCAATACTCAAAAAAGTGCAACAGTCGTTCTAGATTTGTTCTGCGAGTAATGTCAGATAGCTGAATTTGCCGGTTTCGAAGGCAGTTCAATCTCTCGTCTTTCCTGATTATCAGTAAATGATCCAGGCATAGCAAGAAATTATATTTAATTATGATATAACTCAAATAGCCTTATACCTGGCCAAAATAAGCAGGCACGATATGTACCTATTGCATTTAATACTTATTGATCAATGTATTAAATGCAACACAGCAAATCAAAACAATTAAACTAGGTTATATACCAATACTAACTGCGTGAAATAACATAGTTTAATAAAAAAACACTAACATCTTTTATATGCCTCCAACCGGGTATCCTTTAAAAAACCTGTTCAATAGCAGGCTACCATAATGCGCACCCTGCCCTGCTCATCCCGATGTAGAAGAGCTGCCGACAACACGTCAATCATTTATTGTTCGCTGCCCGGACGGACGGCAGACACCAGACGATGCCACAGCTGCTTCATTTCACGAATCAAGCGTTGCTGATCAGTTTCTGTTGCCGGAGTTTCCTTCCCTACTACTGGCTGCGCTTCAGGCGCCATATTCTCTTCAGGTGCCAATTCGTTATCAACGACAATAAAGGTTCCGGGAATCATTCCCATCCAGCAACTCCATGGCACCACGCCAGTCTCGGGCGGCGTGAATTCAATGACCTGGATGCCCTGTTGCAATTTGATCTCAAGCTCATACTGCGGCACCACGATCGCCTTGTTGCATTCGTTTAATTCCTTGGCATTGATCACCCATTTGACCGGAATACCTTTGCGCAGTGTGAATTTGTTCGGCTTGAATCCGGTTTTAACCACATCCATGTTGATGGTTTGCTCCGTATCGCAGCTAGGACTTTCCGCTACCGTCGGCGACAATTGCTGCGAAACCCGGGCAACGAGGGTATTGAAGTCCACGCCGGTGCCGGCGACCGCCAATCCCCGATTCAGCATGATAGCTCCCAGAGCCATGACGATCACCCCGGAAGCTTTCAGTATTTTGGGCGTCAGGTTTGCCGAAAGCAGACTGGTGAGAAACCCGAAGCCCAACAGTAAAGGCAAGGTGCCGACGCCAAAAAAGAACAGGATGGTCGCGCCTCCTGACCAGCTACCCGTACCGGCAGCCATCACATACATGGCTTGTAGCGGCCCGCAAATAATCATCAAACCATTCAATAAGCCGATCACAAATGGGTTGCTGTGTTTGCGGTATTCCTTACCGACAAAGCGCATCACAAATGCCGGAGTCTTGATCTGGAAATGGCTCAGCGCCGGGAATACCTCCAGCATGTGCAGTCCGAACAGTATCAGAAAAATCCCGGCCGCGACACCGACCGCGCCTTGCGTGTAAGGTGTGAAGGCAACGACTGAGCCAAATGTGCCAAACAGCGCGCCAATGAGAGTATACGAAAGCGTTTTGCCAACGCCGTAAAGAAGATGTGTACTATACGATTTGTATCCACTAGTAGCGGATTTTGCTGTATAGCCAAGAATGAGAGGACCACACATGCCAACACAGTGAAAACTGGTCAGGAAACCAATCAGAATCAGCAGTCCATAGCTCATGTCGCGACTGAGAATGGGCATGTCAGTGTGATTCATGAACCAGCTATCGAGCCAAAGAATAAAGCCAATTCCTATGAGCGCAATCGTGACCGCTGCGATCTTTTTTATTGCCATGAGGAGGATTCTAGGACGCGGATCAGCAGGGTTAGGCTGGAGACTCTCGTTTGCAGGGATCATAATTGGATTTGTGGCATAGGTGAAATTCTCCTGATTGGCATGGAAGGCCATGAGGTTTAATGTTAGTGATTTTTTGGGGTGGGCAAATCAAAAACAGATTATTAAATACTCCTATATGGGTCAAGTATCGGTTTAGTTTATGTAGTTGGCCTAGCACATAATTAATTTCAGCTGGGTGGATCCAGACTGACTATTTTGTAGTAAGTTTCACTGAATTTAATAAGACCAGATCCGCAATGTCAGGGCAAGTTAATATTAATGTTAGCTTAAATATATTAATTGACTTGGTTTTGAAAATTGTCTTAAATGAATTACAGTTAAAATAAAGAGTATTCGATGAAAAACCTATCTGCAAAAACACCTTCTACCCGCATAAAATCCGGCAAAGGGCGAATGACAACTGAAGGCAGTCACTCGTCTAAAGGTGATCTAATCATCAAGAGCGTCATTACGGCTGTGGCGGTATCAACAATCATACAAACCGGCAAAGGTGTCGTGACTGCACTGGCCAAACAACCACTTGCTCTGTTCAGCCTGGGTATTGCCGCGGGTTATTTCTCGCATAAATATCGTAAAGAGATTATCTCTGTTACCAATATAACCGCCGAACAAAGCAAGGATTTTGTCTTGCGACAAAAAGAACATCTTAAAGACTTGCTTGCGGAAACCCAGGCAGGTTCTGAAGAAGAGGACACTCCGAAATAAATACTGCTCTTGATTCATACTTGTTCAATCTATCAAAGGGGGTCATCGTTCTATCCAGAATCGCTAGCTATACGTTGCTTCATCAAATGAAATGTCCTTTTCTTGTTATAAAACCTGAAAAAGGTATTTAATGCCCAATACAGGTTAAGCAAAATGAGTGGCTTTTTTTAAATTCTATATTTAACAATGGTTGAAAGGAGAAATAAGTTATGTCACACATAAATGCAGAAAAGACTGTGGCCAGTCAAATAAAGTCCATTGCCGGCGCTAGAACATCAAAAATGATGCCCCCCATGGCTGGGCAAATGGGTATGGGTCCGATGATGAGCGAAGGCATGGGATCGATGATGAAGGGAGGCATGAGCCCTATGATGGGAGGTATGAGTTCGATGATGAATGAGGGAATGGGAGCAATGATGAAATCTCCCGGAGTTACCTCAGGAGTCGCTAGCGGCGTCGTTGTATCTGCCGGTTCCAGGGCTGGAAAAAGTGTTATAAGAAAAGTCTTCACGCATCCCTTGGTATTTTTTGGTCTCGGTGTCGTTGCGGGTTGTTATCTTTATAAATATCGGAAGTCTATCATCTCGGCTTCCGACGAAGCCGAATAAGAAAAATAAGGTTTTTGTTTTGTCGCAAGAGGAGCATTAGAAGGCGCTGTTTTGCTTAAAAAAATAGCCGGTTTGAGAGTTCTGAAATATCACTATAAACGGATGCTGAAATGAAATCTTCGCACACCGCGAATCTAACCCATGGCAAGGTGGTTCATGAACTGAATCGGCGAGTTCGCGTGATCTCGCCGGTTTTACTCAAGGATCCGGAACGCGCATATATTCTGGAGATTCTACTGAAAAAGCGGGAAGGCATTGGAGATGTTCGAACCGTACCTGATATTGCTTCAATTGTCATCTGCTTTGACCCCAATAAGCTCCCGAAAGCAAAGTTGTTCCCCCTTTTGGATACGTTACTGGGGAATCTGGGTAAAAGAACCGCCACAACTTCCTTCAATAACTCTTCGCAATTGCACCCTACTGATGATCTCAGCCTCGCCGAACAGGAATTCAATCTCAGTGTCGATGGGATGAGTTGCGTATCCTGCGCACTGTTGATCGAGATGCTGTTGAAGCGGGATCCACGTATTTCCTCGGCGAACGTGAATTACGCCACAGAAACCGCTACAGTGACAGGTCGAGCCAGTAAAGAAAGCGTGTGTATGTTGATCGGCAACATGGGCTACAAGGCGCAGAATCTTGATAGTTTGGCCCAACGTCAAATTATGATCGCGCGCGAAAAGCAACGCTTGATTGACGCCAGACGGCGTGCCGTTCTAGCCACAGTACTGAGTTTGCCCATCATGGTTATCGGCATGGCAGCCCCTGCATCCAGATATTGGCACTGGGCACAGCATATACTCGCCACACCTATCGTACTCTGGGCGGGGCGGCCGTTCTTTGAAAAAGCCATAAAACTGGCTCGACAACGCGCTACCAATATGGACAGCCTGATTGCTATAGGGGTGGGTGCGTCTTATGGATATAGCGTGGCGTCCCTCCTGGCTGGAAAACGTGGGCTGTACTACGATTCCGCGACCGGCATCATTACCTTTGTTCTGATCGGCCGCTACCTGGAAGAAAAAGCTAAAGGCAAAGCCCATGAAGCGATCCGTTCGCTGGTTGATTTGCAACCTCAAAGCGCAACCGTCATGCATGGCAACAAAAAAGTCATGATCAGCGTTGATCAGGTTCACGTTAATGATATATTGCTGATTCGCCCCGGCGAAAAAATTCCGACTGACGGTATCGTGATTGAAGGACTTTCGACGGTCGATGAGTCGATGGTTACCGGCGAAAGTTTGCCTGTTGTCAAGGAACAGGATCATCGCGTGGTGGGCGGTTGCATTAACGGCAATGGCGTTCTGAAAATACGAGTCACCGCTGTCGGCACAGATACTGTTCTGGCAAACATTATTCATATGGTGGATCAGGCCCAGTCGTCCAAATTACCCATTCAAAAAACCGTGGATCGTATTTCCGCTGTTTTTGTACCTTCCGTGATAGCAGTATCATCCCTTACATTCTTGGCTTGGCTGACGGTTGGCGTCGGTTTTCGTACTGCTTTCAGTAATGCCATAGCGGTACTGCTGATCGCCTGCCCTTGTTCGCTTGGATTGGCGACACCAATGGCCATCATGGTAGGCACTGGACAGGCGGCCCGGCGCGGAGTTTACATCCGTAATGGGGAAAGCCTGGAGATGGCTTCGAAATTGACTACGATCGTGTTCGATAAAACAGGAACAATTACCGAGGGCAAGCCTCAGGTTACCGATTTCATTACCGTTGCTAAAAAAAGTGAAGAACGCATATTAGCATTGGCCGCAGCTGCTGAGTCAGGCTCTGAGCATTTTCTGGCAAAAACAATAGTCTGTTATGCCCTTGATCGTCATGTTAGCCCCGTCAAAATTGAAGCATTTACCAATTTTCCCGGTCACGGCATCCACGCTCGAGTGGATGGTTGCGATGTCCTGATCGGTAACCGCTCCTGGCTTGAAGGGTCAGGAGTTGATTTAAAAACTTTGGTAAAACGAGCCTTAACCCTAGCCGAACAAGGCAAAACCCCGGTTTATGTTAGCGTGGACGGCAAGGTTGCCGCCCTGTTCGGTATCGCCGACCAGCCAAGAGCAAACGCCGGTAAAGCTATCGAAAGACTGCGCAAGCTTGGGATCAATCCCATAATGGTCACCGGCGATACCGAACAAACTGCCCGTTACATTGCTGAACAGGTGGGCATCGATACTGTCATTGCGCATGCTAAACCGGATCGGAAACTCGAAATTGTTCATGAATTGCAAGCTAAAGGTAATAAAGTAGGCATGATTGGTGACGGTATAAATGATGCACCCGGTCTGGCAGCGGCAGATGTCAGTTTTGCCATCGGGACAGGCACTGATGTCGCTATCGAAACTGCGGATCTTACCCTGGTCAGCGGTGACATCAGCAAGGTTGCTGATGTCATGGAATTGAGCGGTGAGACCTTGACCGTCATCAAACAAAACCTGTTCTGGGCGTTGGGTTACAATACGATTGCTATTCCGGTGGCGGCTCTGGGCAAACTTAATCCGATGATTGCGTCAGGTGCAATGGCATTAAGTTCCATTTCGGTAGTCCTTAATTCCCTGAGACTCCAGCGTAAATAGATAAACGCGTCGGGTGCAGAGGGCTTTTCATTTCGTTTATATTTCATCAAATCCAGGATGATAATTTAACAAGCTGTTAATTATTCAATCTTCACTTAATTGTCTTAGATACAACGTTGCTTTTATTTTCAGTATGACTGGCTACAATTTCCGTATAAACCTGTTTAACTAATGCCTCTCCGTAACGTCGCTCCAATCGCCGTACGGTGAAATGGGCTTTAGCCATTTTCTGATAATGATTGATAAACAATAAATTAACCGATGCTCCTCCTATTAACCCAATTGCAGGAACGGCCTGTGCGGCCAATTTTTCTGAAACCGGTATACTAAAACGGGTGGCTACAGCATTTATTAATTTAACTAACGCGGGCGCTCCTTCTTTTGACAGGCCTCGCACACCAATATGCCTGGATGTGTCGCTTAACGCTTTAGTCAAAAACGAACGCACTGCGTAATAACTGGTATCTGCAGATTCAGATCCTGTACCACCGCCACTCAAAGCAAATACGGTCAGACAGGCCATTTTGGTATCCATATCCTTAAGATCTTCACCTTCACTACGCGCGATATCGGCAATCGAACGCAGCATAATCGTCGCAGAAACCGGCAACTCGATTGCCAGGGCAGTAATGCCAAATGAACCACCCAAGGCGCCACTGAGGCTGGCAAAAAACTTGTGCATTTTATTCGCAGGTTCATTTGGCGCTGAATTCAGGGAAAATAAAGCTACATTCAGTGCTTTTTTCAAGGCCATGTTGGTAATGCGGGTAACGATGGAGGACCAATGTCCGGGTAATGAGGCCATCGCCTTTTCAATTGGCATGCCGACTAGCTGACTCATACGCGTAGCCAGACTCATCGATTCCAGACTTTGAGCCGCATGCACCAGGGCGACAAAATCTGCTTGCTGCATTTACTGGCCCTGAATGTTTTTTATCATGCCAGCGTAGTAATCAACCATTTGTTCCAGAAAAAGAATAACCGCATCAATTTCATTTTTTATATCGTGGATGAAATTATGGTGCTGGAAGCTTTCTGCAACATAAAATGACATGCCCATGTAAATGGTATTGCAAGCCCATTACAATCATAATGAGCGCGGCAGATTTCAACATCAAGCCTCTAAAATGGGCGCTCATTTTGCCAAACGCCACGCTGACAAACAGCATGGTGGGCAATGTGCCTGCTCCAAAAGTCAGCATTAACAAGCCGCCTTCCATGATGGTCGTTGCCGACGTTGCTTTAACCGCCATGGCAAAGGTCAATGGACAAGGCATCAAGCCATTTAACAATCCGGCAATCGTTGCGCCGAGTATGGGGCCTTTGGTTCTTGATTCAGCATAACCCCGACGCAATAAATTCATCGGCAATAGCCTTACTGAGCCCTGAAAGGGAATCCAGCCTAAAATGCCCAAGGCGAGAATAATAACGACAGAACCGATGAACATTTGCAAGATGCTTTGCACTTTACCGAACACACCGCTGGAAACCAGAACGAATCCGAGTGCAGCCGCTGCAAATCCGACCAGGGTGTAAACGAATATCCGGGCAAACTGATAAACAAAATACGGCAGATAACTTCTTGAGGGGCCTGCTTTCATAAAGTAGCCGGAAACCAGCGCGCCACACATCCCGAGACAATGCCCGCTACCTAACACGCCAGCCATAAAGGCCAGACCGTAATCAAATCCACCGGCGGCAGCAGCGACATGCTGCATGCCATGATCCATCGTTGAATGATCCATTTGTAATCCTATTTTTTACTTAGACCGTAATGAATTAACAATAACCGAAACCGAACTTAAGGCCATTGCGGCCGAGGCTATCATCGGGTTGAGTTTACCCATCGCCGCAACCGGAATTGCGATAACGTTATAACCAAACGCCCAGAATAGATTTTGCTTGATGATCCTGATGGTATCGGTACTTAACTGAATAGCCTCAGTCACTTTGGTAATGTCCCCGTGCACCAGCGTCATATCTGCAGACTCAATCGCTATATCAGTACCGGTACCGATGGCGAAGCCTACATCGGCGGCCGCCAATGCCGGCGCATCATTAATACCGTCACCGATCATGCCGACGTTTTTGCCTTCATTTTGAAACTGATGAATGATGGCCAATTTTTGTTCGGGCTTGGCATTGGCAATAACCGTTTCAATGCCCACAATGGCGGCAATATAATGTGCCGTTTTTTCAGTATCACCGGTTACCATCAGTGTGTGTATGCCCAATTTTTTCAGGTGTTGAATGGCCTGCACGGCCTGTGGTCTGGGCTTGTCTGCAATACCGAATACAGCCGCTGCTTTTCCATTGATTGCCATAAATACCGGTGTTTTACCCTGTTCGGAAAAATCACTGGCGGCAGCCAACAAGCCATCAACATCAATACCTTTATCCAGCAGCCAGGCACTATTACCCAACAACAGTTTTTTGCCATCAACTTCCGCTTCGATTCCCCGCCCGGTTTCACTGTAAAAATGCGTACATTCCTGCAATTCAATAGACTGTTCTTTAGCATAAGCCACTATCGCCTTACCCAAAAAATGTTCTGAATTATTTTCTGCCGAAGCCGCCAGACCTGATTATTTTTTCTTCGCTCATTCGAGACAATTTAAGTAAATCAGTGACTTTAGGCTTGCCTTCCGTAATCGTACCGGTTTTGTCGAAAACAACGACATTGAGCTTCGCCGCTGTTTCCAGGCTTTCTCCATTGCGGATATAAATCCCTTCACGTGCGGCCTGACCTGCTCCCACCATAATCGCCGCAGGTGTTGCCAAGCCCAGCGCGCAAGGACAGGCAATCAGTAATACCGTGATGGCATTACCGAAAGCAAAGCTGAATGGTGCACCCACCAGCAACCAGCCGGTCATGGTTAAACCCGACAGAATCATCACTGAAGGCACAAACACGGCAGAAATTTTATCCACCTGTTTTTGAATCGGTAACTTGGTTGCCTGAGCCTGATCAACCATGTGTACTATCCCGGCCAGCACGGTATCCATGCCCACCGCTGTTACCCGAATACGCAACGCGCCGCTGCCATTAACACAACCTCCAATCACCTTATGTCCAACGTCTTTAACGACAGGCAAGCTTTCTCCCGTCACCATAGCCTCATCAACTGTGGATACACCCTGAATAACTATACCATCGGTCGGAATTTTCTCGCCGGGACGAACCAGCAGTACATCGTCTATAGCACAATCGTCAACGGCAATGATTATTTCTTGCCCATCACGGATAAGTGTCGCAGTTTGCGGTTGCAAATCGACCAGTTTACGTATGGCTTCGCCGGCTTTACCTTTGGCTCGCTCCTCTAAAAAGCGCCCCAATAATACAAAGGTGATAATGGCCGCGCCCGCTTCAAAGTAGAGATGCCCTCTTCGCCTGAATAACGCAGGCAAACTATAGCCATAAGCTGAACCTACCCCCAGTGCAATTAACGTATCCATATTAGCCGTTCGCTGTTTTGCCAAACGCCAGGCTTTGGCAAAAAATGTCCCGCCCGACCAGAAAACCACCGGAGTTGTGAGCGCAAACTGTAGCCAATGCAGCCAGCGCGATGTCGGCATACTCATACCAACAACGACAACGGGAAAACTCAAAATTCCGGACCAGATAAAACGGCGTTTAGCCATAACAATCCGCTGCTGTTCCTTTTCAATCAGATTTTTGCGTTGCGATAAGGTATCCATCGCGTAGGTTTTATAACCCAGGGTCGCAACCTTGGCGCCCACCTCATCCTTGGCTAACTGGCCATGAACAGTCAGGGTTGATGTACCGAAGTTGACACTGGCCTGCTTGATTCTGGGATCACGCTTTAACACCATTTCGATCAGCAAAGCACAGGATGCGCAGGTCATACCCTCAACAGCAAGATCAACTTCCTGTACCGGACCGTCAAAGACTTTCTTTTGTTGTTTGTGCTGATCAGCCTTTTTCCGGGCAATATTACCCAGCACCGCATCCAGCAAAATAAGTAAATTCTTTTTTGGCAAATTGGCCGGGTCAAACTCAATAACAACAGAGCCCAGCGCGTAAACCGACCGAATCTTTTTTATTTCAGGTCGTTTTTTTAAAAGAATTTCAAAAATATAACCGCGCTCTTGATCATTTTTCAAGACCGGCGACATAATTCTGATACGCCTGGTTAATTGATGAACCAGCTGGAAATTTTTCGGAGTTAGAAGTTTGTGTATCCATAGCGAAAGATCTTAGAAATATGTCGGGGAAATGTGACAGCCAGTTATGGCCCAATCAGGAAATCATAATTTGCATTATGACTTTCACCTGCATTCAAATCGTCAAGTAGTGGTATTGAGTGCACTCTGTGAAATGCACCGATCTACATGCAAGTAGTTCTATTTTTGTTTACGTGAACGAACCAGCAAAAAGAACATATAAAACAAAGCCATCCATTCATAACGATACTTGAGGGGTTTTACAAGCCAATTTTGAGTAATATCGTTCCAGTGCAGCCTGATAAGAAAGAGCACCAGAATATCATTTAAAAAATCAATGATGGCTTTTTCCGGGTCTTTCATGAAAGCCGTGGGCTTTTTCATGCCCAGCTTGGTAATGACTTTGGCCGCCTGAACGGTTTCTTTTGCATCGCCGAATTTTTCTTTGGCCCACCGTGTCGCTTTAAAATCGTCTAATTTGGATTTGGCTTTTTCCTTCCACAGGAGCTGATTTTGAAACAGGCTTTGGTTTTAAGGCGCCATTTTTTTCCAGGTCAGCAAGCAAATGAAACAATTGCTTGGCCAGTGACTTGAAATCACAAACAGATTCGTTAAAACGAATAGATAATTTCTGCTGACTGCGATAGAGATTAACGCGATATACACCGTCTATTCCAGAAATGCCATCCGTTACCGCTTTGGCTGCATCAACATTACAAATCTGAGCAGGTATTTGAAACCTTACATGCCCGTCCACTCGATAACGCAGCACAAATTCTTTTTGGATAGACATAACTTAAGTAAACCCCTAGAAAAACAAAACGGGTGCCCTGTATTCATGCTAGACAGGAAAAACACCCGTTAATGAAGTCACTCATTCTGTAAAGAATGAACCAACTTTGAGTGAAGAATCTGTTGGTTATTCCTTGCTTTCCGCAACAATATCTTCCAGATTTTCTTTTTGCTGCAACACAAAATCTTTACCGGCATCCACCGCTTTGGTTGTGCTGGAAATTATTTCTTTTCTGTATTTATAAACCAGATAGCCGGCTACCACGCCCAAGCCAAAAACCAGAACCGGATGTTTTGCGACATTACTCATCAGTCTACTCCCCGTATGCACTGTAGATGAAACAATTGACCCCTTAACAACTTCTTTAGCCACAGAATTGGCTGGATTACCATGTGCGTGCTTCATTTTGATTTTTCCTTAATAATTTGAATAATTGGCGAATAATTAATCCTGGTCGGACTCAGGCAGAAGCTGATCTTCATTTAACAATTGATAAATACCCTTGCACCCTTCGCAACAAAACGCTTTATCGCCTTCTTTAGTTTTCAATGTAAAACCAGGTGTTTCGACGGGTAACCCGCAAAGATCACACACTTTTTTAGTATCAGTCATTATAATTAACTTATATTGTCAGCTTGCTTGTTATATTAGCAAAATATGAATTTGTCTACAACAGCCAGGAATTTCTCCTTGGCCGCTGAATTGATGATTTCAGAAGCAGGCAGTTAACAAATAAAGATCAACTCCCAGATGGGGCGAGGTAGGAATCAAAATCCATGCCATGAAAACCATACGGCCATCAACACACTACACCTCCTTCTGAACTGAGATTATAGTTGGTTCTGTCGTAAATTTTGTCAAACTAAGTGATGATTTATTTTTTCAGGAATTGGAAGATCCGATGATCAGTTTTAAAGGCGTCCACTATCCGAAAGATATTTTTTTATGTCGGGCATGCCGTTTCTTATCGCGATCTAGAAGAAATTCTGGAGTAAAGGGGGCGTTAAAGTTGTCAACTGCTGGATTGTTCGCTATTAATCTTCCATAGCCATGACTGCTAAAAATCGTAAACGTGCCGTTGTAGCTTCGTGGCATTTGAATGAAATTTATATAAAATCAAAAGCAAATGAGTTCACCTGTATCGAGTTGTAGATAAATTTGGTGACACCATTGATTTCATACCCTTCGAACGCCGGAATGAAGAGCAGGATAACTTTGTCCGCAAATAGGTGCGTCATACGGCTTGATTATTTGCAACAGTACCATTTGATTAAGCTGCTTTAGAAACATCAGTCGTACCACTGAGAGCTTTATTTGAAGCCTTCATCAGTGCAATTCTTAAGGCCCCCGTCAAACCAGCCCCCAATCCAAGTCTAACTGCCAAAGCCGGCACTAAAATCATTGATGCAACAACTAAACCAGTCCCTAATAACAAAGAGCCATTATTGGTTTTTCTTAACTTCTGTGCGTGCTGATTGCTGATTCATTATTCACCTCTGCTATACAATTAATTAACAAAACTACACAACTAAAAGCATGATTGATGCCAAAATACCAACAAACTGATTTTATTAAGTTTTTAAGCACTAATAAATTCTCTTCATTTATTAAACTGTGTTATATAACATAGTTTAATAAAATATTGCGTTATATCACCTATAGTCAAAAACATCCCTACTGCTCCTCATTTGACCTGCAAAAATATGTGATGGGTATAAGCTGCAGTTTGTTCTTTTTTTTAGCCCTCTTAATATTCTCAATAAACCACATATCCACGGTTACAGATTTAACTCACCACTTAAATCCGAATTTAGCCCAGACCTTGTGGACTTGCCCGCAAGTATTTGTTTTTAAAACCCACCAAAGGTTACGGCAGCAAAGCTGTATACCGTGGTGACAAACTAATCCGGCGAGTTTTTGGTGAAATCCTGCAGAGTGACTATGTTACACAGACGCTAGTCCAACCCAGCGAACGACAATTGGAGATAGAAAACGAAATCGTCGATTTCAAACTTGATCTGCGTCATTACGTTTATAAAGGTTTGACACAATTGATAAGCGCCCGTTTATTTCAGGGACAAACGACCAATTTCAGCATTCCCGTTGGTGGTTTTGCCCAGGTTATGGTGGTTCCGTGCCCAGATAATTAAAAACGCCGCTAGTTAAAGCTTTTTAATTTTGGCAACTAACTTATTTCCACAGCCGCTTTTTTACACTATCACCAAAAAGCCAAGGATCATGAGTGTCACATCATTCGGCCAATCATCGAAGGCCTGTAGATAGGCCCTGGTCGCTATCAAATCACCGATGACTGTTTCATAAACTGCTTTAATAACCGCATTAAACCCTCTATAGGATTTCTTTTGTAATGATTCATAATGTCTTCAACTTTGTTGAAGACTTGATCGTGCATGTGAATTTTTTGCTGCATGGTGACTCTCCTCGTTTTAAATTACAGTGGTTAATGAGAACGATAACTGCGCATTTGCCCGACTAACACGCCCTGAATTTCAACCTGCTCAGGACGGTATGACAGCGCTGTCATGTTGGCATTGGCTGGAATCAGCAACACTTGCTCTGCGGTCTGCTCAATGTATTTCAGGGTTGCTTCGAAGTTTTCGATTAAGGCGACCACTATCTCCCCGTTACTTGCATAATCACGTTGCTCGATAACCACCCAATCGCCATCAAAAATACCGGCCTCGATCATTGAGTCGCCTTTAACCTGCAACACATAGCAAGGCTTATCGGTTTTCAGTGCATTCGGGTACGGTCATGTAGCTGATCTGTTTCCACGGCTTCAATCGGCTTGCCGGCGGCGATTGATCCGACAAAGGGTAAATCCTGTTCAGAAGTAGAATCATCTCTCTGCGCTTGAGCAGTAAGGCGAACACCGCCGTGTTTATTGCCCGTGAAAGGCTCCACCAGACCCGCTTCAATCAAAGCCATGATGTGCTTGTACAACGACCCCCGCGAGGCCATGCCCAGCGCCGTGCAGAGTTCATTCAGGCTAGGCGGACAAGCAAAACGTTCATGGTTATCGCGAAGAAAATTGAAAATTTCCCGTTGTCGCCTGGTTAATATGCCCATTAGTTGTTGCCTCTCGCTTCGCTTTAAATTTTTTGTAAGCTTAACAAAAATATACTAGAATGCAACAAAAAAGAGAACAAAAGGAAAACATTATTTTATTCTCTCTCCTCCTCCTCCATAAATGCCAAACGCTATATCTCCGACTTCTTTTACCTAGGCCGACTCCCTCCAGCATGATGCCCCTGCCCTTATTCAGCGGAAAAGTTGCGGCCGGATTTCCATCGCCTTGCCAACTTTAATTGTTCAGTTTTGCCAACTACAACCTGCCCACGAAGAACCGTCCGTTAATAAAGGCCATCGATCAAATCGACCGCCGCTTTCCGAGCGGCTATTACAGTAGCGGCCACCGGTTTTGATAAGACCTGGAAGCCGAAAGCAGACCGGATTTCACCGCGCTATATTACGGATTGGCTAGATTTGATAAATTCGCGCTACTCTCAAAAACAGTCAGGATAGAAGCCCTCTGCCCCCTTAGCAAACGCGATGACTGTCTTGATAATTTTTACAAACATCATTAACTTTGGCGCACCAGCCATCGGTTCCATCAGCAAGCTTGCCGCTGCCATCGCAGCGTGCGGCAAAGACCGACTTACGCAACCGCAGCAGAGCCGCTTCCAGCGCCGCGATATCTTCCGGAGAATAACCCTTGAATATTTGGTGAATATAGTCCAGATGCTCGGGAACAGCGCGTTCGAATAAGGCCGTTCCCTCCGCCGTTAGTCGCACAACCTGACTGCGGCCGTCCGTTTTCGAGGCAACCCGTTGAACCAGCCCTTTATCTTCCAGGCGGTTGATTACGCCGGTTAACGTCCCTTTAGTAATTAAGGTTTTCTCGCCCAGCCTCTTGAAGGTCATACCGAACGCATTGCCCAATGTCAGAATAATATCGAATTGGGTCAGCGTCAGATCCAGCGTGTGCGCATGAATGGCTGCATAAGTTAAAAAAGTCTGATGTGTGCGTACTAACTCACGTAGTACGGTAGGAAATGCGGATGGAAAAGACATAGCGGTTACACCTATTTAGTTCTAATTAGAACTAAATAGTAATCCTAATCAAGACTCTCCTCAAGCTTTTTACGGTAATTGAGGAATATTCATCTAAAAACCTTACCTCACTGGCATCTGAAGGTGCCAAGTTCCCACTATTAAAGTGTTTTGCTTATTTTCCTGCACGACTTGCCGATCCTGCAACTCAAATCAAACGAAGTCACCAGGCCATCAAGCGTACATACAGGAATATCTGAAAACGATATAACTAATTGATAAATAAACGGTAGATTTATAAGCGCCAGCGGAAACACCAGGTAAAAAGCAGGTCCAACAAAACATAGTTCTTGTTAGAACAAATAATGGTACTAATTAGGATTAGTTGTGCTAAAATTTACCCAACCTAGCAATTAATTGAATCTTTCTTAACCAAAAGCTCACTTTAATCGCTACGTAGAAATACTTTATTTATCAACTGTGAGGCTTACCCCATGAACACATTCAACAAAATCCTGGTTTCTTCTGTTATGGCCGTATCGATGGCGGCAATGTCATACAACGCTTCAGCTGTGGTGAATCCATCCTATGAAGATGTTAAAGCGGCTATCGTCAACACGAAGGCTAAAGTCGACGAGACTATTACTGCACTGGACAATGGCACGGACAACGAAGTGGTGGCAGAGATGATCAGCGATGCCCGCCAATTGCAAAAAGATATTGCTAATAACGTGCTTGATCTAAAACGTAATCAAGCCAGCAATGTGTTGAAGCAAGCGCGTACAGCGGTTAAGAACAATGAGCGGGAATCGGCTAGAGAATCTTTAACTGATGCTGCAAACCGGTATAAGGAAATTGAACAACTTTACGCAGCGAATCACTAATCGCTCTAAAAATGAGGATGGCCCATCAAGCCATCCTCATTAAACGACACTACTTATCTAAAAAATTGACGATTATACCTCGGCAAAGTTATAGCCAACCGTCCTAAAAAGGGAAGCAACAATTTTGAACATATGCGTTCGCTAAACATTAATACAGCTGTTTGGTTATGAGCTGTTGCCGTTTCTAGACCCTAACGACAGCTAGAAGCGAAAACCGGCAATCCGTAATTACATAAGGAGTGATTATGTCGTCAGAAAAACAAAACACCAGCAATCCCACGCCGCCACCCGACAGGAAAGTCGAGGCCGACAAATACTGGCAGCAAGTCAGCCAGCGCAGTGCCGCTTTTTATCACGACCATAAAGATCTGTTTTCGCTGCCAAAAATCGGCGCGGCATTGGGCGGCACACTTGCGCTGGTTTGGCTGGGCAGCGGAGTGTATATCGTCGATCAAGGCAATCGTGGCGTCGTTACCCGCTTTGGCGCTTACAGCGAGACCACCCGGCCCGGTCCGCACTGGCATATTCCGCTGCCGGTTGAAACCGTCAGGATCGTCAATGTCGAACAGCAGCGCTTCATCGAGCTCGGTTATTCCAGCGGCTTCGCAAAAGTATCGACCGTTCCTCATGAATCCTTGATGCTGACCCGCGATGAAAACATCGTCAACGTTCGCCTGGCCGTGCAATACCAGATCAACAACGCCAATGACTATCTGTTCAACGTCAAGGACAACGAAGCCACCCTGAAACAACTGACCGAAAGCATCGAGCGGGCTGTGATCGGCCGCAACAACATGGATTTTATTTTGACCGATGGCCGCAGCGAAATCGTCGCCGAGATCAAACGTGAGATTCAGGCGGCAATGGACGACTATCAGGCCGGAATCACCATTGCCAGCGTCAACCTGCAGGATGCCCAGCCTCCGGAAGAAGTGCAGGGCGCCTTCGAGGATGCCATTCGCGCACGCGAGGACAAGCAGCGCCTGATCGATGAAGCCCAGGCCTACGCCAACGGAATCATCCCGAAAGCCCGCGGCGCCGCTGCCCGCCTGTTGCTGGAGGCCGAAGGCTACGAGGCGGAAAAAGTCGCCAAGGCCAAGGGCGAAACCGGGCGTTTCGACCAGTTGCTGGTGGAATACGAGAAAAACCCGGCCATTACCCGCAAGCGTTTGTATCTGGAAGCCAAGGAAAAGTTCTACAGCGGCAGCAACAAGATCATGATCGAATCCGAGCGCAATGCGCCGCAGTTCTATATGCCGCTGCAATCGGCACAAGCTCCGCATGTCACAACAGCAAAACGGCACCGGAATCCGAAATCAATACCGATAGCGTAGATACCGACAAAGGCACTCCCCATAAAGTCGCCGCCACGCATGGACTACGTCCCAGCCGGAGCAAACCATGAGCAGCAGAACTTATATTATTTTTCCCGCCGGCCTGATCCTGTTGGTGCTGGCCTATCTATCGGTTTTTCATGTCAATCAGCATGAAAAAGCCATCCTGTTTCGTCTCGGTGAAATGGTCGCTTATGACTTTACGCCGGGACTCCACTTTAAGACCCCCATCATCAATAATGTCAGTACATTTGATGCGCGTGTGCTGACCTTGGACACTAAGTCCGAGCGTTTTCTTACCTCCGAAAAGAAGAATGTGATAGTAGACTCGTTCGCCAAGTGGCGAATCGGTGATGTGGGTCTTTTTTATACCACGGTCGGCGGCGACGAATACCAGGCCAACCTGCGCCTTGAACAAATCCTGAAGGACGCCATGCGCGGCGAATTCGGTCTGCGCACCATCAAGCAGCTGATCTCCGAAGACCGTAGCGAACTGCGGCAAACCCTGCTCGCCAGGCTGTGCGCCGATAGCCGGTAAATTCGGCATTGAACTGATCGACATCCGCATCAAGCGCATCGACCTGCCGCAGGAAGTCAGCAATTCGGTCTATCAACGCATGCGCGCCGAACGCGAGCGAGTGGCCCGGGAATTACGTTCCCAAGGTGCCGAAAGCGCCGAACTGATCAGCGCCGAAGCCGAAAAACAGCGACAGGTGCTGCTGGCCAATGCCCAGCGCGATGCCGAAAACATCCGTGGTCGCGGCGATGCGCAATCGGCGGACATTTATGCGAAAAGCTTCGGCAAGAATGCCGAGTTCTATGATTTTTATCGTAGCTTGCAGGCCTATCAGACGGCGTTTGAAAAAACCGACGATACTTTGGTGTTAAAACCGGATTCGGACTTTTTCAAATTTTTTAATAACGAAAAATAGAAATCAGGCGGAAGATGAATCCCGAGAACCGAATGCCTGAGCATTACCCTACCCCTACCTTTAGGGCATGTATCCTGATCAGAAGGTCAAAGCCATGAAAAAATTCCTAATCCCGCTGTTTATACTGTCTGCGATTGGTATCACGATGTTTGCGGTGTTTAATCCCACTTCGCCTGCATACAATCCGGAAAGCGACATTCCCTATTCCGATTTTATCGAGGATGTGCGTAACAAAGCCGTTGCCGAAGTGGTGATCGACGGCAGATATGTCGATGGCCGCCGGAAGAACGGCACCCTCTTTTCCACCTACAATCCTAGCGACGTCCGCATCATAGACGAGCTCCTGGAGTATGGCGTCAAGATCAAGGGCGAGAAGCCGCAGATACCGTCCACTTTCATGCAGTTTTTTGAATCGTGGGCACCGACCTTGCTGCTGATCGCGGTAATGATTTATTTCATGCGCAAGGTGCAACTCGGCGCCGGCGGGGGTCAAAACGGCTTTGGTAAAAGCCGCGCCAAGCTGATGGCCGAAGATCAGATCAAGGTGCGTTTCAAGGATGTGGCCGGTGTCGAGGAAGCCAAGGAAGACGTGGTGGAAATGGTCGACTTCCTCAAAGACCCCGGCAAATACGAAGTGCTGGGCGGCAAGATCCCGCGTGGCGTGCTGATGGTCGGCCCGCCGGGTACCGGTAAAACCTTGCTGGCCCGCGCGATTGCCGGTGAAGCCGCGGTGCCGTTCTTCTCGATCTCCGGTTCTGACTTCGTGGAAATGTTCGTCGGTGTCGGAGCCTCAAGGGTGCGCGACATGTTTGAACAAGCCAAGAAGCGCGCGCCCTGCATCATCTTCATCGACGAAATAGACGCGGTCGGCCGGCAGCGCGGTGGCAGCGGCACGGGCGGCGGCAACGACGAACGCGAACAAACCCTCAACCAGCTGCTGGTCGAAATGGACGGCTTCAGCGGCAACGAAGGCATCATCGTCATCGCCGCTACCAACCGCGCCGACATACTGGATAAAGCTTTGTTAAGGCCTGGCCGTTTCGACCGTCAGGTGCAGGTCGGTCTGCCCGACATCAAGGGCCGCGAACAAATTCTCAAGGTCCATGCCGACAAGGTTCCCCTGGCCGACGACGTCAACATCAAAGACCTGGCGCGCGGCACCCCCGGTTTTTCCGGTGCCGAACTGGCCAACCTGATCAACGAAGGCGCGCTGTTCGCCGCCCGCAACAACCAGCGGGTGGTGACCATGAACAATCTCGACAAGGCCCGCGACAAAATGCTCATGGGTGCCGAAAAGCGCACCATGATCATGAGCAAGGAAGATCTGCTGCTGACCGCCTATCACGAAGCCGGCCACGTCATCGTCGGCCGGATCGTACCCGAGCACGACCCGGTCTACAAGGTCAGCATCATGCCGCGCGGCGGCGCCCTGGGCATCACCATGTTCCTGCCGGAACGCGACCAGTACAGTGCCAGCAAGGACAAACTCGAAGGACAGATCTCCGGCCTGTTCGGCGGCCGGGTAGCGGAAGCATTAATCTATGGCAAGAACAAGGTTACCACCGGCGCCTCCAACGACATCCAGCGCGCCACCCAGCTGGCCCGCAACATGGTCACCAAATGGGGGCTGTCGGACCGTCTCGGGCCGATGGATTACGGCGACAATGAAAGTGGCTACATGGGTCCGCAATCCAAACCGATGTCAGAACACATGGCGCAGATCATCGACGAGGAAATACGCCAGGTGGTGGACAGCAACTATCTGCGCGCCGAAACCATCCTCAAGGAGCACATCGACATACTGCACAACATGGCCCATGCCCTGTTGGACTGGGAAACCCTGGATAAATACCAGATCGATGAACTGATGCAGGGGCGGATGATTGCTCCTCCCGAACCCGAAATAGAGCAATCGTCCAGCGGTGAAGATGAGCACCCCTTGAGCGACGGTGAGGTCGGACATGAGAATCCAGGCAAAGGACTGCTGGTTTTGTCCTGAGTCCAAAATTAGGCCAAAAAATTTCCTGAAAATTGATTGGTTTTGTGCTCATCATTTCGGCAGGGAATGCCGGAATGACGGCTCCATGGATGACTCGGAGCTCACATCCATGGCACCGGATACCAACTTCCAGACGGGGATATCGAGGTTTCCGTCTATTCATCGATTTCATTGGCGATTTCTTCGGCGTCCCCTCCTCGTGCAGCGACTACAGCTGTCGAACAGCATGGAAAACTTGCCCGTTTCCCTCTTATATAACGTCAAAAATTTGTCGGAATTCATTTCTACCTTGTTGTTTAAAGACGCCTGCCTACAGCCCTATCTAACCGGGAAAAAACGCTGGCTGTAGAAAATTTTCGAAGCTGTTTTTTTACAGTATTCATCTTAAAACCATACCGCATCGGCACCTTAAGGGCGCCAAGTTCCCACTATTAAGGTGTTTTACTTATTTTTCCAGCACAACTTGCCGACCATTCGACTCAAATCGATCGGAGTCTACAGCCATACAATTGTGCGAATAAGGATGACTGAAAAGCATATAACGCATTGATAAATAAACAGTGCCTTTACAAGTTCAAGTGGGAGCAGCGACTAAAAGTCATGCTTTCAAAAAGTATAGTCCGCATTAGAACAAATAATAGTACTAATTAGGATTAGTTATGCTAGACTATGTCCAACCTAGCAATTAACTTGAATCTTTCTTAACCCAAAGCTCATTTTAATCGTTACGTAGAAATACTTTATTTATTAACTGTAAGGCTTATCCCATGAACACATTCAACAAAATCCTGGTTTCTTCTATCATGGCCGTGTCTATGGCGGCTACTTCATTTACCGCTTCCGCTGTAGTGAATCCATCCTATGAAGATGTTAAAACGGCTATTGAAAATACCATGGCTAAAGTCGATGAAACTATCGCTGCCGCGAACAATGGCACGGACAACGAAGTGCTGGCAGAGATGGTCAGCGATGCTCGTCAATTGCAAAAAGATATTGCCAATAACGTGCTTGATGTAAAAAGGAATCAAGCCAGCAATGTTTTGAAGCAAGCCCGTACCGCCTTCAAGAACAACGAGACGGAATTGGCTAAAGCGGCTTTAGCTGAAGCGGCAAGCCGGTATAAAGAAATTCAACAAATTTACGCAGCGAATCACTAATCTCTGAAGGTGGTTGCGCCGTCAGGCAATCCACCTTAAACGAGGCTGCCAACCAAACTAAAGTGACCGCTTTTGGGCGGTCGCTTGCCATTTGTTCACGCATAACGCAAAGTTCAGCTGCCGCGTGAAACACGGTCGGCTATAGCGCCTTGTTGAGACAAGGAATTCAATCTTCACCGTATATAAGGCTCCGATCGGGTAAGCTCCGCCATAGCGAACGCTCGGGTGATGAATGTTTAGTCCCAGCCAACAGGTTGATACCCGCGCTCCTGAAGACATCTGTTTACGAAGTTCTCAAAGGCAGGACTGCGTTCCGGCTTGCTGAAAATCCAGTACAGTAGTCCGGCGGTCGCGCCAGAGGCCGCTCCGATCGCCGATCCTGAGCCCGCCGCGCCCACCACTGCGCCTCCCACGGCGCCCGATGCAGCGCCGACGGCAGCGCCTCCAGCGGTCTTGGCTGCCGCCTGTCCTGCGTCGCTGCCGCCGGACTCGGCACCTGCAGCCTCTGCAAGATCAATGCAGCTCGCGATATCACGTTCCGCGGTCTCTTTACCGACGATGTTGAAATGCTCGTTGGGATAAAGAATCGGACGGGTCGATGCGCAGCCCTCCAATGCCAGGACAATGACAAGGGTCAAAAAAATCTTAAACATGAGAATCTCCTTTTTCAGAGGTTAACTGAGGACACGATTTTGTGCCGAATGCAAATGATGTTCATGCACAACTTTCCGCTGACCGTCGATCTTGCGTAGACCAATTGTCAGTCGGAACTGCAGCTCGACTTTTTCCCCTTCCGGCTCGGTTCTGGCGCAACGCATCAGGGCAGTAACAAACGCTACTCTTCATCACCGCGATAACATCCATTTCTTCAATATTGAATACCCCGAAATCTTTAGACCAAGCCAAAAACACCTCCCAGGTATTCTGATACGAGCCGAATCCTCCTGAGTGTATCGGAGGAGGAACTTCGAACATCAACATCTCAGGGGAGTGATAGGCTAAAATCTCGTGGAATTGCTAATCTCCCTACAACTACTGATCAATAGTTTAATATTTTGAACTAAATGCACAATACGTATAAAAGCCTATGCATACTAGCTCAAGAAATAAGTGGTTCACAGTTTTAAACATATAGGCAGCTGAAGCAGGAATTCATGTTTGTATGCAATCTTTGTTGGTCTGTGCTTATTTAATTTTTCTCATATTGTGCGATCGATATATCTCAAACACTTTTTGTAAGCTTCAAGATAATCTTTCTTAACCCTTCTCTCAAGATCATTCGCTAGAGCTTCATTTTTCTTGGTGTCTGCTATCAGATGAGTATATCCGGCATCTGAAGCTTTCCGGGGATCAAATGCGTCATCCATTGAATTGAAAAGATAGTGGATATCAAGTGACTGGTTACTGCCGTCCCGGTGATTTTTATAAAATTCAATGCATGCGGACAATAAATATTGTTCAACCAAAATATTTCGTTCTACGTGCTCGCCAAGAGTTGTCCATAAATGTGTGTTAGCAGAATGCTCAATCGTATCGAGCGCGAGCTTCGCGTAATAATTGATAAATTCAGTATCGCCGCCGCCAAATACCCCACAACACTCCGCTCTCTGTTGCATACCGCTTGATCGGTACCAATTCCATTCCCTGGGCAACCAGCCTCCCTGCTTTTTAACTAGCAACTCTATTTGTTCGGGCATGTAAAATGAGGCGCCAATATCAAAATATTCAGGATTTTGGGCGAAAAGCGCGGTGTCTGAATTGACCGGTAATGGCTTCCATAAAAAAACATCATTATCAATGTGGATAAACGGCTCATTTTGAGAACTGTAGGTGTAAATTTTACCCAATGCCCACCATTTGGGATCATGATCGCTGAGGGTATTTAATGAGGTACTCACCGCATCAAACTCTAACTGGAGACCATCGATAAGCATTCTCGCACCGTAGTCATCCGTAAATAATACGGTTTTTCCAAAAAACTTCCGGGCTTGCTGCAACGATAAAATCCATGACAGCAAATGCTGTTTTTCGCTGCACCAGATAGTTTTTCGGGCCTCTAAATATGGCTTGCTCCAAAAGGACCAGACTGCGTTCATCGATTATCGTCATCCTGGGGACACAGTAAATCGGTTCCTATACCCAGCCGACCAGACTTATTATACTGGCATGAGTAGGACATTGGATTAAAGCTGCATCGGCAATCGGAACTGACTGTAACACTTCCCTGCCCATTTTTATTGATGATGGCCAGCGGGGCATAGTAATGCACGATTCCCATGGGAGAGAGTGCTTCAGGGATCAGTTTACCGCTGTTATCCGTGATTTTTGGCCATTCAATATCACCCGTTATATGACGGGCGGGGATTAACCAGTAATCACCGCGACGCACCCGGCCGGCATCCTCAATGCTGAACTTGACTTCAATGCCCTCCTCTAACGGAATCCAGTCACTCGTTGTCAAGGTTATAACACCCTGCGCATTTACATTATTCGCATTTTTTTGATCCCAACGGCGAAGGAATGGATGTCTGCTTAAATCAATAACAACGTTAGCCGGTCCTGATAAGGTGACTTTTCTGTTAACCGTGTCAATAGCCTGCACTTGAGCCAAAGGCATGGCTTTGTTATGCAAGTCGATTTTGTCATCTATAAACTCAACCCAATTACCGACGGCTAGACCCAGCTTATCATCACAACCCAAATGCTCCAGTTCAACTAATGCAGTAGCGGAAGTGGCGTCAAATGAAATACTCTTGACAGGAAATATGACCGATCCATTTTCGCGTGAGAACTTGAATGTTGGCGTTATTGGGTTGCCATCATCATCAAAATTACCGTCATGGATTTCAACACGGTAGAGTTGATTTTCTGCGCCACGGTATTGGGCTTCCGGTTCCGTCAGGCAAGGCCTGGTAACCGGTTGGCCTTGTTTGGCTCTGGCGCTCATACAAACCTGACTTAGCACTAACAGATTATTGGTTAAAAACGAGCTGCCCTGCTGGCAATATGCATATTGATAAGTCAAAGGCGTCACTTTGACCTGCCAGATAACTTTGGAGCGTGTCGCAGTATCCACCCCGTTAAGCGCTTTTTCCCGAATATAGTCATCTTCTACAAAGCTGATATGCCGTTCCCATACATCCAGATACACGATGAAATTGCCTCCTGCCGATTCCAGTTCATCATCTTCCGTGAGCGGATAATCATCCTGGGACAAGTAGCTAATTTCATGTTCGTTCTCACACAGAATTCCGTTTACGTAATACCGGCCCTTTGCCTATTTTAAAATCTCCATCTTCTCCGGGTAAAATGGCAAATCCCCAGTTATCTCCGACCGGACCCGCATAGGGTCCAATGAGATCTGTCGCCAGCGTTTGCAGATAATGCAACAAGATGGATGCCTGTTCATTCCAGTCCGAATCGAGTTGAACCCGGCCCTGCTGCATCAATACACGCAAAAAATGTTTTTCGGGATCGAATGTATTTCGTGTGAAATCGCCTTTCATGTCTTTCTCCTAGCTCGATAAAATAATGCCGACATCCATCCTTGCGGGGATAAATTCGTCTAATCGGACTCGCAAATTTGCCATCCGTTGGGGTTGATATAAATGATGATAAACGCCCATTTCAGACTCATCATCCGCACCACGTTTAATTTCTTCTGCACAGCATTCAGCTAACTGGCAATAGACCGGCATCCCATAACGAACACTGTTAAATACCGGATGAACCCGATTGGCTTCACGATCCTGAGCCGCTTGGATAACGGATTCATCAGGCTCCTGAACCATATCCTCGGCAATCTTTTTCATTACCAGATCGGGCTGGCATTGATAGCGGCGAGGCGTACGCGATTCCGGCGTCACATAACAAAACCGCATACAGCCCAATTGTCGTCTTGCCACGGTAATCCAGTCCGCTCGAAAATGCAATTTTCAGCCAATTCGATGGCATGAACCTGGACTTGTCCGAATACTGTGCTGCGCAAAATGGTTAAAATTGCATAACCGACAGGACAATCCGGCGTTCCTATAGCCTCCAGCTCCGGATCAGTCGCATCCAGAATGCTGTCACTGATGCATATTCGGATAGGATTAAGGCGAACCTCTTTCTCGATACTTTGACAACGATAGTCTAATAATTCTTCTTCTGTAGCAACGGCTTGTTGCCTGTCATCCATTTCAATCAAGGGTTTGACGGCTGGATCCACTTCGATTGAACCGATAATGCTATGTTCGATTTTTACGCATAGATGTGACACCAACAACTTTAAACTCGCCATGGTTGATTCTAACGGGCAGCAATCGGCATTTATTTCCCAGCCAGGTACTAATGTCGTATGGCGGATTATGATCTCCGCCTGTTTGGGCCCTGATACATCAGGCTGGCTTTCGTCGCTTTGTTGAACCGGTTGCTCCGTTTCATCGGAATTATCAATGGCGCTTATCTCAACAGGGCGGCCGACCACAATCAAACCATCGAGAATAAAACAGCTGCCATTCGCAACCTGTACAGAGAAAGACTCGGGCCGTCCCCTGTGTTTTTCAGAAAGACCTATGACCGCCCGTTTGCCCAGGGCCGATCTAATCTGCAGACTCTCGCCGGCTTGCAAGGCAATATCGAAATCTTCCTCGTATAATCCGCTATCCATGATTTCAATGACTGCGTTGCGAAGTTTTTGCTGTTCTATTTCCTGAGTTTGACCTGCCTGATCCTGACGCCATTGGTCGATGGCGTCATTAATGGTTTTATGGGTTTCGTCTGCACCGACACGATAGAGTTTATGGTGCGTAAACTGCGACAGCGGCCGATCGTACTCGCCCCCGCCCAGCCCAGTGCTGAAACCGTAATGGTAACTGACCAGCACATCGCATTTTCCCGGCGGTTTTTTTGAAGGGAAAGCAATTCGCCCGAGCACGGGGTCAACGGCGACCTTACCTTTGGGCGGAAGATACTGCCAAAGGCTCAAATCAGCCGCAATAATGTGTTCCGGCGGCACCGGTTCCAGGAATGTCTTATTTTTACGTTTGCCGCTCAGCCAAATCTGAAGACTCTTCCCTTCACCGTACAGCCTGGTCTTTTGTTCTTCGAACAAGCGTCTTCTGATAGGCACGGGTAAATTAAACTCATCAGCAATATGCGTCGGATCGGTTTCCGGTTCAGGATTTATGTAAAGAGGACTGTCATTACCGAGCACACTGAAGGTGAAACAATGGTTACCGGCAGCCTGCTGGCAATAAGCCGGCGTCATCGTGACCGGATAGGATTTCAAGCGCCAGACAAATACACCGACGCTGGGAATATTGTAAAAACCCATTGATCTATTTGAGTTGATGCGGCGAATATCAACCGTGTGGGCAATCGTATCAAATGGACTATCGATGAGATCCAGGCTGGAACCGTTCCGTAAATCGACTGTTTTGCCTCGATCCGGGTGCTGGTAATTCAGGGCTTGCGTCCAGCCCAATAATTTATAAAACTCTACCGCCCTCGCCGGCCAACCGGCCACATCGTTGCTCAAGAGTTCCAGTAACGCCAAGGTACCTTTTCGACGGCGGTAACGAATCGTATTCGCCAATTCACGACGGGGTATCAATACCTTGTTTCGCAGCTGATCTTGCCGGCTTGCTCCGGTTGAAGGTTCCCCGGCCTCATGTACGGGTTCATAGCCGATCAACTCACCTATATAAGGAACCACCCAATCTTCGCAGGTTTCAATAAACCAGTTTTCATAAAGCTGAAAAATATCGTCTTCTACCAGATTGACCTGCTCGGAAATGATTTGCAGCAAAGCTTTTAGAGGCTCGCCCTGTTCAGCGTCCCGCATCCGGTAAATGACCGGAAGCAAATCATAGAGACGGTCTATTCTTGAATCGTTCATGGCAAACTCACTTAATCTGGTTCAAAATTAATGTTGCGGGAACATCGGGGCTTAAAAAGGCAAGCTGAGCCGGACGAATAAACTTATCCTGGACAGGAAGATTAACGACAAGTCTTTGCGGAACTCGAAGTCCTCCGCTTTCGGACAATTCCTCTATCTGGGCTGCCGTAAGGTTTTGAGTCCGGCTGACGATTTTCGCCACCTCATCGGCAATCTCATCAGGAGTTAATAACCGGCGTCCATCAATCAACGGAAGCGTTCCATCCTTGGTTAAAATATCAATTTCTTCTTCGGTTAGCGGTTGTTTTTCAGGCACGCCCCCAAAAGAATCGACATCGACATAAGCAACACCCCGGACCGATTGCATAACGCTGATGACCTCGCTCAGAATCACATCCTGCCCAAGCTCGCGGCGCTCAAAACTGAAATGATCGAGCAAGGCGCTGCGCACCTCTGAAACAACGATTTCCCACTGATAATCGGGTAAAATCGCAACTCCGGCTTCGATAACGATCATCAGCAGTTCGCGCACGGCCAATTGTATTTTCTGGAAAGGATCGCCGAAATCATGCAGAGCCTGACGAAGGTTTCTGAATAAATCGGAGTTTTCATCAATGGGAATATCCCCGGCGCCGGCGATAGTGACATGTATCAACGGTAACCGGCCGTCAGTGAGTTCAATCGCATAAGCTTTGCCGATTCCGGCGTAAATGCGGCTGAAATCCTCATAATCCTGAGTCGATACCAAGCGGTCCAGCGCTTTCACGGCCAATGGCGCATGTTGCCGCGCCTGATCGCGGGTTTCCCTGTCGGCGCCACCCGATGCGCGCAAGGGATTGATAACCTCTTTAACGCCCAACGGCTTGGTCAGCAACAGCGAAATCTGCTCCGCCTTAACATTACCTGCCTGTCCGATGCCGTTTCGGTATTCAGCTCGTATATTCTCAACACCGCTAGGGAGCCTTGCACCCTGCACGCCATTACCGAAGGTCACCGAGGTTTTGTCTTCGTTATCGGTTTGGCTAATAAAGACGCGGTCACTGGCCTCTAACCCGGCTAAAGTATCCGCTTCATGCCATTCGATATTATTGACAAAAACCTTTAAGGTGCTGTCTATTCCCGAAGGATTGGCCGCCGATACATGAGTTAACGGCTTCTGTTTGAGGGCAAAGGTTTGTAAAGCTTTGGCGCCATCGCCGCTTCCTAAAACCTCCAACCGGGTTTCGCCATGCGTGGCTTTAACGACGTTGCCGTAAATCGTGACCGTTTCGCGTTTGAAACAGTAAGCCAGTTTTTCGGCTAACTGAATATAGGTATGAAGATTTTCATCGGGTAAGTTTTCTATGTTGTGACTGACTGACGCCAATAGCGCCAATTCACTAAATTTCACGCCCGCAACTTCGTCCCGTTCACCGGAAACAATGACCCATCGTCCGACCTCCAGGCCGCTATAGAAACCATCCAGTTCGATTGTTTCGTCCTTGCCGCCACATACAGGTTCAGTAATCGGTTCATCGGCTAGCTCAGGATTTCCATTCTGGATATAAACCGTCGTGTTTTTTATGATGACATTAGAGTCACTTGCATTTCTCCAATTGGAATCCAAAGTCAAAACAGTGACTTTAATTTTAATTGGCTCGGATACGGTAACAGTCGTTCGGCTATCAACTGTACTGGAGGTAATAGTCGGGCAAGTTGAAAAGAAGGCAAGATCTCCTGTTTGCGGCCCACCCAAAGTAATAGTGTCTACTGCTTCCACTTTCGCAAACAATGGGTCTGCATGACCCGTTTTGATTGCAACACGAGCGCCTATTTTTATGTTTTGATATTCGGCATCCAAGGCCAGCGTACGTAAACTTCCATTATTAGAAACTGCGGTTGCTGATAGGAGGATTACACCACCATCGTCATCGGAAGCGCATTTTCCTTCTATCGGCAACGGTAGATTATGACCAAAAAGAGCGGCCTTAATCCCTAACTGATAAACCTTGATTATCTTATCCGTCAATTTGACGCTTGCCGTTGCTGTAGCCAGATGTTCTCTGAGTACAGGAGATAAAGCACCCAGCACTGAATACCCTGCTTGCGCTGTCGGTCTGGAGCCAATATTGACAGCGGTGTGTAGGGCGGTAATACCAAAACCAGAGCCGGGATTTTGTAAAACCGCATTGTTCCTTAATGCGAATTGCCCTGCCAGGCTTTGCCGTAACTGAAATTGATTTGCAGGCTGTATCGAGGCCGGCCTGACCAATTGATTGATAATGTTAAAGACAGGAACAGGAATAAATGGAGGGGGCGATTGCTCAATAAAAGTCACCAAAGTTCGATCGTTCTCACTATCGGGTAAAACATCAACTACGTATCTAAAAATGGGCTGTTCCTGTTCTTCGCCAAAATCTATCATCAAAGCATCATTTGCTCTTAAATTGGTACTGATACCTTTTAGGTAAAGACGGGGGTTGTCTACATTTAAAATAGTTTCTTTTGTTTGTGCTTGCACCATCCTGGGTTTGAGATTATTCCATTGCGCCCTCGCCTTAAGATCATCGCTGGTCTCAAACGACTGCGGCAATTCATCAGGGCCTGGAATGCTTTGAGCACGGCTGCCCGCCGGAATCACCACCTCTTCCCTGGTATTGGCATCGATGTTATAGGCGAAAAATACACTGGCTGCCACGCCGGGTCTGGGCTTATAACCAACCAGTCGGGCCAGTTCCACGATGGAACGGCGTTCGGTCGCGGTATGCAGATAGCCTTCATTAGCAATACGCTCCTGATAAAAGGTCAAGACATCGGCCACCGTTGCCCAAGCATCCAAAAGGGCAAGAGCGGGGTCACCGGCATCCCGGGTTGTTAAACCTGTTAATGGATATACTTTCCTGATGTTGCCTTGGTCATCTTGTTTTTCTAGATAATATCCGGTCAAGCGCGCCGTCATGGTTTCCAGAAAGCCGGCATGAGTACCGATCCGATAGCTGATTTCCGATAACCCGGGCCGGTTGTAGGTAGACAAAGGCGTAACAATTTCAATCCCTTCGCAGCAACCGCAAGCATCTTGATCAACGATTACCGGATAACAGCAATCACAGCAATTTGTTTTCATCTGCCACCTCGCATATCCAGGACCAATTTACCGTTTTCAGGAAAACTGGGGTCATTATCCAGCCGGGCGATTTCAAAAGGACTCAAGGGCAACAGTCCTTTTTCTATTTCGTTATTTTTCAGCTCGCCAAAGCGCTGCATTTTGGTTACCTCAACACTTTCTATGCCTTGAACTGACTGTGCGGCAGCAACTATTTTGCTTAGATAAATATCATCGCCAAAGGTCAGCTTATCAGGATGAAAAAAGCCAATTTTGCCGTCTGCTAATCTTTTGTTACTGAAAATGTTCAACAATTCAGCCTTAACGTGTCCTCTTAAATAATTTGAACGAACGCATATGGCCAGCTCAATATCCAACGGCACCCGCTGTGCGGATTTAACAACGAGGTCATGCCCTATACGGCGATAACGATGAAGCCGACCGGTAATTTCATCGAGCAATACTTGATCCGCCTCTTCACGGCCAAACGGATCAACGGCAACCCATACTTCGTACCAGCTTCCGTTCCAGCGCAATTTAGCGACGGCGCTTTGGATTTTGTTCTTAAATTCGCGCAGAACAATGGCCGCATAGTCGTCGGCAATGACCGCCCTCTGCAGGTCTTTACGAAAGGCGTGGGGGGCAAAAAGCTTAACTTCGGAAATGGGTTCCCTCTCTGTCCCGCCTTGCGCCGGCATGGGGTTGCGGACACGTTTAAATCCATTGAACTGGTTGTTTTTCAAAACCACATGCGAGATCGAGTCAGCACCGACATTTCCCGCCAAACCGTTACCGGTGCGATATTTGGCGTGAAACTTCATACCTGCTTCGAGTTTTCTACCCAATTCCCCGTTGCCAAAACGTAAATGGGCGCGTCCTTCATTATCAAGTTCCGCAACAAAATGTAAGTCGTTAGCCTGGCTGGACAGCAAATCCGATTGCGGTAGCCACTTCTGTTGTCCCGTGTTTTCGTCTTGGCTGGTTAACTGTATCGCTGCAACCGCATTATGAACGTCTTGTTCAAGTGCATGCGCAGCCGGCTTATTGCCAGCCGTGAATTCGCTGAATGTTAAAGGGAGAAATTTTAATGGCGGATTGTAGCGCCCTGCCCTGCGGATACTTTCCGCTAAAATGCCTTCGCCCTTACAGCATTCGCTGACATCGCCTTCGGGTACGTCTTCTAAATCCTCATTCACCGTTCGTCCATGGTCGACCAGGACAACATTGCCGCAGGCAATACTGACGTTCTCAATAATCCTGCAGTCTTGCGGCGGGCCCAATACGGACAGGCATAGCGGAAAAGGCAGCGCGTCCTCTTCATCCCAGGTGATATGAGTGACAGGCTGTCCATTCAGAGGATCAATATCCGCTGTGATTGAAGTCAAACGAACCGCATGACGATGCTTGGGATTAGCGTCTTCGGAATGCCCCGTTTCAGGGCCGATAACTTCTTCAAAAACTAATACATCGCCTGGTTTAAGGTGCAACTTAGGCGAAGATACGTTTGTAAGCGCTTTACCTTTAGCGGCAATGATCTCCGGCTTTTCCATATCCATTTCAGGCTTGCACTCAGGAGCCGGACCGGAATCATCAGGAGGAATCCATTCACCAACCAGGGTCGCAGTTGTCGAGCCCCGTGGAATACAGCATTGCTGATCGGCCCAGGTATAAAATGTGATTCGGTTATGATCTTTATAAAGCCGGATATCCTCGCTTGCAATGGGCTCAAAAACCTCATAGCGAGAGTCCGGAAATTGTTGCAAATCCTGCCCGGTTATTAAGGCGCTTTGAGCAAATCGGGTTTCATCAAGGCGGGTAATAAAGCAGATGTCGTCCGGCTTTATTGGCGGTAAATCGTTGTCAACTTCCACGCATAACCATGCCCGTGCATTACAGCCTTCATGCATCCGATAATCGACCAACCGTGCATGGCGGCGCACCGAGATTCGTTGCCGTGCAGTATCAAGATAGGCTTCAGTGGCTACCGCATCCTGATAGTAGCTGAGATGGTCGCCCACATAGGCCAATACCTCAACTAACGCGATGCCGATATCGGGAATATGCCTTTCTTTCCATTCCGGCATAATCAACGCCATCCGGTCCAGAATCAGTTGTCTGAAGCCGGCATAATCCTTGGCGAGATAATTGATATCAGGTTCTACTGTCGCTTCAACGGGACAGGTTACCTGAGCTTTACAGTCAAAATCATTAGGGCAATCTATTTTGAAATTGAATTCAATCCGGTCATAACGAGGATCAAAGGCTGAATGCGGCAGCCATTGGCCTTGTTCATCCTTCTCAACGACCCGCAAGGTATAGGTGGAAAAATCCCCTGCCTTATCGACAACGATTTCCATAGAATCGTCAAACCCGGCATTCCCTGATTGGTGGATTTCAATACTGACAACCTGAATGTCCCGTATCCGGCGACCGCCTTCGATTAGTACATTGGTTTTATCCAGTTCAACTGGCGCTCTGCCCAAAAAATAAACCCGTAAATGTCGCTGATTTTCCAAGTCCGGCTGAAGCTGATCATTCCGGCCCACTTCCATATAATCAAGACCGTTAAGCGTATTATGTTGACGTACTTTTTCGCGTCGAAGCCCGCTGTTACAAATTAGACTATTCATGCCGCCGTACTCCTGGTAAACGTCGTCGCGGTAATCTCGCCGGTACGGCGCACCTTGTACGATAACTCAACCCGCAAACTGGCATCTTGACTGCTTACCAAGAGTTCCTGAATCTCAATAAGGTCGCCTAGCCACTGTTGTAAACCTGACTGAATAGTAAATTGCAATGCCGCCGCCAGTTCAGGGCTATTCGGCGCAAAAATCAGTTGTAAAATACCGCTGCCGAAATCAGGCCGATTGACGCGTTCTCCGCTATTGGTAAATAAAAACTGTTCAATCATGTCCCTGATATGATCGTTATCATCCGTGATTGCGGTACGGCCACGGTTGTCAAAATGAAACGGAAAGTCGATATTCAACATACACTTCTCCTTATAGTGCGCTAACCCGAGGCTGGGTTGCGATAATCAACAATGGCGTACCACTGGGCGCGCAAATGGCCTGACTGCTTTGAACCAGCAGCGGTTGACCGTTGGAGAACACTCGCGTGGTGCCGCTAAGCCATTGCGCCGTCACACACGGACCGTTTGCAGCTGGCGGCGGAGGTAAAGTACAGCCGGCAACCAGATAAGGTGTCGTCATTAGCACCGTCGGCTGGCCGCTGACCGTCACCCGTGGATTCGGCACAGTAGGCGTTGCCTGCCCGGCATGAGAGCAGAGGACTTGTGCACCGACATGAACCAGAAAACCAGGCATGTTTATCTCCTAAACAATGACCAAGGCGCCGTTGTTAATCGTAATGGTAGGACCAACCATGTTAATGGTGGCGCCCTTGCCGTTGGAAATAAAAACCCCGGCATCGTTAACCACGATAGACGCCCCTGTCGTACTGCGCAGGATAACGCCCCCGGTTGTCGGTGCGGGCGGCATGACCGGCGGCGGCACGGAAGGCGGCAAATCGCTGATGATGACGGCCTGCTGCAAAGTCGACTGCAAGACGAAACTTGGGGCGGCGGGATTACCAGCCGGCACTGCGAGGGGCATCTCGGCAACCGAACCAAACCAGCAGCCGCTCCAGATTGGATAATCAGGATCGCCTTGCTCAAACTCGACCCAGACGCCGGAGCCGATTTGCGGCAGCATATAAGCGCCCATTTGTTTTCCTGAACTGGGGAAACAAGGCATCGCCCAAGAAGTAGGCACCAGCCCGGCAACATCGGGGACCTGAACCTGTAGACGCCCTATTTGCAAGGGATCGATGTTGTTAAGAACCGTTCCCCGGTATTTTCCGTAGTAAGGTTGACTCATACCGGCACCCTCGGTGTAATTGAGACCAGGCCGTTCCTGGTCAAGGTAAAACTCTGTTTAAATTCGCCTTGTTTTAAAGTGCTGGTCACGGTTTTAACAAAATATAATCCGTCGTATGCCATTCCCACACCTCTTACACCCACCAACTGCCGGGCTTTCAATATCCGGCCATAACGTATTACATCCAATGATCCTGTCCCTTCTACCGCATCGGCCGACTTTGACGCTGCGGCAACCCCCTTGGAAATAGCCTGCATAGGCGACAGTTTTGCGGTATCCCGCAATACCGTCACATTGGTGATGGGGGCAGGAATCAGGCCCAGCGGTGGTTGCAGCGGATTAATATTAGGAATCGGCAATGGAATCGGGATTTTAGTTAACTGATTCTGGATCAGCACAACCGGTAGTGAGGTTTCAGCCGTTTTAAAATTAAAGGTGAGCGATTCCACATTGGTATGCGCATCCATATCGAGGTTTAGTGCCGGCTGTGGGACCCCGACCTTTATTTCAGGTCCCCAATAAGCTGTATTCAATCCCGGCGCTGGCCCCGGGTCGATATAAAAGACATAGCCTGCGTCTTTCGCAAGATCTTTGATATAAGCCAAGTCAGTACCCTTCTGCGCAGGAATGCGCTCGACCGGAATCGGCACATCCATAAATAAACTGGGAATGACCAGAGGAATCATGCCAAAAACGGCATATTTGGCAATAATCAAGGCAATACGGGCCTCGACTGGCATGGCAGGAAAGGGAAAGCCGCTAAAATCGATTAAATCCATGGCTTTGGTTAAATCTTCCCCAATGACTGTCAGAGTTGATTGCCCGGGTTGGCTGCCGGGCGCGATCTGATTGAGGGTCATGACACCATCCATCAGCACCTGGGGAGTGCCGTCGATGGTAACAACAATGATGACTCGCAACATCGGAGTCTGCCCCGCCGCCACCAAAAAAATGGTTTGCAAAGGCGAGCGGTTGGTTAACGTGAAGGTCAATTTAAACCCGCTTGCTTCACCGGTATTGTGAGTGACTTCAACGCTTGTCAATGCGTCGAGCACCGATCTCGGTACCGGCACCGGCACCACCGGACCCACCAGCAATGTAAGATGAACACCTTTATGCATCTGGCACTCCCGCAATCCCTTGAGGCAAAGTGATCCTGAGTCTGCGCCCTATCGTTTCCGTCAGTTCATCCGGACGCATCGCTCTGTTCGCATCGCACACTTGCCAGAATTGTTCCGGGTCGCCCAGATAATGCGCGGTGATATTATCCAGACGCTCACCATCTGTCACGACGTGTTCCTGAAGCAAGGAAAAATTTTCCGGTTGCGGCAGAAAACGGCGTTTAAGATATATCACCGTTTTACCGTCCGGAGTGCTTAAAGTCGCCGTTTCAAGTCCATAATAGCGGCTGCTTGCCGGAAACAGGGTGTGTTTTAATGCCCCACCCTGAAGCATCGCTTTTAAAGGATCAATCATTGTCGTCTCCTATAAACCATTCAATTTATGGAATCCCATTAATACCCAAGCTTCCCAGTGCGCCACCCTGATGCTTTGCAGATAACTGTTCCTTATTCTGCAAAAAGCTCATAAACAGATTGCCGCCTTTGTGCGAGAAGCCTAAATCGTCAATACTCAACACCCGCATGCCAAGGCTCACTTTTGCCCGAATCGGATTCAGCGACGGGTCGAAGGCTTCTTCGGTAATACTGAATTCCGTCAACCGTACCGGCACAATCCGGTTTTTACTCCAGATAAACAGCATGAGCGGCGTTTCCATTGGTACGATTTCCAGGGTTCCTGAATTAGCCAGACTGTTGTTGGCTTGCAGTTGGCTGCTGCTCGGATAGATCATGGTCTCCAAAGCGGCAAGCTGGGAATGCAGCCCGGATTGAACTATATTGGCATGCTGATCAGGGAACTCCAGTTGATCCACCGCATCGATTTCAGCGTCCAGTTTAATGGTTTCAACCGGAGGGCCTTTCAAACGCAAAGCCTCCGACCGGTCGCCGCTGCCCGCACCCACACCTTGAATCTGAAAAGAACGGCTTAAAGTATCCGAGTTGTATTGCAATGCGATAATACGCTGCACCGCACTAGTGCTTTGGTTAAGCAGCACTATGCCGCCTTTGATCAACTTGGGTGAACCGGGAAACGTGGTCATTCAAAATCTCCAGTTACATTGCAGAAAGTAGAGTGCGTTCTACGCAACCCTGCATCAATCTCATGGCTCAACAAAACCTTCCAATTCTTGTTCATTAATCCCACCTGCCCAATTCATTTAGTCGGCAACGCCGATAATTCATCATGTTTAACAATTGGTTAGTCAATCAATTTATCGATACCGTTTTCACCATGTCGTTGTACCCATAATCCATTTTATCTATCTCCATACGCCATCCTACAAAAGCTGATAAGAGATTGTATTCATTAGATTATGTCAAGGTTTTCGGCAACTCGTTATTCCGCTAACTTTTCCTTCAGCTGTCTTCAAAAACTCATCTTGGCTAAAACCGACCTGATCTGTTGCTTCGCATGTCTCTTTTGTCATATTACTTATATAGGCATCAATCTTTCTCATTTCATCTACTGTTAACACACCTACAATCCCCTTAGAAATATCAACGGGGAATGGGTTGCTTTTAATATAATTAATAAAGTCTGTGCCATGGCTTCCCTCATGTACTCTTAAGGTTGTTGTTTTTTCTCTTTTATCATCTTCGGTAGTACCCCTTCCATAACCTGACACTTCATTGGGGTTATGGGCATAACTGGTTTTTATGGTGACTTCAAATGTTTTCGGATTGATTGGAACATTATTACCTCCATCCTGATTAATGAGTCTATCAATAATGTTCTTACTGTTCGCATGCCAGCTATAGCTTCTTCCAAAACTTGTAACCGGACCTGTGTCGTTTTGTGCATTACCAAAAGTGTCTGCAAGAACCTTGATGTTCACATTATTGATAGTTAGAGAATAAGATTCTATTGCAGTAGTTATTGGATCCCTGGTGACTGTAGCTCCATCGGGTATTGGAGTTGAAATTTCTTTTCTTACCTCCAGCCATTCTAATAACTTGGTTGTACTTAATGTAGGATTCATCTTTTGATAATTTGTAATTTTAACGATAAGGGCATTAATCTCTGTTGTAGTTAGCCCCGTCAATCTATTACGTAATCGACTATTTGCTAAATCCCTGTCATCGAGCTCCCCATTGTCAAGTCTGACAAGAGTTTTTTCCCATTCTTTAATTTCATAAGTTTCTTTGTCATACGCTTCCTGTTCAGGTGTAGAAACAAAACCCAATGGCCTTCCAAATCGATCTTTCGGCATTCTTCTTATTATTCCTTCACCTTGTTGAACTACATGCGCCAACTCATGAGCCAACAGCAGCCGTCCTTCATGTCCCCCCGGCACAAATCGGCCCGCACCAAATACAACATCGTGTCCTACTGTATAAGCTTGAGCATTCACATCTCGTGCTGATTGCTCGGCAGCACCGCCTGTATGCACCCGCACCTGAGAAAAATCATGATTAAAACGGGATTCCATATCCTGCCGTAGCATTGGTTCAAGCGGCTTACCGGAACTAGCAAGAACGCGGTCTACGCTGACAGGTACGGCATCCGTACCTGTGTTTGCCTGCCCAGTAAATCGCTGAATGCGTGGTGCTGTGACATTGACTGCTGAATTCAGCGATGTCGCCATTACTTGCTCAGCAACCCAATCGGCTTCCCGTTCCAATGGGTCATTACTCGCACCAATGGTAAGCTTCCGTTGCAACCCGTTTTTTTTCTTCGCACACTCTACGCACTCCCCGCCTGTAACTGTGCGATTTCCACAAGCGCACTTGCGCTGAAGTATGCCTCCTGAAGCAGGCGTAAATGCAAGACTACTTGGCTTTAAATGGTTTTTCGCTTTCTCGCTCATAATTTAAAAATTTCCTATATTAAATTGCTCCGAGGACTTCTGCTGCAAAGGCTTATCAATTAAAGGTTTTGTAAGTGAAGGACTGCTAAGCGGCGGACATATAGAATTGAATTCAATTTCTACCCTTCTGTTCCGTGCAGAAAATTTCTCTCCGGCTGCCGTATCAACAGGATTACTTTCTCCTTCCGAGCGAGCTAAAATTAATGGAGGCATTCCCCCGACATTGATTTTTATTAAATCAAGTTGAAGAAGAAACTTTATATATTCGGCTCTGCGCTGCCCAAGATCGGCATTGTGCTCCTCCGTTCCGGGTTTATCCGCAAACCCTGTAATTGTAATTATGCTGGATGGACAGGATTCCATAAATTGATGAATTTGCTTTTTAACTTCATCGAAATGTGGCTTTTGCCTGCTGTTGATAACAGACTTATCGATATCAAAATCATCAATGACACCAATAGTGAATTTTAAGCTGAATGACTGAGCAGGGGGTGGTGTAGGTTTCAGTGGGGTTACGCACATTCCGTTAATTACATCAAGGGGCGGCATACAGCATTTTCCCAATGCGTCTTTTTTACCAGGCGGCATACAAATACTGCCAGAATCAGCTGCCGATGGTTTTTCACATTTGTATTCCGCATTGACAAACTCATCAGCTTTGCAACAAACCGGTGAATCCATGGGAGCAAATTTATCTTTAGGGCAACAGGTCATCTCGCTTTCAATAGATCCGCTGCAGCACATGCCTTTATAAGTAGAAGATGTACCTTCGTGATAACCGGATATAGCATCGCATTTGCTCGTGGATGGTGGTTTTCTGTCTGTAACTATTTTAATGATGGCTTCACCCACTTTTTTCAAACCGTCTTTGTACTGCTGATCAATGGGCGCTAAATCGATAATTTTATCAAGCACAGCTTTGGTGATCGTTTCAGGCGCATTGTCAATTTCCTCCAGTATTTTATCGCGTGCAGATTTTGGCAATTTTTGAAAAAGATCATTTTTGTTAAGCTCCTTGCCTATTTCACTGGAAGGTCCCTTTTTATCCTTATCCGGCTGTCTTTGAATTTTGGTTGATTCATTTCCCGATTGCTGCACCACATGCGTTAATTCATGGGCAAGCAACCGTCGTCCTTCATGCGTTCCCGGTTCAAATTGACCAGCTCCGAATACGATATTGCGCCCGGCAGTATACGCATGAGCATTGACGTCTCTTGCCGACTGTTCGGCGACGCCGTCAAGATGCACTCGTACTTGAGAAAAATCTTGATTAAATCGTGATTCCATATCTTTCCGCACAGTTGTATCCAGGGGCCTGCCGGAGCCGCCGAGAACCCGGTCCACACTGTCAGGAATTTTCTCAGATTGCTCTAATGGCTGCCCTGTATAGCGCTGGATACGAGGCGTTGCTGCACTGCCAACAGAATTTGCCGAGGTTGCCAATACTTGCTCTGCAATTCGATCGGCTTCCCGTTCCAGCGGATCATTACTTGCACCAATGGTAAGCTTCCGTTGCAGGCTGTTTTTTTTCCTTTTACATTCCAGGCACTCCTCACCAGCAGCTGTCTGCTTCCCGCAAGCGCACTTGCGCTGGAGAATGCCTCGATGGGGAGGCAAAAAACCTGCCGTTTTGGCTTGCTGAGCAACGCTTGTTTTACTCATGGCCGATTCTCCCATACACCAATTGAGTGAGCGATTTTCGTCGCATTGTTCCCAGTCAATTGAATGCCGCTTGAGGTCTGGAATTTATGATTGACTGTATTCACAATATACGCCCCCCTACTCACTCATGTTTGCCAACCTATTTGCAACTCAACTACGCCTTAAACTTACCAATTTCATTTGACCTACTCATCTCCTCCAATCTTTTTTCCGCCTCATACTGATTAATGAGCAAATATCAATCTGTCCTGACCCAATTGTTTTTTCCTTTCATTCGGTGCATTACGCTATCGCTATTGCACCCTACTTCAGTGCGCCTAACGCGTTACGAGGTGCTCTCGGTGCCTCTTGGAGAGCCGGTTAATCTCTCGTGGCGTGAATCTGGCTCGCGGCGGCTACCTCATGATCGTCGAGTATCAGGCGTGTCAGGCAAGATTCCCTCAGGGACAGTTCTTGGGGTCGAACTTCTTCGTACCGTCGTAGTTGAGCTCGGTACCCGTACCGGCTCGCGCCCGGCATGCGGCGGCCTGGCTGAAGACTCCGTCGGCATAGTCCACCCAGTTGCTGGCGGGTTGTTGTCGATTTCGGGCCACGGTTCCTCGAACTTCGAAGATCGCCAGCCCTTTCTCCGAGCCCTTCGAGTGGACCGGGAACTGTCCCATGCTCTCGCTGCCGTGAGACGCCGGTGAAAGCACATCCTTCTTCTGTTTGACGATGCTCTCGAGCCACGAGCCCACGGTAATGGCCGTCCCGGCAATCTTTTTGCCGCATCGACTGGAATCAACTTCCTTCGTTTTTGTAGTCGCCGCGCAGTCATGGACTTTGCCGTTCGCCGACAGCGCCGTTACCTTGCCGAGTTCGAAGAATGCGTGGACCCCGCCACCCAGGTCCCCCCAGTAACCCGCTTTGAAGAACGGATCGCTGGCAGCGAGTCCGACCGCCTTGGGGATCGCGTCGCTCTTGACGATCTCCCTGAAGAGGGTCTTTTCGTCGGCGGTGAGGGTCTGGAATACCGACACGAAGTCAACCCGCATCAGCAGCCGAAATGTCGACTTGACGACATCAGGATTAGCTTTGTCCCACAGTTCATGCTGGCCCCGGCGCACGTAGTTGATGATGATCTGCAGGAAGCCGCGAAGGTTGTCCAGGTTCGCGCCAGCCTTCACTTTCTTGCTGGCCGCGCTGGCCGCGTTCAGGATGTCCTGCGCATCCTTGAGTACGGGATCGACAAACAGCGTGGGATCGCGTTCGTGTTCCTTCAGCAACGATGCGTACTGGGTCAGCGCAATCCCTTCGGTCGACTGAATGTCGGCGATGAATGCGCTGTCCTTGACGTTGACTTCCAGCGTCTCATCCTTAGCCAGCAGCCCTGCGGCGCGAAAACGCTTCTCCTGATTGAAAGGGAATGCCTTGGGATCCTTCTTGATTTCCTGAACCACATCGACGGCGTTCTTGATCTGGACCTCCAGGTCGGACCACTTCTGAAAGTGATGGGTCTCGAATTCCATGAAACTGCCGCTATCGGTCTGCAACTCGAGTCCGTGTTTGTCGGCCGGGGGAACCCTGTGGAAGAACTTCCCCGCCTTTCTCGCAAATTTGCGGCCTTTGTTCGTCGTGATCGTGTTGTCGTGCAATTGGAACTCAAAACCGAGGTCTCGCTGGAGCACAGGCTGAGAAGTGGACTGCTGCACCACATGCGTCAGCTCATGAGCAATCAGTCGCCGTCCCTCATGCTGTCCCCGGTGCGAACTGGCCCGCACCGAACACAATGTTGTGCCCCACCGTGTAGGCATGGGCGTTCACGTCCTCGCGCCGATTGCTCGGCGGCCGCTGCCGGAATGCACCCGCACCCGCGAAAAGTCGTGGCCGAAGCGCTGCTCCATGTCCTGCCGTAGCGCCGGTTCGAGCGGCCTGCCCGAACTGGCAAGGACGCGGTCTACGCTGGCGGGCGCGGTATCCGCACCCTCGGTCGATTGCCCCGCGTAGCGCTGGATGCGCGGTGGTGCGCCGCTAACTGCGGAATGTGCCGGCGCTGCCATCACCTGATCGGCAACCCGATCGGCTTCCTGTTCCAGCGGATCATTACTTGCGCCAATAGCAAGCTTCCGTTGTAGACCGCTTTTTTTCTTCGCACACTCCGCGCACTCCCCGCCTGCAACCGTGTGATTGCCGCAAGCGCACTTGCGCTGGAGCATGCCTTGAGCAGGCGGCAAAGAACTTGCCGTTTTGGCCTGCTGGGCAACGGTTGTTTTATTCATGACCAATGCCTCCATACACCGATTGTGCGATTTGCTGGCCGAGGTGCGTCGGGTTGTTGTCAGTTCTGTGAATGCCCTCGGCGGAAATACGCGGCAAAGCGACGCCTTGAGCAAGACTTGGCGAAAGCCCGCCGTCCGTAAGCATCCGTGTGAGTTCACTTGTTACGATGCTTTGCAGCAAATGCGCTTGACCGGGTGCGATATTGACGCCGTCCAAAACCAGCCGCTCGATATGCAAGTTGATATTCATTTTGCCTCCGTCGCATCCAGCCAGCGGAAATCCGATTCTTTCGCGGGGCGCTCCATTTTTTTAAATTCGGTACGCGCTGCGTTCAGAATCAATGGCATGGTAACCCGGCCGTCAGAATGTTGAGCCGCCAGAAATGCCGCGTTCAGCGCCACGTTCTGGATGCTGCCGCCGGTCATGTTGAGGCCTGCCAAACGTTGATAGTCCAAAGCCTGATCGACCGGCGTATCCGGCGGAAACACTTTCCGCCAGATTTCCTTGCGTTCCTCAATACCCGGAATGGGGAAATCGACGATAAACCTCAAGCGCCGCATGAAGGCCTTGTCCAGCGCGCTTTTCATATTGGTCGCCAGTATCGCCAGGCCCCGATAGGACTCCATGCGTTGCAGCAAATAATTGATCTCGATATTGGCGTAGCGGTCGTGGCTGTCCTTAACTTCGCTGCGTTTGCCGAACAGGGCGTCGGCTTCGTCAAAGAACAGGATGGCTCCGCTGTCTTCGGCGGCATCGAACAGTTTGCGCAGATTCTTTTCCGTTTCGCCGATGTATTTACTGACGACCGCCGACAGGTCGATGCGGAACAGATCGAGCTGAAGTTCATTGGCGATCACTTCTGCGGCCATGGTCTTGCCGGTGCCGCTTTCACCGGCGAACAAGGCGTTGATGCCCAGCCCGCGGTTCATTTTTTCGCGAAATCCCCACGCGTCATAAACACGGTTGCGCTGGGCAACCTGATCGGTGATTTGTCGCAGCAAGGCTTTTTGTTCCAACGGCAGCACCAGCTGTTCCCAGTCGGCTTTGGCCGCAATCCGGGTTGCCAGCTGTTCCATGCCCGCCCGTGCCGCGATACGGCATGATTGCCATAAGTCTGCGCTTTTCGTCGATGGGTTCTCCGAGCTGGCAGCCAGCGCGATTTTGGTAAGACGTTTGATTTCGTTTTGATTAAAAGAGAATTGCTCGGCCAGGCGCTGCGGCTGATCCTGGATTTCATAAGGAACATGAGCTTGCAGCGCTTCAGTCCAAAGCTGCTGTTGCTCTTGCGGGGTTGGTTTATTGATTTCAACCGATATCCGGTTTCTAAGCGACTCGGCCTTTGTATCCAGCAGATCGAGAAACACCACACCGCTGCTGCGTTCCAGAAAACGCTTTAGTAAGGTTTTTTCGGCCTCTCCGGCACCGTCAACACTGATATACAGCGCCAACGGCATCAGCAAGGATTCGCGCTGCCAGAGCCGGGTAAAAGTTTCAAAATCCCCTGTTTGGCTTGGCAAGGTCTTGAGGTCTATGGCATGGAGATTTAACCCTAAGGAGTTTGTCACTTTTCCTGCAATCAACTGTTTGCTGGCGCTATCATGCCCCAGCAGTTCAATGTAAGGTATTCTTTCCTTTCCGTTTGCTGCTTTTAAGTATTCGACAATATGATCGACAGCCTGTTGCTGTGAGGGTGGAAGCGCTCCATCGTCTTGCTGACTTGTCATGGGATCGATCAAGGGCGCTAATCGGTCGTCGAGATAGTTAAGTCCCTTCAGATAATTGAGGATGCGTTCGTCAACACTTAATGCGGATGCGGTTAAGGCTTGCGCATTGGGCTGACTGATTTCCAGCAAGCGCCAGTAGCGCAAAGGTGCATTGGGCGCTAGCGCATTCCAGTCGGGATCGTCAAATAATGCAAAGGCCAGAGCGAAGGTCGGATAGGGTTTGTTCAGATTACCTTGCGCTTTTGCACATAGGCCGGCGATGCGGGTATCCAGCTCTATTGCGGCGCAAAGCGCCAACACATGACGATCGAATCTGGATAAGTTCAAAGCCTTTGCCAACAGGATCAATGCAGGCGGTGGATCGTTATTTTCCAGCTTGACCATATCCTGGCGAGCCAGTTCAATTGCTTCACTGTCCGGTATTTTTACTGAGGACTGGGCTTTTTTGGCGGGTTTAAACCAGCTGCTACTTTCTTTGTCAGCATCGTCAGACTCATCAACTGGTTGAGACAGCTGCTGTAAACGCAACCGTACCCACGCCACGGTCGCGGCCAAATATTTGTCATTGTTTTCCATCCAGTTGGCTTGTTCGCTCATGTGATGGTCACCTTCTGGTTATCATCGAATTTCGGCGTTTCGCCTGAAAAATCCACCGGAATACTGTCGGCGCCGTCTACCCGCAAGCGCAGTACATAAGGGGTAACCCTGGCTACCGCATTCTCGACAGTAAAAGTCAGTGTGGTTAGTGCAGACGGGTCGGCCGGCGTGACAATAGAATCGGCCTTGATGGTTCGATCACCAAACAATAACAAAACCCGCTGATCCGGCCAAATCTGCGGCAGGCATTCGATGGTCAACTCAACATCACCGGCCGGTGCGGTATCAGGATCGACCGATACTATTTTGGGCGATAACGGCAGGGCCAAACTATTGCTGGTAAAGGCGGGAAGTTCAGGACGTTTAACAGATAAGGCTACCGAATAAAAACCTGCCGGCCATTTCGAACCCACATCGGCATCATCGGCCTGTGCGGGCAACTTGACGGTCATTTCGGTTTCGCTGCGGTCAGGTTCAGGCAGTACGTCTATCGGTTTTAATATCGATGGATTTATCGGATCAACCAGCAAGGGATGCTGAAAGCGTATGACGATGTCATCGCTGGCCAGATGTTCTCCAAGAATCGTAATCAAATCGCCAAATTCAGCTCCCGGTTTCTGATTTGGAAAGCGTAATCCGGAGATGGCTGGTGCCGGTGCGGCGGTAACATTGGCGCCCCGATCTTGTTCGCCGCGCTTTAATACCGGTAATGGTGCGCTATTGGTTCGTGTGCTCTCGATTAACACCACGGAAACCTGGTAGCCGGTGGAGAGCCGGTATTCCGCCGATTGAAAACTGCTCCAGAGCTTGGACATGTCATCCAGACTCAAGGTATCGGGCGTAATACGCACTCGCTCAATTTGTTGCTGAAGACCGGAGTCCGGTGTGATGCCTTCGATATCCGACCTTCCCAGCAAGGGATGATCGTGCAGAATACTCATAGCCCGCCCCATAAGCTGCTGACCTGAAATATCATCATCGTTTGTACCATAGGCGGTAATCAAATATTTCAGAACCAAGGGCAAAGGTGGATGGGCATTTTCTCCGCTTCTTGCCTCGCCGGGGATAGGAAAATTACTAAATGCCGGGTTGTAATGTGTGCTGTACAGAAAAATATTGATCTGCTCACCGTTTTCTCCCACGCGGGCTACGCTGGGCGGTTTAGTGCTCACCGTCGCCGCCGCTCCGGAAAGCAAATGGCGCAAGGTCGCGGTTACTGTTGCAAGTGCATCGGGGCTGCTCATGTTCGCCCCTTGTTTTCACGTTGCTTTAAATAATCATCCAGGCTCATCACACCCGTGGGCTTTTTCTCAGCCCTGCCCGGTTTTGCAGGCTCTGGGTTAGTCGCGCGGATCTCGACGCGGCCAATCGTGACATTGATGACGGGGTCGGCTTGAGATTGAGCATTTATTTCCCGCCACCGGTTGTTGAGTTCCGTTTGCATATCTGTTAACCAGGCAGGGATTTGAAGAGTTCCTCCAGGGCTATTGATCGGCGGAGGGACTGTGATTTGAGACTGATCATGAATGGAACGAAGTTTAATGGCTCAGCTTCAGTTTTGACGGTATCACTCGTTTGGTATGCTAATCGCCCAAGGATTTCCTCGATACGAAGAGCTAACCCAATTTCATTTGAACTAACTTTGTTAGTTGTTTGATCAGTTGCTGCGGATGACGCACTGATTTTGCAGTCCGTTTGGGTCGCTGAAGGATTCCGGAGATTCCGATTTTCTACCCAAGCGCGCCAGCACACTTTGAATCTGCTCATTCATCAAATCGATTCGATTTCCGGCGAGTGAATTGAGATCGGAAGATCTGGATCTTTCGTCCGCTTGCGCAGGTTGCTGCAAACAAGCCTGACAAAGGCGCTGAAGGCGGATTCTCTGGAGTTGATTTCTCTATGTCTGGCGACTTTGAGAACGCTAATTGCCTTTCAACTACTGTATTCCGGCTATCTCTAGCCATCTGATCAGCCGGGCTCGCACCTGCTGTGTCCATGGCCACAGCAGGTGCGGCTTCAGGTTCAAACATTGATCTTATCCGTGGCTGCACCTTGTCGACCATGCCCTGGTGGCGATTAATCATGTTGAGCAAAAAACCACTCATGATCCTACCATCCCCAGATATAACTGCCGCCGAACGGGACTGAGATTGAGAATTTCCCGTTCGGTCCATCCGTAAGCTCGAGCCAGTTTGTGTACCGTTTGCAGCATACGTTCCGCCCACTCATTGATTTCCGCCCAGAGAAAACTGGCAATATCAAAAAACACCTCCCAATTATGTAAACAATCGGGGCAAGTCAAATTAATACGGACTTCGGCTTGAGGGTCCAACTCTTCGATACGTTGATTCAAAGCCTGGATGACATGATCGGGTAATTGTTCGATGCCAATTAGGGCACCTGCATGTTCAGCTGACAGGATACAGCGACTCAGTAACTGCTGCAGTGCAACTCCGGCGTTGCTGCTGTCTTCAACCTCGGCTATATCGATACTATTGGGTAAGCGAAAACAAAGACGATAATCGTCTCTTTCCAGACTAAATTGCTGAGCTGTTGGACGATCTGATGTTTCAACAACAATATCGGAAATTTCCTGTTCCCATTCAATCCGCTCGGCACACTGTGGGCATATGGCGTTATTGACAAGACGTGATCCGAACAAACTCTCACGCAGCAACAGCAAACATGCATCACGGGAGCCGATGCTTAATTCTGCAATCGTGTCGGGATTCATTTCAGGAAATGCTGCAACCAGAAGAACAAGCGTTCTTTGCAGCAGAGACCTGATTCAGTCCCTGCTCCCAAACGCTTAACATGTCCACAGCATTCAGGTTTCGCATCCCGGCTTAGCCTTCAGGTTCGGTAAACTGAGGTTCGTTGGGTTCGGCCACTTCATAATCGCGTTCCCAGCCTTCGTTTTCCAGTTTGATATGCTGTATAGCTACAGCGTTGGCGTTAGCATCCAAATCAGGCAATGCCTGGAATTCAGAGACCCAGCACCGATATACCTTATAAGCAATAGCCAATTGTCCCGCCTCGTTATAGAGCTCGATAATGATGTCTTTACGAAAATCTTTCAGAGAAACTTCCGCGCCCAGACCAGAACCAAAGTTCCAGACTTTGTTGGCCCATTTTTCAAATTCGGTATCGTGAGTGACGCCACGCTCCAGCGTAATGGCTTCAAATTTGGATCGTCCGGGTGATTTACGCGATGTGCTGGGATCGCCGCCTTCACGGTGCTCAACCAACTCCGTACTGCGTTTGAGTGCGCCTATTTTGCTGACGCCGGCGACAAATCGCCCATCCCATTTGACGCGAAACTTGAAGTTTTTGTAGGGATCGAATCGTTGTGCATTAACGCTGAACTGTGCCATGATTTGTTCTCCTTAAACTTCAATTTGTCCAGCCATCTGCTGGAGCTTGATGATGACGAACTCGGCCGGTTTCAAAGGCGCAAAACCAACCACGATGTTAACGATGCCCAGATTTATGTCGTTTTGCGTCGTAGTTTCCTTATCGCATTTGACGAAATAAGCATCCCGTGGAGTTTGCCCCTGAAACGCTCCCTGCCGAAACAGGTTGTGCATAAACGCTCCGATATTCAGGCGAATCTGAGCCCATAGTGGCTCGTCGTTAGGTTCAAAAACAACCCACTGGGTGCCACGATAAAGGCTTTCCTCAATAAACAGTGCGGTACGGCGAACGGGAATATATTTCCATTCATCTGCTAATTGATCAGCACCACGAAGAGTCCGCGCGCCCCATACCACTCGGCCATTGGTGGAAAACGCACGAAGGCAATTGATACCTAGCGGATTGAGCATGCCATTTTCGGCATCGTTGAGATTCACCTGCAATCCTTGAATACCGCTAAGAGAAGCGTCAAGACCTGCCGGAGCCTTCCAAACGCCTCTGGAAGTATCGGTACGCGCCATAAGTCCGGCGATAATGCCGCACGGAACGAAAGTGTCAGTTTGTCCCTCGCGTTTCGGATCACTCTGCAATACACGCGGGAAATATAGGGCTGCATTACGGGCTTCAATGCCTGATAAGCTCAATCCACTTAATCCGTCACGAGCGGTAGCCGCCGCTGTTTCCTTATTTGCGCCCCATGCAGCGGGTGGGTCGACAATAAGCACCGCTCGTCTATCTGCGCAATACTTCATTGCCTCTTGATAGACATCTTTCAAGGTATCGCCCTCTCGTTTATCGGGAGGAATACAAAGCAGATTGAACAAATCAGCTTTATCCAGTGCATACAGACCTGTCTTCGTATCTTTATCGCCGACGACGTCGTCTTTGACAGTTAACAATGCACTGTCTGCACCACCAGTAAACTTCTTGAAACTGGCAGGACTGGCTGCTGGATCTGCAGGATCTTCAGCTGGGGTTGAATCTGTTGGTTTAACAGTAATCAGATCTGGAGTTCCGTCAGCCTTTTTCTGAACACGCACCAGATTCGATTCAGCCTCCAGCACCCGATCGAGTCGACGTGCACCCGCGCTGGAAGTGATTGCAACATTGAGAAAACGTTCAACACGACCTTTGCCCGGATCTTCATAAACAGTCAAATTGAACAAATCAGCCTTAGCGATACCATAACGACTGGCAACATCATCGGTAATGCCTTTTACATCAACTGTAAAGGTGAGCTTGTCACCCAATGCTCCAGCGCTGGTCGCCTCCAATTTGAGGTCGACATTTTTTGATTTGGCTGCGTTTTTTTGTAACCTAACGATAATAGCTTGCTGTCCGCCATTTAAATAAAAGTCGCGAACAGCGTAAGTCAAAGGAAAATCTACATGCAAATCACCGAATGATCGAATGAAATCGCCAAAACTATTGATTGTGATCGGCTCATCGGTCGGACCTCGTAATGCTCGACCAAGGAAGGCGGTAATCGAAGTAGCGACGCCGGTAATGGTGCGCACACCGCTGGGTATCTCCTCAATGTAGACACCTGGATAAGTTGGTGATACTGGCATACTAAATCTCCTGTTTGATAACTATTTGGTTTGATATTCAGCTTTAGCTTTATTGCTTGAATAAACTTTATAACCGCTAAGATCAGCATTACATTTCACGACTGACTTCGAGCCCAGATAAATGAGGGCTTGCTGAACGATTAAACTTGATACTTCAATCTTTTGTCCAGTCAACCACCATTTTGTGATGCCTTCGATTGTATCTGCTGCATTTGGATGGTCTTTCAGATAACATTCAATTTGATCAGCTATTTTCTGCACATCAGAATTGTTAGATTCAGTCATTTTCTGTCCTGACTTTAACTATCAGCAATATTACAAACAATAATGATGCCAAAATTTATGCAATTGATTTTATTAGTTATTAATATGAAACACTGAAGGAGGCGGGTTGATTATGACCCGGTTGTTTTGACGATATAAGCTATATCTTTATGATTGTTAATGCTTTTCTCTGTCATGACAGAAAAAGCATCAAGTGGGTTAGTTTTTACCCATTAATGACTGTGGCTACACAAATCCAGGCTCTTCAATCAGAGTCTTGTAAAAGTAAATCCCTTCTGCTGCGTTCAGAAGAGCTTTTCCATTTTTCTCCATTCATCCTTCGACAGCTCCGAACGAACGGAGAAAGATGGCTGTGACCCCGCCGTGTTTAAGTGGTTTTGAGTAATTTCACATCAATTGCCGCGATACTGGACAGGATTAATATCATGTTTTTTCAGTAGCTTGCCTAAGGCTCTACGCTCTTTTTGCGCCATATCGGCTGCTTGCGTCACATTGCCATTAGAGCTGGCTATGAGCCAGGTAAGATAGCGTTGCTCAAATTGATTGATGACATGGTTTTTCGCTTCGCTGAATGGAACATCAAATTTGAAGTTCTGTCTACGCTCAAACAATTTTCTGCGTGAACAGGATTGCACGTCTTCATGATTAATGTTGGTTTGGATAATTTCAGGATCCTCCGACAGCAGAAATGATCTGTGGACAAAATTCTCCAGCTCGCGAACATTTCCCGGCCAATGATAATCATTCATCCATGCAAGCGTATCAGGATGAACCCGTTTATCCGGCTGTTGATACTGGCTCCGGTATTTCTGCATAAAATGTTCTGCAAGGGGCTGAATATCGGTCTTACGACACCTGAGCGGCGGCAAGTTCAGATGCAAAAGGTTTAATCGAAATAATAAGTCCTGCCGGAATAGGCCTTGGGCAACAAGTTCAGATAAACAAACATTGCTGGCGGCAATAATTCTAACATTCACTTTCCTGCTTTTTATTGCTCCCAGTGGCTTGATCACATTATCTTCGATAAAGCGTAATAAGGTTACCTGGCCTTTAGTTGACAAGGCTTCAATCTCATCAAGGAACAATGTCCCACCGTCTGCTTGCTCCGTTAATCCTTCCTGACTTTGTTTTGCATCGGTATAAGCGCCTTTTTCGTGCCCAAATAACTCATTTTCAATTAATTGATCAGGTACGGCTCCACAATTCATGGGAATAAAAGGAAAATCTTTGCGGCAACCTAAATAATGGATAGCTCTTGCAGCTACCTCTTTTCCACAGCCAGTTTCGCCTTCTATAAGAACCGGCGCATTACAATCGGAGGCTTTTTTAATGAATGAAAGCGTATCAAGGAAAATTGATGATTGACCGATTAAATTTAAATTTTTCCACCCTGCTGTTTCCATATCAAACTTGTTCAAATTGAACGAGTTATTATGCTTCGATGAAAATCGTTCCAAACGAAATGCTAGTTCGAGCGGATCACAAGGCCAACAGCAATAATCACTGCATGCGTTCAGAATCGGACGTATTTCATCAGTTAATGGTGAAGAAATGACAATAAAATAATAGGAATTTGGAGATGCCGAGATGGCCTTGATAATTTTATCGACCATTAAATCATTTTCGGGTAAAACCAGAACTATTAGAGAGTTGAGTTCCCTGATTTGGCCTTCTAACCAACACTTGGTATTTATAAATGAGAGAGCACCATCTAACGTACGCAATATGCTGACAATAGATTCTTGATAGTCTTTAGAAGCTAGATTGACTAGCTCAATAGTGTTGTTGGTTCTTTGCATGTTGCTAAAACCTCAAAGTCTATAAGTTATCAAAGTATCATTGCCCCCGTTCCTAACACGTGGGAATCAACCTTCTGCCCTTGCTTATCAACAGCAAGATAGAGACATTTCAAGACAATGGGATACTTGCTCGACTTGAAATATACATTTTTTCGGTTAATGCGACAGAACCCACCCATTTCCTTTATATGCTTTTAACCACCCAACAGATTGCAGCAATCTGCCAGGTAGGAAAGGTACAATTGGGGCGCAAACTGCGTGTCATGCTAATAGCGGCAGACTGGTAAAATCTTTCTTAGTTTCCTATAAGCCGGGGTGCATTTTTAGCTGTATATAGCAAAAAATCTCCCAATTCAGGATTGTCTTTATTGAGGATAGTTTTTCTTACTTCATCAATATCCCCCTCTTCCAGGTTGATCTTATGCAATCTGGCGTAAACAAGCAGTGCGATCCGTAAACTCTGATTTTCCTCGCTGAACAAACTGTTGGCTGTATCGATGGCATCGCCAATAATGGCAATATGGAAGAGCGTTTTCAAAGTCTTGTTGAGAATGTCTGGATTTTTAGCCGGTTTGCCACTTTTGATCGGCTCAATAAATTGATCTAAATGCCCGAGAAATTCCGTAACATTGATGAGGTCGGAAACGATTGCGACAGGAATCTTGATCAGATCGGGAATGATATTTGGAATAGACTGGACATTTCCTAGCTCGCTTAGAGTCAACTTAAAAATCCGCGTCAAGGTAAACACCAAGTCTGTGAACAGCTCACCGCTACGGATCAGCCCAACAACAGCTTCGGCTTCGTCAGGCCTCAACGGTGATTGCTGTCCCGCTTTTTTAACGGCCGCATTTTCCAGAGCATGGCGAATCTTGGCATTTCCCAGCAATGCCTGAGGTAGCTTGTGATCTACCACAATGCTATGCGCCAACATCGTGGCAGTTTCTTTGTCGATATCCAGTTTTTTGAGATAACCTTGCTCATCAGCCCAGGTAATAACCTGGGCCAGTTCGGCTTCGTTCACTGCGGGAAAAGCCCCTGGCTTATCGAAATGTTCTAAATTTTCTTTGAAACGAGTAAAAAACGATTCCGCATCCGCGTTGACCTGAGTGTTTGAATGGATCAGTGTCGAAAGTTTATTGAATAACATCGCCAGCCTCCTTTTTCTTACTGTTGTATAAGAGATAGTGGTCGAAAATGCCTAATGTCGGTTGCTCGCGCTATGACTGATTACCTGAAGAGTATTGTTCATTCCGCAGTGCATTATTAGAGGCTACCCTACCGGGAAACTTTCAGTCAAGCCAATAATAAAAAAGTAGTTATAAATAAAAGCGGCGCCAACTATGTGGGTTGGAAAATATTAGCATTTTGCCGGTACTTGCGGCTTGTTGAGCTTTAATGAAATATTTCAGGTCAAAAATTTGAACCATAAAGTTAAACAGGATCACCGCTTCATTAAGAAAATCACAAATCCAATGATGGGCTTCTATGTTTTTCAAAGGGATAACTATGTCGGAGATAGTGCGACTGTATGTTTTATAAATATTTGTGAAAATACCGTTTTTACCTCGTCTGGCTGAAGAATCTTGCTAATCAGGGATGGCGATGATAATGTCCATAGCCCTGATTTACACGAACCCAGACTAGACTATGATTACCCCTATATTGGTTCCCCAGAACAACCTACATCGACTGCATTTAAACTGATGGGCTCGATTGTCGGCATCTTGCTGGCCGCCGGAGCCAGTCGGCGCTTTGGCGCAGACAAACTGACCCAAGTTTGCCCGATGGCGACCTGGTGGCGGTGCGTGCCTGCCGCAACCTGTTAGCCGGCACCGATAGGGTGCTGGCGGTGGTACGACCAGGCAGCGAGGAGCTGACCGCTCTATTGCAGGCCGAAGGCGCGGAAGTCCGGATCTGCGCCGATGCCGGACAAGGCATGGGCGCGAGTCTTGTTTTCGGTATCCGCGCGTGTCCCGAAGCCGCTGGCTGGCTGATCGCCCTGGCGGACATGCCGTGGATAGAGCCTGCGACCATCCGCAAGGTGGCGGATGCGCTTCGCTCGGGTGCGGCCATCGCCGCGCCCTGCTGGCAAGGCCGACGCGGACACCCGGTAGGCTTTTCACAAATTTTAGGCCCGGAACTGACTGCACTGAGCGGCGATGAAGGCGCGAAAGCGGTGATTCAAGCGCATCTTGAACAACTCCGACTCATTGACTGCGATGATGCGGGCGTGCTTCGGGACATCGACAAGCCGGAAGATTTGCAAATTCTGACAAAAATTAGAAAACCATCGTGATCCGCGACATTCTCGACCTCCAGTTCGAACTGCGCACAAGCGCGCCGTCCCTATGCTCTGGCCACGGTAGTAGAAATACTGGGCTCATCCTCGGCCAAACCTGCGGCCAAGGCGCTGATCGACCTCTCCGGCAAGGTCATCGCCGGCTGGGTCGGCGGCGGCTGCGCGCAGTCCATGGTGTCCAATGCGGCGCTTGAATGTCTTGAAACAGGAGAACCTCGCGTGATTGAAATCGACCTGAACGACGAAGTTTTCGGCGCGGGCATGCCGTGCGGCGGCAGCATGCGGGTGTATGTCGAACCGGTCTTGCCCAAACCGGTGCTCTGGCTAATGGGGCATGGGCGCATCGTGGAAAGTCTTTGCGAATTCGCCTGCCGCTTAGGATTCGACGTGATCGTCAATGACCCGCAGGCCACGGCGGAACGCTTTCCCGCCGCCCACCGTATCATCAGCGACGATTGCCGTTATCAACAATTGCAGCCGCAGCCGGGCGATTTCGTGGTCATAGCCACCCATCACAAGGGCGACTACGACTCCCTCACCCGTGCCCTGCAATCCGAAGCCCTGTATATCGCGCTGGTTTCCAGCCGCAAGCGGGCGAATCTGGTATTGAAGCGATTGGCGCAGGAAGGTTTCCCCGAATCCAGCCTTGCCAAAGTGCGCGCTCCCGCCGGCCTGGATCTGGGCGCAAAGCTGCCGGAGGAAATAGCCCTGTCTATTGTCAGCGAAATGGTACTGGTGAGGCGAGGCGGCCGCGGCGAGCCATTGAGCAAAAGGCTGTCGGCAACGGAATAATTAAGAAGCCGATTAAAATCCTGTCACGAACCTCTGCTCAGGCGCCTTTACTGGCCAATGGAACCAGAGTAAGATTTTGACCAATGCACTTGCAGCTGCACTGCGACGCGGCCGCCTTGTACTCCAGATGACTGGAGGGAGAAATATCAGATGACCACGCTCAATATCAACGGCAAACCCCGTCAGATCGACTTACCGGCGGATACTCCCCTCCTTTGGGCCTTGCGCGACCACCTGGGCCTGACCGGAACCAAATTCGGCTGCGGCATGGCTTTGTGCGGAGCCTGTACGGTACATCTCGACGGAGAACCCACTCGTGCCTGCGTGACGCCCATCTCGGCCGCCGTCGGCAAGAAAATCGTGACCATCGAAGCCATCGACCAGGACGCAACAGGGCAAGAAGGTCCAGGAAGCCTGGCTAACGCTGGGCGTACCGCAATGCGGCTATTGCCAGTCCGGCCAGATAATGGCCGCCACGGCGCTGCTCAAACAAAACCCCAAGCCCACCGATGCCGATATCGACAAGGCCATGAGCGGCAATATCTGCCGGTGCGGCACCTATCCCCGCATACGCGCCGCCATCAAGCAGGTCGCCGGAATAACGGAGATCAAACCATGAAAAAGCCACCGGATCGCCCTGAATTGAGTGCTGATATGTGGAACGCAGACGACGACAGCCTGTGTATCGCCAACATCAGCCGGCGCGCTTTTCTCAAGGATCTGGCGCTCACCGGATTTGTACTGGCCGCCGGATTTCCCTCACTGATTAGGGCAGACGAAACCGCCGCGCCCTGCACAAAAAGACAAGTATGGCGCCGATGCCATGCCGCACGGCTGGGTAGACAACCCGCTGGTGTTCGTCGCGATAGCGGCCGACGGCACGGTGACCATCGTTTGCCACCGTTCGGAAATGGGACAGGGCGTTCGCACCAGTCTGCCCATGGTGGTGGCCGACGAACTCGAAGCCGACTGGCAGACATGTACGTGTCGAGCAGGCGCCCGGCGACGAAGTGCGTTACGGCAACCAGGATACCGATGGCTCCCGCAGTATGCGCCATTTCTTTATGCCCATGCGCCGGGTCGGCGCGGCGGCCCGCACCATGCTGGAATCGGCGGCGGCAGCGCAATGGCGGGTGCCGGTCCAGGAAGTCCGTGCCGAGCAACATCATGTCCTTCATCCTGCCACCGGCAGAACACTCGGCTACGGTCAACTGGCCAAGGCCGCGGCAAAACTGCCGGTGCCTGCTCGCGAAACCTTGCGCCTGAAGAAGCCGGCGGATTTCCGCTACATCGGCAAGGGTCAGGTCGGGATTTATGACGGGCAGGATATGGTCACTGGCCGGGCACAGTACGGCATCGACACCCGTCTCAAAGACATGCTTTACGCCGTGGTCGCGCGCCCACCCGTATTCGGCGGCAAGGTCTTGAGTTACGATGCCAAGGATGCCCTCAAGGTGCCGGGCGTGTTAAAGGTGATTGAACTGAAAAGCAGTCCTCCGCCCGCTGACTTCAACCCGCTCGGGGGCATCGCCGTGATTGCCCGCAATACCTGGGCGGCTATCCAGGGGCGCAAGGCGCTCAAGATCGAATGGGAACAAGGGGCCACATGGTACCTACGATTCCGTCGCGTACAAGGCCGAACTCGAAGCCGCCGCGCGCAAACCGGGCAAAGTGGTCCGCAACGACGGGGACGTCGATGCTGCGCTAAAAAGTGCGGCCAAACGAGTGGAAGCTGAATATTACGCGCCGCATCTCGCCCAGGCCCCCATGGAACCACCGGCGGCGACAGCCCGCATCGTCAAGGGAAAATGCGAAATATGGGCCTGCACGCAGGCTCCGCAGGCATCCCGGGAACGCGTGGCCAAATGGCTCAAGCTGCCGGAGGACAAGGTCACGGTGCATGTCACCCTGTTGGGTGGCGGTTTCGGACGCAAATCCATACCCGACTACGTCATCGAAGCTGCGCTATTGTCGCAGGCGATGAACGGCAAGCCGGTCAAGCTGACCTGGACCCGCGAGGACGACCTGCACCACTCTTATTTCCACACGGTTTCAGTCGAGCGGCTGGAGGCGGGTCTGGATGCCCAGGGCAAACCGGTGGCCTGGCTGCACAGAACGGTAGCACCGACCATTTCGTCCACTTTCGGTCCCGACAGCAAGCACCAGATGCCGGCCGAACTGGGCATGGGCGTCATCAATGTGCCCTTTGCCATTCCCAATCTGCGGATTGAAAATCCGGAGGCAGAAGCGCATACCCGCATTGGCTGGTTTCGTTCGGTGTCCAATATCCCGCATGCCTTCGCCATCCAGTCTTTCGTAGCCGAACTGGCCGCTGCGGCAGGACGCGATCCCAAGGATTTCCTGCTTGACCTGATCGGCCCGCCACGCCGTATTGATCCGCGCACCCTTGGCGATACCTGGAATCAGGGCGAATCACCCGAGGTGTATCCGCTGGACACCGGACGTCTGCGCCGGGTGATCGAAACCGTTGCGCGCGAGGCGGGCTGGGGACGCACGCTACCCAAGGGCGGCGGATTGGGCATGGCCGCCCATTACAGCTTCGTCACTTACGTTGCGGTTGTGGCGGAAGTGGCCGTCAACGAGGACGGCGAATTGAGCATACCCCGCATTGATGTGGCCGTGGATTGCGGTCCGCAGGTCAATCCGGAGCGCATCCGTTCGCAGATCGAGGGTGCCTGTATCATGGGCGTCAGCCTGGCCACGCTGGGCGAAATCAGCTTCAAGGAAGGCGCGGTGATGCAGGATAACTTCCATGCCTACCAGCTCACCCGCATGGATGACGCGCCCCGCGAAATCCGGGTTCATCTGCTGCCCACGACCGAGCTTCGACACGCCGCTCGGCGGAGTGGGCGAACCGGGCGTCCCGCCCATTGCGCCGGCATTGTGCAACGCGATTTTTGCCGCAACAGGCCAACGCATCCGCCAACTGCCTATCCGGGATCAGTTGCGGAAAGACTGAACACTTTTCAGCGGCGCGTGGCAATGATCTTTCCCCGATTATACGGACACACGGCTAAGGGAGTAATCGCTAATCCCGAAGTGTCCAATGATTATCAGTTAGATTGAAAATTGAATTACTTGGTTGCCCGGTATGAATGAGTTGATACACTTTTAGGTTATCAATGAGTTATTTTTTTTATGAACTCCGAGGTTATTGTTATGAAAAAACTACTATTTCCCATCCTGGCTTTTATTTTCATCGTTACTGGCTGCACGTTTCAAAAGCCAGACTATCTGAAAGTTATAACTCCGGCTGAATTAAACCGAATCATGCAAAATGAGGATATATTCCTTGTTGACGTTCACACGCCTGAACAACAGCATATAAAAGGCACTGACCTTTTTGTTCCTTACAACGAAATCGAGAAATACAAAAACAAATTTCCCGAAGATAAAAATACAGCCATCTATTTATATTGCGAAGGCGGCCCTATGGGAAATGCAGCCGCAAGGTCTCTTTATGAATTAGGTTACCGTAACTTAACCAATCTTGAAGGAGGAGCGAAGGCTTGGAGAAAAGCTGGTCTTGATTTTGAATAAGTAGATGCTTTTTACTGGCTCCTACCCGGTAGGATATACGGTATCAATTAATAAATGAGAACGAGGTTTTACATGACTATCCAGAATGAACAATTAGCGCAAAAAGTTATTGAAATATTTAAACAAAATATCAGTAAAGATGCTCGTACCCATATTAGTGAGGCTGAGTTTCAAACATTAGCCCAAATTGTTCGCGAAGCACTATCGCTGGAAATGAGTGAAGCAGCAGAAATGGTCGATAAACTGGAAAAACAGTTAAGAGAAAAAGCACCACATCTTGATCTGGACTTATAAACACAAGCTACCTCTTAAAAGGAGTTATCTCTTCATTAATGGCTTAGCTTGACGTTTATCTGCATCACTTGTACCTTCATCTTTAAGCTTGAGTAATACCGGGATATCCAAGCCTTCTGGGTTGTAGATAGTGATGCGACTGTCATTGACTGCAATTAATTTCGTACCTTGTTCAAATTATAATCGAGCAGCATGTTTGCCGACAGATCCGAACCACTGAACCACGACTGTCGCATTTTTTAAATCAAAATTCTGATCACGCAACAACGCAATTTCTGTTGCATGGCATATTCCCCACCTGTCGGGCTAATCTCATCTAACGGAATGCCACAGAGTTCTCTTGGTAGACCGACAACGACCGGTCATTTTCATCCCCTGACCCAGGCCATACATTCTTCGTTTGTGCCCATATCCGATCCAAAGATATAAGTTTCTTCATTCGCAAGACGAAAATGCTCATCAACACTAACATCCAGAGCTATGCTCACCCTGCCAATGAAGGGGGCCATAGCAATATTTTCTACGCCAAATATTTCTTTTTACGAGATTTTTATCTATACACCTTAATGTCTACAAAATCCCTTGCTCACCAAGATCTGTAAGGTGTACTGTTCCCAAAAAGGAAATTAAAAATTCTAATCTGTTTTTGATTTTACCATTTACCTGAAAAATTTGCCCGCTTGTTGACATGCTTGATTAGTACTTTTCCAAAGGATAAATCGTTATGAGCACTGCTAAATTCGATACTATCGGACAATACCTCCTCAAGCGCCTATATGACGCAAATGTTAAGCATATCTTTGGCGTTCCCGGCGATTATATACTCGGCTTTTATGATCTGATGATCAAAAGTCCGATTCAGCATATCGGCACCACGCGAGAAGATACCGCCGCCTTTGCAGCTGACGGTTATGCACGCTGCACGGGAATGGGGGCGCTGGCAGTGACTTACGGTGTAGGGGCATTAAATACGGTAAATGCAATTGCCGGTGCCTATGCGGAGTCCTCGCCTGTGGTAGTCATCAGCGGAGCTCCTGGCGTGCGCGAACAAAGAGATGATCCTTTGATTCATCACCGTTTTGGTCCTTTCACGTTCCAGCGCGAAATTTTTGAACGCATTACCTGTGCAACCGTGGTGCTCAATGATCCTGTGATAGCTTTCCGTCAGATAGACCGTGCAATTGCGGCTGCTCGCCGGTTTTCAAAGCCGGTTTACATAGAAATTCCCCGTGACCTGGTCATGGTTGAAGGCTATCCGATGCCAGCTGAGGCGATGGAGCAATTTGCAAGCGATGAGACAGCTTTATCGGAAGCAGTCTCAGAGGCCACTGAGCTTATGGCTAAGTCAGTTTCGCCTATGATCATAGCGGGCGTTGAGTTGCACCGACGCGGACTTCAGGGTGCTTTGGTCGAACTCGTTGAACGCGCACGCTTACCAGTCGTAGCCACATTATCAGGTAAGTCAGTCATTGCCGAGCGGCATCCTGCCTATCTCGGCATTTATGAAGGAGCGATGAGTTCGGAGAATGCGCGCTACATGGTGGAGCAATCCGATTTACTCCTGATGCTGGGCGTTACATTGAACGACGTAGATACCGGCATCTATACCGCAAAACTTGATCCCCATCATATGATCCGTGCAGCTCTGAATGAGGTTGTGATCAGCGCCCACCGCTATCCTCGCGTCGCGTTAGCCGATTTTTTAACGGCCTTGGTGAGCTCAGTCAAAACTTGCACGGCGAAGGGTTCTCATTGCCGCCTGTAGCCTTGGAAGCAAGCGGGTTTCCCGAACCGAACCGGCCGATAACTACCGCCCGTTTGATCGGACGCCTCAATCAGGCGCTTAGCCCTGAAATGATCGTAGTTTGTGATGTGGGCGATTGCCTTTTCGCTGCGATCGATTTACGGGTACACGAACAAAGCGAATTCTTGGCCTCCAGTTTCTATGCCACTATGGGTTTTGCAGTGCCGGCTGCGCTCGGTGCGCAAATTGCCCGCCCCGACCATCGTGCACTCATTCTGGTCGGCGATGGCGCATTTCAAATGACCGGCACTGAACTTTCAACGCACGCACGCCTCGGCCTGAATCCGATTGTGGTGGTTTTTAACAATTCCGGTTACAGCACCGAACGGGGCATCCTTGAAGGCCCTTTCAATGATATTAGTAGTTGGCGTTTCGACCGGCTGGGGGAAGTCTTTGGTCCGCTAAAAGGGTACGATGCCACTACAGAAGAAGCGTTTGAAGAAGCACTCATCAATTCCCTGAACAACCGAACCATGCCAAGCATTATTAACGTCCATCTCTCCGGTCGATGATGCTTCTTCGGCCATGAAACGTCTTGCAGAGCACTTGAAATCCAGGGTAAAAGGCGGAAGCTGAGCGACACGGTTCTGCCGTAAAATCGTGTCGCTCGAGTGATGGTCAACCCTATTCCAGAATCAGGTAAGCAAACAAAAAAAGTAGATCGATACCTCACAACAGGGATGCCGTTTAATGAGGTGTCTAAAAGGTTTCCCATGCAAAATTCTTAACTGTAAAATTAGCAATTTTACTTTGTTAATGGAGCAACAGCCAAATGGGTAGAGCCTATCAAAACCGTAAAGTTTCCATGGCCAAAACGTCTGATGCCAAGGCAAAGGTCTACAGTAAATATGGCCGTGAAATATATGTGTGCGCTAAATCGGGAGGCATCGACCCAGATGGAAATTTAGCATTACGGGGGCTGATTGATCGAGCCAAGAAAGACCAGGTACCTACCCACGTTATTGAAAAAGCAATCGACAAAGCTAAAGGCGGTGGTGGTGAAGAATTTGCACCTGCGCGATATGAAGGCTTTGGTCCCGGTGGCTGCATGGTGATTGTCGATTGCCTGACCGACAACCCTAACCGTACTTTTGGTGATGTGCGCCAGTGTTTTACCAAAACAAAATGTAAAATTGGTACCCAAGGCGCGGTCAGCCACATGTTTGACCATGCCGCTATCCTGGCATTTAAAAATGATGACGAGGACACTGTTCTTGAAGCATTGCTAACTGCCGATGTGGATGTTACCGATATTGAAAGCGATGATGGAAAAATCACCGTCTTCACGCCCCACGCCGACTACTTTAAGGCCAAGCAAGCCTTAACGGATTCCTTTGGTGAGATTGATTTTGATGTGGACGAAATTCAATTTGTGCCAAGAAGTGTCACAGCTATCAGCGGCGATGATATGCCGATGTTTGAAAAGTTTTTAGATATGTTGAATGATCTGGACGATGTGCAGAATATTTATCATGATGTCGAGTATTGATGGCTAGCTTGGCTTATGCCCGATTGATTTAATCGCGGACTCCTCGTCCGCGAAGTCGTGCGACTTTATTTTATCTACCAAAAAATCCTCCGAGCAACAGGCTGCATATTTACAAAGCGCTTGCTCGGGGCCTGCCTTGTAATTTTTTGATGATCACTTCAATGCCACCAGCATTTTTCTGTTTGCGGACAGCTGCCAAACTGCTCGGTATCAGCCGGGCCACTTTCTACTGACGTTTGGTTGAATTGGGCATTTCCACGGATCGATAAACCGACTACCGACCGTGCCGGGCGCGCTCACCAGTCACTCCCTATCTGGCACCAAAATCCTATGATCCTCGGCTTTGCCCAGACACTGTCTCACATATGTCTCATGTGACACACATGAGACAGCCATGAGCCGCACATTTGTCTCACGCTCACTCGCGGAACTCAAATAGCCTCACGAGAAAAATATCTAACCTATTGAAATTAAATATATTATTTTAACTTTAAAAATTGGCACGGTTCTTGGTTGCAACATTTGCAACTGGGATTGCTAAACGACTAAGACAGCAAGTCAACCAACCCAGAGTATTCACGTAAATCAGATTGTTTATGTGAATCTAAATAGACGATTGAAGTCTTCTGGTTTGATCGAGGAAAGGCAATGAAAACCCGTGAAAATGAACAAATTCTAACGGTAGAAATATGTCTGATAGGAATGATTTTAATAATAATTTTTGTCAGTATTTTTGGTGGTTAATGTGAAAAATCATATCGTTAAAATAATAATTGATCGGGGATCAAAAAAATGAGTGCAACATTAACTAACATAGCAACAATACCAAAGCGATATAGCTTTACGGCAAATTTCGCTGAACGATTCAGTATAATCGAATCAAGAGTAATGGAAATATTGAAGGCGACAGCTTTCAAGCAGGGGAACAAACCAGCTACCTGCAACTGGCTTTTTGCCTAACAAACGGTTTTTGTTGCCTGAAATTCAGGCAAGTATTCCGGATTGTTATGGCTTTTTATTTTGAAGTGCAACGTGAAGCCTAACCAGGCAATAAAAAAGCCCTTCGATAAATCGTAAGGACTTGATTTATATTTTGTTTGACAGGAGGGTCACATGGGATTCGAACACATGACCATCGCATTATAAATGAGTAGCCGCTGCATCAATAACAACGACTTATTAATCACTTAAGTCATCTGAACTCAAGCTGCCCCGCCTAGCTTTCTCTATCATCAGCTGTCATTAACCGTGCAGCGAGAGCATGATCGGAAAAGGTTTCCAACGCTTTACCTATTATCTGACAATGTCCACCCTGAGCTTCATAGTTACGACTGAAATCCTGGATAAATTCCATCACGGTATGATCGATCAGGTAACCGTCTGTGAAATCAAAAATAATCGTTTTGCCGGGTTCCAGATTGGCAAGCGCCTTTTTTAACGGCAGGAAGTTTGAAAATAACGCCGAACCTAACAGTTTAACAACCAGCGTATCGTTATCTTGTTGTTGAATCGTAAAATGAATCTTGAACAAGTTGCCTAGCCAAACGCCCCGTACCAGATCAATAGCCAGCTTTACAACAATACCCAGAGCGACACCTATCAATAAATCGGTCGCCAACACCCCGATAATGGTGACAACAAATATGAACAACTGGTCTTTGCCAACATCCAACACCTTGGCGAAGGTTGTAGGCGAGGCTAAACGATAACCGGTATAGACCAGTACTGCCGCCAATGAAGCCAGTGGAATGCTATTGATAAGGCGTGGAAACAAAACCACAAAAATCAACAATAACAAGCCATGAAAGAAATTAGCCCAGCCTGTTTTGGCCCCATTATTAACATTCTCAGAGCTACGGACAATTTCAGCAATCATAGGAAAACCGCCGATTAAACCGGCCACCATGTTACCGATTCCGACAGCTTTCAAATCGCGATCAAGATCGGAAGTGCGTTCATAGGGATCCAGCTTGTCGACCGCTGTCGCGCTCAGCATGGTTTCAAGACTGCCCACCAAACTGAGACTTAGAACCGTCCCCCAAAAGGCTACGGTGAATAGTTTGGAAAAGTCCGGAAAATAAAAGTCGGCCGAAAAGCTCTCGGAAATCGACACCATGAATTTCGATCCGCTGACAGCTGCATCTTGAGCCAGATCAAAATGCCAGGCGAATATCATTCCCAACACCACCACCATGACAGGCGCGGGAAACCTGCTATTGACTAAAGGCCAGGTAATCAGTATCAGCAAGCCCCAAAAACTGATGAGGAAAACATCCAGTTTCATGTTAAACAAACTATGCGGAATCTGTGCGATAGTCGAAAACAGGCTACCGGGTGCCGGAGTCACCCCAAGCATGACATGACTTTGGGTGACGATAATAATAATGCCAATCGCAGCCAGCATTCCATGCACTACTGACGTGGGGAAAAAGGAACTCAGTTGCCCTATCTTATATGCCCCCATCAACGCCTGCAGTATGCCAGCCACCACAACCGCCGCCAAGGTATAACGGTAACCGGCCATGGCATCGCCTTCACCCAGTGTTTGCACTGCAGCCAAAACCACTACAATCAATCCGGCAGCCGGGCCATTGATAGTCAGGTATGAACCGCTAATGCGCGATACCAGTAGCCCCCCGATAATAGCGGAAATAATACCTGCAGACGGTGGAAAGTCAGCAGCTATTGAAACGCCCAGGCACAATGGCAAAGCAATAAGAAATACTAAAAATCCGGACCGTAGGTCACTACGCCAGTTTTCTTTTAATCCGGCCAGACCGGTTTTTGGTAAAGTTGACAGGGAAAGCTTACTCATCCGATTCCTCGTTGATTCAAGTCATTGTAGTGGGATACCTTTATTTTGCAGCAACAAGCTGAATGCAAAGGCTCATATTAACAATGTTAACATTGAATACTTAAGTTTCGGAGCTCATTAAAACAAATAAAACAGTGGTTCTTATGAAAATACGCCAATCTCAGCTACAAGCGGAACGGGGAGACGATCCGAGCTTTTCACCGTCTGAGTTGATCTGGTGTTACGAAAAGTGGCAAAGACATAACCTCACAATTATTCACCGTGCATTTGATGGTTCGCATGCCCTGGAAAGGCATGACGCGCATGGTCGCTTAATTGGGCATCAAACCATTGATGAATCGAGCTTATTAAATTAGGTAATTTGGTCGAGTAGGTAATCTGTGCACCGTCGGGAAGTTCTGAGTACTCTATCTTTATCTGGCCCATTTTGGCTTTTTTTAATTCAGCCAGTCCTGGCATGGTTTCACCGTGAATCTTCTCGGGATCTGAAAAGTTCCCTTGCGCGAATTCACGGGAAATTTTCGACAGATGTGCACGTATTAATTTGATTTGCTTGATATTGGATTTGTTTTTAACGATGACCTGCTGCACGCCACCCTCCGCTGTTTTGGAAAAAACATGTGTAGTCTGTTCTAAATTAAATGGCATCACATGGATACCACGCTGTTCAACTTCATCAAGCCGCGCCTCGCTCGCTTTTCCTGCAACCTGAGCGGGTTTTACTGTGCGAATTTGATAAGAAGCATGGCATGCAGTGCATTTGCTCATGGACTCGCCCAATTGCTTCAGGGTGTGCTTAGGGTCCTTTAAGGTCTCTGCATCTGCGGCTATCAGGTCAAAGTCTTTATGGACTGACATTCCGAGTTGCATGAATTCTTGGGGTAATACACCTTTGAGATGGGTTTCGGCTGTGTCAGCCATTTTCATGCCTAGTGGCCGAGCGTATTGAGCTACTGCCGCCATATCATCTTTGGAAAGCGCAATTAATATGTTTTGCGTACCCGTCAATAAGGCACGCATCTCTCCCAAAACATGATCACGTTGGGATTCTGTAAGTGTAAGGATTTGACGATTATCGATAGCTTCTGCCTGAACAGAAGTTGCAACGAGTCCAAGAATGAAGAGAAGAACTTTGCTCATAACGAATATCCCATATAAAGGTGAAACAGTCTGACAGGAGACGAGGTTTGCCTGGTTTATAAGCTGGTTACTATCAAACATCAAGATAATCTTGCATACCAGCATTCCCTATCTGGATAACGCACAAAATGTGTATGTTATCCCAAAATCAGATGGTATTTAGAACAACCATGACCGGCTGCTAATTGGCCATTCTGCGGCATTCGCAAAAGACCGAAGCTGCAATCCGTGAATTAGATCATCACCAACGCAAACTGCTGAATGCTGCATCGCACCGGAAACGCTACTCAATGCTGCTCTGGTAAATATTCAATATTTAACGGTGACATAGCCTTTCCTGTTGAATAGTCTATAAACCGCCAAGAAGCAAGCGGCTTTGATTGGCTGATTGATAACCCGCGAACAAAACTCAAAATTGTATATTTTTCTTTGTGTCTTTGTGGCGGGAATTTCTTAACTATTGCGTAACAGCAAATATTTACTGAAGCCCAAATCGGGTTTTGCGTTCCTTGAGATTTAGGCTATACCGTTATGTCTCTGCCAATTTGGGAAAACACAACGCCGCTACGCCATACAAAACAACCGCCAGAAAAATCAGAACCGTAAAACCAAACTGCATCGCAATCAGAGTTGCCAATATGGCGCTGATGACCGAGGCGCAGCCATTAATGCCCCAGGCCCAAGGTATCAAAGCTGGAGCGGTGTGGCTGATTTTATCCAGGCCCATCGGAAACGGCATGCCCATACAAAAACCCAGCGGCGCTATCAACACTATCGACAACAGGTAGCGGCTTAGGCTCCCCATTTGCAGCAAAAATCCCGTGATGGATTCAAAGCCCAGGCTGTAACTGATACTAAGCAATGCGATGGACACTATCGGCAGCATAAACGCCGATTTTTCAGAGCTACTTGATAGCTTTGTCGAGAAATAGCTACCAGCACCTGCTGTTAACAAGAATGTACTCAGCACCACGGTAATGGCATAAAGCGGATGATGCAGGATCAGGATAAATTTCTGGATAAAGGCAATTTCAATAAACAAAAATGCCAAACCCAGGCAGAAAAAATACACCAGCATGCGCAGATGACTACCTGATCCTGGTTTGATGCCCAGCTTACTTTTCCATAGCCACAGCGGCAGTGCTATCAGTAACAAGCTGGCGAGTATCGCCTGCAGTAACGCCGCGATTAATAGTAAATAGCCGCTTTCCAGCAAAAAGCTTCCGCTGCTGCCCAGTAACGACAAAATCTCGGGCAAGGTTCGCCATTTAAAAAAATGAAACAGGTAGGGCTTCTCGTCTGTAGCCGGTTCGATATTGAATTTGTAATCATCAATAAATGCCCTGCTCTCATCACTCAATAAAGCCACAGCCGCTTGATACAAATAAGGCTGCTGCTGGATATTAAATTGATTGACTTCCTGCTCCGATATACCGGGATAGTAAACCGGATCAAAGCTGCGTTCGTTACAGAACTGTTTTAAGCGGCTGATTTCCTCAGCGGATATAACGCCGTTCTTTACAATCAAGGTGCTGGTTTGCCAGCCGCGTATCATGATTATTTGCTGGCCGGGTTGCCGGACATTGTCATCTTTAAGCGCGCTAATAACCGTAGCCAATAGCTTGGGTTCATCGCGGGGCGGAATTTTAACCCAGCGGGTAAAACTCAGATAACCGTCTGGGCTTACATGCCGCAAATATTCCTGTATGGCCTGTTCGGTATAAAGATAACTTTCAGCCATTGAATAAAGACCTGCCGCCGATGCGCCAAAAGCATCCAGCAATGAAATATTGATCAGGTCATAGTTCTTTTTCGTTGCCGCCAGATAGCCACGGGCTTCACCAACATGTAGATTTACATTGCCGCTGGAATAAATGTAGCCTGCAAAGTCGGCATATTTATCCTTAACCAGATCGATGACTTGTGGGTTTAGCTCAACGGCATTGATGTGCTTAACGGTATGATAGTTGGCCTGCAAAATATCGCTGCCTGTGCCGGCTCCGAGTATCAGGATGTCAGCTAATTGTTTTAAATGATATGGCAATGCCGACGTGGTTTGGTCGAGATAGCTGACCGTTTCAGGATTGCCGTCATAACGGGTGATTGCCGTCATATTGTTTGCATCGGTAAAGACGGCTAGCTGCTCCGGCGGTTCTGTCGTGGCATTAAGACTCAAGTCCGGGCGCATGGCGTAAAGGCGTATCTGCACTCTTCACCACATTGATCACTCCCAGCGGACTGGAATACCGGTCTATGATTTTTGTACCGGGAACGTGCAGTAATTGGTTCTGGCTTTTATACGGAGAAACATTCAGCGTCGTCAAGGCTGTCACTACTAAAACAACGGCAGTCCCGATGATAATAACTGACGAACCGAGCCAATGATTAGCACTGTCACGCTGCTCACGAAAACCGAAATTTGAGGCTATCAATGCTGCAACAACACCCGATATAACCAGCACGGTTAATATTTTTTGCGGGAATACCAGAAACAGCAGCAGAATGACTCCCGCACTGCCCACTCCTGCCCCGAATAGATCGGCTGCATAGATGAAAGATATCTGGCTCTTATATTGATAAAAAGACAAGCCGGTGACGTTGGCTGCAAAAAAGAAAGGCAACGTCAAAATCAGATAAATGCTGCACAAATACAGCAGTTGCACGGGCATCCATAAAATTTCTGCCGGATTAAAAGGGATTTGCTGGGCCAGCAGAAAACAGACTGGGGCTGAAAGACTGAACAGCAACATATTAGCCACTATCGCAGACGGAAAACTTTGCGTTAGCCGGTCGCGGTTCAGCGCCAGAAAAACCCCGCTGATGCCATAGCCCAAAAGCGCCAGGCTGATAATCATATAGGCGAAATGATGCCATTGGATAATCGAAAACAGGCGCATTAATAAAACTTCATAAGCCAGTGCAGACGCCGAAATAATGGCGACAGCGGCCAACAACGGGAAGCTTGGCTTCATCGTCATTTTTCTATCAATGCTTGCCGGTGAGTGGGACAAAGCTGACCGGCAGAATTTGGCGAGTGGTGACTTTTTCATCAACATCTTTAGTCACCAAAACCAGATACTGCGTCATAAACTGAGCGCCAACAGGGATGATCATGCGGCCACCGGGTTTTAGCTGTTTGATTAGCGGCGGAGGTATATGGCTCGCAACGGCGGTAACGACAATGCCGTCAAAAGGCGCCGCTGCTTCCCAGCCGTAATAGCCATCACCGATCCGTGTATGAACAGCATCATAACCGGTTCGTTTAAGGTTCTCTGCCGCCTGCCTGCCCAGCTCTTCAACAATTTCAATGGTGTACACGCTATCAGCAAGCTCAGCGAGAATGGCCGCCTGATACCCCGATCCGGTGCCGACTTCCAGAACCCGATCGGTTTTTTTCAGTTTAAGCAGGTCGGTCATGACTGCGACGATATAAGGCTGGGAAATGGTCTGCCCATAACCAATTGGGAGTGGCATGTTTTCGTACGCATAAGGACGTTGATCATCGGGTACAAATTCATGTCTTGGCACCTTACGCAGGGTATCAAGAACCCGATTATCGAGCGATTCCTGATTCAGGAAATCGCGGGTCTCCTTCACGTGGATCTTTATAATGTCCACCATTTCTTGGCGTTGTCGCTGAAAAATATCTTCGGCTATGACATGGCTGGAAAACAACAGCAAAATGAGGCCGATAACAACAAGCCAAAAAATAAGATGCTTTATTCTTTTCATGTGTACAACCTCCTGAATTTATAAAGCAATAATCGACTGTTGATACCAGCAATTTACCATCCAATGACTGAATATAAGGCAGTTGGATGAACTGGGCACGAAGCGCATTATTTGTGATCAATGCTGATATTGATGCGCTCACTGCGTTCCCTAAAGCGCCTACTTTTGGTCAGCACATCCTACATGTTGAATTGCCGGCAAAAAATCGGCGGAGCTTAATTCAGCAGCATTGAGCGGTATTCGATAATCCCTTTTTAAAACGTTGAGATGTCCAATTCTTCAATACCATGCTGAAATCATTTTTCGACACTCAACTCTCCATTTGCAATCTACTTCGTCACAAATCATATTGAAGTTAGACCGAAAGCAAGGAATATGTTCCGTAGCATCCTGAATTGCCCGGACAAGTTCTGTTTCTGAAAGCATATTCTCTGGATTTTGAATACCAATAAATCCCGCCAACTCCTGTAAGTTTAAAATAGTCATCGCCCCATCTTCTTCTAAAATTGAACTGTAGAGAGCAATCAGCATTTTCGCATATTCTATTTCGGCCTCTAGCCAATCGTTCAATTCTTTGCCGGGTTCAAATCCCCTGGCTTTTGCCCTGTAATAAGCAGCTTCTGAAATCCATCGATGGCGATTTATAGCCTTTACTTCATTCTTTAGCATTGATCGCGCCTTTTATTCCAAGTATCTTCGGAGCTTTTGCAATGCTGCAATTCGTTCTTCCAATGGCGGATGACTCATAAACAAACTTTTCACACCACCGCCATTAATGCCAAAGGCAGCCAGTTGTCCGGGCAGATCCTGTGGCTCATGTTCACGTTGCAAGGCGCGAAGAGCGCCGATCATTTTTTCTCTTCCGGCTAAACTTGCGCCACCTGCATCGGCTTTGAATTCCCTGTAACGGGAAAACCACATGACCAGCATGGAGGCCAGAAAACCCAGGGCAATTTGTGCAATCATCTGGGTAACGTAATAACCCATGCCATGGTCTCGTTCGTTTTGAAGGATAACGCGATCAACAACATGACCTATGATGGTGGCAAAAAAGTAAACGAAAGTGTTTACCACGCCCTGCATCAAGGCCATCGTAACCATGTCCCCGTTAGCCACATGAGTGATTTCATGGCCGACAACCGCTTCAACTTCATCGGCATTCATGTTTTGCAGCAAACCGGTACTGACCGCTACCAGCGCACTGTTTCTGCTCATTCCGGTAGCAAAGGCATTGGATTCTGGGGTCTGAAAAATGCCGACCTCAGGCATACCGATTCCCGCCTGTTTGGCCTGTTTGGCCACGATATTGAACAGCCATTGCTCAGTCTGGTTTTGCGGTTGCTCTATTACCTGAACCCCCATAGCCTGTTTTGCGGACCATTTTGACATAACCAGAGAAATGAATGAGCCCGTCATGCCAATCACAGCTGACATGACTAACAGGGCGTTAAGATCCAAATTCACGCCCTGAGCATCGAAGAATGCCGCTTAAGCCTAAAAGGCTAAAGACAACACTGATCACAATCATTATTGCGATGTTGGTCGCCAGAAAAAGAAAAATACGCATCATAATTAGGCCTGCTATATCAAAATTGAAATTATCAGGAGAAGCAAAACTAAGTTGGATCTATGCCTTCGGAATCGTAATAGTCAATACGCCGTTACGGTAATCGGTTTTCATTTTAGCCGCGTCTGCAGGTCCCGGTAATGTTAATACCCGTTGAAATTCACCGACAAAACGTTCACGGTACTGATATTTACCATTTTTCTCATCGGTTTCCTCTTTGGCCTGTTCTGTTTTAATCGAAATATGCAAAATCCGGTCTTCCAGTTTTACGTTAATCGATGATTCATCGGCACCGGGCGCATTCACGGTTACAAGGTAATGATCTGGTTTTTCCTGTAAATCCACGTCAGGCGTTTTGCTTAAACTGCCTAAAGGGGTATTCATGTGAAAACGGGACAATGATTCACCGAAAACCTGTTCCATTTCATCCTGCATATGCTGCATTTCTTCATAGGGATTCCATGAGCGCCCCTTAAAGAATTCGTCATCCTGATCCGACTTGGGTGGAATTGATTTTGATAACTTCGGTATTTTGATTTGGGGACTGACAGCTTGATTACCCTGCATACTCAGCTGATTGATCCGGTCATTCAAACGAAACGTCATATAAGCCTGTATGCCCAAAACAATCACTAATACAGCGACTAGCGCAGCAACAGTTTCATTTTTCATTTTTTTCTCCGGATCAAATTGCCGACCTGGTAGAATCGACATTACTATTCAACTTATCTTCATAGGTACTAATCATCCATGATTAATACCCAATGAAAACAAGCCACCAGTAAAATTCGGACTATTTTATTTCAATGGTTTTACGCTTGCTTTTTTCTGTTTTTGGAATAATCACTTTCAGTATGCCATCTTTAAACGATGCTTTTGCGTTGTCACCATCGACATTGTCGGGCAAGGACAGTGTGCGCTGAAATTCTCCACGCGTTATTTCACGGCGAAAATATTTGCCTTTTTCCTCTTCCTTTTTTTCTTCTTTGGTGGAAGTACGGATGGTAATAGTCTGATTGGTGATTGACACATCCAGATCTTCTTTTTTAACACCCGGTAATGCCGCATGAACCTCTACTTCATTATCATGATCGATAATATCAACTTTCGGAAATCCTCTTTCCAATCCTGTAGGCAAATTCCAGTCTAACAAGCGAGGCCATCTGCGCGAGAGAAAGTCATCAAAAAGATTATCAAACTCATCGAATGAAACTAAACCACCAACGGGTGAACTGGGCATTAATTCTGAGCTTTTTTTTGTATCTTTTTCGCTAGATTTCATAACATTCTCCGTAATATATTAATTAAGCACATCTACTACACAACATTGAATTAACGGGGTTTATGTTTAGCCACCCTTTCACTATATAAAGTATCAAACCAGTCATTAAACTCTTGTTCTGCCTCAAACCAGTCATCAAGTTCGTGACCGGGCTCAAAACCTCTGATTTCGGCTTTGTAATAGGCAATCTCGGCAATTCTGGTATAACAATCTGGAAGATCTATTGGTGCCCCGGATTCTTTAAGATTTATTTTTTCATAAACTCTTTGAACGATTGAAATCATTTTCCACCTCGATACTACTGGTCTTAAATTTCTTGAGTCGCTCATGAAATAAAATCACTTGCATCCACTCTAGCTGGAAATACCAGAAAAAAATATTAGTACAAATACCTATAACACTGTTCGACAGTGTAATTTTATGCAAGTAGTTTTATCAACACTCATCAAGCCGACAGCCAGGAAGCAAAATAAATCCTTTCCGTTCCGCAGAATAGAGTTAAATGTTAAAGTAGATATTTAATAATCCATTTATACTGATTTCCTTTGCTTTTTATACTACTTATCTCGCCTCTACACAGGAATCTGTAATGCCTACCCAACTTGAAGTACTGCTGGACAAAATAAAAGCCTTGGAAAACGAGCTGGTTGAGGAATTACAAAAACAACAGGAGGAATTTTCTTATGAAATCCGCAAACGCCGGGTCTTTTTTGAAGAAAACGTCATTATCAGGCATAGGGAATATGCCAAACAGCTGTTCAACTATATAACCGACGCCCCACTTAAACACATACTTAGCGTACCCTTCATCTGGATCTGTATTGTCCCTGTGGCATTAATAGATATAACTATCAGCCTGTATCAGGCAATCTGTTTCCCTATTTATGGTATCCCCAAAGTCAAGCGACAAGACTATATTGTCTTCGACCGACAATACCTCAACTACCTGAATCTTATAGAAAAGATTAATTGTGGCTATTGCAGTTACGTCAATGGCTTATTTGGTTATTTGCAGGAAATCGCCGGACGTACGGAACAATTTTGGTGTCCTATTAAACATGCCCACCGCATTAAAAACCTACACAGCCGCTATCAGAAGTTCATCAGTTACGGAGACGCTGAAACATATCGATCTGAAGTTCAGACAATCCGGAGTGATTTTAAAGATTTGGAATAAAAATCAATTTTGCTTTGAGCCGTTAACTTTAATTGCGTTATTTAGCGACCGGAGCTTGTTCATATTATCGGCGCGGGCATTAATCTGACCGCGCACAAAAGTATCGAAGCCGGTACGTTGACGTAAGATGGTTATCAATTTTACCGAACAGGCGTATCTTTATGACTAGCAAGCTCTGCGAAATGATTAAACTTTTTGCTATCTCAATATAGAAAAAGAAGTTAGCAACTTATATCAAAATTGATATCGGCGAATTTAATCTTTAATGGCGATAATGCAGGCGAAATTTAACCACCGGAAATAAGTATCGATTTGCTTAAATCCAGCGCGCTCCAGCAAAGCATAGTTTTCATCCAGACGGTAAGGAATTAAAACATTTTCCAGCGCTTCGCGTTTGCGTTGATTTTCAGCGTCGGTATAACCGCTCAAATTTGTTTTATATTGTAAATAATGATCTATATATAAGCGATTCAAAACCGGATCATTGCCGAGAATTTTCTCTGATAACAGCAATATACCGCCGGGCTTTAGCGAAGCGTAAATGTTTCTCAGCAAATACTCTCTGTCGATGGGACGTACAAACTGCAAGGTCCAGTTAAGAATGACAACATGGCAAGGAGGTAATTCAGGAAGATTGCTCAAATCGGCAGTAATTAATGATACTTTCCCGGCATCTATTTGTTCAGACAATTTGCTGCGAGCCTTATCCAGCATGGGTTCTGAATTGTCATACCCGATAAACCGAGTACTAGGCGGACATTTTTTATGTTTTGCAATGTGCTCTATCGTAGTCCCTGTCGAACACCCTAAATCGCAAACAACACCTGAATCTTCAGGCAAAATATCAATAATAAGATCTGCCTGAATTCGCTGGATTTCATTGTAAAACGGCACGCTCCTTGACACCATGTTGTCAAATACCTGCGCGACATTGTCATTAAAAGAGAAATCTTCCACCCGGCCCGTTTGTTGAAATATTTTATCTTGGTTAGTCATATACTTATGTTCAGTGATTATCTGCTGCTTTTCTAGCTCATCGCATTTCATGTCTGCTCCTGACTGATTCCGTTAGAGCTTACCGCATTGATCTGAGACGTTCAGTTTTCTTTAAAAACCGAACAAGCCCATAAGCGATAATTATTGTTATTAGGAACCCGATTAATAATGATTGATATTCACCCAGCTTATTTACCAAAGATAACTTCCAGGCAATCAAACCCAGGGGAATTAGCAGCGAGGTAAATATCGTGCCGTACTCTTTAACGGCAACTGCTGGCCAATCAAACTGGTAATTTCTAATGGTCTCCTGTAAACCCTTTAATCTAGGAAACCAGCGAGGAACATCAGCACAAAAAGCCGCATAATTTTCTGCAAACTTTGCACTTAAAAAACTTTCTTCACTGTAAACAATAAGCCGATAAATGATCATAAAAGCCAATGAACCAACAATGATGCCTATCAAATTACCGGACACAAATAAGAATCCGCTGACGATTAGGACATTGCCTAAGTACAGCGGATTTCTGCAATGTGAAAAAAGGCCATCCGTGACCAAATTTTCGGCATAAATACGTCTTTTCCGACCACCGCGACTGATATAAGCGAGTCCAATCGTCAGTATCCGTAGCCCCTGCCCCATCATGATCATTAGCAGACCGATGGCCATTAGATAGATGGCTGGAGCATTATCTATCGCAACTGGAGGCCATATAAACAGCACCATCGCAATAAGGATAGGAAAAAGCACGTTACGGGTATGAAAAAAAAAGTTCCCCAATTGATTAAATAAATCATTCATTAGTTTTGGTTATGTCTACATTATTAGTTATGTGTAATTTTAACAAATGTGTATCCCTCGAGCATAGTTTATTTATGGATAAATAATACTGGCTTGCGGGCCAAGATCGTCTTCTTCTTCGACATAGCGAATTTCATCGCCAACGGCTAACGAGTCAAATCCTTCTCCTACTACACTGTTTCGGTGGAAATAAATTTCACGACCGTCGGCCGCCTCAATAAATCCATGATCTTTTATTAGGGAGTAAACGGACTACGGTGCCGGTACTTTGCAAGTCATGCGTTTTAACATCACCGCGCTGAACCCGGGCGTAGTCCTCCAATTGTCTCGTCGCTGCGTCAAAGGCATCGCGTATAGCCACATAAACATCTTCATGAGCCTTTTTGTCATGATGTTCCCGGCTGATGACCAATTCTTTGCGCGGCGTGGTGATATCGATGCGAATGTGGTATTGATTGCCCTGATGATGGTGTTGATGTTCGGCTTCAACCGCAACCCTGCAACTCATAATATGCGAGTGAAATCTCTCAAGCTTGCTTACTTTTTCACGAATCCTCGCCTCTACGGCTTCAGACTTTGGGTATTCCACGAAAAGTAATTTGTAATGGAATTTGCATGACTATTCACCTTTTTCTAATTAAGTATAAAGGAGAAACATTACAGAACTATTAAATCTTCGGCTTGTGGGCCTTTTTTCCCCTGCCCTATATTGAATTGCACTTTTTGTCCGTCAGTCAGTGATTTGAAACCTGTGCTACTGATATTACTGTAATGAACGAAAACATCCGGTCCTTTTTCCTGTTGTATGAAGCCGAAACCTTTGGCAGCATTAAACCATTTAACAGTACCGGTATTAGTTGTTGTAGACATGATTAAAAATCCTTAAATAAATTTGGTTCGTATTAAGTCATTAAGCTGTTACTTAATTTCAATGGTTTTAAATTTTATATTCTCTGACTAACGTTGCTGAATGCAAGTCCTTCGATTTGAAATATAGCTTATTTACAGCGACAGAAGTATTAGTACAAATACCTACAACTCTATAAAAAAAGATACGATGTAATGAACAAATAAATAAACTTTTAACTGAGTATTGTCGATAATAAGACCCGATAAAAATTTGCGGATTTAATTATGAGCAATTCATCGATCAATAATAAAACGACTCCAGACTCAGCTATTACTTTGATTAAAGCATTGTGTGAATCTGAGCGCTTATGAACATGAGGTAGCTTCTGTCAGCCTCGTTGAAACACATATTTCCTGGGTGCTGCTAACCGGACAGTACGCTTACAAAATCAAAAAGCCCGTCAACTTCGGGTTTCTTGATTTCTCCACCCTGCAGAAACGACGGTTTTTTTGTCACGAAGAATTAAGGCTTAACCGGCGTTTGGCTGCCGACCTGTATCTTGACGTAGTACCAATAACTGGACAACCGGATCATCCCAAAATCGGTGGGACGGGCGAAGCTATCGAATACGCCGTTAAGATGGCTCAGTTTCCCGCAGGACTCACACTGAATGAACGCGCTGAACGAGGACAGCTGGGGGCAGATGAAATCGATCAGATTGTCGATATTGTCGCCGATTTTCATGAAACGATTGAAAAAGCGAGCGAAGAATCTCCTTATGGAGAGAGTGAAGACATCAAACACTGGTTTGTTGAGAACTTTAACCATATCGAGACCTTTGCTGGACGATGATCATCATAAACAGCAACTTCAAACCATCCAGACCTGGGGTAATGACGAATGGAACAAAAAGTCGGCGCTGATGCAGCTGCGTAGGCAGCGGGGTTATGTACGGGAATGTCACGGTGATCTGCATCTGGGCAATATGACTCTCATAAACGGCAAGGTCACCCCGTTTGATTGCATCGAATTTAATCCGCTGCTGCGCTGGATTGATGTCATCAGCGAAGTGGCTTTTCTGTTTATGGATCTGCTGCACTTTGGTTATGATCGCTACGCTCACCGCTTTCTTAATCAATATTTGCAACGCACCGGTGATTACCAGGGATTGGCGTTATTTCGTTACTACCTGGTCTATCGTGCGCTGGTACGGGCTAAAGTTTCGTTGCTGCGCATGGCGCAGTTGCCTAATGACGATGCTGTTTGCAAACAGGCTCGTTCCGATTACACGGTTTATGCGAACCTGGCTGAGCGTTATATTAAGGACAATCAGCCAACACTGATCATTACACACGGATTTTCAGGTTCAGGTAAATCCACCTTGGCCAGCCAACTGGCTGAAAAAATCGGTGCGCTACAGATACGTTCGGATATAGAACGTAAACGGCTATTCGGCTATCGGGCACAGGAGCAAACCGGCAGCGGGATTGACAGCGGACTTTATACGTTAGAGGCCGGACTGAAAACTTACCAGCGCCTTGCCGAACTTGCTAAAGCCTTGCTTAACGCTGGTTTCTCTGCAATTATTGACGCCGCCTTTCTTAAATCCGAACAGCGTAACATGTTCCAACAGCTTGCAGCTGAAAACAACGTACAATTTTTTATAGTTGATTTTCAAGCGTCTGATGAAGAATTATGCAGACGACTCCGGCAACGGCAAAATGATGCTTCGGAGGCGACGATCGATGTGCTGCATCAACAGCAACAATCGGCGCAACCGCTATCGCAGGAAGAACAGGCTCATGTAATAACCATCAATACCGAGAACGACAATGCCCTTAAAACCCTACTGGATAATTTTACCGCCAGGGATGGTGTGTATGCCGTAAGCCAGTAGGGAACTGGCACGGCGATCGCCAGGGACGGTGGGTATGCCGCAAGCCGATAGGAAACTGGTGCAGCGGATGCTTAAAAGTCTGTTTACGTCAGTATCACCTTAGCGCTTTACAAAACCATAATTGTCTTTATTCTAGAAACCAAGTCATTCACGCAGAGCTTCTACCCTATGAAAAATACACCATTGGATCCCTCACAACTTTATAAGCCTTGCAACGTCGAACAATTGAAATTTGACTCCACAGAGGAGCTTGAAGATATTGACATTACCGTTGGCCAGGATCGCGCCATGGAAGCTGTCAAATTTGGCATCCATATTCATAAAAACGGCTACAACATTTTCGCAATGGCACCTTCCGGCACCGGAAAATTGACGGCAATACGGCAATTAGTTGAACATGAAGCCAGCCATCAAGGCGTCCCGGCAGACTGGTGTTACGTAAACAATTTCAACCAGCCAGCCAAACCAACGGCTATTAAACTGATAGCGGGGCATGGCAAAGTTTTCCAGCAAGATATGGCAAAATTGATTGACGAGCTGAGCGTCGCCATACCCGCTGCTTTTGATGGCGACGAATACCGTTCCAGGACCGGTGAACTTGAAAGTCAATCCCGCCAGCGAGAAATTAATGAACTCAGCCAGTTACGGGAAGATGCCGCCAATGCGCACATTATTCTCATGGAAACCCCAACGGGTTACGCATTTTCGCCAGCGAATGAAAATAACGAAGCGATTGATCCCGAACAGTTTAATAAACTGGACAAAGATGAGCAGCATAAAATTCAAAATACTATCTTTGAATTACAGGAACGCCTGGCAAAATTGCTGAAAAATTTCCCCGCCTGGCGTAAGGAAACCAAACGTAAACTGCAAGCCCTTAACCGTGAAGTCGCTGAACTGGCTGTTAATCATTCAATAGAAGAACTGATCGAGAAATACGCCAAAAACCAAGCCATTCTTAATTATCTGAATGATGTTCAGAAAGATATTATTGAACATGTCCGGGATTTTATTCCGCACAGCGAAAAAATAATCTCTTTTATGGAGTTGCCGCAGGAACCAAATCCCTTTAAACGCTATTATGTCAACCTGATGGTTGATTTTAGCGATAAGAAATCTGCCCCGGTAATTCTCGAAGATCACCCGAATTACAGCAATCTCCTTGGCCGCATTGATCATCAGGCCTACATGGGTTCGTTAGTCACTGATTTCACCATGATAAAACCAGGCGCGCTGCACCGAGCCAATGGCGGTTATCTCATTGTCGATGCCCGAAAGCTCCTGTTTCAGCCTTATGCCTGGGAAACCATTAAACGAACCTTGCAGTCAGGTGAAATACGCATTGAATCCTTGGAACGGGCGCTCAGCTTAATCAGCGCCTCATCGCTGGAACCGGAACCCATACCGCTTGATTTAAAACTCATACTGATCGGTGAACCCCTCATTTATTATTTATTAAGTGCCTATGACCCGGAATTTCACGATCTCTTTAAAGTCGCCGCTGATTTTGATGAATCTGTTTCCAGAGATGACAGCAACCCCGACTATGCCCGTTTACTGGCAACTATTGCCCGACGCGAAAACTTACGGCCACTGAGTCAAAACGCTGTTGCCAGAGTTATTGAACAAAGCTCCAGAATGGTCGGTGATGCAGAAAAACTGTTAACCCATCTGCGTAGTATCAAAGACCTGTTAACTGAATCTAATTATTGGGCGCAGGATAACGGTCATACCCTTATAGCTATTAGCGATGTACAACAAGCCATTGACCATAAAACCCGCAGACTGGATAAAATCAGAGAAAAGCTTTATGAGAATATTCATCGCGGCATTGTATTAATTGATACCGAAGGCAAGGTAACCGGCCAGGTCAATGGCCTTTCTGTGTTGCAACTGGGTGAATTTACTTTTGGACAGCCCTCCCGCATCACCGCAACAACCCGTTTGGGTAGCGGAAAAGTGGTCGATATTGAACGTGAAATTGAATTGGGCGGGCCGATTCATTCAAAAGGCGTATTGATATTATCGAGTTTTATCGCAGCCCGGTATTCCCGGAAATCGCCCTTCTCAATAGCTGCCAGCCTGGTATTCGAACAATCCTATGGTCATGTCGAGGGTGACAGCGCATCTCTGGCTGAACTTTGCGCCATTTTATCTTCCATTGCCCAGATTCCGTTAAGGCAGGATCTTGCTGTCACCGGCTCAATAAATCAACTGGGATATGTGCAACCGATAGGTGGCGTTAATGAAAAAATCGAAGGATTCTTCGATATTTGCGCCAAAAAAGGCTTAACCGGCACCCAGGGCGTCATCATTCCTGCCACTAACATCAAACATCTGATGCTGCGTTGGGATGTGGTGCATGCCGCCCAATCCGGTCAATTTAACATCTATGCCATAACAACCATTGATGAGGCGCTTGAACTACTCACCGGGATGGATGCAGGTATTGCCAATGAGCAAGGCAGTTATCCTCTGGAATCATTTAATGGTCAGGTCGAAGCCCAGTTACTGCAATTTACGACACTTAGAAAAGATTTCAATGCCAAACCCGATAATTGAAACCGCTACCTTAGGTTGCCACTAAAAACCTTGCATGTTCATAGTAGCTGAGAGGAAATAATTCATGACAAGCCCGAGATATTTTCGACCTGATATCCAGCCTGATATGGAACAAAAGCTCGACGGATTAGTTGATTTGGCAACCGATTGCAGCTTTTCCTGGGCTCATGGCGCTGATGAAATATGGTGTCAACTGGACGGAGAACTCTGGACGCAGACCCGCAATCCCTGGCTGGTGTTACAAGAAGTTTCACGCTCCCGACTGGAAGAACTGACCAAAGACGAAGTTTTCTGTGAAACGCTGCGCAATATCGTTTCTGCGCACCGCAAATCCTTATCCGAGCAACGCTGGTTTCAACAAAAACACAATGTCAGCCTGAACAAAATAGCCTATTTCAGTATGGAATTCGGTCTCAGCGAAGCATTGCCTATTTATTCCGGCGGACTTGGCCTGCTTGCCGGCGACCACCTGAAAGCTGCAAACGATCTGGGGCTGCCATTGGTGGGGGTCGGACTGCTTTATCAAAACGGCTACTTTCGCCAGACTTTCGATGCCGAAGGCAATCAAATTGCCCTTTATCCATCCAGCAATACCAGCGATTTGCCGGTCAGCCCGGTGCGGGGCGCTAATGGCGAATGGCTGCGGATACGTTTGCAGACACCATCCAAATTATGGGTGCGCGTGTGGCAGGCTCAGATCGGCCGCATCAAGCTCTATTTGCTCGACACCAACGACCCGATCAATCACCCGTTAGACCGTTGCATCACCACCGAATTATACGGCGGTGGATCGGAACACCGGCTATCCCAGGAAATTCTGCTCGGCATTGGCGGCTGGCGTGTTTTGCAAGCCTTAGGCATCAGTCCTGATATTTGCCATCTTAACGAAGGTCATGCCGCGTTATTGGTTCTGGAACGAGCCAGGGATTTGATGCGCGAAAAGAACATCAATTTTGCTACTGCATTAACGGTAACCCGCGCCGGCAATCTGTTTACCACACATACACCGGTCGAAGCGGGTTTTGACCGCTTCAGCCCGGAGTTGATCACTAACAGTTTAGGTCTCTATGCGAAAGAACTGAATATTGATATTAATACCTTGTTGAGCCTGGGCAGAAGTCCTGGTGACAACAATCCGGCGGCTCCATTTAACATGGCCTATCTTGCCATACACGGCAGCGCTGCGGTCAACGGCGTCAGCCGCTTGCACGGCACGAGTCAGCCGGAATATTTTCAACCCCCTGTTTCCCAACTGGTCAAAATATGAAGTACCGGTCACACATGTAACCAATGGCGTCCATGTGCCTGCCTGGGATTCTGATGGAAGCCGATGAACTGTGGACCAATATGTGCGGCAAAGATCGCTGGTTTTGTAACCCGGAAGTGGTGTCTGAGAAATTTCGACCAGGTGAGCAGACCAGGACTTATGGCGTTTGCGCGCCAAAAACCGAACCCGGCTGGTGCAATATGTCAGGGATGAATATGCCCGAGAACTTAATGTGCACAGCAATTTATCAGAAAGCGAAATGGAAAATCTGGTGCTGCGCCTATTTGATCCTAACGTGATGACCATCGGTTTCGCCCGGCGTTTTGCCACTTACAAACGACCTAATTTGCTGTTAACAGATCCCGACAGGCTAGCCCGGCTGTTAACCAATACCACTAAACCGGTGCAATTGGTTATCTCCGGCAAAGCACATCCGGCAGATTGGCCGGGACAACAATTAATAAAAGCCTGGCATCATTTTATGCAGCGCCCGGAAATTCGCGAACGTGCCATATTCATAAGCGATTATGACATGATCACAGCAGAATATATGGTGCAAGGGGTTGATTTGTGGATCAACACACCACGTCGTCCATGGGAAGCATGCGGCACCAGCGGCATGAAGATACTGGTCAACGGTGGACTGAATCTGTCGGAACTGGATGGCTGGTGGGCGGAAGCCTATCGTCCTGAAGTCGGCTGGTCGCTGAATGGCATGGAATCGGAACAAAACGACGAGGAGCAGGCGGAAATGCTGTTGTACTTGCTGGAAAACGAAATTGTACCGGCGTTCTATGAGCGTAATAACTCCGGAATTCCCCAACGCTGGGTGTCTAAAATGCGCGAAAGCATGACTGCCTTAACGCCCTATTTTTCAGCCAACCGGATGGTACGCGAATACACCGAACGATTTTATCTGCCCTTAGCGGATAAATATCATCACCGCGCCGCAAACAATGCCGAACTGGGCATCTCACTGACTAAATGGCTGGCGCGTCTGAATGATCTGTGGTCCAAAATTCATGTCGTGCATGTCGAGATCGAGGAACGGGATGCTATGCATTTCTTCAGCCTGCAAATTTATCTGGGCGATTTAACCGCGCAGGATGTCAGTGTTGAAGTGTTTTCAGAACCGACTAAAAGTGATACGGAAAATGTCTATGAAATGCACATTGATCATCCGATTCCAGGGACGGTCAACGGTTTTGTCTATAGCATCACCATTCCGGCAACCCGGCCGATCTCTGACTACACGCCCAGAATCAAACCCCGCCATCCCGACTGCATGATTCCTTTGGAAACCCAACATATTTTATGGGTAAAATAAATAATGCTAAAAAGCTATTCAACACTGATTATGTATGACTTTCTTTTGCTGGCGCGCCTTATTCGCGCAGTACATTATTAGACGAGAATACCCACAGGGCACAAGTAAATTCCCGCCCACTACATACCACTAGCAATGACATAGCAACTGATAGCCCTGACACAAACAGCCATCTAAACTTCTAATGCATTTTACTCCCAAGTAATGCAGTCATTTCCTCTCTGTTAATGACTTCTTTTTCCTGTAACAAATTGGCCAGTTTTTCCAATGCCGCCCTGTTTGCAGTGATAATTTCACGGGCGCGTGTTTCGCCTTCCTGAACCAGCGCCATTATTTCTGTATCGATAATGCGGGCTGTTTCATCACTGATAATTGCGATATTCTGACACTTCTGTTTCCAAAAACTGAAGCTGCTGGCGTTTGCCGTAAGTCAAGGGCCCCAGTTTTTTGCTCATGCCCAGACTGCAAACCATATTGCGGGCAATCTCACTGGCTTTTTCCAGATCATTCTGGGCGCCGGTTGAGATGCTGCCCAAGTACGATTTCTTCAGCCATGCGTCCGCCCAGTAAAATGGCTATCTGATCTTTCAGTTCATCCTCCGTAGACAAAAACTTTTCCTCTACGGGTAATTGTAAGGTAAAGCCCAGCGCTGACACACCACGGGGAATAATGGAAATTTTATGCACCGGCTGCCCTGTTGGCACATGTTCGGCAACCATGGCGTGCCCGGCCTCGTGATAGGCGACCCGGCGTTTTTCTTCCGGATTTAATACGCGATTTTTCTTTTCCGGCCCGGCAAGTATGCGATCGATAGCGGCTTCAAAATCTTCCATTTCAACCTGGTTATGGCCGATCCGTACCGCCATAATCGCCGCTTCATTGGCTATATTGGCCAGATCTGCGCCGACCAGTCCCGGTGTGCGTCTTGGCAACCACCGCTATATCGATGTTTTCAGCCAAGGTCATGGCTTTGGTGTGCAACTTGAGATATTTCGATACGATCCTGCAAATCCGGTTTATCAACGACAATCTGGCGATCGAAACGTCCGGCACGCAGCAGCGCTTTATCAAGCACTTCGGGACGATTGGTCGCCGCCATGACCACGACGCCGACCGAGGTATCAAAACCGTCCATTTCGGTCAGCAGCTGGTTCAAGGTCTGTTCACGCTCATCATGTCCGCCCATTACTACAGGTCCACCGCGAGAGCGACCGATGGCATCCAGTTCATCAATAAAGATGATGCAGGGAGCTTTACTGCGCGCCTGTTCGAACAGCTCGCGAACCCGGGCAGCGCCGACACCGACAAACAGTTCGATAAATTCGGAACCGCTGATATTGAAGAACGGCACCTTGGCTTCCCCGGAAACTGCGCGCGCCAGCAAGGTTTTGCCGGTACCCGGCGAGGCCCCACGAGCAACACGCCTTTGGGCATACGTCCGCCTAATTGCTGGATTTTTTCCGGGTGCTTTTAAAAAATCGATGGATTCTTTCAGTTCCTGTTTGGCGCTATCGGCGCCGGCCACATCGGCAAAGGTAATGTTGGTCTGCGTATCCTGATGGATGCGGACTTTGTTGCCCAAATTGAGAAAAGACTGCGCCCCGGCTGTCGTCGCGGCGCATAATCCAGGACCAGATAACAGCGCAATGATTAAAAAGGGAATAACCCAGTTGAAACAGCATATTGGTCAGCCAGTTGTCGCCGCTTCTGACGACAAAGTCCACTTTATTCTGTTCCAGCATTTGCGCAGATCATTTTGCCATCAAAGGCACCGTCACAAAATGTTTGCCGGCTCTTTTGGATCGTCAGACTTAATAACACCGGTAATAAAACGTTCAGTCACGACGGCCTTATCAATTTTTGCTTCCTGTACCAGTTTAAGAAACTGGCTGTAGGAAATTTCGTCGCGTTGCATTTCATCAACGCTATTAAACAAAGACAGCATCAGGATTAAAAACAGCGCGAAGTAAATAAGCTCGTTTTTGCCTGAAACCATTCCGCTTTTTTATCCAGCGGGCTTATTAAGTTCAAGCTCCGGTTCCTGTTTGAATAAATAACCAAAGCCTGTGGTCAATAAGTTTTTCAGGTAGGTGTAGATTTTGCTGAGCCACATTGTAACATCCTCATAATGCTGTCTTGGGATTTATCCATTGTACTTCTACCTTTTAATAGTCATAATGTTTTACCTGAAAGCCATTCCGCTATTGATTCAAGTACAGAAACAACCTCTTCACAGCTGATAATGTTTTTATTGCTTTCGAGTAATATAATTAGCCAGTTTGGTAATTGCTTTCCAGTTTGCCTGATCACTTACAAAGTCACACGCTACGGCAAACAACTCATCCAGTTTTTCATCCTGCTGTTGCTTGCTGGCAGAAAAACTTTCTAAATATTCATGGGCCAATGCAAGATCGGAACCGCCGCCATAATTTTTTAATGCTTTCAAATTGACTAATTGATGATTAAATAGTTCATCATCCCTGTTAGAAACATGTTTAGCCTCAGCCAATGGCCCGATAAGCAGATTAATGATGTCCGCTTCAAAGGCAATCATAGTAATCCTTTACCAAATGACGCCATTGCGTCATTATGGTCTATGATTTTATGCACTAAAGCATCAATAGAATGGGGTAACAATTCAATTAAGCGTCCGCCTTCCACTCTTGCAATACTATCGTCATGAGTTGCTTGATAAGCCATTAGATCTTGTTCAGACTTGCCGCTTAAATCCTTAAACATAATTTGAAAAAAAACCGGCGGAAGATTTCTGGCTTTGTTGTTTAAATAAATCGCTGTTGCATGCCCTGCTTCATGAAAAGCAATACATTGTTTATGTTCTATTAGTTTATCCTGACTGGGAATCTCAATTATCTTGTTACGTTTCATATCGACCACCATAGTATTAAATTAACAACGAGTGTGGTTTAAAAATTACTCAATTTCTTGAAACCAGTAAAAGCACTGATTTTTAATCTCCCGTTCGGCTTCAAGCCAGTCTTCCATTTCATGACCAGGGACAAAATCTCTTTTTTCAGCTTTACAATAAGCGCGTTCTGCCACCATTTCGCGAAATTTGTCCGGGTCAATGGGTACGGTATGGGGAGGGGATATTGGGTTAAAACCGGCTTGCATTTCTCTTCCTCACGAGGTTCGAAGAAAACACGTTAAATGTATTCTAAGTACAAAAAGAAAGAGAAACAATGCGTACAAATACTTATACACACTAATATTATATATTAATCAATTAGATAGAGATGCCTCATGAAAACAACCTTAAGTCACCTCACGAATTTTTACGACTCAGCTTAATAACAAGTTGCTTCAACGCAATAATCTCATTAGCTTCGGTCTGTTTAAATCACTCACACCATCAATTGTCGAAATATGTCTGACGCGGGCAATGCAGGGGAACTGTATAAATAACCTTGTCCCTCATCACAACCTAAATCAATAAGTAACTTTTGCTGGGCTTCAGACTCAATTCCTTCGGCAATAACCTTCAAATGCAAACTATGCGCTAATGCGATCACCGAGCGTGTAATATCCTCATCATCGGAATTGCTCAAAACATTAAATACATACGAGCTATCAATTTTCAATTTTGTAACCCGAACACGTTTTAAGTTATGCAGGGAAAAACAGCCCGCACCAAAATCATCAATGGTCACGTCTATTCCTAATGCAACTAATTGATTTATTGCTTTTATGGTTTGTTCAGAATTATCCATAAGGCTACTACCAGTAATCTCCAGCCCCAGATAAGACGGCAAAAGTCCATTCGAGTGTAATGCATGCCTAATCGTCGCAACAAAATCGGAACGCTGAAATTGAACCACCGAAACATTAACAGCCATTTTATTAACCTGCATACCCTCGTCCAGCCACTGCCGCATCTGCTTGCAAGCGTTTTGTAACACCCACTCACCAAGCGCCACAATAAACCCGTTTTCCTCGGCTAAAGGTATAAACTGCAGGGGTAATATCAGCCCCATGGTCGGGTGCTTCCAACGCACCAGGGATTCAACGCCAACCAATTTTCCGGTTTTAAGGCATACTTGAGGCTGGTAATGCAAAATCAAGTCGTCCCGGTCTATAGACTGGCGTAATGCACGCTCCATCGCCATCTTTGCGGAAGCTTCTGCGGTTAAATCCGGGCAGTAATACTGGTAATTATTCCGCCCCTCTTTTTTGGCACGGTACATCGCCGCATCGGCATTTTTAATCAACGTATCAGTGTCACGCCCATCCTGGGGAAACAAGCTTATACCCACACTGATAGCAATTTGTAGTTGGTGTCCTCTGATATAAACAGGACGGTTAGTCGTTTCGATCAGTTTTTGTGCGAGCTGGGCAGGATTTCTGGTATCAGGAATATTTTCCATCAACACAATGAATTCATCACCGGCATAACGCGAAATAGTATCTTCTTTTCTGATCAGATTTTTGATGCGTTTCGCGACTTCCTTTAACAGACTATCGCCAACACTATGGCCGTAGACATCGTTAATAATCTTAAAACGGTCAAGATCGAGGAATAATACAGCGATTTGCGAACCTTCCCGCTGCGCATTTTGCAACGCGTGATTAATACGGTCTATCACTAGCAATCGGTTTGGCAATTTAGTCAGAGGATCATGGTAGGCCAGAAAATCCAGACGATCCTGAGCTTTCTTGAGCAGCGTTATATCCATAAACACATAGACATAATGGGTTATTACGCCATTTAAGTCCTTTATCTCGTTAACGGTAGTCCATGAAGGAAAATCTCCGCTGTATTTATGACGACACCATATTTCACCTTGCCAGCCACCTATATCTTCGTTGCTGTTGCTTAATACATCACCAATTTTTGGACTATTTTTCTCGGACTGTAAGAAACCAGCACTCTTGCCGAAAACATCCAGCTGCGTAAAACCCGTTATTGTCGTAAACGCACTATTAACCGAAATAATTTTTTTATCTTTATCGGTAACAAATATACCTTCTCCAATATTATCAACAATAGCCAATGCCAGACTGTGCTTTACCTCGACCAACTTTTGGCTGGTAATATCCGTCAACGTCATCAATGCTTGATAGGCTTGCTGCTCTCCTACCCTGAATTGCGGTACCGAATGAGCTACCACCCAGATATAACTTTGCTTTTCAGTATTAAACAGCCCCATAACCACGTCTTCAACAGGCTTTCCGGTACGCAAAGCCAACATTGACGGTTGCTGTTCATATGGAAAAATTGAACCATCTTCCTTGATAACTTTAGAGCAGGCATCGACAAACTTACACCCTATAATAATATCGCGGTGTAGACCAAGAAGTTGTTCTGCTGCCTGATTAACTGACGTAACAATGCCTTGCGCATCCATATAGAGAATGCCTTGATCCATGCTGTCAAATAAGCTACGGTATTTAGCTTCGCTAATCTTTAAAGCATCAATAATCAGATTGCGCCGCGCTAAATGCTGCATACACAAAAAAACAAACTAAACATTGTTAATCTTCCTTATAACAAAAGGCACATACTTCAGTCGTTTAAAAAACGTTTGCGAAATTACATAATATTCACAGTTTTTTAAAGAAATGTAGTTAATGTGCACTAGCCAGCAACAATCAAAGGCTCACCAGTGACTATTGATCCAAAAAACCTGATTATTTAATCTGTTAAATATCAATGTACAGCATACACTTGACTAGTTACCAAGATGATGCGCCACTTGCAAAGGCGACCCACTGCTCGCCCTTACGATTCAGCGAAAAGACTTTGTTTTCTTGTCGTCTGCGTATACATATTTCTTTAACTTGGTTTTGATTTCTTTGTAATATTCAATTTCATCATACATGAACTGCTTTTCTTTTAATTCAATATCAACCCAGGAAATTTTATGTTGCCAATTAGCACCTGACTGTTGTGCATCAACTTTTATAGTAACCGCCATGTTGTTCACCTGATTTTATAACGTCATCACAAATTATAGGAATCCTTCTGATCCAGCCATTTCCACTACATCCTTGCCACAATTCTATAGCAACGAAAACAGCTTAAACATTCGTAAATTTACCTAGGTAGTTTTACCTATGTATTCTTACTTATTAATATCGTATATTGTGACCAAAGAAATGAACGGGATACAGCATAAAAATAACAGTCATTATTCCAAAACCCTACGGAACGAATAATCGTCATGAGCAAACAAACGACTGACATTAGGGATATTGAAATGCTCCGAAACAAAGTGGAAACACTTTTGACTAAACACGGAAACGATATCCGAAAAAAAGCAACAAAAATGCTTAACCGATCAGGGACCGATATTTCGCGCCTCTCCAATGAAGACATACAAAAATTGCTGTTTGAGTTTCAATGCTACCAAATCGAACTTGAATTGCAGAATGAAGAACTCAACAGAACGCACCAAGAACTCATTGCGTCACGTGATGAATACGAGCAATTATATAATTTATCGCCTGCAGGTTATCTGACTCTGAATAGAGAAGGTCTTATCCAAAAGGTCAATGTTGCTGCTACACATCTATTAGGTAATTCCAAAAAAAATCTTATCGGCAAGAAGCTGGGGGAATTCATTCTTCCTTTAGATCAGGATAATTATAATTTTTTCATCAAGGGTTTTTTAACAACGCAAACCGATCAAACCCTGATCCTCAAACTCAACAGCATCAATAACACGTCCCCTCACCTGAACTGCCAAGGCTTTGGTCTTTGCAATTGCTCATTACAAGACTGTAACCACAACAACACGTCCATTTATGTAGAATGTCGAGGGATTGCTAATTATAATAATAAAAACGAACTGCAAATTTGTTTAACAATTAATGACATTACCGAACGTAAACAAGCACAAGAAACCATACTCTGTCTTAATGAGAAACTAGAGGAAAAAATTCTTAAACAAACCAGTGAGCTTATTAAAAGCAACCTGAATTTAAAGAAAAAGATTGAAGAACTCAAATATTCCAAGCATCAATTGCGGGAACGGGAAGCAAAACTGAACTCCATTTTCAATGCTTCAATAGAAGGCATTATCACTATTAATACGTCTGGCAACATAGTATCGGTCAATGCTGCAGTAGAGACAATTTTTGGCTATACCCAAGAAGAACTGATCGGATGCAGCATCAAAAAACTCATGCCATTATCGCTGAGAAATAAAACTCAACGCAATTTGAAAGATTATTTGCAGGCCTATATGTTAAAAAATATTGGTCAAATTAAAGAATTTGAGGGGATGCGCAAAGATGGCTCTTCTGTGCCCCTGGATCTATCCATAGCGGAATTCTCAATAGATAAAACAAACTATTTTACCGGTATTGTACGCGATGTGAGTTTACGCAAACACAGGGAACAACAAGATAAAGAGCATCTAGATGAACTTGCCCATGTTACCCGCCTTGGACTAATGGGTGAAATGGCTTCAGGCATTGCTCATGAAGTTAATCAGCCACTGACTTCGATTGCCAACTATACACAGGCCTGTTTAAACTTTATTCGGAGTGAAAATCCTGATCTGGAGCAAATTAGTGAAATTTTGTTAAAAACCCACCAACAGGCCCTGAGAGCTGGTCAAATAATTCACCGAATGAGAGATTTTGTTAAGTCTAAAAAAATACATCGCACCACTGCCAACATTAACACCTTAATCCATCATGCTATCAGTCTATGTATTGCAGAATTTAAACCCAACAACATAAAACTAAAATTTGAACTGACAAAAAACCTTCCTACGGTCTATGTCGATAATATACAAATAGAACAGGTCATCATAAACCTGGTCAAAAACAGCATTGACGCCTTAAAAACCCTGCCACAACAAACACAACGACAATTAGCCATCCAGACTAATTTGATTAACGATAATGACATAGAAATCAGAATAAAAGACAACGGCCCAGGAATTGATGAAGCTCAACAACAAAAAATATTAACGCCTTTTTACACCACAAAACCAGACGGTATGGGAATGGGATTGTCCATCAGTCGCTCACTTGTTGAAACCCATGATGGTGTTTTACATTTCAACAGCAAACCGGAAAAAGGTACCACTTTTTATTTCACTTTACCGGCAGGGAGAAAATCCAATGGAAGTTAATAATCCAAGTGCTTTAGTCTATTTAATTGACGATGAATTCGCGATACGCGACTCGCTAACTCTCTTGATTGAATCAACCGGACGGGCCGTCAGGAGTTTTGAATCCGCTAGTGATTTTTTAAATAATTATAACCATGATCAACCGGGGTGCTTGATCCTGGACGTTAGAATGTCTTCAATGAGTGGACTTGAACTACAAGAAGAGTTATCGAAAAGAGGGATTAGCATTCCCATCATATTTATCAGCGGCAACGCCGATATTTCTGATTCTGCAAAAGCATTCAGAGCCGGAGCCGTCGATTTTCTGGAAAAACCGTTTGATAATGAAATACTGCTAAAACGAATCGAAGAAGCTATTCAAAAGGATATGGAAATCAGGGAACTCCTCATTAAAAAACGCCAGATACAAAAACGCCTTGATCATTTAACAGTCCGGGAAAAAGAAGTGCTGTCTCTAATCGTTAGCAGCCATTCCAACAAAGAGGCGGCAGCGGTGTTAAACATCAGCAATCGCACCATAGACGTGCACAGAGCCCATATCATGGAAAAAATGCAGGCCGCAAATCTTGCCGAACTGATGATGATGGCAATGCATTGTGAAATTGTTCAGCATGGCACAGAGGTAGTCGACTGATCGTTCATGCATTGTAGAGAAAAAAACATCTTCCAAATTTCTATAAGTAATAATACTAATTACCTTACTAACAAAGAGCGTATATCATGTACTTAATGCTCTATCAAAACCGAGTATCTCTTAAAACCAATTTAAGCTTTCATGTGGATAATATATAAATAGAGGGATAATTTTTATGCGTTTTCCAATAAAGCTCTTTTTTTTCACTGATGTACAAGTAATGTACATTTTTTAGCAATTTACTACATAAAAAAATCAGGGAATTAAATATGACTACAGTTTTCCAAATGGTACTGATTAGTGATGACCAATATTGTCTGGGCTTATTGAAGGGATATTGTCATGCTCATAACTATGAAATTTCACAAATAGCAGTCAATGCTGAATCAATTAATAAAATAATTGAGATGCAACCAGACATGATTATTCTGACGCGGAATTCGGTACAAAATCAACTAAAAACAAGTGATTTGGAATTAATTAGGGAAATAAGCATTAAACATTTAATCCCAGTTTGTTGCTTAGGCAAAATTAATAATGTTTCTGGACTAGATCGGACAATAGAATCCTGGGTTGATGTGTTTTTAGATGACCCTCTTGATATTAGTCAACTCGATACCTTCCTTCGTAGCAAATTTAGCAATCACTTTATTCAAGAAAAAAGAAGAGGTGAAAGGCGTGCGAATGGTGACCGTAGAAGTTCATCGCGCCAAAATTCGGATTCCGACAATAAACAATTAGTCGATAATAGGTTACCTCAAAATAATAGTGACGATTATTTTGTGGCAGGACCTTTTCAAATTGATCAACGTGCCAAGCGTGTTCTTTTAAACGGAAAATCTGTTGATTTAACGCGTAAAGAATTCGAGCTTTTTGAATTGCTGGCAACTGATGTTGATCGTGTATTTATGGCTGACGAAATCATCGAACATCTCTGGCCTTCAAATAATCGGGCAACTAAATCAGATCTTTATCAATACATGCACTTATTGCGGAAAAAAACTGAAGACGACCCGAATAACCCGCAATGGATATTAACCATTAAAGGTTTTGGCTACAGACTTAATGTGGCTACACAGGATGAAGTTAAGGCTATAGAGAAATTCAATTCTTCGCCTAGCATTGAGCAAGGTGTTACTCGCTTTAACTAAACTTTTCCTCAGAGATTTGATGGAAATTTTCGGACTCAACGCAGATGCCAGACTAAGTAGTAACTAATACAATTTTGATCTTCGCTCAGTTAAATGACTGAGTTTTATAGCACTACGGGGTCTCGTTATGGCGTGACAGAACGTCTGAAATTAGAGTTCAGAGTCCCCTTATTACCGTGATCTAACCAACGTGCACGGCCGGTAAGCATTGGGATGTGGCTACGTTTCGTCTGTGGACATTTACGCGCCCAGACTTTTGATGGAGTCGCCCAATTCGATGAGTCGCGCATCCTCCAGAATCATCGCCCCACCCAGTCTACTTCGGCCAAGAAATAGGTTTTTATCTGCCAAGCTCTGATCTTACTCAAATAAACCGTTCCCACTCCGCAAATTTGTTTGAGGCTGGCAGCCTGTTTTCGAGCTAACTCGGGTAATTCGCTCACGCTGGCCAGCAGGTTCAAATACATAATCTGATCGATGTCTTGGGTGATCGCCAGCAATTCAGGACAAACCGCTTGTAAATCGCTGTGCATTCCTCTTTTCACGCTCCCCCCTCGATGAACAGACACCGGCGGCAACGCGATAAGCGCTTGAGCTTGTCATTCAACTCCGATGCCGGCAAGATCACCTGGAGACTATTCTTGGCCAACGGTAGATGCTCTCTGAGTATGAACAGATCCAGACCTTTCCGCGCATCAATGCCGTCAATTCTAGGTGCGCCTGGAAAGATTTCTTTATAGCGTGCTAATTTGAGATTACTAATAGTGAACAAACGCTAGTTTTGCTTGAAGATCAGATGATCGAGCAGACGGCCCCAACTTTTTTCGGATACAACTCGGGGCCGGATCATCCGTCTGCTCCAGCTCCGTCAGTCGCGTCGAATGGTCATCGGATCCATGCCAAACAAACCCGACACATACTCGATAACGCCATGACCCAGCTTGGTCGCGTCTATGCGCCCGCATACCGTCATTTATCCTTCTCGGATAGGGTTGCAAACAGAAATGAGAGGAACTGAACTGTGCCCCACCCTACTCAATCCGATAGCTGTTTAGGTGCATGTCATTGATGAATGGCAAAAATGTAAAAACCGTGGCCTGTCCCCCTGTTTTGTGTGCAAGAACCGTTTCCATTATTCCTTCCCGAAACCGTCATATACGTATATGTACGGATTGCATAATTGGCCAAGGCAGCAAATAATTTGAACGCATGGAGGGATAAGCCGCTTTTCGCTATATTCGATTTCACGCACGACCGTCTTTAGCAACCTATTTCGCTACCCCAAGGGGGAAACGCATGAAACTGAAAAGTGGATTTATTGCGGTGGGTCCTGTCTTGTCCTTGGGCGGGAGGCGAAACAGCCCAACTGGTCACGCTGACGTTATGGCCGATTGCGCCGGATATGTTCGTATGTAATTTGACCAATGTCTCGACAAAAAACCGCACGGTTCACGTCCGCATTATCAGTGAGGGAAACACCTTGTTTGACAGTGGAAAAATTTCCCTTGCTCCCGAGCATACGACAAATCACGACTTAACGTACTGCCAGATAAGGGCGGCCTGGTGTAATGTGAGTTCACCGTAGAAGTGTCGAAAAAAATGGTATAGCGGCGCCGGTAAAATGTTTCATGGCCCCGGCGGCAGCGACTTTATAGCGATTGTACGGAATAAACGCCTCGCGCGATATGCAACACGATAAGAGCGTTAGTACATAGCTGCTGTCGACGTAAAGAGGTGTGATCAATCGAGTCTGACCCCGTTGATTTCAATAACCCTGTATTCAGAACTTTCTGGCATAACTCAAAAATAACGGAGACGCCACATGAACAAATTACTCATTCGTGCCACCCAGGTTCTGCTGAGTGGAGTGCTGATCGCCGCAATGAACTCGCCGTTGGCCCAGGCCAGTTCCTGGCATACTGCCAAGCGTTTTATGCAGGGTGGAACATTCTGCTTCGCTCAGGGAGAGCGACTACCCGGAGGTAAGATCAAAACTGTGAAGATGGTCGTCCTGAATGCAGCCGGTGGAGCCCCTAATAAAATTGCGCATGTGGACGCGCTGATGCACGGGGTGCAAAAAGTGGACTCTACCACCCGGTCGTTTTTTGACGAAGTCACAGGTGCGGCCACCATAGCCCCACCCAACGACCAGTTACCAGGTCCACAACAACTTCAGATAGGGCTGACAGGCACGTCATATGGTACCGACGGCGATATAACGAACCCCGGGGTCTGGACGTTGGATTATGCGGTGACCCTCAGCACCAGTGATCTCACTGGCCGCATTACTGGTGTTACTGTATTCAACCCAGTGCAAAACGGGATATTGGGGGAAAAAGCCAAATATGCAGTTGATGAAACGCTGAAGCCGATTCGCTGTGACGATTTTGCGCCCCAGTAAGCGGCGGGGCACCTGGGTAGATTTGTCCGAGGTAGACATGCTGGAGCCGGCCTACACGGAATTCTTTACTCGTGTTTTTAAGCCGCTTTGAATCGTTGGATATAGCAGAAGCCGTGTAGGTTGGGTCAGCTAAGACAACCTACGCTACTTATTAGATTCAGATTGACACTCATCCCCTAATTCCCCAACCAATTAGAGAGAAAACGCCATGTTTAAATCACTGCACCTATTCGCTATTGCCGCTACCAGCCTATTCCTGACGGCCTGTTCCACTGTTTCTGTCACCACCGACTACGACCACTCGGCATCTTTTGCCCAATACCGAAGCTATACTCTGATCCCTTCAACCGAGGAAATTCCGCTGTCACCTTCGAGCGAAGCTGCCCTCCGCGATACCTTGAGAGTAAATCTTTTGAAGCACGGTCTCAGAGAGATTGCCGAGAATGCCGACCTCCATGTGATACGACATGCGTTTACCCAGCAAAAATTGGCTGTTTATCAATCAACCGATTGGGGTTATGGCGGCGTACCTTACCGCTATGGTCGTTACGGCATGTGGGCTGGCGCACCTCTCAACTACACCGATGTATCGCAATATACCGAGGGAACCTTGATACTTGATTTCGTGGATGCCAAGACGCAAAAACTGGTGTTTCGCGGTGTCGCTACCGGTACAGTCAGCGATCCGGAAACCAATGCCAAGCACATTCGGGAAGCTATTGAAAAAATCGTCCAAGATTTTCCAGGAATTGTCGCTCATTGATTTTTTGGTTATGTCACAAAATTTGCAAGAAAACAGGATCGAATTGAATCCGGTTCGAGCGTCAATAGTTCCCCCTCTTGCGGGATATAAGGTGGCATAACTTTCGAGCAAATGCACAGGATGAATTTTATAAATTGCTCATGCCGCATCTATGGTATGAACTGTTAGGCAGCGATGAACAAATTGCTTTTCAGCCACAATTGCCAGACAAGCAGATTTTTTCAGAAATCACTGTCTGGCAACGCACAACAAATGGTATTTATAACCGTTTTTCCCGACTGTTCTTCTTAATCCACCGTTATCGGGAAACGGCAGACGCATTTTGCCCTCAGGCAGCCATCAGCTGCTGCCTGAGCATGTAAAGATTCGCCAGCCCAACCAATAAGTTGACCTGCGACGCGTTTTTCTCCAGGCCACGAACGACTATTGAAAGCCAAATTGCTGTTTGATCACCCGGAAAACGTGCTCCATGCGCGCTCGAACCGAGGACTGATTGCGGTTGCGCTTTTTCTGGCTGGCCGACAGGTTTTTGCCAGGTTTGCGCTTGTCATTGACGCACCAGCGCATGCCCAGATGCCGGGCTCAACGCCGGTATTCGTCGCTGGTATAACCGGCATCCACAAAGATGACTTGGTCATCCTCTCGCAACAGCTTGGGCAATTCATTGATGTCGGCTACATTGGCTGCCGTTGTGGTCACCGTGTGGACAGCACCGGAACCCTTCTTGCGTGTGGAGGTGTTGGGCAAAGGGTGGATAACCCTGCTTTGAGCGACTAAGTCGCAGTTACTTCGTAGGCTCTATCCTGCCTAGCCATCACCCATAAGACGCGGGCATTTTTGTTGGCCAGCGCCACTGCCGCTTTATTAAAGCCGCGCCGTTCAACCAGGGCTGATAGCCATCGGTTTAATGAATCAGTTTTACCACTACAATATTTAACTACTGACCGAGCACCGCGGATCAACAAGGTGCGTTAATCTTGGTAAAACACTCTTGCTGAGATTCTACTGAGTTGCCACTTTTACCACTAGATGAATCATCAAAATTAGTCGTTTTATCCCAGCAATACCAATAACCACTTTCAAAGAAAAACGGCAATACATCATCTATACCGCCCCACGCTGCACCTACTACCCAAATAGTAGTTACTCATAAAATCTCCTAAAAATTTAAATTGTGCCTTAGCGGCAAGCTAACATGGCTTTAGAGTGTTGTAAGGTTTCATTTTTCAAAAAAAATTTAACCTTGTTAATTAATATAGCGAGTAGTCCCGCAGGACACGTTAAGGACAAAGCACAATCAATGGAAAACGCAGCTTACAGGATAGCGAAAAGAAGTGAACAGTAGACAAAACGATGGACTAGGGGCAGTCGCAGAATTCGGAAAAAATAGTACGCTAAGGCTTCGGAGTGAATCTATAGCATATAGTTTTGGGCTTGTGCGTATCAGGTTGAAGTTATCCCTATATGAGCGTGTCTCAATGACTTTTTTCCAAATATTTAAAATTCGCTAAACAGCATTGGCCTGACGGGTTTCTAATTTCACAAGCACATTCCCCGGCTTGAGTGCGTTGCATGACGAAATCTTTGATCGGTTCTGCCCGGTGATCTTTTAACGCCGATAAATACTGCTCGGCGTCAATATCAAAACAGTAACAAAGCGCGTCGTTTTGAATTGCTTGATAGCTTCGTAAATGCTGTTTGGGAATAGTGTTGCCCGCGTTGGAGAAGTAAGCAATTGAGCATGTTTTTGCCGGACAAAAATAATAGCTGTCAGTGATGAGCGCCTGATTCTCTGGAAACCGGACTTGATGGTAAAGCGTAGGCATACCGACACTTTTACAAGTGGAGCCACACTCAGGACAAATCTGTTTGGTTTTGGTGGAAGTATTTGGGCAGCAGCAATCAGACATAGACCATATCTTCGGCTTTATCGAGAAACAGGTGTGGCGAGGGAACCTGGATAACCAGCATCGGTCGTGGCTTTGATCAAGGCTGCACTATCGCTTTTTTTGCTATCGAAAGTAACCACAGCCGTTTTGGAATCGTAATCGACAGTCACTTGCTGTACACCATCGACTTTCTGCAAAGCTTTTTTGATGGTGACTTTACACATGGCACAGGTCATATTTTCTATATTCAGCGTCACCGTTTGCTGTTGGTTTGGCTGTGCAACAGTTGTTTCAGCATAGGCCGCCGGCATACACAAAGAGCCCGGTAACAACAAGCTTATAAATAACAGTCCGGATTTATTTGTCATATCGGAATCCTATCAAGCCATGAAAAAAGGAGCTAACCAGGGAAAGGCCAGCAGTATCAAAATGAATGCAGAACCCAACCAAAAAATCAGGCGTTGTCGGCGTTGGATGTCGGATATGGCACAGATTTCACCTTCCTCACAGCGGTGAGGCGTTAAATAGAGTTTTCGATATCCGAGTCCTATAAAAAGCAGGGTTAAGATGATGAAAAATGGACGGACCGGTTCCAGTGCCGTCAACGTGCTCATCCATGCGCCGCCAATGCCTAAAGATAAAAGTAAAAAAGGCCCGACACAGCATGCCGAAGCCCCTATAGCGGCTAAGAGGGCGCCGATACCTAACCATGACGGGGTGTTAATGGGTGTTTCAGCGTCTGTATTCATGCAAATCTCCTAAACCAAACAATTCTCAATGTTGGCAAGAAGTCTAAACCCTGTTGTTTAGAACAGAGTCAAGTGGACGGTGGTGTTTTACTTAAAATCAGGTTTGGTTGATGCATCATCGCTAAACGCATCGAGGATAGCGCAACGCGCGGATGAAGCTGTCTGCTGACAGTCGTTGACCAGAGTTCCCAATACCTGACGGAGAGCCGTTAAATCCTTGATTTGTTGATCGATCTGCTGGCATTTCTGCTCGGCGAGTTGTCGTATATCCGCGCAATGTGCTCCATCGAGAGATAATAAAGTGGCAATTTCCTTCAAGGTAAATCCTGCCTGTTGAGCGCGTTTGATAAAGCGTATTCGGGTAATCGCATCAGCCGAATAACGATCGATAACCGCCATCTGGTTTCGCTGGTTCCGTCAGTAAACCAATGCGTTGATAGTGACGGATGGTTTCGATGGTGACTTCGGTTTGTTTGGCAAGTTTGCCGATGGTCAAAGGTGGCATTTTTAGGTCTTCTCCCCTGAGTGTCCGACTGAGCTATACCTCAACCGGGCGTCAGACATGCTGTTCAAACCACGCCAGATTAGAGTAGTTTTCGCCATTGTCTGACATTCAATTTGTCGAGTTTTAGACTTCAACCTGACAGATTCGCTGTGAGCGTACTATTTTTTCCGAATTCTGTGACTCCCCCGACTACAGTTTCTTATTCTACCCTAACCATCACCAACTCCCGCCAATCCATTGTATAGCGTTGTGAAACTCGTTCAGCTTTTGCCTTCCAGGTTTTATCAAAGCCGGTGGCCGCGATTGAAATGCCCTTTGGAAAGCGCCGGTTGATCTGGTCCACGGCTTGCATGAGTTTCCCGCTCTCGGCCTGACCGAACGCAGCCGTATCGAACAAATCCATCTGATCGGGAATTGATGCCGGCTGAATATGGCTCAACTGCACACCGCACTTTTGATAGCCATAGCCTGCTTTAAATATCTCTTTTAGTATTCTATTGGCCGTGGCGTTGATTGCGCGGGTGTCCTAGGTCGCTGCATCGAACTTAATGCTGGCCGCGCTTTGATATTGTGGCTTTTGCGGGCTAAACGGGCTAAATCAAAATCAATAGAAAATCAATAGGGTCAGACTTGATTGATTCGGAAAATATGATTAACTTACCCACGTCGACCTTGGCAGACTTGCCAAAAACATCAAGGGAGCGCGCATAGGCCAAAACACCCGAATGAATCTCGACATGCACGTTAACTATGGGCAGCGCCGAATCAGTGCCCACGCCCCCTTCAGTATGACCGTAACCCGCGATAAGAAAATTTAGCCCGACGGGGAGGTTGGCGTAATTTCGGGGATCGAGATCCTGCCCGTTAGCACCGAAGGCGATGGCAAACGACGCTGCTAAACAGCAGAAGATTTTCAAGTTGGCGTAACGAAAAAATTTCGTCATTTGCCTGAATCTCCAGCCACTTAAGCCTGGGTATATCCTCGCCAATGCCAGCCTCGTGCCCACGACATACTGCATCCATGCAAACATGCCAGAGAGCACTGGTTTGGGCTGAGCAAGGATACTGACTTGAACCCGGTCATAAAATCTCCGAATTTCGATTTGTGCCAGTCATGATTGCCTTGGTCAGTCGGGGCGATTAATTAACTGAATAGCCGAGCGCTTCCAGACAGGATTTCATGCCTCTGTTATAGTTATCGAGTCCCGGTGGTGGCGTTGTTGCGGATTGAGTCTGGCTGTCCCGCTCCTGAAAACGACGCTTGAGTCCCCCAGCGGTTGCGCCGATGGCGGCGCCCTTGCCCGCGTCTCCGGCAATCGCGCCGATAGCCGCACCGGCAGCTGCGCCACGAGCGCCACCCCGAACGGTTTCCTTCCTGGTAGCGCTTCTATCGTTGCCCGATGACTGTGTTGGCGGACTGGCCGGATCGTAGCCGGACTGCTGGACTGCCCAGCTATGGCACTGATATTGGTCTTGCTGCTGTTGCTGGGGGCTCTGCCCTGATCTGGGATAAATCATCAGTGTGCCCTGCGCCGATGCTTCCATAATTCCCATTCCCATCCATAGGGCGCCTATGACCAAGGTATTACGTATTTTACAATTTGATTTATTCATTTCTCTTACTCCGTGGTTTTGTTATGGATTGGATACTTGAATTAACGGTTCGCAACCTTATGGCTCAAGCGGCACGGCGCCGCAATTGGCTAATCGGAAAGCTATTCGCTCTGACCAAAAATCGAAGACGCTGTCCACGTCGTCCCACTGGCTGGTAACGCCGGTTAACGATTTCTCTCCTACCCTATTGTCAACAGCCGCAGCTATCAGTTCGCCGGTTATGGCGTCGGTGATTTCGACTTCGGCGCTGGCCTTCCCGACGAACGTCGCCGTTTCTGTAGCAACTTCTTTTGGTTCGGGCGTCACCAGCAACTGCGGTACGAACGATGAAACGGTATCCAGCGCCACCCAGGATCCTTCCGCCTCGGTAAGCGCCGTTCTGATCTTTAATGTCCCCGGCTGAGCTGTCTGCACGATTTGATAGTATTTTCCCAGCTGACTGACGATAGAACCGTGCAGGTGGTTGACCAGGGTTTGCCTGTCCTCGGATGGAAGATCGCCCAGATTACTGCCATCGCGGGCCCAAATAGCAACGGGTTCGATCAGAATCTTGTCATAGGTCTTGCAGGATTGTCGTTCATACACAGGATTGATGTAAATCTTTGATGCTTCTCCTTCTTGCCCCTCCTTAAGCATCGAATAATCCGTCAGGAACCCTGACGATTCCACATCTCTCGCTTGCTTGGTCGTGGCACATCCCAGCATCGACACGGTCAAAACCAGCCCGAAAATGCCAATTATTTTTTGTTTGTTATCGTAAGTCATCTTTAAATCCCCTCATTCTTAACAAATTGATTTAACATGATAAAATAGCAGATTGTCACTACGCGATACAGCGCCATTCACTCGATTAGCTTACGGATTGACCCTGGTGATCTTTGACCCCTCCAACTCTATCCCCGCCATCAAACCTCTCTGTCCGAATAAGAATGCATAAACATCCTCTGTGAGGGTCGTACTTGTCAGTTGCGCGGCCTTGCCGGTGTCCAGAACAACGATGTTCGGGCCCACCCCTATTTCAAACCCCTCGCTGCGATCGAGATAGGAAAGCGCCTCATCGTTCATAAAGAACAGAACGTAATCGAACGATTGCACCCCGGCTTGCAGCCCGAATGAGCCGGCAATGATATTGTAATAGCCCGCCGTCCGGCCTCTCTTTCGCAAAGCGCCTTTCCCGTACTGAGCCCCGCCAATGAAGCCGGCCTTGACGACATCCGGAAACACAAGGATGCCCTTCGCCTTATGCGCCAGCAGCTTGGCCGAAGGCGTGGTTTCGTATAGCTTCGCCAGGGCGGCATCCACATCGCGATCGATCTGGGCCGCAGATGTCGAATCCCATTGGCTGCCTCCGGTGGATTGGCAGGCGGTCAGCATCGAAACGGCGATCAGAATTAAGTAAATTATTAGATTTGTTTTCATGTGTGTTTTCATTTTGATTCCTTGAATTAGTAGTGAATTACGGGATATTCTTCATTTACTCCGTCAATATTCGATTGCCGGTTTGTGCTTTACAAATTCATTCCATCTTTTTCCGAAGGTCCACTAACACCTGATCCACGGAATCGATCCGGATCAGGCCTACACGAGGATACTCGACATCGAGTATCACATAGACCGTGCCCGCGATTATGGCGGCGAATACCACCACATGAACCAAATTACGCCTCCGGACACCTGCCGCTTCATAGCCGAATAGTACCGAGCTAATTAACGCCAGGCTGAATAGCATCACGAAGATTACTGTCGGTGGGTGCATTTCCAGCGAAATAGTGGTGCGTACGTTGGCAATGTCGAACATTTCATTCAACGCCGCCAGCAACAAGGTAGTAGCCGGAACCGATCCCGATGCTTGACACGCCTTGACGGCCATCGGCCAGATTTGGCCTTGCAGCGTATTGGCTTGGGCAATGGCGGCGTGGGAGGCTTTCATATCGGGCAGTTTCTGAATCATATCCAGACGCGCATCCAGGTATTGCCGGAACAAAGCCCGCAGTGCCGGCTGTGTCTCGACCGGCAACAAGTCAAGCCGGAGGTAGGCAGTTCCGATGGCATTCGCCTCTTCTATCACTAATTCCCGGCGGTGGTCGAATCGTGAAGCTGCCCCGGAGAAAGTAAAGGCAATGAGCAGCCCCAGCAGCCCGAAGACGGCACCGTCAAGCAGACCTGAGGAAGACCTGTCACTTTTCGATTCCGGCAACCATTGGACATCCATATGCCTGCCAATCTCAAAGGCAAGCAGTATGCCGAAAAATAACCCCAGCGAAGACAACAGCACAACGCTAACGTGACTCATATTTTGACTTACCCCACTCATTTCTCGTACGCCAGATCATGAAACCGCACCACCACTTCATGTGCGCACCCAAAGTTCGGCCTCCTTCGACGAGGAAGGAGGAAAGAATTCAATCTCTGTAGGACGTAGTCCTTTTCCGGTAAACATGAAGACCTGCTCCTTCCAGCGTTCGTCGCCTACGATCGCCATCTTTACAATAGAATCGCCATAGTCCATCAGGAAGCCGACATCACCCCATTCCTCTGCCTTTTCCCAGCCCTTGAAATTCTCAGCCATCACCAACAGCCTCGGCTTCAAGCCCCGATCAATCAAATCATGGGCCACTTTCTGCAATTCCTTCTGGTCAGCCAGCCTCATAACGCTTGAAATGCGGACACGTATTATCTCGTTATCAATTTCCAAAATTTCGTAAGCCATATTGATTAACCTCTCTTGTCATTATTCTTGGTAGCTAAACCCTGTCTTCTTATCCCTTATCTGGATTCGGCGTCTCCTCCGGCAGTTTCGGGCGTGCCGTAATCAGCCGGTGAAGTGTACCTTCGCCGAGACGTCGGTCGAGCCCTGTGTATAGGTGATACACAAAAAATGCCAAACCGACACAGAGTACCTTGGCAAATATGATATTGCGATCCCTATGCTCCCACACATCCAAAATGGCTTGTGTAAGCATGCCGCTCTCCCGATAGGCATGGAATAGTTTCTCCAGGAACAATAGGATAAACGTCGCTAGAATATAGACCAGCGTCTTATACAGAGCAGCCAGACCCAGAGAATGGCTCGCGTCGAATCGGCTGCCGGCATGCGTCTTGTCGAGAATAATTACGATTTTCGCAGCAATGAGTGCGCTAATGGCTGCCATCGACAGGACATGAACTTCGATCCGGTAGTCAGCCAGAAAAAGTTTTTTTAAAGTAAGCATCACACCGAAACAAAAGAAAAAGTAAAGGGAAACCAAACCTATTTCTTTGATTTCGTGCTTCAACATCGTTAACAGCTTCATGGCATATTCTCTTCTCAACAATTGAAATCTTCATTCACATTCACACGGATTCCTCCAGTCCTGTCTTCTACACACTTCACATTTCGAGAACAGCAACGTGACCACAGAACGCCCTCCTTCCGACTTCTCCGGGTAGTACTCACGCCCATTCTGCCGGACTCATTTCACCTCGACAGTCACTTTCTCGATCTTGCCAGTAAAGCGCGTTTGCGTCCGGTCGATACGGCCTTCGGCGACCTTCTGTCCATTGACGGACAGCGTCCCAGTTCCGCCCTTGCCCACTCCACCACCATCGTAGGCAAAGTCGAACACCACCGTGGACTTGCCGGCCAGCAGGGCTTCCGGTGCATCCACCGTGTATCGGTTCAGACCGAAGCAAGTTGTAGGTGTAAGCGGGCTTGCCGTCCTTCAGGTACAAACTCCAGCCGCCGAACCGGCCGCCCTGGGCGAGAATGACGCCGTTGGCGCCGCCCTCGGGAATTTCCAGCTCGGCGGTAATGGTCTTGGAATGGTTTTTTACGTCGATAAAGACGTTTTCCATCATGCCGGTCATACCCTCGCCGAGGGTCAGCGAGGTGCGGCCGCCCATCACGTCAGGTCGCCCTACCTCGGAGGCTGTAATGCGTTCGAGCAGGCGATCGTCGATCGGCAGGACGTTGTACTTGACCGCTTCGGTCATGAACAGCATCTGCATCTCCGCGAGCTTTTTGGGATTCGCCTTGGCCAGATCATTGCTGAGGCTGAAGTCCTTCGATTGTCTGCATACGCATAAAACAGCCTCAAGGTGAAAGGCATTTACCATCTTGATTGCTTTGCGGTTGGCGAGAAGACATAAAAGCATAACCTTGTTCTTACAAGCCCGGCGGAGTTTTATCCCAGCGGTAACCTTTGACAGCCAGATCGTAGCCGGTCTGGAACAGCTTGCGCATATACTCGGTGTCGAATTCTTCCTTGTGAGGGGCATTGAAGCTTTTCGGAATGTAGGCAAGATTGAAATCGAAACCATCCCGCTGAGTCTCCGCATAGATCCTGTATAAGTCACCTACGCCCTGACTTTGGATCAGCGAGTTAATGGCGCGACCGGCGATGTTCAGGGTGCGACGTTCCACCTCCGCCCAGTCGGGGTCGAGGCGGGCATTGCGGATAAGATAGAGCCGGCGCTCGCGGACGACGCCGCGCTGCTTGCTGATCTGGGCCACTCTGAGTGCAGGCGGGTAGAGAAACACCTGGGCCGTGGCGCCGCCGTCCACGTGCATTTCCTGGTAACGCTGGCCGTTCGCTTCCGCGTCGATCATCACCGGCGGAAAAGTGCCCGGAATGGCGGCCGAGGCAAGCATGATCTTGCGGAACAGTTCCAGAGCCTGAGGATGGCCGCTGGCAGCGATCTTGCCCATGTTCCAGATGACCGCCTGGTTCGCATCCAGGTTGGTGGTGGCTATCAACAGGAGGCGGCCCTTCGCATCCTCCTGAGCGATCTCCTTCAGCATGTCTTCCGTCACATATTTCTTCAGGAGCCGTTCCAGCGGCGCGTTGTCGGCCATGGCGTCTTCGAACGCCACCGCCAGGAGAGAGCGCGCCTCCAGAATGTCCTTGGGCGTGCTACCGGTGAAGACCTCTTTGAGGGGAGCGTCGTACTTCGGCCCCAGAAACGCGAACGGCGCGATCAAGGCGCCGGTGCTGATGCCGGTGACGGCCTTGAATTCAGGCCGATTGCCGGCGGCGGTCCAGCCGGACAAGAGACCCGAGCCGAAGGCGCCGTTATCGCCCCCGCCCGAGAGAGCCAGGAAATTGGCCGGAGGCAGCGTGCCTGTCTGGCCCTGCTGGGCCAGGTAGGCCTGTTCCCGGTAGTAGCTTTCCTTCGCATCCCGGATGAACCCCGGCATTTCGGCGCGAACCACGTAGCGGACACCAGGCAGGCCGACCACTTCGGCTTTCTCGGACCAGGCTTGAGGAACGGCGTTTTGCCGGACGGGCAGAGAGCAACCCGATAGCGTGAGCGATAAGGCGATAAGGATCGATATAATCTTAACGGTTAAATATTTATTCACCATCTGGTTAATACTCCCTATTTTATGAACTTTGTAGAGAAACCGTTCCCCTCATGGCATGAGCATAGGCTGCCGGTTTGTCTTAGCTGTTGATCCTCATTCGAGGACAAATTACGGGCAAAATCCTCTCCTTTGGATATGTCTCTACTCATTGTCCTGACAACCCCTGATTTGCGCGGCAAACTCTAACCCCCGTATATCCGTAATAAACCGAAATTGGCATTCGGGAGGTTCGACCGATAGCTCCATCAAAGAAGCCAGTTGACTAAAATGTCGTGACGTGACCATCCTTTGCAACGCAATTTCCGACTCCCAGGTTTCGTAATAGTAGATGCTGCGTGGAACCCCAACAGTTTTGCATACCTCGACCCTAATACAGCCGGTCTCAGTACGCACGTTCTTTGCGAGCACTTGAAGTGCCTCAATGACGGGGCGAGTTTTATTCAGCGGTACTCTAAAAACGAGATGTAGTTCTATCATGCCTAAAATAACCGCAGGAAGCATGCCATCTACAACTCATGCTGAGTTGAAATTAGAAGGGTAAATAGAACAAACACTTACGAACAAGTACGACAAGTATAACCTTAAAGAAGCTGCGCTTAAACACCCGAAATATCGGGGTTTCCCCGAAATTAACTGCTCAACTAGAAGATGGACGCCGAATGCCAAGTTTGGTCATGCGGCTTTCGAGCGTACTGGGTTTGAGTCCGAGTACCGCAGCCGCGCCATTTTCTCCTCGAACTCGCCAGCCGGAGGCCTCCAGTACCCGTAAAATATGGTCCCGCTCGACTTCCTCCAGTGACGCAAGATGCGATTTCGCGGGAATCGCAGCAGCAATAGCATTAGCCGGCATGTCGATTTTGAGAACAGGTCCTTTAGCCAAAATGACTGCTCGTTCGATCACATTACGTAACTCGCGAATATTACCCGGCCAATCATAGCTGCACAGAACCTGTAGACTGGATTTAGCCACGACCTGTCTCGCCGATAATAAGCACCGATGCTGTCGTTGGCGCAACCTGCTCGACCTGATCCAAAATACCCCGCATCGCGCCCCTGCGATTGACGATTTGCATTTGCCCGGCACCCTGACATTCCAACATTTCACGCCGCAAGTAAACGTTTTCCTGATGCAACTGATCCTTAAGAGTTTGAATTTCGTCTAGCGCCCGCTTGAGCTCATCGTTGGCGTGCTCGAGGTCGAGTCGGTTACGGCAAGTCTCGGTTACGTTCAGTCCTGAGCCCATCATCCGCTCCGGCCGGCCGGAAGCGTCAAGCTGACATCGTCCCGTGGCGTATATCCAGTATTCGCTATCGTCGGGATGCACGACCCGGTACTTCTCGTGGAAATCGCCTCCGTCCAGCAACGATCGTTGAATCGCTTCCCTGACCCGATCTAAGTCTTCGGGATGCAAACAATCTAAAAACCGTTCTAAGTTCAGATGCTCGCCGGGCGGAACGCCGTAAATTATCCTGGCCTGATCGACGCCTAATTTTGCAGCATTATGACCATCCCAGGGCGTGGCAATGGAAATGAACAAGGGGATATCCAGGCTCCTCGAGTTGTCGAGATGTTTAAGGATAAAGCTTCTCGAAACCAAGCCTCCCATACTGTGGGCAACGATCGCTATTTTGTCGAATTTATACTTAGCCTGGACTTGTTCCAGCATCTGCTCGATCCATTGGGCGACATTCTCAATGTATGCACCGGAAGGGTAATACACCACCCACGGTTGGAAATGGGTCCGATCCAGTTGCTCAATTAAATAACTAAAGTTTTTCGGGGTGCCATTAATGCCATGAACAAACAGAACCGGAATTTTATTAGCAGAATAGGGTTCAAGAAAATAAAGGCCGGCATTGCCGTCGATCAAAAAATCAAGCGGCCGCCAGAGACTTTGCTTGGCTGTTTCATCGGAAAAACGTGGTTCATCCAGCGTTGCAAGAGCTCCAACTTGAGTCATTGTCCGAGTGATACATCGAGTTGCTGCTTGGAACTGCGAATTGGCGTTTCGAGAAGTCCAAGGAAGCTCTGGCGTTAGCACGGTCTTGCTCACCTATGACCAGGTCGATGCCGTTTTTTACTTCTCCCGGCTCACACTTCATCTTTTTTTCCGGAACGGGGTCAATGGCCGGCTCATCAAGCTGATAGTTCAAATCGTCGTTGACATCTTTGAACGCAGTCACGAGATAACTGCCAGGAGCGGTGGAGAAATACCATTTTCCAGAGCGGTCATTAACAAAATGATCGACTAAACTCCAATTCTCGTGTTTTTTGACGTCACCACCGTTAAATTTAAACAGAACGACGATCATTTTTTTGCCATTATCGATTTCCGGCTTTACTGTCCCGTAGATACTGCAGTAATTGGCGATTTTCTTCTGTTGTTCTTCGACGGCAAATAAACCGCAACCGTACAAAAAACAGGCAATGAATATAGCACTCCCAATTGAATGATATTTTTTGTACATTCTTCCAGCTCCTCAAGGCGTATCTAATGATTCAACCTGTCCATCGCAGTTCTGCAGCATTGCAAAATACCAAACCAGAATGTTACTTGATTTAACCGCTTACCGAAGTGGGTGTAAAGTAAATTTGAAGACGGCCTTCGACTTTTTTAGTCATTGGTTATTTTCTTAACTAGACTTTAGACGCTAGCCTTTCCGACCAGGGCAAACACATTCAAATAATCATAGAAAAATTCATTTTTGTTGGTTCGGCTAACCGTTTTGCTTGCAGCCTTAAGAATTAAAGAATTTTCAGCGCATTTTTCACTGTTACCAGAAGTTTTGGACTGTCAATCAGCGTCCAGTATTTATCAGTAAACAGCGTCATAATTGCCTATGCAAATTATTATCGCATTGTTTTTTAATGTTTATTTGCTGTATAGCTAGGTCAAAACTGATGCTGTAGTGGTAACTTTTGCACGCTGATTTACACGTTTTGATGCTGGCTACCGACATAAGCAAAGGTGATGTGCCAAAGTAGGTACAGTTGGCGGTTGATGCGTTTGCAGGATTCGATAGCGAACAGCCGATAACAAAGCATTTCAAATAATCAGCGGCATAAGGCACATGTAATTTTGCTAATTATTTTAATTCTTAAGCTAATCATCATCTCTTTAGGTTTAAATATGCCTGGATCTTTTGATCCTTCTCTTGGTTAAAAACTCTCAACCCGCTTTTTGCGGGTTTTTTTTGCTTTAATAATTAAAACTCGATAGTTGGTTGCTACAGCTTCCACAACAACAACCGTGTACTATCAATCCAATGCTTACCTAAGATAAACAATTGGTTAGGTGACGATGTGTCATTGGAGTGCTTGGATGCTGCTGTTGTGGCTGAAGATAGAGATGCATACTGAATGTGCGTCTCACCCTGCATGTTAGATGGGGGCATAGGGGGATATCGGTGGCTAAACACATTAAGAGACCCTGAACACTTTTGTGGTGAAACTTTTTGAATGAATTCCCTACAGTAACTCAATACAACCAACAATAAACTAAGGGATTCTTAATAATTACCTTTGATAACGTCAGCAAAAAAATTAACGCCGAGTCTAGACGTATTCAAGCATTGCACAATATTTCGGGAAATGGATCTGAGAAAATCTCCAAAAATGTGACCTGAGTCACTATATGCAAAACAAAATAATGCTAGGTTTAGCCTTCCGGTTACTCTCGAGCATAGCGAGCCGAGGACTAAAGCTGCACCAACTAAACCAAACGGAGAAACAAGATGCATAGCATTGACTTCTGGAAACAAATTCTAAGCATGACTGAGAATGAATACATCGACCATCTAAAGGAATATGCGCCCAGTGAATACATTAAGTATCTAAAGGTACATGCTCCTAGTGAATGCAGTGACCATCCACAAGAAGATGCACTGGATAAGGCCTGCAACGATAAGTAACTGCTGTTGCTTGCTCTAGCGAGCCACTCTGATAGGCTAGATAAGCCCGTATAAGCCCAGTGCCGTTTTGTTATCTGAATGCTTAACCATCAATTTCAGAATGCCTAATTTGAACGGTAATAGCTTTCAATATGAGCCAAAGGGGGTAGGCATACTCATTTTCTGTAATAGCCTTTTTCGCACCAAAAACGAACAGTAACCATTGGTTGCCCTTGAAACAAGGATTTTGCAGTTTCACAGTTTTCTTGGTTGTATGATGATTTGTCACCGCTGGCGTCGAATGTTGCGACATGTATACGCCAAGTTTCACCGCCAACAGGTATGGCACTAGTACGGTATAGCGTGAACACAACATCTTCAGATGTACGAAAGCCAATCCCAGCTTATACTTCAACCGATAAAAATATAGCTAAGCAAGTAGCTAAGGTAAGAAATATTTTCTTCATGTGTGCTCTCAATGCCTACAAATTATTATCTAGTTCTGTATAGCCCGTATTACAGTTCAGTTACATTTGATTGTAAAGATTAAGGTCGGCTTTTTTGTACCTAAAATTCGGCAAGTGTTGCGGGTGTTTTTTTAGAAATGCGACAAAATTGCGCCATTTTAAAATTCAGGCAATAAAAAAGGCCTTCGATTGCTCGTAAGTCCTTGATTTTTATGGTGGCGATAGGTGGACTTGAACCACCGACCCCGGGGTTATGAATCCCGTGCTCTAACCAGCTGAGCTATATCGCCTTTTGACTGGTCTTTGTAAGAGCGGGAATTATAAATATCCTGCTCTTACTTTGTCAAACGTTGAATCGAAAATGCACGACATCGCCATCTTTAACGATGTAATCTTTACCTTCAAGCCGCCATTTTCCGGCATCTTTCGCGCCTTGTTCGCCTTTATAAGCAATAAAGTCCTCATAGGAAATGACTTCAGCGCGAATAAAGCCTTTTTCAAAATCACTGTGAATAACGCCCGCCGCTTGTGGCGCAGATGCACCGACAGGAATAGTCCAGGCTCTGACTTCTTTTACGCCGGCAGTAAAATAAGTGGCCAGATTCAGTAAAGTATAACCGGCTCTGACTACCCGATTTAAGCCGGGCTCTTCCAGCCCCAAGATCATCCAGAAACTCTTTCTTTTCTTCCTCATCCAGCTGGGCTATTTCTGCTTCTATAGCCGCGCAGATCGGTACAACCATTGCGCCTTCTTTCTCGGCAAGTGCTTGTCACTTTATCCAGCAGTGGATTATTTTCAAAACCGTCATCCTGCACATTGGCGATATACATGGTGGGCTTGAGCGTCATTAAACAAAGGTCTTTAATCAAGGCTTTTTCATCATCCGTTAAAGACAATGTCCGGGCCGGTTCGCCTGCATCCAGTTGCTTGAAAACCCGTTCCAAAACCAGCTTTTTCGCCAACTCGTCTTTATTGCCGGTTCTGGCCACTTTGGTTGCGCGTAACAAGGCTTTTTCAACCGAAGCCATATCGGCAAGAGCCAGTTCAGTATTAATCACTTCAATATCTGAAATGGGATCAATTTTTCCAGCGACATGAACAACGTTATCATCCTGAAAGCAGCGCACAACATGGGCTATGGCATCGGTTTCCCGGATATTCGCCAAAAACTTGTTACCCAGGCCTTCGCCTTTTGACGCGCCGGCAACCAGTCCCGCTATATCAACAAATTCAATGGTTGTAGGCAATATGCGCTCCGGCTTTACAATTTCCGCCAGTTTTTCCATTCTGAAGTCTGGCACAGGTACCACGCCGACATTGGGATCAATGGTGCAGAATGGGTAATTTTCAGCGGCAATTTTTGCTTTGGTTAATGCATTAAACAGGGTCGACTTTCCAACATTGGGTAAGCCAACGATTCCACAATACAGCGCCATAGAGTTCTCTTGAGAGTTTTGAGTTAAGAAGTGAGTACAGCAAGAATATCAAGCCGGCACATAACCGAGTATTATACAAGATTAGCCGTTTTCTATCCAACTCAGCTTAGTTTGTCCCAGTCAGTATCAGCCTTTTCATACCGGGTGATCAAAGATTGCAATTTACCCTTATCCAGCCGCTGATTATCAACTTTAAGATAGGCAACCGCCTCTTCGTAGTGCGGCGTGATTTCTTCCACGCCGATGACTTTTAGCAATTCGACAACAAATTCGTTTATCTCCTGTTCGCTGAGCTGTTCCAGCGATATAAGCAGATTTGCCACATACCGAGGGGGCTTCATCCATAAGGACACCAGCAACCAGCTGAATGCGGCAGCGGCGCAGAATAAAAACACCGCGGTGACACCGAACTCACCGTTAAACCAGCCGCCCACAAGTCCGCCCAAAAAAAGCCCCATAAACTGGGAGCTTGAATAAGCGCCCATGGCCGTGCCTTTCAAGTCGGCCGGCGCTGTCTTTGATATCAAAGAAGGCAGTGTCGCTTCAAGCAGGTTAAAGCCGCAAAAAAACAGCCACAGGAAACCGATAATCCCGATCAGGTTTTGATGAACTGCCGACAAGCCCAGTTCAGCGATCATCACCACCGCAATGGCACCCAGAAACACCTGTTTCATCTTGCGTTTCTTTTCCGCCAGAATGACGAACGGCACGGCGAAAGCCATGGAAATAACGAAAACCGGCAAATAAACCTGCCATTCGTGTCCGGCCACTAAGCCGGCATTCCGCATCAACGAAGGCACAACGACAAAAATGGCCATCAGAATCATATGCAAGGTAAAAATGCCGTAATTCAGGCGCAATAAGTCAGGGTTTTTCAGCACATGCATCATTTCCTCGGGAACGACTTCCGCATCCCGATGCAACTTGGACTTTTGAGGATCAGGGACGATGAAAATAATCGCCAAAATAGCCAGCGTGGTAAGTACGGCGGTTACGCCAAAAACGCTCTGCACACCACCGAATCCGGAAATGATTGGCCCCGCCACGATGCCAACGCCAAACGATGCGCCGATACTGATTCCGATAAGAGCCATGGCTTTGGTGCGATGCACTTCCTGAGTCAAATCAGCCACCAATGCCATGATAACGGCCGAAACCGCACCGGCGCCCTGAAAAGCCCTGCCCACCAAGACCCCATAAATAGTCGTTGACAGCGCCGCAATCACGCTGCCGATCAAAAATAACACCAAGCCGATAATAATGATTTTTTTGCGGCCAAAGCGATCCGATAACAGGCCGAAAGGGATTTGCAGCAGAACCTGAGGCAACCCGTAAATACTCATAGCCAGACCGATCAGCGCAGGGGTTGAACCTTCCAGCTGCTCGGCGAATAAAGACAACACCGGCAAAATCATAAACAGCCCGAGCATGCGCAAGGCATAGATGCCTGCCAAAGACCATGTGGCGCGTTTTTCCGATGAAGTCATCGAACTTGTAATGTCCTGCACTTTTGTCAAAACCAGCTTCTCCTTTAGACCAGAATTATCAAGAAAATGAAGGCTCACTCAATCGCGCTCTCTCATTATTTTAATGGCGCCCATTATAACAAGCTTTATTTATCCCATTAGCTCATTTGTGTTTGATCCATTGTTAACTAAACAGCGCTATGACCTGCGTCAATAAAGGGCTAAGAACGGCGGATTTAAAATCCATGACTGAAACATGGCTGGCTCTGAACATGCCGACAATACCGACCATAATCCAGAACACGTTCAGCAAGGTATAGGCGTTATCCTTCTTGAGTATCGAACACCAGGAAAGTATCACCGCATCCGTGGTATTAAAAGCCCAGACGAACAGAAACGGACTTTCCGAACCCATCCAACTGACCAACGAGAAACTGAAAATGCGCATCAGCACGCCGAGCATTTCGATAAATCTAATATATTTAAAAACGAATGAATTTAATGTGTTGATGACATTATTTAAAACCGTTGCATCAGTGCGGTAGTGTACGTTGTTTGTATTAGGACGACTTTGAACGTATATTATACGGTTGTTTAAATTGCCGGAATTATTTAATGGATACGATTAGCATTCGTGGCGCCAGAACGCATAATCTGAAAAATATCGATCTTGACCTGCCCAGGGATCAACTCATCGTCATCACCGGGCTTTCCGGTTCGGGTAAATCATCGCTCGCATTCGATACCATTTATGCCGAAGGGCAAAGACGCTATGTAGAATCCCTTTCTACCTACGCCCGCCAGTTTCTAGCAATCATGGAAAAGCCTGATGTTGACCATATCGAAGGCCTGTCACCTGCTATTTCCATCGAACAAAAATCCACTTCGCACAACCCGCGTTCCACAGTCGGCACGATCACCGAAATCTACGATTATTTAAGACTGCTCTATGCCCG
>CAVZRB010000003.1:0-103702 GCA_963777585.1 uncultured Gammaproteobacteria bacterium | reverse complement strand
TATGCGGATTTCGGGAACCCGATGTCGGTCAGGTGCACTGGTGCGGTGAAGCTATAAATGATAGTCAGTTTTATGCGCAGATGGCTTATGTCGGGCATTTGGATGGCGTAAAAAAAGAACTGACGGTGCTGGAAAATTTAAAAATGTCCTTGGCACTGAGTAGTTCGGGCCGGTATTCCATTAATGAGGCTTTAATCTAAGGTTCATTTGGCGGGCTATGATGATGTCCTCGTTCAGGCTTTATCTGCAGGCCAGAAAAGACGATTGTCTTTGGCAAGATTGCTGATTACGGAAAATGTCTTGTGGATACTGGATGAGCCGTTTACCTCATTGGATAAGCAGGGAATTGCCCTTATCGAAACCTTAATGACCGAACATTGCGCTAATGGCGGAATGATTGTTTTAACCTCGCACCATGACATAGACCTGCATGATGTTGATGTCCAGCGTATTAATTTATCCTGATGTCTTTATCCCACGCATTTTTTGCCATTATTCGGCGCGATTTGGTTTTGGCTTTGCGGCGACGTTCGGAGATAGCTAATCCACTGCTGTTTTTTATTCTGGTGATAACCCTGTTCCCTTTGGGTATCGGTGCGCAGCCGCATTTATTGCAGGCCATTGCGCCGGGCATTATCTGGGTTTCCGCGTTACTGGCGGCCATGCTGTCTCTGGATAGCCTGTTCCGCTCGGATTTTGATGACGGCTCACTGGAGCAGATGCTATTAAGCCCGCATCCGACATCGGTACTGGTATTGGGTAAAATCATCGCGCACTGGTTGGTGACAGGATTGCCGTTGTTGATTGTGGCGCCGTTGCTGGCTGTTTTTTTGGGTATGCCCAATCATGCTCTGGGAATTTTATTACTAACCCTGCTGCTTGGGAACGCCGGTGTTAAGTTTAATAGGAGCCATCGGTGTTGCGTTAACCGTTGGACTGCGTCGGGGCGGCATGATTTTGTCGCTGCTGGTTTTACCCTTGTATGTTCCTGTGCTTGATTTTTGCCGGTAATGCCGTAGAGATGGCAGGTAGCGGTTTGCCAGTCGATGCGCAAATCAATATTTTGATTTCCATTTTATTGATGGCCTTGGTTTTGGCGCCATTGCCGGCTGCAGCTGCATTAAAAATGAGTATTAATTAACAATATCTCGTAAAATAGACGACTATATTACAAATTTGGGTCAAAGCATTATGGCGTCAGCTAAATATTTGCCTAAAAACAAACTGTCCATACAACTTTCAGTTTTGAACCTTTCGCCTTTAATTTCCTATGTTTTTAATTCCAGATCCAGTAGTTCGATTCTTTCATCGCATGGCTTCACCCCCGCATTTTTACGCGTTTACCGAGCGATTAATGCCGTGGCTGGTGGTTATTTTTCTGTTGTTGACAGCCGCAGGTCTATACGGTGGCTTGTATCTGGCGCCTGCCGATTACCAGCAGGGCGATAGCTATCGCATTATCTATATTCATGTTCCCAGTGCCTGGATGTCGTTATTTATTTATGTGGTCATGGCAATTGCCGGGGCAATTGGCCTGGTCTGGCGTATTAAACTGGCCGAAATTGTGGCCATCAGCAGCGCGCCGATCGGTGCCAGTTTTACCTTTATCGCTTTGGTTACCGGTTCGTTATGGGGCAAACCGATGTGGGGAACCTGGTGGGTCTGGGATGCGCGGTTAACGTCCGAATTGATATTGCTGTTTTTGTATCTGGGTGTGATCGGTCTTTACGGCGCGATAGACGATAAGCGCACTGCGTCCAGAGCCGTGGCGATTTTAGCCCTGGTCGGCGTGGTCAATATCCCGATTATTCATTATTCCGTTGAGTGGTGGAATACGCTGCATCAAGGGCCTACGGTAACAAAAATGGATAAGCCGTCCATTCATGTCAGTATGTTGATACCGTTGTTGTTGATGGCGTTAGCGTTTAAATTTTATTATCTGATCGCCATGATACAGCGGGCGCGTATCGAATTGTTGCTACGCGAGCGCAATGCGCAGTGGGTCAAAGCTATGGTATCGGAGTCAAAACAATGAGTATGCAGGAATTTTTTGCAATGGGCGGTTATGCCTTTTATGTCTGGACCTCTTATGGCCTGACTTTAATCGTACTGCTTGCCAATATTGTTATTCCAGTGGTGCAACGCAAACAGTTTTTACGCTCACTGGCGCTAAAGCAAAAACGGTAATAAATCATGAAACCAGCCAGAAAACAGCGTTTGATTCTTATCGGCCTGATGGTTATCGGAGCCAGTCTAGCCACGGCGTTCGCACTTGAAGTCATTTAATGATAATTTGATGTATTTTTTTTCCACCACCGATGTTGTCGAAGGCAAGGCTCCAAAAGACACCTTGTTTCGCCTGGGCGGCATGGTCATTAAAGGCACGTGTTGAAAGACCCGGTGACGGGATGATGGTGCGCTTTAAACTAACCGATTTCAGCAAAGATGTGACTGTCGAATACACGGGCATTTTGCCGGATTTGTTCAGGGAAGGGCAGGGTATTGTTGCGCACGGCAAGTTAAATGAGCAGGGTGTGTTTATCGCCGAAGAAGTGCTGGCCAAGCATGATGAAAATTACATGCCGCCGGAAGTGAAAGGCAGTTTAAAAAACAAGCCAGCGCCAGTTACAGGTCAAAAATCATGATTGCAGAACTGGGTCATTTTTCACTGATTCTGGCCTTGTGTATGGCTGTAGTTTTAGGAGGTTTACCCATTCTTGGCGCTTCCCGATCCATATCCGGCTGGGTTGCCGTTGCCAGACCTGCCGCGTTTGCGCAACTGTTGTTTATGGCGGTGGCATACGGATGTTTAACCTATAGCTGTTTGACGCATGATTTTTCGGTCAAATACATTGCCACTAATTCCAATACCGCTTTGCCTACACTGTATTTGATTTCAGGGGTATGGGGTGCGCATGAAGGTTCATTATTATTATGGGGCCTGGTGTTGACGGTATGGACGGCTTTAGTGGCACAGTTTAGTAAAAGCATTCCTGACGCTACCGTTGCCCGGGTTTTAGGCGTGATGGGACTGGTATCTATCGGTTTCATCCTGTTTTTATTGCTGACCTCCAATCCGTTTGAACGACTGTTTCCTGCGCCTCTGGAAGGGCGAGACTTGAATCCCTTGTTGCAGGATCCGGGGCTGGCGATACATCCGCCGATGCTTTATATGGGTTATGTCGGCTTTTCCGTGGCCTTTGCTTTTGCCATTGCCGCGTTGCTCGAAGGCCGTCTGGATGCGGCCTGGGCGCGCTGGTCAAGGCCGTGGACCAACATCGCCTGGATGTTTTTAACCATCGGCATCGCCTTGGGCAGCTGGTGGGCTTATTACGAACTGGGCTGGGGCGGCTGGTGGTTTTGGGATCCGGTCGAAAATGCCTCATTCATGCCCTGGTTGGTTGGCACGGCGCTGATCCATTCTTTGGCTGCCACCGAAAAACGCGGCGTATTTAAAACCTGGACGGTATTACTGGCGATTTTTGCTTTTTCCTTAAGCCTGCTGGGTACATTTCTGGTGCGTTCCGGCGTATTAACCTCGGTACATGCGTTTGCCAGCGATCCTGCACGAGGCCTGTTTATCCTGATTTTCTTGGCGTTGTGGTGGGCGGTTCGTTATTGCTGTATGCGATAAGAGCGCCTTACGTCAAGAGCAGCGCGACTTTTGAACTGGTTTCCAGAGAGTCGGCGATATTGCTTAACAATGTCCTGCTGGTGGTGACTGCCTCCAGTATTTTACTGGGCACGCTGTATCCCTTGGTGATTGATGCCTTGGGATTGGGCAAGATTTCCGTCGGCCCTCCGTATTTTAATGCCGTGTTTATTCCGTTAATGGCGCCGCTGGCGATTGCCGTGGGCTTGGGCATGTTATTGCGCTGGAAAAAAGACTATATCAATGAGATTGGCATTACGGGTGCGCTGGATTATTGTTGGTTGTGTTGCCGGCGGTTTGCTGATTCCCATTGTTGATGCCTTTTTATTCATGGGGTGCGGTTTTAGGCTTAACGCTGGCGTTGTGGACGGTTGCGATTACCGTACTGTCTTTTATTGACCGCATGGGTCCGAAGGGATTTTCATGGCAACGGCTTGAAACAATACCCGCCGGTTTTTACGGCATGACTGTGGCTCATTTGGGTATCGCCGTATTTGTGACCGGCATTACCTTAACCTCCGTTTACAGTGTTGAAAAAGATGTCCGCATGGCGCCTAGCGATAAACTGGATATGTCCGGTTATATTTTTGAATTTCACGGTGTCAAACAAACCCAGGGGCCTAACTATGTTGCGGAACAGGCGTTTGTAACCGTCAGTCACGAAGGCAAACAGGTCGCCAAACTGGAACCGCAAAAACGGGTTTATCAGGTGCAAAAAATGCCGATGACCGAAGCGGCTATTGATGCCGGATTGTTCAGGGATTTGTTTGTTGCCATCGGCGAACCACTGGGTGATCAGGGCGCGTGGAGTCTTAGGATTTATTACAAGTCGTTCATTCGCTGGATTTGGCTGGGCGCGGTGTTCATGGCGGTAGGTGGTTTATTTGCCGCTTGCGACAGGCGGTATAAAATAACACCACCAAGCAAGGTACCGGCTGATGCTTAAATACATCATCCCATTAATATTATTTATCATGATGGCGGTATTTCTGGCGCTGGGTTTAAACCTTAATCCCAGCGAGATTCCTTCGCCGTTGATAAACAAACCGGCTCCGGCATTTTCCGCACCCAAGCTTCAATGCGCCGGAAGAAAAATTATCGCCCGCCGATTTAAAAGGCAAGGTCTGGCTGTTTAATGTCTGGGCATCGTGGTGTGTGTCCTGCCGTGCCGAGCATCCGGTACTCAATCAGTTGGCCCAACAACAAGCTGCCGTTATTGTCGGCTTGAATTACAAGGATGAGCCGAATGATGCCAAAAACTGGCTGGCGCAATTGGGCAATCCCTATAATGTCAGCATCATGGATCAGGATGGACGTATCGGCATTGACTAGGGCGTTTACGGTGTGCCGGAAACCTTTGTCATCGATAAAAAGGGCATGATTCGTTACAAGCATACCGGCCCCGTTACGCCTGAAGATGTGCAGCAAACTTTCCTTCCTTTGATTGCCAAATTACAGGCCGAAACTTAATGAAGCATTTATCTGATTATTTTTCTGTTGATGATGTCCGGCATGGCTTGCGCCGTCGACTACCGGCAGTTTGCCAATCCTGAGCAGCAAGAAGCCTACGAAACCCTGACCTCGGAATTGCGCTGTCTGGTCTGTCAAAACCAGACCATTGCCGATTCCAATGCAGAACTGGCCGCGGATTTGCGCAGACAGGTGTATGAAATGCTGCAACAGGGAAAATCAAAGCAGGACATTGTCCAATTTATGACTGATCGATACGGCGATTTTGTTTTATACAATCCGCCCTTTAAGCTTAAAACCGGTCTGCTGTGGATAGGGCCGGTGGTGTTTTTGTTAATCGGTTTAATCACGGTGTTTTTGTTTACACGGCGTAAAAAAACCGTCGCAACAGTTGAAATTAGCGCTGAAAAACAGCAAAAAATCCGCAGTTTGTTAGAAAAAGGTGATCAGTCTTGAATATGCTATTTTTGCTGATAGTCAGTGTACTGATCTTAATCGCTTTTCTGATTGTCCTGCCGCCGTTGTGGCGAAAACAGCCTGTTGCAGGTAGCCGATCAGGATCAGCGTAACATCGCTATTGCCCGGCAGCGACTGGCGGAGCTTAAGGAGCAACTGCAAGCAGGCACGTTAAGCCAGGCGCTTTATGATGAGCAGCTTGCACGAGCTTGAACAGGCCTTGAGCGATGATCTCGACATTGAAAGCCATGTAAAAGCGACATCGACACAAGGACGGTGGATGGTCGCTGTGATTGTTCTGGCGCTACCTCTTGTCGCGGGTTCGCTTTATTGGACACTTGGCAACTATCAGTTATTAACGCAGGTTGATCAACCTGCGGCTGAAAATCCGGCTGCGCCTGAGCTGGAACAAGTTAACAAGATGGTTGCAGGATTAGCCGAGCGTCTGGAAAAGCAGCCTGATGATGCACAGGGCTGGATCATGTTAGGCCGGTCCTACAAGTATCTGCAGCAATACCCTAAAGCCGTTGTAGCCTTTGAGCACGCCTATAGGTTAATAGGCGATCAGCCGGAAATTATGCTGCTTTACGCCGAAGCCATGGCTTTTGCCAATAACGAGCAACTGGCAGGAAAACCCGCCGAATTGGTGTTTAAAGCCTTGGCGATGGAGCCTGATAATGTGACGGGTCTATGGTTTGGCGGCATGGCAAAAGCGCAAGCAGGCGATTTTGTTGCGGCAATGAACTTGTGGAAAAAACTTGAAGCGTTATTGCCGCCGGGTTCAGCAGCCCAGCAGGAAATACAGGGCTTGCTGGCCAAGCTTGCAACCCAGATACCAGAAGGCGCTGCGCAAGCGCAATCAAAACCTGTACAACCGGCTAAAGCAGCGAGCATCGATGTTCAGGTGAGTTTGGCACCGGAGTTTCAGAAATCGGCCAGCCCTGATGACACCGTTTTTATTTATGCCCAGGCGCTGTCCGGCTCGCCAATGCCTTTAGCCATAGTGCGTAAACGGGTCGCCGATTTGCCGTTAACGGTCAGCCTGAATGATGCGATGGCGATGATGCCGGCGATGAAGTTATCGAATTTCGGACAAGTCAAACTGCTTGCGCGTATTTCCAAATCCGGCAACGCGATGAAGCAGCCCGGCGATTTGATCGGCGTTATTGAACAGGTGGCTTTGTCCGATAAAAGCAGCCATAAAATAGTCATTAACGGCCAGGTCAAATGATGGATCAGTCCATTAAATTCGATTTAGACCTTATCAATCGCTACGATAAGGCAGGTCCCCGTTACACTTCGTACCCGACGGCCTTGGAGCTGCACGAAGGATTCGGTGACAAGGAATATCGCCAGCACATAGCAAAATCCAATGCCGCAGGCGGGCCGTTATCACTGTATTTTCATATACCGTTTTGCGATACCGTCTGTTTTTATTGCGCCTGCAACAAAATCGTCACCAAAAACCGCAAACATGCAGAACCGTATCTGGCCAATCTATACAAAGAAATTGCAATGCAGGGTGATCTATTTGACTCCAATCGCGTGGTCAATCAATTGCACTGGGGCGGCGGTACGCCGACTTTTTTAAGCTACGAACAAATGAAAAAGTTAATGGCTGTAACCCGCGAGCATTTCCTGTTAAGGGATGACGATAACGGCGAATATTCGATAGAAGTCGATCCCCGGGAAACCAACGATAAGACCATAACACAATTGCGTGAACTGGGCTTTAACCGGATCAGCCTGGGCGTGCAGGATTTTGATCCGGCCGTGCAAAAAGCCGTCAATCGCCTGCAAAGCGAAGAACAGACGTTCAGCGTTTTGGAGGCCGCGCGCGCCGAAGGTTTTCGCTCAACCAATATCGACTTGATCTACGGATTGCCGCTGCAAACGGTAGAGTCCTTTGCCAAAACGCTGGACAAAATACTGGCTGTAGCGCCGGATCGATTCTCGATCTTCAACTATGCCCACATGCCGACACGGTTTAAAACCCAGCGCCAGATCAACGATGCCGATATGCCGACAGCCGACCTCAAACTGGCTATTTTGCAGATGGTGGGGCAAAGGCTCACCGAAGCCGGTTATGTCTATATCGGCATGGACCACTTCGCCAAACCCGATGACGAGCTCGCCGTCGCCCAGCGGGAAGGGCATTTGTACCGCAACTTTCAAGGCTATTCCACACATTCGGATTGCGATCTGGTGGGTTTGGGCATCACTTCAATCGGCCGGGTAGGGGATGCCTATATCCAGAACGTCAAAGAACTGGACGAGTACGATCAGCTTATCTCTCAGGGGAAGTTGCCGGTATTCAAAGGCGTCGATCTCGATGATGACGACAAATTGCGCCGCGACGTGATTACCCAGTTGATTTGCCACTTTGAGCTGAATTTCGCGAGCATCGAAAAGCAATTTTCCGTTAGCTTTGCCGATTACTTTGCCAACGAACTCCATGCATTGGCGCCCATGCAGGCCGATGGTTTACTGACGGTATCAGCGGAAGGCATTACTGTATTATCAGCAGGCCGCTTATTGATCCGCAATATCTGCATGGTGTTCGACCGGTATCTGGCCCAAAAACAACAACAGCAGTTTTCAAAAGTAATTTAATTCACTTTATGAATGAAGATCGAATCATCGAACTAGAAATAAAGACCGCCTATCAGGAAGATTTGCTGCAAGAGCTGAACAAGATAGTCGGTCAACAACAGCAACAGATAGTCCGTTTGGAAGCCACTTGCCGGTTGCTGAATGAGCGCATTAAAAGCCTGTCTACCGAGGGCAGTAGCGGCGAAAGCGTTGATGAAGTGCCGCCACATTATTAAATTGAACGCCTACTGTTGGCGCTTCAACGCCCATTGCACATGCTCCCTTACCATTGCTGAATCATGATTTAGCATGGCCTTTAAGGCATCGATAATGAGTTGTGATATCGGTGCGTTGCCCAAGGCGACGGCAATATTTCGCAACCAGCGATCATGGCCAATTCGTCGTATGGCCGAGCCTTCGGTTTTGGCTAAAAACTCCTGTTCACTCCAGGCGAACACATCAAGTAATTGCTGAGTATTTAGCCGATGTCTGGGGCTAAAATCCTTTTCATCGGTCATTCTGGAAAAACGGTTCCACGGACAGATGATCTGGCAGTCATCGCAGCCATAGATACGGTTGCCGATCAGTGGTCTTAAGTCTTCAGGAATTGAACCGTGCAGTTCAATGGTCAGATAGGAAACGCAACGTCTGGCATCGACCTGATAGGGGGCGACTATGGCCTGAGTGGGGCAAATATCCAGGCAGGCTTTGCATGCGCCGCAATGCGCTGTGGCGGGGTTGTCAGTCGGCAGCGGCAGGTCAGTGAAGATTTCCCCCAGAAAAAACCACGATCCTGCTTTGCGGTTAATGAAATTGGAATGCTTGCCTATCCAGCCTAGTCCGGCTTTTTCGGCCAGCGCTTTTTCCAGAACCGGGGCGCTGTCGACAAAAGCCCGATAATCAAACGGCCCGATTTCAGACTGTATTTTATCAGCCAGTTTTTGCAGGCGGTTGCGCATCATTTTGTGGTAATCACGGCCCAGCGCATAGCGGGAAATATAGGCGGAAGCAGGATCAGCCAGCGCTTGGTTCATGGCGACGGCAGGTTCAGTCTGGTAATCCATGCGTACGGAAATAACACGGATCGTGCCCGGCTGCAATAAGGCGGGTCTGCTGCGTTTGTTGCCGTGGCGCTGCATGTAATCCATTTCGCCATGAAAGTTATTGTTCAGCCAGTTTTTCAGATGAGCTTCAGCTTCCGGTAAATTGGTGTCGGTAATTCCTACCTGCTGAAAGCCCAGTTCTTGCCCCCATTGTTTGATTTGCAAGGCAAGGTTTGCCATTTTTTGACTGCTGCTTGTGTCCATAGCTGAATACTGCAAATATAATAGGCATACGAAGTGAATTGTTGATAACAATACCATGCAAAAATTACCAATAAAACTTTATCGCACCGCACAGGTCAGGGAGTTGGACCGGATAGCAATACAGGAACGCGGTATCCCTGGTTTTGAATTAATGAGCCGGGCGGGAACTGCGGTTTTTGAATGTGTCAGAAAAAAATGGCCGGATGCGCAGTCTTTAGCGGTTTTTTGCGGTTCCGGAAATAATGCCGGTGATGGTTATATTATTGCTGCACTGGCACTAAAAGCAGGATTGAAAGTCTGTGTCTATGCTATTTCGGAACCCGAAATGCTCAAAGGTGATGCGCTGACGGCTTATCAGAATTATAAAGGAGTGGTTATTCCATTTTTGGCTGAACAGACCATAGCTGCTGATGTGGTGGTTGACGCTTTGTTAGGCACAGGGTTGGATCGAGTGGTAACCGGACTTTATGCTCATGCAATTGAAACGATCAATAAATGTTCGGCCCATGTTGTTGCGGTGGATATTCCGTCCGGCCTGAATGCAGATACCGGCAACGTTATGGGGTGTGCAGTAAAAGCAGATTGTACGGTTACTTTTATCGGTCTGAAACAAGGCCTGTTTACAGGGCAGGCCGCTGAACATTGTGGCGAGGTTGTCTATGCAAAATTGGCAGTGCCTGACGATGTGTTTGAAGAGGTTGCGTCAACGGTAACGCGCGTAGTGAAAACCCCTTTGCCGCTCCGGAATCGCTGTTCCCATAAAGGCAATCATGGGCACGTCTTAATAGTGGGCGGAGATCAGGGCTATTCCGGAGCAGCCAGACTGGCGGGTGAGGCCGCTTTACGAGTGGGCGCCGGATTGGTGAGCGTGGCAACGCGGGCTGAACATTCAGGGCTAATGAATCTGAACAGGCCGGAATTAATGTGTCATGGCATAACTCATGTTGGGCAGTTGGCGGTACTGTTAGAAAAGGTAGGTGTGATAGTTGTAGGCCCGGGTTTAGGGCAGAGTGATTGGGCAAAGGAGCTGTTTAATGTAGCAATAAACGTCGGAAAGACTATGGTAATCGATGCGGACGGCTTGAATCTTTTAGCTAATTCACCGGCAACAAAACTTGACTGGATTTTAACGCCGCATCCCGGCGAAGCCGCCCGTTTGTTAAATCGTCCCACTGCCGAAGTACAACAGGACAGGTTTGCAGCAGTTTCGGCGATTCAGGCCCAATACGGTGGTGTTGCAATTCTTAAAGGCGCCGGAACACTGATTGCCTCAGAAGATGAACTTTCTGTGTCCTCAACCGGCAATCCCGGCATGGCTTCCGGGGGGATGGGCGATGTGCTTTCTGGCGTGATTGCAGGTTTATTGGCACAAGGCTTGTCGCTGAAAACTGCGGCGCAGCAGGGTGTTTATATGCATGGTCTGGCGGCTGATCTGGCTGCAGAAAAGGACGGGGAAAGAGGTTTGTTAGCCAGTGATTTAATGCCATTTCTCAGACAATTGGTAAATCCACTTCAGGCGGATTTGTAATGAAAAAGTTTTTGAATAATACGGAAGAAACGGAGCAGTTTGGTGCGGAACTATGGGCGGAGTTGCCATCAAAATGTTTGATTTTTTTGCATGGGGATTTAGGCGCAGGGAAGACGACTCTGGTCAGAGGATTTTTACGGGCGGCAGGTTACACTGGAGCCGTTAAAAGCCCGACCTATACGCTAGTGGAAGAATATGCGATAGGCAATCGCAAAATATACCACTTTGATTTGTACAGGGTTGCCGATCCTGAAGAGCTGGAATGGATAGGGATAAGAGACTATTTTGATCAGGATTGTGTGTGTTTCATCGAATGGCCTGATATGGGTAAAGGATTTTTGCCCGAACCGGATAGGATCATTACGTTGAGCTGTTGAAGGCGCCGGTCGGTCACTGGATATGAGTGTTAACGCTGATAACTCAAAAAAATAAATATAACAGATCTAGAAAAACAATAACATACTGCTATAATCTAAACAAAATTATCACTTTGTGAGTCGTAGTCATGAGAAGCTGCTGGAAAGTCATTTTTGTTTTCGGATTATTGTTATGGTCTGTAGCAGGGATAGCGCAGCAAATTCACGTTAATTCATTACGTTATGAGACCACGCCAGATCAAACACAAATGATGCTTGATCTGACATCCTCGTCGAAACATCGAGTTTTTCTGATGGGTCATCCTGCAAGGTTAGTGATTGATATCAGCAATGCCCGTTTAAAACAGCCATTAAGCCAACCGCCTATATCCCATCCCCTGTTTTTGAAAGTACGTAGTGCGGCAAGAAATGAAACCGATTTAAGAATCGTTTTTGATTTAAAAAGAGAGGTTAGCTCAAAAAACGTGTCGTTAAGCTCAAACGACGTGGATGGACATCAATTAGTCATTGGATTATTGGATAAAGCTTCAGTAAAAAACGCAGCGGTTGAAAACAAGGTTGCTGCTAAATCAATTGAGAGTAAGCCAGTCGCTAGCGACGAGATGGTTTCTAAAGCGGCTACCAGTAAACAAGTCATAGAAAAAACAGTTGAAGAACCTAAGAAAATTGCCAGTACAGAAAGAAAAAAAAGAAAAGATAGTAAAGCAAGTGCAGACAGTCCGGCTGAGCCGACAAAAGTGGCACAAAGAGGTAAAGGCATAGTCATTGCGATTGATGCAGGTCATGGTGGAAATGATCCCGGCGCTCACGGGACGCATGGTACCGAGGAGAAAAGGGTTACCTTTGCCATTGCCAAGAAACTTGCAGCATTAATTAATAGTCAGTCGGGTATGAAAGCAGTCATGGTTCGTAAAGGTGATTATTATGTCGATCTCAGAAAAAGAATGAAAATTGCCCGGGCAGCCAAGGCAGATTTATTCATTTCAATACACGCGGATGCATTTCAAAACTCAACGGTTAAAGGCGCTTCCGTGTTTACTTTATCCAGTAAAGGTGCAACAAGCGAAGCCGCACGGTGGCTGGCAAACAGCGAAAACGCATCTGACTTGGTTGGCGGTGTAAGCCTTGACGATAAAGATGACGTATTAGCTTCGGTGCTGCTGGATTTATCGCAAACGGCGACACAAGAGGCAAGCGTGAAATCTTGCAGGGAAAGTATTAAAAAACTTTGAAAGCATTGGCGAATTGCATCATGGATCGGTTCAAAAGGCCGGATTTCTGGTGTTAAAATCTCCGGATGTCCCGTCTATTTTGGTGGAAACGGCATTCATCTCTAATCCGTCAGATGAACTGAAACTGGTTAATACTGCACATCAAACGAAAATAGCGTTGGCCATTTTCAATGGCGTGCGTAGTTATTTTAGTAGTGCAACCCCAATAGGCAATGTAGCCGCACTGGATATGTGAACAAGCAGCGGTATATCTCAAACCATTAAACTACCACGACACTACCCATTCATATAGAATACGCATTTTGCTTTAGTCTGGCTGATGCGTATTCATTCACTCCCCACTCAACTTGTAAACCAGATTGCCGCAGGCGAGGTGGTCGAAAGACCTTCGTCTGTAGTAAAGGAACTGGTTGAAAATTGCTTTGACGCGGGTGCCAGTCAAATCACCATTGAAATCGAGCAGGGTGGCGCCCGACTGATAAAAATCAGGGATGACGGCTGCGGCATCGTCAAAGAAGACTTGCCGTTGGCCTTGTCCCGGCATGCAACCAGCAAAATCGCGACCTTAAAAGATCTGGAACAGGTGGTCAGCATGGGTTTCCGCGGTGAGGCGTTGCCCAGCATCAGTTCGGTTTCAAGGCTCACGCTGATTTCACGTATTAGCGATGCCGATTGCGCCTGGAAGGTTGTTGCCGACGGCTCCGAGCAGGATTTTGACCCGCAACCCGACCCGCATCCGCAAGGAACCACCATTGATGTGCGCGACCTGTTTTACAACACCCCGGCCAGACGCAAGTTTTTAAAAACCGAAAAAACCGAATTTGCCCACATAGAAACCTTAATCAAACGCATGGCGTTGAGCCGTTTTGATATTGGTTTTACTCTTTCGCACAACCAGAAGGAAGTACTCAACCTAAAACCGGCGGAAACGGACAGTGAGCAAGAACAAAGAATTGCCGGCATCTGCGGTTCGGCTTTTATCGAAAATTCGGTAAAAATAGACTTTGCGGCATCGGGCCTGCAACTGACCGGCTGGGTCGGATTGCCGACCTTTTCCCGCAGTCAGCAGGATATGCAGTTTTTCTACGTCAACGGCAGACTGGTCAGGGACAAGCTTGTCTCCCATGCCGTTAAACAGGCTTATCAGGATGTTTTGTTTCATGGACGGCATCCGGTTTTTGTCTTGTATCTGACGCTCGATCCTGCACTGGTCGATGTGAATGCACATCCAGCAAAACTGGAAGTCAGATTCAGGGAAGGTCGACTGGTGCATGATTTCCTGTTTTCAGCGCTGCACAGGTCACTCGCCGATTTAAGGCCGGGACACAGCGTGGACTTGAGCTTGGCTAGCGATAACGTAACCTCTGGTTTCGTTCCACTGTCGCAAACACGCACACCAGACTATGACAACAAACAGGCCTACAGCCCAAGACCGCCGCAGCAAGCATCACTGCCTTTACAGGTAGAGGAACAAATACAGGCCTATGCGTCGTTGTATCAAGCATCAGAGCCGGTGCAAAAACAGGAATTCGCTCAATCTCAAGCGGTGCAGCCGCTAGGCCACGCCATCGCGCATTTGCACAATATCTATATTTTGTCCGAGACTCCCAACGGCATAATTCTGGTCGATGCCCATGCGGCGCACGAACGAGTCACCTATGAGCGACTAAAACAGCAACATCAAAACGGGGCGGTGCCCAGCCAGCCCTTGTTGTTGCCGATTAAAATAAAAGTCAGTGCAGCTGAAGCGGATTTGGCCGAACAGGAACAGGAATTTTTCAACGAACTGGGTTTTGAAATCAACCGTTCCGGGCCGGAAACCATCGTGCTGCGTTCAATACCAGTTTTATTGGGCAATACCGATATGGAAGCACTGATTCGTGATGTATTGGCCGATATGACCGAGCACGGCATGAGTCAGCGGATACAGGAAAAATCCAATGAAATATTGGCCACTGTAGCCTGTCATGGTTCCGTGCGAGCACACCGCCGCTTGACCATCGACGAAATGAACGCCTTGCTGCGGGATATGGAACAAACCGAAAGAATAGGCCAATGCAATCACGGCAGACCCACCTGGATAGAATTATCGACGAATGATCTTGATAAGTTCTTTTTGCGCGGTCAATAAATTGGGGTGCACCCTTCGGCCTCGTTCTCATATTAAACAATCCTAGTTATGCAGAATAAACCCAACCCCCCCGCCATTTTCCTGATGGGGCCTACCGCCTCAGGAAAAACCACGCTGTCCGTGCAGTTGGCGCAGGCGCTTAACGGTGAAATCATCAGCGTTGATTCCGCCCTGGTGTTTAAAGGCATGGATATAGGCACCGCCAAACCCACGCTGGATGAAAGAGGCGGCATCCCGCATCATTTGATCGACATACTGGATCCTGCAGAATCATTCTCCACCGGCCAGTTCAGGAATCAGGCGCTGGCTTTAATGGATGATATAACCCGGCGCGGAAAAATACCGCTACTGGTCGGCGGCACCATGCTGTATTTTAACGCCCTAAACAACGGGCTTGCCGCGCTGCCCGAGGCAAACGAAGCCATCAGAGCCCAGCTCGATCAGGACTTGGAGCGGCTGGGTAAAGAAGTCTTGCACCAGCGCCTTGCAACAATTGATCCCGAAGCGGCGGCGAGAATTCATATTAATGATCCGCAGCGCGTACAGCGTGCCCTTGAAGTCTACGAAATTAGCGGCAAGCCATTAACGTCTTTTTTTACTGCGGCCCAGGCGCAAGACATCCCTTATCAAAAAATAAAACTGATTATCGCCCCGCAAGACCGAATCATACTGCACGACATCATCGCCCGGCGTTTCAGACAAATGCTGGAGCAAGGGTTTATTGAGGAAGTCGAAGCGCTCTATAAGCGCGGTGATCTGACAGACAAAATGCCGTCGATCAGAGCGGTCGGCTATCGTCAGGTCTGGTCCTATCTGCAAGGCGAATGTGATCTTGAAACCATGACAGAAAAAGCCATTGCTGCCACACGCCAACTGGCCAAGCGTCAGTTTACCTGGTTGCGCCGGGAAACCGATGCGGCAAATTTCCAGACAGGCCAAGCCGGTCTGTTAACAAAAGTGTTGGCGGAAGTTAATGAAAAAACGTTTCCCTCAATCTCGGAATGAATTGGCGAAGGAAAGCTAAGGCGGCGAGGATAGATTTTGCGTTTTCGGTTGCCGGCAGTTACCCTATGTTTAATGATTACTCCCTTATTTAATGAGATTTTGTGATAGTTTCTGATTTTGTTTTACGTGACTGGAGAGCCTGGGCTCCAGGCATGAATTGTATGGCTGACTGGAAAGATTGGTACGCAGGAAGGCGAACTATACAGCAAGATGATAAAGCGATCATATCTGATGCGGTCCCAAAGATGCTGCAACGCAGATTAAGCCCGCTGGCCAGAGCCGTCTTTAATGCGTCTGACAAATGCCTTGAGCCGGGCAAGCCGCTTCCAACCGTATTCAGTTCTGCGCATGGCGAAGTGTGCAAATCACTGGAAATGCTTAAGACCATTCAGGCGGGTGATGAAATTTCACCGACGGCATTCAGCCTGTCTGTTCATAATGCCATAGCCGGATTATTCTCTATAGCTTACGCCAACAGTCTGGAAAGCACCGTAATCGCTCCGGGTCTGGAAGGTATTGCACCGGCATTTATTGAAGCGCTTGGGCTGTTGTCTGAAACAGCCAATGAGGTGTTACTGGTTTTATACGATGAGCCGATAGCCGATTTTTATCCAATTTCCCCCTTTAATCTCAACGCAGAATTTCCTTGTGCACTGGCGTTAAGAATCGCATTAACGGGTGATGGCTTGCCATTGCGATTCAGTCGTTCATTAGAATCTCGTGATGATGGCGAGCATCCTGTACAATTACTTACATTTTTAAGGTTTCTTCTAGCTGAAGAACCATCATTGAGTCTGGGAAATCAAGGGCATAGTTGGAGATGGGACAAAATATAGGCCAAAAGCTAATGTTTGGCTGGCGGCTTTTTGCAACAGGTTTCAGCTTTTTCAGTTTTGGCGTAGGTGGCTTGTTATTATGGATTCTGGTTTTCCCTGTATTGTCTGTTCTGCCCGGTAATCAATTACAACGGATCAGCCGTGGACAAAAGGTTGTGCATTACAGCTTTTATGTTTTTATAGGACTGATGCACAGAATGGGTGTGATGACTTATGAGATAGTGGGCTTGGAAAAGCTTAACCGTCCAGGGCAGTTGATCATAGCCAATCATCCTACGTTGGTGGACATCGTTTTTTTAATCAGCCGGATCAAACAGGCAAACTGCATCGTAAAAGAAAAACTATGGCGCAATCCCTTTATGCGCGGACCTATCCTTAATGCCGGTTATATCAGTAACGGCGATCCTGAAAAAATGATAGCTGAATGTGTAGACTGGCTGCAATCCGGCGGTTCGATGATCATTTTTCCGGAAGGGACAAGATCAGTGCCGGGTAAACCCTGCTATTTCCAGCGAGGTGCCGCTGCAATTGCGTTGCAGGCTAATAAGATTGTAACGCCGGTGACGCTATCCTGTTATCCCAGTACCCTGACAAAAGCTGAGCCATGGTATCAGATTCCTCACCGTCGCTTTCATTTGGCGATGCATGTAGGGGATGATATTGCGCTGGATGAATTTACCAGCATGGGTCAAAAATCAATCGCAGTGCGACGCTTTAATCAATATTTACAAGATTATTTTACTAAACAGAGAGAACGCTATAAACACGATGGAAAATGAATTAAAACAACTCATCATTGATGCACTGGATCTGGAAGATATCAGTGTAGACGATATCGATAGTGACGATGCGCTATTCAATGACGGTTTGGGACTGGACTCAATTGATGCACTGGAACTGGGCCTGGCTATCCGTAAAAAATATAATGTAAAAATCGATGCTGAAAAAGAAGATGTGGTGAAGATTTTTTCTTCCGTTTCGGCATTGGCTAAATACATAGAATCCGCACGCAGTTGAGAGGCTAATGAAATATTATCAGGAAAGAGAATTTTCACGCACATTAGTGCGCCCAGAGGATGGCGTACACGACTGCATGGATGGAGGAGGTACGACCCCAAGGACGGGGGAGGTAGAGCAACGCACGGAGCAGTTGCCGAGAGCACCAAAAGTAGGCGCTTTAGGCGACGCAGGAGCAGTTGCCGAAGGATGTACGTCATGAAAAATTATCAGGAAAGAGAATTTTCACGCACTTTAGTGCGCCCAGAGGGTGGCGTACGGGGATGTACGTCATGAAAAATCGTGAAGAAATTTTAAAGGCTATCAAAGAAATAATGGTCGAGATGTTTGAGATGGACGAACAGGCGATCACCCTGGAGGCTCGTTTATATGAAGACCTGGATTTTGACAGTATTGATGCCGTCGATATGATCGTCAGGCTGAAAGAAATGACCGGAAAAGCAGTCAAGCCGGAAGATTTCAAGACTGCCCGCAGCATCGGTGATGTTGTCGAGGCAGTTTATAAGATGTTGAATGACTAAGGCATGCGGCTTTTCATAAACAGTCTTATAGGATTATTGACGCTGATATATCCTTTTGCTGTTTATGTTGGCTTCAATTATTTCGAACCCTGGAAGACAGCCGTCATGCTGATTGTTTTACTGGGCATCAAACTGGCAGTCAGTTATTCCGAACAGCACTGGAGCAGGCCGCTGTTGATTGCCGGTATGGTGTATTGCGGATTTGCAATATGGAGTAATGACCTTGTTACCTTGCGCTTTTACCCGGCCCTGGTTAATGCGATGTCGTTGCTGGTTTTTTCATGGAGCCTGGTATCGCCGCCCAGTTTGATTGAGCGTTTTGCGCGTATTCAACACCCTGATTTGCCACCCGAAGGCGTCATCTATACCCGGCGCGTTACTCAAGTTTGGTGTGTATTTTTCATCATCAACGGCAGCATTGCCTTGGCAACAGCCCTATGGAGCAGCTTTGAAGTCTGGAGTTTATATAACGGATTCATAGCTTATTTATTGATGGGCACCTTGTTTGCAGGCGAATACATTGTACGGCTGAGAACCCAGAAACATGTCAGATGAGTTGATTCCGCTGTCGCATCAGTTGACAGCGCCAAGACCGGCAAACTCCCCCATTGCCTATCATGCCGGGCGTTATTATGATGCCGGACAATTTTCCGCGGCGGTTAAGTCCTGGGTTACCAAACTTCAGGCGCAACCATTTCAGCGTTACGCTTTATATGCTGAAGACACTTATCCTTTTGCGGTCATGCTGTTTGCGCTTTTTCACGCCGGAAAGGAAGCCTGGATTCCCGGTAATAATTGCCCCGGTACAGCGCAACAACTTCAGCAACAGGCTTGTCAGTTACTGGGCGATTGGGATAAAGCCCGACCGTTTGATTATGGTCTGGAGATAGCCGAAAGCTCCACTGATCTATCGCCTTTAAATCCAGCAGAAACACGATTGGTGATTTTTACCTCCGGTTCTACCGGACAACCCAAGCCGATAGAAAAACGGCTGAGCCAGTTACAAATTGAAATAGCAACACTGGAAAAATTGTGGGGCGACCGGTTAGCCGGTGCCGAGGCTTTGGCTACGGTCAGTCATCAGCATCTCTATGGCTTATTGTTTCGGCTGTTATGGCCGTTGTCAGCGGGACGGTGTTTTCATAGCGAGATTTATCTCAATCCTGAAATGCTGGTCAACAGCATACAAAATGCGGCTTATTGGGTGGCCAGTCCTGCGCATTTAAAACGACTGGATCAGGATTCGCCCTGGGAGAGGATCTGCAAATTTAAATGCTATTTTCAGTTCCGGCGGGCCTTTGCAGCATAATGCGGCACAACAGGTTCTAGCGTGTAGCGGACAGCCGGTTATAGAAATCTATGGCAGTTCCGAGACCGGCGGAATCGCCTGGAGACAGCAGGGTGATGAACCGGTTACGCCGTGGACGCTATTTGAAGGCATGGCGCTAACACGCACGGATGACGGCTGGCATCTGCATTCGTCTTATTTAACGGAATCAGGTAGCGATGGTTTTCAGCTGGCTGACCAAATCAGCCTGCAAGAGGATGGCCGGTTTCTCCTGCAAGGCCGGCTGGATCGGATAGTCAAAATAGAAGAAAAACGCCTGTCTTTAACCGAGCTGGAACACCGCCTAATGGACACGCCCTGGATAGCGGATGCTTTTACGGTAATGATAGAAAAGAGCAGGGATGTCGTCGGCGCGGTTGTTGTCCTGAATCAGGATGGCCAGCAGCAGCTGGAAGCCAAGGGCAGAAACGAATTAATTAAACAAATACGCACGGCTCTTAGCCAGTGGTTCGAGGCGGTAGTGTTGCCCAGAAAATGGTTGTTTACAGACAGGATACCCATGACCGCTCAGGGGAAAGTCGAACAGCATCTGTTAATGCAACTGTTGAATACCGAAAGCCGTAAATTCCCGCAGGTGCATGGCTTTACATCGACTTGCGACAGCGTCGAACTGGATGTAAAAGTCCCCGCTGAACTGGTTTATTTCCCGGATCATTTTGATGGTTTCCCTATCCTTCCCGGCGTAGTGCAAATAGCCTGGGCAGAGCATTTCGGAAAGCTGTTTTTTGCCATTAATGAACCGTTTTCACAAATGGAAATCATAAAATTTGTAAAAATCATTCAGCCCGAAGATGAGCTTAAGCTGGCACTTAAATGGGAAGCAAACACAGGGCAACTATCGTTTAACTTTAGCTCGGAACAGGGAGTGCACAGTTCAGGGCGTATGGTTTATGGGGAAAAACGATGAAAGCCTGCATCATCGTGCCCGTTTACAACCATGAGCAGGCCATTCCTCAGGTAATAGAAAAACTAAAAGTTCACGGGCTGCCTTGCCTGCTGGTCAATGACGGCAGCTCGACTGACTGTTCCCAGGTGCTGGCGGACTGCGCCAGGCAGGAATCGGACTGGATTACCCTATTAAACCGGCCCGAAAATGGCGGCAAAGGCGTGGCGGTTATCGATGGTTTCAAAGAGGCCGTTCGTCTGGGATTTACCCATGCCATACAAATCGATGCCGATGGCCAGCACGACTTTAATGACATACCCAGGTTTCTTGAAGCCAGCCGGTTAAACCCAGATGCGATGATTTTGGGGCAGCCGTTTTTTGATGAAACGGCGCCTAAAAATCGGCGTTATGGGCGGCAGTTTACCAATCTGTGGGTCTGGATAAATACCCTGTCATTTGCGATTGCCGATGGCATGTGCGGTTTCCGGCTTTATCCGCTAATCGCAGTGGATCAGTTAATCAGCACGACAGCCATCGGCAAGCGCATGGATTTTGATGTTGATATCGCCGTGCGCCTGTACTGGCAGGGAGTCGATGCCATCAATATTCCTACTGCCGTGCAGTACCCTTACGATGGCGTGTCGCATTTCAAGTTGTGGCGTGATAATGTCATGATCTCAGCAACTCACGCCCGACTTTTTTTCGGCATGCTGGCACGTTTTCCGCAGTTACTCATCAGGCACTGGCGATGAAAAAAGCGACACATTGGGCGCAGATCGAAGAGCAGAGCACAATCTGGGGCATGCGTTTCCTGTTGCGCGTCTACCTGATTTTTGGCCGCACTGTCCTGCAAGTGTTTTTATACCCCGTGGTGATTTATTACTGGCTGACCAATAAGCCAGCCAGACAGGCCAGCCAGACTTACCTGAACAAGGTGGCGCGCTTTGCACCGGCATTAAAAATTAACGGCAGCCTCTACTGGAGTTACAAGCATTTCATTACTTTTGCCAATGCCATTATCGATAAGCTGGCGGCCTGGGCAGGCGCTATTTCGCTGGCTGATGTGGAATATCAGGGACGTAAGGAATTATTCGCCGAGCTTGAGAAAGGGCGGGGCGTTATCCTGCTGGGCTCCCATCTGGGCAATCTTGATATTTGCCGGGTGATTTCTTATCTGGATAGGGACGTCAGCATTAATGTGCTCGTGCATACCAAACATGCTGAAAAGTTCAATCGCCTGACCAGTCAATATAGCGACAAAAGCAGGCTCAATCTGATTCAGGTGACTGAAATTACCGCAGCCACCTCAATGTTGCTGAATGATAAAATCGATAACGGTGAATTGGTCATTATCGTGGCAGACAGAACGCCGGTGAGCAATCCGCAGCGTGTAACAACAGTCGATTTTTTTGGCGCCAAGGCCTTATTTCCGCAAGGCCCATTTATATTGGCTTCATTACTGAAATGTCCCGTTTATACCTTGTTTTGTTTAAAACAGCATGACAAACATGTCATTTATTTTGAGCATTTCAGCGATGTTTTGAAGTTTCCCAGAAAAACCCGCGAGCAGGCTATGCAGCAGACGATACAAAAATATGCAGAGCGGTTGCAGCAATATTGTTTGAAAGAGCCGTTACAATGGTTCAATTTTTTTGATTTCTGGCGCGTATAAAGAGTGATAATGAAGAAGGTAAAAGAGTGCGTTGTTTTTGATGGCCAGCCGTTGACCATTGAAGATATATGTCTGATAGCCAACCAACAGACCCAGACTGAATTAAGCCGGCAAGCCGAATTTGTGACCAGGATCGATAAGGGTGCATTGTTTATCGATAAGCTGTTAAAAGAAGAAGGCTTTGTCTATGGCGTAACGACAGGGTACGGCGATTCCTGCACCGTGTCCATTCCGCTTAATCTGGTGGCAGAACTGCCCAAACATTTATATACCTTCCACGGCTGCGGTCTGGGTAACCACTTTGACGCCCAGCAGACGCGGGCTATCCTGGCAGTGCGGCTGACCAGTCTCGCCCGCGGTTTTTCAGGCGTGCGCTATAAGTTATTGCAGCAGCTGGCGGAGTTATTGAAACAGGATATCCTGCCCTTGATCCCGCAGGAAGGTTCGGTCGGAGCCAGCGGCGATCTAACGCCGCTATCTTATGTGGCCGCCGTACTGGCTGGCGAAAGGGAAGTGGTTTATCAGGAACAACGCCAGCCAACGCAGGCTGTTTTTGCCGCGCTGAACATCGAACCGCTCACCTTAAAGCCCAAAGAAGGCCTGGCGATTATGAACGGCACGGCGGCAATGACCGGCATCGCCTGTCTTGCCTACCAAAGAGCCGAATACTTGTCCCGCTTGACCACGCGTATCACCAGTCTGGCATCGATTGCCTTGAAAGGTAACGCCTACCATTTTGATGAAAAACTGTTTTCGGTTAAACCGCATCCGGGGCAAAACCGCGTCGCCCAGCGCATACGCCTGGATTTGCACCTGACTGAAGGCGCACCGCGAAACGATACCCGCTTGCAGGACCGTTATTCCCTGCGCTGTGCGCCCCATGTGATCGGCGTGCTTGAAGACTCGCTGCCCTGGCTGCGGCAGTTTATCGAAAATGAATTAAACAGCGCCAATGACAACCCGATTATCGATGCCGAAGGCGAGCACGTTTTACACGGCGGCCATTTTTACGGCGGTCATATCGCCTTTGCGATGGATAGTCTGAAAACCGCCGTGGCCAATCTGGCAGACCTGCTGGATCGGCAAATGGCGCAATTGATGGACCCCAAATTCAATCATGGCCTTCCCGCCAATCTTTCCGGTGCAAATGCCGAACAGGCCATGCTCAATCATGGCTTCAAGGCCGTACAAATAGCGGTATCCGCCTGGACGGCAGAAGCCCTTAAATTGACCATGCCCGCCAGCGTATTCTCCCGCTCGACCGAATGCCATAACCAGGACAAAGTCAGCATGGGCACCATCGCCGCCAGAGACTGCATCCGCATACTGGAATTAACCGAGCAGGTTGCAGTCGCGGTATTGTTGGCCAGTGTTCAGGGCGTGGAATTGCGCGGCAATGTGGAGGCGCTAAGTCCGGATCTTAAAAATACCGTTGAGCAAGTGCGGGAGCACAGCCCGTTTTTAAGCACTGACCGGGCATTGGAACAGGAGCTGCGGCTTTGTCTGGAATTGATACGCAAACAGCATTGGCATCTTTATGACTAAAGGCTTTCACCACACCTCAATCGATATACAAATCCCCTTCCACGATGTCGACATGATGGAAGTGGTCTGGCACGGGCATTACGCAAAATATTTTGAAATTGCACGCTGCGCGTTGCTGGAAAAGATCAATTACAACTATCCGCAAATGCGTGACTCAGGCTACGCATGGCCGGTTATCGATCTCAGAATCCGTTATGCGAAACCGGCGGTGTTTGGGCAGGTAATCACCGTAAGCGCGGAAGTGGCTGAGTGGGAAAACCGGCTGAAAATAAACTACCTTATCGTTGATAAACGCACGGGCTCAAGGCTGACGAAAGGTTACAGCATCCAGGTGGCCGTTGATATGGCGAGCAAGGCAATGTGTTTTGAATCGCCCGCTGTTTTGTTTGAAAAACTCGGTGTGGCGGCTTCCTGATGATCCTGAAAGCATTATTACTGTTTCTGCTGTCATTCGGTCACAGCTACGCCGGCGATTTGCTTGCCCAAATCAATGCCCGCCTGGCGAAGACAGTTATCACCAACGGCAATTTTCAACAGGAAAAACAGTTGAAAATCCTGCACAAGCCGTTAATTTCCACTGGCGTGTTTACCTATCATCAAAGCAAAGGCGTGATCTGGAAAACCCTGACTCCGGTTGTTTCATTATTGCTGGTGAATCAGTCGCGCCTGTTGACCAATCAGGGCGAGCAAGCGGTGCCGGCGACTTTTGGCCGGGTTTTTCAGGCCATGCTGGGCGGCGATTTAACCCAGTTGGCCGATGATTTTTCTATAACCGGCACGGATCAAAAAGCCTCCTGGCAATTGCAGCTAAAACCCAAAGATGAGCTGTTGCAGAAAATAATCAGCACCATCGTCTTGTCAGGCGACAATGAGCTGCGTCTTTTGGAAATACAGGAAACCAGCGGCAATATTACGCACATCAAATTTGATCAAATCACCCACCCCATGCAATTAACCCGTGAACAAGAGTCGGATTTTGAGCGCTTATCACCCTAAGGTAACCGCGTGGCTTTGGCTGCTGGGGATGATTTTAATCAGTATCTTAGGCAGTCAGGCGCTGACCAGAGACTGGCTGGAAACAGGGTTTCTGGCGTTATTGCCGGTCACCGAGCAAAAGCCTGAAGTCGCCAAAGCGGTTCAGCAGCACAATGAGCTGATTACCCGCAAAGTGATCTGGCTGACCGGTGCAAGCACCTCTCAGGCAGCGATTGCCCATGCGCAACAGCTTAAGCAGAACACCCTGCAAAGCGGCCTGTTTAAAAGCGTGGTGCTGGAGTTGCCGCAGCAGCAATATGTCAAAAGTTATCAGCAATTATTTCCGTATCGCTATCAGTTACTTGATGCACAGACACGGCTCACATTGAGCAAGAATCCCAAGGACTTGATCAGCCAAAATCTGGAAATTCTTTATAGCCCGATCGGGCAAATGCAAGCGGCCAATCTTGAGCGCGATCCCTTGTTATTATTCAGCCGCTATTTTGATGCCCAGAACCCGATCAAACTTAATCTGGAGCAGGGCATTGTTGTGTTGCATGACCAGCAACAATATTGGGCATTGCTGATAACGGAATTGAACGACAGCAATTTGCAGCTGGATAAACTGGAAACCTTGCTGGATCTGGTCAACAGCTCGCAAGCCCAAGTGCAGGCGGCTGGCGGCGAGTTAATGGTTACCGGTATGCCGCTGTTTACTGCACATGGTTCGGAATCCGCCAAACAGGAAATTTCCACGGTCGGCATAGGCTCCAGCGTGGGCATTCTTTTAGTCATGCTGCTGACCTTTCGCAGTCCAAGACCTTTGCTGTTGTCGTTTCTGGCAATAGGCAGCGGCATGTTCGCGGCTTTGGTGGTCAGCATTCTGTTTTTTGGCAAAATACATATTATCACCCTGGTCTTCGGCGCGAGCTTGATTGGCGTCGCCGATGATTATGCGCTGCATTTTTTTTGCGACAGTTTTGGATCCAAAGACTGGAATCCGCGCCGGGGATTAAAGTTTATTCTGCCGGGGCTGGCCATTGGCCTGTTAACCAATCTGTTAAGTTATGCAGGTCTAGGTTTTTCGCCTTTTCCCGGCCTGCAGGAAGTTGCCCTGTTTTCGGCAATCGGCTTGCTGGTCGCCTGGCTTACCGTGGTTTTGCTGTTCCCCTTGCTGCTGACAGGATTCAAGCCAGAACATGAACCCCGGTTACTCAAGCTGGCAACTTACTGGCAGCAGCACTGGCCGGACTGGATGTTAAAAAACAGGCGCTGGCTGAGTCTGGTTTTACTGGTGTTTATAGTTGGTGGAATCTGGCAGCTGACACCGCAGGATGATGTGCGCTTGCTGCAATCGGCTTCCCCAGAACTCATGAAAACGGCCGATAAAATCAGGGAATTATTTCCCGTGAGCCAGGACAACCAGTTTTTTCTGGTGTCAGGGAAAGACCAGAATGACTGGCATCAAAATGAACAGCGATTGCTTAACAGCTCTGGAGCCTTTACAACAGCAGCAGGTGCTTAAAGCTTACCAGGGCATCAGCAGCTACTGGCCGGATGAACGCAGTCAGCAGGAAAATTACCAGTTACTCAAACAGACGATGTATGAGTCAGGATTGCTAAAACAGTACATGACCGATCTGGGGTTTAGCGAGGATGCAGTTAAAGCCGAACTCAAGGAGTTTAAGGATTCGGAAAACAAATCGATTTCCTTAGCAGAATGGCTGGCGACTGCCGATGAAGCCAAGCAATCGTTATGGCTGGGTTGTGATCCGGATCGCTGTCAAAGCATAGTGTCATTAACCGGCATAACCGATTTTTCGGCATTATCGGCGCTGCAAAGTTTGCAGGGCGTCAGTCTGGTTGACCCCGTCGGTGACTTATCCGCGCTGTTTGAGCGCTATAGAGTCAGAGCCAGCGCCTTGTTGATTGCGGTTTACGGGATTGTTCTGCTGGGGCTGGGATTGAAATTCGGCTGGCGCAATGCCTTAATCATAACCTCGGTACCCGTGGTGGCGGTGCTGGTTTCGCTGGCTACGATGGGCTGGTTTGATCAGCTGTTCAGCCTGTTCAATCTATTCGCCCTTTTGCTGGTGCTGGGCATAGGCATTGATGATGCCATCTTCTTTTTCATTGCCGCTGACAAGCGCGACAGTACCTCGCTGGCGGTTACCATCTCCGCATTAACCACGTTATTGGCTTTCGGCTTGTTGGCGGTCAGCTCTACAGAGATCGTTCATGCCTTTGGCTTTACCGTCGCTGTCGGCATTCTAACGGCGCTTGTGCTTTCGCCATTGGTGGGGCGAGGTTTGGGGAAGCAACACTAAGCCGCCGTCTTTATTGCCAGCGTCAGAATAAAGTCGGTTTCTATTTCGAGGTCTGCAACCTGTTTAATGGCTTGCTGAACGCTTTCATTGGCCCGCCATGCAAAAGGCGTCATCTGTAGCAGGGCGATTCTTTGCTCGGGATTCGGGGTGATTTTATAACTGATGCGCTGTTCGGTGAGCCGTTCAAAGCCTTGTGGCAATACAGCCTCCGGGGCGTGTTCCTTGACATCGGCATAGATAAATTCTTTCAATTGCCACAGATGGCGCGGGCCTGGAGTCACTGTCAGCAGTAGACCTGAGGGTTTGAGTACCCGTTTAAGCTCATCGTCATTTGATGGGGCAAATACTCTCAGCACAAAATCAAAATACTGGTCGGCATAAGGCAAACGGTTGGAACTGGCGACTATAAAGCGGGCAGCGGGCTGTTTTTTGGCGGCTGCGGCGATGCCAACTTTGGCGATGTCGATGCCATGCAAGGCAACAGGTCCGCACTGGGCTGCAATTTGCCGGCTGTAATAACCTTCGCCACAGCCCAGATCCAGCAGGCGCACTGGGTTTGTATGCATCGACCATCATCGCCACCGCTTTGGCCATCGGTTCATAGAATCCCGCTTCCAGAAACTCGCGTCTGGCCATCATCATTTGTTTGCTGTCACCGGGCTCGCCGGAATGCTTGTGCTGCACAGGCAACAGATTCAGATAGCCTTCCTTGGCAAGGTCAAAGCTGTGCCGGTTCTGGCAATGATAGCTTTTGGCTGATTGATGCAGATGCAGGGGTTCTCCGCAAATCGGACATAGATAACAGGGCATTTGATTATGAGTAATGTGGGCTGGGCTTGTTAATACTAGCGTCTGTGCCGCGCAGGGCGTTTCAGAATATCCCAGACCGAACGCAGATTGGACTCAGGTACAGACAACAGCAAGGTGATTATTATTTCTTCAATGGCGGCAAGAATGCAGATGACAGCGGCTACTCGAAACGGCCACACCGGGCCGCCCAGAAACATGACATATAAGGTCAGGCCCATGGATGCGGCGGCAAGTTTTACTCCCCAGGTATGGTAGCTGGTAAAACGCCCGAACTTGTAAATGCCTGCAAAGGCCGGCAACAGGACACTTGCTACAATCAGACCGACATAGATCATTTCCCTTCGAACCATATCCGGCCACAACCACCAGCAGCTGAGTGCAATGGTCAGGTAATTGATCACATCCGCCCAACTGTCGAGGGTGGCGCCAAACTGGGTAACCTGTCCGGTCAACCGGGCGGCCAGACCATCGAGCATATCGGACAAAAAAGCAACCGCTAACAGAATCATAAAGGCAATGCCATGGCCATGCCATGCCAGCCATAGCAAGACCGGGGCGGCGACAAATCGGAACCCGGTGAGCAGATTGGGCAGGGTCAGTCTGGACTGTGCGGAGTGCTGGTTGCTGTTCATAATGTAAATGTGGCAATTAAGGGCGCATGATCTGAAAGCATGTGCCACGGTGCATGGGTAAGCGGTTCACACGACACAGGGATTAAACCGCGATAATAAATACGATCCATTGGCAAAAAGGGCAACCAGGATGGAAAGGATCGCGCATAGCGTCCGTGAGTTTTGCGGAAAACTTCCTGCAAACCCAGATGATCATGGAAGAATCGTTCAGCCTGTCCCATCCAGTCGTTAAAATCACCGGCGATGATTAAAGGCGCATCATGCGGCACATGACTGTCGATGCGATCACACAGCTTACCTATCTGCAGGCGGCGCTCTTTACCCGTCAACCCGAAATGAATGCAAACGATATGCACATCCTGATCGCTCTGCGGAAGCCGAATAACACCATGTAACAGCTGCGGCTGGCCCAGGGGAAAGGGGATACATTAATATTTTCCCAGTGCTCAAAGGGAAACTTGCTCAGGATGGCATTGCCGTGATGACCGGCATTATAAATCGCATTCTTGCCATAAGCGTGGAAGGGCCAGGTGTTGTCAGCGATAAACTCAAGTTGTGACAGAACGGGCCAGTCCAGGATTTTTTTTTCATGGCGCTGATGCTCGCCCTGCATTTCCTGCAGAAACAACAAATCGGCATCGGCAGCTATCAATGCTTCCCGAATCTGATGCAATACAAACCGCCGGTTGCCTACATTAAAACCTTTATGGATGTTGTAAGTTAATACCCGCAATCCTTTCTCTTTCATAGACACTCTGTTTCTCTGTGTAGTTATCTAATAAGGCCGTTTTCGGATATGCAATCGATAAAGCACCGGCGACATATATTCCTCGATCAGGAAAAAAAGCCCCACTATAATCGCGATGTCCAGTAGCTCCAGTCCAAGAGGCTCTTTTAACAGTAATATCGGCAACAATGATTCCGGTATCGTATCAAGACCTCGTGCCCGGCTGCTTTCAACACGCCCCAACCGGCGTTTGATAAAGCTTGCCAGCAAATCGCCGGTCATAGCCAGAATACCGAACAATACACCAATCAAAGGTTCTATTCCGCATAAAATGGCCGCAGCTGTTGTAAAGCAAACGGCTGAAAACAAGCCTCGCCAGGTTTTGGTGTTGCCAAACAAGCGATGGCCGTCGCTTAGTTTAAGCCCTTTATCCACCGGCCATGCCCAGCGCTTACCCAGCACTTTATTGGCCAGTACTGGTGCGCCATTCGCAGCAACCAGCAATATTACAGCCTGAATAATGCAATATAAACACAATGACGGAGCAGTCATGCCAGATCCTTTTATTTAGACATTAAATCAGTAACCCGAATCTACACGATTTCATTCCATAGCAGTAGTGTCCAAAGCCTCGGATTTCATGAATTCCTGAGCTTTGTAGCCCCAACGTGCCGAATAGCGAGTATCGCCTTCAGGCAGAGTCAAAATAGCATGAAGATGATTCATCGAGCAAAACCATTGCATCAATCCGAAACGGCCAACGTCGTTGGCATTCGCGAATGGCAGTGTGCAGGAAGAGCGCGAGAGGTATCCGTGCAAAGAATCGGGGCGCGTCGTTCCGTCACCAGAGTGAAGAAGAAGGAACCGCCGGGAACATAAGCGCGCCGAAAGTGGGACATAAGCGGAACACCGAAATGAAAATCAAAAAATGTAGGGTACGCTGTGCGTACCGTATAGAAGACGAGATTGAGTTTAGCACAGAAAATATTTCAATCTGTTGATCAGCTATAAGGTACGCGCAGCGTACCCTACATGACTGGCTTTTAAATAAGGCGCATCGACTGAATCTGCGCTTGGGCTATCGGATGGCCCAATGAAGCCGCTTTGGCAACCCACATAATGGCAAGATAATTGTCTTTAGCTAAGCCGTTACCCTCCAGATAACAACGCCCCAGCAAGTGCATGGCGTCGGCAAACTGCTGTTTTGCCGCCAATTCCAGCCAGTAAATGGCACTTTTAGGCTTGTTGTTTTCCAAAAAAACCAGCGCTAACTCATTTTGTGCTTTTGCAGTTCCCGAGTCGGCGCTTTTAATAAGCTCGATATCATCCGGGTCAAGGGCAATGCAGATGTCGGGTCTGATCGAATCAAAACAGATCATTGTTTTGTAGTGATCCTCATGATTGTCCGCACACTTTATACTGCCATCGGCAATGCGGCGTCTCAGGGTGCGCACACTCTGTTCGGTTAACGTGGCGGCTGCTTGAAGGCTGACGTGTTGCATGTTACATCCTTGAATTTAAATGAGTGTAATGTGTTTGGCAGAGTTTTTTGAGCGGCATTTTTGTCATGGCAGGGCTTTTTGATCGGCATTTTTGTCATGGCAGGGATTTTTGGATGGCATTTTATCATGGCAGAGTTTTTTGGCAGGCATTCCTATTGTGGCAGGTTTTTTTGACCGGCAAAGGTCGGATTACGCTCCTGCATAATCCACATGGATGTGGTGAATGCAGATATTTCAGGAGACCAATAGCTGTCCATGTAGCCGCAACTCTACTCACACAACTACTTGTTTTAATGGCGATTGTAAGCCCTGTTTAAAAATAGGACAACAATGCGCCAGAGTTGTGGCACGGTAACTGCTTTAACCCTTGTGTATTAAACCTTTTATAACAACAAGGAAACACACGATGAAAACTCAAATGCAAAAAGCACAACAAGGTTTTACCTTGATCGAATTAATGATCGTGGTCGCGATCATCGGTATTTTGGCGGCGATTGCGATTCCGGCTTATTCAGATTACACCGCTAGAGCACAAGCTTCAGAATGCGTTTGTAACGTTGGATGGCGATTAAAACAACTATTTCGGCTGCCATGTCGGATGACCCAGCTGCTACCAACTGCGGCGTACCAGCTGCAGTTACTGGCTAAATATGGAGTCACTTGCTTTACCTAGTCCGTCGCGGCAGGTGTTTGCACTGCTACTGTTACATTTAACGCTACTAGTGTTAACGCAAACATTGCTAGTACAACAGTTATAATGACGTTCGATGCAGCAACGTGGCTTGTTCGAGACTAGCCAAACAACCACAAAGGGAACCATTCCTGCGAAATATACACCTACCGCATGGCTATAAAAACTTTAACCAGTTAAGGACAGCCTCGACACAAACCATCCAATCCTTCACGGGGTTGGGTGGTTTTTTTGTTTTTGGTGCCCATCCATGCTTGGGAGGAAAAACACCAGCCGGAAATGGACCCAGCCGATAAAGGACTGGAAGGCGGCGTTTAAACCATTTACCATACCGCGTCAGGACAGGCGGCCAAAGCGCTTGCCTGATCTGTCTTTTAACTTCCAACACAATATTTGTACATCCCTGTTTGCAGGGCTGTGCCATGAAAGGATTAACCTATGAGTAGTAACATTATTATTGAACATAACCCTGATGCAGCGCGGTTGAGCGAACTGGGTGTGTCCAGGTGGCCGACATGGTCGAAGGAAGTTTCGGTATTCCCGTTTGAGTTTGACGATCAGGAAACTGCCTACATACTCGAAGGCGAATGTGTCATCACGCCGAATGACGGCAGCGCACCAGTAAACTTCGCTGCGGGTGATCTAGTGATTTTCCCGGCCGGGTTGTCCTGCATGTGGGAAGTAAAGAAGGCGTTGAAGAAACATTATTCGTATGACTGATAGAAGATAATCGGGCGATTGCTTCTATAAATTACGGCTGTTCAGGCTGGATTTTGGATTGTCCGTTGTTTGAAGCCGTCTAGCGGTATCAGCAGAAGCAGGCTGGACTGAACAAGGAAACCCGGTATTTTTTGCGAATACCGGGTTTTTGTCATATTAAGGCACGATCAAATATTTTTAACTGTGCCTCTCAAGCTGTACTCTTCTAATTAAATCGACTTATAAAAGCCCAATGCTTTGTTCAGTTCAGCAGCAGATTTTTCGGACTTCGCCTGTTTTAGCGAATACCTGTCCCTTAATGGTGCTGTCGTTTCCTTGTTTTACGATTTCTTCATTGCCTGTAATTGTCGCAGAAGATTCACGAGCGGCTTTCAAATGTAATTGAGCTGCAGCAAAATCACTTTTAGTTACTTCGGCAAGTCCTGCTTCAATATGCGCGATAGTTTCATTGAGGCTGTTTGCTGGAGCCGCTACTACAGCTGCTGCTTCCTCAGCAAACGCAATGCTGCTGGCGCCTAAAGAAATAGTCATTAAGAAAGTGATTGCTGTTTTTTTGATGATATTCATAATATTTATAAAGCCTTTTTTGTAATTTCCAGACAAAGCCTGAAAATAAATGTATGAAAAGCAAATGCTTTTCTAGCACCATCATATATGAATAGTCAGCTCTAATATACGGCCAATTTTAAATTTAAAAAATGTGGCTCGATAAAGTAGCTGTAACAGGGCCTAAATCAGTATGTGAAATATCGTGTGGCTGATCTCAAATCGGCACTTGTTTTTCATGTTATTATTTACTTATTTTGGGTTGCCGTCGTTGCCGGCATGTTAACGGCGTTTGTGTGCACCATGGGTCGCGCTTTCAGGACATTAAGTCAAAATGGCAAATAATAAAATGTGTAAAGTCATCATTATTGGCGCAGGACCTTCAGGCAGTATTGCCGGAGCATTGCTGCAAAACAAAGGTTATCAGGTGACCATTCTTGGAGCGGCAGTTGTTTCCGCGCTTTAGTATTGGCGAAAGTCTACTGCCGCAATGCATGGAGTTTATTCAACAGGCAGGCATGATGGATGCGGTTGTTAATGCAGGCTTTCAATATAAAAACGGCGCTTCTTTTGTGCTATAAAGATCAACACACCGAATTTTCTTTTGAGGATAAGTTTACTGAGGGCATAGGCACCACCTTTCAGGTTCAGCGCGGTCAAGTTTGATAAGCTGCTTGCCGATGAAGCTGTGCGTATGGGTGTCGATATACAGTGGCAAATGGAAGTGATAGCTGCCGATTTTTCAGGTGATAAACCGAAGCTCACGGTTCGCAATCAGTCGGGTGAAATACTGATGTTATGAGGCTGATTTTGTGCTGGATGCCAGCGGCTTCGGACGCATATCTGCCCAAATTGCTGGATTTGGAATCGCCCTCCGGATTTCCAGTCAGACAAGCTTTGTTTGGTCATATTGAAGACCGGATTGATGATGCGCAGTTTGATAGAAATAAAATACGGATTACCGTTCATCCCGAGCATAAAGATGTCTGGTATTGGCTAATACCTTTCAGTAATGGCCGCAGCAGCGTGGGCGTGGTTGCTGAACCAGCGTTTTATTGAGGCATGGGACAGTAACGATACCGCCTTGCAGGACATTATTAATCAAGATCCCAGCTTAACCCGTGTGCTGAAAAATGCGGTATTTGATGAAGAAATCAATACCATTACCGGTTATTCCGCCAATGTTAAAAGTCTGTATGGTAAAGGCTATGCCTTGCTAGGCAATGCCGGTGAATTTTTAGACCCGGTGTTTTCTTCCGGCGTAACCATTGCGATGAAATCAGCACTGTCTGGCTGCGGATATTCTGGATCGCCAGTTTAAAAATGAAGCAGTGGACTGGAATAAAGACTATGCCGCAGCCATTGCAACGGGGCGTTGATACCTTTCGCGTTTATGTCGATGCCTGGTATGACGGGCGGTTTCAGGATGTTATCTTTCATCAAAACCCACAACCCGAGATTAAGGCGATGATTAGTTCAATACTGGCAGGTTACGCCTGGGATGAGCAACAATCCGTATGTAAAAAATGCCCGTGCAAGATTCGATACACTGGTTGAATTATGCCGTTAAGATCGCATTGATGCATTCTTTTCTCTCTCTGCGCATTATTAAGCGGTTGCGCTGTATTGAATAAGACTGATGATACCAAACAGCCAGTATTGATGCCGATGGCGCCGCCTGTCGGGCCTTCCAGGCGTGTTGTGCAACAAATAACCGCTCTGTGGCCGGATCGTAAAGAAACATTGTTATGTGTTCTGGAGCTGGATAAACAGCGTATTGCCATGGCGGGATTAACGAACGATGGGGTTAGTTTGTTTAATCTGACTTACGACGGTAAAACGATAGATATCGGATAAAAGCCCGTTACTGCCGGATTCGGTAGCTCCGGAATTTATTATCACCGATTTGCAACTGGTCTATTGGCCGGTTAGCAGTACTGCAAAAAATACTGCACTGCGCCATGGCGGCTGGAGAGTTGATAAAAATCATCGGCGATTATATTACCAGGGCAAGAAGACGGTTGAAGTTAATTATTTATTACCTGATGCGACTGGGCTAAATCGGTTGAGCTGATCAATTATCGCTATAACTACCGTTTACAGATTAAAACAATAAGTTATGAAGCTTTACCTGAATGATTTAGGGCTGTTGTGCGCGGTCGGAAACTCCAAGACCGAGGTGATGAAACGCTTGTTGGCCGGCGATCGCTCCGGCTTGGTTGAAACCGATCTGACAGGTAGCAGGCTCCGGGCGTGATGGTAGGGCAGGTTGATGGCGAACTGCCGGAGATAGATCTGCAATACAGCATTTATAATTGCCGGAATAATCAGTTGCTGCTGGCGGCGCTAAGCCAGATCAGAGCTACTGTAGATGGCATGATAGCCAGATTCGGGGTTGACCGTATCGGTATTGTGCTGGGCACCAGCACCTCAGGGGTAAGAACGACTGAGGTGGCATTGGCGTATGAGGCTGAAAACGGTGCGTTACCGGAGCAATTTCATTACAAACAGCAGCAAATGGGCGCTGGCGCTGATTTTTTGGCGGCCTATTTAGGCATTAACGGGCCTGCCTATACGATTTCTACCGCCTGTTCATCCAGCGGCAAGGCTTTTGCTTCTGCCCGTCGATTGATTAAGCTTGGGCTTTGCGACGCGGTTATTGTCGGCGGTGCTGACAGTTTATGCAGCCTGACGGTTAACGGGTTTGCCGCGCTGGAATCACTCAGCACCGGTTTATGCAAACCGTTTGGCATGCACCGAGACGGCATCAATATTGGCGAGGCCGCCAGTCTTTTTGTGTTGAGCAAAGAGCCGGGGCCGGTTGAGTTGCAAGGCATAGGTGCAACCAGCGATGCCTATCATTTTTCGGCACCTGACCCCGCAGGAACAGCCGTGGTCAGGGCTATGCAACTGGCTTTGGATGATGCCGGTAAAACGCCGGATGAGATTGATTATCTCAACCTGCATGGTACGGCCACGGTATTGAATGATGCAATGGAAAGCAAATCGGTTAATGACTTGTTCGGCGCAAAGCTGGCGGCAAGTTCCAGCAAGGGCATGACAGGGCATACCTTGGGCGCTGCCGCCGCATTGGAGCTGGGTTTTTGCTGGCTGCTGTTAACCCGTGACGACGAGCAAGGTGCAGTTAATCCCCAATATTAACGATGACGAGCCGGATAGCGATTTGGCACCTTTGAATCTGGTAGAGAAAGGCGGGAAACTGGGCCGCAGAATTAATGCCTGTCAAAGTAATTCCTTCGCTTTTGGCGGCAATAATCTTTCGATTGTGATTGCAAGAGCATGATCGACCTTAAAAATATAGATATAGCCGATTTGATGCCGCATAGCGGCAAAATGGTGCTGCTGGATCGACTTGTCGAATATGACGATAATTTCGCTATCCGCCGAACTTGTCGTGCGTGATGATGGCCTGTTAGGTGACGGCAAGACAGTGCCTGCCTGGGCGGGCATTGAATATATGGCTCAGACCATTGCCGCTTATGCCGGGATTATGGCAAAAATCGCAGGCGACCCGATAAAGCTGGGTTTTCTGCTGGGAACCCGCCGCTATAAAAGCAATGTTGCCGAGTTTAAAGTCGGTTCAACGTTAAAAGTGCGGGTGGAAAAAATCATGCAGGATGAAAGATTAGGCGTTTTTGATTGCCGGATTGAGGGAGACGGTGTGGAAATCAGCGCCAATCTGAATGTTTATGAACCTCCGATCACACAATGAATACTGAAACATGAATAAGACTATTTTAGTAACCGGCTCCAGTCGGGGCATAGGCAAGGCGATTGCCTTATATCTGGCCAAACAGGGCTTTGATCTTGTTATTCACTGCCGCAGTCAGCGCGCGCAAGCCGAGGAAGTCGTCGCGGAAATTGAACAACTGGGCCAGGCTGCCCGGATAGTGCAGTTTGATATTGCCGACCGCGCTCAATGCGCAGAACAAATCAATCTGGATATTGAAACCCACGGCGCTTATTACGGCGTGGTTTGCAATGCCGGCATTACTGCCGATAACGCCTTCCCGTCGCTAACCGGCGAAGAATGGGATAGCGTTGTCCATACCAATCTTGACGGGTTTTATAACGTCTTGCAGCCTGTGGTCATGCCGATGGTCAGGCGACGCAAGCCGGGGCGCATTGTCACCTTGTCTTCTGTTTCCGGCTTGATAGGCAACCGTGGACAGGTCAATTACAGTGCGGCAAAGGCGGGCATCATCGGCGCAACCAAGGCGCTGGCTTTGGAACTGGCGAAACGTGACATTACCGTCAATTGCGTTGCGCCGGGCTTGATCGACACGGAAATGGTCAGCGAACTGCCGCTGGATGAGATCAAAAAAATGATTCCGGCGCGCAGAATCGGCAATCCCAAGGAAGTTGCGGCGGCGGTAGCCTTTTTAATGTCCGAGGATGCCGAGCTACATAACCCGGCAGGTACTATCGGTCAATGGTGGGCTATGCTGATGAAACGGGTTGTTGTTACCGGAATGGCCGGTATTTCGCCGATAGGCAATGACTGGCAGCAGGTTTCCGAGCGGCTTAAGAATCAGCAGACCGGCATTCGATACATGAAGGACTGGGATAAATATAAGGGCTTGAATACCCGGTTGGGCGCGCCTGCCGATTTTTCCAAACCGGAGCATTATTCACGAAAACAGATTCGCAGCATGGGGCGGATTGCCTTAATGGCGACTTATGCCACGGAATTGGCGCTTATCGATGCCGGTTTATTGAACGATCCTTGTCTTAAAAGCGGTCAAATGGGGATTGCCTATGGCAGTTCGTCAGGCAGTCCCGACGCAATCGCCGATTTCGGCCACATGCTGATTAACCATACCACTGACGGTCTTAATGCAACGTCGTATATAAGGATGATGGGGCACACTGCACCAGTCAATATTGGCCTGTTTTTCGGCATTAACGGCAGGGTTTATACCACATCCAGCGCCTGCACTTCGGGCAGTCAGGGCATCGGCTATGCCTATGAAGCGATCAAGTTCGGTCACCAGAAACTGATGGTGGCCGGTGGCGCGGAAGAGCTTTCCGCTTCCCAAGCGGCGGTGTTCGATACCTTGTTTGCGACCAGTACCCGCAATGACACGCCCGATAAAAGCCCCAGACCTTTCGACCGTGACCGTGACGGCCTGGTGATAGGCGAGGGTGCAGGCACCTTGATACTGGAAGAACTGGAACATGCCCTGGCTCGCGGCGCACGTATTCATGCCGAAGTGGTAGGTTTTGGCACCAATTCGGATGGTCTGCATGTAACCCAGCCCGATAGCGACAGCATGCAGGGCGCCATGCGGCTGGCTTTGCAGGATGCCCGGCTGGATGCTTCAGCAATCGGCTACATCAGCGCGCACGGCACGGCGACAACACACGGCGATGTGGCGGAAAGTCATGCGACTGCCGCCGTATTCGGCTCAAATACCCCGATCAGTACCCTAAAAAGTTTTACGGGCCATACCTTGGGTGCCTGTGGTGCATTGGAGGCCTGGACAGCCATCAACATGATGAATGAAGGCTGGTTTCATGCCACCGCAAACCTTGAAAATATTGATCCTGAATGTGCGCAAGTTAGACTATATTAAAGATGATATTCGGAACCTGGATTGCGAATATGTCATGAGCAATAATTTTGCTTTTGGAGGTATTAACACCGCATTGATTTTTAAACGTTGGGATTAAGTATTGTCCCTTTTCAAACCAGAGGAAAAAATAATGATAAGAAAAATTTCTTTAGTATTTGTTGTATTGATGATGATTACCGGATGTACGACAACCGGGACATTCAAGGTTCCGCCTGGCTCCGAGCTTTATATCTATAAAAGACCTCAGCCGGTGGATATCAAGGCTGACGGAAAAGTAACGACTAAACCCTTTTTCTGGACAGCTGCCGGAATACCACCCGAAAGTGGGATACCTTACCGTTTGGAAAAAGATGGACAAGTGCTTAAGGAAGGTAGATTGAGAACGAAATTCCGCACAGTTTCAATATTCTGGCCACCTTTTGCCGCTCATCTACTGGCCTATGGGATTTAATCCAGACATCACCTACGACCTGGTTAATGATAAGCAGGAATAATGTGAGGCATTGATCCACAGTCGGGTGGGCAGGTTTTCTGCCCACCACGTTGATGAGTTCATGCTTTTGATGTTGTAAACGGTGGGTCAAAAGTCTGCCTAACCCGATTGGCTATTCGTGCCGCTGTGCTTTAGTACCTCTAAACTCGCGCGGAGAGCAACCAAACTGCTGCTTGAATGCACGACTAAAATGCGCCGCATCGTTAAACCCCCATCGAAAAGCAATATCGCACAGGCGATGGCCTGCATAAACCGGATTTTGCATATCCTTTCGGCAATTCTCCAGCCTGCGCTTCCAAACGTAGCGCATCAATGACGTTCCTTCATCTTCAAAAAGGCCGTTGATATAGCGTGCCGACAAGCCTGCTTTAGAGCTAATCGAACCGGTGTCGAGATCGGAATCCCGAAGGTTTAGCTCGATAAGCGTCTTGATACCGTTAAGCGAGACTGCCCTGCTTCTGGACAGGTTAAAGTCAACCGGACGAACCGAAGTAACCGCCAAAGTGAGCAAGTCCAACGCATGGTCGGAAAGGCTCGAGAATTCGTGGGGTTGTAACTGGTCGGCGTGAGTGGCGGACGAGCGTAGAAAATTTGATGCAACACAACCAATTCCCTGAGTGCCGGGGATACGCAGTGCAGTGCAACGGTCTATTCCCGCAATCCTGTCCCTAAACACAGCTCGGGGGATTGATAAATAAATCATCTTGGTTAACTCACCAAAGCAATGGACTCGATGCGGCAGGGTCGCATCATAAATAGCCATATCCCCAGGCTGGAGAAAAACTTCTCGTCCATTTTGCTCCAACCGGCCGGCACCTGAAAGAAGCATGACCATCAAGTAGGCATCCTGGCTGATCAAGTGCGGCTCTCTGGGCGATCGCTGTAACGATATCGCAGTGGTTTGCACTGTCGACAGTTGCAGATTCCCCCACGGATAAATAATCAGGTCTTGAGACAAGTCGCCACGAGCAGGTGAGATTATTTCAACATGGGTGTATTCCCGGCATATCACCTCACGCAACCAGTTGTGTCTTTCACGCGGCGCAATATCGTTGGTCGAAAGCTTGAGACCTGCTCTGGGCGGTTTCGGGGACGACGCAGTCATATTCATATATCAGACCTTGCTTAAGAAAATATTCGCTTATTTTTTCATATAAAAATCGAAACAGCCGTTACAGTCAAGTTTTAGCTCCGTTTCACACCAGCGGAAAACAGCAAAAAACTTCATACTAAAATCTAATCCGGCTGGCGGCTACTGCCGTTCGGCAAAACTTTCAAAATACTAAAGGAACCAAGATGGAAGAATTACTCAACCACACCGCACCCCGTATTGCGCTTATCGCCTCCGGCATTTTCTTTATGACCGGTTTGCTGACAGGCGTATGGAAATACATCTGCATGAGAAAGAATCAGAGAGCCGAAGCGCCATACTATGTAAACACCGCCCACCGTGCGGCGTTGATGTATGCGTTTGCGGCGCAATTGCTTGCTGTTTTTGCCGCGACCAGTGCATTTTCAGATACAGTAAATACCGTCGCCGTCATCTTTCCACTGCTCTTTTTCGGCATCGCTATATTCCACTATATCAATCTTGGCTTGACCACCGAAAGCAATAACAGCATGCGCGACTCCTCGGACCGATCGAAAGCTTATCTTATCCTCAATATTCTGGCGGTGTCGGAAATCGGCGGTTTTTCGGTGCTGCTTTTGGGGTTCTTTTTGCGCATATTGGATTAAACAATCTGCCAGTAAGCCAAGTAAGGTGGGCAGGCATTTTTGCCCACCTTAAATTCAATTGCGTTTTACAGCCACAAGATTTTCTTCGCGGTCTTCCGGCACTTTAAAGCCTAAGCATTATTGAGAAACCAAATCCCGAATACGCTTTCTTTGACCCAAGCGGTCGACGACATTGATAACTATTCGCTGACTTGGGCAATCCAGTCTTGCAGATTATAATAATTGGTGATGCGGGCAACTTTGTTGTCGCGGATTTCAAAAAAAGCACCCGCAGGTAAACGGTATTTTTGTCCTTTTGCGGCAGGTAGGCCTTCATCCGTTTTAATATATTCGCCCAATACCACAAATTCAGCGGCAGCGCGTTTGCCGTCTGCTGTAGCCATGATGACCATATCAACCAGCTGTTCTTTGTAATTGTAATTCATGCACGCCATGAACTGGGTAAATGCTTCCTTGCCAATTTCCCGTTTACCTTGATTGATGTCATGAATGACATCGTCGGTGAGCAAATTCAAAAAGGTATCCATATCGCCGCCATTGAAGGCTGCATAGTATCGTTCTACAAGGTTAATGCTGTCTTGTTGGTTCATAGTAATTCCGAGGTTAATATAAAAATAAGTGGGGCGTATTTTATAGTTAAATGGTGGTTTTGCCTTTCTTTTTTAAGAAAGATGTTAGCGTTTCAATCCTTTACCCACCCCTCTCGCAACGTCACCGTCCGGTTAAACACCAGCTTGCCATCAACACTGTCCACTGCATCCAGGCAAAAATAACCGGTTCTTTCAAATTGGTAGCGGTTTTCAGGTTGTGCTTGGGCCAAGCTGGCTTCTACACGGCAATCGGTCAAGAACTTCCAGTGAATCAGGATTTAAAGCATCCAGAAAGTTTTCTTCATTGTCAGGATTAGGCACGTTAAACAGGCGGTCATACAAACGCAACTTCCGCCGGGTGTGCATGTTGCTCGGAAACCCAGTGAATAACGCCCTTGACTTTACGGCCTTCGGGGTTTTTGCCCAGCGTATCCGGGTCATAAGTACAGCGCAATTCGGTAATGTGCCCATCAGCATCTTTGATAACTTCGTTGCATTTTATAACATAAGAGCCACGCAAACGAACTTCTCCACCTGCAACCAAACGCTTGAATTTTGGCGGTGGAATTTCGGCAAAATCATCCTGTTCAATGAGTACAACTTTGGAAAACGGCACGCTGCGTTTGCCCAGTTCAGGTCGTTGCGGATGATTGCTTATTTCCAGCTGTTCTGTTTTATCTTCAGGATAATTGTCTATAACTACGCGTAACGGTTGCAAAACCGCCATTGCACGTGAGCGCATTTTCATTTAAATCTTCACGAATACAATATTCCAGCACTCCCATTTCTATCCAGGAGTTTTGTTTGGTAAGACCGATGCGTTCGCAAAAATCCCGTATCGCTTTAGGCGTAAAGCCCGCGCGGCGCAACCCGGCAATGGTCGGCATACGTGGGTCATCCCAGCCGTGAACATGTTTTTCCATGACCAGCTGATTGAGTTTGCGCTTGCTGACAATGGTGTATTCCAGTTGCAGTCTGGCAAATTCAATTTGTTGAGGATGGCAGGGTGTTTGCAGTTGATCAAGAACCCAATCATAGAGCGGGCGGTGATCTTCAAATTCCAGGGTACACAAGGAATGGGTAATACCTTCAATGGCATCGGAAATACAGTGCGTATAATCGTACATCGGGATAAATACACCACGCATCGCCGGTACGGTGATGATGCACGCGGCGAATTCGGTACAACGCAGGATCGCGCATGTTGATATTGGGTGAGGCCATGTCGATTTTAGCGCGCAACACATACTGGCCATCGGCAAATTCACCGGCACGCATGCGTTTAAATAAATCCAGGTTTTCTGCAATAGACCGGTTGCGGTCAGGGCTTTCTTTGCCGGGTTCGGTTAAGGTACCGCGATAAGCCCTGATTTGTTCAGCGGATAAACTGTCAACATAGGCCTGACCTTGCTCGATTAATTGCACAGCGTATTGGTAAAGCTGTTCAAAATAATCGGAAGCATGATGTAATTCGTGCCATTTAAAGCCCAGCCATTGTACATCCCTTTCGATAGATTCCATGTATTCGATGCTTTCTTTTTCGGGATTGGTGTCGTCAAAACGCAGATTACAAGTGCCGTTATATTCGGCGGCAATACCAAAATTCAGGCAAATCGATTTTGCATGACCAATATGCAGATAACCATTCGGTTCAGGGGGAAATCGAGTGGCGACTTTGCCATTGTGTTTGTTTTCTTTAAGATCGTTATTAATGATCTGGCGAATAAAATTTGCCGCAGGTTGATTATCGTTTGTGGACATGGGTTTGTATGTGTTAGGTGCGTTTTTAAATGGATTTGTGTATCAGGGGGCGTAATTATACATTTTATTTTAATGTAGGGTGGGCAGCGCTGTTCTGCCCACCGCTTTTACCACATGGCTATTCATCAGCCAGGGTCTGTATCCGGTAAAAGCCTTCGCCATTACTGCCCAGAACATCAGCCAGCCAGGGCAAAACCTGTTTCATTTCATCCGCTAAAGTCCACGGAGGATTGATGACGATCATGCCGCTGGAAGTCATGCCATGCTCGTCGCTGTCTGCGCGTATGCCCAGCTCGAATAGCTGCACGTTTTTGATGCCGCTGGCTTGAATGGCGCGCTCCAGCTCCTGATTGCGGCTGCGGTCAACTACCGGATACCAGAGGGTATAAGTGCCTGTGGCGAAGCGTTTGTGCATGGCGATCAGCGTTTCAACAACCTGCTGGTAATCGCTTTTGATTTCATAAGAAGGATCAATCAGAATCAGTCCACGACGCTCGAAGGGCGGCAACAACTTTAAGCAGTTTTTTAAGCCATCGGCATGAACCACCTTGATGCGCTTGTCTTTGTCGGCTACGGCGGTTAACAGTTTTATCTCGGTGTTATGCAGTTCAAACAAACACAAGCGATCTTTGTCGCGCAGCAACTGTTTGGTAATTAAAGGCGAACCTGGATAGCGGGTTAATTTATCAGGGCTGTTAAAGCGCTTGATAAGACTGACATAGTGGGCTACGCATTCAGGCAAATCATTACGGTTCCATAATTTACCGATACCGTTGTCGAATTCCCGATTTTTTAATGCGTAGTCACCGTCCAGTTCATATTTTCCGGGGCCCGCGTGGGTATCGATACAGCAGAAGGGTTTGTCTTTTTTTCTTAGATATTCAAGGCTTTGTATCAGGATAATATGTTTTAAAACATCGGCAAAATTGCCTGCATGAAAGGAATGTCGGTAACTGAGCATGATGGGGTTAGTTAATTAGAATACTTTTTCATATATCGTCATGCCTATTTCAAAAGCAATCAGCCAGATAATAATCCATTCCAGTATCGATGAGTGTCTATGTTTTTGCTCGTCTGCCAGCATTTCAAATAATTCATGAATGGTTTCCAGCTTTTTTGACAATACTTCGGTTCGTGGCGCTATTTCCAGGTATTTTGCGGTGATCCCGTAAAAAGCCTCATATTCCGGGTATTCCCAAAAGAAATCAGGCGTATCCAGCAAGTCATAATTTAAAATGATATCGCTTTTGGTCAAAAACAGTTGGCCGCGTATTTGCGCAATTTTATGGCGGCTTAACTGGATTTTTCCATTTTCAGCTAATGATTTGGGTATGTAGCTGGTATTGTTGATGGTGGTGATGGCATTGGTTTCAAAAGAGGCCAGCTTAATTGACTGCGCCATGCCCTGGGATAATGAAAATATTAAAATGGGATCCGAAGACTCGATTTCAATATGATCTTCAATAATACGAGTGCTTGAGCAATCGAGAGTGAAAGTGAAGTTGTCCTCCTCTATGGAAGTCAGCGGATTTTCTGCATGATCCAATAATAACTGATGCAGCTTGAGCTGCTGTTCTGAGCTGACATTCCAGTGCACAACAGCGCCATAAGCAAATACCACCGACCAGGAGTGATTGTCCTCAATCAGCAATGCGCCTTTAATAATTCTTATCAGCGTTGAGTCTGATAGCAGTTTTGCTAATGCGCTGATATCAAAACGTTGCGCCAGACAGAAGGCTACACATTGCTTTATGGATTGGTTTTCAGACATAAAATTAAATATCAGTATAGCGGTTGAGAGAGATGAGTTGGGCGTGCCACGCGCGCCTTTTTCGATGACTGAATAATCTTGCTATCTTTTGGCGCGCCTACAAAATAATGACTATTAGTCGGAAATTTTCACCAGCCAGCCATCTTCAGCGCTACATTTTGAAGAGCCTGCATCTACTTTGATATTAACTCTGGCGACTGTGTTGTTTAGTGATTCAGGTAATGTTCCCTTTACTAGTAAAAAACTTTCCTTATCTTCTATAGTTACTTTAACGGGGATTGTTTTTACGGTTACGCTGATTTGCTCAGGCTTGGCAACATTGAAAGCCATAAAAGAAAGCGTTGACCCCGGTGCAGCAGTTTCTAAATGTGGGGGAAAAAATTTGTCTAGTCGTGGTTTTATGCAGGAATTTTCACTGCCGCCACCGCCACCACCACCGCCGCCATGGCCGCTATGATGCTCTGCTGCATTTGCCGCGTTAATATTAAAGAATAAAGCAATAAAAAAGATAGCTGGTAAGCTTGGTTTATTCATAGAGTCACCCTTTTGTTATTTTTGTTGTCCAGCATAAAGGCAAATCGAGTGCATCCTTTAAATAGGGTTTATGCTGAGGATTGAAGTGTTTCTTCGCTAAAAACATACTAATTATATTCATAAATAACGGTTTTATGGCTATAGAAAATTGCATAAATTAAAGTAATGGGTCCGGCCTCAGTCTTTGATGTGGCATTGATCATAGAACATTGGCGTAGTCCTGTTCCAGTTGCCGGAAACTCATTGAGGACATGAAACGGCTGAAACTCAGCCAGGCCGAAAGCCCCATCAGGTCTTTGAACTGAGGCGGCAGGAAGCGAGGCGCTATTACTGTGCCTTCTTCAACCAGATCTACCAGTACCTTCATATCTTCGAGCATGGTTTTACCGCAAAAAAGCAGCGGAATACGATCCGGTTTGCCTTTGCTGACCGCGAGTCTCATGAAGTTATAGGTCAGTACGAAGCCTTTGATATAGGTGAGGTCTTTGGTAAACGGCATGCCATCTGAACTGCTGCCCCTGAATACCCGGCTACTGAGCGTATAGCTTTCTTCGTTGTCCAGGCCTTTATCCTTAAAAAAATCAAATATGTCCATGAAGTCTGCGCCTTCTTCGGCAAGCGTGATGGCGCGTACCCGGTTAATCAGGCGCATCAGTCGGTTGGGCGTGGAACTGAAAGTTAATATCTCCATCAATACCGCCAGTCCTTCCTGAGTGACGGTCGCAGAAGGCGGCCCTTTGCCGAGAAACGTGCAATAAGGCTGAGCCAGGCCATTCAGCGTAGTGCCCAAATGCACCCATATTTCGTGAACTTCAAGTACACGCAGATCGCGCATATTGAATAAGGCATCGGCGCGCAATTTGATGTAATCGGTGCCGGCGGCGGCATCTGCGACGATACCATCGCTGAGCATGGCGCGCAGGCCATCGCCAGGAAATACGGCCTCTATTTTTTCATTAAGGATGGCTACGGCATCCTTCGCATTGATGGTTTTGGGTTCTTCGACCAGAAAATCCAGCTTCAGTAGTTGTGACAGGGTTCCTTCCATCATGCTGCCCAGATCGGCAATAGTCGGGTCGCCGACATGAAAAACATCCTGGGAAGAGCCGTACAATTCCTGGGAGATATTAGCAAATGTGGATGTTCCTCTGGCCTCAAGCATTTGCACTACGTCCTGATATTCCCGGCAAATCCGGCGCATGATGACGCTGAGCGGGTTGAGTTGACCGAGTTTGCGGACCAAATCGCGTTCAATCTGATAAAACTCGTGTTTTTTCTCGTTTGGATCAAAGCCTAGCGGGCGATTTAGGTAGTAATCAGGTGTTACGATCGGTGGTTTTTTGCAGTTGCCATCAAAAAAAGCCTGCTTGATATTGTCATCCCATTTAATCGCATCGAGAATACGGATGGGTTGTTGGGCTTTGACGATTCGATCCGAAAGCGTTTTGACCTCAGTCAGATAAGCTGATGGTTTAATGGCTTTTTTACGCATGTATGTGTCGTCCGTTTGCGGTGCAGTGTTTAAATGGAAATAACTTGCAAGGGTCAGCCATACCAATAGCGGAACCAGCCCCAGTATATCAACAGATTGAGAAAGCCCAAGGGAATTCCGACTCGGGCAAACTCAAAAAAACCAAGTGTGGCCTGATGCTTTTCTGCATGTTGAATAATAATCACATTACTGGCGGCACCAAGAATAAGCAAATTTCCGGCGATAGTGCTACCGGCCGCCAAGGCCATTAACGACTCAGCGTTTGGGTTAGCCAGCATCGGCAGATAAAGAGCCACCAGCGGCACATTGGAGATTAACTGACTGAGCAAAGTGCTTAGCAACATGATAGCCGGAACGGTAGTCAGGTCCATATGCAAATCATTAACCAGTTGCTGCATGACTCCAGTTTGCCAAACGCTGGCCATCAACACAAACATCGCGGCAAAAAATAACAGGGTCGACCAGTCCAGGGTTTTTAATAACTGCACCCGGCCAGAGCTGAACAAAATCGGCGGCAAGGCGGCGATGATGGCGATATGACTCAATTCAAGATGCACTTGGCTGTGCAGACTACTCAAGATAATGTTAAGTGCTATTAATCCGATTAACAAGAACAAAGAGGCGCGGGCCAGTTTGGCCAGTTTTTCATCAAGCAAATTGACCGGGTTATGGGTAAGCGGCATGCCGTTGATAAACTGTTGCCGATAAACCAGCCGTAAAACCAGATAGGTAACTCCTAAATTAATCAGCGTGGGGATGGCGAGCGCCTCAAAAAATGTCATAAAAGGTGTCGGTAACCCACCCTGACTGGCGATTAGAAAATTCTGTGGATTTCCGATTGGGCTCATAACGCTGCCGATGGTGATGGCGTAAGCCAGTGTTAATAACAGCAGTTTATTATTGATGCCGTGTTCCTGTGCCAGTCGCAAGACCAGCGGAGTACCTATAATGGCAAGCGTATCATTCATTAATAGCGCTGAGCTAAAAGCTGCACCGAACAAAATGCCCACAACCAATTGCGGCACTGATGTCATCCGGTTAAATAAATGATAGGCGAGGTAATACAGATAGCCACTGGTAACCAGCGCCTGACCGACGATAAACATGCCCAGCAGAAACAGCATGACATTCAGGTCTATAGCCTTTGCGGCATCGAGCCAGCTAATCTCTCCGCTAGCCAATACAATCACTGCGCCTCCGGTCATCGACTGCCATATCTTGATATTAAAATGACCGATTTTGCGCACTGCAATCAATGCAAATACCGCAACCAGCGTTAATACGGATATGTTCATTTCGTTCCTGATGATCTGTAAGTTTTTGTAATTTTACATTTTAACTTTAAATAACCTTAATAATTTCATGCAACTACATGGTTAATGTTATTTGTGCTGAATATTTAAGATTAACTTAAGACTAAATGTTCAAAATGGCGCAATCTAGAGTTAACAAAATTGCAATATGACTGAACAGACCTTAAACAAACTGACTATGGAAGAAAGCGACATGGTTTCATCTCGACGCAAGTTCCTGAAGAATATGGCATACGGTTCTTTGCTGGCAATCGGCGGAACCGGGATCGCAAACGCTAGAGTCAAACACGTGGCATCACATGCAGTGCTTAATCTGCACACTTCAGAGTCACAACTTTATGGGTATAAGTCGTCTATCGGTGAGGAATTTTCTAAGCCATCATCTATCCGTGAGGAATTTTCCCGGCGCTTTGCCTCACCTAAAGCACTGGCCTTGCATAACACGCATACCGGCGATAAGATGAATTTGACCTATTTCGAGCAGGGCAACTACATTAAAGATGCACTGCAAGAAATCAGTTATCTGCTTCGTGACTACCACAATGGACCAACTCACCCCATTGATCCGGCATTGCTGGATCAGTTGTACGAACTGAAACTTAAACTCGATGTTAACAAGCCTTTTCATATCGTATCCGGCTACCGTTCTCCGGCTACCAATGCCGATTTACGTAAACATAGCGATGGTGTCGCAAAGAATAGCTTGCATATGCAGGGCAGGGCGATTGATATTCGTGTCGAAGGATTAAACATAAGAAGAATTGGAAATGCAGCGCGTGCCATGCAACGTGGCGGCGTTGGTTATTATTCAAGATCCAATTTTGTCCATCTGGATACAGGTAATGTAAGAACCTGGGGTGGTTAGTTTTAGGATAATACTTGCCTCGTTATTATAACGAGGCAAGTTTTCTTGTATCAAACAACGGTTATTTGATTAGCGCTTCTGATCTGGCTACAGAGCGGATTTGATGAAAAGTGACTGATCAGACAGGTCCCTCGGTTTACTAAGAATTCCCAGCAAAACAGCATCATGACCGTAAATATCCGGATAAAACGCTAAGTTGTCATACTGGTCAAAAAAAGACGTGGTATAGAAAAACAATACGGGTATCGGATTTTTCAAGGTTACCCGTTGCGTTTTTGGTGATTGCATGGCTAACTGGATAGCTTCTCTGTCCCATCCCGCCTCGTTTTTTAGGGCAAATTCAGCCAACCCTTCAGGATTCTCGACACGCACACAGCCGTGGCTGAAATCTCTCCGTGATTTACCAAACAAAGCATTCGCTGGCGTGTCATGCAAATAAACGTCTTCCGTGTTTGGGAAAATAAATTTTACCCTGCCCAATGCATTCTTTCCCCCCGGCCGTTGTCTGACGTTTAATGTACCTTGTCTGAGCTGGTCAATGGATGACTCGGTAAAAGCTACAGACGGTACGTCATTACCGAAACGAGTAACCAGCTCCATATTTTCCTTGGCAAGATAACCAGGGTTTTGAATTAATTTAGGTAATATTTCTGTTCTCAGGATACTGGTAGGCACGTTCCAGTAAGGCATGAAATCAATAAAGTGTAATTCCGCCATCAATACCGGCGTTTCAGTTTTCATTGCTTTGCCGACAACAACCTTCATGTTGATTATGTTTGCGTTTGCTTGGTCAATGGCGTCAAACGCCCATAATTGGAAGGCTGGAATATTGACAACGATTGATGGCCCGGCACTGAGTTCAGGTAACCAGCGCAGTCTTTCCATAGCCAATTCAATTTGCGTCACCCTTTGACTTAAAGGCACGTTGAGTGCAGCTACAGAATCTTTACTTATAATGCCGTCAGGGGTCAGGCCATGCCGTTGCTGGAATTTTTTAACCCCTGCAACGATGGCGCCTTTATAGCGTGAAGATTCTTTAAGGTTAACTTTTTCCCCCTTGGGGAGATCACCGATAGTGATCAAAAAGCGGCGAGGTCTGCAATTTGCGGATGACTATCGCCGGGTCGCAGCGTTTTTTGAATGGACAGATTTAAGGGTGGCGTATTCGCGGCAAGTTCCCGATAAGTGGCTAATGCCTGCTTTAGCTTGTGATATTGTCTTAATTTTGGCTCTACTGATTGAGGTAATTGAGACAGCGTGCCTTGCTCCAGGCCGAGTTTAATCAGCGCTGGCAAATCAATTGAGCTTTTTTTCCCTTAACTTTAATTTAAAATCTATTCCCTGCGGATTCACCCGGCCATAATGCAAATCATGTACAAAACGCAGTAAAGATATGCTGATCGCCGTATCGTATAATGCTAATTGCTTTGTAAGAATCTGGTTCGAGATTTAAGGCGGCCTTTAGTTTCTGGTGTAGCGTTTCAGTATCGTAATTCGCAGGATTTAAGCCTTGTGCAGATGCGTTCGTTAATAAATTAAGGGCATCGGTGATGTTTTTTTCTGAATCATCGCTGCCTAACCAGAGCAATTCGTGGCCGGTCATTTCATAAAGGGTTTCAAGATCTTCCGTGCGATTTGGAAAATTTGAACGCATCAGATAAGGATGCTGTTTTGCAGCAATAATTGCGCTGATTTCCTTGGCTACACTGATTTCCTTGGTTACAATGGGTCCCTTAACTACTAGGTCGACGGCATCTTTTTTCTGCGTACAAGATTGTAAAGGTAGGAATAAGAAAAGAAATATCAGTAATCTAGGCAGATATGGTTTTATTTCGCGGCTTTGCTGAAAAAATAATCTTATGGTATTGGACATAATAACCTCAGTATTGTAATTATTTGCTAATGAACCGCTCACTTACAATATAACGCATCTATATTTGAATAAAACATATTTTACTCAGTTCCTTGGTACCCCATGACTACAGAAGGTGTCTTACTTCAACAAAAGGGCAACGTAATGACAATTCTCACTTATGTAAGAACCTGGGGTGCTTAGGCTTTAAAGTTAATACTTGTCTCAATATAGTAATGAGACAAGCATTTTTGGATCAAATAACGGTTATTTGATCCGTTCTTGCGGCGATAGAGTGTTGCTGATAAAAAGCCACCGATCAGACAAATCCCACGATTTATCAAGAACTCCCTGCAACACAGCGTCATGACCGTAAATATCCGGATAAAATGCTAAGTTGTCATACTGGTCAAAAAATGATGTGGTATAGAAAAACAATACGGGTATCGGATTTTTCAAGATTACCCGTTGGTTTCTGGGTGATTGCATGGCTAGCTGGATAGCTTCTCTGTCCCATCCCGCCTGGTTTTTAAGGGCAAATTCAGCCAGCCCTTCAGGGTTCTCGACACGCACACAGCCGTGACTGAAATCTCTCCGTGATTTGCTAAACAAGGCATTCGCCGGCGTATCATGCATATAAACGTCATTCTCGTTTGGAAAAATAAACTTTACCTTGCCCAATGCATTCTTACTTCCCGGGCGTTGTCTGACTCTTAATGAGCCTTGTTTTAGCTGTTCAAATGATGCCCAAGTTAGGGCCGAACCCTGTGCCTGATTGCCGGAACTGGTAACCATCTCCATATTTTCCTGGGCGAGATAATTAGGATTGTTAATTAATTTAGGCAATATTTCTGTTCTCAGGATACTGGAAGGCACGTTCCAGTAGGGCATGAAATCAATAAAGCGCATTTCCGCCATCAATACCGGCGTTTCAGTTTTCATTGCTCTGCCGACAACAACTTTCATGTTGATTATATTTGCGTTTGGTTGACCGATAGCGTCAAACGCCCATAACTGGAAAGCGGGAATATTGACGACGACTGATGGTCCGGCACTGAGTTCAGGTAACCAGCGCAGCCTTTCCATAGCCAATTCAATTTGCGTCACCCTTTGACTTAAAGGCACGTTGAGTGCAGCTACAGTACCTTTACCTATAATGCCGTCAGGGGTCAGGCCATGCCGTTGCTGGAATTTTTTAACGCCTTCAACGATGCCGCCTGTATAGCGTGAAGATTCTTCAGGGTTAACTGTTTCATCTTCGGGGAGATCGCCGATAGTGATCAAAAAACGGCGCAGATCCGCAATTTGCGGATGACTATCGCCGGGTCGCAGCGTTTTTTGAATGGACAGATTTAAGGGTGGCGTATTCGCGGCAAGCAGCCGATAAGTGGCTAATGCCTGCTTCAGCTTGTGATATTGTCTTAAAATTGGTTCAACTATCTGAGGTATCTGAGATAGCGTGCCTTGTTCCAGGCCGAGTTTAATCAGGGCTGGAAAATCAATTGACTTTTTTTCCCTTAACTTTAATTTAAAATTTATCCCCAGCGGATTCACCCGGCCATAATGCAAATCATGCATGAAACGCAGTAAAGAAATGCTGAGGGCCGTATCGTATAAAGCTAATTGCTGGTAGTCATCCGACTCAAGTTTTAAGGCTGGTTGTAGTTTCCGGCGTAGCGTTTCAGTATCGTAATTCGCAGGATTTAGTCCTTGTGCAGGATGCGTTCGCTAACAAATTGAGGGCATCGGTAATGTTTTTTTCTGAATCATCGTTTCCCAACCAGACTAATTCGTGATCGGTCATTTCATAAAGGGTTTCAAGATCTTCCGCGCGATTTTGAAAACTCGAATGCATCAGGTAAGGGTGCTGTTTTGCAGCAATAATTGCGCTGATTTCCTTGGCTACACCGGGTTCCTGATCGGCAACATCTTCTGCGTGCAGAGATTGTAAGGCGAGAAATAAGAAAAGAAATATCAGTAATCGAGGCAAATAGGACTTTATTTCGCGGCTTTGCTGAAAAAATAAACTTGTGGTGATGGACATAATGAATTCTGTATTGTAATTATTTGCTAATGTAACTAGCTGAGTACAATATAACGTATCTTTGTTTGAAAAAACCATGTTTTACTCAGTTCTTCTTACCTAATGGGTGCAGAAGGTGACTCAATTCAACAAAAGGGCAACGCTATGACAAGTCTCACTTTTTTTGGCGCAACGGGACAGGTAACCGGCTCCTGCTATTTGCTGGAAACCAGCATCCCATCGCATACTGCTGGAATGCGGAATGTTTCAGGGTTCAAAGGAAACAGAAAAGCAAAATGAAGCGGATTTCCCTTTCGATCCGGCCCGCATAGATGCTGTTGTTCTGTCACATGCCCATCTTGACCATTGCGGACGCTTGCCAAAGCTGCGTTAAAGATGGCTTCAAAGGCACAGTGTTTTTAACCGAGGCCAGTTTTCCCCTGCTGGAATTGATGCTTAATGATGCCGTGCATCTGCAGTTGAGAGATACCGAGTGGGAAAATAAACGGCGAGAACGTGCCGGAAAAAAACTGCTTGAACCGCTTTATGAACTGGAAGATGTAAAAGCACTATTGAAACTTAGAAAGCCGATTGCCTACAGTGAGGAAAAAGAAATTCTCGCAGGAATAACGGTTTCTTTCCATGAGGCAGGACACATACTGGGTTCATCCATTGTACGTCTGCGTATCAAAGACCATGATGAAGTCAAAACACTGGTTTTCTCAGGTGACTTGGGTAACCCGAATTCGCCCCTTGTTACGCGATCCCAGCTATTTTAACTGAAGCGGATGTATTACTGCTTGAATCCACCTACGGTGATCGCGACCATAAACCGCTGGAAAATACCCTGGACGAATTACGCGAAACCCTGGCGGAAGCCGCAGAAAGCGGCGGTAATGTGATTATTCCTGCGTTTGCAGTAGGTCGAACCCAGGATTTGATTTATTGGCTGGGTAAAATTCAGCGTCAAGGCGGAGTGCCGCAACAACAGATTTATCTGGATAGCCCTATGGCCATCAGCGCCAGTGAAATCTATGCTGACAATACGCACTTATTCAATATTGACGATCCCGAATTCACCAAAATAGCTCCCCGGGGTTGGCAAGCGTGGCTAAAGGGCCTGATTTATTCACAAACTGCCGAAGAATCCATGGCCGTCAACCGTATTGCCGGGGGTGCGATTATTATTGCCGGTAGCGGCATGTGTAACGGCGGGCGCATCCGCCATCACCTTAAATACAATTTATGGCGGCGCAATGCCCATATCATCATTGCCGGTTTTCAGGCTGAAGGTACCTTAGGCCGAACGATTGTTGACGGTAAAAAGAAATATTTGAAAATCCTGGGCTCTGAAGTCAATGTGGCTGCCAAGATTCATACGCTCGGCGCGTTAAGCGCCCATGCCGACCAAAGCCAGTTATTACAGTGGGCTGAGTCATTTTAAAGAACCTAAACCCCGTCTTTATCTGATTCATGGTGAAAAAGCAGCGACTTTATCATTGCAAACCTGTTTTAATCGCACGGGATGGAATGCCAATATTCCCAAAGTGGGTGAGAGGATCACTATTTAATCATGTTCTGCGTTTTGGATTTGAATGCAGTTTTTTCTAGATTTGCATGTTTTTCTGTTAAGAAAAGCTAGAAGTTAGAGAACTTGATATAAAATACCGATAAATTGTGTGATTTTATCAAAACCTAGATAATGATTTCTGAAGCACACCACTATCGGTAATCAGGAGAATGTAATTAATGACGCAGCACAGCACGGCACAACAAGAATCATGTTCGATTCCATCAATGGCTTCATTACATTCTACATGGAATTGGAACCTATCTATCATTGATGCTCAGGACTGGATAAAAAACCTATTTGCCAAACCTCGTGCCACTCGGTACCCGGTCAAAATGCTGCGTTACTGGTTTATGTACAACCTGATTCGAGAAGAGCAAATACGACTGGCACGACCCATACGCGTATGTGAGATTGGCATTGACCGCGGGCAAATGCTGCGTTTTACGCGTGATGCCGGGTTTACTGATATTGCTTGCTGGGTGGGGGTTGATTATAGGCTGCAACCCGAACTACAAGAGTCCGGCTATACAAGACAGATCGAGGCTAATGTTGATCTGCCTGACTTTTCGTTGGATGAAGAATACGATGTGATCATCACACTTCATCTGCTTGAGCATCTGTTTGAGCCAGAACGATTAACTCATCGACTATCTGCTGCACTAGCACCTGGAGGGATTATTGTCGGCGGTTTTCCTGTCACACCAAAATGCCTGGAATCCTATTGGCAGAAGAGAATTCGTCTTACCGCGTCGAGTTTTGGTCACGTTAGCGTATTCTCACCACAACGCGTGAAAAGCATGGCGAATAGCAGGGGACTACATCTTGATTTTCTTTCTGGAGCTTATTTCCTTCGGAAAAGCGGATCATTTCTTGAGAATAGTAAAGCTTGGCTGCGACTTAATTTACTTTTTGGTGCGCTTTTCCCGTCGCTGGGTGGAGAAATCTACTGGCAAATGCGTAAGTAAAATTTTCTTTGTTCATGTCCATGTCTAACTCTGCGTTTGACTTGGACACTCCGCAAACGCATCGTTCACGAACGATGCGCCTCGTACTTTGGCACATCCTGTTTCAGGCAAATTTAATGTTAGGGTATGTAGAATCAGATAATAATTTTTTAGCACGAAGTCCTGTGGTTACAAGATATATGATTGTGGAGTTGTCATAAAGGATTGTTGTTGAATCGATTGAAGAAAGAGCAAGTCAGGAAAAACTCACGGGTGAGTGGATTGTATTTGCAAAAGAAAGTAACGGTAATTATTACTTGGGCATTTGTTCACATGGGGCGGGGGATTAGAGTATTGCTATTAGCATTAAGTCCACTTGCGTGACTGAGTTCCCGTTTCTTTCAAAGTATTTCTCCTAAAATTGTAAGTTGGATTAGCCGCTAGGCAATTCGCCATAAACGGAGCCTTGAACCTGATCTCCGCATATCCTTTCCTGGCAGTAAGCTTGGGAACCGACAAAAACAGTTTACAATATCACTGTATATTCTTTACCAGTTGTACCCTAAATAATCTATGAAAATCATTAATTTCCCCGTTGTTCACTCAAAGATTCATGCCCTGTTACTGATAATGCTTGTTATCAGCTTCGGCTCAACCGGAGTGTGGGCTAAAGATGGAGTGCCGGTTGCCGGGCAAAAAAGCGGAACCTTTGAAATAAACAAAGACAAGCTGAAGGCCAAAATTGAGGCTATCAATACCCGGGAAGGTCTTGATGAGGCAACGAAGTCCAAGGTGCTTAAGCTTTATCAATCGGCGCAAGATAATCTGAGTAATATTGAAGCTTATAAAGCGCAGGCTGCTAATTTTAAGATCGCTATCAAGCAATCGCCTGAAAAAACAAAAAAACTGCAAAAGGAAATTGAGCAGGCTCTGCTGAAGGTATCCAAGCAAAAGTTGGAGGATTTTAACCAGATACCTGTTGAAGAGCTGGAACAGCGACTTATTCTTGAGAAAGGAAAAATCAGCAATCTTGACGAGCAGCTAAAAAAGCTGGAAAGTGAGCTGATCGTGCAAAATAGCCGTCCACAGCTGATTCGTGAAGAAACGGTAACGGCACAGCAGGATCTTGATGCAGTCACAGAAAAAACTGGAAGCTACAGTCGGGGCGCGCAGATTTAAAACTGGAGGTTGAAGCCCGGCAGATTTATCTCAATACGTTGATAGAGTCACGCACGGCTGAGTTAAAAATGCTCGATGTTGAAGCCATCAGCAATCCCGGCCAGAGTCGAATTGCTTAAAACCGAGTATCAGTTGCTGGACATTCAAAAAAATGCGTTAAATCCGGTTGTTACGGCGATAGAAAATCTTACCTTTGAGCTGCGTCAGCAAGAGGCGAAAGAGATGCAGGACGCACTCAGTCAGGCAGAAAAAGAAGTTTCCGGCAAGCATCCCCTCATTCAGGAAAGCACACGGGAAAATATTCAATACAGCCGGGATTTACAGGAAATCACTGCCAAGATTGAGCAATACAGCGAACAAAAAACCAAGGTAGAAGCACAGTCCAGTGAAATTGAAACTGACTTTAAAAGCGCTGAAAAGAAAATCAGTCTGGCTGGCTTAAGTCCGGCGCTGGGCAAGATTTTACGTGAGCAGCGACGTAATTTGTCGATCCAGGATGAGTTTGAGCAGCAATCCCAAACCATTCAGAACGAAACCGCTTAAACCAGTCTTGCGCAATTCAAGGTTGAAGACAAGCTGAAACGGCTGATGGATGTTGATGCAGCGCTGAAGGAAATGATGAGCAAGCAGGTCGATCAAACTTTGCCAGTCGATCAGCGCATGATGATACAGGCTGAATTGCGTGTGTTGCTTAACAGCCAGAAAGAATTGCTGAATAAACTGGCCGTCGCTTATACAACTTATCTGCGTACGTTGGGTGATTTTGATTTTGCCAGGCAGCAAATGGTCACGCAGGCGAGTAAATTTGCGGTTTATCTGGATGAGCGTTTGTTGTGGGTGCCGAGTTCTGAGCCTATCAGCCTGGGTTATATTGCTGATCTGTATCATTCCACGCAATGGCTGTTGTCTCCCTTCAACTGGATGGCCTTGATTAAAGATACCGTTACGCTTGCACTTCATAAGCCGTTTCTGACCTTTGTGGCGGTACTGTTTTTTGTTGGTTTGCACCGGAGCAGAAACCGGGCGAAATTACAGCTAGCGGCTATTTCCGGTAAAGTTGAAAAAATTTATACCGACAATTTAATTACACCTTAAAAGCCTTGGCATACACCTTAATGCTGGTATTGCCGTTGCCGTTGCTGTTTATCTTATGTGGGATGGTTTTTGAGCAGTAATCATTCAGGCGCAAGATTTTACTAAAGCAATCGGCGAGGGTTTGCAGAGAGCCGCAATGCCGCTGTTTTTCTTGCAGTTTTTCTATCGCTTGTTTGCAGCCGAAGGTATAGCGCGTAAACATTTTCAATGGCAAAAAACCACTGCGAGTTTGTTGCGCAAGCAAATTGCCTGGATACGGTTTATTGCGGTGCCTGGCAGTATTTTTAATTTCCAGCACAGGTGCATCAAAGTTTTCGACGCATAGTGACAGTCTTGGTCGTCTGGCATTGATCATTATCATGGTTGCAATGGCTGTGTTTGCGGGTCGGGTGTTAAAACCTACCGGCGGATTATTGCAGGACTATATCAACAAATATCCGGAAGGATGGGTGGCCAGATTGCGCTATGTCTGGTATTCGGCAGTAATTCTCATACCCGTAGTCATTATCGGCTTTGCTGTTGCTGGCTATTACTTGAGTGCACTGGAGTTGCAGCAGCAATTAATTGTTACGCTGCGGTTAATCTTTCTGACCATTATCATTCATGCCATGGTGTTCCGCTGGTTAACGCTGGTTAACCGTCAGTTGGCTATAACAAATGCCAGGCAAAAACGTAAAGCCGCTGCGGCTTGCTGAAAAACACTCTGGCGGGATCGAGAAGACCCTGTATTGCCTGTTGATGAACAGCAAATCGATATTCCTAAAATCAATGCTCAAACCATAAAGCTGCTCAATGTTTTTATCGGCTTTACCCTGGTGGTCGGTTTCTGGATGATCTGGAAAAATATGCTGCCGGCTTTTTCATTTCTGGATCGTATTGTAGCTCTGGCAGCATCTGGTTACTGTTGATAATCAGGAAAGTTATCAACCGGTAACATTGACCAATCTCATGTTGGCTGGATTGTATGTTTTTATTGCGGTAGTCTCGGTGCGAAATTTTTCCGGTGTCATGGAATTATTGGTATTCAGACGTTTGTCGATAGAAGCGGGCGGCCGCTATGCGGTTAACCAGCTGGCAAAGTACATTTTAGTTTCCATAGGCTTTATTAGCGTAGCCAATGAGCTGGGCGGCAGCTGGTCTCAGGTGCAGTGGCTGGTTGCAGCACTCAGTGTCGGCTTGGGTTTTGGTTTACAGGAAATTTTTGCCAATATGGTATCGGGCATTATCCTGCTGTTTGAACGTCCGATACGGGTCGGCGATACAGTGACCATTGGCACTGTCACCGGTAAAGTCAGTCGTATCCAAATGCGTGCCACCACGCTTATAGACATGGATCAAAAAGAACTGATTGTGCCGAATAAAACCTTTATTACCAGTCAGCTTGTCAACTGGACTTTAAGCGATTCGATAACCCGGGTGGTGATTCCTGTGGGCATTGCCTATGGTTCTGATGTTGAGCTGGCGCATAAGGTCATGATTGATACGGTACGATCAACGCCGCTGGTCCTTGCAGAGCCTGAGCCGAGTGTGTTGTTTGTCGGTTTTGGCGAGAATGCCATGAATTTTTCGATTCGTATTTTTGTCAGTGAACTGTCAAACCGATTGCCGGTTGCGCATGATTTGCATATCCGGCTTGAAAAAGCCTTGCGCGAACATAAGATAGAAATTCCTTTTCCGCAACGGGATATCCATGTTCGTTCTGTAACTCAGGAAAGTGCTGGAGCGCATCAAGATGCTCAGTAATCAGGGCTTGGTGTAATTGATGTCAACGACGGTATAGCGGCTTTCTTTAAGCTCATTTTTAATGGCGACTTCATCATCAAAGGTTTTTTTAAGCAGAGCTCTTGCCAGGGGTGAATCTAGGCTGATGTATTGTTTTTTAGGATCAAGTTCATCAGCCCCTACTATGCGGTAAGTGATTTCTTCACCTGCTTCATTTTCCAGCGTCACCCAGGCACTGAAAAAAATCCTGTCCTGATCTTCAGGAGGTTGCGAGACGATATTAAGAATCGGCAGCCGTTTTTGCAGATAATGGATGCGGCGGTCTATGCCGCGCAATTCCTTTTTACGATAAATGTATTCGGCGTTTTCTGAGCGGTCGCCTTCTGCTGCGGCAGCTGATAAAGCCTGCGTCACTTCTTTGCGCCTGATCCACAAATCCCTTAATTCGGTCTCCAGTACTTGGTAGCCTTCCGGTGTAATGTAAGGGGATGATTTGGGTTGAGGCGGTCTCCAGCGCGACATGGTTGATTTCCTGTATATGATTTATTTGATGCTATAAACGGTCACGAGCACACAATTCGGCTTGATTGATTTTTTTCGGACAAAAGTGTTGTAAATCTTTATCATAGTCGGCTTTTATATTACGAAAAAGGTTTAATCATGCAAGTAGCTGACAATATGGCTGTTTCAATTCACTATACTTTGACCAACGATGAAGGTGAAGTGCTTGATAGCTCAATAGGCGATGAGGCGTTGGTTTATCTGCATGGCATGGGAAATATCATTTCCGGCCTGGAAAAAGCATTGCATGGCAAAGCTGTCGGCGACAAGTTTAATGTGCGCCTTGCGCCGGAAGATGCTTACGGTGAACAGGATGATGACATGGTTCAGGTTATTTCCCGGGAAATGTTTGATGGCATAGATGAAGTTGAAGTGGGTATGCAGTTTCATGCTGATGTGAGTTCAGGTCCAGGCGTTGTCACCGTGGTTAAGGTTGAGGGCGACGAAATTACTATTGATGGTAATCACCCGATGGCAGGCATGGCATTAACTTTCGATGTGGAAGTGATGGACATTAGACCTGCAACCGCCGAAGAAGCTTCTCATGGACACATTCACAGCGCTGGTTGTCACCATTAAGAAAAAGTTAGGGTCGGGTTGCATAAAAGCGTAACCCGACAACTCCGGCTTATGACAATGCTATAAACGATTTGAGTAATTCAGCAGTATTCGCCATGCCCTTATGGAGATGCTGCTCAATTTCTGCCATGGTAATTTCACCTTCCGTTTTTCCTGCTGCCCAGTTGGCAATAACGTTAACAGAGGCATAATCCATATCGAGTTCTTTGGCCAAAGCCGCCTCCGGCATGCCAGTCATGCCCACCAGATCACAGCCATCCCTTTCCATGCGTTGAATTTCCGCTGCAGTTTCCAGTCTCGGGCCTTGTGTGCAGCCGTAAGTGCCGAGCGGGCTAATTTTTATATTGGCCTGGGCGGCGGCGGTGATTAAACGGGACCGCAGCTTTTGGTTGTAGGGATAGGTGAAATCTATATGGGTGACGGCATCATTTTCGTCTTCAAAAAAAGTATGCTGGCGGCCATAGCTGTAATCAATAATCTGGTCTGGGATGGCTATATGTGCAGGCGCCATTTCAGCGGTAATACCGCCTACCGCTGCAACGGCAATAATATGTTCAACGCCCAGTTGTTTAAGACCCCAGATATTAGCCCGGTAATTTATTTTGTGCGGGGCTATGCTGTGCGGGTTTCCATGTCTGGCCAGAAATACGATTTCCTTTTGGTTGAGCTCGCCGGTAATGAATTCGGCTGAAGGCGGACCATAAGGGGTGTTCAGTTGTTCGCGCTTGATGATTTTTAAGTCGCCAAGCTGGGTCAGGCCTGTGCCGCCAATGATGGCTAGTTGGGTCATGTTATTATTTCCTTATTGATCTTCTTGACAGGCATAAATGCCGGCTGCGTTGCGTAGATAGCCTTTATAATCCATACCGTAGCCAAACAGGTAGCGGTCTTCAACTTCCAGTCCGATAAAGTCAGCGGTTATCGGTTTTTTATGGTCGAGGATTTTATCCACTAATACGGCGCTATAGACGGATGTGGCACCTTGTTCCAGGCAATATTGATAGATGGCTTCAAGGGTAATGCCTTCGTCAAGGATGTCATCAATGATAAGCACAGTCCGGTCTTTAAGTGGTGTCCCCGGTTTTAGTACCCATTCAATGTTGCCGCCTGAGGTCTGGTTTTGATAACGACTGGCGTTTATGGCGTCTATGGTCAAGGGAATCTTTAAGTCGGGTCAGCAGTTTTCCCGCCATGACGATGCCGCCATTCAGGACGCAGAGTAATAACGGATTGCGGTCGGCAAGCAAGGTATTGATTTCTTGAGCCATTTTATCTATGGCAGCCTCGACTTGCTGTTCGCTGTACAGCAAATCAGCAGTTGCCTGAACGTGTTTGATTTCTTTAAGCATATTGATTGGTAAATTGATTGACGATATCCGAGATGTGATGCCATTTCTCGGTGTTCATTAATTGTGCACGGTTCATCTGCGGCCTTCCTTGCATCCGGTTGAGCCGCTGTTCTCTGATGGGGTCTTCTGTTACCGGCAAGGCATCAAGTACCTGTTCGGCAGCGGTCGGGTTGTTGCAGACCAAAATCATATCGCAACCGGCTTGTTGGGCCAGTCTGGCACGTTCGGGGAAGTCGCCAACCGATGCCGCGCCTTCCATGCTCAAGTCGTCGCTGAAAACTGTGCCGTTAAAGTTTAATTCCTTGCGTAAAATCTGTTGTATCCAGAATGGCGAGAAACCGGCCGGGTTAGGGTCAACTTTTGGATAAACGACGTGAGCAGGCATAATGCCTTCCAGGCCTTCTGCGATGAGTTGTTTAAATGGCACTAAGTCTTTTGCCCTGATGCTGTCCAAATCTCTTTCGTCTACCGGCAAGGTCAGGTGTGAATCCAGCGCCACTGCGCCGTGTCCGGGGAAATGCTTTCCGGTAGCCGCCATGCCAGCTTCATTCATCCCTTTTCTAAACAAGCTTGAAAGACGTGTTGCAAGTGTTGGATCGGTTGAAAATGAGCGGTTGCCGATGATTTCGCTAACGCCGCAATCAATGTCCAGAACCGGAGCAAAGCTGAAATCAACGCCGACGGCTAATAATTCGGCCGCCATCAGCCAGCCTGCAGATTGCGCAAGCTCAGGTGTTTGCGCATAACAGGACGCTGGCGGCAGTCGAGTGAAGCCGTTGTTGAAAACGCTGGACTCTGCCGCCTTCCTGATCAACGGCGATTAATATGTTGCCATTGCGCGATGAACGAATGCTGTTGATGAGTTCGGTTACTTGTTCAGGGTTTTGGTAATTGCGCGAAAAAAGAATAACTGCCCCGGTGTTGGGATGATTTATTTTTTCTTTTTCATGTTGGGTCAGGGTCAAGCCCTCAACATCCAGCATGATAGGGCCAATGGTTAAATTACTTGTCATTGCTCAGGTTCGTTTTAATATTTATAAGGTTAACCTAATACTAAGTCACTGTTATTTAGGTACATGGAGTGTGGTATGCGTTTATTTGTTTTGCTATTCAGTCTGCTTTTCATTCCTGCTTTCGCAGTTGCGCAAGAGGAAGGAGGGGGCAGAGGAATCGGGCATACAATATCTGGAAATGAAGCCTAAGTTTACCGTTAATTTATCGGAACCAAAAAAATATTTGATGATACAGGTTCAATTATTGCTTGAAGATATAGAAGCTATTGCAAAGATAAAAAAGCACATGCCGATATTACGTCATGAATTAAAAGTTTAAATAATTTTCTAATTGCTTTCTAAGGCGAGCAAGATTATCGGTAATTTGCTGTTCAGTGTAGGGAACTGCATCAAATTTTCCCCAGACTGGCGCTGGCCAGGCTTTATCAGTCTGATAGCGGACTATGTGATGGATATGCAATTGCGGGACCATATTGCCTATGGCTGCAATATTCATTTTGTCCGCTTGATAAAGTTCCGCCAGGTTTTCTGCAAGATAGCTGGATTCTTCGGTCAGTATTTCACGATCCGGCTTGGTGAGTTGGTAAATTTCACTTATATCTGCTTTTTCCGGTACCAGTATAAACCAGGGGTACTGGCTGTCATTCATCATCAGTAATCGGCATAACTCAAAGCGGCCAATGGTTATGCAGTCTTGCTGTAATCGTGGGTGTAACTGAAATGTCATAGTCATATTTTTCTTGAAAACAGTGAAGCAATCAGTTTAACTTAATATTCTGCCTGAAAAATAATAAGAATACACAGAGGATAGTTTTTTATGTCTGCGCAAATAATTTCAGCCCAGGATTTTTCTAATGAAAATCAGCTGGCCGTCTCATTTAAGTTGTTGTTAGGTCTGTATTCAATCATTCCTGTATGTTTGTTGTTGCAGTTGTTTGATGGCTGGTTCTGGCATGGCTTTTTGCAACAAAATTTACCGACCAGCCCTTCACATTTTTTATTGTTTCAAATTCTTTTTGGTACGCCGCATATTATTGCCAGTGCCGTTGTATTGGCGAGTAACACTGAATACCTGAAGTTTTATAAGCTGAAAATTATTTTGATGACTGTTGCCATTGCGATTGTTTTTGGCGTGGGCAGTCTGTTTATTCCCTATCAAGTCTTTTACTGTGCTGGTGGCTGCCTGGACTGTTTATCATGTACTTAAGCAACAGCATGGCGTTGGCGCGCGGTCTGTGCCGTCTGCCTGACTGGGCGTTTTATCTTTTATTGTGGCTGAGTGTGGCGGCGGGTCTTTTCGTTTATATCGGCATTTTTCTGAAAAACAGCCTGGATGTGCAGCAAACAGAATGGATTAAACAGATTGCAGCGAGTTTATGTGCGGGACTGGTTTTAAGTGCGATTTTATTGTCAACGCTATGTAACCACTCAATTTGGCAAGTGGTTTTTGTGGGCCAATATTTTATTGGTGTTAAGCAGTTTTTATCTTTATGTCCAGCAGTATTACTTTTTGGCGATTCTGGTGCCGCGATTGGTTCATGATGCGACGGCTTATATTTTCTATGTGACGCATGATTACAATAAGCATCACAACCATCCGCAGAATTTTATTTATCGCTATGCGGCGCGTTGCAATGTGCATGTTTTTATTGTGTTGCCGGTGTGCTCATTTTTACTGGCGTTTGTTTTGCAGTCGTACGGCGATGCAGTCGTTAGTTTTATAACCAACTTCTTTTTTGGCGTGGAAATCCGGAAAGCGATTACCTTGGGCTTATTGGGATATCTGGCTTTAATGCATTATTACACGGAAGCCTTTACCTGGAAGCAGGGCTCGCCTTACCGGCGTTTTATTGCGTTTTCAAAGTGAAAAAGCATCTCTAAAAATGCCGTTGATTTATGTAGAGGGGCATTAAACCGATCGGTTTAATGCCCCTTGAATTATAGCTACTAATCTGTCAGAGAAAAGCCGACTTTAATGGTGACTTGCCAGTGTGCAATCTTACCATTTTCCAGATGTCCACGGGTTTCGACCACTTCAAACCAGCGCATGTCGTGGATGGTTTTAGATGCCCTGCTGATGGCGTTTTCGATGGCTTCCTGCATGCCAACTGTTGATGAACCGGTCAATTCTATTTTTTTGTAAATATGGTCAGTCATGATCTTTTCCTCGTTGTGTAGTAAAAATCCAGTTCCTGCAAGCGTTCCGGCGTTCCTATATCCATCCAGAATCCTGCATATTTTTGCCCGGAAACCCGCTGGTCTGCTATTGCCTGGCGTAATAAAGGCGCCAGTTTGCTGCTTCCTGCTGGCGTATTGCTGAACAGTTCAGGACGGTACAGGCCAATACCGCTAAAGGTCAATTTTTCAGAACCCGTTTCAGTAACTTTGCCATCGTTATCCAGGCCAAAGTCTCCCTGCGGTATGATGTTCAGGGTTGTCGACCAACACTAAATGAGCTAAATCGACATTTAGATCTTTGAGTTCGGCAAAAGGAAAGTCTGTGGCTATATCGCCATTGACCACCAAAAACACATCATCACCCAATAAAGGCAAGGCGTTAATAATGCCTCCTGCAGTTTCCAGTGCCTTGTTCGCCTTCGGGTGAATAGTGAATGATAGCGCCATACTGATTACCGTTACCCAAGTGGTTCTTCTATTTGCTTGCCGAGATGGGCATGATTGATGATTATGTCATTAAAACCCGCCGAGATCAGTTGATTAATGGTATGTTCGATAAGAGGTTTTCCGGCGACTGGAAGTAATGGCTTGGGGGTGTGATCCGTTAACGGGCGCATTCTTTCTCCGCGTCCTGCGGCTAAAATCATGGCTTTCATAGTGTCATATTGCTCGCACGCTCTTCTGAGGCAAGGGAAACTTGGGTGTGCAGGAAAATCATTTGCAGAAAGTCACTGAACTCAAAGTTCGGGATAAGTTGCGCAAATAGTCGTGACATAGTTCAGGGTGCGAGGTATGTCATTAAGATAGCCTGGATTTGCCATCCCTCAAATGCAATCGGGAAAAAATGCCGATGGCTTTAAGATGGCGTTGCATTCCCATCAGGTCAAACCAGCGTTTAAACTGGGTCAGGATTACAAGCTGATTAGTTTCGCTTGCAGAAGCCGCTCAATAATACTGAGTCATCCACTGGTCAACCTGTTGCTCAGGCCATGCGATATAACAATCCCGCAATAGTGACACCAGATCGTAAGTAATCGGGCCGATGACGGCATCCTGAAAGTCGATGACGCCGGGGGAGTCGTTGTCCAGAATCATCAGATTGCGCGAATGGTAATCCCTGTGTACGCAGGTGACGGGTTGCTCCAGTGCGGATTCGACGAGAAGTTGCTTGTACAGCATCCCAAATTGATTCCGGAATCTGAATGTCCAGCAATTGATCTAAAAACCAGTCTTCAAAAATAGCCAGTTCTCTGCTGCAGAAGCTGCTCGTTATAGCTGGGTAAGCCGCAATTTTGTAATGCGGTGTTTGAGTTTGTAGCTTAAACAGGGTGTCGAAAGCGGTTTGATATAGATCGGTAGCGTTATTTGCATTGAGTTGATCTAAAAAACACTGCGAGCCGAAATCCTCAAGCAGTAAAAATCCGTCAGTCAGGTTTTGTTGGAAAATAGTAGGCACATTGACGTCGGATCGCGTCAGTAAGTCGGCAATTCTTATAAACGGTTCAATGTTTTCTTTTGTCCGGTGGCGCGTCCATGACAATGAATTGTCCCTTCTGGAGCTCTTGACTCTAAAGTAACGCCGGAAACTGGCATCGCTGGATGCAGGTTCGCAAGAGTCGATGGTCAGTAACAGATCATTCTCAAGCCAGTCGAACATGGATATTGTTCTTAAGTCTGTCAAGCATCATGATGTTTAGGATTAGATTAGTTATAATGCTGGGGTGAAGTGGGGTAAAATATGCATCCGGCATTTTATTCGATTTACGCTTCATTACGCTACTAAACTTATACCTTCTATGCGCCGCCGTTTATTTCTGTTTTTTTTACCCTCATTAACTGCATCTATCAGCTTTGCCAATCAGGCGTCGTGGAATTGTGCACAGAATAAAGATAGCAAAGAATGGGTGTGCGTTGGTGAAAAGAAGCTGACGAATAAAACCAGTGAAATAGAGCCCCCCGTAAGTACTGAGTCTGTTAAAAAAGCTCAACCTGAGCCCGCTGAGCCTGTTGAAAGTGCCCAGCCGGTAGTTGCCGAACCCGTTCAGGTTGTACAGCCTATTATACCCGCTAGGGAACAAGCGACTGAAACTGTGGAAAGCAGCCAACCGGTCGTGACTGAAACTGTTCCAGACACTCATCCTGTCACCACTAAACGATAAAGCATCGCTAATAGTCAGAACCTGATAAAGACATCGCTGAAGTCAGTGCAGAACCTGATAAAAGGATTCCACCGGCCAGAGCCAGTTCAAAAAAACTACCTCAATCTAAGGCTAATCAACCTGGCTGGACCTGTGATGCAAAAGGGGCGGATAAGAATTGGGATTGTCAGCTGGTTGGGGCAGATCCGAAGGGTCAGACGCATGTTGTTGAGTCAGGTGAGACTGGTGCAAGGTTGCTTGATCCAGCATTTGATTCAAAGGAGGAGGGCACTTTCAGTGTTCTAAAATCACAACTGAAATATGATCCCTGGCAAAATTGTGATTCGTCTATAGAAGCCAAACCTGACTTTATTCCTGGAAAAGACCTGAGGGATGTGTCTCCTCTGGATATTGATTCCGATTATGCAGAAATTTTCGATAATGAGATCTACAGTTATTTTGGTAATGTCGAAATGACCCGTGCAGATCAGCATTCATCATCTAGCTCAGCACATTATGACACTGTTTCAGAGACTCTGGATCTACACGGTGATGTTTATTACAGCGAAGATGAGTTGGCGTTGCACAGCGAATCGGCCACACTTAATTTAGCCTCTGACCAGGCCAAACTGAGGAATAATCTGTTTATCGCTCCGAGTACACCGCTCAGAGGTCGGGCAAAAACAATTTATCGCGACAGTAAAACCTTTTCCCGATATAAAGATGTGGCCTATACCAGTTGTCGTCCCGGCAATCAGGATTGGGTTGTGCATGCATCTGAACTGAAGTTGAATAAAAGCACCGGTGAAGGTGCTGCTAAAAATGCCTGGTTAGAGTTTAAAGGCGTGCCTGTGTTTTATTCGCCTTATCTTTCTTTTCCAATTGATGACAGAAGACTTTCCGGTTTTCTTGCTCCTTCATTTGGTAACACTCAAAAAGGGGGGTTTAATCTTTCAGTACCTTATTACTGGAATATTGCTCCTAACTATGATGCGACATTAAAACCACGGTATTTTTCAAACAGAGGCGTCTATTGGGAGGTAATGTGCGCTATCTGACTGAAATGACCAATGGGAAGACAAGCTTAGAGTATATGCCTAATGATAGTCTTTTAGATAAGTCCCGATATCTGGCAGGGGTTCAGAATGTCACTAATTTTACACCCCATATAAGATCGCATCTGGATTTGAATTATGTTTCGGATAAGGATTATTTTTCTGATTTGGGTAATGCACTTAGTATGCCTACCTATAGTTACCTCAAAAGCCAGGCGGATATTGGGTATAAGAGAGAAGGCGTGTCTTTGAGGGGTTTGGTTGATAATTACCAGTCGATTGATAAATCCTTTAGCGGTGCCAGCATTCCTTACCGGAAGCTGCCGCAAATTAAGCTGGATTTGAACCATTCATTTAAATCTATGCCGCTTACGACAGCGCTGGATAGCGAATTTGTGGATTTTCAGCATGATGATTTTAAGGAAGCCGACGGCACAACACAATCTTTAGTGAACGCCATGAGAATGAATGTTAAGCCGTTTGTCAGTGTACCTATGCAAACTGCCAGTGCTTTTTTAACGCCTAAAGTCTCGTTACAGCATACCCAGTATTTTATAACCACCCCAGGCCGGGGCTTACAAAACTCCGTAACTGTCAATAGCACAGGGCAGATATCCGATAAAGAATATAGCAGTGATGAATCCCGAACTTTGCCCATATTTTCTACAGATAGCGGTTTGTATATGGAGAAGCAGCTTAATTTTTCTGATCGCTCTTTCGTGCATACGTTGGAACCCCGATTATTTTATTTGTATATTCCAAAAGCCAATCAAGAAAATATCCCTATATTTGATACCGCTTTAAATGATTTCTCGTTCAATAGTATGTTCTTGGAGAACCGCTTTAGCGGTACAGACAGGGTTCAGGATGCCAACCAGCTGACGGCAGCAATAACATCCCGTTTGGTTGATGCCAAGACCGGCCGGGAAAAGCTAAAACTGAGTGTGGGTGAGATTGCTTATTTTCGCGATAGAGAAGTCACTTTGCCCGGTTATCCGGTAGAAACCAGCACATTTTCACCGTTGGTAACTCAGCTGAATGCCGCGTTGACGAATCACTTTTCGGTTGATACTGATGTGCAATGGGATCCTCAGTTGAACGATGTAGTCAGGCATAAAGCACTGCTCCATTATATTAATGAGCCCGGTGAAATTGTTAATCTTGGCTATCGTTATAGAAAAACTACAGTTCTTCCAACTGCATTGGAAGGATCGAGAGCTTTTGACATTATTCAAAGTGAAGTTTCAGCTCACTGGCCGGTTTATAATAACTGGTCTGTTGTTGGAGCATGGCGGTATTCGTTGCTGAACAATTCAACCCAGGAAAGTTTTTTTGGCGTTGAAAAAGAAAACTGTTGCTGGCGTTTCCGCGCTATTGGACGGCGCTGGATTAATAACACTCAAGTTAATCCTCAAGGCCAGCTAGTTGATGCTCAGGGTGAAAGTCAGACAGGCTTATTCGTGCAGATAGAGCTTAAAGGCTTCACCGGTATTGGGGAAAATCTGGACGATTTCTTTGAAAAGCAAATTTATGGTTATAGGAAACCTAAAAATTGATCATTAAAAACATGAAAAAAGCGATTGTATATATATTGTTAAGTGGCTTAATGTTTGGCAGCTTTTTAGTGCGAGCCGAAGTTCTGGATACCATTATCGCTGTGGTTGAAGATGACGTTATTCTTGACCGGGAATTACAAAAAGAAGTGACAGTCATTGAGCAAAGAATACTAGCGAGTAAATCAGAGATTCCGCCTTCTTCTGTTCTGCGCAAACAAGTGTTGGAAAAAATGATTGTCGACAAGCTTCAAAGACAAATGGCGGAAAAGGCAGGGATTACTGTTAGCGAAGAAATGCTCAACAGTTCAGCAGCTGATATTGCGCAAAGGAATAATATGAATGTGCAAGAATTCAGAGTGGAACTGGAAAGGCAGGGCATTACCTATGAAAGCTTTTTGGATAATATGCGGAATGAAATCATTATTAATCAATTACGTGGCAGAGAGATAGGTGGACGCATTAAAGTGACTGACAGAGAAGTCGAACACTATATGGAAACGCAGGATAAATTGGGCGATGAATCTACACAGTATCATTTAGGACATATATTGATTGCAGTTCAAGAAGCGGCGTCATCGAGCGAAATACAAAAAGCCATGAGCAAAGCCGATGATATTGTTAGGAAGTTGCGTGCAGGGCAAGATTTTACCCAAACAGCAATGAATGATGTCAGACGATGCAAATGCCTTAAAAGGTGGTGATTTGGGTTGGCGTACAAAGGGCGAAATACCAACTCTTTTTGTTGACCAGATCGATAAAATGCAGCAGGGAGATGTGGCTGATCCTATACGCAGTCCAAGTGGTTTTCATATTATTAAAATGCTGGAAGCTAAAGGGCAGCATGGATAATCACATGATTACCAAAACCAAGGTTCGGCATATATTAGTTAAAACCAATGAATTGGTTGATGATGCTGAGGCGAAAAAACGTTTGCTTGCATTAAAACAACGTATTGCAGATGGCGATGATTTCGCGGCACTTGCCCGCGCTCATTCAGATGATAAAGGCTCGGCATTAAAAGGCGGGTCACTTGATTGGGTTGGTCCGGGAGATTTGGTTAAACCATTCGAAGAAGCTATGGCAAAACTGGGCGTTAATGAAATCAGTGAGCCTGTGCAAACTCAATTCGGCTGGCATATTATTCAAGTTTTAGGTCGGGAAAATAAAGATAATAGCAGCGAGTTTAAAAAGAATATGGTGAGAGATGCCATCCGCAAACGGAAAATTGAAGAAGAAACAGAGCTTTGGATACGTCGATTGCGTGATGAAGCTTTTGTGGAAATTTATCAGGATCGGCTGTAATGCGGATAATCCTTTAAGTTCATAAACAGGATGAGCAATAATACGGGCGAGTACCGGGAGCAGTTGAAATTTCTTTTGCAAAAGATTGTTAGTTGCGAGAATCTGGATGCTCAGCGCAGCTTAATTAAGAGCATTGCAACTGAATTGGGAGTAGATATTCTGGATTGCGCTGCTGCACTGGTGTATTTAACTCAAGAAACGGCAGCTATGAAATATGCTCCACGATGGGAGCAAAAGGAAGAAAAACAGTCGCTGCCTGAAACCATTCAGCCAGGCATTAAAATGGTGCGCTATCGACTGGACGTTGGGCGCAAGCACCAGGTTACCTTGGAGCAACTTAAAAAGGTGTTGATTGAAGAGTCGGGGGTCGATAAAAACAATATCAATAATGTCAATATACAGGGTGATTACACCCTTGTTGACTTGCCCGATGCAATGCCTCCGGACATATTTCAGCATCTAAAATCAGTAGAAATTAATCAGCACAAGTTGGATATAAGGCGGGTAAAGGCGCGCAATAAAAAACGCGGCAATAGCAATTTTCGACGCGGTCGGCAACGTAATGCTCAGCCCGGCAATGAGGGGGCTGATCAGAGTTAATAGCTGATTAACCTGATCAGCAGATACAATATTAAAGGCTAATAATTAGAGACGCGATCAGTTGCCGACATAAGGATTGCTACGCATTTCCTCGCCAAAGGTAGACATCGGGCCGTGACCGGGAATAAAAGCGAACTGTTCGCCCAAAGGCCATAAATTGTTTTTGATTGAATTAATCAAGGTATTGAAATCCCCTTTTGGCAAATCCGTTCTTCCTATTGAGCCTTTAAATAAAACATCCCCGACTATGGCTAATTTTGACTCCCGGTGAACAAAAACCACATGTCCCGGTGTATGGCCCGGGCAATGAAAAACATCCAGTATTTCCTCGCCAACTTTAATAACATCACCCTGACTTAACCAGCGTGACGGCATAAATGAATCGCTGGGCGGAAAACGAAAAGTCTGGCATTGGGCGGGAATGGCATCGATCCAGAATTGGTCTTCCTGATGAGGGCCTACAATAGGAATGGAAAGCAGAGCGGCCAATTCCGCAGTTGCGCCGATGTGATCAAGGTGACCATGAGTGATCAAGATGGACTCCAGCGACACATTTTCCTTCTCAAGGGTTTTTAGAATAATGTCGATATCGCCGCCCGGATCAACAATGGCGGCTTTATTGGTTTGTTCGCAAATCAGCAAGGTACAGTTCTGCTGATAAGATGTAACGGGAATAATACAAAATCGCATAGGTGAGTGAAAGCAAAAGCTAAATTCTATCACTAAACTGAAAAACCACCATTAACCGTAAAAACGTATGATTTTTTTGGTTACTTTAATAACCGCTTGTTTAAAAATATGACAAACATCCAATATATAAATACCCCTGATCAGCTGGCTAAACTGTGCGAACAGATAAAAAAAGAACCCTGGCTGGCTCTCGATACAGAGTTTTTAAGGGAAAAAACCTATTATCCGAAGTTTTGCTTGCTACAAATAGCAACGCCGGAATGGGTGGCCTGTGTTGACCCGATTAGCATTGCCTACGCTGGATTCTCTTTTTGAAGCTATATACAGCCCTTTCATCGTAAAAGTATTTCATTCCTGTCGGCAGGATCTGGAAATATTTCATCAATTGACTGGAAAATTACCCATGCCTGTTTTTGATACGCAAATAGCCGCACCGTTATTGGGTTTTCAGGAGAATCCGGGTTATGCGATGCTGGTTTCCAGTTTGTTAAATGTTAATTTAAACAAAGCTCACACCAGAGCGGATTGGAGTAAGCGACCGTTAACGGATGCAGAAATTGAATATGCTGCTGATGATGTGATTTATTTATGTCAAGATTTATCAAATGATGTTGCAAAAATTAGCAGAATTGGGTCGGGCTGATTGGCTGGAACGTGATTTTGCCGAACTGGCAAATCCAGATATTTATCAGGTAACACCGGAAAAAGCCTGGTTGAAAATTAAAGGCAAAAATAAGCTGACCGGTAAGCAGTTATCAATTGTTCAAACACTGGCCGAATGGCGGGAAAAAGCGGCGCAATCTGAAGATCGCCCCAAGAGTTGGTTACTGCGTGATGAGATGCTCTTTGATATAGCCAAGCTGCAACCGGAAACAGTGGGTGAATTAACCAATGTGCGTGGCATTAATGAGCGAACAGTAAACCGTTATGGACAGGAACTGTGTCAATTAATTACTGCCGCCAAGAATCGCGCACCGATGCCTTTAAATGAAAAAGGCCGGCCCGCTAAAAAAACTCAGCAACAAGAAGCGATACTGGATATTTTAACTGCATTGGTCAGAATACGTGCCGAAGAAAACTCATTGAATCCAATTATTCTTGCCACGCGTAAGGACCTGGAAGTGCTGCTATTTAATGATGATGACGAATGCCCCTTGCTGCACGGCTGGCGCTTTGATATGGCCGGCAGGGAATTGGTAGGCTTGTTAAAGGGTGAACTGTTGCTCGGGATTGAGTCGGACAGATTGGCTATTATTGAAAAAGAATCCTTGGAATTAGATTCTTAATTTAGATGGGCAAGGGTGGGCAGCGTTGTTTTGCCCACCCTTGAGGCGTCTTTTTTACCTGGTGAGCAAAAAAATAGTACTCATCCATTCTGAAAGGCTGATTATAGGGGGAGATATTTGACATTAAGACAACCTTAAGGTACTTTCTAATTGAAGGGGTTCTTTGATCCCTTTAGCTTGGCTCTTTGGGTCAAAGTTGTAGCCACGAAATTGACTGAGGTTATAAAGGACCTGATAGCTTAAACATTTTTGGAGGAATCAACATGAATAAAAAACACCTCTTTATTGCCTGTGCACTTAGCAGCGCATTATTGTCAGCGAGTCCGGCTTATGCGGAAGAGCAGGATTATCTATCCGGATTTACCAGTAAATTTAGCCAGGGACTATTCAATACGACGACGGGCTTTATTGAATTACCGAAGAATGTCGTTAATATAAGTCAAGATGAAAATATCTTTGTCGGCTTAACCTGGGGTGTAGTGCGTGGTTTACTGCATTCAGTTAGCCGAACAGTAGTTGGCGCAGCGGAGTTAATCACTTCTCCTATTCCCACGGATGACTACATCTCGCCGCCCTACGTATGGGATCGTTTTAGCGAGGATACACGTTATTTTGGCTTACATATGCCAGGTTTCTGGACCACATACGGACCGTTAGATGATGGTGAATAGGAATTTGACCCATTAAATAATCGTTGCATTCATCCGTAACCGCGTATGGATGATTCTGATTGAGAGGATAAAATCATGAACAAACAATTTATTTACCTGCTATGCGCTGTATTAGTCAGTGTTCTTGCTGCCTGTACGCCGCCAGCGAAAGATATCCCCGGCTTAACCTCGGAAATTGATGCCGCCACAACCGGTCATTACGGGCAATCCATCCATCATGAGCAATTAGCCGAAGAAAAACTGGAGGAATCCAATAAAGTTTTAGAGCACTGGAAAAATGGTTATTATTGGAATATTGATGAACGGCAAAAAGCAATGGATGCCGCCCGTGAAGCTGCTCAGCATCGGCTTGCCTCGGAACAAGAGTTATGCCAGTGGCTAATAGAAGTCCATGGTAAAGACCATCATGATGGATCGGTCCAAAAAGTTGCCGCATATTTTAAAACTGGTAGTGCGACGCCTTACAAGACCGACGATCATGTCATTTCTGTTGTAGGTAAATTTTTGGGAACCCATCCCGATGCCACTGCTGATGTGACAGGATATACCGATACGGTCGGCAGTTCGGCGAGCAACCAACAACTGGCGGAGAGAAGAGCTGCCACAGTCGCTGAGATGTTGAATGAATATGGCGCTAAAATGGAACAATTGCATATCAAAGCAATGGGTGAGGCTCATGGACCAGACAATACTCCAGACCAGCAACATCGGACAGTAACGATTGTTGCGCTTCAAACAGGCTTTGCGCATTGCTCCGAATTAAAATAGTCCTATCAAACATATCCTGCAGTCTCGTAATGACTGCAGGGTTTCTTCGGTCTTCAACCTATACTCCTTCTTCCTAAGCTTTCCCATCGAGAAAAGGTCAGGTGGCATGTCTGTCGGCATGGACATTATCAAAGGCTTATTCTCGTACCAGCAGTTTTTCCAATAAAAATGGATCATCAAAATGGCGTCTGCCGGTAAAGGCAATCGCATGAGTGCCCCATTGTCTCATCGCACCGGGACTGGCAACACCGAAAGGCCAGAGCAGAAAGCGTTCATTGCGCTGACTGGCGTTGATAATCCCGTCTGCACCGAAAAGATTGTGCCGCGTGCCGTCTTGCATGGGTATCGAACGTAGCCACTCAGATTCCTGCCAAGCATAGAAACGTGCGGTGTTACCAGGTGCATTCGGTACAACGGCTATTTGCCGTAAATAATGAGTGCGGGTCGCCAAGCGGAGCAGTAGACGTTTCCCGGCTGGTATTTTTGGTATCGACATCGGACTGAGTACCGGTTCTGCGTCATCTTTGGGCGCTACTGCACGGTAACCTTGGCCGGGAAACAACAGATAATAGCAGCCGCAGGCGTGAATGCTGTCAAAGGCGATCGGCGCACCTTCTGGACTCAGCGTGACGCGCCAAATGACACTATCCAGCGGCCCGCCGTATAAATCGAATAGACCGGTTTTTTCCCGCGCCGGCAGCCAGATCTGATAGATCAATTGCAGCAGCACTTTGCCGTGCCAGCGAGTGAACCCATGCTGGGTATAGACGGCGGGTTTTGCGGTATTGATTCGCGGCTGGTCTCTGGCATCGAGCATAACCATGCCGATTTTATCGTTATCGTTATGCGTATCGATTTCCCAGATGGGGGCAAAACGTTCGAATAATCTCTGTAGTTGCTCCGGGACTAATGAGGGAATACCCAAGGGATTGTCGTAAGCCGGACGCAGTATTGCGGCTATGCCCGCAGCAGTTAAAGATTCTGTCTGCGGAGGAGCGTATTGCATCAGACGGCCTAGCACCGGCTGTTGCGCCAGCGGTTGTTGAAAGCTTTCGTTCAGCTTCTTGTGCAAGCGTTCAATACCGACTGAAGCAGCGTATTGAGTCAGCGGGTACGCACCAATGACTCTTTTCCAGGTTTGATAGGCATCGGGTATTTTAGCCTGTTGCAACAAAATACGTTGGTGTTTGGGGTCGCTTAGATCTAGTTTGGCTAAATGCTTGCCGCAACGCTGCACGCCTTGCTCGAAGCTTTCTCCCGGAGGAAGTTCGGCCATTAGTGTGCTTTTCTGCCCGGCGGGCAAGTTGGCAAACTCAAGCTGCCTTGCCGTCTCATCAAGCTGCCGCAAATTTTCCAGCCATTGCGCAAAGGCATTTTTAGCCATCGCTCGGTCGCTAAATGAAGCGAGGAAGCGGTTGATCCGAAGATGCGGGAAACCGGCTATGCGCGCTGTCCCCGCATCTTCAAGATTATTTTCGGCAAGCTTTGCGTCGATATGTTCGAGCCAGCGCAGACACATGGCATCCTCGGCCCCCAGGGAGCGCTCCGAATACAGGGTCGGCGCGCAGCCTTGAATAAGCAGGGCCAAACACACTAAAAACGAGGCTAAATTGCGCCTCGCTTTTTGTCTACTCAGAAGCATAATCTGACAACGGTGGGCAGGTGCAGACTACATGCCGGTCTCCATAGGCATTATCAATTCGCCCCACCGGCGGCCAGTATTTGTCATCATGCTGATGGCTGTCCGGGAAAAAGGCCTGCTGCCTGGAGTAGGGCAGGGTCCATTCGTCCAGCAGCAAGCGGTGGGTATGCGGTGCATTGTGCAGCAGGTTGTTTTCGGCATCGGCACTGCCGGTTTCTATAGCCTTGATTTCCTCACGGATGGCGATCAATGCAGCGCAGAACCGGTCGATCTCGGCTTTATCTTCGCTTTCCGTGGGCTCTATCATCAAGGTGTCAGGGACCGGGAACGACACGGTAGGCGCATGAAAACCAAAGTCGATCAGGCGTTTGGCGATGTCTTCCACGGTGACGTTGCAGGTCTTTTTAAAGGCATGGCAATCGATAATGCATTCATGCGCCACCCAGCCGTTTTTGCCGGTGTATAAAATCGGGTAATACGGCGCCAAACATTTGGCGATGTAATTGGCATTCAGGATGGCGGTCAATGTTGCTCGTCTTAACCCGGCGGCGCCCATCATCGCGATATATGCCCAGGAAATGGTGTAGATGCTGGCCGATCCCCACGGCGCGGCGGACACCGTGCCTATGGTGCCGTGCTCGCCTTTGGCTGGGTTGACGCCTTCAACCACCGGATGGTCGGGCAGGAAGGGCGCCAGATGCGCGCCCACGCCTATTGGGCCGACACCGGGACCGCCGCCGCCATGTGGAATACAGAAGGTTTTATGCAGGTTAAGATGAGCGACATCGGCGCCGATTTTGCCGGGACGGCTTAAGCCTACCAGTGCATTAAAGTTGGCGCCATCCAGATAAACCTGCCCCCCGTGCTGGTGGATCAGGTCGCAGATTTCCCTGAACGCTTGCTCAAACACGCCGTGTGTGGACGGATAGGTAATCATTAACGCAGCCAGGGTGTCTTGATATTCGGTTGTTTTCGCGCGTAAATCATCCAGGCTGACGTTGCCGTTTTCATCGCAGGCGACCACCACGACTTTAAGCCCCGCCATCGTGGCACTGGCCGGATTGGTACCGTGCGCGGAAGCGGGTATCAGGCAGATATTGCGCTGCGCCTGGCCCCTGACTTCATGGTATTTGCGGATGACTAAAAGCCCAGTGTATTCGCCCTGTGAACCGGCATTGGGTTGCAGGGAAAAAGCATCAAAGCCGGTCAGGTCGCATAACATGTCTTCCAGTTCGGCAAACATCTGCTGATAGCCGTGGGTCTGGTACAGCGGCGCGAACGGGTGCAGGGCATTAAATTCAGAATAGGAAATGGTCTGCATTTCCGTCGCGGCATTAAGCTTCATGGTGCAGGAACCCAGCGGTATCATCGAGCGATCCAGCGCTATATCGCGTCTGGCCAGCTTTCGCATATAACGCATCATTTCGGTTTCCGAATGATAACGGTCGAAAACCGGATGTTGCAGGATTTGATCGTTGCGCAACAAGGTTTCCGGAATGCATTCAGCCACTGCTGGCATCCAAGCACATTGATGTCGGGAAGATCTGCGGTGGCCGATGCAAAAACCTGCCAGACATCTCTTAAATTTTCCCGCGTTGTGGTTTCGTCCAGGGAGATGCCTATATGATCCGCATCGATAATGCGCAGGTTGATATTGGCTTCCGCGGCCCGGGCGGCGATGTGTTTTGCCCGGTTCGGGGTGCTGATAACCAAGGTATCGAAATAACAATCGCTCAACACTTGATGGCCCAGTTGGGTAATTCCGGCTGCCAGAATTTGCGCGTAGCGATGCACCCGGCCCGCAATCAGCCGCAAGCCTTCTCGCGCCGTGATAAACCGCATAAAATCCGGCGATGACGGCGAGCAGCACCTGGGATGTACAGATATTGCTGGTGGCCTTGTCCCGGCGGATATGTTGCTCGCGGGTTTGCAGCGCCATGCGCAAGGCAAGCTGTCCGTGACTGTCTTTGGAGACGCCGATAATGCGGCCGGGAACCGATCGCTTGTATTCATCCTTGGTGGCAAAATACGCGGCATGGGGGCCGCCGTAACCCATCGGCACGCCAAATCGCTGGGGCTGAACCCACTACAATATCGACTCCGAATGTTGCAGGCGGTTTCAGTAACACCAGTGCAAGCAAATCCGCCGCTACCGTGACCAGCGCAGATTTGGCCTGGGCTATGGTGGTGACGGCGGTAATATCTTTTATTTCGCCTTTGCAGCCGGGGTATTGCAAGAGCAGGGCAAAAAAATCGTATTGATCCAGATCGTGATAAGGGTCGGCGACGATAACCTCATAACCCAGGGAGCGGGCACGGGTCTTGACCACGGCGATGGTCTGCGGGTGACAGTCCTGATCCACGAAAATGCTGTTGGCCGTGCTCTTGGATAAGCGCCGCGACATGGTCATGGCTTCTGCCGCCGCCGTGGCCTCATCAAGCAGTGAGGCATTGGCAAGCTCCATGCCGGTTAAATCGATAATGACTTGCTGAAAGTTAAGCAACGCTTCCAGCCGCCCCTGGCTGACTTCGGCCTGATAGGGCGTGTAAGCCGTATACCAGCCGGGGTTTTCCAGCACATTGCGTTTAATCACCGCAGGCATGATGGTGTCGTAATAGCCCATGCCGATCATGGAGGTGAACACTTTATTGCGTTCGCGCATTTTGTGCAGATGCTTGATCACCGCGCGTTCGCTGATTGTTTCGGTCAGCTTTAACGGTTCATGATTCAGGATATTGGCCGGAATGGCCAGTTCGATGATGTCTTCCAGTTCGTTTAAGCCCAGTTCTGCCAGCATGGCTTTGGTCTGCTGCGGATTGGGGCCGATGTGGCGGTTGATGAAATTACCGCGCATTTCCAGTTGGGCTAAGCTAGGGCGAGATGTTGGCATGATGGTTTACCTCTTCTTATCGGTGGTAGCGATGTGGGATAAAGGGTAATTTGGTCACGGTAACTGCGATCCGGCGGTCGCGAACCTGGGCATACAGGGTATTGCCCAAGTTGGCGGCATTCCGGTCAAGCAAGGCCATGGCAATCGGCTGGCCCAGGCTGGGGGAAAAACTGCCGCTGGTGACATGGCCTATAACGATACCTTCGCTGTTGTAAATCTCACTGCCTTCCCGAACCGGTATTTTGCTTTCCACCAGCAAACCCGTGCGGATTTTTTCTGAACCACGTTGCAACTGGGCCAGAATTTTGTCGGCTCCGGGAAATTGGCTATGGCCTTTTTTAAACAGCCATTGCAGACCGGCTTCTACCGGCGTAATCGATTCATTGATTTCATGCCCGTACAGGCACAACCCCGCTTCCAGGCGCAAGGTATCTCTGGCGCCTAATCCGACGGGTTCGACTTCATCTTCAGCAAGCAACAGGCGGGCAAGTTGTTCCGCATAATGATTGGCTACCGAGATTTCAAAGCCGTCTTCGCCGGTATAGCCGCTACGGCTGATGCTGCATGGAATGCCATTGATGTCAGTTTCGCAGGCCTGCATAAAGGATAAATCAGCGGCAGATGCAGAAAACTTATCGATAATCTTTGCCGCAGAGGGGCCTTGCAACGCGAACAGGGCGTGATCAGTCAGTTCTTTAACCGAACACCGGTCGAGATAAATGCCTTTTAAAATGGTTGAAATCCTTGTCTTTGCAGGCGGCATTCACAATGACCATCAAACCTGAGTCGATACGGGTAATGATGATGTCATCAATAATGCCGCCATCGTTATTGGTTAATACGGTGTATTTTTGCTCGCCGGGTTTAAGTCCGGTAATGTCGCCGGGTGTCAGTTGCTCGAGTTCACTGGCGGCGGAATCGCCCAGAATCAGGCATTGCCCCATGTGGGAAATATCGAAGAAACCGGCGTGGCTGCGGCAGTGAAGATGCTCGTGAAGTATGCCGTTGCCGTATTGCACCGGCATTTGATAGCCGGCAAAACACACCATTTTGGCACCCAGCTCAAGATGAAGATTGTAAAGCGGCGTTTGTTTTAACATGGCAGCACTTGTCTCGACGTGTGAGCAAGGCTGTAGTGTAACGCTGAAAAAATGTTAAATGAAGTTTAGAAAACCAGGAACCGGTTTTTAGTGGGTGGTTATTTAGTTTTACTGATGATCCTGTTTATCACGGACTTCCGTTAAAACTCAAGTACTCTGTTGGTTATTGCTTGAGCGATTTTAGTATTTGTTCCAACGGAGCAAGTGAAATGAGTGCCCTGTAAAGAACGGATTTATCTTCCATGAGACCGTAACATTCATAGTTATAGGGCGAGTCTATGGTGCTGCCTATGCCTTCTTTCCTCGGTTCCGGGGGGATTTGCTTAATCAGTATATACACCGCATCACTGGATTTTAGTTTTGCGTGATATATGCGATCAATGCTGATTTTATGAGACATATAGACTAGCGGATTTCGTTCAAAATCGTGTTTATCTATAATGGCTTTTTCCAGTAAGGCACTGGATATAAGGCTGCACGGGAATATTTCAGGAAAAACAGCTTTGTTTTTAAAGGGATCGAAAAAAGCATCCTGATCCACCAGAGAACCACACAAAAAGTTTTTTGCATTGCTGCTGCTGATAAATTTTCGTTTCAGAAAAAAAGGGCTGCCGGATATAAAAGACCGGTCGGGGTGTTGATTGAGGGCGCCAAACTGCGGAATATCCGGATTGGTTAGGAATAATGCAAATTTGGATTCTGTTTTGTAGCCCAGCAAGGCCAATGAGCCCCCCGATTTAACAGTGATTCTGTTGCTGAGAACTGTCTCGGGTTCTTCTTTAAGTTGCGATGGTTTTATATCGACCGATACAACTTGTCCGGGTTTGACGGCGTTAACAAAAGAAAACTGGTAGTTGCTAAAACGCAGGTTTTTATCGCTAATAAGCGTGTTTTCATTATGTAACTGGCGATAAAGAAAAACTTTGTGTTCAATCAGTGTTTCCAGCTGAAATCCCAGTACAATAGGGCCGTTGAAAGGATTGTGATTAATTCGCAGCCATTTATTTCTATCGTGGAATAAATTGAAATCATCCGTTGCATTACGTGCGACATCAATGTGTATTTGATTAAAAATATCCGAATTGTTTGGAGTATTCATAGTTCCTTAACGATAGAGTCTCTGATGCCAATTCCGGACTAGAGTGATAACTGCGGGGGCTTTATAGTAACATCAAACCTGTATTTTGCTCACTATTCCCTGTGTTATGTCTGTCATTCCAATAGGTAATCTGGAATGACAGGCTGTTTACAACAATGGTATTTAATCAATAAAACGTTTTGTTAAATCTCCATATTCATCAATTCTGCGATCACGCAGAAAAGGCCATATTTGTCTGATACGCTCATTTCTTGCGCTGTCAATCGTGCAGGTTAAGAGTTTTACTTCTGAATCATTGGCGTTGGTGATGATTTCCCCTTGAGGTCCGGCAATAAAACTATTGCCCCAGAAGTTGATTCCTGTCGCTGAGTCCGGCGCCTTTTCAAAACCGATACGGTTGCAGGAAATGACCGGAATGCCATTGGCGACAGCGTGAGAGCGCTGGATAGTAATCCAGGCATCCAGCTGGCGTTGATGTTCTTCGGATGTATCTTGCGGATCCCAGCCTATAGCGGTAGGGTAAATCAATAGCTCTGCACCGGCTAAAGCCATCAATCTGGCGGCTTCCGGGTACCACTGATCCCAGCAAACCAATACGCCTAATTTGCCGATAGAGGTTTCTATGGGTTTGAATCCCATGTCGCCGGGAGTGAAATAATATTTTTCATAAAAACCCGGATCATCGGGGATGTGCATTTTTCTGTATTTACCGGCAATGCTGCCGTCCTTGTCAAAAACAACGGCGGTATTGTGATAAAGACCCGGCGCTCTTTTTTCGAATATGGTCGAGACAATAACGATTTTCAGCTTTTTAGCCACATCTGACAGGATTGCAGTGGTCGGGCCAGGAATAGGCTGGGCAAGATCGAAGTGATTGTAATCCTCGTTCTGACAGAAATACGGCCCCAGATGCAGTTCAGGCAATACCACCAGATCTGCATTAGCAGCGGCGGCTTCATGGATTTTTGCTATGGAAAAATCAAGGTTGGTCTGTCTGTCTTCATTACAGGGCTGCTGAACAGCGCTAACGATTAAGTTTGATTTCATGATCGGATAATATGATGGTTTTCAATATCGTTATTTTATAACGATTTAATGAATTGAAATACAGGAATTGCGGACGCTTTTGTGAAAGCGGAGATCTATTAAAATCGCGGTTGTACGGGTTCGGCTATTAACTTGCTAATTTGGCGGTCATGAGTACGACTTAACATGACCAATGCCAATACTGCACCAAGCAGCGCATAAGCCATGTCTGATTGTGTGTCCCATAGGTACCCCTGAGTGCCTAAAAATGCTTCGGCGGCTTTTTTGCTTAATATGGCAACCAACCATTCAATAAGTTCGTACAAGGCGCTGATTGCCAGGCAGATACAGATGATGAAGAAATTCATCCAGTTGATATTTTTCACAACATGATTTCTGATGATGATTTCTCTGCCAATTATTGCCGGGACAAAACCCTGCGCAAAATGACCGAGCTTTATCGTAATTATTGCGTTCAAAATTATATACTTCCTTTAGCCAGTCAAACAGTGGAACTTCCGCGTAAGTGTAATGTCCGCCTATCATTAAAATAATGCTGTGGATCAAGATCAGGTTATAAGTCAGACCCGTTAACCGGAATCGCTGGCGAGTCGCCACAAGAACGATAAAGCCAATCATTGCAGGCGCCGTTTCAAGCGCCCAGGTCGGGTAGTCTTTAGGATTTATACCTGACCATATTAGTACCGAAAAAAATATCCCCAACCATGTTTTTTTCATTGATAAGCTTTTGCCGATGACCTTATTTTTTCGCTAACGCTTGCTGATATGTGCCTTCGCTAAAGCCACGGATGGTGGCGCCGTTAATAACTGCCAACGGAATACCGCTATAGCCCGGATCAAGTTCTTTTTTGCGTGTTGCGGCATTAATATCCTGTTCAATGTCGTGTGCATTAAAAGCAATATTGTTCTTGCGCAGAAAGGCAATGGCTTTTTTACAATAAGGGCACCAACTGGTGACGTAAAGATCGACTTGAGGTGTCACTGCCTGATTCTCATTATCGGCCGGTGTCGGTTGCAGCGATTTTGCTTCAAGCTCATTACGGTTTTCTACGGATGCCGGATTGGCGGGTTTTGACCCGGAAAAATGCGATTTCCCTTTGGCATCGGTCCATTTGTAGATTTCGGCCTGTGCGGGTAATGTGAATGTCAGTGCAATCAAGAGAATAAGTGGCTTAATGGTCATGGTGTTTGGTTTCGGTTAAAAATGTAGCGCAATACGCGTTGTTTTCTGCTTGTTTAGACGACTGAAAATTTATTCAGGCTCTTGACAATCGCTATGCCCCTGTTTGGTACAAAGCTGGTAGTTTAATTGAGATGCCCAGTATTGGTAAGCTTCCTCTACATCATCCCAATCGTTCAATGAACCCATCAAGGTTTTTGCTCCTGCCCGGCGATCTGCTGAGACCATGAGTAATTCACCTGTTTGTGAATCCGTGATTTTTCCTTCGATACTGGCTTTGCCCACATAAGATTCAGTGCCTGTTGCCATTCTTTTAAGTAGCGATAAGGCGCGATCCGAAGGGTAGACGGCAGTAAATGAATCCAGCAGCAGTGTTGAGGCTTCCGCATCAGTGATGGCAAATTGAACGCGTAGCGTATCGGGGCCGGGATGGGCTACCAGTTTGAAGTTTTGTTTCATGGCTTCCCGCATACGGTATTCAAATAGTTCTTTAAACCTATGGTTCTCGCTGTGCGTCATGTCATTGAGATCGGAACCAGGCAGTTTGCTGATAATGACCGGGTCTAACATGATTTTTTTGTAACCGGACCAGTTAGCGCCTTCTTTCCAGAAGCTTAATAAGGCATCGCCATCTTCGCCGTCTTTAAGCAGTGAGTAATCATCCAGAAAGTGTGACGTTTCAACATATCTGGCCTGATAGGTTCTCGCGCAACCGACACTGAGCAGAATAAAGACAATTACGGCAATACGTTTAATGGTCGGCATCGATTATCTCTCCTTGAAAGACGGGTTGGTGAAAACCCGTCTTGTGCAAACAACATTTATTAAGCAACAACCTTCAGCGCTTTTTCAGGAAACTGCATGGTCATGCAATGCAAACTGCCGTATTGATGCACCAGCGGCCTGCAAGGTATCGGGATGATTTCATGCTGTGGAAAACAGTCAGCCAATCGTTGCAAAGCGATTTCATCCATCGGATCACCATAAGACGGGAACCATAACGGCATGATTGATGATCAAAAAGTTGGCGTAATTGGCAGGTAATTGTTGCCCTTCTTCATCATCAATCGGTTTTGGCAGCGGTAACGGGACCAAATGATAGGGATCGCCCGCTTGGGTTCTTAAATCCTGTAGCTGCCTTTCCATGAATTTCAAGCTGGTATAGTGCAGGTCATCAGCATCTTCGCAACTGGTATAGGCAATGGTGTTGGCTGAACAGAAACGCGCCAGGGTATCGATGTGGGCATCGGTATCATCGCCGGACAGGTTTTCCTGATCCAGCCAGAATACCCGTTTTGCGCCCAGATGCTATGGAGCAGTTGCTGTTCTATTTCCTGTTGCGTCAGGCCTTTGTTTCTGTTCGGGTTCAACAGGCATTGTTTGGTGGTCAGGATGGTGTCAATGCCGTCGCTTTCGACACTGCCGCCTTCGAGTATAAAGTCGATGTCCTTGTGGGCTTTACCTTTAAAGGGTTTGGCATTTAACAGTTTGTGATTAAGCGCATTGTCGTTCTGATGCTGGTATTTTTCGCCCCAGCCGTTGAAAAGAAAATTGAGGTGTGAAATGGCGCCATCTTTTTCCACGCTAAGGAAAACGGTATCTCTCACCCAGATGTCATTAACGGTGGCGTGGATGAAGTCAATATGGTCGTGATTGCTTATCAAGTTTTGAATGTGCTGCTGATGGCTATCATCGCGACAGACGATAATCAGTTTTTGATATTGGGTGATCGTATCAGCAATAACGCTGTAGGATTGCTCTACAGACTTCAAGTCGATTGCTGAAATCGCCGGTTTTATGCGGCCAGGCGATTAATACGGCGGATTGTTTTTCCCATTCGGCTGGAAATCGAGTCATTGGTTTTGGTTTCCTGTGGTTGACTTCTGCTGTGCGCCGTAAGTTATTGTAACATTTCTTTGGCATGGGCCAGGGTGTTGGCGGTGATAGTAACGCCGCCTAACATTCTGGCAATTTCTTCAACGCGTTCTTCATCAGCCAGTAGCCTGACATTGGAAGAAGTGATGTCGGTTTTATTGTTCTTTTCAACGTAGAGATGATGATGCGCTTGCGCGGCGACTTGCGGCAAATGGGTGACGCACATGACTTGCCGGTTGTGGCTCAAGCTGCGTAATTTTTGCCCGACAATTTCGGCAACGCCGCCGCCGATACCCGAATCCACCTCATCAAAAATGAGGGTGGGCGTGGTTTTATCATTGGAAGTCGTTACCTGAATCGCCAAACTGATGCGCGATAATTCACCGCCGGAAGCGACTTTAGCCAGTGGTTTGGGCGGAAGTCCGGGATTGGCGCTGACCAAAAATTCGATTTTATCCTTGCCGTTCAGTTTTGGAGTATCGGTCTCCAATGCGGTAATATCGACCAGAAATTCGCCTTGCGGCATGCCCAGTTCTTTTATCATGGCCGAAATCTGTTTTTGTAATTTCTGACCGGATTTTCGGCGTTGTTCAGACAATTGCGCGGCTAGCTGATGGTATTGGGCGAGCAACTGTGCAGTGTCGGCTGTTAAAGTCTCAATGCGTTCGCCGCTGTGGGTCAGTCCATCCAGTTCAGCTTCAAGTTTGCCTACCAGTTCCGGTAGTTCATCGGGTGTAACGTGATGTTTGCGGCTAAGGCTCTGAATAACACCAATCTGGTTTTCCAGTTCATCCATGCGTTGGGGATCGGCTTCCTGGGATTCCAGAAAACGGCGTAATTGAATGGCGGCTTCTTCTGTTTGAATCTGGGCTTCCGATAACAGATTGCAAATTTCCGTTAATTCCGGCGCGAATCGGGCAATATGGGTCAATTCGCTGACGCTATGGCTCAGCATTTGATTAACCGATAGCTGGTCATTCTCATAGAGCAGATCAACCTGGGCTTGGCCGGTGCTTAAAATCTGTCCCAGATTGGCCAGTTTGCTGTGTTCTTCCGATAACGCTGAATAACTGAAATTCGCCAGATCCAATTGTTGTAATTCTTCAATCTGGTAACGCAGCAATTCTTCGCGTTCGGTTTGGTCTACGCTGGCTTTAATCAGGTTTGCCAGTTCTTTATGGGCAAGCAGCCAGTGTTTATAACAGGTGTTTACCTGATCCAGAAGGTTCTGGTTTTTTGCGTAGGCAGTCCAGCAAACGGCGTTGCTCATCACTATTAAGCAAGGTCAGGTGAGCATGTTGGCCATGAATTTCAACCAGTTTTTCACTCAGTTCCTGCAAGAACTGCAAGGTAACGGGACGGTTGTTGATGTAGGCTTTTGAGCGGCCATCCTGATTGACAATGCGCCGGATCAAACAGTGTTGCTCATCATCCAGTTCATTTTCTTTCAGCCATTGTTGGGCGCCAGGCGCATCGGCCAAATCAAATTCAAGATTAACTTCGGCGCGTTTACAGTCGGGACGAACGTAGCCGGAATCGGCTCTATCACCCAGCGCAAGGCCTAAAGCGGTTAATAAAATAGATTTACCCGCTCCGGTTTCGCCGGTAAGGACCGACATGCCTTTTTCAAGGTCGAGATCGAGTGATTTGACCACGGCAAGGTCAATGATATTAAGGTTTAATAGCATAGGGATTAAGTGTGGTAGCCACTGCTCCAGTTTAATTTATTCCTGAGGATCTGGAAGAAGTCATGACCTTCAGGATGCAGAATTCTAATCGGTTTTGGGTCTTTTTTAATCAAAATCTTGTCGCTGATTAATACGTCAGGAATTTCAATATGATCACAAGTCACCAGGGCATTGATTTGCTTGGTTTGGCAAAAGCTGATTTCAATTTCAGCAGAATCATGAATCACTATCGGGCGATTTGATAAGGTATGGGGATTCAGCGGCACCAATACCAGGGCGTTTAATGAAGGATACAGAATCGGCCCCCCGGCCGATAAAGAATAAGCCGTTGATCCGGTTGGCGTGGAAATAATCAAGCCGTCAGAGCGTTGTGAATTTAAAAATACATTATCAATTTTAGTCACGATTTCAATCATGCTGGGCGTCACCCAGCGATGGATGGCCACTTCATTAACGGCGGTTTCTTCGTGAATAACCTGGCCGTTGCGGATGATTTTGGCGCGCAATAAATAGCGTTTTTCCTCCGTGTAATGGCCTTGGAGTATATGGTGCAATTTAGCGGGCAGTTCGTTGGGCGATATGTCGACAAGAAAACCCAGTCGGCCGAGGTTAATGCCGATTAAAGGAATGTCATATTCGACGATGGCGCGGGCGGCAGCCAGAAAAGTTCCATCACCACCCACAGCGATAACCAGATCGCAATGCTGCCCCAGTGTGTCTGTGGAACATGAGTCGACGGACTGATTTTTAATAAACTGGGCGCTGTCTTCAGCAACAATACACAGTGTATTGATGCTGCGTTAAATAAGTCATAAAGCCCGGATAAAGTCTCAGCAATGCCGGGGTCACTGGGTTTACCTATGATGCCAATAGTCTTAAAAGGAGTCTGCATTGCTGAATAACAACCGGTAAAGCGTTTGATTATACAAAAAAACAGCAGTCAGCCTATGAGTTTTACAGATTTAGTGGATTTTTAAATGAAGAAGCCCAAATCCCCTTAGTCCCTTTGGCAAAGGGGGAAGCCGAAGGTAGGGGGTTGTGGTCGGCTTATACCCTTTATTGACAATAAGACGGGTGAGCTGATATTTTGCCTGGCTGGCACTCGTCTTGATGGAGTGCTAATTTTGGTTTATAGAGGTTGATGTGAGTAATAGCTCGAGATTTAAATGAACGGTCGTTACAGTTATTAAAAACGCTGGTTGAACGTTATATCAGCGATGGACAGCCGGTAGGCTCTCGGGTGTTATCAAAAGACTCGGAGTTAAACTTGAGTCCTGCAACCATTCGTAATGTGATGGCGGATCTGGAAGATTTGGGGCTGGTGCATTCGCCGCATACCTCAGCGGGGCGCGTACCCACAGTCAGCGGCTATCGCTTGTTTGTTGACAGCTTATTAACAGTTAAGCCGTTGGAATGCGAAAGATACTAACGCGACTGCATCAGGGGTTGTCGGAAAAAGATGATACCAGTAATGTGATCGGTGTTGCGTCAAGGTTGCTTGCAGAATTGACCAGATGGCCGGGGTGGTGACTTTACCCAGAAGAGAATTGGTCTGTTTGCGGCATATTGAATTTTTGCCTTTATCACATAAACGTGTGCTGGTTATTTTTGTCACCAATGAACAGGAAGTTCATAACAAAGTCATTCATACCGGCAAAGACTTTAGCGCATGCTGAATTACAACAGGCCGGCGCATATCTCAATTCAATTTATTGCGGACGCAGTCTGGTTGCAGTTCGTGAAGCCGTTTTGAAAGAATTGCAAGACGATCAGGAACGCATGAATCAGGCTATGCTGGATGCGATAAAAATGGCGCAATTGACTTTTGAATCAGGACGATGAAAAAGACGATTATGTGCTGACCGGTGAAACCAATTTAATGGGGTTTTCCGAGTTGTCAGACAGGGATCATTTGAAAAAACTGTTTGATGCCTTTAGTCAAAAGCAGGATGTTATTCATCTGCTGGATCAATCGCATGAAGGCTGAGGGCGTGCAGATTTTTATAGGCGAAGAATCCGGTTACCAGGCATTTGACCATTGCAGCCTGGTCACGTCCTCCTATTCTGTCAATGATGAAGTGGTCGGTGTACTCGGTGTCATCGGGCCGACACGTATGGCTTATGAGAAAATCATTCCGTTTGTCGATGTTACGGCAAAATTATTAGGTGCGGCCTTGAATCCAAAAACAACGACCCCATGATAGGTAGCAATATTTTTTTGTGCGTTAGTTAGGCACGTTACCACGACTATTTTAAGGAACTATAGAAATGAGTAATGATCAGGAAGCACCTGAATCGCAGGTTGAAGCTGAAGCTGAGTTGAAATGAAACCGTCAATGAAGAGCCTCAACACACCGAATTAGTGAGCATGAGTACACGATTGAAGAGCTGAAAACAAGAATTAGAGGAAGCCGAGCAAAAAGCTCATGAAACCTGGGATAAAGCGGTTCGCACCCAGGCGGAAATGGAAAACCTGAAAAGAAGAACACAAAAAGATCTGGAAGATGCCCATAAGTTTGCCTTGACCAGTTTTGCCAAAGAATTATTGCCGGTATTAGATAGTCTGGTTCTAGGTTTGCAAGCGGCAACAGGCGATAGCGAGGACGTTAAAAAATTTCGTGAAGGTAGTGAATTAACCATCAAACAGTTCGAATCATTGTTTGCAAAATTTAATATCGATGCTATTGATCCCATGGGTCAGCCTTTTAATCCTGAACAACATCAAGCGATGGCTCATGCAAGTAGTAGAAGGTGCAGAACCAAATACCGTAGTTAACGTGTTTCAAAAAGGTTATATGCTGAATGGACGTTTGCTACGACCTGCCATGGTTGTAGTGGCAAAAGCGGCAGAAAAACCGCTCAGAAGATAATGATGAACAGGCTTGAACACAATAAAACAGCCCCCATATCGACATTAACTTTTACATTTTTTAACAAATTCAAGTCTGGAGCATTCAATGGCTAAAATAATTGGGATAGATTTAGGAACAACCAACTCGTGTGTTGCTGTATTGGAAAACGGCGTAGCGAAGGTGATTGAAAACAGTGAAGGTGCGCGTACTACACCTTCAATTATCGCCTTTAGCAGTGATGATGAAGTGTTAGTGGGTCAATCGGCAAAACGTCAGGCGGTCACCAATCCAAAAAATACACTGTTTGCAATTAAACGTTTGATCGGTCGTCGTTTTAAAGATGATGTCGTGCAAAAAGACATCAAAATGGTGCCTTACAAAATCATCGAAGCAGAAAACGGCGATGCATGGGTAGAAGTGCATGGCAAAAAAATGGCAGCACCGGAAATTTCAGCACGCATTTTAATGAAACTGAAAAAAGACGCGGAAGCCTATTTGGGTGAAGACAGTAACCGAAGCGGTTATTACCGTACCTGCTTATTTTAACGACTCACAACGTCAAGCGACTAAAGATGCAGGCCGTATTGCCGGTTTGGAAGTTAAACGTATTATTAACGAACCGACTGCATCTGCGCTGGCATTCGGCATGGACAAGCCTAAAGGCGATACCAAAATCGCAGTTTATGACTTGGGTGGTGGTACCTTTGATATTTCCATCATTGAAATTGCCGAAATAGATGGCGAACACCAATTTGAAGTATTATCAACCAACGGTGACACTTTCCTGGGTGGTGAAGATTTTGACTCAAGAATTATTGAGTATCTTGCCAGTGAATTTAAAAAAGAAAGCGGCGTTGATGTACACAACGATCCATTGGCGCTGCAACGTTTAAAAGAAGCGGCAGAAAAAGCCAAGATTGAATTGTCTTCAAGCCAGCAAACTGATGTTAACTTGCCTTACATCACTGCGGATGCCTCAGGTCCCAAGCATTTAAACGTTAAATTGACCCGCGCCAAACTGGAATCTTTGGTTGAAGAACTGATTAACCGTACTAAAGGCCCTTGTGAAATGGCGCTTAAAGACGCTGGTTTGTCAGCATCGGAAATCAATGACGTGATTTTGGTAGGCGGTCAAACCCGTATGCCGAAAGTGCAGGAAATGGTAAAAAGCATTTTTGGCAAAGAACCGCGTAAAGACGTAAACCCGGATGAAGCGGTTGCTTTAGGTGCGGCGATTCAGGCGGGTGTTTTGGCGGGTGATGTTAAAGACGTATTGTTGCTGGACGTTATCCCCTTGTCTCTGGGTATCGAAACAATGGGCGGTATCATGACCAAGTTGATTGAAAAAAATACCACCATTCCAACCAATGCGTCACAAGTATTTTCTACCGCTGAGGACAATCAAACCGCCGTTACCATTCATGTATTGCAAGGCGAGCGTGAAAGAGCTGCGGCTAATAAATCGCTGGGACGTTTTGATTTAGCGGATATTCCACCTGCATCGCGTGGTGTTCCGCAAATTGAAGTGTCTTTTGATATTGATGCTAACGGTATTTTGAACGTATCGGCTAAAGACAAGGCAACCGGTAAAAAACAATCGATTGTTATTAAAGCATCCAGTGGTTTGTCGGATGATGAAGTGGAACGCATGATTAAAGATGCTGAAGCGCATGCCGATGAAGACCGTAAATTGACCGAATTGGTCCATGCTCGCAACCATGCGGACGGAATGATTCACGCCACCGAAAAATCCCTGAAAGAATTGGGTGACCAGGTCGGCGCGGATGAAAAAGCCAGCATTGAACATGCTATTGATGCTCTGAAAGAAGCTGTTAAAGGTGATGATAAGGCAGAAATTGAAGCTAAAACCAATGACTTGACCGAATTATCAGGTAAACTGGCTGAACGTGTTTATGCACAAAAAGGCGGCGTCTGAAGGCGGTGAATCCGCATCATGCAGGCGGTTCTTCATCATCACATCATGCAGCTGATGACGGCGTTGTTGATGCCGAGTTTGAAGAAGTTAAAGACGACGATAAATAGTAAAAGGCGCTTGATGAATGTTGCTGTTAAGTAATCGATCAAAAATTTTTTATTAGATCATCGTTGGCTATGAAGGGCACGAAGGGCACGAAGTTTTATCTTTGTGACCTTCGTGTCCTTTGTGGTAACTGATTCAGCTACACTTAAATTTTACGGGTACGAATTTTATTCGTACTTTTTATGGCTCGTGGGTATGCTGGCACAATACGTTGTGTCTTCGTTGCGCAGGGTTTTTAATAACATTGCAGCAATGCTTCATCTCCTGAGTGGATTCTTAGGAGCGGATTGAAATATGGCAACAAAAGAAGATTTTTACAAACTGCTCAACGTTGATAGAAACGCCAGTGATGCAGAGATCAAGAAAAGCTATCGCAGTATGGCGATGAAGTATCATCCCGATAGGAACACTGACAATCCAGAAGCAGCTGAAGCTAAATTCAAGCAAATTAAAGAAGCTTACGAAGTTTTATCAGACCCTAAAAAACGCTCTGCTTATGACCAGTTCGGTCATGCCGGTGTTGATCCGTCTATGGGCGGTGGCGTCCCGGCGGTTTCGGCGGCTGAAGGTTTCAGTGATATTTTCGGCGATGTGTTTGGCGATATTTTTGGCGGTGGGAGACAGCAGCGGAGCAGCGTTCAGCGTGGTTCTGACTTACGCTATAACCTGGAATTAACGCTGGAAGAAGCCGTTGCCGGAACAGAAACCAAAATTCGTATCCCGGTGCTGGTCAGCTTGCGGCGAGTGTAACGGTTCGGGCGCCAAAAAAGGCTCCAGTCCGGTTATCTGTTCGACCTGTCATGGCCATGGTCAAGTCAGGATGCAGCAAGGTTTCTTTTCCGTTCAGCAAACCTGTCCGACTTGTCGTGGAACAGGCAAGCAAATTAAAGATCCTTGCGGTAAATGTCATGGTCAAGGACGTGTTCAGGAAACCAAAACCTTGTCAGCAAAAATTCCTGCGGGTGTCGATACCGGCGATCGCATACGTCTGGCCGGAGAAGGGGAGGCGGGAGAACGTGGTGGACCGGCAGGTGATCTTTATGTTCAGATTCAGGTAAAAGAACATGAGATTTTCACGCGTGATGGCGCAAACTTGTATTGCGAAGTGCCTATCAGTTTCGCTACCGCCTGTTTGGGCGGCGACATGCAAGTGCCTACTTTGGATGGCGAAGTGATGCTGACAATTCCTGCTGAAACGCAAACCGGAAAATCGTTCAGGTTGCGCGGTAAAGGCGTTAAACCGGTCAGGGGTGGAGCTGTCGGTGATTTGCTGTGCAAGGTACAAGTTGAAACCCCCGTGCATCTGACCAAAGAACAAAAAGCACTGGTTGAAAAACTCGGCGAATCGTTGTCGAGTGGCGGCAAACATCACAGTCCCCAGGAACACTCCTGGATTGATGGCGTAAAAAACTTTTTCGATAAACTAACAGGATAAGTCATGATTCGTATTGCTGTAGTCGGTGCATCCGGTCGGATGGGGCTTTGCTTGATCAGAGCAGCGGTGCTGGCTGAAAAATGCCGAATTAGTCGTTGCGGTCTCGCGTCCTGGTAGTGCTGCAATAGGCAAGGATGCGGGTGAATTGGCCGGCATCGGCGCGGTCGGCATTAAAGTAGTTGATGATTTGGCCGCGGTTGTCGATCAGTTTGATGTACTGATTGATTTTACCCGTCCCGATGCGTCAATGGCGTTTATCGAGATTTGCCGGCAAGCAGGCAAAAAAATAGTCATTGGCACCACCGGTTACAGTGACGCGCAAAAGGCACTGATTGCCGAGGCGGCTAAAGACGTGGCGATAGTGCTTGCGCCCAATATGAGTGTAGGCGTGAATCTGGCGCTCAAATTGCTGGAAATGACCGCCAAAGTCATGGGCGACTATACCGATATTGAAGTGATTGAAGCTCACCATCGGCACAAAGTCGATGCGCCATCAGGTACGGCATTACGCATGGGTGAAGTGATTGCCGACGCCTTAGGTCGGGATTTAAAAGACTGCGCCATTTATGGCAGAGAAGGCAATACCGGCGAGCGGGACAGAAAAACCATTGGTTTTTCAACCATTCGCGCCGGTGATATCGTCGGTGAACATACGGTGATGTTTGCGGATGAAGGTGAGCGGGTGGAAATCACCCATAAAGCCACCAGTCGCATGACCTTTGCCAATGGTGCAGTCAGGGCTGCGGTCTGGTTGAAGGACAAACCAAACGGACTTTATGATATGCAGGATGTTTTGGGGCTTTCGTAGAGTAGGCAGCGCTTTTATGTCCACCATTGATAATTTATGCCGCACTGATAAAACGGGCTAATCAATGGTGGACAAATAGCATCCTCATCCTGTTTGGCTGAAGTTATGCCGAGGTGTAGTGCGTGCTCCGGATCTCACTGGATAACAACGATGAGTGAAGTAATTGATAACACGCAAAACTGATTTCGAGTAAAACTTGAGAAGTTGCTAGGTTCTGCTGACATTTCATCTTTCAAAGTCCAAATATTGGCATTTTGGAGAAAAAAACGCCAAATCGAACAGAATTGACCGATATGGGGAGTGGCAAACATTTTACGGTTTGCTACTGTTGAACCAACAGGTTTATGTGGGTTCAGAAATAAATTGTCGACGCTTTAAGGACGATCGCCATTTGCGCCTGACAGAGAACATTTCCACCATATTCTCCAAGTTGCCGGCTATGGAAGATATGCGATTTTATTCATCATTTTATCGTTCACTGCGACCTTGGCTGCAATAGGGCTAGCGGGGGATATTCTGTTTAATGCCCCTGACTGGGTTATGTTCTACTTGTTTATCATCGTTATTGCACTCTATTACTGGGGCATGAGCCATGCATGGAAGATGGTAAAAGTTGCCCGATATTTACGAGAACACAAAAATGAGCGCAGAAAGAACAAGCTCCGGCGTTCTTTCAGCATATACCATCTTCCATTTGCTGATCGTTGAATTTTAGCTGAACGGCGTTCCGGCATAGACAGAAGATACCAAGTTACTGCGAGAGATCTGAAATTTTTTCTAAAGCAAACTCGTAATTCAAAATTTACTTAAGCCTTTAAGTTCATCGGTCGTAAGTGTCCAATCGTCCCATCTATAATGGATTAATCAAAACTGACATTCTCGTTGTGCATTACTATCAGTTACAAGGATCACAGCAATCTTTTTGTTCGGCATTTCAGAGCAGCTATTTTTTAATTTCCTTTCTATTACTTTTTGTCGGTTTTTATTGGACAATCCATAAAAGAATCGGTGACCGCAGAAAAATAACTAGTCCGATATATGGCAGGTTCACAAAAAATAGGATAAGCAAAATGTTTTGGGCTTATATTTTTCGCTCTGCTGATGGTAGCTACTAGACAAGGCGCACTGACAGCCTTGAAAGACGCATCGGTCAATCTCGGGCAGGAGAATGCGCTGGTTATACCATATGCGTCGCCCATTGGAACTTGCTTGGCCACAAACATGTGGCACTCAAGAATAAGCCTTGTCGGCCGAGAGGCAAGTCAAGTGCTGTAGCCGCAGGAAGAAAGAAGCCATGATGCCTGAAAGATTAAATAACAAAATATATGGGAACCCACTCACCATGCACTGGTATGTGATCCACACTAAGACTCGGCAAGAACAGCGTGCTCTACTCAATCTACAGCAACAGGGCTATGAGTGTTATTTGCCGGTGCTCACCGCTGAAAAGTTGTGCCAAAGGGGGATGCATGTGGTCGAAGAGCCGCTCTTTGCGCGCTACTTGTTCATCCGTCTGGATACTAGCCTGTCCGGTAAAAGCTGGGGGCCGATCCGTTCGACCAAGGGAGTGAGCTGCTTGGTGACCTTTGGCACGGAGCCCGCCAAGATAGACGAGCGATTGATTGAGACCCTGCGTGCCCAGAAGGATGTTCTATGCAGTCAGCCCCAACGGCTGTTTACTCAAGGCGAGCGTGTTCTGGTCACCGATGGTCCGTTTATAGGGATTGAGGCCATCTACCAAATGAATGATGGTGAAAACCGGGCGATGGTTCTGATTGAACTATTAAGCAAACCTACACAACTGAAGATTTCGCCTGCCAGCCTGCGCAGAATCAGCTAAGAATCGTGCTACTACAGGCTTTGCAGCCGCAATAAATCCAGTCAGGCGGGACATGGCAACCGAAAAATGTTTTCAAAACAAAACGGTTGTGATATGGTTCGTTCAAATCATGAACGGGTGCTTGTCTCACTCGCTAAACCAATCAAAACATCCTGACCGCGCTTGCTGATCGTGATACAGCATGGCGGTAGCGTGGGTAAATCACTTTAAAACCTTATAAAAATCTTGCCTGACACTACTTTGCACAAAGAAAGTCATCTTAAGGTACTACGTATTCTCGAATCAAATCCGCGCATGAGCCAACGCGATTTAGCTAAAGTTTTGGGCGTGAGTTTGGGGAAAACCAATTACTGCATTAAAGCTCTTTTGGATAAAGGGTTCATCAAAGTGCAGAATTTTCGGAATAGTAACAACAAGCTGGCTTACGCATACTTGCTCACCCCGCTCGGAGTTGAGCAAAAAGCGTGCATGACGATGGAGTTTCTGAAAATCAAAATGCGGGAATATGAGCGATTGCGTGCAGAAATAGCCGAATTGAAACGTGAGTCAGAACAAAAGGCACGACCATGAGTAATGTTAGACTCTAGCCGGAGGCAGTCGCCATCTTTGGCTGCAGACGCGCCAGCATCGCTGTCCAAGCAGGTCTTGTCGCTGGATATGGAGATATACTTTGAACGGTCACAACGTAACCCGACAGCACTATGAATTGTTGGGTTACGCTATCGATCTAACCCACATAATGTTTTATTGATTTATTAAGAAGGTACGTAACGCCGCTTTTTGCGGAATCTGACAGGTAGCCATGTCGGTGGACTAACAGCATAATGGTCTGACCTCCCGTCCCTATTTTCTTCCACAGAACGGACATCAACAGGCTTGTTGTATTTAAAATGAATAAGAACAATCTCTTGAAAATCATTCCGGTCATTCTGTGTGGGGGTTCAGGCACCCGGCTGTGGCCACTGTCGCGCGCGGGATTCCCCAAGCAGTTTTTAGTGTTATCGGGTACGACGAGTCTCTTTCAGCAAGCGGTGGAGCGCATCAATGGTTTAGCCTCTGCTGAGATTGCGGTGGGTGCAACTGTGGTGGTGACTAACGAAGAGCACCGTTTTTTGGCATTGGATCAGTTACGAGAGATGAAGGCTGTGTCAGCCACGTTGTTGTTGGAACCTATTGGTAAGAATACGGCCCCCGCTTTAACGTTGGCTGCATTGCAGGCGACTGACAATGGGGAAGATCCTATTTTGGTGGTGACGCCTGCAGATCAAACGGTGATGGACAGTGCGGCATTTACGCAAGCGTTACAGAATAGTATTTGTGTTGCGGATACTGGGGCGATTGTGATTTTAGGCATTGCCCCGGATAAGCCTGAGACGGGTTACGGCTACATTAGGCGTCAAGGCGACGTGGGGCGGCATGGTGAATACGCGGTCGCCCAGTTTGCCGAAAAACCCAATCAGGAAATGGCGGAAAAATATCTGGAAAGTGGTGATTACCTCTGGAACAGCGGCATGTTTGTGTTAAAAGCGAGCACTTGGCTCAAAGCATTAAAACACTTCCGTTCGGATATTGTAGAAGCTACTCAGCAATCATGGGCTGGCAAATCGACGGACGCGCAGTTTGTGCGCCCCAATTCAGGCGATTTTGCGCTAATTGCCAGTGATTCCATCGATTATGCCGTTGCGGAAAAATGCCCCAATTCTCCATTTGCCATCAAGATGGTGCCGCTCGACGCGGGTTGGAATGATTTGGGGGCGTGGGACGCAGTTTGGCAAGTGGGCGGGCAAGATAACAATGGCAATGTGACGCAGGGCGACACATTAACGGTAGACACCTGCAACACCTTGATCCATGCCGGCAGTCGCTTAGTGAGTACGGTGGGTGTCAATAATTTGATTGTGGTGGAGACGGCCGATGCCGTGCTAGTGGCCGATCGTAATCAAAGCCAGCATGTTAAAAAATTGGTCAGTGCCCTTGAGGCGCAAGAGCGATCAGAGCATCGCTTGCCGCGCAAGGTGCATCGCCCTTGGGGCTGGTATGACAGTATCGATGAGAGCGAGCGCTTTAAGGTGAAGCGTATTCAAGTGAAGCCGGGGGCGAGTTTGAGCTTGCAAAAACACTTTCATCGGACTGAACACTGGATTGTAGTGAAAGGTACGGCTGAAGTGACGTGCGGCGATCAAACATTTATGCTGACGGAAAACCAATCGACGTATATTCCGCTCGGCGAAGTCCACCGTCTCCATAATCCAGGCACGATCCCGCTGGAAATTATTGAAGTGCAGTCAGGTAGTTATTTAGGGGAGGATGATATTATGCGATTTGAGGATCATTATGGTAGATAAAACTAAAGTTGCTTTAATTGCTGGTATCACCGTGCAAGACGCGGCCTACTTGGACGAGCTATTGCTGAAGGGTTATTTCGTGCAAGACACCAGCAAGCCTGATGGCACGATGCGCAAGATCATGGATGTGCCGAAAATCCGCAATCTGGGATGGGCTCCTGGTGTTTCATTACTCCGAGGTATAGAAACATTAATTTACGAATGTTTTAAGGATGTCTGTAATGTTGAACGATAAATCAATCTTAATAACGGGCGGCACAGGCTCATTCGGTCACACCTTCGTGCCGATGACGCTAGCAAAATACAACCCGCGTCGTCTGGTCATCTACTCGCGGACGAGATGAAACAGTGGGAAATGGCCAAGCTCTATGCCAATGACCCACGCGTCCGCTTCTTCATCGGCGATGTGCGCGACAAAGACCGCCTTATCCGCGCGCTGGACGGTATTGATTATGTGGTTCATGCCGCCGCAACCAAGATCGTACCCACTGCCGAATACAACCCATTCGAGTGCGTCAAGACCAACATAATGGGTGCGATGAACTTAATTGATGCGTGTATCGATCGCGGCATCAAACGTGTCGTTGCACTTTCGACCGATAAGGCCAGTAGTCCTGCAAATCTTTACGGCGCGACAAAACTGGCATCCGACAAACTGTTCGTAGCAGGCAATTCCTACGCGGGCGCTCATGACACCCGTTTTGGGGTGGTGCGTTACGGCAACGTGATGGGCTCACGCGGCTCTGTCATCCCATTCTTTCTTTCGATTGCGGACAAAGGTACATTGCCAATCACCGATGCCGTATGACTCGCTTCATGATAACACTGGAACAAGGTGTCGAGCTGGTGTGGCATGCTTTTGAAGACATGGTGGGCGGAGAGATTTACGTCAAAAAAATCCCGTCGATGAAAGTGACTGATGTCGCGCTTGCCGCCGTTCCTGACGCTAAACACGAGATCGTTGGCATCCGTCCTGGCGAGAAGCTCCACGAGCAAATGATCGGGACAGAAGATGCGCTCTACACTTACGAATACCCCGAGCACTTCAAAATATTGCCCGCCATAAATGGTTGGAGTAGCGACCCATGCCGTATCAAGGATGGTAAGAAGGTGGCTGAGGACTTCACCTACTGTTCGGATAACAACCCGAATGGATGAGCATTGCTTCGTTACAGGCCTGGATCGCACAACACCGTGAAAAGATTGGCAAGATATGACAACGATGATTCCTTACGGTCGGCAAGACATTTCTGATGCAGACATCCAGGCGGTTGTGGATGTACTGCGTTCCGACTACCTGACACAAGGTCCCGGCTGTTCCCGCTTTTGAAAAGAGTGTCGCGGACTATTGCGGTGCGCAACATGCCGTTGCGGTGAACAGTGCTACGAGTGCCCTGCATATTGCCTGTTTGGCGCTGGACGTGGGGCCAAACGATGTGGTCTGGACCACTCCGATCACCTTTGTGGCCAGTGCAAACTGCGCGCTCTATTGCGGTGCACGGATCGATTTCGTGGATATCGATCCGCGCACGTACAACATGAGCGTGGAGCGTCTGGCGGAAAAACTGGCGCAGGCACAAAAAGATCGGCAATCTACCCAAGGTCGTGATCCCCGTGCATCTGTGCGGACAACCCTGCGACATGGCAGGCATCCACGCACTTAGCCAGCAATACGGCTTCAAGATCATCGAAGATGCCTCGCACGCCATTGGCGGCAAATACCGCGGCGAACCGATCGGCAACTGTCGTTACAGCGACATCACCGTATTCAGCTTCCACCCGGTCAAGATCATCACCACCGGCGAAGGCGGCATGGCACTGACCAACGACACGCAGCTTAGCCAAGCGTATGCAACTGCTGCGCAGCCATGGCATCACCCGTGATGCTGCAGACATGACCCAGGCCGCCGGATGGCTCCTGGTACTACCAGCAGATAGACCTTGGCTTCAACTACCGCATGACCGATCTTGCAAGCCGCACTGGGCTTGAGCCAGATGCAGCGACTGGACGAATTCGTCGCCAGACGGCACGCCATCGCCAAGCGATATGACCACTTCTGGCCGATCTGCCGGTGATCACTCCCTGGCAGCACGCGGACAGCTATTCCGGTATGCATCTGTACGTGATCCGCCTGAAGCTTGGCTGAGATCGGCAAGACACATCGCCAAGTGTTTGAAGCGACTGCGTGCGGCAGGCATTGGTGTGAACCTGCATTACATCCCAGTGCATCGTCAGCCCTATTACGAAGGTTTGGGATTCAAGGCAGGGTATTGTCCGGAAGCCGAGCAGTACTACGCCGAAGCGATCAGTTTGCCGATGTATCCGGGGTTGACTGACAAAAGATCTTGAGACTATCAGTAACAGTTTAAAAAATCTCGTGGATCATAGATAGGTAACCAAATGAATACTATTTTTATTCCTGGCGAAGCCATAAATTTATGCATTCCTGTTGAGGAGGATTTTGATCAATGGTCTTCTTGGTTCAATAGCAAAGAAACGACAAAATTCCTCGAGCAGGGCAAGTACCCCAATACAGTGGCTTCGCAGAAGGAGTTTTATAAAAACGCATCAGCTTCTGGTCGTTTGTTCCTGATGATTAAAACAAAATCAATGAAATTGCTTGGAGTTATAAGCTTATCTGATATTGATTATGAAAAATCACGTTGTCAAATAGCTATTGTTTGCCCAGAAAAATCCAAGGAAGCTCCTCTAGCAGTTCTTGAGGCGATGTCGTTATTAACAGATCATGCTTTCCAACGGTTCGGTCTTGCACGACTTTAGTGCGGGGCAAGCCTACCCAGGATTGCGTGCTATGACAAAACATCTTGAGATAATTGGGTATAAAGCAGAAGGATTCCAAAGAAATAGTTTTAAGCATGGGATGTTTGAAAGCGATGGAGTATTAATATCAATTATAAAACAAGATTATCTAAAACTATGCGTCAGCGGAACAATACGTTGTGGCCAGGTGCAAAAGTCGCTCGAGAAATGATTTCTGTCATGAAAAATTTCCCGTCATTATTAGATGAGTTACATGAAATTATAAATCAACGCTACGCAAATTTTGATGAGCGATTAGAAGGTATTGAAAAGCAAATCCGATTGGCGCTAGAAAAATGAAATTAGCACTAGGTACCGCTCAATTCGGCCTGCCCTATGGTATTGCCAATCAAGGCGGAAAAGTAGCCCGGTTGGCTGCAAGGGACATGCTGCAATTGGCAGCATTAAAAGGCATCGATACGCTCGATACCGCCATTGCCTACGGTGAAAGCGAAACCTGTCTGGGTGAAAGGGGGCACAAGGCTTCAGGTTGGTTACGAAACTGCCCGCAGTGCCCGATGGTTGCCCCGATGTAAGCGGTTGGGTTCAAGAACAAATTCACATCATTCGGCCGCCTTGGGGTGAATGTTGTATACGGCTTGTTGCTGCACAGTCCGGGGCAGTTGCTCGGGACTGACGGCAAAGCACTTTATCGGACTTTGCAAGGGTTGAAAGAAACCGGTCGAGCGCAAAAAGTCGGAATCTCCATATATGCTCCAAGCGAATTGGAAGCGCTGATCCTCGATACCGATTTGATCTGGTGCAAGCACCATTCAACCTCGTGGATCGTCGCTGTCCACAACAGGCTGGCTGCAACGATTGAAGGATAGGGGTTGAAATCCACACCCGTTCGGCATTTTTACAGGGTTTGTTGTTGATGCCGCAGTAGATCCCGGCAATATTTGCACCATGGGGTGGGCTGTGGGGAAAATGGCATGAGTGGCTTGCACACGATGTCTCCGCCGTCCATGCTTGTCTGGCGTTTCCACTCTCCTTTCCGGAGATTGACCGTGTCGTGGTGGGTGCAGACAGCGTGAGTCAACTGGAGCAAATTATCAGTGCGGCGGCCAGTCTCGTGCCGGATGATTTGCCGGACCTGCAATGCGACGACGAGAATCTGATTAACCCAGCCCGTTGGCCCCAATTATGAAAGTTGTTGCAATCGTCCAAGCCCGCATGGGTTCCACTCGTCTTGCCCAACAAGGTGATGAAGCCGATTTGCGGCATCCCGATGATCGAGCTGTTGCTCTCACGCTTGTCCCATGCGAAAGAAGTGGAGCCAAATCGTCGTCGCCACTTCGGTGGATGATCGCAACCAACCGCTGGTCGAGCATGTTCGCAAACTCGGCTACGCCTGCGAACAGGGCAGCGAAAACGATGTTCTTGACCGCTTTGTGCAAGCCGCGCGGGCGCATCAAGCCGATGTAGTGGTGCGCATCACCGGCGACTGCCCGCTGGTAGATCCTGGGCTCGTCGATGAAGCCATTCGCCGATTCAAGGCGGCGGGAGTGGATTACTTCAGCAACACCAACCCGCCCACCTATCCGGACGGGTTGGACATCGAAGTCTGCACCTTCAAAGTCTTGGAACAAGCCAGTCAAGAAACCAGCAAACCCTTTGACCGAGAGCATGTCACACCCTATCTTCGCGAACCCGGGCGATTCAATACCGCCTCCATGCAACACAGCCGGGACCTCTCGGCCATGCGCTGGACAGTAGATGAACCCGCTGATTTCGCCGTCATTGAAAAGGTCTTCCAGCACTTCCACCCGCGCACCGATTTCACCTGGAGCGAAGTGCTCGACTTGCAACACCAGCAGCCAGACATTTTTAACATCAACCAACACCTTATCCGCAACGAAGGAGCCACCATGGGTACTGGCCAAAAACTCTGGAAACGTGCCAAACAAGTCATTCCCGGCGGCAACATGCTGCTCTCCAAACGAGCTGAAATGTTCCTGCCCGACCAATGGCCGGCCTACTTCAGCAAGGCCAAGGGCTGCAAGGTGTGGGACCTGGACGGGAACGAATACATCGACATGTCCATCATGGGCATCGGCACCAACATCCTGGGCTACGGACATCAGGAAGTAGATGACGCAGTACGCAAGACCATTGATGCCGGCAACATGTCGACCCTCAACTGCCCGGAAGAAGTCTATCTGGCCGAAAAACTGATTGAACTGCACCCTTGGGCGGACATGGCACGACTCGCAAGAGCAATACGCTGAACGAGGCAAAACAT
>CAVZRB010000002.1:0-107068 GCA_963777585.1 uncultured Gammaproteobacteria bacterium | reverse complement strand
CAAGGTGATCTACTGGCAGCGAACTCGGTGCCGGACAAAGAGCTGGACGATGCTAAGCCGCTATCCAACAACAAGAGCAATGTGCATTGTCATTTTTGCGGTGCAATTTGCGGCAGAATTCGTCCGTAGAAGCTTTTTGCACAGGCATTGGGTTCCCAACATCGCTCAACTTGACCGAAGAGGAAACCAATATGACTATTCTCCCTGAACTCGAAGCGCAGATTCTGCGTTATTATCATGTCGAAAAATGGCGTACCGGCACCATTGCCGCCCAACTGGGCGTGCATCATGGTACTGTCACCCGTATTTTAGCCCAAGCCGGCCTGCCGAAGATCGGCGCACCACGCCGTGCTTCGGCAATCGATCCCTACCTCCCGTTTATCCGGGAGACCTTGGAAAAGTTTCCCACGCTCACCGCCAAGTCCATGTACGCCATGGTGAAAAGTCGCGGTTATTCTGGCAGTCCCGACCATTTTCGCCATCTCATCGCCGTACATCGACCACGGCCAAAAGCCGAAGCTGACTTGCGCCTGCGCACTCTACCAGGCGAGCAAGCCCAAGTTGACTGGGGCCATTTCGGGCATCTTGAGATCGGCCGTGCACAACGTGCGCTAATGGGCTTTGTGATGGTGCTGTCCTGGTCACGGATGATTTACCTGCGCTTTTTTCTAGGTGCCCACATGGAGAACTTCTTGCGTGGACACGTAGGAGCCTTTGCGGCATGGGGTGGTGTTCCGAGAACTTTGCTCTATGATAATCTGAAAAGCGCCGTCCTTGAGCGGCAGGGCCAGGCGATCCGCTTCAATCCCGTGCTACTGGAGTTTGCCGGTCATCACCGCTACGAACCGCGACCCGTAGCCGTTGCCCGCAGCAATGTGAAGGGCCGCGTGGAGCGGGCTATCCGTTATATCCGCGACAATTTTTTTCGCCGGTCGCACCTTTACCGGCCTGGATGACCTTAATGCCCAGGCTGAAAGCCTGGATGACTGGGCCTGCCGCCAACCGGCGCTGCCCTGAAGACACCACACTAACCGTTCGTGAAGCATTTGAAATGGAAACCAAGCATCTGTTAACCTTGCCGGAAAATCCCTACCCGACCGACGAGCAGGTGGCGGTGAAGATTAACAAGACACCCTATGCCCGCTTTGATCTCAACGACTACTCAGTGCCCCATGACTATGTACAGCGCACCTTGACCGTGGTGTCCACTTTGCAGGAAGTGCGTATCCTCAATGGGCAGGAGGTCCTTGCTACCCATCCTCGGAGTTTTGATAAAGGGCTGCAGATTGAGATTCCGGCCCATATCGAGGCCCTGCTCGAACACAAACACCAGGCCAGTCAACATCGCGGTACCGATCGCTTGGCGCAAGCCGCACCGCAAAGTCGTGACCTGCTGGTGCAGGCTGCCGATCGTGGCGAGCCTTTGGGCCGTATTACCGTCGCCCTGTTACACCTGCTCGATCGTTATGGCGCCACTGAACTGCAAGCCGGTATCCAGGAGGCTCTACAACGCGGCGTGCCCCACCCGAATGCGGTACGCCTCGCCCTGGAACGTAGACGCGAGGCACGTGAGTTGCCGCCGCCCGTCGAGATTACCTTGCCCAGGCATGTGCAAGACCGCGATACGCCGGTCCAGGCACACCCCACTGGAGGGCTACGACCAGATCACGGAGGTGAGCCATGACGCCGATTGAGCACTTACAGCAACGGGCGAAAGACTTACATCTCTACGGTCTACTCGCACACTGGCATGAACTTGCCGACAGCGGCTGGGTTGAGCAATTGCTCATCTCGGAAGAAACCGAACGAGCCAAGCGCAGCCTGGAGCGACGTCTGGGCAGCGCCCATATCGGTCGCTTCAAGCCTATCGCCGATTTCGACTGGAACTGGCCGGAGCAATGCGACCGGACCGCCATCAGCGAATTGTTAAGCCTGGAGTTCTTGAACACGGCTGCCAACGTTATCCTGGTCGGTGCCAGTGGTCTGGGAAACTCCCACCCTCGCCCAAAATATCGCCCATCAGGCGGTTCTCCAAGGGCAGACCCGGCGTCCTTCACCACGGCCGGTCAGCTGCTGGGCGATCTCGCCGCATTAGACAGCGATTCGGCGTTGCGGCGACGGTTGCGTATGATGCGGCGCCCGCCTTACTGGTCATCGATGAAGTCGGCTACCTGTCCGACCGAACCGCCATGCCGACCTGCTGTTCGAGCTGATCAACCGTCGGCACGAACATAAAAGCACGCTGGTAACCACCAACAAGTCGTTCGCAGAATGGTCGGAAGTATTTCCCAATGCCGCGTGTGTCGTTGCCCTCATCGACCGCCTGGTCCATAACGCCGAAATCATCCACATTAAGGGCGACTCCTATCGTCTCAAGGAAGCACAGGAACGCGCTGAGCAGCGCACTAAAAAGCGCAAGTCAGCTGCTAGGAGCACGCCATGAAAATGGTTCACCTGCCTTCCGGCTTAACAAAAGGGCTCGACTTTCTGATTGCTTGCGATTGGACGCCTGAACAGGCTTTGGCAGTCGTTGAGTTGCTTGATGACTTGAAGGATCGTATTTTGCTGCATTACCAGTTACCGATTATGGAGCTGATGCGCGAAGAGCGTGGTATTGGCCCGTTCGCTGACTTGCATGCTACAGATGTCGCGCGTGAGAACGAACAAACATTCTGACATTCGCTGGCTACAATAAAAAGGGGCCTTAACGAGCCCCTTTTTTGTTGACCATAATACTCGGTCTTTTTCCGTCGTCTATGTCCGCCGGTTTTCCGCGTTTCTTCACAGCCGCTAACAGTTCCAGCTCAGTTGCGCAAAATAGAAGCCATTGGTCATGTTTGGCTCGCTCTGGGGTTCCAGGAGGAGGAATTAACTTTTTATCCGCATATTTGTCGGCGAGGTACAGGCAGATAGCGATAGACTCTGAAAGAACAAGATCCCCATCTACGAGCACGGGAACTCGACCATAAGGATTTATTTTTAGAAATTCTGGTTTTTTATGTTCGCCTTGGGATAGTTGGACTTTAATCCCCTCAAAAGGCACATTGAGTTCTTGAAGCAGCCAACGGCAACGCGCAGATCGGGTTTTAGTGGCTTCGTATAATTGCATCGGAGATCCTCATATGGCAGAAATAACTATAGATCCCATCACTAATGGATTACTCAGAATTGTTAAGTAACATCGCTTTTCAGAGAGCGACAGCTTTTTCCAAGGTGGGTTTTTTGTGGGGTATCGTAGACGAATCTATAAGAAAGCTATATAAACCGCTTATTAATTTTAACATTAAGTGGCTGAGTTTGGTCACTATTTGTTATTGGGGTCGGGGCGCAGTGGAACGGTTATGGGAAGCTTCCAATAAATGTTCCACTGCGCCTCAAACCTCAATATAATTAGCATTTTGAGGCAAAAAAAATGGTCGGGAATCAAGCAGCAATTCTCTATTTTGACTTAAACGCTGTCTTTCCAGCATGGCTGTAGAAATCCAGCATCCAGGGAAGGCAGTCAAATTAGCGTTCATGCCCCCTGTACATTGGTGGCATCCATGGCCAGTATGACTGGTTTAACTTAACGGCTTTGGTTGGAAAATTCGTACATCGCTCTAACTTGCATCTACTCACAATACTGAACTAGCTATGACCTTCTGCCTTGGCATAAAATTGGACTCCGGACTTTTGGCGATTGCGGATACTCGCATCACCTCAGGAACCGAGTTCATTACAGCCCGAAAGCTCACCATTCACGAGCAAAACCAACATAGTCTTTTTCTGATGACGTCGGGGTTACGTTCGGTTAGAGATAAGGCGATCACCTATTTTGAGGAGGTTCTGGAAGAACAGGTGGGAAAGTACGACAAGCTGTATAAAGCGGTCAATGCGTTTGCCGCTCAGGTACGGCGGGTGGCGGCAGAGGATGGGGAGGCCCTTCGGAATGCCAACATCTGGCTGAATCTCCATGCTGTAGTAGGCGGACAATTGGAGAACGATAAGGAACACAAACTGTACATGATTTATCCAGAAGGCAACTGGATTGAGTCAACGCCTTCTTCCCCTTATTATATAATCGGCGAATCCGGTTATGGCAAACCAGTCCTGGATAGGGGATTGAGCCATACCGATTCCTTGCTTCAAGCACTCAAGGTGGGTTATCTGGCATTTGATGCTACCAGAACCAGCGCCACCGACGTCGGTTTTCCCCTCGATATTGCCGTCTACCATAAGGATTCCTTCCGGATGACGCAATACCGGTTTATGGAAGAGGATTTCAGGGAAATCTCAATTTGGTGGAATGACTGGATTCGGCGAGGCCTGGTCGAAATTCCAACTATCTGGTTCGATAGCCTATTTTCAAAATTGGATACTGGAAATAACGAAAGCAGTTTTTCCAAATAACCGAGCACCGGTCGACGAGTGTTTTTTACGCATCGGCATATAACATACCCCAATCGTCAGGGACAGAGATTTGTCTGAATTTGAGGTTAAAATTATCGGAATCACGAATGTCTCTGGCTATATCATGCCAATACTGACACTACCGGCTTCGATTCGGCCGGAGGTCAGTTGATGTTTAGCGTAATTACAAGTACCCGCTTTATGTTTTCTCGATGATTTAGCAAATGACCTGTATAGGGTGCTAATCAACAAAAGCCTCTAAAGTTCCACAGGATTTATCTGTGCATTCACCCGTGATAATGATAAACGTCAGTGCAATTCACGTGAACTGATGAAAAAAACAAGGCTGAGCGTCTCAAATCAATAATTTTCGCACCCGTTTTCTGAACGGGATTATGGATATTCCAGTGAAAATCGGCACCGATTACAGTACAAACCTGCAACCTGAAAAACTCAAAGCAACCACTCAGAATTAGCAAAATGATGGTTGGTTAATCGTCAATAATCGACCCACTCCAGACAGTCGGATATGGATTTAAGCTTCCCGATACCGGTCATTGGTAAAGTAGCAATATCGACCCTTTGCGGACGCTGAGAAAGTACGCTATTTTATTTTAAATAGTGATAACGCTAGCCGTAACCGGCGCATTTGCAGTGTAAAAAAGCTTCCAATTTTTTACACCGTTAGTGTCGATTTTCCAGTCAATTAAGACAGCATGAGTGGCTAAATGCAAGCCGTTACACCTGGGCTTACCAAACTTTGTTTTCATCATTATTGAAGCGACCCAATATTGGTTTTCAAAAATTCAGGGGGTTCCGGCTTACAATCCTTTTGCACGGGTTTTGAGATCATGGAGGCCGTTCTCTTCCTATTTTCAACACCCGGACGCTGTCCGCGTTGGTGCCAGAAGATGTTAAAGGAATAAGTGCCTGCGCATTCGCAGTTGCTTGTTGGAGAAGCTGATAAAATGTGCCACCTTCAAGATAAAAGTGCATTACGTCCCCAGACACACCACCGAGGAAATCAATCGCACCCCATTTCAGGCGCCGGTTTTTTTCATCTGCAGAAATCGTAAGGGCCTCGACAATTGGCCTAGGGATGTCCAGAAAACCTTTTGCCGGGTCTCGCCGCTTGGCGTCGCCTCCCGAAAATGGTCTATCAGCATCTTCCCCATCACTTCTTTTGATTGTTGGTGCTCGTTTGCCGTCTAAAACCCCGCCGAGAATCAGGTAATCCTGCTTCATTATACTGATCCATTGATCGGCATCCGGCTTAACAAAATGCTGCGGAATATTCAGCCATTCTACTTGAACAAAAAGCTTCAGCAGTGATCTGTCCCTCATAAACTGGAAATACCTGACCATTGCTTTACTTTCTTCTTGAAGACGGTCATACGCGTCGCTAATGGATTTGAAGCCACTGGGACTGATTCCTTGCGTTATAATTTCTCCCAGATCAGAACGATCCTTTCCTAAAATAAACCAGGCAATACGGTCATAGACCTGCCGAAGCTGCCGATCCAAATCCACCTCACCAGCTTCGTGCAACACGTAGGGATTGCTATCGTAGTTAATATCAATAGCCAGCCCCCAGCGATGTCCGCCGCTTTCAAGGCCTCCTCCACCAATCTTATAGATACCCCAATCGCTTGCCTTGTCCGAGAGCCCTTTATCGCGCAATGCCTTTTCTGCCTGTGTCAGCTGCGTCTGGAGTTCCGGATGAATATTGTCTCCAATCGCAAGACCGAGGAAGTGTCCCGCTTTGAGCTGATTTTTAAAGAAGTCGTTGTAGTTCGAGTATGAAGTCCCAAGAAGCGGGTTGAGCTGAACCACGATCTCGTCTTTGGTGGGCTTCCGTCGCGTCGGTGCGGCTTGCCCAGATCCGTTCGGTAATAATGTGTCGCCATCGTGAACACCGTCTACCCGCCCCTGAACCTGCTCTGCAAAGACCTGCACAGGGAGCAGAAGCATAACCAAAAGCATGACAAGGGCACTGTAGCGCATTCCGGGTGCAAGTCCCTTACAGTGAAGCTGCTTTTCTTACTCGCATAATTGTTTGCAGAGTCATTTTCGTCAGGCCCCTATCCATTGTTTTGCCTGACTCAGCTCATTATATGGAAAAACCTTGATCTCAGCGGATACAAAATGCGCCCCCAGCTTTTCAACCAGAGTGCCAAAGGGAGCGTCTGTGCATAAGGCCACTTTTTTTACATGCTTGTGGTGCCCGTTGACGAATTGTATATGTGCAACAAACGATGCAAAACTATCCCAACCCGGAAACTTGCTTGCGTGTACCAACACACCGTTTAGGTCCCCGGATTCATTAATAAGCGGGTCAACCTGTTGTGCCAATGACTGAAAATCCTGCTTGGCTAAATGTCCTTCTGGTTCCAACAGTACCGTCCGCGTTGCTTGATCTACATCTATTTTCAACATACTGAACTCCCGAATAGAGATTTGGCCATCAAATTCTTCTTATATTGGGATTGTAAGCCCCTATTACTGTTATTTCCGTCATAACACCCACCGAAAATTGTCATAGCAGTCACTGACAATTAGTAAATTTTAGATATACAGACTTCCTTATATCGACAGAGTAGAGATGTGGCGCGGTAGCGTTAGGTTAAGCTTATCTGTTTCCGCCCCTTTCGTCTGGTGTTGCCTAACTAGCCGAACCATAACCCCGTTTCCACACCCCTCTCATCGAACTGGACAGGCGGATTTCCCGCATCCGGCTCTCGGACAAGACAGCAGACCTTCGTCCACGGAAGGTCATACCCATTTGGACAAGCCATAGAACGTCCTTTTCGAGGCTTGCTCAGCGTTTACTCACGTTACGGCCTGCACACTCGCTGGATCGCCTATAGCGACTCCTTACATCGGAGGCTCCAGCCATTTCTTTACCTCCATGACTGCTCCGATTGCTTTCCGGCCGGAGCGATTTAGCCGGGTGGGTCTCTCACCCACTGGAAAGGCGCCGCCTTAGCACGGCGCACACCCTAAGCGGACGCTGGAGGGCGTCGGCTCCACGCCTTTGAGCTATATAGATTCACTTCTTCGCCAGGCTGGCGTCCAGGCGGTCCAGCTTGGTTTCCCGGCCGACCTTTTGCACGCTCTGCGCCTTGTCGTAGCTCTCCATCAATGCCCGATAGCCCGGGATAATGTGGTCGGCAAAGATCGCCGCGAACTCCATCGCATCGGGACGGTTCCACGTGCTCTGGAGTTCGGCCAGGACGGCAAACGTGTCGATCGGCATGGCGCCGGCCTGAACGACGCGGGCGAGCGTGAGGTCGGTCGCCATCTTGGACCAGTTGCCCGAGGCGTCGACGATGCAGAAGACCTTGTACCCGGCGACGAGGGCGCTCAGCGCTGGGGAACGCCATGCAGACGCTCGTGAGCGTGCCGGCGATGAGGAGCGTCTTGCGCTTGGTCTTCTCGATGGCCTCGACCCACGCGGGGTTGTCCCAGGCGTTGATCTGGCCGGTTCGCGGGATGTAGACCGCGTCCGGGTTGTACTGGTGGATCTCGGGGATGAGCGGGCCGTTCGGCCCGTCGGGGACCGAGGCCGTGGTGAAGGTCGGAATCTTGGCGAGACGCGCCACCTTCGCGAGCGCGGTGACGTTCGAGCGAAGGACCGGAAGGTCGATGTCCCTGACCAGTTGGAACAGCCCGCTCTGATGGTCGATCAGCAGCATGACGGCGTCGTTGGGGTCGATCATCCACTTGTTGAATTCTGGCATGGTTGTCTCCTCACGAATTGAGCTTCAAATTTGCGTTGATCCATTCAGCTGGACCTCGCACGGGTCAAGCTGGCTAACAAGTTATTATCTAAGCCTGGATGTCTTATACTCTATTCAATCTCAGTTGACAAAAATAACTGTACATGCCATCTTTTTTAGTTAGATAGCGCCCAAGATCTGCATGCTATCCAGAAAATGGATAGTTTCGATGATAGTTTGAACACTATCATGACCGGCAGCTCTTGGCCGACAAGCGTCCGTCAGTTTTTTGTATGTAGAAGAAGATATTTTAAGTGACAGTTTTTTTGAAGCGTAACCCCAGCATTGAGTTATAAATTTTTCTGTTGTAACTGCTTTATTCTGCTAACAGTGTAGCAATAGCTGACTTAGCATTACACTGTGCTATTACTTCTGCTAGCTGTAATTCATTCAATTTATGTTTGATAGCTTCAGTGCCATTGAAGTCAAACACTTGATAATCCTTTTTGGCAAAGGTAACGATTTGGCATTTCTTAAATGGCTGATTTTCAAATGGCATTTTTGTAGAATTCAGATTTAATGGTGCAGTCCCTTCCGAACTGGGAGCATAAATCAAAAATTCACCTTTCATCGCGAGTACAGCACGATATTGATTTACAGTGGTCAAATATAAATAGCCTACTTCAACCTCTTTTTCTTTTAATCTCATCTTGTTAAATTCCTTGATTTATTTCATTCCAAATTAAACCCAATACACGTTTTTTGTCTGGAGTCAGCTGGTTAATTTGGTCTTCTAGGGAGTGTTCTCAATCATATTTAATTCTCTGCTCCAATAGTGTATTTTAGCGGGTATTTGGATTTAAATAATAATGAAGCGTACGGTTCTGCGTGATGACCAATGGGAACGTATAAAGGATCTTTTGCCGGGCAAAGCCGGCGATTGCGGTGTGACAGCAACCAATAACCGGCAATTTATTGAAGCGGTATTATGGATTGCTCGAACGGGTTCACCTTGGCGGGACTTGCCGGAATCCTTCGGGAATTGGCATAGAGTCTATGTTCGTTATAACCGCTGGTCCCATAAAGGGACATGGAGCAAGCTATTTGAAGCCATTGCCGATGATCCTGACCTTGAATATCTGATGGTGGATGGAAGCATTGTACGGGTTCATCAACATGGAGCGGCAAAAAAAACAACAAAATGAAGAGGCGATAGGTAAATCGCGCGGCGGCTTAAGCACTAAAATTCATGCGGCAGTTGATGCCTTCGGTAATCCGGTTCGTTTACTGCTCACTGCCGGACAAACTTCCGAATATACTCAAGCTGAAGCATTGATTGAAGGCTTTGAGGCAGGCTACGTGTTAGCTGATAAAGGTTATGATTCAGACCAGTTTGTGTCCGCCATAGAAAAAACCATGCAGTACCGGTGATTCCATCTAAAAAGAACCGGAAAGTGCCAAGAGATTTTGACAAAGTTCTTTATAAAGAACGAAATGCGGTTGAACGATTTTTTCAAAAATTGAAGAATTTTCGCCGAATTGCAACGCGATATGAGCGATTAGCAAGAAATTATCAGGCTATGCTTAGCCTTGTGTCTACCGTCATTTGGCTTAATTGAGAACGTTCCCTAGTAGGTAACACCGGTTTTTTTGTGCGTGGTGATCGGCAGAAGTTGCCGGTGATTTAAAGTGCGTGATAATCGGCAATGATTTAAAATAGTTATCCCGAATGTTATCCCGAAACCGTCATTTTCTCTTTTTTACCAAATTCCGATATTTTGTAAGTCTTTGATTCAATTGGTCGGGACGACAGGATTTGAACCTGCGACCCCTTGTCCCCCAGACAAGTGCGCTACCAAGCTGCGCTACGCCCCGACATTGAAATAAATAATTTAAAGCTGAAAGGATTGTGAACACAATCCCTACTAGTTCAATGCGGCAAATTATACTACATTTGCAACATCACATAAAAAAATCTATTTTAGTAATTCTAAAATATCTTCCAGCTCACCAATCATTTGATGAATTAACTGTTTAGTACGGTTTGAATCTTCTTTGGCATTATCACTACTCAAATGAGCTCTGGCACCACCAATAGTGTAACCTTGCTCATATAACAACGATCTTATTTGACGTATCATCAATACTTCATGACGCTGATAATAACGACGATTGCCACGTCTTTTTACCGGACTAAGCTCGGTAAACTCTTGCTCCCAATAACGAAGTACATGAGGTTTAACACCACACAACTCACTGACTTCACCTATGGTGAAATAACGTTTTTCCGGTATGACCGGTAAGTTCATTATTATTGCTCGGCTCCAACATAGGCTTCTACTCGGGCTTTAAGTTTCTGTCCAGATCGAAATGTTACCACACGTCTGGCAGTTATGGGAATTTCCTCGCCTGTTTTTGGGTTTCTACCAGGACGACTGGTTTTATCACGAAGTTCGAATTTTCCGAAACCGGAAATTTTTACTTGCTTGCCATGCTCCAAAGATCTTTTAATTTCTTCAAAAAATAGTTCTACCATTTCTTTTGCTTCGCGCTTGTTTAAGCCAAGCTCGTCAAACAGCCTTTCGGCAAAATCTGCTTTTGTTAATGCCATAAATCAATCCCTCAGCTTTGCATTCTTTTCATTGGTCAATAGGGTTAACAGCCTGCTAACTATAGCGTCTATTTCAGAGTCTGTTAGTGTTTGTGTATCATCTTGCATGATTAAACTTAAAGCAACGCTTTTACTGCCCTCTTCGACACCTTTTCCGCGGTAGATATCAAAGATCATCACATCTTGTAAGGCTGGCTCCGCACTGCCTTTAATGCAGTTGATTATTTCACTCGCAGAGACATCTTCTTTAACGATCAAGGCTAAATCACGCCGTACGATGGATATTTTGACAGCGATTTAAATACGGGAATACGTTTATTAAGCAATAAGTTTTGATCCAATTCAAATAGAAAAACCTGTGTATCAAAACCTAATTGTTTTTCCAGATTTGGATGCAGCATACCTAACCAGCCTATTTTTTTACCGTCCTAGCGATAAAATTTCGGCCGTTTGTCCAGGATGCAACGCAGATTGCTGTGCTGATGACAAATTGTACGTCACAACCCGTCAATGCAAATATCGCTTGTACATCGGCTTTAATGTCAAAAAAATCAACTTTGCGGGCTTTCTCACCCCATTGCTCAGCATAAGCATCGCCTAAAACCAGTCCTGCCAGCATTTTTTGCTGATGAGTCTCGCCCGTCTTTTTTGATAAAGCGCAGGCCGGTTTCAAATAATCGAACTCTGTTTTGCTGGCGATTGGTATTGTATAAGAGCCGCTTTCAATAAACCACACCAAAGCGTAGTACGCATCACCGCCAATTCCGAAGAAATCGGATTTTTTAGTCGGATAACTTCCATTTCAGGAGCGACAGCTTTTTGGATATCTTCATCGACAAAGCTGTAAGTAATCGCTTCCTGATAACCTCGGTCAACCAATAAATCTTTAACACGGTCTATGTCCAGCACAGCTTCAGTTGCCGGGCTTAATTCGGAACGCATTAACAAACTGCTGTTAGGCAAATTGTTATAACCGTAGATACGCGCTATTTCTTCAATTAAATCTGCTTCAATAGCCATATCAAAACGAAAACCCGGCGGTGTAATTTGCCAGCCATCAGCTTGTGTTTGGACAGTCATCCCCAAGCGTTGAAAAATATCTATGACTTGTTCATCAGCCAAAGCAATACCCAGCGTTTTTTCTATACGTTGACGTCTTAAAAAAACAGCCTGGACGTTGCGGTAAAGCCGCTTTAGTGGTTACTTCAGTAATTGGACCAGCACTGCCACCAGCAATGTCAATAATCAATTGTGTCGCACGTTCAATAGCCCTTGTCTTGCAGAGTAGCATCAACACCGCGCTCAAAACGATGGGATGAATCGGTATGCAAACCAAATCGTCGCGCTTTGCCGGCTATATTTTGTGGTGCAAAAAATGCACATTCCAAAAATACCGATTGGGTTTCGTCATTGACTGCAGAATCATTGCCACCCATGATACCTGCAAGTGCCAAGGCTTGCTTATCATCGGCGATAACCAAGGCTTCATTATCAAGTTTAATGACCTGACTATTTAATAAGGTCAAGTTCTTCATCCGCTTTAGCCCAGCGCACAGTGATGCCACCCGTTAAGTTTTTCCGCATCAAAGACATGTAAGGGTTGTCCTAACTCTAATAAGCACATAATTAGTCACATCGACCAAAGGTCCAAGACTTCTTAATCCTGAACGACGCAGGCGTTCCTGCATCCATAATGGCGTCTCTGCTTTGGCATTTACGCCTTTAATCAAACGACCCAAATAACGCGGACAGGCTTCTGTGGCTTCTACCGACACGGTTAATGTGTCTTGATGACTAACAGGAACATTTTCAACTTGGGTAGTTGACCAGTCCATCTTGATTCAGTACCGCGACTTCACGCGCTAAACCTTCAACGCTTAAACAATCGGCTCTGTTAGGCGTTAAATCAACTTCAATAATTGAATCATCCAGTGATAAATAATCGCGAATATCAACACCAACAGGCGCATCAGTTGCCAATTCCATTAAACCATTGGCATCCGTCGCCAGGCCCAGTTCCTTTTCTGAACACAACATGCCAAAGGATTCTTCGCCACGCAGTTTTGATTTTTTTATTTTAAAATCGCCCGGCAATACTGCGCCGATTAATGCCGCAGGAATTTTCAAGCCGACACGGACATTGCTTGCGCCGCAGACAATTTGTAAGGGCTCGGTTTCGCCTACAGCGACCTGACAAACGCGAAGGCGATCCGCATCGGGATGTTGTTGCATGGACAATACTTCACCAACGACAACGCCGCTAAATTTTGCAGCAGCGGGTTCTACAGAATCGACTTCCAGACCTGCCATCGTCAATTGTTCGACCAGTTCTTCTGTACTTATTCCCGGATTGACATACGATCTTAACCAGGCTTCACTAATTTGCATGATTCAAGTTTTCCTGTGTAACGACAACTTAATTAAATTGCTCTAAAAATTTAAGATCATTTTCAAAAAATAACCGTAAATCGTTAATACCATATCGCAACATCGCGAGGCGCTCTACGCCCATGCCAAAAGCAAAACCGCTGTATTGTTCGCTATCGATATTAACCGCTTTAAAAACTTCGGGATGAATCATGCCGCAGCCCATGACTTCCAGCCAGCCGGTCTGACTGCATACGCGACAGCCTTCGCCATTACACATCACGCATTCAATATCGACTTCCGCGGAAGGCTCGGTAAAGGGAAAATAAGAGGGTCTAAAGCGCACTTGAATATCTTTTTCAAAAAATGCGCGCAGGAATTCGTAAACCACACCTTTTAAGTCAGCAAAACTGACATCCGTATCGACCAGAAAACCTTCTACCTGATGAAACATAGGTGTATGCGTAATATCTGAATCGCAGCGATACACACGACCCGGTGCAATAACTTTTAATGGCGGCTTTTCGGATTCCATCGTTCTGATTTGCACGGGTGAAGTATGCGTTCTTAATACCGTATGGGCATCAAAATAAAACGTATCGTGCATTGCTCTTGCAGGGTGATGTGCAGGAATATTGAGCGCTTCAAAGTTATGATAATCGTCTTCGATTTCAGGTCCTTCAACGACTTTAAAGCCGACACTGGCAAATATCCTGGAAATTCGTCTCAGGGTTGTGGTAACCGGGTGTAATCCTGCCACCGATTGACCGCGCCCGGGCAAGGTAACATCAATACTCTCGCTGGCTAGTCTTGCAGCTAATGCGGCATTTTCCAACTGTTCTTTGCAGGCTTCCAGCTGTTGCTGAAATTGATCTTTAGCCTGGTTGATTATTTGACCAACTGATCGCCGTTGCTCGGGATCAAGCTTGCCAAGTTCTTTCATCTGCAGGGTAAATAATCCCTTTTTACCGAGATAGTGGACACGAACCTTATCGAGTTGAATAAGGTCATTTACTGCTGCAAGCTCTTGTAATGCCTGCGCGAGAATCTCTTCAAGGGTAGCCGACACTGATCTGCTCGCTTATGTTAGGGGATAGGAGAATTTATAAATAGGGTTTCAGGATCAAAATCCTGAACCACCCGTCTCTTGAAATGAGACGGGTGGTATCATAAGATGCCTCAGTGAAGAGAAATCTGTGTCCTTTCTTAAGGCTGACTTTGATTGGCTTTAGCGATTTCCGCTATTTTGCCAAATGATTCAATGTCACGTACTGCGATGTCAGCTAAAACCTTACGGTCTATCGCTACATTGGCTTTTGTTAAGCCATTGATCAAGCGGCTATAGGATATTCCATACATGCGTGCAGCCGCATTGATACGGACGATCCACAAGGCGCGGAATTGACGTTTTCTTTGTTTGCGGTCGCGGTATGCATATTGACCCGCTTTGATTACCGCTTGTTTAGCAACACGATAAACCCGACTACGTGCACCGTAGTAACCTTTCGCTTGCTTTAAAACTTTCTTATGTCTTGCTCTGGCTGTTACGCCGCGTTTAACTCTAGGCATTGCTATTCTCCCTCTATTAACTGTAAGGCATCATACGTGCAGCCATGCGCACATCTGATGGATGAATAGTTGCCGGTGAGCGTAACTGTCTTTTTCTTTTAGTCGACTTCTTGGTCAGAATATGACGGCGATGCGACTGTCCACACTTAAAACCGCCATTGCCTGTGCGTCTAAAACGCTTGGCAGCACCACGGTTAGTTTTTATCTTTGGCATTTGTTTGCTCCAGTAATATAAAAATAAAAAATCCCTGAGACATAACCCAGCAAGGCAAAATGCACGGCCCTGAAGAATTACTAGCATCATTGTGTGATGCTTTTAGCAGCTTATCCTGTGCTACTGCTGTAGAGACTTGCAATCAGTTAAATTGCATGCCAGTTACTCATCGTAAAACGATATCGCGATAGCCGATTACTCTGTAACAAAGTTGTAGCTTATTTTTTCTTTTTCGGTGACATAACCATAATCATTTGCCGCCCTTCCATTTTCGGAAACTGCTCGACTATGGCTATTTCTTCCAAATCCTTTTCGATACGCTTCAACAGATCCATACCGATTTCTCGATGCGCCATTTCGCGCCCGCGGTAGCGTAACTGTGATTTTAGTTTTATCACCGTCATTAAGAAATTTGATTAAACTTCGTAAGCTTAACCTGATAATCTCCCTCGTCGGTACCGGGTCTGAATTTAATTTCCTTGACCTGAATTTGCTTTTGTTTCTTTTTGGCAACTTGAAGTTTTTTGTTGAGTTCAAACTGGTATTTGCCGTAGTTCATTATCTTGCAAACCGGAGGATCCGCGTTTGGCGATATTTCTACTAAATCCAAGTCTGCCGCATAAGCAATCTGTTTGGCTTCATCCAGCGAGATAATACCTAATGCTTCACCCTCTGCACCTGTTACCCTCACTCGTCTTGCAGTGATTGCGTCATTCAGGCGCGTTTCATCTTTTTTAGCAGCGATACCCTAATCCTCCAAAAATACTATTATTTTCTGTCCGCAATCTCTTGCTTTAACCGTTCGGTAAATTCACTGATTGACAGACTACCTAAATCTTCACCTTTTTGCGTACGTACCGTAATAGTTTGATCTTCTAATTCTTTATCACCAACAATGACAAGATACGGTACACGCTGCATGGAATGCTCGCGGATTTTAAACCCGATCTTCTCATTTCTCAAGTCAATTTTTACCCTGATGCCTTGTTGCTCTAGCTCTTTCATGATTTGAGACGCATAGTCTGCATGACGATCAGCAATATCAAGCACCATAACTTGCACTGGAGATAGCCAAACAGGAAAGGTTCCCGCATGTTGTTCGATCAAAATACCGATAAACCGCTCTAGCGAACCCAGTATAGCTCTATGCAGCATGACCGGCACTTGTTTTGAACCGTCTTCGGCAATATAGGTTGCGCCCAATCGACCCGGCATGGAAAAATCCACCTGAATCGTGCCGCATTGCCAGACTCGTCCGATACAGTCTTTTAGCGAAAATTCAATTTTAGGCCCATAAAAAGCACCTTCACCCGGCTGTAAATCCCATTTTAAGCCTTTGTTATTGAGCGCCAATTCCAGAGCATTCTCTGCCTTGTCCCAGACCGAATCATCACCTACCCTGTTTTCAGGGCGTGTTGATAACTTAATAATGACCTCTTCAAAACCAAAGTCCTTATAAACAGCGAACAGCATATCAATAAAAGTCGATACTTCATCCTGAATTTGACCTTCGGTACAAAAGATATGCGCATCATCCTGTACAAAGTTCCTGACTCTCATCAATCCATGCAGCGTACCTGATGGCTCATTACGATGACAGGAACCAAATTCCGCCAAACGAATAGGCAAATCGCGATAACTTTTAATGCCCTGATTATAAATTTGCACATGACAAGGGCAATTCATCGGCTTGATCGCGTAATCACGATTTTCCGAATGAGTCGTAAAAATCATGGCACCGAATTTATCCCAGTGGCCTGATTTTTCCCATAGCGAGCGATCTACAACCTGTGGCGTTTTAACTTCGCCGTAACCATTTACGCGTAACTTTTCACGTATATATTGCTCGATCTGTTGATAAATAATCCAGCCTTTCTCGTGCCAAAACACCATACCAGGCGCTTCTTCCTGGGTATGAAACAAATCCAGTGTTTTTGCCAGCTTACGATGATCGCGCTTTTCTGCTTCTTCCAAACGATGCAAATAAGCCTGTAATTCTTTTTTATCGCCCCATGCCGTACCGTAAATGCGCTGCAACATTTCATTTTCAGAATTGCCACGCCAATAAGCGCCGGCAATCTTCATCAGTTTAAATGCGCTTAATTTGCCAGTACTGGGCACATGAGGACCACGACACAGATCAGTAAAACCGCCTTGCTGATATAAGGATAAATCCTGATCCGCAGGAATGGACTCGATAATCTCTGCTTTATAGTTTTCGCCCTGATCCCTGAAAAACTTTACCGCTGCATCTCTGGTTAATACCGAACGATTAATAGCATAATCTTCAGCAACCAGTTGCTGCATTTTTGCCTCGATAGCCGTCAGATCATCGGGTGTAAACGGTCTTTGATAGGCAAAATCGTAATAAAAGCCATTTTCGATAACCGGACCAATGGTCACTTGTGCATCGGGAAATAATTGCTTGACGGCCTGCGCCAATAGATGCGCGGTTGAATGACGAATGACGTCAACACCGTCTTCATCTTTTGCGGTAATGATTTGCAACGTAGCATCTTGATCGATTAATGTACTGGCATCGACCAAAACATCATTGACCCGACCCGCCAAGGTTGCCTTGGCTAATCCTGAACCTATGGACTCGAGCAACATCCATCACTGTAACAGCGTGGTCAAACTCACGACTAGAGCCATCAGGAAGGGTAATTACAGGCATTTTTTATACTTTTTGGTTGCTACAATAAAAAAAGCACCGCTTGAGCAGTGCTTTAATGTCTGGTAGGCGCGATTGGACTCGAACCAACGACCCCCACCATGTCAAGGTGGTGCTCTAACCAACTGAGCTACGCGCCTGAAGTCTATGTAACTTCAAGGCCGATTATTATACCAATAGATTTTTGTTACGCAACCCTTAAACCAACATTTGCTCTTCAAGCGCCTTGATTTCATCCCTGATTCTCGCTGCCTGCTCAAATTCAAGATTTTTCGCATGCTGATACATGGCATCTTCCAGTTGCTTCAGTTTTTTACCCAACTGCTTAGGCGTCATCAGCTTATAACTTGCCGTGGCCTCTGCTACTTGCTTATCTATCTTGCTGACAGACGGCAGCCCTGAACCGGGGATCGACATCTGCATAATATCTGTTACTGACTTATAAATCGTTGCCGGCTCTATATGATGCTCGACATTAAACTTACGCTGTTTATCACGGCGGCGCTCGGTTTCATCAATCGCCTGCTGCATCGACTTGGTGATTTTATCGCCGTACAAAATAGCCTTGCCGTTAATATTTCTTGCCGCCCGTCCGATGGTTTGCACCAATGAGACCACCGAACGCAGAAAACCCTCCTTGTCGGCATCCAGTATGGCGACCAATGACACTTCCGGTATATCAAGACCTTCGCGCAACAGGTTGATACCCACCAGCACATCAAACTGCCCCAACCGCAAATCCCGAATAATCTCTACCCTTTCAATGGTATCAATATCAGAATGCAAATAACGCACCCGCACGCCGTGTTCCATCAAATATTCGGTTAAATCTTCCGACATTCTTTTGGTTAAAGTTGTAACCAGCACCCGTTCTTTTACTGCAACGCGCTTGTTGATTTCCGACAACAAATCATCAACCTGGGTGGTCGCCGGACGCACCTCCACCACGGGATCAAGCAAGCCGGTCGGCCTGACCACCTGCTCGGCAAAAACGCCTGAATGCTCCCTTTCGTAAGGCCCCGGCGTTGCCGACACATAAATCCGTTGCGGCGCTTTCGCTTCAAATTCATCAAACATCAACGGACGGTTATCCAGGGCGGAAGGCAACCTGAAACCGTATTCAACCAGCGTTTCCTTACGCGACCGGTCACCCTTGTACATGGCGCCGATCTGCGGCACGGCGACGTGGCTTTCGTCGATAATCACCAGCGCATTGTCGCGCAAATAATCGAACATCGTTGGCGGCGACTCGCCTGCACCTCTGCCTGACAGATAACGGGAATAGTTTTCAATGCCGGAGCAATAACCGACTTCCAGTATCATCTCAATATCAAAGAGCGTCCGTTGCTCCAGTCGTTGCGCTTCCACCAACTTGTTTAACGAACGCAATTGCTCCAGGCGCTCTTTGAGCTCTACCTTGATAGCCTCAACCGCCGCCAATAACTGCTCTCGCGGCGTCACATAATGACTCTTCGGATAAATCGTATAACGCGCCAGTCGCTTTAAGACTTCGCCAGTGAGCGGATCGAATAATGACAGGCGCTCCACTTCATCATCAAACAACTCTATCCTTAACGCTTCGCTGTCCGATTCGGCCGGAAAAACATCGATGACTTCCCCGCGCACCCGGTAGGTGGCGCGGCGCAATTCAACGTCATTGCGGGTATACTGCATTTCTGCAAGACGGCGCAGAATGTCGCGCTGGTTAATCATGTCGCCCTTTACCAGATGCAACACCATCTTGAAGTACGATTCAGGCTCGCCCAAGCCATAAATCGCCGAAACCGTTGCGACGACTATCGTATCCTCCCGTTCGATCAATGCCTTGGTCGCCGACAAACGCATCTGTTCGATATGCTCGTTGATCGCCGCATCCTTATCGATGAAGGTATCGGATGCCGGCACATAAGCTTCCGGCTGGTAATAGTCGTAATACGAGACAAAATACTCGACGCTGTTTTCCGGGAAAAACTCCTTCATTTCGCCATATAACTGCGCCGCAAGCGTCTTGTTGGGCGCAATAATCATCGCCGGACGCTGCACTTGATTAATCACATTGGCTATGGTGAAGGTTTTGCCCGAGCCGGTAACGCCCAACAGCGTCTGATGCACTTCGCCATCGCTCAAGCCTTCAACCAGTTGCCTAATTGCCGTAGGCTGATCACCGGCAGGCTGAAACCGGCTATGGATTTTAAACTTCTTTTTCACTGATACTTCTCTATAAACATCGCACACATAGACTGTGGTTAGCTGGCTATTATATAGGGTATAATTGATTTTATCTTTGACATTGATTTTACACGGCGGAACATGAGCATCAAACTTTCTAATAGAGTCAACGCAGTTAAACCATCACCTACTTTGGCGATCACCGCCAGAGCCGCTCAAATGCGCGCTGCCGGTAAAGACATTATTGGACTCGGCGCAGGCGAACCGGATTTTGACACTCCAGCTCATATTAAAGCGGCGGCTGTTAAGGCCATTGATAATGGCTACACCAAATACACTCCGGTTGACGGCATTCCCAGCCTAAAACAAGCCATTATCGCCAAGTTCAAAAACGATAACGGTCTTGATTACCAAGCCAACCAGATCCTGGTTTCCTGCGGCGGCAAGCAAAGCTCATTCAACCTGACCCAGGCCATGATTAACCCCGGTGACGAAGTCATCATTCCCGCGCCATTCTGGGTCTCCTATCCTGACATGGTGTTATTGGCTGATGGCGTGCCGGTTATTATCGAAACCACGCAGGCACAGCATTTCAAGATTTCGCCGGAACAATTGCGCGCCGCCATCACCGACAAAACCCGGTTAATCTTCATCAACAGCCCATCCAATCCATCAGGTATTGCCTATTCACTGGAAGAGCTTAAAGCGCTGGGCGACGTGCTTAAGGATTTCCCCGACATAGTCATCGCAACCGATGACATGTATGAGCACATCCTTTGGAAGAAAGGCACTTTTGTTAACATCTTAAATGCGCATCCTGAATTTTATAACCGTACAGTGGTGATGAACGGCGTTTCCAAAGCCTATTCCATGACCGGCTGGCGCATCGGTTATGCCGCAGGCCCTGCGGATCTGATTGAAGCGATGACCACTATCCAGTCGCAAAGCACCTCCAACCCGACCTCGATTTCACAACATGCCGCCGAAGCAGCATTAACCGGCGACCAAAGCTTTATCGACGATATGTGCGTTGAATTTAAAAAGCGCCACGATTATGTTGTTTCCGAACTCAACAGCATTGAAGGCGTAGAGTGCCTGGATGCTGACGGTACGTTTTACGTATTCCCTAACGTGGAAAAGCTGATAGCCAGACTGGATAACATCAATGATGATCTTGAGTTTTCCGAATATTTGATCGAAGAAGCCGGCGTTGCCCTAGTGCCGGGCTCTGCGTTTGGCTGCCCCGGTCATATCAGAATTTCCATAGCCACCAGCATGGCGAATCTGCAAAATGCTTTGGAGCGGATTAAAAAGGCGATTTAAAAGGACCGGCACCCTCCCTCGGAGGGTGCCATAGGATGACTTCGATCCAAAGCCATCTTATCGTTCTGTTTGATTCGTAGCGATAACCGCAGGATTTGGATCAGATAGCATTTTCCAGACGGCCGTCAATCTGCAACGCTCGAAACGGTACGCGATTAAGAAGATCACCCATAAAGAGATGGGTGAGTTTCAAACTTAAAGCCCATCCTTACGAGGCGCACCATTCGCCAATGATGCGCTTCACTATGTTCAGCACATCCTATAGCTCTCTCTTCACGTATCATTTCCAAGGCTCTTGCATTATTTATCGCTGCTTCAATCTCAGATACTGGCCGGGTCAACGCCATCCCATATGCAATCAAGGCGGGCTTCAAATCCAGGATTGTGCCATATCCCTCCCTCAATTCTTACCACTACAACACCATATTCAAGAGCCTTAGTACAGACATCTTGAGCAGCAGCAGATGTCAACTTCATAACGTCGGTTCCATCCAACCTAAAAAAATCATTTGAAGAATCATATAACCGTGTTCTATCGCCTTTTATTTTCAACCTCACCTCCAATTTATCCAACTGTTCGGAATCCAGTACGGTAGATGGGCCAAGTAATATGCAACCCAACTACCGTCTGTGATCGATGGGCTGAATTTACGAAGCCTATCCTATCGTGCTACTGACAAACAGATGTTTTTCCATCTCTTTGAATTATGTAATCACCTTCATTCACAAAGCCAGCTTTCCCATCATCAAGACGAACTTCATAAATAAGATAGTGCTTAACATCAATGCACGAAATTAACCTTACTTTTTGTTGTGGCATCAAGCTAGTTAGAGCTTTCTCTTTCGGCAAAGACATAGCGTCCTGCTTAGTCTCAAACACAGGAACCATATTTTTCGCGACTAAAAAAAGTGGCTGCCTTGGAAAAATGAAAAGTAACAGCGACAAAACACAAAGCCCTATAATTGAAAGCGCAGTTAGCCATAGCGATTTATTTTTCATCTTGCCCAAAACCCATCACCCCAAAATCCACGTTCAGAACCTGGATAGAAAGTTGATCCGTCATAATAAGGTGAATCTAAGAAGCTGTTTAAAAACCTAACAAATTCCGCGTAAAAGACGGTGTACCTCGGTAATTTTGATAAATACCTCGGCCGTATCGGTTAGGCGCTCATAATCCTTGGAAAGCCGTCTGGAGTTTCCAAGCCAGGCAAAAGAGCGCTCAACAACCCATCGGCGAGGCAACACGACAAACTTGCCCCGCATGGCGTCCGTCCGTTTAACAATGGTAAGGTTCCAGTTAAACATGCTTTTCGCCCATTCGACTAAAACGCCGCTGTAACCGCCATCCGCCCAAATCACACTCACGGCAGCAAACATCGTGTACAGCCGGATCATGAGCAACCGAGCACCGCGCCGATCTTGTATGCCCGCTGAATGAACACACACCGCCAGTAGATTTCCCATCGTATCGACCGCGATATGACGTTTTCTCCCTTTAACCTTTTTACCGGCGTCAAAACCGCGTTGTCCGCCTGGTCCCGTTGTTTTTACCGATTGTGCATCAATAATGGCTGCCGTCGGTCGAGCGTTTCTCCCAGCTTGAATCCTGTAGGTTTCACGAAAGAGCGTTAATGCCTTATCCCATACTCCAGAGAGTTTCCATGTCCTAAAGTATCCATAAACTGAACTCCAAGGCGCAAAATTCGACAATTGTTGCAGCTTAATCGATCGTTTAGGTTTTTAAACAGCTTCTAAAAAATCTTTAACGGCCCCCATAACCGCTTGTCCAGAAGTGAGACCTAATAGTCCAAACGGATCGATAAAGTTCAATGGATTATTCCTCACGTAGGCATAAGTATTGATCCCGCCTGACAGACCAATAGGATCAGACATAATATACCGGCCGGTTTGTGGATCATAGTACCGGTGCCAGTTGTAATGCAAGCCCGTCTCCTGGTCGAAGTACTGCCCCAAACAATAAAGGGGTCAGGTTACTTTTCATCCGTAGTGTAACCTGACCCCCTTTCCGTTCACCGCATCGGGTTTTCAGACCCTTCTTCTGCTGATAACAAACATTTACACAAGTACCCAATTACGTATTCAATATTTGTTGTCAGTTCAAGATCATTATTATCAACTAGAGTATTAACAGCATTCTCCAATGTTTTCCAAAGCTCAGTATTTTCATATTTTTCATAGGGATGAGACATAATCATACCTCAAAGTTTATTCTTGTTTTTGGAGCCACCGGGCCAGATCTGATTTCCGTCAAAATCAATTTCTTTAATTTTCTTACCCTTTGTATCAGATACATCCCAGTGATCTTTATGCAACTTATCTTTCTCCCATCTCTCGTTCTTCTTATCTTTCGGCCGATACCCTTGATCACCGCGCAACTTATCAAAGTCATCGGGGTTATTTTCAGGTGTTGGGCAACTTTCTCCTTGTTCAGATAGCGAATTAGCAATCATTACCCCGCCGATGATTGTAGTTGTTATATCTACTACAACACCTGCGGCACATACTGGGTTTGGCCCGACAGCGCAAGCAGCCTCTGCTGGATTAGCAATTAACCCCAGAGGATCAATAAAATTCAGCGGATTATTCCCCACATAGGCATATGTATTTATCCCACCTTCGAGTCCTATTGGATCAGAAGTAATATAACGCCCGGTTTCAGGATCGTAGTACCGGTGCCAATTGTAATGCAAGCCCGTTTCCTGGTCGAAGTACTGCCCCGGAAAGCGAAGGTTGACCTGGAGGGTCTTGTGTTGTTTATGATGCCCTTCGTTCTCATCATGGTCGTCCACGTCATGATCTCCATGGTCTTCATGATCGTGATGGTCTTCGTGCACTTCGTCGTCTTCATGGTACTTGCCCGCATGCGCATTCTGGACCATCAGAGTGCTGCCCAGATCATTGCCGAAGGCATCGCTGTCCCAGCGCCAGACGATTTTTCCTCGGTTGTCGGTGCCGAGCCTCGGGGTGTCGAGGTGGTCGGTGTGCAGGTAGACGAGCCTAGTTTTTTTGCCTTGGCCTTTGCCATCCAGTTGCGCCAGCGGGCGGTTGGCCAGCCAGACGTAAGCTTTGATTGCCTTGCCGCTGCCGGTGGTTTCGGCCAGCAGTTGGCCGTTCAGGTCGTAATGGTAGACGATGATCTGCGGTTTTTTGCCCGGCAGTTCTTTGCGCGTGCGCTGGCCCTGGGCGTTGTAGTGGTAGACGGCCACGAGGCTATCTGCTTGGTAGACTTTAGACAGCCGACCCTGTTGGTTGTATTCGAAGCGCCGGCCCTGATTGTCGCTGAGGGTGTTGCCGGCGGCGTCGAGGCTCAGTGCCTGGGTATCGATGCCGATCAGGCGGTTGCTGCCGCTTTCGTAGGCATAGCTCTGGCTGAGTGATGTGCCGGTTTTGCTCAGGCGGTTGCCATTGCCGTCATAGCCGTAGTCCTGGCTGTCGTTGGCACGGGCTTCCTGCGCCAGACGGTCCAGGGGGTCGTAGCCGTAGTCGGCGCTGGTGGTGGCCTCGTTGCGGTTGATGAGGTTGCCGTTGGCATCATACTGGTAGCAGCGCGGCGGCAGGTCGCCCAGTTGCTGGCACATTAGCCGGCCGTTGGCGTCGTAGTCGCGGGTCTCCTGCAGGCCGTTGCCGAAGGTCATGGCGGTGAGCTGGTGGTCGGCGCGATAGCCGATCCGGTCGGCCAGGATGAACGGCCGATGGTGGTTGCCGGTGGCAACTTGGCTGATCCGGCCGATGGCATCGCGCTGGTAGCGGACGTCGCGGCCATCGGGGTAGCGGATGCTGACCAGGCGGTTGCCATTATCGTAGCGGTAGCCGGTGACGTAGGTCCGGCCCAGTTCGGTTTTGCGCTGTTCGATGAGGTTGCCGTGGCTGTCGTAGCGGTAAGCGGTCACGCCGCTTTCATCTTCGATGCGGCACAGACGGCCGATACCGTTGTTACACTGGTCGTACGTGTAGGCAACGTCGTCGGCTTCGCCCGCATAGTCGATGCTCAACAGACGGTTCATGGCGTCATAGCGGTAGCTGGCGGTGATGCCGCGGGCATCGGTACGGCTCAATGGGTTGCCGACCGGGTCATGGGCGTAGGCCAAACTGCCGCGATCCGGGCTGTCTTCGTTGAGCAGGTTGTCGAGGCCGTCGCGCTGGTAGTCGGTCCGGTGGTTTTCTGGATCGGTGACGCCGAGCAGGTGGTCGGCGCCGTCGTAGTCGTAGCGCGTGAGGCCGGCCAGGGCGTTTTGCTGCTGGATCAGCCGGTTCAGGCTGTCATAGCGGTACTGGCTGGGGTTGCCGTTCGGATCGATGGCGCCGGTACGGTTGCCGTTGTCATCATACTGGTAGGTCGCCACGTTGCCGTAGGGGTCAAGTACCTGGGTCAGCCGACCGAAGCCGTCGAAGCCGGCTTTCTGCAGGCGAGCGAGCTGGCCGTCCGGGTCTTTGATCTGTTGTTCGAGGCGGTTGCCCAGCGCGTCCAAACTGTAGTCCTGGCGGTTGCCCAGGTTGTCGGCGACGGCGATCAGCCGGTGCGCGGCATCGTAGCTGTAGTGGAGCTGTTCGCTGCCGGGCAGGCGGACGTGGATCGGCTGGCCGGCGGCGTCATAGTCGATGGTCGTGGTCTGGTCGCCTTCGGTGCGCGACAGCAGCCAGCCGCGCGCATGGTAGGTCAGTTCGGTGACGCGGCCGTTGGGATCGATGATTTTCAGCGGATGGCCGTGCCGGTCGTAGGCGGTGATGCGGGTCGTGTGGCCCAGTGCATCGGTGACGGCGGCCAGGTTGCCTTCGCTGTCGTAACTGTAGCGGGTGCTGTCGTCGACATCGGTGCGCGGGCCGTCAGCCAGGGTGATCTGGCCGTGGTCGTTATAGGCGAAGGTCCAGCTGCGGCTTGATGCGCCGGCGCTCGTGTCGGTTTCGGTGCGCCGGATCAGGTTGCCTTGGGCGTCATAGTCGAACGTGGTCACGCGGCCCGGCTCGGTGATTTTGACCGGCAGCCGGAAGTCGGGGTGCCAGTCGGTTGCGATGGTGCGTGCCTCGGGTTTGCCGGCGGCTTCGGTACGGCGGGTTTCGAGGTTGCGCGCCAGGTCGTATTGGTAGGTCGTGGCGTTGCCTTTGAAGTCGGTGCTGTTGATCAGGTTGCCTTCATTGTCGTAGCTCATGGTGCGCGTGGCGCTGGCACAGGTTGGGCAGCTTTGCGTCTCGAAGGCTGTGTGCGCGACGCCGAGATAGGTGCGGTACGAGTAGAGTCGTGTGGCACCCAGGGCGTCTTTGACGCTCGTTTTGAGATTGGCTTGATCATAAGTCAGGCTGACTTTTTCGACGCCGCCGGCATGCTCGGAAGTGATGGCCCAGCCGTTGCTGTCATAGGTCCAGCTGGCGAAGCGCACGCCGTTTTCGTCGATGATACCGGTCAGCGCGTGCGGCCAGCCGGGGTTTTCGTACAGGTACTGACGGCTGTTGCCGTCCGGATGGGTGACCGCACTCAGGTTGTTGTAGCCGTCATATCGGTAGCTATAGCGATTGCCGGCCGGGTCGGTGATAGCGCTGATCCGGTTCTGGCTGTCATAGGCCAGTTGCAGCGTGCGCCCGAACGGGTCGGTGACCGTGCTGAGCCGGCTGGCGCTGTCATAGGCCAGGGTTTGTGACAGACCGGAGCGGTTGGCGACCGTGACCAACCGGCCGTCGGCATCGTAGGTCTCCACGCCGTCCCGGCCGTTGGTGTAGCGCCAGCCGCCGGTGGATAGAGTCGCCAACTTGCTATGCACGTCGGCATCGGGCGTCCAGACGCCGCCAATCAGTTTGAAAACGAAGGTTTTCTCATCGGCGCGAATCACGTTGACCTGGGTCGCGGAAACCGGCTCAATATGGCCACCGTAACTGAAGCTCCAGTGGGCGCCGAACAGGCCGTCGGTAATCCCGGACTGGCTGTTGTAGGAGCGCACGACCTGCAGCGGGTACGCGCCGGCGCCGCGATAATCGGTCTCCTGCTGGAATTTGTTGCCGGTGCTGTTCTGGATCGGGTTACCCGAAGATTTCCCGATGCTGCATTGCTGGGCGTTGCTGTCTGCGCTGCAGCCGCGCTCTTTGGCTTTGTCAGGTGGGTTGCAGCGCGGGTCGAACTGGTCATCCCAATCCGGCGCATCGCCGTCGCCGTCACAGGTGCCGGCCAGAGCAGGACTCGGCATCAGGACGATGGACAGGGACAGGCCCCAAAAAGCGGATAAGGAACATAACAGGCCCAGCAGCAGCCAGCAGGCGCGCCAGGTCTTAACAAGACGGCATAATGTAAGCATGTGATAGGTTCTCACTGAATAAAAGGTGGTTGTCCTGGAGAATCCGCTCCTGTCACCTTACCCAAGAAGCGTCCCTGTGTCCGGGCTAATCCCTGCCCTCTGTAGCCGACCTTTGAGATCGGCTAAATCCTATACCATCCATGTGGTTTTTTTAGAATAGGCGAATTTAGCTAGCCGCTCAACCCGGAAGCAGGTATCAATTAACGAATTTGTGAATGCCTTCACTGTTTATGATAATAATTTGTGAATGTGGTCACTGTTTATAACAACAATACCGCCTAACGGCTAATATCACTTGATTGCAAGTTAGGCATTTGAGCATCTTGCGTGATGAACCAAGATAAAACAAAAAGCACCGGACGCGATGCCACCCCAAACACCCTGCATCAGCCAACCGATATAAATCGCCAATTGCCGCGCGTCGAGGCCCGGCAACACCATCGTGTAATTCATGGCATGCAGAAAAAATGACTTGCTATCCAGCGGCATTTTTCGACCAGTACCTGTTGTTTCATGCTGATTTGCCCGGCATGGGCCGCTCGCTGGCCCTTTCTGAAATTATGGACAAAGGACAATGTGGTCACAGTGGGCTGATCTTCAGCCAGGATCCATACACTATGTATGCATATGGTAAAAATGCTGGTTATTGAAGTAATGCGTAGCGCCACATCGAAAGTAGGCCAGCACCTAAATTTACCACTGCTTGGCACCTTACAACCCGGCGCACCGGCCGATATAATTTCTGTGAAAGGAAACCCGTCTCATTCTTTTAAAATCTTGGAATATCCAGATCTTGTCATGCCATGCGGGTACGACGTTTTTTTACCAAGTCCCCGTATTTCCCATAGAAAGCCACGGCTCTGCTGGGGCAAGCGCATGGCCTTTTTGCAGCAGCTCGATGGAGATCTTGTCGGGCGAGCGGACAAACGCCATATGTCCGTCACGCGGCGGACGATTGATGACTACGCCGGCATCCATCAATTTCCGGCAGGTCTCGTAAATGTTATCGACTTCAAAAGCCAGATGGCCGAAGTTGCGCCCTCCCCCGTAATCTTCGGTATCCCAGTTATAAGTCAGCTCCAGCAACGGCGCATGTCTCTTTGTAGCCTGATCGGCATCCTGCGGCGCATGCAGAAAAACCAACGTAAAACGCCCAACCTCGTTTTCCTTCCTGCTGCTTTCAACCAGACCCAATTTGTTGCAATAAAAATCGAGGGATTCGTTAAGGTCACGAACCCGAACCATGGTATGTAGATAACGCATAGTGTTACTCCTTATGAATACTCACTTTTAATTTCCGCATGTCTGTAACAATCGATGGTGTGATCATTCACCATGCCGGTCGCCTGCATATAGGCATAACAAATGGTACTGCCGACAAATTTAAAGCCGCGCTGTTTAAGGTCTTTACTCATTGCATCAGATTCCGGCGTAGAGACGGGGATGTCTGTGATGGCTTTTGCGTGCATTGTGCAACGGCTTGCCACCGACAAACTGCCAGATATAGCCATCGAAACTGGCAAACTCCTGCTGAACTTTTAAAAAAGCCTGTGCGTTGATAACAGCCGCATTGACCTTCAGTTTATTTCTTACAATGGCCGGATTGGCCAATAGCGCATCGATTTTTTTATGATCATAGCCTGCAACGATTTCAGCATCAAAATTATCGAAGGCTAGCCTGTATCCTTCGCGTTTGTTCAAAATCGTTGACCAGCTTAAGCCCGCCTGTGCGCCTTCAAGAATCAGGAACTCAAACAGCAACCGGTCGTCATGCACCGGCACTCCCCATTCGAAATCGTGATACTGTTCTTCACTTGAACTGGCCAGCGCCCATGTGCATTTTTTCATTGGTGTTCCTATAATTCTCGCGAATGATGGGCTTCACTGCGTTCAGCACATCCTCCAGTTATTGACAATATTCACATCAAACCGCATCATCGAGTGAGTTTATCTACTGGCTAGTTCACCCATGAGTAATGACACCCTGCAAATACGCCGTATCGCTATTGATACCTATCATGAAAACGTCGCTTATATGAATCGTGAATGCGGCATTTATCGTGCCGAGGGTTTCCAGGCGCTTTCCAAAATTCAGGTCAGCGCCAACGGTTCCAAGGTACTCGCCGTTCTTAACGTAGTCGATGATGTCTCCATTGTTCAGCCCGGGGAATTAGGCCTGTCCGAACAGGCATTCAAGCAGCTGAATGTCGCTGAAGGCTGCCTGGTTACTGTAAATCATGCAGAACCGCCAAAGTCCATGGATGCGGTGCGCCGCAAAATCAACGGCGAACGTCTCGATCAGGATGACTTTGACGGTATAACTAACGATATTGTTGAAACCCGTTATTCAAAAATGGAAATGGCGGCATTTCTGGTCGCGACCGGGCAAAACAATCTTGACCGTGATGAACTGCTGTTCCTTACCCGCGCCATGCTGAAATCCGGCGACACCATGAACTGGCATGAATCGCTGGTAGCCGATAAGCATTGCATCGGCGGCATCCCCGGCAATCGCACCTCCATGCTGGTCGTGCCTATCGTTGCCGCACACGGCATGTTGATACCAAAAACCTCCAGCCGCGCCATCACCTCACCGGCAGGTACAGCCGACACCATGGAAGTGCTGGCTGAAGTCAATCTGACACCGGATCAACTGCACGACATCGTGCGTCAGGAACGCGGCTGTCTGGCCTGGGGCGGGACGGCCAGACTCGCGCCGGTCGATGACATGCTGATTTCTGTTGAACGTCCGCTGGGCATTGATTCACAGGGACAAATGGTGGCGTCGATTCTGTCCAAAAAACTGGCTGCCGGTTCCACGCATCTGATTATTGATATTCCTGTCGGCCCCACCGCAAAAGTGCGGCACATGGGTCAGGCGCTGGCCTTGCGTAAATTATTTGAATTTGTCGGCGACCGGCTCAACATTCATCTGGAAGTGATGATTACCGATGGCCGCCAACCGATAGGCCGGGGCATAGGCCCGGTGCTGGAAGCCAGAGATATCATGCAGGTCCTGCAAAATGACCCTGACGCGCCGGCCGATTTGCGCCAGAAATCCTTGCAACTGGCCGGCAGGGTTATTGAATTTGATCCGGATGTTCGCGGCGGCCAAGGCTATGCAATTGCCCGTGACATACTCGATTCAGGCCGGGCCCTGGAAAAAATGGATGCTCTCATTCAGGCGCAAGGACCAAAAGTGATCGACCTGCATCCCGGCAGTCTTTGTCATGAAGTTTTTGCCGATTGCGACGGCGTAGTCACAGGTATCGACAACTTCCAAATGGCAAGAATTGCCCGTCTTGCCGGTGCGCCGATGATGAAAAGAGCAGGCGTCGATTTATTAAAAAAAGTGGGAAGCCCGGTAAAAAAAGGTGACCTTTTATACCGCATCTATGCCGAATTTCCTGCCGATTTCAAATTCGCACAGGATTTGGCCGCTCACAATAACGGCTACGCCATAGGCACCGAAGAACAAATTATTAAGTCGCTGATTGCCTTTTAATCCTGAACAGACGCTGCTCATGATGATACTCGCCTTCCCCGACTATTTGAGCCAGGCGCAACGCCTCGCTGATCGGCTTGATGCACCACTGGCCGAAGTCAGCCTGCATCATTTTCCTGACAGTGAAAGCTTCATACGCCTGCCGCCGTCACTGCCCGAGCACGTTATCGTTTGCCGCAGCCTCAATCAACCCAATGACAAATTGATCGAATTGTTACTCTGCGCCACAACGGCACGGGAATTGGGCGCCAAACGCCTCACACTGGTAGCACCTTATTTATGCTACATGCGTCAGGACTTTGCCAATCAGCCGGGTGTAGGCGGTGAGCCAGCGCATCATCGGCAAAATGCTGGCCGGTCTATTTGACGATGTGCTCACCGTAGACCCGCATTTGCATCGCATATCGTCACTGGATCAGGCAATTCCGATAAAAAACGCCATCAGCCTTACCGCCGCTGATGAAATCGGACGTTTCCTGAAACAAAAGCTGGACTATGCCCTGCTGTTAGGCCCGGATAGTGAATCAGAACAATGGGTCGCCAATATCGCCAACAAAATCGGTTTTGACTATTGCATTGCCCATAAAGAAAGACGGGGTGACAAACAAATTGAAATGACCTTGCCGGATTACAACTTTCGCAACAAACCCGTAGTCATCATAGACGACATGGCCAGCACCGGCAGAACCCTAGCCAAGGCAGCCAGACTGCTGCAAGCTGCCGGCAGCAAAGACATTTACGCCGTCGTTACTCATGCCCTGTTTTGCGATGATGCAGAAGCACATATCCTGCAAGCCGGAATCAAAACCATCTGGAGCACAGACAGCATCAGATCATCCGACATCCTGCATTAAGCTCGACGTCCTGCTCGCTGACGCGATTAAAGCGATTATTTGATAAAGCGTTGACAGGCAATAGGCCAGTTACTAGACTGAGCCACTTTTACAAAACCATATAGACTGCCAGCATGGTAAGACTATTGTTTGACGGCACAACAACTTTGAGAGAACCCATTATGCGTATTAAATCCTGGCTAATTGCTGCCTTATGCCTTGTATCACCCTCACTCTACGCACATACCGGAGGGCTGGTTGAAGCCAGCCTGATGACAGGTTTACTGCATCCTTTAACCGGCATCGATCATTTACTGGTATTAATTGCGGTTGGCCTGATTGCTGCCAAACAGGGCGGCAAAGCCTTGTTTGCATTTCCATTCACTTTCCTGGCGCTGATGGCTGCCGGAGCTTTGCTTAATGCTTATGCGATTCAACTGCCCTTTGTTGAACCCTTAATCACCTTGTCGATAATGGCTTTCGGCTTGCTGGTCAGCGTCAATCAGAAACAACGCTCGAAAATACTGTTCATGGCCATTTCGTTTTTTGCCGTATTTCATGGCTATGCCCATGCGGCGGAAATTCCGGCTGATTCCAGTGCCGCACTCTATTTCTCGGCTCTAATGCTGATGAGTCTTGTTATTTGTCTTGGCAGCAGCGTATTGGGGCTATACACAGGCAAGCGCGTTCATTATTTGTTTTCATTGGCATGCTTGAGCAGCGGCTTATATTATTTGGCCGCCGGTTAAATCAAGCATGATTCACATGGTCGCGTGAAGCGACCATGTGATATTTAAAGTAAAAAAGCAGCTCTCAATTCCTTTGCCGCCATTTCTCATTTTCGCTGTTATTGATCGGCCTTAGCCGCAAAAGTATGCACCCATACCAGACTGTCGGCTTCCCAGGTCATCCCTGCATGCATTTTTAAGATAATGTCGCGGTACATATCAAGACTTGGATAGCCTTCAGCCCTGGCATCGGCATCAGTCATATCGCCTAAACGCTGACGTTTCAAATCGGTAACCACAAAAGTCATCCCGTCCAGATCGAAGGTTTCGCCGGGCCAGCCATATACGCCATCACGACGCTGCTGTGTTTTCATTCCTGCTTTTGTCGCTTCCACCAATTTCGCATGAGTGACCAGGCGGTCTATCGAACAGGTTTTCTCAGGGTAGGCTTCCATTATTATTGACTCTCTCTACATTAAAAAATTCTATTGTACACTAAGCTGGATACAGAACTACTGCGCCACGCTAGCCATAAACGAGTACTTATTAGACTGAAAGCGATAAAACCGGAACCATTCAGAAAACCAACCTTACCGCATAAAAAACTAACGGTAAGTCGAACTGACAAACAGGCAGACTGTTAGAATATCGCTGATATAGGTATTCATACCAATAACCTCCCTCTGCATATTTTGTTAATATGAAACCGACAAAAAGATTCGGTTTTCATGCTTTTTGTCATATTGACTCTATCTTACAAAGCCACCTAGAAATAAGCCTACACTTTGAGGTGGCTTTTTTTTGATTATCAATAGCTCCGTCATTTACTCCTATGGTTCTTGAGCGATGTTCAACGACCTAATCCTGTTAATAGCAGCGGCTAGTTCATATTTGCGCGGCATGGAAAGGGTTCCAGGATAATCAGGTTTTAAAACCGATAATCCGTGTTTTGCAATTTCATCGTAAAGCCAGTTTATCCAGCAACGAATAGTTTCGGGCCGGCCATCTGACAGATTCATTTTATTCCGTAGCATCAACAGGCAGTAACCTATGGTTAAAATCTGCGGCGCTTCTACGAGTTGCGCTACAGCCTCCAGATTAATCAGATCCATGCCATATTCCAGTTGCCTGGGGGCATTACGTAAATCTTTTATACGTTTAGGCATCGTCTTGTTCAGGCGCTGATTTTTATACGCAGGATCAAAATTATCAGCGGTCAAACGGCGTGATATGGCAAAATCAGCAATTGCAACATCCTCCTCCGGTATCGATCCAAGCCTGTCACGCACCTTGGCGGTAATATCATGGCAACGGTAATTCTCCATAAGCAGACAGGTATCGGCTTTTTGTAAAAAATAGCCCAAGCCGCCGACTACAAAAATCATCGAGACATGGTGTTTTTTCCACAATGATCGCACCGTTGAATATAGCGGCTTGATCGGCTCTTGCGCTGCATCCAGGATTTTTTTGATTAGCTCATCCCGCACCAGAAAATTAGTCGCGCAGGTGTCTTCGTCAAACAACAGCAATCTACTACCGCTTTCAACAGCCTCGACAATATTGGCCGCTTGCGAGGTGCTGCCGCTGGCATTATCAGTTGAAAAATGATCGGTTTTTAGGCCATTCGGCAAATCGCTGATAAAAGGGCTGATATCAACATCTCGAATACTGCGCCCTTCTTCTGCCCTGATAAAAAAAGCATCCTCCCGGGTGACCACATACTCTCGGCCGTCTCCCGGAATATGTGCATAGACTCCGGCTAAAATCGCCTGCATTAAGGTCGATTTGCCATGATAGCCGCCACCGGTAATACAGGTGATTCCTTCCTTAATACCCATGCCGCTTATGCTATTGCTATTCTGCAAGGGAATGTTTATTTGTAAGGACGCGGGGGATTGAAAGGTTGTAACATTCGCGCAGGTCGCAGGCCTGTCATCGACACCGCTAATGCGTGGAAGAAGCGCATCATTGGCAATAAAGGCAACCAGATCATGCTGCTCCATAAACTGAATGATCTCTGTGCGTATTTTTTGCACATCAACAAACTGCTGGAGCAGCGTTCGGGTTGAATCATCGTATTGCTGATAAAAAAACGTCGAGCCAACAATGGTGACCAGTTCCTGACTCAACATGATCCACGCCTGCTCGGCATCAAAAACGCCACCGCCCTTCCTTTGGCGGGCAGACTGATGCTGAAGCGCAGATAAATGGCTTCGTCACCAAACAAGACACTATCCCTGTTCAACATCTTTTGGCTCAAGGCAATGGTATTAAAGGAACCGCTGCCCTCTTTACCGCGATTTTGCTGGGCAAATGCGTCAATCCCCTGGCGAAAACGCCGAATCAAAAAATCGGCTACTGCCAGTTTGCATTCTGCCGTCTGTAAAAAGTCCTCAGGGATTTCGCTGTCCCGCAGCGCTATTTTTATCTCTGCAATTGAAGCAGGGTTAGCGCCGGGGCTACCCTGCATTTTGATAAAGCTGAGTTCAAAGCGGGGGAAATGATATGAACCATACAGCTTGTGTATTGCCCGAAAAGGCTGGTCTGCGATAGAAGCTACTAACTTGTCCAAGTTATGCACATACCCTCCCGCCTGCAGCTTTAAAATCCGATAAGTTAACGCCCTTTAACCTGATTCCCGTGATAATCCATTTCAGCAATCAACTTCATCTTTACCGAATTGTCATCAATCCCTAATTTCTTAAAAGCCGTCTTTATGCTCATGCTTTTTACTGCATCGATGGAACCGAACCTGAAGCCAAACAGCTTATTTTTCTTTCCCTCAGGAAAACTGCACATGATTTCATTAATGCTATCGTCAATCATTTTTCTTGCTGTTTTCAGCTCTGCGGCAAGCTCAGGCTTCAATCCTGCAAAAGTTTCCTTTTCTGATGGCAGCACATTTTCAACAGGCGCAAGCGGCTGAACCTTTTTGCGTATATCCGCCAGTTTTTTGCTTTGTCCAGGCGCGACTAACAGGCCGCGCTCGGTAACACTCACTTTCTGCCGTTCCATTCCGGATCTATCCGACATAGTTTTCTAGAACGGGATATCGTCATCATACGGCGCATCGAAATTATCATGGCTGGTGGCTTGCTGAGCGGGCGGCTGCTGATAGCTTTGCGGTTGCTGGCCAGGCTCGCTTCTTCTGCCTTCTTCCGCCCGACCGCCAACCAGATCGAGAATATTGGCGTTAAGCTCCAGACTGGTCTTGGTTGTGCCGTCATTCGCCTGATATTCGCGCTGCGTCAGCTCACCGGATACAAACACCTGCTGGCCTTTTTTCAGATAATCTTTCAGCGACCCTTCTGCGCGCTTGCCCCATATGGCTACCCTCACCCATAAGGTTTGCTGTTTGTCGCCAAAACCGATATTGTTGGCTACGGTGACATTCAATACAGCCTGGCCGGATGGCAAATATCTGACTTCCGCATCTCTGCCAACTGTGCCTGTAAAACTAAATACGTTGCTCATTTTTTTCTCGTGGTTGAATTAACAATGTCGCTATTATCGGCTGGTTCTGTCTAAAAGAAAACGCAAAAACTTTAGTAGTTTAAATTAACGCCCAATGCACCATAAATTGCCTACTAGGACAGATATTTGCCCTCGGCAACAGCTCGAGGCGTTGCTCTACTACACGCCATCCATGGCGTTATACAATAAAAGAGCGGGAGCTTTATTTGATGATGCGGTAACAGGGCAAATACTTTTTCCCTGGCAATTTCATACGATGCTGTTCAACAAATGAAGCCAACAATGAATCCATAAGCGTCATGATGCTTGCATCGCCATGAATCTCAAAATGGCCATATTGTTCGATCGCTCGAATTCCCGCGTCTTTTACGTTTCCCGCCACTATGCCGGAGAATACACGACGCAAATCAGCGGCAAGCAAGTGAGTCTCCTGTTTCTTATGCAAGGCAAGATTTCTCATGTTCTCATGCGTGGGTATAAATGGCTTTTGGAATACCTGGTCGATTTTCAGCGACCAGTTGAAATAATAGGCATCGCCCTTTTCTTTACGAAACTCACGCACCTGTTTGATTCCCGCCAGCATTTCGCGGGCGACCAGAACGGGATCATCAATAATGATCTGGTAACGTTGCTGCGCCTCTTTACCCAAAGTGCCGGCAATAAATTGGTCGATCTCCTTAAAGTAATCCTCTGAACTGTCAGGACCTGAGAATATCAGGGGAAACGGCATGTCCTTGTTATCAGGATGTAGCAGGATACCCAATAGATAAAGAATTTCTTCCGCCGTACCCGCGCCACCGGGAAACACCACAATGCCATGCCCGGTGCGGACAAAGGCTTCCAGGCGTTTTTCAATATCCGGCAGGATAACAAGTTCATTCACAATCGGATTAGGCGATTCGGCCGCAATAATGCCGGGTTCCGTTATACCCAGATATTGTCCGTGTTTAATTCGCTGTTTGGAGTGCCCGATGGTAGCTCCCTTCATCGGTCCTTTCATCGCCCCCGGCCCGCAGCCGGTACAAATATCCAAACCGCGCAACCCCATTTCATGCCCGACTTGTTTGGTGTATTCATATTCCTTGCGGTTTATCGAATGTCCACCCCAGCAAACCACCAGCTTTGGATCAGTCATCGGACGCAGGATGTTGGCATTGCGCATGATATGGAAAACCGCATTAGTAACGCCGCTCGATGTTTCCATATCAAATTTCGGATTATCATTGATCTCGTCACTGACGTAGATAATGTCACGCAACACCGCAAACAAATGCTCATTGATCCCTTTAATCATCTTGCCGTCAACAAAGGCATGAGCCGGGGCGTTTTTAACCTCCAGCTTGATACCACGCTCTTCCTGAACAACACGAATTTCAAAATCAGGATAACGCTCCAGCAACTCCTTCCCATCATCCATAGCGCTACCACAATTCAAAACCGCAAGTGAGCAGTTACGGAATACTCGATAGAGACCACCCTGGCTGGTATCAAGAAGTTTGCTTACTTCGGCCTTGGACAAAACATCCAAACGGCCTTCGGGTGTAATGTGTGCATCAATTACTTTGTGTTTCATCGTATTCCTTTAAACGTTTTTATGATGTCAGTATGACTAACACTTGTTATTTTCGATTCATTTAGCATTCAGTATATTTCGTCTATTCTTTAGTCCGGGTTAACTATCACGAGCTATAAGAATGAATTCGATAATTAAAAAAACACTACTCGTTAGCTTGGCGTTACTGCTGAATGCATGCGCTCATCATCCCCAGCAACATTCCTACTATCCTGATACCGGGTCTTATGGTAGCGGATATACCGTTATGCAAAGAAACTATTATGGCGGAACATCCGGTCATTATGATAATGGCTATGATTGGGATAATGGAAATTTTCCGCACCAACATCATGACCAATACGATGCCCGTCCCCGTCGGAACAACGATTACCCAAGACCGCGATATCAACACGACATACCCCGATATCAACATGAAGTACCGCGGTATCAACATGACATCCCGCGGTATCAACCTGACGTAAGAGAAAGTCACGGCAATCGGCCACATGACAATAGAAGGGATAATAACTGGGGTGGCCATAACTTTAACCATCGCTCGGACAACGAGAACAACCACCAACCTGGCAATCCCGGGAACAGCAATCACCACCAACGTGGCAATCCCGGTGACGACAATCACCACCGTAGAGACCATCGTTAACGTTTTAATGATTAATAAACTTAACCTTATTATTTTGCACCGTCCAAAGTTTAGATGGCTATACTGGGAATTAGTCTCTATAATGCAACAGTAAGTAGATAGTACTACGCTCATGACGTGAGACTTCTATCTATAAGTTTTGCATGTTATTCAGCACTTTTCAGAAATTCCATTCGTTTTTCTCCTTTTTGTGCCCGGCATGATTTGCAATCAAACATTTTCATTGATTTATTGAGGAAGTTACATGGCAACAGGTACTGTTAAGTGGTTTAACGAGTCTAAAGGTTTTGGTTTTATTTCGCCTAGCGATGGAAGTGCGGATGTGTTTGTACACTTTTCTGCAATCGCAAGCGATGGCGGTTACCGCACACTGGCTGAAGGCCAGGCTGTCAAATACGAAGTAGAATCAGGACCTAAAGGTCCACAAGCATCACAAGTAAGCGCAGCTTAAGCTAACGTTACTTCTCGATACACAGCTCCGCCTAAATAACCAGCGGGGTTGTGGCATAACCGGATTATCCGGTCAATCAACTCACCCCCTGAATTTAGGACATGTCTTTTGAAACGACTTTTTGTAGGAAACTTACCTAGCGACGCCACTGAAGAAACTGTTCAAGCTTTATTTTCCGAATATGGCAAAGTCCGCTCCATTCAACTTGTTGCCGATATATTCAGCGGCAAATGCCGAGGTTTCGGTTTTATCGGAATGGAAGGCCATGAAGCAAGAGCCGCAATAGCAGCACTCGACGGCAATCTTATATTGCGGAAAGCCTTTAAAAGTTAAATTTGAAGATACCACTACCGGTAAAAATGGCAGACGCCATTAAAACATTAACGGCACAAAGCCCGCTATTCTCCTCATTACTCACAGCTTTCAGCCATAACACGGCAAAATAAGTATTGTAATAAGTTGATTTACTGCGTTATTCCATTCAATGGAATAATTAAATGGACTTATACCCGCTACCCCAAAAGAGCGCAGAAATATAGCTGAGCTATCTGGGCGACCTGCTTGCCGGTCGCCCCTCTTTACAATCATCATAAATATCTCCTCCGCTCCGAAAATCAATGACCTCGCAATTGCAGGCTTTTTGAGATTTCACGCCAACTCTTTTTACATCCTAGTGATTCAATTTTTTATCGAAAGAGCTACGGAATAATCCTGCTTATTTCCAAGAAATAGAGCTTGACAACAATTCCTTGAAACTCATTTTTCCACAAGTAAACGCAATATTTATCGTTATTCAATAACATAGCTGAAAAAATTAATTCTGCTCATAAAAAAAGCACTCACAGCACCTATTGAATTTACTAACTAGCTGATAGTTAATGATATTTATATTTAATCCAGGTAACCAGAGCATAATCTGGTCAATCTAACAAAAAGCCTTACGGAGTGACTAGTTAAGGAATTTGTCTTCAACTTATACACAAAGTTACCCACAGTAAATGTGGATAACTTAAATCTCATTTATTGGCTAATATAGGCCTTCAACCATCCAGGAATGCATTGCGCTTTTAATTTGACTGGATGCCATTCAAAAGCCATCACAGCGACGATTTTGATCACCAGGGCGATTTTCCTGATGTGGGTGATGCAAAGCTGACCATTGCACCTGCCAAAGCCGTCGCAAATGGGAGTCGATTAAGGAAAGTTGACGTTTCAAGAGACCCCTTATCGGTGCATGACGCTACGCTTATACACGGACTGACTCGTAATATCTGGAATTTTGGAGCAACAAAAAAATTAATTATATCCAATAAGGAAACTATTAATTAATAATTACTGATATTGTCAACAAATAGCTGCACATGTATAGTATGTCTCAATCTACTTATTTCTTACCCACAATATATTAAAGGATCTTTAAAATGACTGATTTTCAAAGAGATATTCTAATAGGCCTGATGTTTATCATTGGCATTTTTGGTTTTATTTCCGGCGAATTTATTGTTTCAACCGTTGTGTTTGCATCAGCCGCTATATTCAGCAATATGGTTTTGAGCCGCAGACTGCACGGCTAACGTATTTACCACCTCCTGGTATCGCAATACAAACAGTAAATCCTGTTTGATCTCACTCCCGGCGCTCGTGCTCCGGGATTTTTTTTGCCCAAAATTCTGTACAGCCCATCCGGCTAATTATTCACGCGAGCCTTCAAGATAACAAACTTCGAGTTGGCTGCGACCACCGAATGTGCACCAAAAAGACGGTCAAGGTTGAGGTGATAAGGCAGATGCCGATTACCAATGATCCATAACTCGCCGCCTTTCCGCAATACTCTCCGCGACTGTTTAAACATGCTGTCGGCAATCTGATCGCCCACCGTATTCTGCTGATGAAAAGGCGGATTGCAAAAAATCATGTCTGCCGACTCCGATTCAAAATCCATCAGCCCGTCTCCGACGCGAAAAGTCGCCTCGCGCTGTTGCCCAAAAGCACGATGAAAATTGTCACTGGCCGATGCCACTGCCATAAAAGACTCATCAACAAAATGCACGGTCGCCGCCGGATTGCGTTCAGCGGCAATTAAACCGACCAGGCCATTACCGCAACCCAGATCAATAATGTCGCAGGCATCCTGCCTGGCTGGGAGATGCTGGAGAAAAAAACGAGTGCCTATATCAAGGCTGTCGCGGGAAAATACATTGGCATGATTGCTGATCAGATGCCCGGTACCCTCAAGCTGATAACAAACCGGATAAGGACTGGAAGGAACGACCAGCTTAGGGTCAGGCGTTGCAAAAATCAGCCGCGCTTTTTTTCTTGCCAGCGATGTCGTCGTTGGCCCGACCAATCGCTCCAGCATTTTCCAAATCGAGGGAGGCAGAGTTTTTATCATGCCCGCTGCAATGACTTTGGTTGACAGTGTCAGATGGGGGTGCAGCCGCATCAACTCATCTTCCAGTAAAGCCAGCGTTTTCGGCACCTTAATCAACACCAGATCAAACACTCCCTCCAGCGCTTCAAGACTGTTCATCAGCCTGACACTCTGCTCAGGCAAGTCATTTGCGGCGAGATTGAGCCGTGTCGCCTGCTGTGACAAATACGAGTCAGATACCGCTAGCGGTTGAAATGAACTGAGCGCTACAGCCAAAGCGCCAAAGGTGTCATTCAGAATCAAAATCCGCGCATCAACCGATGGTTTGAACTCTTCTGCGAGAGTGTTGAGTAGATATTCATCGGCCGCATCCCAGGCGCGTAACAATTCCCGCGGACGTTTTGGCAACCGGTTGAGTTCAAACTCGCCCTGAGCAACGCTTAATAAGTTATCGGATTCGACAGGCATGGCTCAAGCGCGTGACATGAATTTTCCGGTCTCGGTATTGATCTTGATCAATTCATCAGTTTCCAGATATTCAGGCACCTGAACCTCTAATCCTGTAGTCAATCTGGCCGTTTTCGTGCGGCCTGATGCCGTAGCGCCCTTAATCGCAGGAGCTGTCTCAACAATCGCCAGTACTACCGAACTGGGCAGTTCAATGCCCAACACGGCATCGTCTATCAGCAGAGCAACAATGCCTTCAAGACCTTCGGTCAAATATTCGATCTGGCCTTCCAAATCATCACTGCTCAAACTGTACTGGGTATAGTCCTCCATATTCATGAAGATATAGCTACTGCCATCTATATATGAAAACTGTACCTTGGCCCGCACCAAGTCAGCATCTTTAAAGAAATCATCACCTTTTAATGACTCATCCAGTTTTTGGCCTGTTTTGAGATTGGTAAAACGAATCTTATACAAGGTTGATGCGCCACGAGACGAAGGACTTTTAGCGTCGACCTGCTTTACGGCATGCGGTATTCCATTTATTTCGACCACCATTCCCCTCTTTAAATCACTAGCCTTTGCCACACTAACTTCCTCTCGATTAAACTTGCTGACAACAAAATCGCAGCAAGGGTTTATACTAAAAATGATACCAAGTTAAACCTTAAGTACCGTTACAAGACCATTATATCGCAGAATGCATGCTCGAAGCCGTCCCGACCTATTCAATACACCCAAAATGAGTCTACGCTACCAAATCAACATACGAATTTTGATCTCTTCCCTGTGCATTCTGATACTGGGCGGATCGATAGCCATCTGGCAGGCACGCAATGCCGTGGACAAAGAAGTCGATTCATCCATTAATCTGGCCGTGCAACTGATAAAATTCGGTTTTTCACAAGCATCGCAAAACCCGCACACTGAAACCGACTGGTTGCCTCAAGTTTAATGCCCTGAAAGAAACCCGGCATTTAAGCATTCAACTGAAAGCGCCCTCAGGCGAAATAATCAGTGTTGCCCATAAAAATCAACCAACAAACCATCAAGAAAAGCCGCCGCAATGGTTTATCAATCTGGTTGAAGGCAAGCACCCCAAAGCTGAACACCCGATCACAACCTTTGGCGGCAAACAGCTGACCCTGATTATTCAGGCCAATCCATTGGATGAAATAACAGAAGTCTGGCAAGAAAGCATTGGCTTTTTTCAGCTCACTTTTTCTATTGACACTGTTTACTTTTTTAGCCGTCAATCTGGCTTTTAACAAAGCACTTAAATCCATTGCCATCATTGTCAACGCGCTTAAAATCATTGAAACCGGACAATACCAACAAAAACTACCCGATTTTTCCATTCATGGAATATGACAGCATTGCCAAAGCCATCAATCACATGACCGGTGAGCTGAATGCCAGCCAACAGGAAAATCGTGCATTAACCCAACACTCACTGGAAATACAGGAAGACGAACGGCAGCGACTTTCTCAGGAACTGCATGACGAACTGGGGCAATCATTGACTGCCATCAAGGTTATGGCCGTGACTGCCGCCCACGACAAAGAGCCGACATCAAACAAACCACTGATTCCATTATCAGTGTCTGTGACCACTTGATGACTGTGGTGCGCTCCATGATGCACCAATTACACCCGCTGGTATTAACCGAACTGGGCCTGAAAGCAACCATGGAAGATCTGCTAAATCACTGGGCTATAAGAAATCCGGAGTTAAAACTCACCATAGACTGCCCTGATGAAGTTGACACGCTGGAGCAAAAAATCGCCATTCAGGTATTTAGAATCGTGCAGGAATGCTTAACCAATATTGTTCGTCATGCCCAGGCAAAGCAGGCTACTATCAGTCTGGAAATTGTGCATCCATCAACAACAGGAAAAGTGCTTCGGCTTACAAGTAACGGACGATGGTCAAGGTTGTGCAGCTGACATGATTAAAACCGGTTTTGGCTTATTGGGCATGAGAGAAAGAATCAACAGCCTGGGCGGCGAATTGACTATTCAAACCCAACCGCAACAAGGCATGAGCATTATTGCGAGTATTCCACTGAAATGAAAAACCGGATAAAAGTTATATTAGTGGATGATCATGCCGTGGTGCGTGCAGGCTTTCGAATGCTGTTGTCGACTGAAGACAGCTATTGAGGTGATAGCCGAAGCCGAACGGGGCGAAGCAAGCCTGTCAGCTGTATCTGGAAAAACAACCGGATGTGATGGTGCTGGATTTATCCATGCCCGGCATCGGTGGACTGGAAACCATAAGGCGTATCTGCAATCGTGACAGTAACGCCAAAATACTGGTTTTTAGCGTTCATGATGAAAGGGTTTATGTGGATCGAGCCATGAACGCAGGAGCAAAAGGTTATATTACCAAACACGCACATCCTGAAATTCTGATTGAAGCGATACAGAAAATAGCCGAAGGTGAAGTTTATATTGAACAAGGCTTGATCAGGCATGAAAATGCACTTTCAAGTGAGACCGGAAACTAGCGAGACCGATTATAAAACCATTATTGAATCACTATCCGCCAGAGAATTCGACGTATTCCTGCTGCTGGCAAAAGGTCTAACCGCTCATAAAATCGCCGATGAGCTTTGTCTGGGCTATAAAACCGTTGCCAATTACGGCACGCAAATCAGAAGTAAACTCAAGGTGTCATCAGTGGCTGAATTGGCGCATATTGCGATGGTTCTGGGTGTAATGAAAAATTAAGTCCTCGAAGAAATGCGCCAATAGTTGTTATATTGACTATGCCTATATCTGTGGCGCCTCGTCTCATTAAAAGTTCAGTTTTAACTTTAGCCGGGAAACTTGTGAGAGCAGCTTTAGCCGCTCCCACACAATTTTTACTCTTGGCCAAAACCGAATCTTCAAGCTCTTCTTATTACCTCGACAAACACTCGGCTAAATCCAGCCTGCCTTCCAAGCGCTAGATATGTGGCCCCGCTTGGGTAAAATCAAAATCATCGCTTACAGTAATATATTTTTTGAAGTTATCGATGAACATGCCAGCCAGTTTTGTCGCTATCTCATCAAAATGAGCTTTATCAGTCCAGGCGTTGCGTGGATTGAGCAGCGAGCTATCAACGCCAGGCAGCTCTTTGGGTATATTCAGGCCGAAAAATGGAATTTTATCAAACTCGACATTGTTGATGCTGCCGTCCAGAATCGCATTGATACAGGCACGCGTCGCTTTAATGCTCATCCGCTGACCGATGCCATAGCCACCACCCGTCCAGCCTGTATTGACCAGATAGGCGTTAACGCCATTTTTCTCCATCTTTTCACCAAGCAATTTGGCATAGACCGTTGGATGCAGCGGTAAAAATGCCTCACCGAAGCAGGCAGAAAAAGTTGCCTGAGGCTCGATAATACCGCGCTCAGTACCGGCAACCTTGGCAGTATAGCCGGACAGGAAGTAGTACATCGCCTGCTCTTTGGTGAGTTTGGATACAGGCGGTAAAACCCCGAAAGCGTCACAGCTCAGGAAGATAATGTTTTTCGGCAGACCGGCCTTAAGGCTAGGCTCATGATTTTCTATATGTTCAATAGGATAGGAAACTCGGGTGTTTTCCGTTTTGGAGCTGTCAAAAAAGTCGACCACGCCGTCTTCGTCATAAACAACATTTTCAAGCAGCGCATGGCGTTTGATGGCGTTAAAAATCTCCGGTTCTGTTTCCGGTGTAAGGCCAATACATTTGGCGTAACAACCGCCTTCGAAGTTGAAAACACCATGGTCGTCCCAGCCATGTTCATCGTCACCGATTAACTTGCGTGAGGCATCAGTGGAAAGGGTCGTTTTACCGGTTCCTGAAAGCCCAAAGAACAATGCCACATCGCCGGCTTTGCCAACATTGGCGCTGCAATGCATGGACAAAATGCCCTCAAGCGGCAACCAATAGTTCATCATGGTGAAAATGCCTTTTTTCATCTCTCCGCCGTACCATGTGCCACCGATAATGGCGATGTTCTTTTCGACGTTAAAGACGCAGAAGACTTCAGAATTAAGGCCTTGTTTTTGCCATTTTTCGTTAGTCATGTTGCTGGCATTATAGACTCTGAAGTTGGGCGCAAAATTCTCGAGTTCTGCTTCCTCAGGGCGAATAAACATATTTTTGACAAAATGCGACTGCCAGGCAAACTCGGTAATAAAACGGACCGACTTGCATGTATCCGGGTGAGAACCGCTGTATCCATCGGTAACATAAATATCCTTACCGGAAAGATAATCAATGACATCCGCATACAGCTCGTCAAAAATCTCGGCAGAAACAGGTTTGTTGATGCTGCCCCAGGCGATGTTGGCACTGGAGGGAGGCTGCTGGACAAAAAATTTATCCTTGGGCGAACGTCCGGTAAATTTGCCAGTATCGACCATCATGGTTCCGTTACTGGCGACGCGACCCTCATTATTGTTCACTTCGTGCGTAAACAGGTCATCGAAACTGAGGTTACGGTAAACCTTACCGACATTTTTTAGCCCCAAACTTTCTGCACTTAATCCACTCATCACAACGTCCTCTCGATGGCTCACCGCCATCACTAAATTATTATTATCCAAACCAGCTTTACATCTGGTTTCAATTTTATCATTTTTCTGTTTTTAAAACAGGAACAGCTTCTAATAACTTTCTCGTATAGGCATGTTCAGGCTGTGTCAGCACCTGCGCCACACTGCCCTGCTCTACAATTTTACCTTGATACATAACGGCAACATCATCGGCGATTTCTGCCACAACGGCAAGATCATGAGTGATAAACAAATAGCTCACGCCTTTTTCCTGCTGCAATGTTTTGAGCAATTGAATAATCTGCGCCTGTACAGAGACATCCAGCGCACTGGTCGGCTCATCGCAAACGATCAATTTAGGCTCAACCGCCAGGGCACGGGCTATACAGATGCGTTGCCGCTGACCACCGGAAAATTCATGCGGATAACGTTGCGCCGAATCTTCAGGCAAATCAACCTGCTGCAACAGTTGCCGAACTCTTGCCTTGCGCTCAGCCGAATTAATGCCGGGATGCAAGGCTCTGATGCCTTCGGCAATGATATCACCGACCAGCATTCTTGGATTCATCGATGAAAAAGGATCCTGAAAAACAATCTGGATGTTTGCGCGTTGCTGTCTTAATTGCTCGCCGGTTAAGCTACTCAGTTCAATGCCATTGATTTTGACTTGCCCTCCGCTGGCAGGTATTAAATTCAATAAGCTCTTGCCTAACGTAGTCTTGCCGCAACCGGATTCGCCAACCAGGGCCAGCGTTTTTCCCTGCTGTATGTCAAAACTCACGCCATCCACTGCCCGGACATGATCAACAATTCGTTTAAAAATACCTTTATGAATCGGATAATAGACTTTGAAATCGTTAACCTGTAGTAAAGGCGGTTTTTCCTCGGCGCTGTGCGTTAAACAACTGCTCATCGACGGCAAGGCATTAAGTAACTTGCGGGTATAAGGATGCTTGGGGTTGCTGAAGAAATCGGCAGTCACTCCTGTTTCCACAATCTTGCCCTGCTGCATCACGGCAACGCGGTCTGCCATCGTGGACACCAGCGCCAAATCATGACTGATCAACCACAATGCCATGCCGGTCTGCTGCTGGATGTTTTTCAGCAACGCCAATATTTGCGCCTGTATGGTTACATCCAGAGACGTGGTCGGTTCATCGGCAATCAGCAAATCAGGCTTGCCCGCTAAAGCGATAGCAATCATCACCCGTTGCCGCTGACCGCCGGAAAGTTGGTGCGGATAGTCTTTAATCCGCTGCTGCGGTTGGGGTATTTCAACTTGCTGCAATAATTCCAGCACGCGTTGTTTAATCGCCTCCTTAGACAAGGAGAAATGGATTTTAATGACTTCTTCAATCTGGCTGCCTATAGTCATCACCGGATTCAGTGACGACATGGGGTCCTGAAAAATCAAACCGATGCGACTACCGCGAATCTTGCACAACTCAAATTCAGACCGGTTTAATAAATTATCGCCTTGCAAGCTGATTGCGCTGGCATTGAGACGGGCATTGTTGGGCAACAACCTGAGCACTGACAGTGCCGTGATGGATTTGCCGGAACCCGATTCGCCCACCAACGCAAAGCTTTCGCCCGGATAGATGGCAAAACTGATGTCATCAACGACCTTCTGCTGATGGTTGAAAGTTACGCTGAGATGCTCAACAGCCAATATGGGATTATTCATTGCCTGCCCGCCTTGGATCAAACGCAGCCTGCACCACATCGGCAAACAAATTGGCCGCCAGCACTAAAGCGAACATAAACACAAAGGCCGCCGATAAAGACCACCAGACTATCGGCTCACGCGCCATTTCCAGCCGGGCACCGTTAATCATGTTGCCCCAGCTATAGGTGGTCGGATCGACACCGATATTGATGTAGGACAACACCGCTTCAGCCAGCACCAGCGAACTGAAGTCAAGCACTACGGAGATTAAAACAATATGCATGACATTGGGCAGGATATGGCGCAGCAAAATCACGCCTTGCTTAACCCCCAGCGCCTGTGCGGCCTGAACATATTCCATTTCCCTGAGCTTTAAGGTTTCTGCCCGGAGCAATCTGCATAAGCCGGTCCAACTGGTCACGCCCAGAATCAGGCAAAGGAATAACAGCCGCATATCGGCGCGGACTACTACGCTGGTAAAGGCCTCCTCATGATTGGCCATATACACCTGAACCATCAGGATGGAGGCCGCTATCAGCAATACGCCGGGGATGGAATTGAGCGTGGTATAGATATATTGAATGACATCGTCTATCCAGCCGCGAAAAAAACCGGCCAGGATGCCGAAGATGATCGCCATCGGCAGCATGATCAGTGTAGTCAATGTGCCTATGACCAGCCCGGTGCGTATGCTTTTTACCGCCTGATAAAAAACATCCTCACCGACTTTATCCGTGCCGAGAACATGATAATAGGCGGATAAATAGATCAAGGTGTAACTGAACGACACGATAACGAACACTACCGCCCAGACCGCTTTTGCTGTTGAGCTGTGCATAAACTGCTTGTGCTGCCCCGCCAGTATCATCCATAACAGCACCATAAAAAAAGCAACCAATCCTGCACCTTGGGCAAAACCGTAACCCGCTTTTTGCAGAATATCGGGAATGCGCTGGTTTTCGGGATCATCCAAATGGCTGCCGCCAAACTCCAGTCGCGGATAACCCCATTGCGTAGTGCCATCGGCCAGAGTCATCATTTCCTTACTATAAAGCGTGGTAGCAAAGGGCGCAGAATAGGTTTTTTCGCCATGTTCCCGAAGCGGCGTTGCCCAGTAGTCCAACAGACTAATAATCTCATTGGTTTTATTGCCGGTAGATTTGAAATGCACCGAATCCATCAAGCCAATCAGCACAAAAAACACCAGCACCACCAGCGAAACCATGCCGATTTTGCTGCGATAGATTTGTTGCATGGGACGTTTAATGTGTTCCTTGCCGCGCATATACAGCGCCAGTCCCAGCATTATGGCGATCAGGATAAAGATCAGCGCGTCAGTCCATAATATGACCATCAGGATAGCCTCACTCGGGGGTCGACTATGGTGTAGGAAATATCGGTCAGCAGCAGGCCAATCACATATAACACCGAGCCCAGAAAAACCATGGCCCGCACAATGGCAAAGTCCTGGCTGTTAATGGCATCTATGGTGTAACTGCCCAAACCGGGAATGCTGAAAAAAGACTCCATGATCAGGCTGCCCATAAACAACAGAGGCAACACCACCACCACGCCCGTCAATATCGGAATCATGGCATTGCGCAACACATGCCGGAACAAGGTTTGAGTTTCGGTTAAGCCCTTTGCTCTTGCGGTGCGCACATAATCTTTTTCGACTTCTTCCAGAAACAAGGTTCGGTACCAGCGTACGCCTGAACCTATCCCTGAGAATACGCCAATCAGCACGGGCAATATCAGGAATTTGACCGCCGCCATGCCATCGTCATAGCCGGAAATAGGCACCAGCCTTAATAATTTGGCTATAAAAAACTGGCCGCCGATAATATAAAACAGCGATGACACTGACATTAAAATCACGCACAAAACGATACCCGCATGTTCCAGATAACTGTTGCGAAACAGCACCATCATCAGGGCAAAGCTGATATTCACCAGCAAACCGACTATTAAGGAAGGCAACGCCACAGCAAGGCTTGGCCACATGCGCTCTTGAATATCCGCGCCGATATTTCTGCCGCTATCGGAAACGCCAAAGCGGAACAAAAACAAACCCACCGATTTCTGGTAAAAAATAGTTTTGGTTATTTTTTCTTGATGCTGCGCTTTGGCATTCCATAACAAGGGCAAATCATAGCCGCGCTGCTGTTTCCAGTTTTCCACCGCCTGCTCAGTGACATGCTTTTGCCCCAGCTGCATTCGCGCCATATCATCAGGGCTGTTAACGATAAAAAACAGTACAAACGTTAAAATATTCACCCCCATTAACAAAGGAAATGCGTATAAAAATCGACGGATAATATATTGGGTCATTGGATGGTTTCCCTGACTCGACGACGATAGGCATTAACCGCCGGAATCAATATCAGCACAAAAAACACACCGCACAGAACCAACGGCCAAAACACCGGTTTATTCCACTCCTGTCTTTTTTCCGCCCTGGCGGCGGTATCGATGCGCTGGTATTTGAGTGTGTTATTGGCCATTAAATTGGGTTTCAGATTCTTATACCAGCCATGAAAAAGCGAAAAATTCTTCGGGTTAAACCCAAAAACCCAAGGCGCATCGTGGCGCACAAGTTCCTGCATTTGCTGAATAATCTGATAACGTTGGTCGCTGTTATCCATGTTGCGCATTTGCTCAAATAAGTGATCGAATTCAGGATTCTGATAATTGACCGCATTCTCTCCGCCGTGCTGTACCTTTGAATTTGGCCCATAAAGCAGGAAAAAGAAATTTTCAGGATCAGGATAATCGGCATTCCAACCCCAGACGAAGATCTGCGCATTACCTGCCCGCATTTTCTGCTGAAAACGGTTGTAATCGGTCGCCCTGATAACCAGGTTAATGCCCAGCTTCTCAAATTGTTTACGATACCAGTTCATGGTGGGGCGGTCATCTATACTGACTGCAGTCGTATCAAAATACAGAATCAAGGCTGATCCGGTTTTGGGGTCTATGCCGTTGGCATAGCCCGCTTCCGTCATTAACTGCCGCGCTGCATCGATCTTTTTACGCTGCGCTTTGCCTACAGGACGTAGGTAAGGAGCGTGAGCAGGAGCGGAAGCTTTGCCGTCAATCCAGTCGTAAACATAAGCATTGATCCCCGCCTTATCTTCGGCGAAGCCATATATGCCGGGCGGTAAAACGCCTTGAGCAGCAATCCCCCGCCCGTTTCTGAAAATTGAAATATATTCCTCATAATCAACGGCAATGGCGATGGCTTGCCGCAATTTTCTGGCTTGTTCAGTCGTACCGCCCACGGTTGCATCCAGCATGTTAAAACCCATATAAAAACTGGATATCGCCACCGAGGTCTGCAGCTGTATGCCTTTTTCCTGCATGGAATCGGTTAATGTGACACCGCCACTGCCGGTAAATTGTATGGCTTGGTCAAAACTGTCAGAGGCGATGCCCGACGCGTCAAAATAGCCCTGCAGGAATTTGGTCCAGTAAGGAATGGTTTCCTTTTCCAGCATAAAAACGACTTTATCAATAAACGGCAACTTCTTACCTGCATCGTCTAGCAAACCTTTTTGCTTATCTTCAGGCTCTCCTTCAGCCGGATAGGTCTCTCCATGAAACAACGGGTTCTTGACCAGGATCATGCGCCGGTTTGGATTATTCTCCGCCAGCAAATAAGGCCCTGTGCCTATGGGGAACCAATCCAGCGTTATGTTTTTGTCCGTCAGTCCCGGCTGCTCATAAAACGCATCAGCTTCCCAAGGCATCGGCGAGAAAAATGGCATCGCTAACCAGAAAATGAATTGCGGATATTTGCCCTTGATCCTGATGCGGTATTGGTAACGACTGATGACTTCAGCGCCCGCCAGCGGAATGTCTTTAATCTCAACCTTTTGCTTGTCGCCGACCTGTTTTGAAAAATCGTCAAAGCCGACGATATAATTTTTCATGATTTCGGCGATGGGCGACTGGATTTTGGGGTGCGCCAGACGCTTGATCTGATAGACATAATCTTCAGCGGTCAGTTCACGTGAGCCGGTAGCCTTAAAATCGGCCAATGTTGTAAGTGACTCGATTTGCTCCCCGGTTAAGTGATGATACTCATAATCGCCCTGTGCATTTTTTGCCAATGCCGGATGTGGCTGATATTGAATATTGGGGTTGATTTCAATCAAATAGTCAGTAAAGGCGATTTCGCTATCATTTGCGCCCCCTCCCAGCTTTGCTCCTTGGGCATTCAGATAATTAATTTCCGGCATGCCGGTTGTCGTTAACGGCACTAATTGATAGGGTCTTTTCAGGTAATGATACTGAAACGGCGGCTCATAAACCTGCGAGATAAAAGTATATTCATTGGCACTGTATGCAACAGCAGGATCCAAATGCTTGGGTCGCTCTGAAAACGATTCATATAAAACCGATAACTTTTCGTCTTCTGCTTCATAGGGATTATTGAGCTCGGAATACTCGCAAGCGCTCAAAAACACAGCAAGCAATATCAGAACTAGCAGGTGCACTTTGCAGGTTTGCATCTTCATAGACAAAAGACTGGACATCAATAAAAGGGTCATAGATACTTGAAACTCTATTGTAACAACAAAAACACCGGGAGATGATAATGGGTTTTATGCAGGGCAAACGTGTCTTGATTGTGGGTTTAGCCAGTAATCGTTCAATTGCATGGGGCATTGCTCAAGCCATGCACCGCGAAGGCGCTGAATTGGCTTTTACGTTCCAAAATGAAAAGCTGCAAAGCCGTGTCGAAGAAATGGCTGAACAATGCAATTCCAAACATTACCATTGAATGCGATGTCAGCATCGATGAACACATCGACAATGTGTTTGAAAAACTGGGTGAACACTGGGATGGTTTGGACTGTATTGTGCATTCGGTCGCTTTCGCACCGCGTGACGCGCTGAATGGCGATTATGTTGATGTCACCACCCGCGAAAACTTTAGAATTGCTCACGATGTCAGTTCTTACAGCTTTACTGCTTTAGCGAAAGCAGGACGCGCTATGATGAAAGGTCGTAACGGTTCATTGTTGACCTTAACTTATTTAGGCGCGGAACGGGCGATTCCTAACTACAATGTCATGGGTGTTGCCAAAGCCAGTCTGGAAGCCAATGTGCGTTATATGGCTGTGGCATTAGGTGCGGAAGGCACACGCGTTAATGCGATTTCAGCAGGACCTATCAGAACGCTTGCCGCATCGGGTATTAATGATTTTAAAGCCATGCTGAGTAAAGCTGCCGATACCTCGCCGTTAAAGAGAAACATAACCATTGAAGAAGTGGGTAATGCGGCTGCTTTTATGTGTTCAGATTTGGCTTCAGGTATTACCGGAGAAATTACTTATGTCGATTGCGGCTATAATATTGCCGGTTTAGCGGCATCTTGAGCAGACTCTTCACGCATAAAAAAGGGAGCTTAAGCTCCCTTTTTTATTCCCGATCGCCGATTATTACTTCGAGCCTTTTATTCACTTCTATATCAGCCTCCGCCTGCAAACTGTTTAGAACCTCATTGAATTCAGTTTGACCAAACGCATTGGCAATATTCTTCTTTGCCAATTCCAGCTGCTTCTTATCATCCTCACTCATGATGCCTGCTGTAACTTTTGACAAACTCACTACGACTTGCTCGCCAGAAGGTAATGCTGCAATAAAGACACTCGGTTTGCCGCCAACGGGTTTAGCTGCTTTAAAAATGGCATCACTCAACTGCTCGGGCAAATTATTTTTGTTGCGAATCAGTCCTTGCCTGTCTTAATTTCCAGCTTATTTTCAGCCGCAACAGTCCTGAATGGATTCACCCGCTTGCAAACGCGCCTTTATTTGCTTTGCTTTCTCGACAGTCTGTTGCTTGGCTTTTTCTTTTGATAATACCTCCGCCACTTCCTGTTTAACTTCATTTAGATCCCGCTTGGCAGCCGCCTTATGCTCCAAAAGCCGCACAACAACCAAACGCTCAGTACCCAGTTCTACAGGTGCACTATTGTTACCTTGCAACACTTCTTCCGAAAATGCTGCACTGCGTATTTTCTCATCAGCTGCAATACCTTCACCTTTTTCTTTGGTAAACAAGGCCGATTTCTTAACAGTAAGGCCCAGAGCATCAGCTACTGTTTGCAAATTATCAGGATTTTCATAACTCATTTCAGTTAATTTTTCACCTGCCTCATAAAAAGCATTTTCTGCCTGGGCTTTTTGATAAGCTTTAGTGACTTCATTTTTAACGCTATCAAACGGCTTAACGTTCCCTGGCACGAGTTCGGTAACTTTAATTAAATGATATCCAAATGCTGATTTAACCGGATTTGATACTTCACCAAGCTTCAAAGCACTCGCCGCATCTTCAAACGCTTTTTCCATGACACCGACGTTAAACAACCCCAAATCCCCACCTTTTTTAGCGGTCAATTTATCATCGGAAACTTCTGCTGCTAATGCAGCAAAGTCTTTGTTTGCCAGATCTTGTTTTGCTTTCAGGGCTTTTTCTAAAGCCGCTTTTTCAGTAGTCTTGTCATTAATTGCAAACAGGATATGACTGATTTTTCTTCGTTCCGGCGTAGTGTATTGGTCTTTTTGCTCTTCATAGAAGGCTTTTAACTTTTCGTCGGTAACGACTACTTTCTTGGCAATCTCTTCAAGTGACAACTCAATATACTCAACAGAAACCTGTTCAGGTGTTTGATATAAATCCTGATGCTGTTGGTAATAGGCCGATATTTCTTCTGCTGTAGGTTGTTCTGTCAATGGCTGTAACGCAACAGTTACATAATCGACATCACGCTGCTGATTCTGGATTTTAAAAAAACTTTCCACATCATATTGTGTAGCGAAACTGCTATCAACAATACTGTGCTGAAACTGCTCCATAATCAGCGCATTCTTAATTCTGTTTACAAATTCCGCGGAAGAAATTCTTTGTGAACTGAGCAATGTTTTATATTGCTTGTCACTAAATTTACCATCCACCTGAAAATAAGGCAGGGATTTAATAAATTCCCGAGCTTCATCATCAGTTGCAACAAGACCCTCTGCATGCACATATTGCAATAAAACTTCATCTTTTATCAGCTTTTGTAATGCTTGTGCTTTTAAGGTTTGCTCATCAATACCCATACCCTTGGAGATTCTGGCTATATTGCTCATAGGCTTTATTAACATCGCGCTGATAAAAATCCTTATCGCCCACCGATGCAACTGGAGCTTCTTTCCCGGTATCCAAATAATTCTTGAATACCCCATAAAGCAAAGGGTACACAAATTAATATCAAGATACCCCATGCAAAGGCACCTTGTGCTTTTTCTCTAATTTTTGTCAGCATAGATCAGTCCTAAAGAATCAATTTAATTCGAAGCAAAAAAAAACCCCGAACCAGATGGTTCGGGGTTTTTAATTTGGCGGAGTGGACGGGGCTCGAACCCGCGACCACCGGCGTGACAGGCCGGTATTCTAACCAACTGAACTACCACTCCAAAGTCTGGTGGGTGCTGAGGGGTTCGAACCCCCGACCCTCGCCTTGTAAGGGCGATGCTCTCCCAGCTGAGCTAAGCACCCGACAAAACCCATTATACATTTTTAAATATCAGCTAATAAGGATTTTTCTTTAGGATTATAATCCACTAAGACTAGTTTACAGCATCTTTTAAAGATTTACCAGCTTTAAATGAAGGAATTTTTGCAGCTTTAATAGTAATTTCTTCTCCAGACTGTGGATTACGACCTTTACGCTCAGCTCTTTCTTTTACAGAGTAGGTTCCAAAGCCCACTAAAGCAACAGAATCACCTTTGCTCAAAGCACTTGTCACCGCGCCAAGAAAACCATCTAAAGCACGTCCAGCATCTGCTTTTGTTAAACCAGCAGACTCTGCTATAGCATCAATAAGTTCCGATTTATTCATTATTCCCCCTGAGGAAGTTATTTTTATAGTTATATTGTAGAAAACCCGTATGTTAATTCTTATGCACGATCCACAGCAACACAAGAAACACTGGTATTTATATCAATAGCCGTTACACAGTGTCAAGCTTTAAAACCCCTGGAAGCCATGATTTTTGCGGTTTTGCGCCATGGACTTGACAAAACCGCAAATTATTAATGGGCTGTAAGACCCTGTTGTATTATTTTAACTGGGTCAGCTTCATTTTTACCTTGTTCTTCATCGGCTTTTTTATCAACAGGAACAGGCATATATTGCAAAGCCACTGCCAACACCTCGTCTATCCAATGAACCGGCTTGATGTCCAGGTTTTGCTTGATATTTTCAGGTATCTCAACCAGATCCTTTTCATTCTCGGCAGGAATTAAAACCGTTGTTATACCTCCGCGATGAGCTGCCAGAAGCTTTTCTTTTAAGCCACCGATAGGTAACACCTCCCCGCGCAAGGTAATTTCACCGGTCATGGCTACATTTGCCCGCACAGGTATTTTGGTCAATGCTGAAATAATGGCCGTACACATACCGATACCTGCACTGGGTCCATCTTTTGGCGTAGCCCCTTCAGGAACATGAATATGAATATCATTTTTCTGGAACAATTCATTATCTATACCCTAAAATTTCTGATCGACTCCTGACCACCGTCATCGCTGCTTCAATCGATTCTTTCATGACTTCACCCAGCTTGCCTGTTGCCGAATGCTTACCTTTTCCGGGAATCACCGCCGTCTCAATGGTTAATAATTCTCCACCCACTTCTGTCCAGGCCAAGCCTGTAACCTGTCCAACCTGATCCTGTTCTTCAGCAAGCCCATAATTAAAACGTTTAACCCCCAAATAGTTATCCAAGATTCTCAGGAGTAACCATGACTTTAGTTTTTTCGGCTTCAACAACAGATTCTTTAACCACTTTACGGCAAATTTTTGAAATATCCCGCTCAAGATTACGAACACCCGCTTCACGAGAATAATAACGAATCATATCCCTGACAGCTGTCTTCTGAAATTTCAATTTCGCGTTCTTCAAGACCGTTATTTTTAACCTGCTTGGGAATCAAATAACGGATAGCGATATTGATTTTTTCATCTTCTGTATAGCCGGCAAGACGTATAACTTCCATTCTGTCCAGCAATGCCGGTGGAATATTCATGGTATTTGCCGTAGCGACAAACATCACATCAGACAAATCAAAGTCCACTTCCAGATAATGATCTGAAAAAGTATGATTCTGCTCAGGATCCAGCACTTCCAATAAAGCCGATGCCGGATCACCTCGAAAATCAGCCGCCATTTTGTCAATTTCATCAAGTAAAAACATCGGATTTCGTGTTTTCACTTTGGCCAGATTCTGTAAAATCTTACCCGGCATAGAACCTATATAAGTGCGTCTATGTCCACGAATTTCTGCTTCATCCCGACACCACCCAAAGCCATACGCACATATTTACGATTGGTCGCCCTGGCAATAGACTCGCCCTAATGAGGTTTTACCGACACCCGGAGGTCCAACCAGACACAAAATTGGTCCTTTTAGTTGTTTTACCCGTTGCTGCACAGCAAGATACTCAAGAATGCGCTCTTTTACTTTTTCCAAACCATAATGTTCTGCTTCCAGAACCTGCTCAGCAATTTTTAAATCATGCCGTACTTTGGTTTTTTTCTTCCAGGGCACATTGACCATCCAGTCAATATAATTGCGTACCACAGTCGCTTCAGCCGACATAGGCGACATCAATTTAAGCTTATTAAGTTCTGTGTCCGCCTTTGTTTTCGCTTCCTTTGACATCCCAGCGCTTTCAATTTTCTTTTCCAGCTCTTCAATTTCATTAGGCACATCATCCATATCCCCCAATTCTTTTTGAATCGCTTTCATCTGTTCATTCAGATAATATTCCCTTTGATTCTTCTCCATTTGCTGCTTAACGCGCACACGAATTTTTTTCTCCATTTCCAGAAGATCGACTTCCCCTTCCATTAAGTCATTAAATCTTCCAGGCGCTTTTCAATATCTGCAGTTTCAAGAATAGCCTGCTTTTCACTAACCTTTAAGGTCATATGAGCTGCCATCGTATCGGCAAGTCGGCTAGGATCATCGATACCAGACAGCGCATTTAAAACTTCCGGTGGAATTTTATTATTCAATTTGACGTATTGATCAAATGAACTGATAACTGTCCGCTGCAATACATCCTGCTCTTGCTCGGATATATTTAAAATATCATCAATTTCTGTCTACCGCTGCCGAAAAAAAACTTCCTGTTTCTTGATAACGCAAAACCTTGCTGCGCTGACTCCCTTCCACCAGAACCTTGACCGTTCCATCAGGCAACTTCAACAACTGCAGAATATTGGCCAAGGTACCGACCTCATAAAGATCGGTAAAATCCGGCTCATCAACTTCAGCTTCTTTTTGCGCAACCAACAAAATCTGTTTGTTGTCCTTCATCGCGGCATCCAGAGCATCAATAGATCTCTCCCTGCCAACAAATAAAGGAATAACCATGTGTGGATAAACCACGACATCTCTAAGCGGTAAAACTGGAATCAAGACATCTGTTTGTTGTAACTCTGTCATTTTGTGCGTTTCCATAAACGGAACCTTTAACAATTTCTTGGATAAAAAGATTATGGGGACGCTAATTAAAATAGCAAGGATCAGTGCTTAGTATATTGTTTTTCAAAGCTTTTTATAGCACAAAAAAAGGGAGCTTTTAAAAGCTCCCTTTTTTTCATCCCAACTAAATATTAAGATTCCGCAGAGGCCTTTTTCTTTTCGGTTTCATAAACCAAAATAGGCTCAGACTGACCTAAAATAACACTTTCATCAACAACTACTTTGCTAATATTATCTGCTGACGGCAACTCATACATGGTATTCAGCAAGACATTTTCAACAATGGTTCTTAATCCTCTGGCACCGGTTTTTCTTTCCATGGCCTTGCGGGCAATTGCACTTAAAGAATCATCGCGAAATTCCAGTTCAGCACCTTCCATCTCAAATAAATGCTTATATTGTTTGGTCAGTGCATTTTTTGGCTCAGTCAATATCTGCACCAAAGCCTGCTCATCCAACTCTTCTAATGTCGCAATAACCGGCAAGACGACCAACAAACTCAGGAATCAATCCGTATTTTATCAAATCTTCAGACTCGACTTCGGCAAACAGTTGACCGATATTTTTAGATTCATCTTTGGTTTTTACTTCAGCTGAAAAACCTATGCCGCCTTTTTCAGAACGATGCTTTAATAACACGATCCAAACCGGCAAAAGCACCACCCACTATAAACAGAATATTAGCTGTATTAACCTGCAAAAACTCCTGCTGAGGATGTTTACGACCACCTTGAGGTGGCACTGAAGCAATAGTACCTTCAATTAATTTCAGCAAAGCCTGCTGAACGCCTTCACCCGAAACATCACGAGTAATCGATGGATTATCAGATTTTCTGGAAATTTTATCGATTTCGTCGATGTAAACGATACCGGTTTCAGCCTTTTCTACATCGTAATCACATTTCTGCAGAATTTTCTGAATGATATTTTCTACGTCTTCGCCCACATAACCGGCTTCTGTCAATGTAGTTGCATCAGCAATAGTAAACGGCACATCCAGCAAACGAGCTAATGTTTCAGCCAGCAAGGTCTTACCTGAACCGGTAGGTCCAATCAACAAAATATTACTTTTTGCCAATTCAACAGACTCTTTTTTCGACTTACTGCGTAAACGTTTATAGTGATTATAAACAGCTACCGCCAAAATTTTTTTTGCTCGTTCCTGACCGATAACATATTCATCAAGCTCTTCTTTTATCTCTTTTGGCTTAGGTAATTCACCACCGCCAAAAGAAGAAGAATCATCTTGTAATTCGTCTTTTATGATGTCGTTACAAAGCTCTACACATTCATCACAAACATAAACTGAAGGCCCAGCAATAAGCTTTCTTACTTCATGCTGGCTTTTACCGCAAAAAGAACAATAAAGCAGTTTATCGTCGTCTTTGCCGTTTTTGTCATTACTCATAACATCGACTCCTGCAAACATCAAATTGATGTTTTTACTTTCGATAAAGCCAAGAACATATCGAAATACCAAAAGAATACCAACCGTTATTAATCAGAACCTGTTGCTCTATTCGTTAATACTTTATCAATCAGACCATAACTCACTGCATCTTCAGCACTTAAGAAATTATCTCTATCAGTATCTTGCTGAACCTTTTCCAAAGGTTGACCGGTATGGTAAGCCAGAATTTTATTCAGCTTGTCTCTGATTGACAGAATTTCTCTGGCATGGATATCAAAATCAGAAGCCTGCCCCTGAAAACCGCCTAATGGCTGATGAATCATCATTCTTGAGTGCGGCAAACAATAACGTTTGCCTTTTGCTCCGCCTGTCAGCAGCAATGCACCCATACTGGCCGCCTGCCCTATACACAGGTACTGACATCCGGTTTAATAAACTGCATGGTGTCATAGATTGACATGCCTGCAGTTACTGATCCGCCTGGAGAATTGATATACAAATGAATATCTTTATCAGGATTTTCTGATTCCAGAAAAAGCAACTGAGCAACCACCAGATTGGCCATGTAATCTTCAACCTGACCCACCAAAAAAATTACGCGCTCTTTTAAAAGTCTTGAGTAAATATCGAAAGAACGTTCACCTCTAGCGGTTTGCTCAATAACGATAGGAACTAATCCACCTGCCGCTTCCAAAGCCTTCGCTTGATTCATTACATGCTGGTTATACATTCAAAACCCTTACCGTTGTTGCCTATCCATAACATCACTAAAATTGACTGTCTCATCAGATACTTTTGCCTGCGCAACCAACCATTCAATCGCCTGATCTTCCAAAACCATTTGCTGAACATCATTCAAACGGCTTTCATCCGAGTAATACCAGTTGACTACATCATCAGGACGTTCATAACTTTTCGCCATGTCTTCAATGGTAGAGCGTACTTTATTACTATCTAATTTAATAGCATTTTTTTGGATAATTTCACCTAATATCAAACCTAATGCCACGCGACGTTTAGCTTGTTCTTCAAACACATCTCTTGGCAACTTTAGATCTTCCAGCTTCATTTTCTGTCTTTTAGCTGTTTCGATATAAGGCTTCATCAAGTTTTCGACTTCCATATCGACCAGCGTATTGGGCACAGTCAACTGAATTTTTTCATATAAAGCATCCATTACCGCAGCTTTTCAACTTGCCACGCAACGCCTGCTCCAACTCTCTTTCCATGTTGTTTCTAACATCTTCACGGAAAGATTCAACTGAACCATCTTCAATACCGTATGCTTTAACAAAATCCTCATCAATTTCGGGCAGCAAAGGTTCTTCAACTTTAATAACATCCACTTCAAATTCAGCGACTTTACCTGCCAGTTTTTTATTATCGTAATCTTCTGGAAAAGTTAATGTAAAAGTTTTATTAGCACCGGTTTCAAGACCGATCAGATTGTCTTCAAATCCGGGAATCATTTTTTTCGAGCCACAAACAACCTGAAAGTCTTCTACTCTGCCATCGGTAAAATTCTCGCCTTCAGAAGTACCTGAAAAACTGATAGTAACACGATCATGTTCTTGCGCAGGCACGATCAACTATGTGCCAACTTTGCTTTTGAGCTCTTAGCTTCTCAATCATGTCATCGACATCACTATCGCTGACTGTAGCAACCGGACGCACCACTTCGAGCTGATCAACACCTTCCAGTGATATTTCAGGATAAACTTCAAACACGGCGGTGTATTTAAAACCTTCGGTTTCATCCAGAGGCTCAATATGCGGATGACCGGCAGGTTTTAAATCCTGATCTTGTAACGCATCATAATAAGTAGCTTTAATCAATTCACTGGCAATTTCGCCACGAACCCTGTCACCATACATTTTTTTAACAACATGCTGAGGCACTTTACCAGGACGAAAACCATCAATTTTAACTTCTGCGCGCTAACGACTTTAAACGCTCCGCCATTTTCTCCTGAACAACGGCTTCAGGCACGCTAACAGTCATTTTTCTGCTTAATTCTGATGTCTTTTCGACAGAAACTTGCATTTCTTTACCTCACATATTTATAGAAGAATTTTTATGAATACCGGTAGACGGCTTAAAAGAACTGAAAACAGAACGATGAATCGCTAATTCCTATGTATATATTTGAATTGGGTGGTGCGAATGGAGAGACTCGAACTCTCACAGGATAACCTACTGGAACCTAAATCCAGCGCGTCTACCAGTTCCGCCACATTCGCACTTTGAATGAACGCGGCATTATAATTGCTTATCCACCTTTTAACAAGCTATAATTTTCAAAACTGATTCACAATCAACACTCACTGTTACATCAAAACCCAATAGCCGAATTTCATCGGCAAATGTCATTTAATGTTTCAGCAGACAAAGGCTCCAACCGCTGCGCTTCCGGCTGCAGTGAAGGTCTTGCTATGGTATACAGCATCACTTGCTGCAAATTACAGCCACTTTTTTTAATATTCCTCAACAAATTAAGATAGGCCAGCTCTTTCCTTGTCAGACAAGCCTTGCTTATCATAATCAAACAAACATGTTTGCAGCTTTGTCGTACATAGCTTTGCTGAAAGCATCAGATTTTCCACACTTGCCTTGCAGCTTTGCCCGGAATTGTTAATTAAAGCCCTACCCTCTTCTGTAGCACTATCCAGCTTAAACCAGACTTCTCCACCATAAGACTTTAATATCTTCAAACCAGCCTGAACTTTAGCTTGATGAACCAAACTACCATTGGTAATCAGCACATAATTACTGTGCGGTAAAACCCCTGCCTCTGTTGCTATTTTGCCAATCAGTTCCACTGCCTTGGCAAATTCTTTTAAGCTAGTCGGCTCGCCATTACCTGCAATAGCAATATCTTTAATAACCCGCTTATCTTCATCAACCTGAAAACGCTCATAGAAATCACCATTGAGCACATCATCAAGAAAAAACCTTAACTCATCTTCCAATAACTGAAAATCCATTTCCGGTGCAGCACCGATTTTTAAATCAGGCACCTGGCAATAAATACAGCGCCAATTGCACGCATTATTGGTATTAAAATTTATGCCTATAGACAAACCACCCATGCGCCTGGAAATAACCGGATAAACATATTTTAAACCGACAATATCCGGAACGATGATTAGTTGTTGTTAATTTTGATGCCATGAATATATTTAGACGCAACTCTGCTTTTAAGCATGTTAAACGATCATATCGCCAATAAAAAAGCCCCAGCTTTTATACTGGGGCTTTTGTCCGTCTGCACTAATTTAAGAGTTATTTAATTAAAATCAACTCTAACTTATTTTAACCAACACTTCCCCACGCCCCATTTCTGACATATCCCCCGCATAGCGCTGGACACGGTTAAATGCGCACTGACGCATCGGCAAATCTGGAATTCAGCGTTTTAAATGACGCAAATAAAATGGGTAAAAATGCCAAGGTGTGTGCACCGCAATCATTAAAACTGGCCGATAGCTGCGGTTGATTCCATAACAACAACGTACCTCGGCGCATGGCATAACCTAAATACCGGCCCGTTTGTCCCATAACCGCAATCGTTCCGGCTGTCATTCGTGAGCCGCAATAATCGCCGGCATTGCCTTCGATCAGGATATTGCCACGACGCATATGATCACCGGCGCGTTCACCGACATTGCCTTTAACCAGAATCGTGCCGCCTTTCATGCCCATTTTGTTGCCAGGCAAGGCTGCGCCTAAAAAATCACCGGCATTGCCGTTAATCTCCAGATAACCTTTTTTCATTTCACAAGCTGCATAAAGTCCGGCATTACCTGACACTTCAATCTCGCCTGATTTCATGCCCAAGCCCAAGATAAGCACCCGCATCACCTTCAACCCTTATGCTGCCGCCTTCCAGTTCCTTACCGATAAAATCGAGCTTATCAACAGCTGTTTTTAATCACGATGTTTTGCGCATCAGAGCCGTCAATAGTAGAACAACTCATCGACACGCATTTTGCGTTTGCCGCTTTGCAAGGTTAAGTGCAGCAATATCAGCCAGTGCCAAATCTTTCAAGTTGATGACACACCAGCGGTGACATATCGACGCGTTGATCGGGTCTGTATTTCAGCGTAAAGGTTAAAGCGCTCATGCCATAATCTCCTGTAAGTGAAAGTGGAACGGCCCAAGTTTGCCACCATAATTACCCGCACTAATGCGTTTGATGCCATTAGTCCGCACCCAAATCACAGACCGCCTGAATACCCACCCGCATGGCTTTGGCGATGTCTTCTTTGGTTAAACCGTCAATAACGATTTCCATGACCGATTCAATCTCCGGTGACAAATCGGTTTTGGTCATGCCTTTTAATGTGGGACAGAAAGCATCATTGGTCGATGCATTCAGGCTTTGTATTTTGAACCGACTTTAGAACCTGAACGCACAACGCCGCCGGGAAAAGGCATAATCACATTGGGAATTTTGCGCATTTCTTCAATCGCCGCTTCGCAGGCTGCCAAGGCTTGCGGTTGCGATTCGGCCAACACCAAAAAATTGCCGCCGCCGATGGCATCGACTTGCCCTGTGGTCGCTTCGGCTAAAAATTCGCCATCCATCACCGGTATACGCCAGTAACGTTTGCCGGCGATAACTTTGGCAACCTGAAAACCGTCGCCGAAATAACGCAGGTTTTTACCCAACGGAATTCTGATGCCGCCATCAATACCGGCAAACAAGGCAGAAGTCGGCGATGTCAACACGCACTGCCCTGCCCTGGTTTCCAGCTGCTTGGCCAAGCCTTTGCCGCCCATCGCAAAAATCATGATGGATACGCCGGGGCGGCCATCCGGGGTTTCGGAAGGATCAAGAACCCGTTCAATCCCAGCCTCACAACCACAGGCAATCACCGAGGTGGCAAAACCGGTCATGGCTTGCGCCGAAATCATCGCCCATTTTTCATTTTGCGCGGTGATAATGGCACGAGTGGCTTTCATCGGAAACGCTTCGGCAAAGGTTGCGTCTATGGTTACACCATTAATAATCATGCCACATCTCCTTTCAAGCGGATGCACCGTCAAACTACCGCGCCCATCCTCGGTAATTTCATCATCACTGATTTTAAAGTTACCCAGTTTCATGGTCAGAAAACGATCAAAATAATCTTTCAAGCCTTTTTCGACCGACGGATCAAAGTCGGGTTTAACAATGTGGGTTGTTCCCCATTTGGTAGAGACCACTTTGCCGTCAACCACCACCAATTGACCGTCCTTAAACACATAATCGGGTTTTTCAAACATACGTTGCCGGTCGGCATTGTCGGTATAAACGGTAATATCCGCCCAGTTGCCTGCGCTTAAGCCGCCGCGATCTTTTAAACCGATCAATTTTGCCGCACCGGCACGGGTCATAATGGCAATTTCCTGTAGCGTGTATTCACGCTCAATGGATGCCAGCGTCGTCATTTTTTGGGCTTCGGGATGAATGGTTGATAACACCTCATTACGGAAACTTCTGTCCATCAACAAGCGTATCAAATGCGGGTAACAGGTAAACGGCGCGCCATTGGGATGGTCGGTGGTCAGGAAAATGCGCCACGGGTCATCAACCAGCAGGAAGGTTTCCAGGCCTATCGCCCATTGCAAGGCATTGACAAAGTTTTGATCCTTGTATTTGAACGGCACAACGCCGCAGCCCGCATCACATTCAATATCCATCGTCACCCATTTATTGGGGCTGGCATGTTTATGATTGGCATGTTGGCGCATGTTGTCGCCGGATGCCGTGACGGTTTGACCAAACAGAATCTGCCCGACATCAATGGTGATATTTTTGTTTTTGTTGACGGCTTCGGCAATCTGCGCCGCGCCGGAAGAAAACTTGAAATCGCCTTCCGTGCCGTAACTATGGAACTGGATATGCGTCAAATGCATCGGCAAGCCGCCGATGCCCTGAATGGTATCCAGCGTCGTTTGCATATTGCCCGGCACACCCAGATTACAGCCGTGGACATGCAGCGGATGCGACACGCCGATTTCTTTAACGGCGGTTGCCAGGACTTTCAGAATATCGCGCGGCGTCACGCCGTAATGGCTGTTTTGCTCATCCAGATCCAGTTTGCGCTGGTTGAATTTGAAAGCATTAATACCGCCGGGATTAACGACTTTAACGCCGATGGCTTTGGCCGATTGCATCGTCCACGCCACATAATCATTAATGGCTTTCTGGTCTTTTTTAGCCGTCAACATGCGCAGCAAATAATCATCACTGCCCAGCATGACATAACCGCCTTTATCCAGAATCGGAATATCGGCCATTTCCATGTGCGCCTGGCGTGCGTTAATCGGCAATAACGCAGGTTCAAAACCGGCGGTATAACCCATTTCCGCATAACGATAGCCGGTCACAAAGGTGCTGGGCATGGCATGACCGCAGCCGGAACGGGTAATATCGGTACGTGCGTACAGGATCGTGCGCGATGATCTTCCGGCAACAGGGTTCTGGCAATATTGCCTTTACCGCCGCCGATATGCGTGTGCATATCAATCGCGCCGGACATCACGACCTTGCCTTTTAAATCGTATTCTTTATCAACTTGAATATCCTCAGCCGGTTTTTTAACGATGCGCCCGTCCTGAATGTAAATATCCTGCTGCTGCCATCAACCCCGCTTGCAGGATCATAGACAGTTCCACCTGTTAATTTTATCAACATATTGTTTTTCCGAATTACATGGATGTAATGAGTGCAGAAATTGCGGAGCAATTTTCTGCCTACAAAGCTTGTTCAATGGCATTCAGTACGTGAGCCGTACTGGGCAAACCGGAATCGCGTAACTTCTTCAAGCGAATGGCAACCACGTTATCCATACGATAGGCATGACCGGCATGATCAATACCCGGTGTACCGACAGGAATAAACACATCCGGTTCTTTTGCGAAAGTCATGCCTGAACGGCCCACCACAATAGTAGGTAAAGCCGTTACCGGGGGTACTGCTTTGACATTAAACGCCTGCACCCAAACCAAGGCATCGGCTTCACCGTTTGCCAGTAAGAAATTGGTATCGTTTAAAAAGGGATCGTATTCAGGATAGCCGCGAAAAACGGGTTCGGGCCGGATAACCTGTAGTCCAACCGCAAACCTGATTAGCCGTCTGATCGCCTTCTTTACCGCCTAACGGCAAGCCGGAACAGCGGGTATTCTGATTATTAATATCCTTAATCATTTCAGAAAGGGTCTGCACCGTCAATTCAGCCTGACCGTAAGCTAACGCACCGGCCGCCCAGGTGACTACGCTGTAGCTTGCCGCTTTTAATTTATCGGCAATAGCCTGTAAATCAGCCACCGCAATGCCGCCGACCGAATCTACCCGAATCGGCTTGCCTTTCACCAGCGCTCTCAATACAGCAATGACTTCCGGCAAATCTTCAGTTGCACATTCAAAAACCTGTGCTTTTTGACCGCTTGGCGAAGTTGACGCATTACCCGAAGGCGCTTTACCTAAATAAATAACCTCACGATTGCTGGTATCATCCAGAAACATGGATTCTTTATTCCACAGATAACGCTCAAAAAAGCGTGGCGAAAAGCCTTCCAGATCCGCCAACCACCAGCAATAAATCACAACGATTTTTAACTTCCGCCAGCGTGGTATTCATCCAGCCGGAATCCTGCAACGCCAGAAAGTTATTCCGTGCGCCGGTAAAATTCATGTTATCGACCACGGCGCCGCAACGATCAGCCAATGCCAGCAACGCCCGCATGCCGTTGACATCGGTTGCACAACCGCCGATAACCGGTAGATTGGTGTCTTTTAACAAAGCCGCCGCTTTTGCCACGGCAACATCCAGACTGACTTCCTTACCATCAACTCTCGGACTGGTATCGGTAATGGCCTGTTCAAAAGCAGGCGTATTAACCGTACAGCCATTTTCAGTCACTTTAAGCGATACACCGTCAACCTTGATTGTCAGGTCATCGGTTCCAATACCGCAAAAAGGACTAGGTACTTCAGTTATCTCAGTCACACGCTATCCCCTTGTTAATCTTTTTATTATCATCCACACCTGCTCGACCGATCACTTCCAGCCTGCAAGCCATCCCAGTCACGAACAAGGCCATATAAATAGCTCTACCCAACTGATTTTGTGGCGATATTCTAACCCGAATTGAAAGCACTGTCTCAATAAACACCGTCTGGATTTCATCGAGTTTCTTGCCACATCCACATCAAGCGGCTAACTGCTGCATACGCACGATTAATTGACCCATGTTATTTGACTTACCGAATAGATCATTTGACACACTTTTAGAATTTAATGGAGAACTGCCCAGAACCTATTTCTTCGATTCAACTCATCAGCGCACCGAAGTCAGCGGCGTATTGTCAAAAGAAGACTACGAAGCGATGTTCGCCAAAATTCTCAAGCCTGGATCCAAGTAAGTACATTTTTAAACCTCGGATAAAAAGATACGTTAAAATGGCCGCTATCATAGAAACTACCGGTCATTTTTTATGTTCAAAAAAATACTCCCAGCTCTGGTAACTGCCTGCCTATTAAGCGCCTGCATCACTAGCCCTACAGGTAGAAGCCAATTTGTTTTCATGCCCGAGACACAAATTGATCAAATGGGCTTACAGGCTTTTGATAACCTGAAAAAACAAAAACCTATCAGCAATAACAGCAAATACAATCAGGTTGCAAGCTGTATTGCCGGGGCAATTACCCGGGAAACAGGCGGCAACTGGGAAGTTGTCGTCTTTGAAGATGCCACGCCTAACGCTTTTGCCTTGCCCGGCAATAAAATCGGCATACATACCGGAATGCTCGCACTGGTCGATAATCAGGATCAATTGGCTGCAGTCATCGGCCACGAAATCGGCCACGTCCTCGCCAAACACAGCAATGAACGCGCCTCGCAGGAAATGGCGGTAAGTTCGGGCATGAGCATCATTCAGGCAGTCAGCGCACCGCAAACCGCTTTAGGCCAAACAGCGCTCGGTCATGCTGGGTGTCGGCGCGCAATACGGCATACTGATGCCTTACAGCCGCGTCCATGAAAGCGAAGCCGACATGATCGGCGTGGATTTAATGGCCAGAGCCGGCTTTGATCCAAGACAAAGCATCGGCTTGTGGCAAAAAATGGAACGGGCATCGCAAGGTCAGCAACCCATAGAATTCATGTCCACTCACCCTTCGCATGCCACACGCATTCAGGACTTGGAAAAGCACATGCCGCAAGCTATGGGGCTATTCCAGCAAGCCCAATCTGCGGGTAAACAACCGCATTGCAACTAATCAATGACCCCAAATTTAAAACACTTACATCCCTACCCGTTTGAGAAACTGGCGCAACTTAAACAAGGCATAGTGCCGCCTGCGAACAAGTCGCATATCGCCCTGTCTATGGGCGAGCCGACTCATGCCACGCCGCATTTAATTCAGGAAGCGCTGTTAACCCATTTGCATGGTTTGGCTAACTACCCAACCACTAAAGGCATACCTGAACTCAGGCAGGCGATAGCCGAATGGATCAGCCGACGTTTTCAGATTCCGGCTGATGCCATTAATCCTGAAACCCAGGTTTTACCGGTTAACGGCACACGCGAAGCGTTGTTTTCCTTTGCCCAGTGTCTTATCGATCCGACTAAGGCCGCGCCTGTCGTGATCATGCCGAACCCGTTTTATCAGATTTATGAAGGCGCGGCCTTGCTGGCGGGGGCTGAACCCTATTACCTGAACACACTGGAAGACTCCGGTTACTTGCCGGATTTTGATGCGGTGCCGGATGAAATATGGCAACGCTGCCAGCTGATTTACATTTGCTCGCCCGGCAATCCGACCGGCTCGGTGATCGATCAAGCCAGCCACGAAAAGCTGCTCAAGCTGGCGGAAAAGCATGATTTCGTGATTGCCTCCGACGAGTGCTACACCGAAATCTATGACGACGAAAGTAACCCTCCGCCGGGCTTGCTGCAAACAGCCTATAACATGGGCAACACGGCATTCAAGCGCTGCGTCATTTTCCACAGCTTGTCCAAACGCTCCAACGCGCCGGGTTTGCGCTCAGGCTTTGTCGCAGGTGATGCCGAGATATTGAAACATTATTTCCTATATCGGACTTATCACGGCTGCGCCATGTCCTTGCCTACCCAACACGCCAGCATTCAGGCCTGGCAGGATGAGCATCACGTTGTCGAAAACCGTCGCTTATACCGTGAAAAATTCGCCGCCTTCATCGATATTCTTGATGATGTTTGCACCATCACCAAGCCGCCAGCCAGTTTCTATGTCTGGTTGAAAACACCGATTTCAGATATCGAATTCGCACAACGGCTTTTTGCCCAAGAAAACATCACCGTGCTGCCCGGCAGTTACTTATCCCGTGATTACGACGGCGTAAATCCCGGCCTTAACCATGTCAGAATTGCCCTGGTTGCGCCATTGGATGAATGCATAGAAGCCGCCAATCGTATTAAAAATTTCCTTAACTCTTTATAAAAGAAATCATGTCACAACTAGAAAAAATCATTAACGACGCCTTTGAAAACCGTGCCGACATTTCACCTGCCAGCGTTTCTGCTGAAGTGCGTACAGCCGTTGAAGAAGCGATCAACTTATTGGACAGCGGCAAAGCCCGTGTCGCCGAAAAAACCAGTGGCGAATGGGTCGTCAACCAATGGCTGAAAAAAGCCGTATTGCTGTCGTTCAGAATCAACGAAAACCGCGTCATCGAAGGCGGCAACAGCCGTTACTACGACAAGGTTGAAGCCAAATTCGGCACCTACTCACCAGACGACTTTGCAAAATCCGGTGTGCGCGTAGTGCCCAACGCCATCGTCCGTCACGGCGCTTACATTGCACCGGGCGCAGTCTTAATGCCCTCGTTCGTTAACATCGGCGGCTATGTAGACAGCGGCACCATGGTTGACACCTGGGCCAGCGTCGGCTCTTGCGCGCAAATCGGCAAGAACGTGCATCTTTCCGGTGGCGTCGGCATCGGCGGTGTTTTGGAACCCTTGCAGGCAGGCCCCACCATCATCGAAGACAACTGCTTTATCGGCGCACGCTCGGAAATCGTCGAAGGCGTTGTTGTTGAAGAAGGCTCGGTCATTTCAATGGGCGTTTACATTGGTCAAAGCACTAAAATCTACAACCGCATGACCGGCGAAGTCAGCTATGGCCGTATTCCGGCGGGTTCAGTTGTCGTTCCAGGCAACCTGCCCTCAGCAGACGGCAAGTACAGTTTGTACTGCGCGGTTATCATCAAACAGGTTGATGAAAAAACCCGCAGCAAAACAGGTATTAATGAGTTGTTGAGGGATTAATCGTGTGGGGTGCATAAGCCTTTGCGTTATGCACCCTTCGCTATTCATCTCGAGGATGACTCAAAGATTCCTTCCGTCATCACAACCGATACAAATCAATCACTACCAAACCATGATTAACAACGATGTATTACGCCGGGTACGCTACGCTTTAGAGCTAAAAGACCAGACCATGATCGAGATCTTTGCCTTAAGCGATGTAGAGATAAGCCGGGATGAGTTGCTCAAGCTGCTCAAAAAAGACAATGAAGCCGATTACGTTCCGCTTAACAACAAGCTGATGGAGCAATTTCTGGACGGCCTGATTATCTATAGAAGAGGCAAGCAGGAGAATCCACCCGCGCAGGTAAAAAAACCGGAGCCGTTAACCAATAACGACATACTCAAAAAACTGAGAATCGCCCTGGAATTTAAAGAAGAGGACATGCTTAGCACCTTGAAACTGGCTGACTTTGAACTGTCCAAAGGTGAACTCAGCTCTTTTTTCAGGCAAAAAGGCCATAAACATCACCGGGAATGTGGCGACCAGATTTTAAGAAATTTTTTACAAGGCCTAACCATTCGTTTTAGAGAACAGGACTGATAACTGCTCTTTTACACACTTTCCCCCAACAACCTAACAAGGCCAATACCATGAGCGAACAAATTTCAAACAATGCCATCATTTACGCCATGCTTTCTTTAAACAGCGAAGTCGCCCTGCAACACGAATATTTGGATTCGCCCGACGTTCCCGAAGATGAGCGCGAAAACGAAGAAGAAATTCTGGCTGATCTGGAACAAGCCTTCATGGAATTTGTCGATCTTTATAAAAACCGCTGCAAAACAAATAAACAACTGCCCAACATTGACGAATTGCTGAACAGCCAATTGTAAAAACCATGCACACGCTTTACGGTATAAAAAACTGCGACACCGTTAAAAAAGCGCGTAAATGGCTGGATGAAAACGGCATAAACTATCGGTTCCACGATTTCCGAACCGATGGCTTAACGCCTGAACTGCTACAGCATTTTGCCGATCATTTAGACTGGAACAAACTGCTTAACCGCAGCAGTACCAGCTGGCGACAACTCAGTGCCGAGCAGCAAAGCGACCTGACCCAGGAAAAAGCCATGCAGCTGATGCTGACCACCCCTACCCTGATTAAACGCCCGATTTTAGATACCGGCGACAAGCTAATCCTTGGCTTTACCACCAAGGATGGTGGATATGCCGCAGACCTGTAGGGAACAGGTACAGCGAAAGCCGATAACTAACAAACCGAATTATTATGAGCGACACACTGGAACTTCTTAAAGACCTTATCAGCCGCGAGTCGGTAACCCCAAAAGATGCGGGTTGCCAGGATGTGCTGGCGGCACGTTTAACCAAACTGGGCTTCAAAGAAGAACGCCTGGACTTTGAAGACACCCAAAACATCTGGCTTAGACGCGGCGATGCCAAGCCGCTGCTGACCTTCCTCGGCCACACCGATGTTGTGCCTACCGGTCCGTTGGATGCCTGGGTTTCACCGCCGTTTGAGCCGACCATTCGTGACGGCAAGCTTTACGGCCGCGGCGCTGCCGACATGAAAGGCGGCATCGCCTGCTTTATCACCGCCGTCGAGCGCTTTATTGCCAAGCACCCGGATCATCAAGGCTCTATCGCGGTAATGATGACCAGCGACGAAGAAGGCATCGCCACCAACGGCGTGGTTAAAGTCGTCGAAGTGCTGGAACAGCGCAACGAGAAAATAGACTGGTGTCTGGTCGGCGAACCGTCCAGCGATAAAAAAATCGGCGATGTGATTCGCGTCGGTCGGCGCGGCTCTTTATGCGCCAAACTGACCATTGCAGGCATACAAGGCCACGTCGCCTATCCTGAGCTTGCCGACAACCCGATACACAGCTTCGCTCCGGCCTTAAAAGACCTGACCGAAGAAGTCTGGGATCACGGCAATGAGTTTTTCCCGCCGACCAGCTTGCAGGTTTCCAATATCAACGCCGGAACCGGCGCGGAAAACATCATCCCCGGCAGCGTGGCGGTTCAGTTCAACCTGCGTTTTTGCACCGAACTGGACGAGGAAACCATCAAGCAACGCACCCGCGCCATACTGGACAAATACGATTTCAAATACGAGCTCGAATGGCGCTTGTCCGGCAATCCATTCCTGACCCAACCGGGCGCATTGATCGATGCCGCCCATGCCGCGATCAAAACCGTGACCGGCTTTGAAACCCTCGACGATACCGGCGGCGGCACCTCAGACGGACGCTTTATCGCCCCGACCGGCGCACAGGTTATCGAACTCGGCCCGTTGAATGAAAGCATCCATAAAATCAATGAACATGTCGGCGTGGATGATCTGGAGATTTTGTCCAATATTTATGAACAGATGCTGATTAATTTGCTGGTACAAATGTAAAGTCCATTACCAAACACTGGAATAACCGACGTAATGGAGGGCAAATATCTAGCTTAATTTATAGACAGGTAATGTCATACTGCATTTTTTAGATTTAAAAGGATTGTTGTTTTATATGGCTAATTTTAATACCCATCTATTCATCGCTTCAGCTGCCAGCATCGGAGCTGCTCTAGTTGCCGTTAATGTCCATTTGATTGCTAACACCGATATACCCTGGCTTATTTTTCTGGGTACATTAGGCGGACTGTTGCCTGATATTGATGCGAAGCAACTCAAGACCGGTAAAGCTGTTGTTTAACGTATTAGCTTTAATGGGCGTAGCGGCTGCACTGCATGCTTTTAAAAACAGTTACGCAGCGCTACCCGTTATTAGCGATTGCAGCAGGCACCTACCTGTTCATTCGTTATGGGATGTTTGCCTTGTTTAACGCGCTTACCGTTCATCGTGGCGTATTCCATTCAGTATTGGCAGCCCTGTTTTTTTCGTTGTTAATGACCTGTATCAGTTATCATTTTCTGCATTGGAATGTTTTACATGCGTGGCTAAACGGTATTTTCATTGCCTTGGGATTTATCGTTCATTTGCTGTTAGATGAACTCTACAGCACTGATTTATCCAATTTAAGAATGAAAAATTCTTTTGGCACCGCTTTGAAATTATTTAGTTATAACAACATGACTGCCTCGGCATTAATGACCATTTGTACAATAATGCTGTACTCGATAGCGCCTTCACCGACGCCATTGATTAAAGTATGGAAAGGAACTCAATGGAATAACTATTTAACGCAGGTAAGTTTTTTGAAGTGATTTTAAGTATTTGATACTGACAATCGATTTAGCCAAATAGCGAGGACAGAACGACATTCGCCTACCCCATGAAACTATAACCATTACCAGACATGCCGGGGTTACTACAGGATCAAAACCATGCTTGAGCATTTACGCTTATTGAGCCGTTACAACCAGTGGATGAACGACAAGCTCTACAACACCGCAGCCCAATTGCCTGCCGATGAGCTTTCCAGAAATCGCGGTGCGTTTTTCGGTTCACTGCTGGGCACCTTGAACCATATCATGGTGGCCGATATTATCTGGCTGCAACGCTTTTCCGATCATCCCGCGCAACATCCGGCGCTGGATCAGATTCGCTCAATGCCCAAACCGCAAGCCCTGGCGCAAACCCTGCTTGATGACTTTGCCGAATTAAGCGCGGAACGTCGGAAGTTGGACGCCACAATCATAACCTGGTGCGAGCAGCTTGACGCATCCGACCTGAACCATAAGCTCGCGTATCACAACATGAAAGGCGAAGCGGCGGTCAAAAACTTCGGCAGCCTGATGCTGCATTTTTTTAACCACCAGACCCATCACAGAGGTCAGGCAACCACCTTGCTCTCGCAACAGGGATTGGATGTTGGCGTCACCGATTTGCTGGCGTTGATAGAATCGGACTGACACAAAAGCAGCAATCTTTACTGTTCCTCAAAGATCAGCTCAATCCGGGTGCCGCCCGCTTCACCAGCGCGGCTTAGTTTAAGGCGTGCCTTATGCAGGTCGGCAATCTCCTTGACGATTGCCAGTCCCAATCCGCAGCCATCGCCGGAGCTTCCCGGGATACGGTAGAAGCGCTCGAACACCCTGTCTATTTCAGCATCCGGGATGCCTGGGCCATCATCTTCAACACTCAGGCGAGGCGATGGATAACTCTCGACTTTAACAATGATATTGCCCTGGTCATGACCGTAACAAATGGCATTATCCAACAAGTTAGCCAGCAACTCCCGTAACAGAACTTCGTCGCTACGCACATACAGTGATCGCTTCGTGCCTTCAAAGCTGAGTTCCATGTGCCGCTGTAACGCTTTAGGCACCCAGTCCATGCAAGTTTCTTTCACCAGTTTGCACAAATCTATCGGCCGCAATTCATAATCGCCATTGATGGGTTCCGATCTGGCTAAAATCAATAATTGCGTGGTCAAATGCGACATGCGATCAGCACTGCCTTGAATTTGAATTAGCGCCGGTTTCATGGCGGATAAATCCTGTTCACGTAGCGCCCGCTCAGCTTGCAATTTTAAGCCGGCCAAAGGTGTGCGTAATTGATGTGCGGCATTGGCGATAAATCGTTGCTGGGCAGCGATAGCTAATCCCAGGCGCGCCAGTAAATCATTGATGGTATCGGTCAGCGCACGCACTTCCAAAAAAACATGCTGTTCAGGAATGGGCCGCAAATCGCGTGACGAGCGCTTGGCAATTTCATCGGCCAAGGCGTGCAACGGTTGCAAGCCGCGCTTTACACCGACTATCAGATAAATGCCTGCCAGCAAAACCAGTGCCATTTGCGGCAGAAGGTCAGCCAGCAAAATATCCACCATCATTTTCCGTCGTTTATTTAAGGTCTCCGCAACGTGGACGAATACCCTTTCCGAGGTGTTTTCACGAGTAATTCGCATGGATACCACCCTGACCGGTTCGCCATACATTTCATCGTCAAAAAAGACCGGACGCGTCCAGTCGGTTTCCACCTCAAACGGCTCGGGAACAAATTTATCGCCCGCTAGCATGCCTTGTTCTTCGGAGATGATTTTAAAATAGGTTTGGTCAGACTCATCCCATTTGAAAATCTCCAGCGCGGCGGGGGGCAATTCGACAAACACCTTGCCTTTGCGTACTTTGATTTCCTGCGTTAATGACCGTGCCGAATCGAGCAGCCAGCGATCGTAAGCCACGTCAGCATGATGCAGGGTGACAAAATAAGACAGGACGGACTCAATACTGATAAAAAAAATCAACGGAACGGCCAATCGCAGAAGAATTTCAGCCTTAAGGCTACGCTGTTTATTCATCGACTGACCGCTCCAGTAAATAGCCGAGTCCGCGCACCGTTCTAATCACCGTGCCATAAGGCTCTATGCGCTTGCGTAGACGATGCACATAAATTTCTATGGCATTGTCAGTCAGCGCATCGCCATCAACTGCCAAGCGTTGCGCAATGCGGTCTTTGCTGACAACCTTTCCTGCCTGCATCAACAGGATTTCCAAAAGTCCATATTCCCGAGCCGACAGCGTAATCGGCTGGCCGTCCGCCAGAACTTGATGGCCATGCGTATCAAGCCTCAGCCGGCCAATCACTATATCGTTACTAAATCCGCCGTAACAACGCCGTATCAGGGCATGAATCCTGGCCTCCAACTCCCTGAGTTCAAAGGGTTTGGTCATATAGTCATCCGCACCTTGCTCAATGCCGACAATTCTGTCGTTGACGCCATCACGCGCCGTCAAGATCATGATGGGCAACGGGATTTTACGGCTGCGAAGTCTGCGCAACAGCTCCAACCCGTCCATATCCGGCAATCCCAAATCCAGCACGATCAAATCGAAGTCTTGCGCTTGCAGCAACTGCTTTGCATAAGCTCCGTTTGTGGCGCAGGTTACCGAATAACCGCTACCGCCCAAGGTATGAATCAATCCATCTGCCAGAACGGCGTCGTCTTCTATCAATAAAATATTCATAAACTGGAACAGCTATCGTGAAAGGTTGGTGAAAGAGAATGGGGCTAGAATTATAACTTGATAATAAATTGAAGCGTCTCCTCGTTACTTTTTCTTAAGCGTGCAAACGAAATATTATTTATGTGTCCACTCTATTTCACATAACATCTAAGACATTAACATCGATAAAGTTAATACCATGAAAACGCAAGCAACGGAAATACAGATGAATTCAACTCCTATCGTTAATAATAGCCTGTTTGCCAATCTGAAATACGATTTCCCGGCAGGGATTGCAGTTTTTCTGATAGCCATACCGTTATCATTAGGTATAGCACTGGCATCGGGCGCGCCGCTGTTCTCGGGATTGATTGCCGGTATTATCAGCGGACTAGTGGTGGCGCCATTAAGCGGTTCTTCGTTGGGCATCAGCGGCGCAACCGCCGGTATTGCGATCATTGTCTGGACGGCCATTGACAAACTGGGCTTCAATGGCTTTTTACTCGCCCTGGTCGTGGCCGGCATTTTCCAGATTATCATGGGGCTGTCCAAAGCCGGGGTTATTGCCTATTACTTTCCGTCATCCGTCATTAACGGCATGTTGTCGGGTATGGGCTTCATTCTTTTTCTTAAACAGATTCCCCATGCCATGGGTTATGACCGGGATTACGAAGGCGATACCTCCTTTTTTCAGACTGATAGCTACTCGTCTTTTTCCGAACTGGCGCATATGCTGGAATTCAGTTCGCCTACGGCAATTATGATTGCGCTGATATCACTGGCGATTCTTATTTTGTGGGAACAGCCGTTCATGAAAAAACAGCGGTTTTTCCAACTGTTCCAGGGCGTTTTAATCGCGATTTTAGCTGGCTGTGCTGATCAATCAAGGCCTGCAAAATTTTTATCCTGAACTGGCGCTGAGTGGTAATCATCTGGTTATGATTCCTGTGCTGCAACAATACCAGTGATTTATTGAGTCAGCTGCATTACCCGGATTTTTCCCAGCTCAGCAATCCGGCTATTTACCTGACCGCGTTAACGCTGGCTGTTGTGGCAAGTTTAAAGACGCTGCTCTCTGTGGAAGCGGTTGATAAAATGGATCCTTATAAAAGAGTGACACCCACTAATCGGGAGCTGATTGCCCAGGGCATCGGCAATACCTGTAGCGGCTTGCTCGGTGGCCTGCCGCTGGCGCAAGTGATCGTGCGCAGTTCCATCGGCATTCAATCCGGTGCAAAAACCAAAGCGACAGGGATTATCTGTGGACTGCTATTGCTGTTTGCGGTCATTTTTATTCCAACACTGCTCAACAAAATTCCTTTAGCCAGTCTGGCCAGCGTATTACTGGTTGTCGGTTATAAATTGATCAGGCCAAAAGTTTTTAAAACCATGTACAAAGCGGGCATGTATCATTTCATCCCGTTCTGCGTCACCATTTTGGGCATGGTTTTTACCGACCTGCTGATCGGTCTTGTTATTGGACTGATCACCGCCTTGTTTTCGATATTGCTGGAAAATTATAAAAGCGCTTTTTATTTTAATGAGTCGCACATCGGCAATAAAACCATACTCAGGTTATCCGAACATGTCTCTTTTCTGAATAAAGCCAATATTCAACAAACCCTTGAGCAGTTGCCCGATTATTCAGAAGTCATAATTGACGCAACCCGTTCAAAATACATTGATTACGATGTCTTCGAAATCATTGAAAACTTCAAAATCGAAGCACAACGAAAGCACATCAAGCTGACCATTGAAAACCTGCGCGGTTATGGTGTGCTAGAACCGGTTGAGAATGCACGGGCGCCAACCTACGATACCCAGCAATCATTAACGCCGGCTAAAGTGCTGGCAGTTCTGAAAGAAGGCAATGAGCGCTTTGTTAATAATCTGAAATCAAACCGGAATTTACTGGAGCAAATTAACGATACCCGGCAAGGACAATTCCCCATTGCGATTATTCTTAGCTGCATGGATTCACGCACTTCGGTTGAATTGATTTTCGATCAGGGTTTGGGCGATGTGTTCAGTGCGCGGGTGGCCGGCAATGTCATCAATGACGACATTCTGGGCAGCATGGAATACGCCTGTAAGCTGGCGGGTTCAAAATTGATTGTGGTGCTGGGCCATTCGCATTGCGGCGCAATCAAAGGCGCTTGCGCGAATGTAGAACTGGATCATTTAAGCGGACTATTGCACAAAATAAAACCGGCTGTGGATGCTGTACACACCGAAGAGTCTGTGGAAATCACCGCTAATAATGACGAGCCTCGTGCAAAAAGTGGCCGATAAAAATGTGCAACTGACTGTCGAGCAAATCAGAAGCAAAAGCCCTTTGTTGGACGCCATGGTAAAAAACGGTGAAATTGGCATAGTCGGCGCGATGTACGACATTGAAACCGGAAAAGTGAAATTCTATTCAGATGTTTAACAGCGATGCGCATTGCATTGCTATTAATAGTGAATTTTATTGAGACTATTATTTTGGGAGCAGGTCATGATTGCATTAGCTAATCGAAAAATACTGAGCCGTTTCATCCTGTTTTGCATTGTTGTTACGCTGTATGATGTGATTACTGCACTCATTATTCTCAGTCGTGCATATTGCTTTCGAATGGTTCGAGCTTGCTCTTGAAGAACTCATCGAGCATATTTTTCACACCAACCGCCAACAAAGCCAAATCATCGTCTTTTATCTGCTATGGTCTATTGGCAATTTTCGTACTTTATCGCCTATGGCGAGCGCTGCCGAGCCTTTATAACCGGTTTAAAGACACAGCTCCTTGCCGCCAGCTCACAGTATAAATCATATATTAAGCTTTACTGGAGTGAACAATCTTCAATCCAGAAAGTAAAATGGGTTACGTCATTTACACTGAGTTTATCCTTCCTGGCTTTTTTTGCCTTCTAACATCAGATACCTAATCCAATTGGGCAATCAAAACAATGTGACATGCATTACACGCAACTACAAACCTAAAGTCATATCCAACTAACGATGTAGAACATCCCCCTACGCTTCAACTTAAGACATAAAACCTCGCGGCTTACTTATGCTGTTACTAAATCCGCCGTAACAACGCCGGATCAGGGCATTGAATCCTGCGCCTCCAACTCCCTGAGTTCGAAAGGTTTGGTCATATAGTCATCCGCACCTTGCTCAATGCCGTTAATCCTATCGTTAACACCATCACGCAGCTGTCAAAATCATGATCGGCAAAGGAACTTTACGTCGAATCTGCGCAACAACTCCAGCCCGTCGATATCCGGCAATCCCAAATCCAGCACGATCAAGTCGAAATCTTGTGATTGCAGCAAATGTTCTGCATAGAGCGCCTGATTGTTGCACAGGTTACCGTATAACCGCTATTGGTCAAGGTATGGATTAAGCCATCGGCCAAAACAGCATCGTCTTCTATCAATAAAATGTTCATAAACTGGAATAGCTGTCGTGAAAGGTTCGTGAAAGGAAGAAAGACTAAAATTACGACTGACTAATAAGCAGATAACGGATTGAAAGAATAATACAGTCAAAAAGCAGGGCCACAAAGCAAAAGGCTACAGCCAATTATAAATTGGCTCCTTTAGATGAATTGGAGTGTTAAAACAGTGTAATCAATACTATTACAGATATTCGAATCGATACTATTTACAATAACAACAAATTACTCCAACGGACTCTTAGACATGATACACAAACACACACAATATTATTTCCGTCATCTAAAAGATGATATTCCTGCCGGTATCGTGGTGTTTTTAGTGGCTTTACCCTTATGCCTGGGTATAGCGCTGGCATCAGGTGCGCCGTTATTTTCCGGGTTGATCGCTGGTTTGGTCGGCGGACTGATTGTTTCCTGGATCAGTGGTTCACAACTCGCTGTTTCAGGTCCTGCTGCCGGTTTAACCGTCATTGTTTTCAATGCCATTGAAACCCTCGGCAGTTTTCAAGGCGTTGCTGGTTGCCTGTATTTTAGCGGGCATCATGCAACTGGTGTTGGGGTTTCTAAGAGCCGGAATTATTGGCGCTTTTTTTCCTTCCGCCGTCATTGAAGGCATGCTGGCGGCGATTGGTTTAATTTTGATTATCAAGCAGATTCCTCATGCCACGGGATACCATACCAGTTATGAAGGCGATGAGAGCTATATGAAGGAAACTGCCGAATCCAGCTTCATTGAGTTTTTTGATGCATTTGGTGGTATATCACCAGGTTCGGTTGTTATCAGCGTCGTGGCATTGTTGCTCTGATTCTATGGGGCACGGCATGGTTTAAAAAACAAAAATTGTTAAAACTGATCCCCGGCCCATTAGTGGCAGTCCTTTGGGGCGTTGGCTACAACGTGGTCACCCGGCAGTTTGCTCCTGACTGGGCGGTCAGTAGCGAACACTTGGTCAGCTTACCGGTTTCGGAAAAAGCCACCGATTTTTTCAATAACTTTGTATTGCCAAACTCCAGTTATCTCAGTCATCTTGGCAATCCGCATGTTTATACTGTTGCCGTAACGATTGCGATTATCGCCAGCCTGGAAACACTGTTAAGTCTTGAAGCGACTGATAAACTGGATCCTTTGAAACGTCTCGCGCCCACCAACCGCGAACTGAAAGCGCAAGGCGTCGGTAATATTATCAGTGGCTTACTGGGCGGCTTGCCAATGACCGCCGTCATCGTGCGCAGTGCGGCCAGCATCAATGCGGGTGGTCAAACCCGTGTGGCCTGTTTTACTCATGGTGTATTTTTGTTGCTCAGCGTCATGTTTTTGGCGCACTACCTGAACTACTATTCCACTCGCTTGTTTGGCAGCCATTTTATTGCATACCGGTTATAAGCTGGCCAATCCGGTTTTATTCAAGACGTTTTACCAAAAAGGCATGAGTCAATTTCTTCCTTTTGTCATCACCGTGATTGCGATACTGGTAACCGATTTATTAAAGGGTATGGCCATCGGTATGGTTATTGGTCTGTTTTTTGTCATCAAGGCCAACTATCACGCGGCTATTACGCTCACTCAAGATGGCTCACATTATCTGTTATCGCTGAACAAGGATGTTTCCTTTCTGAATAAAGCGCTATTAAGAAAATTTATTTTGAGCATTCCAGAACAAAGCACCGTAACCATCGATCGCGAGCAAAGCCACAGTTCATTGATCACGATATTCTGGAGACGATTGAAGATTTCCTGGCTACGGCGCCCGATGACAACATCACAGTCGAAGTCATTGATCTGCACGGCAAGGATAAAATCAAAAAACACGAGGCTGTTATAGTACTAAATGGCCGAGCTAAAGCTTAAATAAAGCCCGGTAGGGTACGCATCGCGTACCTTTTTATTGGGCGTCGTGTTTTGAAAATGGTACGCGATGCGTACCATGGCTACGAGCCTTGCTAAGGGCTCACTGATAACGTTCGCCTTGGTGTTGCAGCCAACCAGCCTCGTGAGAGCCTTTTGGATCTCGATGCGTCCAATGTACAACGCCTCCCTTTTCGTTCCATTCGTATTCCCCATAAAACTGAACAGAATCACCTTCTTGAAGAGAGTTAATTCTAGGGGCAAGATCAATATTATGTGAGACTAAAAGCGTTTGGCCGGAAGATAACTTAATTAAAAATTTTTGATGCCTGCTGCCGTTCTTATCATCCCGGAATAACTTAGTGACGACACCTTGACCGGATACCTGCAAATTGCTTTCATGGTTTGAAAACGCATTGACTATGGCGGCATCGGACTCTTCGGTTCTTTGTTCTGAAACTGAAGGTGAAGCTTCGTTTAATGTCGCGATGTGTTGGCTATTAAAAAGCGTATAGCCAACGAATAGAGCCGCCGCAACAAGCAAGAGTTTTTTCATAGGCTTACCTTCTTTTTTCAGACACAAAGCCTAACCTTTAATGAAGGAAATAGTCACGATGCTCACCCTGCATGACTTGATTTTCATTTTGGCTTAATTTGTATCGCTTCAATGCACTTTGGGAGTGATAAATAATCTAGAGTATATTTAGCAAAAATATTCTCGTATATTCGAACGACCGGACCTTCATTAGTTTGATATAGAGCACCGACTGCACTAAATGAATCATTCTTACCGTGTCGTAACGATTGGTTCCGCCCATGGTATGAGTCAGTAATGCTATGTTCTTTTGGATTGAGGACTACAGTTATTTCACCGTACATAGCGGCTAAATAATCATGCTGTTCACTTCCAAACATCTGCATAGGATCCAAATTGTTATAAATCAATAAAATCGCAGGTAAACACTCATTTGAAGCTGCTTTGACTTGTTTGCGTGCCTCATTGATTTTTGCCCTTACATGATCTCCGACAATTCTGGAACCACCTACATCCGTAAACTTATCGTCCTCGTTGATTTGTTTAACTTCAACAATGACAGTCTCTGCATTTAGAACTACCTTGTAATCCGGAGTAGGCTGATCACACTCAGCTATTTTCTCCCAGGGTAGGTTATTCAAGTTGCAGAAATCTTCGAATAGCGTTTCTGATTTTGTTTTAATCGTCACACAAAAGGCTCTTGATAGTTACTTACCGCTAACTAATAATTATAAGGTTCCGTATCTTATCGTAATTTAGAGTATTTACGCTGAAATAAACCCAATAAAACACATTCAGGCGATTAACGCTTTTATCCAATAAATATTTCTACTAATTGTACGAATGATTTGTTTCTTCTACCCTGTAATCGTTTTTATCCTGTCCCTGATTCTTTTAGATTAAGTGCCTGAATTTTAGGATATGAGGTATCTTTGAATTTATAAAAATAATTGGGAGCCAGGCATCCTTTTATTTCCATCCATGCTTTAATGAGAAAAGAACCATGAAAAAATTAGCATTTGTATTTGCAGCTGTGTTGTTGTTTTTGAGCACTGCTGTTTTCGCCAAAAAGCATGCTAACACGGCGATAACACATGCTAACACGGCGATAAAACATACTAGCTCGGCGATCGCACAAGGTAAACTCGGTAAAACGTCAGCATTAATCGAACATGCAGGAGTAGCGCTGGAACATGCGAAAAAAGCCGACGAAGCGGCAAAAGGCCTGTCGAAGATTCATATATATGCCGGCATATTATCGCTGAAAGAGGCCATCAGCCGGGGTAAAACGGGTAATGCGGCTTCAGCCACTAAAGCCGCCGAAAAAGCCTTGGCGCAGATTAAAGCCGGCAATAAATGATATCAATACATTCTCACAAGAACAGGAGAAGCAGTGAGAAACAACACTCACGGCCTGCCTCACGAACATAAAACCGTCAAACAAGCCTGATTCCGCTTTTATCAATACTGATCAGTTTGTCCTTGTATAGCGCGCCAATAGCCTGCTTAAACACTTTTTTACTGACGCCGAATGTGGCATAAATGGCTTCCGGCGGACTTTTATCGCTCAACATCAACACGCCGTTGTTGGCTTTCAGTTTGGTCAAAATTTTATCCGTGAGTGATTCGACCTTGCCGTATCCAGGCTGGTGAAGGCTGAGATCGATCTTATGATCTTCCCTTATCTGCTTGATATAGCCGTCCAGTTTCTGGCCTTTTCTGACCGGCTGAAACAGCTCATTTTCATATAACATGCCCCAGTGGGTGTTGTTGATAATGGCTTTAACACCCAAGTCGGATTTATCGGCGATGATCAGCGACACTTTCTGGCCGACTTCAAAATCCACCGATTCATCAGATATTAATTTATCAATCTTGGTGGTAGCGGCAATACGGTTTTTATCGTCAAGAAACACTTTGACCAGATAAGACCTACCCACTTCCATCTCATGGTATTGCTCACTGAAGGGCACCAGCAGATCTTTCGGCAGCCCCCAATCCAGAAAAGCCCCCACATAGTTAAGCGATACCACTTTCAGCCAGGCAATATCGCCCACCTGCGCCAACGGTGTTTTGGTGGTAGCGGCCAGATGTCCGTCCGAATCAACATAGACAAATACATCCAGGGTATCGCCAACCTGACAGTTTTCAGGCAGTTTTTTGTCCGCCAGCAGCACTTTTCCGGACTTTCCGTTGCCCAGATAGACATCAGCGCCTTGTTGTTTAACGACGTTCAGCTTGTTTATTTTGCCGATATTTATCATTTATAGAATACTCGATGGAATTATGATTTCATTTACTCAACTGGTAATAACAAACCTTACCGCATCAAGCCTTAACTGTGCTGCCTGAATGTTTTCATGAGCCAGCATGGTCATATCCTTTAACTGCTCAATTTCTTCTGCTTTAATGGTCGGATTCACTTTTTTCAGCCTGACCATCCGTTTTATCTCATTAGAAAGTGATTCCAGCATGACTTGAGTCGCATCATCAACCAACTGCTGCATATCGGCTTTGGCTTTTTGCTCGGCCATATTTAACATGTTGGTAATGTGTGGACGCTGACTGTTAAGAAAGGCAACGATTTTGTGTTTACTAAATTTGGTGCCGGTTTCCGTTAAACTACGGTGATCGATAGCCTCGCTTAAATCTTTTTGATTTTGATCAATCAACACCCGAATCGGCGTATGAGGCAAAAACCTGCCAATCTGTAATTCGGCAGGCGCACTGCATTCGACAATAAACAAACACTCCAGCAAAAACTGCCCTGCTTTAAGATCGCTGTGTCTGATCACACTGATTGCTGCATTGCCGGTTTCACTGGACATCACCATATCCATGGACGCTGTGACCAACGGATGCTCCCAAGTCATAAACTGCATATCTTCACGCGCCAATGCGATGTGCCGGTCAACGGTGACGGTCATGCCGTCTTCAGTTAACCCCGGGAAATGCGAAACACGCAAATGATCACTGGGACGGATAATAAAGCAATCGGGTGAATGGAATTCCGTATCGATGCCGTAGCATTCAAAGACATCTTCCATATAAGGCCAAAGCACGCCTTCCTTCTCATAGGCATTCAGCTGATCAATAAGCTCGTCGGCCAACTCTTTGCGGCAAGAGTTCAATTCCAGCAATTGGTCGCGCCCATTATGCATTTCTGCTTCAAGCTCTGTACTGAGTGCGTGGGTCTTGGCGATAAAGGCATCGGTATTTTCCTGACTATTGCTGTCCAGCACTTTCTCCAGTTCATCGTGCAAAATATCCGCAACCCGCTGTGCGGATGAACTGTTACTGCGGAACGCATTCAGACCTTCGTCATACCAGCGGTACAACACGGCCTGGTCAGAATTTTCCAGATACGGCACATGTATCTGGATGACATGTTTCTGACCGATACGATCAAGACGGCCTATGCGTTGTTGCAGCAAATCGGGATTGGTCGGCAAATCCCATAAAATCAAGTGGTGAACAAACTGAAAATTCCTGCCTTCACTGCCAATCTCGGAGCAGATCAATAACCGAGCAGCACTCTCTTGATCGGCAAAATAAGCCGCTGCCCTGTCGCGCTCGATAATGGTCATGCCTTCATGAAAAACTGCCGCCGCAATACCGGCACGATTTTTCAAGGTTTGCTCCAGATCAATAGCGGTTTGCGCCTGCTTACAAATCAGCAGCGCTTTATCGCCAAGGATGGTGTGTATGCCGCCGGCCTCCCGGGAGGAGGTGCGGCGTTGACCGGCCAACTGTTTGACTTTATCCACCAGCCAAACATAGCGCGGGTCTTGCTGCAAATCATCATTATTCTGCTGACCGGTTAACGCATAACCATAGCGTTCACGCTCAGGAAAACCCTGCACTGTTTGTCGGGAATTCCTGAATAAGATCCGTCCTGTGCCGTGATGATCCAGCAATACCTTGATCAGTGCATCACGCGCCGCCGCTGATTTTTCAGTATCGTTAAGGTTTTTCAGCAGGCCGTCGACGTTGTCATCTTTAAGCAGCGTGGTTAAATGTTGCTGTGCATCTTCATCCAGCGCTTCTTCCGCCAGCAACAACTTGGCTGCGTTGGCCACCGGTTCAAATAACCGTTCTTCTTCCAAAAAAGCCGCAAAACTGTAGAACCGGTCAGGATCAAGCAATCTCAGTCGGGCAAAATGACTTTCCTTGCCCAATTGCTCTGGTGTGGCTGTCAACAATATCAAGCTGGGGGAAATCTGACCGAGTTGTTCAACAAACAGGTAGTCTGGACTGGGCGCTTGTTCACTCCACTCCAGATGGTGAGCTTCATCAACAATCACCATATCCCAGCCCGCCTCTATAGCTTGTTGCTGGCGACGAGGATACTCGCTAAAAAACTTCTGACTGCACAGCACCAGTTGTTCGGTTAAGAACGGATTACCTGCAGTTCGCTCCATGCGTTTCGGCCCCGGAGAGCAAATCAATGTCTTCTTCATATTCTTGTGCTCCGGCGAGTATGCTGTCATCACCCAACTCTTCAAGACAACGCGCCTCATCAAAAATACTAAAGCGCAGATTAAAACGCCTGAGCATTTCCACTAGCCATTGATGCAATAGACTTTCCGGCACAATAATCAATACCCGATTACTCAAGCCGTTAATAAGCCGATGGTGCAGAATCAGACCGGCTTCTATGGTTTTACCCAAGCCCACCTCGTCCGCCAGCATGATTCTTGGCGCTGCCCGGTTAGCCGATTCGTGCGCGATAAACAACTGATGCGGAATGAGTGAAGTACGTCCACCCAGCAAACCTTTAACCGGGGACTGCTGATGTTGCTGCAATCTGCGCCAGGTTTCATAGCGAAGTAAAAACCATGCGCTAGGATCGATTTGCCCGATAAACAGCCGATCCTGCGGCTTGTTAAATTGAATGTGATGATTCAGTTCAACTTCATCCAGTTGAACCTCCAGACCAGACTCATCTTTTCCCACATAAGTAATCAAGCCATCCTGCTCAATTAAGCGGGTAACTGTGACTTTATCCTCATCAATTGACTCAATGATATCCCCTACTGAGAATCTGACGCGCGTTAACGGTGCATTATCCATTGCATAAATACGCCTCTCCTCACAAGCCAAATAAAGCACGGTGATACGATTGTTTGCGACCTCAAGAATGAGACCTAAACCAAGTTCTGACTCGGTATTACTAATCCAGCGTTGACCGGGGATGAATTGTTCCATTTATTGATGTGCCATTGAGTTAATAATTGACCAAATATGGCGCTATTATAAGCGTTACGAAGGAATTATTACGGCTAATAAATTATTTAATAGCCATTCAGCGCAAAAAAAAACAGTATTAACAGGGTCGAAAATTTTGCCGATTACCCAACGCCTGACTTTTAGACCTCATGTAGCTTCGGCACCGCATGCCTTTGCTTAAAATGTGAATCTCATCACAATAATGACAAGGTTATCAAATTATCATGCTTCCGCATCTATTAAATTTAAGCCATGTAATACTGACCAGCGTTATTGCTGACAATCTTGATATTACTAACTCCGTTCAACGCTCAACCAAATTACCCACTAACGAAGGATCCCATGAAAACATTGCTCTTTTTAATCCAGTTAACTGCAGTTATGGCCCTGTATTCGCCTTCATCTTATGCAGATCATGATCATGGTCACCACGGGAGACATCATAAACATCACCACGAAGATTATTATGAAGAACCAGCACCCAGACACTATTCTCAACCACCCCGGCAACAAGATCCGCGCTCCCACCAAGGATTAGCTGGAGGTGTCGTAGGTAGTGTTTTGGGTTATGAAATTGGTAACGGAGATCCCATCGCTACCGGACTTGGCGCCGCCGCAGGTTCTTACCTTGGCAACGGAATTGCGGGAAGACGCTAACCCGATCTGATTTAAGAAACCTGCCCTTAATCTGCCATAAGCAGGTCTTCTTACCCGCATTGCCAAAATGACTTTTAATCGGCGTGCAAGTCAAGACCATTTTCTCCGTAATAATGAATTTTAAGACTTGCCGCGCCAACTCATTGCTCATCTCAATATACATTTCTAACAATAAAATTCGCAATGAAATCACCAATCTTTTGCTTTCGTTAAGCATGCATTCATGTTCAATCGATACACTATTTACCAAAGCATATAACTGACGATTTTGATTTTATTAATAACCCCAACAACAAAACTAAATTACTTATAAAGAAGGATTTTATGAAAAAGTTATTTTTTTTAATTCAATTAGTTGTCGCTGTAATCCTGTTTTCACCTGTATCTTATGCTGATGGTCATCATGGTCACCATGATCACGGTCATCATCATGGTCATCACCATGATCACTACGATTATTATCCGGAACCAGAAGTCCACTACCATTACGCGCAACCACAAGTCCACTATTATGAGCGGCCGCCGGTTCATCATTACTACCAGGAACCACCACGGTATTCAGGCTATGACCAGCGTTCCCACCAAGGGTTGGCCGGAGGTGTAATAGGCAGTGTTTTCGGCTATGAACTGGGTAGCGGAGACCCTCTTGCTACTGGGCTTGGCGCAGCAGCAGGCTCTTTCTTAGGCAACGGGGTGGGCGACGGAAGATGGTAATCCCATTCGTTATGAAATATTGGGCTAACTAATCACCTACAAGCAAGGGAGTTCAGGCTGAAACTCCCTTAACCTTCATTCAACCGGTCTCCGGCAGAAAACTCGGCAAAATCATCCGTTAAATAGTTGAAATTTGCTCCAGCACCTGGATTTACCAACACTTTTCCGGTACCTCACAACTCAATCATCCCGTGACATAAGCAACTTTTCGATGAGCTCGAGAAAACGCGGTATGTGGATAGGCTTGGCCAGATAATCTACAAAACCGGCGGCCAGACCTTTTTTTATGTCGCACTCCATGGCGTTGGCGGAGATAGCAATCACCGGAATATCAGCGGTGACAGGATCATTTTGCAAATGGCGCAAAGCCTCGAAACCATTCATGCTGGGCAGGTTGATGTCGAGCAAAATAAGATCAGGATGATGCATTCTTGCGATTTCCAGCCCCAGTTCAGCGGTACGGGCATCAAGCATCTTCAGGCCAGTATGTGTGGAGATGATTTTCTGTACTAAACGCAGATTGGCAGTATTATCTTCAATATAAAGCAGTGTACGCTCTGCCACGTAAATATTCTGCGTTATTTTGGTCTCGTCAGAAAAAACTGATGGAACGCTAACTGCCGCTTCAACGACAGACAATTCGACCCAGAAAGAGCTGCCTTCATCGACAACGCTTTCCACACCTATCGTGCCATCCATCGCTTCAACAAGGCGTTTGGACAGCGCCAGTCCAATGCCGGCACCCTCGATGCCATCATAGGCCGATTCTATCCGTTCGAAAGGTTTAAACAGACGAGGCAAAGCATCGGCTGGAATGCCGCGCCCGCTGTCACTCACCATAATTCTGGCTCTGCCCTCTTGCACGGGTCGGCTGGCAATCTGGACACTACCCGCCTTACGGTTGTATTTGATGGCATTGGATAACAGATTTAGCAGCACCTGCCGCAGACGTAGACGGTCGGCCTGAACGGTGCAGGCACTATCGATATCCAGTGTCAGTTTGATCTGATACTCGGTGAACAAGGGCTGTAGCAATGTCATACATTCCTTGGCCAACGGCAGTATTTCCACCGGCTCCAATGAAAGATGAATCCGGCCGCTCTCGATGCGCGCCAGATCCAGCACCTCATTGATCAGTTCCAGCAGGTGCTGTCCGGCATGGCGAATCTCTTGTACGTTATCAATCTGATCGGGAGTAAGCGGGGAGTCCTTATCGGTCTCAAGCAATTGCGAGAACCCCATAATGGCATTCATCGGTGTACGCAGTTCATGACTCATACGCGAAAGAAATTCGGACTTGGCGTTGTTGGCTCGCTCAGCTTCTTCCTTGGCAAGTAACAATAGCTCAGTACGCTGTTCCACACGCTGTTCGAGCTCTTCGTTAAGCTGCTTAAGCGCCCGCTCGGCCTGCTGGAGCGCGGTCACGTCCTGCACGGTACCCACTGACCGGATCGGCTTGCCATCTGCATCAAAATCCGATGCGCAACGCTCATGAACCCACTTGATGCGTCCGTCCCTCATGAGTAATCGGTGAGTGATCTCGTAAGGCATCCGATTCTCCAACGAGTCATGATAGGCTTGATTCACACTATCTCGATCGTCGGGGTGAATAGCGTTAATGAAGGCTTCGTAAGTTGCACTTAATTGACCCTTGTCGATCTCAAACAGGCGGAAGATTTCATCAGTCCATAACAGCTCTCCGGTCAGCAGATTCAGCTCCCAACTACCCACTTTGGCGATGCGCTGGGCATCATTAAGTCGCTCTGCACTGGTTTGCAACGCCAGTTCCATGCTCCTGCGCACAGTAACATCCAGACCGATAGAAATTAACCCCGTGATATTACCCTGCACATCGCGCATAGTCTGGTCGTTCCATTCGATCTCCCGCCGTTCGCCACTACGGATGACTATGGGATTGATGTTGCCTCTCGTTGGCACATCGTGCGTAGCCTTCTGGAACAGTGCACGTATCGAGTCCTGATCCTGTTCAGGCAGGAAGGTAGTGAACCAATCCTTGCCCTTGATCTCGTCGAGCCGGTAACCGGAAAGCTGCTCAAAATAAGGATTGGCGTGCTGAATAATTCCCTGGGTGTCAAGCAACAGAATGATCACTGGCGCAGTCTCAATCAGGCTTGCAGCAAAATCACGCTCACGTTGCAACGCCTTTTGCGCTTCGTGTTCCTGTTTCAAGGCAAGCGTGAGATCGCTGGTGCGCTGCTCGACCCGTCGTTCAAGACCCGCATAGGAGGATTGCAAATGCTCAGCCATGTCATTGAAAGAAACAGCCAGTTGGCTCAGTTCGTCCCGCCCCACAACAGACACACGTTGATCGAGCTTACCGCTAGCAAAATCCTGCGCGCTGTGGCTGAGGCTTTTCAATGGAGTAACGATACGCCGACCGAGCAGAAAGGCGCCTAACATGGCGGCGACTAGTGCCAAACTGAGGATTATCAGAGCGTAACTACGCATACGGTAAACCGGGGCAAGCACTTCCTCTGCATCCATTTTGACTACCATGCCCCAGTTCATGCGGGGCAGATAACGCCACGCCGCCACCACGGACTGGCCTCTGTAATCAATGGAAAGACCGTTGCCACGCTCTCCGTTCAGGGCACGCCTAATAAGGGGGACTCTGTTTGGAGTATTCAGCGAAATTTTTCGCTTCAGCGCCGCATCAGGCTCGGCGTTCAGCGGCGCCATCACCAGCGCAGTGTGCTCGTCCTCGCGACTCGCCACTACGGTTTCGCCGCTATTCCCCATCCCTACATTATCTGTCAGCACCTGAAACACACGGGCGCTGTCAATCTGTAATGCCAGCACGCCTTCAATCTTGCCTTCGCTCATAACAGGCATGGTGATAAAAGCCGCGATTGCATTGTTAGACGGCGCATAAAACTCGAACGCCGAGATACCGTTTTCCAGAGTGTTCAGCGTATTGCGGAGGGTCTTAGCCAAGCCGCTGATACGATAGGGGCCGGTAAGCAAATTGGTCTCGAAGTCACTCTCATGGGCCTGGGAGTATACCACCGTGCCCTGCGGGGAAATCAGGAACAGGTCGTAATAGTTGCCGACATCAACGAAACGCTTGAAGAACGCGCGATAGCGGGCATCTAGCTGGCGGTAGGCCTCGGATTTTGTTCCCTCTCGAGCAAACACCTGGGTAAATTCACGCATGGCCTGAGGTGTCGCATTCTCCTGCACGATGATATTGACATCGTGGATGAGCGATCTCAGGTAGTAGTCAATCTGATCTGCTTTCTTGTCGGCAATGACCGAAATCTGCTGGGCCACTGCTTTCTGAAATTCAGTTTCGAAATTGCGCAACAGGCTATAACCAATCAGCAGAATCGGCAACAGCGAAACTAACACGAACCAAACTGCGAAACGTTGCGTGAGAGAGACAAAACTCATGGCTTCTCTCCCTCCGCGGATTGTAGCAGCCGAACCCACTCATCGCGGGAGCGATAGCTGGGAAAAGGTACCGGCTCCAAAGGCCGCCCGACATCCCAAACGATGTCGAACTGACCGTCGTGCCGGGCTTTGCCGACGCGGGGTGTTTTCCACAAATGATGGTTATCCGGATCGATCGCGACCAACCCTTCGGGTGCGAGCAGGGTCTGGCGCAAGATGGTGCGCTGAACCCGAACGGGCTCTGCTGAACCAGCCTCTCGTACCGCCTGAACCCACAGCTTCAGACCTATGTAAGAAGCTTCCATCGGATCATCGATTACGGTCTTGCTGGCCAAAACGACTGCGGAATCGCTGGATAAATGCCTGATTTTGTGGCGACGGAATGCTCTGAAAATAATTCCAGGCAGCATAGTGCCCCGCCATCATGGAGCCATCCTTGGCAGCCAACTCCACTTCGGCAATGCTGAATGACAACACCGGAATTTTGTCCGGGGTAACTCCGCTTTTTTCCAGTGCCCGGAAAAAAGCGATATTGCTATCACCGTTCAAAGTATTCAACACCACATCCGGCTGCTGCTTAACGATGTCGGCCACCAGTTCATCCATGACCTGATCCCCTAGCGGCCGGTAGCGCTCCCCTGCCAACACGGCGCCTTGCGCATTAAGGAGATCCTTGATGATAATGTTGGCCATACGCGGAAACACATAATCCGACCCGACCAGATAAACACGCTTGCCCAGTTTCTCCAGAGCCCAGTTTACAGCCGGAATGATCTGCTGGTTGGGTGCCGCTCCCGTATAAATGATGTTGGGCGACTGCTCCATACCTTCGTACTGCAAGGGGTAAAACAACAGATGATGATGCTTTTCGACCACTGCCTTCACCGCCTTGCGGCAGGCTGATGTCCAGCAGCCAAACAGGACGCTGATTTTCTCTTTTACAATCATTCGCTCTGCTTCGTCGGCAAAAACGGTCGGGTCGGATTTTCCATCAGCCACCACCATTTCCACCGGACGACCCAGCAGTCCGCCCTGGGCGTTAACCTCTTCCACAGCCAGTCGCACCGCATCCACCAGCGGCGTTTCGCTCACCGCCATCGTGCCGGTAAGCGAGTGCAATACGCCAATCCTGATACTAGGGGCAACAACAGAATAATGCCGCCAGGCCATGAGTGCTGCAATGAATAGGGTGGCCAGCAGCACCAGTGCAATAAGAATCTTATGGTGTTTTCTCACAACTTAATCCTTCTTGGACTCAAACTACGCATTCACCACTGCAAGAAAGCGTGTCACGTCTATAGGCTTGGTGATGTATTCAATGAAGCCCTTTTCTTTACTCTGTTCAATGTCACGAGGCATGGCGTTGGCGCTAATGGCGATCACTGGCGTCATTTTAGCCCAGTCTTGGGAGCGTAACACGCTTAACATTTGATAGCCATCCATGTCCGGCAGGTTAATGTCGAGTAGAATCAGATCCGGATGGTGCGCGGAGGCCAACCCCAGTCCAAATTCAGCAGTGTGCGCCGTAATCAACCGCAACTGCGGATATTTATTCAGAATCTGGAAGACCAGCCTGAGATTCGCCGGGTTATCATCAATATAGAGTACATTATACCGACCTTCGCCTTACGATCTAACTCCATTTGTCGGTGCATATGCCCTGCCCTCGCTCTGGGTAGCGGTCGTTGAAGCGTCTTCCGGTAGCTCGATCCAGAAAGTGCTGCCACAATTTTCCTTGCTCTCCACTCCTATCTTGCCATCCATCATCTCGATCAATCGTTGACTGATGGTCAGTCCGATGCCAGTGCCCTCAATATCAGTATCATCTGCACCCAACCGGGAAAATGGCTGAAAAAGCTCCTGTTGCCGCTCGGCCGAAATTCCGGAACCGGTATCCGACACCTCCAGTCTCACCAGGCCAGCGTGCGCAGAAGCACGAATCCGCACCTCACCCTGCGTGCTATTATATTTAATGGCGTTGGAAAGCAGATTCAAAAGCACCTGCTTGAGCCGGGTGCGATCGGCACATATCATCAAGCCACCAGGCCCATCATTATGCATCGTAATACCACGTCCTTGGGCGAGAGGACTGACTAGCGCCAGACATTCCTCCACCAACTCGGCGCAAGCCAACGGCTCGATTGACAGTTCGATTTTGCCCGACTCAATCCTGGACAGATCCAGCACTTCATTAATGAGGGTCAATAGATGCCGGCCAGCCTTGAGTATCTCGCTAACACAGTCAGTCTGATCCTCGTTGAGTTCAGTATCCATCTCCAGCAACTGTCCAAAGCCCAGAATGGCATTCATCGGCGTGCGCAGCTCGTGCGACATTCTGGAGAGAAACTCGGACTTTGCGTTGTTGGCGCGCTCTGCCTCGTCGCGGGTTGCTATCAGCGCCAGCTCAGCCTGCTTCAATTCAGTCACGTCCTGCACAGTACCAATCAGGCGCACCCCTTTGCCGACCGCGTTACGCTCGAGTCTTGCCAGCTCGTGCACATGGCGAATTTCACCGTCAGGACGAATAATACGATGAAACACGTTATAAATGCCGGTTTCCGCAGCTCGCCGCTCGTTTGCACGGACCAGCTCAATATCGTCGGGATGCACGGCGCGTAAAAAAGCTTTGACACTCGGCGTGAATGTTGCCGGGTCCTGACCAAAAATACGGTAGATTTCGTCCGCCCAACGGATTTCTCCGGTTGAAAGGTCAGTCTCCCAATTGCCCAGCTTCGCCAGATTTTGAGACTCCTCCAGACGTATGCGATTTTCCGCCAGAGCCAGTTCTGCAAGCTTGCGCTTGGTGATATCCTGCACCACACCCAGCATATTCAGAGGCGCACCATCCGCGGCACGTACCACGTCCCCACTACACTGTATCCAATGCAACGTATCATCCGGCCACAAGCAACGGTATTCGACATTGTAATCAATGCCTCGCTCCACGCATGCTTGAAGGGCGTTACTCACTGCTTCCCGGTCATCCGGATACACAACGGCAAGAAAACTATCGTAGGTTGCTTCCGTCATTCCCTGTGGTTGGCCGAACAGCGGACCGGAATTCTCCGAAACGAGAATTTTTCCTGTCTGAATATTCCAATCCCAACTGCCAATTTTGGCGTAAAGCTGACTTCGTCGCAGACGCTCTTCGCTTTCGCGTAGCGCGTCACCAATCCGGCGACGCTCGGTGACATCATCTGAGATACCGATGAAATGAGTAAGGCGTCCCTGTCCATCATGCACCGGCGCTATTCGCAAATCGTTCCAGTACGGCGTCCCATCCTTGCGGTAGTTATGCAGCAGAGCCTCTCCGGCGCGCCCCTCGCGCAACATCGCACGAATCACATCCAGGCCGGGTTGATCAACCTCTTTGCCATGCAAAAAGCGACAGTTGCGTCCGATCACTTCATCGCGGCTATATCCGGTGACGCGTTCAAAAGCGGGATTGACATAAATCAGCGGCATATCGGACTTGCGAGCATCCGCTATGCTGATGCTGCTGGCACTGGCCTCCATAGCCCGCTCCAGCAGCCGCAGGCGTAACTCAACTTCCTTGATATGGGAAATGTCAGTGCGGATGGAAACATACTGATAGGGGCGCCCATTGCCATCCAGAAAAGGCACAATGCTGGTATCCACCCAGTACCGGCTGCCATCTTTGCGCCGGTTGCAAAGCTCCCCGCGCCAGATATTACCCCGGCCAATAGTGCGCCACATTCCGGCGTAGAATTCAGGCGAATGCTCACCTGATTTGACGATGCGATGATTTTGGCCCAGCAGTTCCTTACGGCTATAGCCGCTGATCTCGCAAAACCTGTCATTAACATAGGTGAGACTACCGGCAACATCTGTCGTGCTAACAATGGCGTGGGCATCGAGAGCTAGTTGCTGACGTTCCTGCTCATAGAGTGTGGCGCGCATTTCCTCAGCCTGTTCACGGTCATGACGGTAACGCTCGGCGTATAGCATGACCGCCGAAACCAGATGATGAGACTCCACCGGCTTAGTCAGGAAATAGTCACCACCGCGATCCAGAGCCACCGATTGCCGGGAGATGCCGGCTTCCACTGACAGGTAAATAACCGGAGTCCGGGCATACCGTTCGTCATCGCGCAAGACGGCCGCCAGTTCCTGGCCGGAACATTGCGGCATGACCATATCCAGCACCAGCGCCTCAACTGCAAAATCCTCCAGCAACTCAGGCACCAGTAAAGGGTCGCTGGCTTCCCGTACGGTCATGCCGGCCTGTCTGAGAATATGACTGCAGACCTTCAGTTGCTCGGGATCGTCGTCCACCAGCAACACACGGTAAGGCTCCGTCGGTGTTAGCGCCACTGATTCGGAAACCACTCGTAGCAGGGTATCGCGATCTACCGGTTTAGTCAGATACCGGGTAGCGCCTGCTCTGTAAGCGGCGAGTTTCGCTTCCATATCCTGCCGCACAGAGAGAAAAATCACCGGCAAGCTGTTGATGCACTTCTGTTTCAGTTCGGCGATGATGCGTGCGCCCTCATCGTCGACTACAGGAAAGCTCATGTCCACAATCACCGCATTAGGCAGTTCCCGCTCCTGGCAGTCTCTACTGAAGGTGGCAAGATCATGGAACACTTCGACCTGATAACCCGCCTGTTCCAGCACAGAATGCACCCAACCAGCCTCGTCATCCCCGATTAACACAACGCGAATACGATCCTCTTGCTCAAGCATCAGCGCAGCCTCTTCCTTTGCCATAAAAACTTCAAATACAACAGAAACCACAAATGTAAAGCCATGTCCGCCCTTTACTCGCTAGCCAGTCTGAATAAATCATCCAGAGCAATCCCGATCTGCCTGGAATTCTGCTCGCATAAAGCGGCTAGCTGGGCAACAAAATCGTCTGATTCAACCATGATTGGGATCCCAAATGTACCGCGCCTATCCTGCCAAATTTAAGGGGAAATGGCTTGGCAATAACGTTATCGAGTTGAGTGTTTTTCAAAGGCGATGATCGAGCCAATTCATTACGGCCTCAACCTCGTCATCGATTATGTTCTTAAAACCACTACTTTTGGTAAAGTATTGCCTAATCAGATTTATAAAAGCTTAAAACTATATCAACTAGGCTTTTTCTTTTCCGCTAAGTTGATCGCACTTATGAGCTGAGTCCAAGAAAATGTTAATTCGTTCTGTGAGCAACTTTAAATCATGTTCCGAAGGAGAGCGCTGGTAGCGTAGCCTGACGAAAATCCGGGTAATCTCATCAATGAGATCGCCAATCTCCGGTTTTTCTGCTTTGGCCCTGACAGCAAAATCATTGGGGCCTTCGCCCAACCTGATAACCAAACCAGCCTTTGCCATTCTTTGGCAAAACTGCCGATACAATACTAGCGAGGGGTCTTCCGGTTTGCGCCGAGTTCTTAACAACCAACCGGCCAATAACAGCATCGCCAGCCCCATTGAAGCAACCACCCAAAATACGATCTCAATCAGACTGCCTATACCGAAGGTTGATAACAGCAAAGACTGATGTTCACCGCCATATCTGACAATCCAGCGTTGCCACTGGTAATCCACGTTATTCCAGAGTTGTTCAGCCTGTTTTAATCCGAATTGTTTGTTCCGTTGATTTGCATCTGTCGGTGTCAAGCCGACGGCACCGGTTTCGGCCTGCCTTTCGACATTGATACCCTGCTCAACCCGGTCAGGCGCAATAGCGGTAGTGGGATCCACCCTCACCCAGCCCTTGCCTTCCAGCCACACTTCGGCCCAGGCATGGGCATTGGCCTGCCTGACTTCCAGAAACTGGCCGACCGCATTGAATTCTCCGCCCTGATAGCCGCCCACCACCCGCGCCGGAATATCGGCAACCCGCATCAGGTAAACAAACGCCGTCGCATAGAGTTCGCAAAATCCGCTCCGGGTTTCAAACAAAAAGGTCTCAACCGGACTGTTCTCTATCAACGGCGGCTGCAAGCTGTAGCTGAAATGTTGACGGCGGAAATAGTCCAGCAATTGTTGAATAAACAGCTCGGGCTTCCCCTCAAAACCATGCAGCTGCTTAACCAGCTCGACGATTCGTTCGGAAGGCGAACCCGGCAGTTGCAGGTTTTCCCGGTATTCGGTTTTGGTAATGTAACCGGTGTTGTAATGCGGGTAAGAAACCAGTGAATATTCCGCCGCTACACCGGATTTATTTTGACTGGTGAGCTGATAGCTGCCATTGCGTTGCAGAGAGGCATCATACCGGGCCGGCATGTCCAGCGCATAAACCCAGTTTCGGCTTTGCGGCTCCATCAACAGGTTGTATTGATAGGCTTTCCCGGAAAATGTCGGTTTGTCCTGGTAATGCACAACATATTCGTTTTGTGACATGTGCCAGACAGTGCCGTCGGTATAAGAAAAAACCGGGCCGCGCCAGTACAGTTGATTATCCGGCGGCGGCTCGCCGTTAAATTTAACCCGGAACGCCAGTTGCGTCGACAACGCAAGTTTGTTAATCGATCCCGGCTCCAGCGTCTCGCTCAGCCCTGACTTCGCCTGGTTATTGTTGCTCATCAGCAGCCATGCCGGCGGATGCACTCTTGGGAACAGGACAAAGATGATAGCCGCCATCGGCAGCGCCTGTATCATAATCGTCGCGGCAGTGCGCAACGCCACTTTGGTTTGTGGCTGGTCGCTGTTGATAGCCACCAGGGCAGCCAGTAAGACACAGCAAACCAGCAGGCTGTAACCGGCCATGACAATATTTTGCTGATAAAGAAACTGCGACGCGGCAACGATAAACGCCAGATAACTGACCAGATACACATCGCGTTTCTTGTTCAGCTCCAGCAGCTTGAGACCCAAGGCCACAACAAACAACGCCGTACCGGCGTCCCTGCCCCATACTCCGAGGTGGCGACTGTACAGCAGACCGATGCCAAGGAGGGTTAGCGCAAAAATGACCCGACCATTCGGCAGGTAAAGCGGTCGCCAAACTCCCAGCAAACGCCAGAACAGCAAACCAAAAAACAGGACCGACAGTACCAAAGGAATATGGCCGATATGCGGCAGGGTAATCAGGCCGACTGAGGTTAACAGCAACAGCAAAGCCCGTGGATTAAGCTCATTAGTCATAGTCTTAAAACAGCGCCAACGCTTCTAAACAGGCGGCGTAATGCCTCATTCCACCATCAGGCGCAATTTTTCTGCCTGGAATCAGCAAGCCATAGCGCAAACCGGCATTTTCGGCATCGATAATCCAGCGGCACAGCTGACTGAGCCGTTCTTCGACATCGGCTCCGGGAGCGTTCCCGTAATCCAGCCACAGCTCCGTGCTGTCCGCATCGGTTGCGTACTGCTTGCTGAACAGACCCTGGCCTTTGGCATAGGCTTTCCAGTGAATCTGCCGTAGCGGGTCGCCGGCCTGATAAGAGCGAATGCCCTCGAAATCATCGCGACCGGAGCGACCGGTGTGTAGCTGCCCTGACGGCTGCTGACCTTCGCCGACCGGAAAAGGCAATGGAAAGGCGCTGGGTTTTGGGTAAACCAGCACCTTGCTGTCGAACCTGAGCGCTGACCAGGCACGAAACGAACCCAATGGATAACAACTTGCCAAGGTGACGGTGCCAATCATCTGCCATCCCCTTTTCCGCGTAACCCCGTACAACGTCAATGTCCTGCTTTCATCAGCAGCCAGACTAAAATGTTGCTCGGTTTCCAGGGTTGCGCTTAATCCCAGCCTGGGCTGATTGCCCGGATTGGTCACCGTCACCGCAAACGCGGCAGCTTCCCCTGCAAACACCGGTTGCACGAAACCTGCCTGCACGACAAGTCCCGCCAGCGCTTTAAACGTATGCAAAATGGTGACAAAAAATATGCTCGCCAGCAGAAAACCGAGCAGGTAGACCAGATTGTTGTTGTAAATAAAGGCAACCAGCAACAGCAACAGAATCGTAAACACCATGCCCAGTCCGCGTTGGGTAGGCAGGATAAAAACCCGGCGCTGGGTCAGTTCCACCGGACCGCTGACGGGCGGTTCGCCCTTGAACTTAAAGCGTTGTTTAAACGTAAGCCTGGTGTTGTCCATCCTGATCTTTTGAATTTGGGTAACCATTGCTTCAAAAAACAGCTACATTATTCAAAATAGGCGCCACAATCGCTTCGGAATCCCTCATGCCCGAACGGATGCGGTGTCCTGCAACCGCAGGCAAAACCGCCTGCACATCTTCGGGAATAACGGCATCGCGCCCGGCCATCAATGCCCAGGCCTTGGCGGCTGTCAGCAGTGCCAAACCGGCGCGCGGCGACAAGCCGCAATGATATTGATCGGCTTGCCGGGTAAAATCGATGATCGCCTGCAAATAATCCAGCAAGGCCGGTGAGGCATAGACGCTGCTAACCGCCTGCTGTAGCGTCAGCAGTTGCTCAACCGGCATTTGCACAGGCAACTCATCCAGCAGCTCATGGCGCGACTGGCCATCAAGCAATTCGCGTTCCGCACGATGATCCGGATAACCCAGTTCAATACGCATCAAAAACCGGTCAAGCTGCGACTCGGGCAAGGGAAAAGTGCCGACATGGCAAGAAGGGTTTTGCGTGGCAATCACAAAAAACGGCCCAGGCAACATGTAGGTGTCGCCGTCCACCGTCACCTGTCTTTCCTCCATCGCCTCCAGCAAGGCGCTTTGCGCCTTGGGAGTGGCGCGATTGATTTCATCGGCCAGTATCATTTGCTTGAAAATCGGACCGGGATGGAATTTGAACTGCTGCTGGTCGGCAACAAATACCGAAGAACCGATGATGTCGGCCGGCAAAATATCGCTGGTAAACTGAATGCGCTGGTAATCCAGACCAAACAGCTTCGCCAAGGCATGGGACAGCGTCGTTTTGCCCACTCCCGGCACATCTTCAATCAGCAAATGCCCCTTTGCCAGCAGACAGCAAACGGCTAAACGAATTTGCCGGTCTTTGCCGAGGATGATTTGATTGGCCGATGCGAGCAGGTTGTTGAGGCTGTTATTCATTTTGTTTAATCCTTAAGGTTTTGTGGATCTTCATCGCAGAGACACGGAAAGCATTAAGTAAAAGACTTCCTGTCTTCAGGGTTGATGATTAACTTTGGTCGCATGGAGTGTTTCCGCCGGCCAGCGGATCAGGGTTTTTCAAAAACAAGACCCGGTCGTCACCACGATCACTGGCATCCTGAGTTTGTATAGTTGTATCAATCGCCGCATCACCAGGCTCAACGCCAGTGCCCGGGCCGGCAGAAACCAGGCGGGCGTATTCGGGGTGATAGACACCGCCATAATAAGGGACTTGCAAAATTATCGGTCGATGCCAGGCATCCATGACTTGCGAACCGGCATTAATGGCGAAGTGAACTTTGCCCGTTAGGTTGGTTGCTGCATCAAACACATCGACAAAACTGGTTCCGAGTCCAGCAGGTATCGCGGCACCGCCAGACTGTAAATAAGATCCACGCCAACCAACGGCTGTTTTGGCATTAAATGAAACCATACCGCCCCACGAACTATCCGCTGGCGCCGAAAACAGATACGTTAAATTGTAATCCGCCGCTGCGCTCTTAGTGGCTTTTGGGTAATAACCCAGAGTATCCCCATAAAACCCAGGACCCGCACCTCCCCCCATAATGGCCTCCTTGACCGCCTGCATCGTTGCATCGGTAGTCTGACAGCTGGCTGTACTTCCGATGCCGCCGACATAGGGCACCGTCAGTCCGGCAAGAGCGATTAGTATCAGCAAGACAACCGACAGTTCTATTAGCGTCATACCCTGTTGCAAGGTTTTAAAGCGTTGTTTTCCTGTCATGGCTTACCTATGTTGTATTTGTTCTTTGTGGTTAAACATCGATCGAATTGTTGGCTACCAATTGATCACGGGCAAGGTGGTGTGCGGATGAAAATCGATCTGAATTGGATTTTGACGGTCGGCGGGATAATGCGTATTGGTGCAAGTTGTCCCATCGTGTTTGTATACACCTATAGCATTGGTTCCTATTGGTATATCTGTAATTAAACTAGCGCTGCTTGAATCTCTAAAGTTTGTAAATCTAATCGTTTGAAAACTAGCATCTGCAATAATTGATTTTGGGTCGAGGTGTACCGTTGATGCATCATTGGTTAAATCCTCATCGCTAATTAGAATCCCGATAGTAGCATTAAGTTTTCTGTAAAAAATTTTCATACAAATTGGTGTAGTCGATGGAATATCGATAGAAAAAATATTTTCCCCGTACCATATTTGACCGGCATTTAAACAGGCATTTTGCGAAGTTATTGTTCCGTTATCCGTACAACTCCGCCAAATACTAGGACTCGTGCACAGCGCTTTGTTTGATTTTGCTTGATCGGAACAACCAAACCCTTCCCCGTACCAGTCTTTTCCAACAAGTTCGCAAGCGGATTTGGTTATGCTAGTTCCATCAGAACAATTGCTCCATGTCCCTGTACAACTACTTTTATTGAAATAACCTGCATTTTCACAACCTCCGTCCCATGTGGCTCCAGATGTCGTACAACTGGTTTTCGTCGCTTTTGTTGGATCTGTACAAACCGAAACAGGCGGCAGTTTTTCAGTTGATTTTTTGAAATTGACACCAATGCCCCCGCTAATATCCACCAACCAATCTTGACGAAGCACGGCAGGATTCGGAAAGTAAACCGTACCAAATAAGTTAAGGTTAGGTGGGAAGTCATTCTCGTAATCGGTATTGGTTGGAATGGCATTATCCTTTTTCTGATTTTTACCGAAACTTTGGATAATGAGGTTACCCCTGTCTTGAGTGTTGCCTGTCAATGAATCAAGTTGAAAAAACGACCACCCATAACTCTGATCAGTCACCGCCGTTGCTTGATTACCCCAACCATCTGAAACGGCATCTCCATTTAACGCACTACCTGAAATCGACAAATAAGGACCACGCCAACGAATCGCTAATCCCCCTGAATTTGTTCCCAGATACCCGCATTATTTGTACAGTCGAGAGAATTGTAATAGCCGGAAACAGTACAATGATATGTATCGTAAGGTGTCGCTACTTCAGACCATGTTGCGCCATTATTCGTACAGTCGGTCGGAGTTGAATAGCTGCTGCTGGAGCAATATTCTCGCTCTAATAAATCATGAATATTATCCGGCAACCTTCCCATATCCGCCACAAACCCGCTAACTGCCTGTTGGCCGTTGATGATTTGCCTGGGATTGCCCAGTATCGCCTGTCTGATCATGTCCAGCCGCTCCCTGGTTTGTTCGTAACGTGTCTGAAAGCCCAATTCGCTGGTTTCTCGCCGCCGCCGTGCGAGAAACCAGCGAATTGGGCTTTCAGACACGTTACACCGGGAGCGGCTGGACATGATCAGACAGGCGATACTGGGCAATCCCAGGCAAATCATCAACGGCCAACAGGCAGTTCACGGGTTTGTGGCGGATATGGGAAGGTTGCCGGATAATATTCATGATTTATTAGAGCGAGAATATTGCTCCGACGGGAGCCTCAACTCCGACCGACTGTAGAATAATCGCGCAACATGGTCTGAAGTAGCGACACCTTACGATACATATCATTGTACTGTTTCCGGCTATTACAATTCTCTCGACTGTACAAATAATGCGGGTCTCAAAACAAAATTCAGGGGGATTAGCAATTGGTTGCACGTGGCGCTTATTTGTCGATTTCAGGTAGTGCGTTAAATGGAGATGCCGTTTCAGATGGTTGGGGTAATCGACAATGGCGGTGACTGATCAGAGTTATGGGTGGTCGTTTTTTCAACTTGATTCATTGACAGATCACAAGACAGGGGTAGCCTCATTATCCAAAGTTTCGGTAAAAATCAGAAAAGGATAATGCCATTCCAACCAATACCGGTACCAAGAACCATTTCCCACCTAACCTTAACTTATTTGGTACGGTTTACTTTCCGATCCTTGCCGTGCTTCGTCAAGATTGGTTGGTGAATATCAGCGGGGGCATTGGTGTCAATTTCAAAAAATCAACTGAAAAACTGCACCTGTTGCGGTTTGTACAGATCCAACAAAATTCAAAGCCGGTTGTTCGACATCTGGAGCCACATGGGACGGAGGTTGTGAAAATGCAGGTTATTTCAATAAAAGTAGTTGTACAGGGACATGGAGCAATTGTTCAATCGACATAACCAAATCCGCTGCAAACTTGTTGGAAAAGACTGGTATGGGGAAGGGTTTGGTTGTTCCGATCAAGCAAAATCAAACAAAGCGCTGTGCACGAGTCCTAGTATTTGGCGGAGTTGTACGGATAACGGAACAATAACTCACGAAAATGCCTGTATCCCAGTCAAATATGGTACGGGGAAAATATTTTCTATCGATATTCCATCGACTACACCAATTTGTATGAAAATTTTTTACAGAAAACTTAATTTTTGTCGGATTCTAATTAGCGATGAGGATTTGACCAATAAGATGCATCAACGGTACACCTCAACCCAAAATCAAGTTGTTGCAGATGCTAGTTTTCAAACGATTAGATTTACAAACTTTAGAGATTCGAGCAGCGCTAGTTTAATTACAGATATACCAATAGGAACCAATGCTATAGGTGTATACAAACACGAAATAGGAACAACGTGCACCAATACGCATTATCCCGCCGACCGTCAAAATCCAATTCAGATCGATTTTTCATCCGCACCACCTTGCCCGTGATCAATTGGTAGCCAACGAGAAAATCGATGTTTAACCACAAAGAACAAATACAAGAAAGGTAAGCCATGACAGGAAAACAACGCTTTAAAACCTTGCAACAGGGTATGACGCTGCTGGAGCTATCGGTTGTCTTGCTGATACTAATCGCTCTTGCCGGACTGACGGTGCCCTATGTCAGCGGCATCGGAAGTACACCCAGCTGTAGACTACCGATGCAACGATGCAGGCGGTCAAGGAGGCGATTATGGGGGGAGGTGCGGGTCCTGGGTTTTATGGGGATACTCTGGGTTATTACCCAAAAGCCACTAAGCACAGCGGCAGAATTACAATTTAACGTATCTGTTTTCGGCGCCAGCGGATAGTTCGTGGGGCGGTATGGTTTCATTTAATGCCAAAACGCATCCGAGTTTGGCGTGGATCTTATTTACAGTCTGGCGGTGCCGCGATACCTGCTGGACTCAGAACCAGGTGCTCGATGGTTTGATGCAGCAACCAACCTAACGGGCAAAGTTCACTTGGCCATTAATCCAGTTTGCGTCATGGATGCCCATTGGCATCGACCGATAATTTTGCAAGTCCCTTATTATGGCGGTGTCTATCACCCCGAATACGCCCACCTGGGTTCTGCGGCCCGGGCACTGGCGTTGAGCCTGGTGATTTAATACAACTATACAAACTCAGGATGCCCAGTGATCGTGGTGACGACCGGGTCTTGTTTTTGAAAAACTCCTGATCCGCTGGCCGGCGGCAACACCCCATGCGATGCAAAGTTAATCATCAACCTTGAGGACAGGAAGTCTTTTACTTAATGCTTTCCGTGTCTGCGATGAAGATCCACAAACCCTTAAGGATTAAACAAAATGAATAACAGCCTCAACCTGCTCCACATCGGCCAATCAATTTATCCTCGGCAAAGACCAGCAAATTCGTTTAGCCGTTTGCTGTCTGCTGGCAAAGGGGCATTTGCTGATTGAAGATGTGCCGGGAGTGGGCAAAACAACGCTGTCCCATGCCTTGGCGAAACTGTTTGGTCTGGATTACCAGCGCATTCAGTTTACCAGCGATATTTTGCCGGCCGACATCATCGGTTCTTCTATTGTTGCCGACCAGCAGCAGTTCAAATTCCACCGTCGATTTTTCAGCAAATGATACTTGCCGATGAAATCAATCGCGCTACCCCCAAGGCGCAAAGCGCCTTGCTGGAGGCAATGGAGGAAAGACAGGTGACGGTGGACAGCGACACCCACCTTCCTGGGCCGTTTTTGTGATTGCCACGCCGCCCCTGCCATGTCGGCAACTTTCCCTTGCCCAAGTCAGCAGCTTGACCGGTTTCTGATGCGCATTGAATGGGTTATCCGGATCATGGTCGGAACGCGAATTGCTTGATGGCCAATCGCATCGAGCTGCTGGATGAGTTGCCTGTGCAAATGCCGGTTGAGCAACTGCTGACGCTACAGCAGGCGGTTAAGCAGCATCTATGCCTCAACGGCCTTGCTGGATTATTTGCAGGCGATCATCGATTTTACCGGCAGACGATCGATGTCATTGCCGCTTATCACCGCGCGCCGGTTTGGCTTTGCTGACAGCCGCCAAGGCCTGGGCATTGATGGCCGGGCGCGATGCCGTTATTCCGAAGAGATCTGCAGGCCGCTTGCCTGCGGTTGCAGGACACCGCACATCCGTTTTCGGGCATGAGGGATTCCGAAGTTGTTTGAATAATGTAGCTGTTTTTTAAAGCAATGGTTACCCAAATTCAGAAGATCAGGATGGACAGCACCAGGCTTACGCTAAAGCAACGCTTTAAGTTCAAAAGCGAACCCTGTCAGCGGTCCACAAATAGTAA
>CAVZRB010000001.1:0-30884 GCA_963777585.1 uncultured Gammaproteobacteria bacterium | reverse complement strand
TTGGGTGAGATGGTGTGACTCGACAAGTATTAAGCCCCTAATCTCGTAGGTCGGCAACAGCTTTATCATTGCCCGACGATCCGATGTTTAAATGAAAGATGATGCCAGTTAGATTCTAATATTAATTCGATATTGATGCATCGAATTGTCGGGCATAAAAAGTATGCCCGAGTATCTACACGGCTGAAGCTTTAGTATTCTTCAATGCGAGCAATTCGGGAGCGCGTAAGGCAAAACAGGGATGATTTGCGGGTTTGGGCGTAAGGGTTTAGGATAGATGTTGTTTCGGGGCGAATGGAAAAAGTTTTCTGTCTCACTTATAAGGAATTATTGATATTAGCGCCAATCTAAACAGTAAAGATTCAATGACAACATTGTTTGAGGGTCGATATGAAGCGATTGCTACTGCCCGCCGTTTTTGGATTTGCACTCATCCTACCAGGCTGCGTCGCGTATCCCTATCCTTACAGTCACTCCGTAGGTTATTACGGAGATGGTCCTTATTATGCTTTCAATTATGCTTACCAGCCTTACGGATATAGGCCATATAGCTATTACGGATACCAGCCTTACCGATATAGACCATATGACTATTATGGATACCGGCCTTACCGATATAGACCCTATGGCTATTATAGATATCGACCTTACGGAAATTTCGGTCGGGATCGCGGTTATTACTGGGGCAGAAGTCATGACGGAGGCAGAGACGGACATCCTGGCGGTGGGCGGCAAGGCTGGGGAGGCAGTTATGGCGGCAGCAAAGGCGGTCACTTTGGCGGCGGACACGGCCGGCGTTAATTACTGCTGCGGAGTACGAGGGCGATTGGCATGGATGTCTATTGCCCACAGCTAGGCAGGTTTTTATGCAGGTTTCGCGGGTCAGGTCTTGCAATCATGCAATTAAGTGGTGGCAATGTGCTATTGCAAGACCTGACCCTGTGATGTTTCTATTGTGAACCTAAGCTTTTCAAAATCAACGACACTGACCCCATTGATTTCTCAACAGGGCGGTCAGTAATTTTTCCTGCCACCCGAAACGATAAAGTAGTTTCCCAACGCGGTCGTACTTCGCCTGCAAAAGAGGTGATTTTTCTGGGGACATCCTCCCCAATCCGAAAGACTTTTACAGGACGGGCAAACTGCTGCGACTATTGGTCTTGATGACTACATCCAACAGACAGCAGTAGCGATAAAATGAAGCCAGGTATGCAAATGAGATCGAATCGAGTTCGTTTCATAAGCGCTTCCGTAATAAATGATTGGCGACGATAGCGTTTATGGTGATGAAAAAAGGGACGACAAGTGTGGGTGCTAAAACCATCGGAAACGCCAAAAGCGCTTGTCCATCCGGTAAATTTTGGAAGATATACAACGGCCCGGGTAAGCTCATTTGCATAGCAAACGGAGCAGTCATAACAATAATGGCAATACCGACTAAATTCCAAATCCCTAACAGTCGGGCATTAACAGGTTTAAAGCGAGCGGTTATTGCAAGCACAAGCGCCGAGATGCCATATAAAAGATCAGGAATGCCGACCACAAAGACGAAAGTGGTAGGCATAAGGCCTTGAGTCGCTTTATAGAGTCCTCCAATGGCTGCGATCCGAAGTGCTTGGATAAGCGTGAAAGTTTGCGGTGGTGTCTCTGCAACAACTTGCTGTATCGACTCCCTGAAAGTTGACCAGGTTACATATAAGCCTGCTGATAGCAGCATTGGTATTAGCGGAAGCCAAAAACCAGGCAATAAACGTAAAAAACCGGGCAAGGTATACACTCCGTATATAGACAGTGCTGACGTAACAAAGCCCCATGTAATCAGCATAACAAGCCACGTAATAATCGACATCGCTTGTGCTTTTGTCAATTGCTGTCGAGCGTAAGCAGTGCGAGTCAACCATAACCAGAATGCTATTTGTAGTAAAAATAAGAAAGGTACACTCGAAAAATTCATTGTTGTCTCCCTGCTGTTTCAATAGCAGCCATGATTAAAATTTGCAGTTTTTTTCATCTTGTTTTCCTCTATCCGTTAATGAATCTTTATCGAGCAGCAATTTTGTTTCTGGCGTAACTTAAGTCAGAAGGCAACGATTGGTTGACTCTTATCTGTACATACAAATATAAAAGTAAAATAACGCTAAGGCTCAACCGATTCCTTTATATTTATTTGTATATGCAACTATATGATTAAAAAAACGCCCCTATTACGAAGGCATTACACTCATATCTGCGGCAAGCTTTAGCAAAAGAGCTGCGCCATCATCCCCAATAAGCTTTTGCGTATGATCCTGCGCCTTGCGCCAAGCAGGGCCAATTTGATTCAACATATCAAGACCTTCAATCGTAACCTGTAATGGCTGGCCGCGCCCGTCTTCTCCGTCTGCAATTTCTGCTATCCAACCGTTGGTCAACATTATCTTGAGATTTCGGGTTAGCGTGGATGGGTCGAGATAAAGCAGCTTACCAATGTCGATACGCCGGACAGGGCCAAGTTTAGCCACCACCACCAGCAAATTGAGCTGAGTTGCTTTCAGGCCAAACGGGCGAAGTTCATTATCGTAAACACTCGTGAGAACACGATTGAGCAAGCGTGTGCGCCCCAGTAGACAATCACATGCTATTTGGTCAATGATGGCTTTATCTTGATTCATTCGTTTGTTCTGCCTCAAATTTCTTAAGTGGTAAATAATATTGCATATGCAAATACAATCTGTCAAGCACGTAGATGCAACGATGGGTAGAGGTGGCGGTTTATTTGCCCGGCTACCGGCAAACGGAGTTTAATCCAATGGCAGAGGATATTCGGGTATTCCATGGCTGGCAGGACGATATTGTGCCACCGGAAAATGCCTGGCGGTTTTGCCAAAAATATCGCATACGTTTGAATTTATACGATGCCGACCACCGCATGCTAAGCGTGATGCCTCAGCTAATTGGTGAATTCAGCCGGTTTTTGGCAGGGTTTAGTGAGTAACGAAAAAGTTGAGTTTTAGACTTAATGGCCTCATATCTCTATTAAATATAAATCTTAACAATAAGGCCATCCCATGAGTACACTGCACATTGTCTGTCCCCACTGCCATACGGTAAATCGTATACCAGCCGAGCGCTTGACCCAGCATCCCCGTTGCGGGCAATGTAAAGAGGCTTTGTTTACCGGACATCCGCTGGAATTAACAAGCCAGAATTTTCAGAAGCACATTGAACGTAATGACATTCCTGTTGTTGTCGATTTCTGGGCATCCTGGTGCGGGCCATGCAAGATGATGGCTCCAGCCTATGCCCAAGCGGCTGTTAAGCTCGAACCCAAGGTGCGCCTGGCCAAGCTCAATACGGAACAGGAGCAGGGCATTGCCGGCCAATTTAACATTCGCAGCATTCCTACGCTGGTCATATTCAAATCCGGTCGTGAAATAGCCCGCATGTCCGGCGCGATGAGTACTGCGGATATTGTCCGCTGGGTCAACAGTAATATTTGAACAGGATGTGATCTATTGGTGACATGAGAGCTTATTTGGAATGGTTATCTCAAATAATTGAGGTCGGCTTATTTGAGCCAATGTGTAGGTCAGGCATGCTTTTATGCCCGACATTCCCAAGCTCAAATATCGTAGCGGCCTTTCGGTTTACCCACCATCATTCCTTCATCTAATGCTGTAATGTCGGGCAACGATAAAGCTGTTGCTCGACCTACAAGACTGTTGGCGTCCTTAGCGTTTCCATACATTGAAAAATAACATTTTAATGCAAAACCTGTGCAAGGTTTTTTTTGGGGGGAACAAAAATGCACCATAAATAGGAGCGCAGCTGCTCTTGAAGTTGATAGAACAAAGCATTTATAAGATGCTTTTCCCTGTTGCGGGGAATATATTACACATGACACCAAAACAATGAGGATATGACCTATGCAACTAAAACATCTCCCCCTTTTCTTTTTGTTCGCTATATTTGTCGCCGGGACGGCAAAAGCCCACGTTACCGATGAAGATTTAGCGGCAAAAGTCTACGTTACCGATGAAGATTTCGTAGCTCCGAAGACACAAAGCTTACTCAATCTCTGTACTGCTTCGCCGCAAGATCCCCATTATCGTGAAGCAATCCATTTTTGCCATGGTTATTTGGTCGGAGCCTATCATTATTATCAAGCCCAGACGGCAGATAAAGCTGAACTGAAGCTGTTCTGTGCTCCGGAACCCAAGCCATCGCGCAACGAGACAATAGCCATGTTTATTTCATGGGCTCAGAAACACCCTGAATACATGAACGAAATGCCGGTTGAAACGGAATTTAGATTTTTAGCCGAAAAATTTCCATGTAATAAATAAACGAAAGAGGATACAACATGAAAAGATTTTCTATTTTACTCGTAGCCTTATTGGCGATTACCGGTTTGGCAGGATGCGCCGGCATGACGGATACTCAGCAACGCACTGTAACCGGAGGTTTGGGTGGCTCGGCGGGGGGAGCGATAATCGGCGCGATTGCAGGCAATGCCGGTATGGGGGCTGCAATTGGTGCAGGCGTCGGCATCGTGGGTGGGTATTTGTATGACAAACACAAACAAGCCGAACAGCGGGCCTATGAACAAGGAAAAGAGATGTTCAACAAGCACCGCGTTAAACCTAAAAAAACGGTGTAGTTCGTCGGGCAACAGCTTTATCGTTGCCCGACTTACAAGACTATGCCGGATTAGCGTCGGCCATGAAACCATTTGTAATGGTGGGAACAATAATTACAAAAGGGGATCAGAAAAAATCAACTAATGTTGGTTAGGCAACAAATTCAACAAAAAGAGCGGTCGATTGCCGGAAAACTTGCATAAATTCAAAGGCAAGTATCGAAATCATTAGTGACTTTTTCTGGTATTTCGTAGTCATTGTTATGAATCCGGCATTGCTGCCAGAAGGTTCTCCAGTTCGGCGCTGACCAAAGCATCGTAATGGCGCTGAAGGACGGAGTCGGTAGGGCGCGGCCACAGCGTAGATTCGATCTCATCTCGCAGATGCGTGAGAAAATGCGGCTTGGGTGTCGAATCCACGGGGACTCTCAGTTCTGAGTGCGAGCCGGAATCACCGGGGGCGCCGGATTGTTGAAATGATTGGGAGGAAAACGTCGTGCTACAACCCAATGGTAAAAAAGCGCATGCTGCAAATAAAAGCATTACCAGAAACAACAGAGTAACTTCGAACATAACAATACCTCGCTACTATTTGGAAAATATCGAGTACACACATCAGATGGATGCGGGTAACTCGAATTTTTAATATGCAATTAAAATGCCACGTCGTTTCTATAATGCATCGATTTTGGAGTGTGCAATCTCCGCCATGAATTGAACGACCCAGCGTTCGACGCGCGGCAGGCAGCCATTCAGCGAGGCCTGCTTTTCCGGGATAGCGAAGAAGTCGGGTTCATGAAGGTAGGGATTTGTGATTCTGCCGACATCGATGGCATCGTGACTGAGATCGACGATTCGCCCGCCGATGACATTGTATTGATGTTCATAGTGGCCGCAGATCGTCCCGCCGAAGACCTGATTCATGAACAGGCTTCCATACTTGCACGATCCGGAAAGATCGGTTGGCGGGAGCGCATGCCGTTCGGCAGCCTGCTCGCACCATTTACGAAACACAAAGACCTTGGCTTGTGCGAAACGTTCGTAGGAATAGGCAAGTTGTGCCTCCCGGTCTACAGTCCAATCTGTCATTTTCTGGGCCTAAGCAAATTACATATCGGCCCTCCACGATGGATTTGGAGGGATAGGGGTAGCTAGAGAGTAGAGTGGGCAGGTTTTTGCCCTCCCTACTATTTGCTTTATTGTCTCAGTTTGCCTTAACAAACCGCATCATGAGTAAACCTGACCCGTTCCTCAGCTGAACGCCCCAGGGCTTTGGCAAACCACGGCGGCGGCGCGTCAAATACTTTCTGGAATTCCTTTAACTGATCTACCGCTTCGGTGACATCCGGAATCTTGATCGGGTAAATATCGGCGCGTATCACTTTAGCCGCAGCCGGGCCGCCGATGGATTGCACGAACATGACATGACAGTCTTTAATCAAATTGGCGCGAAACAGGTTTCTGTCCTCGGCGCTATCGGCTTCAATGGTTGAACGTATATCAACCAGCCGGTAATCATCCCGCGATAACTGATAAACCAGAAAACGGATGCAGGAACCGAAATGCCCGTTAATCAACGCGCCGCTGTTTGAACCGATGGCGACGCGGATGGAATCGGGCATGTCGCCGTCTTTATAAGGCAATATTTCCGGCAGGTCTTCATCTTCCGCCTCGTCGCCCCACAGGTAACGCACCGCCAGTTTGATATTGGCAAGGCCGATGCCGATGTCCTCGCCGTCTTCTTCGCCATCCAGGCTGCCTAAGCCGGTTTTAAGATTGGTGACGGTGATGGATTTTAATTTTTCATCATCCAGGGGCGAGCCGACTCGCTCATGTAATATTTCCAGCAGCCTGGGTATGTCGATACCGGGCAGGATGCGTGATGCTAAGGCAATGCGTAAGGCCAGTTCACGGGGTAATGCTTCCATTTCAATCTCCTGATTTAACAAGTTTGGATAATAGTTTGAGTATTTTTCTGGTGGAGGCTAAGTCCAACGCAGTGAAATCGTCGTGAGTTTTAAGGTCTGGGTCAGCGCCGGCCGCCAAGAGCTGTTCGACAATCTTTTCTCTGCCGCTGGATGCCGCAAAAATCAAGGCAGTCGCACCGGAGGCGGAATTTTGATGATTAATGTCGATTCCTGCCTGAATCAGCGCATCAATACAGTCGCTGCTGTCGGCATAACAGGCTGCCCACAATGCGTTATTACCGTATTGATCAATAACATCAAGCTCTGCATTCTGTTCGAGCAAAAAGCGGACCACATCGCTGCGGCCTTGCTGACTTGCCAAAATCAAAGGATAAATGCCGTCATGGTTCTTTAATGTCGGTCGGGTTACTGAGAAATAGTTATTTTGTAACCAATCCCATATTTCAGGTTTCATCATGCTTCCTGATGCTGATCTTTCCAGCCGGAATAACCGCCTTCCAGACTGTAAACATCCTTAAAGCCGAAATCGCTGAAAAATTCGGCAAGATGCTCGCTGGCATGACCGTAATAACAATAAATCAACAAACTGCGCTGTTTGTCGCCGCGTTTAACCAATGACTCTTTTAAGCCTTCATGAACATGCAGAGCATCTTCCAAATGCCCGGCCCTATAATCTTTCACATCCCTACAGTCCAGGATCATAGGTTTGGATTCTTTAATAAGGTTTTTAGAATCGGCAACGGAGATTTTTTTATATTTCATGGTAGTGTTAATGACTTGGAAGGTCATTCCTCAAAAAGATGCGAAGGTTGTAGTAAAACTAACAATAAAATAGATTTTGTTGCTTCGTGTTTGGTTATTGGCCATTTAGCAGCGCTCTCATGGAGTTAAAGCGTCTCACTGGATTAACAAGCAAATCATTTGCCACAATCTTGAATAGCCCTTGTTTCCTTGGGTTGACAAGAGATTGCCAGGCAAAAAAAAGCGCCCTAGTCGAGAAAGTAGGACGCCGAAGGTACCAGGCCCAGGAGAGAGCAACATTAAAGAAGGTAAGTACATAAAATATTAAGCATTAATAATGCCAACAATTAATCTTCTTCTGTTTCAGGCATCTATTCTTGTTTAATGTTTGGAAGACTGAATATTTGCACCAAAAGTTAGCATTGATGTGTTTTGCATGTCCTAACTTAGTGCATTTTCTGCAGATTTTTCCAGATCCATTCCCCGGAATATTGAGCAACGCTTGAATACATCCAAAGTCGGCGCTACTTTTTTGTGCTGACAAAACTTTGCGACCAGTTTGGAAAGTCCTTTGATGTCGCGGCCTGTCGCTTCCGGGAAGCTTTCCACTAATTGATTGATCAAGTCAGCATCAACATCCAGATCGAATTGATCGATCATTACCTGCCAAATCCGGCGGCGTGCATCACTGTCCGGCGGATAATACTTGATCAGGGCGATACATCGGGAAACAATGGCTTCATCAATGTCATCCACACGATTGGTCGTCAAAAACAGCAAGCCGTTAAAATATTCAAGCACCCTCAAAAACACCCCGACGACGGCATTCATGGCGATGTTATTATCGCGTCGCTTGATGTAAACATCCGCCTCGTCAATCAGCATCACGGCGCCCCAGCGCTGGGCGCGGGTTAATACATCTTTTAAGGCTTTTTCCATTTCGCCGACATTGAGCCCCAGTTGTCCGGAATGCACACGGTACAACGGACGCTTGATGATTTCGGAATAGACTTCGGCAGTTAAGGTTTTACCTACCCCGGCAGGTCCTGCGCACAACACCGTGGTTCCTCCCGACTTGCCTTCAACAATATCATCCATCAAGACATCCATTTCGGCGGTCAGAATGTCAATCAAATCGATCTGTTCTTCGCGCAGAATCAGTTTTTGTTTTAATTCCGGTTGATAGCGATAAGGCTTGATGTCATTAACATGCACCCATAAATGATGATGCAGTTCCAGATGAAACATCAGCAGGTAGCAATGTACGGGCAGTTCGGTAAATAAACCTTTGGGGATTTCTGTTTGCGATGCTTCAACTTCATTCTCGACCTTGCAGTCATAGCGATTGCTTTTGGCGGCTTTGCGTAAATACTTGGCAAGAATGTCGCCTTTGGCATCCGCCGTTAATGCGCGCTCGCTGAGGATGCTTTCATCACACACCAGGCGCGCAGTTCCGCCTTCCGTAGACAAAACCACGACATCTTTACGCGCCCAATCGGTGTTGCGATGCGAAGCCGTGGGATCTTCCGCATAAAAGCCGGTGCCTTTGCCGGAAAACTGTGCGCCGGACTGGCCGCACCATTCGAAATAACGTCCGGCGGCATCGTCATAAGTGCTGATAAGCTCAGGCGTTTCTTTAAGAAAACCTTTAGCCGCAAAAATTTCGGTAACCGTTTTATTGGCAATGTCCCGGGCGCGGATAGTGACGGTTGAAATCGCCACTTTGCCTTTGGCATTGGCTTTGAGTTCAAGTGTGACGCGTCCGGTTTCTTCCTCGCCCGAAGGCGTAAAGTCCAGCCGGGTGACCAGGTAGGCCATGGGTTTTCCGGCAACGTTGGCCTGGAATAACCAGCCGCGTATGGCGTTATTGATAAGATAACGGGCGCATAGCCGGCAGCAGCATTTCCAGGTCATCTTCTTCAAACCTGACCGTGTCATCGTTCATCGCTTTTTGCAGCGTTGAAAGCTGCGCGGCATGGCCCTGCATTTCAGCCCCGGCTTTCTTGTAAAGAACCTGCAAAAAACTTAGCTCGGCATTGGACAGTTGCTTGAACGGCACTTCGGCTTTATTGCCAAAACGCAGTTGATCTTTCAATGCCGACAGTCCCGGGAACTCATTAACCATTGCTTCTACATACTTGCGCTCAATCTGAAGTTTCATAGGTTATCCTATATCGATGAGTTGACAATAACGGGGGCGGGTAGGGCAGGCTGCCCAACAGCGTGGTAGCATCTTTTAATGAAGCCATGAACAAGTTGATTCCATCCATGCGTTCGACAGGCTCACCACGAACGGTATCAACACAAACCGTTCATCCTGAGCCTGTCGAAGGACTTGACTAGGGAAGGGCAATAATTAAACCTTAAATTGCACCTACCGCCGCTTCTTTAACCACCTCGATGGTATTTTCTTCAGCCTCTGCAAATGAAACGAGCGGCGTTTTCGGGTTGTACGATTTGGCTGCTGCGTAGGCGATGGCGACTTTGTCTTCAGCAGATTGATTCTTTAGCTCGCTTTTTTCGATATACAATTCTTCAAGTAATTCATTCCATACCAGGCCTTGTTTGAAAGGTATTAATTTATAAGTCACACCTTCCAGTTCAACCTGCATTCCTTTACCGATATTTTCTACATAAATCAAAGCGATACAGTCCGGTGCAATATCGTCTTTATATTTTTCAACAAAAACGGGCAGTAAATCGAGCGTAGGCAACAGGCCGTTAATAAATTTGATCTTGTCGTTTTCAACAATCAAGGCGGAATGAATCAACAGGGCTTCAGGCGGTTTACGGTCGGTTGTTGAGCCTTCACGCAGAGCGCCTTCTTTTAAAACCAGGTCGCCGCGGTAAGCGTAAACACCCGCATTGCTGGTTTGACCATTGACCAACGTGACAGTTAATAAGCCTTTAGCTTGATAGGTTTCTAGTAGCATTGTTTTTTCTCCAGATGATTTAGAGGGTAAATAAATTGTGCGATTGCATGTGGTTAGAGCAATGACTTTGATAAAGCATGGTTTATGCCAGATTGAAATGTTGCTTTATTTTTCTTTTAAAACAGATAGATGGGAGTTTTTTGCTTCGGGTTTTATTGATCCTGTCTAATCCAACAACACTCGTAATTTTGTGAGAAATTGTCGGAAACCCTACATTTTAGTAACTGGAACATTTCCGGTGTTAGATTAATGCGGCGAGTTTTTTAATCGTTCCCACGCGCTTGTGGGAACGAAGGCAATTAATAATACGGCTGACTTTTAATGATTCGGTTCTGATGAGTGCACATCCCACAGACGCTTATAACTGCTGTCCATGCGCGAAAGCTTTGTCGTTACCTGATTGAGCCGGTCAAATTCAGGAAACCGGCCTTTCTTGCCGGTGCCGTACCATTGCTCCATAGCCAGATTTAGTTGTTGCCTGTCTGTATAGTCCTGAGCTATCTGGTTCTTCAGCCACGTCATGCTGTTACCGGGCGTCAGATCGACAATCCGGTAACGCACCGCGTCGTCAAAAATGCGCACGCCGCCGCCTTCTGCCGCAGTCTGGTACAGTTTTACCGGATCGATAACTTCAACGCCTGCCAGATAATCAATAGCGAATTCGTGCAGTTCGGGCAGCCACGGCACGGTCGGCCCCATCAATACGGTGGTGGCGTGTTGGGCAAGCTCGGCCAGGCGCGGGAAGGTTTTATTGGTAATGGAACTGGCCGTTAAAAATACCCAGTCGGCATCGGGCAATAAAAATTCGCAGGCGGGATCGGGATAATCGGATGACGGCAGGTTGCCGTTCGATGATGCTGAGATTGATTTGTTCGGCATAGCGTTCAATGCCCGGATAACGGCCGACAACGACGACTTTTTTGCCTTGCAGCCGGGGCAGAAAATGATCGAAAACAGCCAGATTGGCGCTGTCGGGAGCGGGCAGCAGGGTTATGCCGGATGGCAATTCATAGCGGTTTAAGCTGCAATTGATAGCCGCCATCGCAACCGTCGCCTTGTAAGGCTCCCAATCGGTAATCCATCCGGCCAATTCCGCCAATGTTTTACCGGCTAAGGTACCCGGCCACGACAGGGTGCGGGTGGGAATGCCGGGGCTCATCGCCAAGCCTATGTGCTGTGCTTTACAAACCGTCCAAACCAGACCGATGTTTAAGTTCTGTGACTTGCGTATCGCTGCCGGCATAATCCAGCAACAGCTCATAAATTCGCGCCGGATTTTCCATATCGGCTATTCAGGCATTGCCAACAACTTGGCTTCGGCTTTAATGTTTTCGGCTTTACCCCAGGCAGTAACGCCTTCAACAAACCATTTTGATTTTGCTCGGATGCGGTTTTGACGACATCATATTCCGCGTAAAAGGTGCCGTCGCTATTAAACTGGAGCCTGCCGATACGCTGTTTTTTAAGCTCATCGTACCAATAGCAGGTTAAGTTATGCTCTCCGGTATAAGGGTCTTTGATCAGTACAAAACTGGCATCATCGTAATTCGGATAATGTTGAATTTCCGCTGCAGCAAAACCCAGTTCGTTGATTTCTTCAGTCAGCCGCTGGCATACACATTCAGCCAGATGACGGTTTAGTGCGATGTGTTCAGATAAATCCATTACTCAGTCACTCCCGCCGCTAAATCCATAATCACCGACGCGCCGGAAAGATCTTCGGGATCCAGTTGTTGCAGGTGCGACAAAACAAGCTGCGCGTCCAGGGTAAACCCTAGCCTTAGCTTGATAAACGCCAATGCTTTCAGGGTATACAAATAAAACAGCGTGCTCTCATTGGCATACAAGTTCCATTTTTGCCGGTTTTGAGCCAGTCGGCGATAATCGTTGGGAAAGCCGCCTTGTCTTGCCGATTCCTCCAGGCCTGCCAAAACAATCCGTTCCGCATCAACGAGACGTTTTTGGAAGAAATAAAACTTGTACAGCGCAAAATAGGTTTGCAAACAATGGCTATCCAGTGTTTGCGCTTGTAAAAACAGGTTTTCCGCGCGGCTTTGGTCAACCGAGCTTGCGGCGACAGCCGCTTGCAGAAGATTATTGACTTCGGCGGGCATATTCGGGCTAAACATCACCCGCTCCTCTACAAACGCAACTGAACTCATTACCAGATCTCGGCAGGAACCATCAGGCTCGGCAACCGGCTCGCCGCCGAGCAGATGTTGCTCGATGATGGTTTTGACATCGTCCTTTTTCAGCTTGCCGTACATAACCCCTTCAGGATAAACCAGAACGCTGGGACCCATCATGCAAGGCCCCATGCAGCCGGTATTGGTCAGGGCGATTTTTTCAAACAGATTGCGGGCTTGTATTTCATTCATGAATTCATTCATGATTTCCGCGCAACCGCTACTGGCGCAGGAACCTCGGGGATGTCCCTGCGGACGGTTTTGGGTGCATACAAATACATGTTTTTCGTGGTCTGGGCATACGGTTGATTCCGTCAGGTTGAAATCTCTGTTCCGAACGTGGGAATATTAATTGCTTATTTAAGCAGCTTGTTTATGTTCGTGGGTAAAACAACTTTTCGGGCACACTTTGGAGCAAGCTTCGCAGCCGATACAATCGAGGCTGTTTTTTATGCTCATGACCATGCTGTTGTCATCGTCGTCTTCAAAATCGCCATAATCATCATCAAAGTCATCGGGATCAAGCGCTTCGGCTTTTTCCACCAAATCGAAAACATCGCGCGGGCAGACTTTAAAGCAACGGCCACAACCGATGCAGGTCTTTTGATTGATGTCGGTGACATAAGCAGGCGTCCATTCCGTGCCGCCAAAGGTAACGCCGGTTACAAATTCAGACATGACTTTTCTCCTGCTCAGGCCGCTTCAGTTTGCGCGGCAATCAGTTTTTGGTTGGCTTCATCCCAGGCTTTGCAGGCATCGTAAGTGGCTTGTGCAATACCCAACAGTTCACCGTAAGCATCAGGCAAGCGGTCTTCAATCAGGTCATGCAATTCCATCGCCTGTTCACTGGCCAGACGCTTGGTCTTTTTGACTTCTTTTTCCAGTTTTTTTAATTCTTCAGACATGCCATGCCTCCTCAGTCAGTTGCAGCCGCATTGTATTTTTCGATTAAACCCAGCGCTTTCTCGATTGTCTTGTCGCTTTTTTCGCACAGGTCTTCCAGGCTTGAGAAGCCGAAACGATGGGTGTCGCGCAAGATTTTATCGACCACAATCAGTTTGCCGACCATGATTAACGCGCGGCCAAAGCCTTCGTGGCTGATATGAACCATAGGCGCGGCCATCAGGCCGGATTTTTTCTCAATCAGCGTAGCCAATGAGTTGTAATAGGCTTTTAAGCGGGCAATGGTGATTTCATCGGGATCGCCGATGACCGGAATGTTTTGTTTGCGTTCTTTGGTTAACACGATAGGGTCGATGATTTTTGCTTCCGACCAACCGTCATAGGTGTCGTAAGTATCAATCGCGCGTAATTGTTTAATCATATCTTTGACAATTTCAGAACCCAGATTGGTATCGTCTTCTTGTACGACTAATGCAGCTGTGGCCATGTTTTTTCTCCGTTAAGTAGGAGTCTTGATTTCGATAGCTCTAGATTACAGTCGTATGCAGCCTACATTTGGATTCGCCGGACTACATAGGAAATATCATTCATCCCAACCCTCATCCTCCATTTGATTAAAGCGCTCGGGGTCGGGACTCTTGTGTTGATTAATCGCTTTTGCCAGCCAACTGGACGGCCCGGCTTTCATTTCATTTTGCAGGTCAGCGATCAGGTCATTAATCCTGCCGCCTTCATGCACCTTGACGGGCTGTATGTTTTTGGCGATCAGCTGATTGATGGCCGAGCCGCCAATGGCCTGGCAATACACCGCCGCACAGCCGTCCAGTAAGTCAATCTTGACCGACAGCTTATCTTCATTGCCGTCCTGACTGAGTTCGCCAAACTGGGCGGCTTCCAGCAATTGCGCGTTTTCCATATCCACCGCATAAATGGCGAAGGATTTGGCCGAGCCGAAATGTTGGTTTACCGTTTCCATGTCGGTGGTGGCAAACGCTATTTTTAATGCAGTTTCCATAAACTTACTCTCATCAGTGCCTTGCACTATTTGCATGCGTCTTGTTAATGACATGACAGCGTTTTACTTGAATTAAGCTCGGTTAATTCGCTGGCGGGTTTTTGGGCGTACATCGAGCGGTAGACCGGAATTTCTTCATGCGAATAATTGATGACCAAATTGGCCAGATCAAACAGCGTTTGCCGGGAACCCCGGTAACCGATCCAGGTTTTCTGATAGCCGCCGATAATGTCGTATAACGGGAATCCGGCTCTCAAAATGGGCGTGCCCAGTCGCTCGGCGGTATCGACAGCGTGGGAATTGCCGATAACCAGTTGCACCTTGTTGTCCCTGCCGATATGTTCCATATCTTCAAGGTCACCGATTTTGATGCTGGCGACAGGAATCCGCGACAGCAACGGCACGTTGCAGGAAGTAACGGCGGCAACAACCTCCGAGCCCATTTCCTGAACCAGATCGACAAATGCATTCAGTAAATCCGCATCGGCGGCAATCGCGATACGCAACTGGCCGAGCATGAAATGCGTGTCCAGCATGGCATCCTGCAACTGCGAGCGCTGCCGTTCAATACGCTCTGGAACGTCGCGACCGCTGATTTCAGCCAATGCGGAAATCAGCGCATCATTGGCTTTTAAGCCGTAAAGATGATCGAGGGCATACGTCGGCACGCCGGTTTTTTGTTCCAGCAATTCCGCCGCTTTGGTTAGCGACGGGCCGATAACCACGGTTGCCAGCGCATCTCCGAGCGTGGCCATTTCTGACAGCGGGGTGCCGCCGATGGTCACAGGGCTGAAATCATCATCGGTCAAACAGCCGTCCAGCGAATCGGAAATATCGGGTACAAAAACAGGCCTGAGCTGGAATTGCTCGAAAATATCTCGCAAGGCTTCCAGGTCGCCGGGCGTCAGCATGTAATTGACCAGGACATTAACCTGGCGTTTCCGTTTGCCGGGGTAGGTTCCCGCCTCCTTGGCATCCGGCACCAACGCACGAATGATTTCGGTGAGGGTTGCGGCAAACCCGGTTTCGACACTGCCGGTAAAATCAGGGGTATTGACCGCGACAACCGCAATATCGGCAAATTCCGGGTTGGCTTCCCTGAATTCCCTGACATTTCGATGCACATCGGCGCCTTGCGTCTCCGCCAGGCCGGTGGTCAAAATAGTAATCAGGGCAGGGCGGGATTTTTCGGCAATGGTTTTAATGCCTTCACGCACGTTTTCGTCCGCGCCCAGCACCGAGCTGGCCTGATCCATCGCCGTGCTTTGCAGCGGAATAGGTTCCCTGAAGTGGCGGACAAAAAACACCTTGGCGAAAGCGGTGCAGCCTTGCGAGCCGTGCAGCATCGGCATGGCGCGATTAAAGCCCAATGTCGCCAGCGAGCCGCCTATCGGCTGGCTGGCTTTCAGCGGGTTGACCGATAGCGCTTTGTTTCTTTTCAGGATGTCAGCCATTATGCAGCCTCCCGTTTCATCCTTGCGATTTCTTTCCAGGGTGCAGGCGCTCTAACGGCCTCCCACACCGGACTTTCAATGGTCAATGCCAGTTGGCGCACCAGCTCCAGCATGCCCTGATAGCCTTCATAACCGAATTCGCGTTCCTGGTTAATATCCAAAAACGGAACCTTGGCTTTTAATGCCGTGTACATGTTGCGGCCGCCGGCGATCAGGATGTCGGCCTTGTAGTCATGGACGATTTTCAGCAACGCCTTGGGGCTGCCGTCGTCGATCATCACCGTATCTTCGCCCATCAGTTCGCGGATTCTGGCCTTGTCTTCTTCAGTGGATTTCTTGGTGCCGGTGGCAACCACCACCATGCCCAAATCCTGCAAGGCGGAAATCACCGACCAGCTTTTTACGCCGCCGGTAAACAGCAACACCCGCTTGCCTTTCAGGCGTTCTTTCCACGGCTCCAGTTCTTTCCTGATCCGGGTTTCCTCACGCAGTATCAGCGCTTCGGTGCGTTCCGTTAAATCCTCATCATTAAGCGCTTTGGCGAAATCCCTTAACGCCTGGCTGGTGTCGGTAATGCCGTAATAACTGCCTTCAAACCACGGCGTGCCGTACTGTTGCTGTAACTTGCGGGCGACATTGACCATGGCTTTGGAGCAGACCATCATATTGACTTCCGCCTTGTGCATGGTTTGCACTTCGCGGAACCGCGCATCGCCGGACAAGGTGCACAGTATGCGCAAACCCAGTTCATCGAACAGCGGCAACACATGCCAGAATTCGCCGGCGATGTTGTATTCGCCGATCAGGTTCACGTCATGGATTTTGATTTCCGCGCGTTGAACGGTTAAAGGCAACGGGATCGGGATCGCGGGTGCCGATCACATGATTGACCATCGCATCGCCGGCAATGCGGTTGCCCAGATTCTTGGTGCCGTAAAATCCGGCAGAATCAATCGGCACGACCGGAACGCCCCAGCGCTCCTGGGCGGACTTGCACACCGCATTAATGTCATCGCCGACCAAGGCAGGAACGCAGGTGTTATAAATAAATACGGCGGGCGGCTGAGTAAGTGTCTATCGCCTGTTTGATGGCATGGAACAAACGCTTTTCCGAGCGCCCCATCACAATGTCCTGCTCGGTCAAATCGGTGGTCATGCCGATGCGGTATAAATCCGCCCCGGAAGACCGCGTGCCCCGGTTGTCCCAGGAACTGCCCGCACAGGCAATCGGGCCGTGGACGATATGCGCGACATCGGCAATAGGCAGCAGGGCAATCTGCGCCCCGTCAAAAGCGCAGCCGCCTGCAGAAGCGCCCGGTTTGGGTTTGGCGCAACCGGACTTTTCCTTCTTGTTATGCTCACAGGCAGGTTCGTCCAGTAGCGCTGCAATGTCTTTAGTTGATTTCATCGGCTTGACCATTAGCTTTGTTTGATTTAGCTAAAGCAATCGTTGTGCCATTTTGTATGGCGTTGAAATTATTGAGGTTTGGTAGGTTTGTGTTTGTAGTAAAGCTTACAAAACGGGTGGATGGATATTACAAGCGGGCTTATTGGAGCAATATTGAGGGTGCATAGAGGTCGAGGCGTGAGTGGTAATGTGCCGTTTAAACAGGACATGAATTTAATACACAGCATCGAGTGGATGACGGCTAGCAGAGCGATAAAGAAAGGGGAATTAATAGATGTGCAATTGGAAACCTGACCCCATGTCCCTGATCGGGTGTGTGACCAACTCGAATGTTGTAAATGTCTGAGACTTGAACTTGGTCTTTCGTGAATGCCGCAGTTCGGCAAAAAGCGGTCATATATTCATTTTGGTAGAAAACAATTTATTGATGTAGATCACGTTTTTTTCAAGGCATATCAGGCAGAATTGATAAACATATAAGGACTTATTTTTACAGCCGCGATTTCACGGTTCCCTTTAATACTTTTTCATAATAGAGAGTTAATACGTAATGAAAAGCAAAAAAATCTTATCCTCGGGAGTAGCCGCATTTATTGCTGTTATGACATCAGGCGCGTCGGCTTGGGCGGCTACTACCGTTCAAGTCGGAGCAAGCGGCAAAACATACGCATCCAGCGTGGTGAATTGTGCAGCCAACCCAACAACAGGCGTGCAATCGCCGGTAGTAGATGCTGGTCTATTTAACCCGACAAGCAAGGTCGAGCGCCACCGTGTCGCTCAACGGTACCGCTGTGGCAAACGTCACAAACGTTAATCCGGCCACCAATGTCTGGCTCGCCGATGGTAACAACACGGTAGTTGTGGCGCTCAATAAAAGGACGGCTGATAGCTATGCGTTTACCGTACAGCCAGGTATGTGCGCCCTCCCAGACACCTCGGGCAATACATTTAGCGCCGACGGCACACTGGAATACGCCGCTAGTGGTAAATCGTACGCTACAGTGACACCCGGTTGTGCATTGAATGCAGCCACCGGTCTGGCGCAACCGTATGTAAACCTGTTTGATAATGGCAGTTACATGCTCAATGTTTCCGTCAATGGCATACCGCTAACACAGCTAAGCGCAAGCCGCCCCCATACCCCCGTCTTTCTGAGCGCTGGCCAGAATGTTATCTCAGCCGCCAACGGCAGCTTATCCATTGACTATTATGTTCGCGACGGTGGCGATGGCACCTGTATACTACCGTAGCAGTGAAATGTGCCATACAGGGGGGCATAACATCTATAGCCCCCATTATGGTTTGCTTGCTATTCGTAGCGTTGAAGGCGATAAGTGAATTAGTGCGACACTAATTTGGGATTAAGGTAGAACAGCCAGTTACCCAACTACCCACTTACAGATCCCGGCGTGCGGAATTTCCGCACCGGGCTCTTCAAAACAGCTCAGTAGGATGCGCTGAACACAGTGAAGCGCATCGTTCGCGATTGATGCGCCTACTTGCGTCGGCAGCATCCTACGCAAGTCGATGACCGCATTGGGTCTGGACGATCAAGCACTTGGTTATTAGCAGCTCGATAGTCAATAGCAGGCCACCCGCTAAGCTGGGATGTATATCAAAATCCGTACTTAATACCCCCTTAACTCGTCGCGAAGCCCGCCGCCCGCAGAAGTGCCAGGTTTATGCCTTGAGCAACCGGACTTTTCCTTCTTATTATGATCACAGGCAGGTTCGACCAGCAGCGCGGCAATGTCTTTTGTTGATTTCATCGGCTTAACCAATAGCTATGTTTAACCTGGCTAAAACAACCATTGTGATATTTTGTATTGTGTTGAAATTAATGGATGTGCAGAATCCCATGACTTTGACCGGCGTGTGACCAACTCGAATGTTGTATGTCTACGGGTTGAACTCGGTATTTCGTGAGTGGCGCAGTTCGGACGAAATCTGACGACACGAGAAGTTATATGGTTATGATTCATAGGGAATTCAATGGCTTATTGCCTGGAGTGTGGAAATCACGGATGATATACGAAACTATATAATCATTTGTTATGTGATAAGGAAAATATGAATACATACAGTTGGAATGCTAAGGATTATGAGAGAAACTCTCAAGCTCAACAAAAATGGGCAAGAGAACTTATTGCACATCTAAATTTAACAGGCGTAGAAGACATTCTTGATTTAGGTTGCGGTGATGGAAAAGTAACAGCAGAAATCGCTCAGTTAGTGGGTGATGGCTCAGTTGTCGGCATTGATAACTCAAGGCAAATGATAGAACTGGCAAAGGAAAAATATTCACAAAACCAGCATCCTAATCTTTCGTTTCAAGTCATGGACGCGAGTGATTTATCATTTGAAGGCTGTTTTGATGTGGTTTTCTCAAATGCGGTACTACATTGGGTCAAGAATCATAAACCCGTTATTGAAGGCTTATATAAAAGCCTCAAGGTTGGAGGAAAAATTCTCCTGCGCATGGGGGGAAAAGGCGATGCAGAAGGGATTCTTTCGGTTATGGATGAACTTAAAGCTTCAAATAAATGGGCGCAATACTTTACTGAATTTGAATTTCCCTTTACTTTTCAGGGTGACGATGACTATCAAGTACTATTGAAAGAAGCTGGATTTTCTATCACTCGTGTTGAACTCATTCCTAAAGATATGACGCATGACGGGAAATCAGGGCTGGATGGATGGATTCGCACCACATGGTTACCCTATACAGAGCGAATTCCAAAAGAAAAGAGAGAGGTCTTTATCGAAGAGGTTTCTTCAAAATATCTTGATAAAGTGCCGCTGGATGCAGATGGTAAAGCTCATGTGTCTATGGTAATGATTGAAGTCGAAGCAGAAAAAACCACATAACCAGCGGGTCAAGTTACCCTTGTCGTTAGCCATCATCCCGTCGCACGAGACTCCTATGTCAGAACAAACAAATCCAATCGCCATCATTGCATCTGAGGCACCTGCACGAACCAAACCCTCAAGCTATCCTGAACCGTTCGCGTCGCGCATGGTGGGCAGGGAGAAGCGCCCACTTGGCGACCTGTTTGGCCTCATAAACTTTGGCGTAAACCTAACGCGCCTGGCTCCTAACGCGGTTTCGGCTCTTCGTCACGCCCACACCAAGCAAGACGAGTTTATCTATATCCTGCAGGGGTACCCAACGCTGCACACAGACGAGGGGCGCACCCAACTCTCTCCGGGAATGTGCGCCGGCTTCAAGGCGGGCACTGGCAACGGACACTGCCTGATAAACGAAACCTCAGAAGATGTGGTATACCTCGAAGTCGGCGACAGAACGCCGGGGGATGAAGGCAGCTACCCCGATGACGATCTCAAGGCCTTGCTAGTGGAGAGCAAGTGGAAGTTTGTCCATAGAGACGGCACGCCGTACCTGTGACGCAAGCGCCAAACCTCGAATGAGGGCTAACAATCATATTAAGTTCACTCCCTATGGTCGCCCGACGCTCGTTCCTCGCGCGGCTTATGTGAAGCGCTCCGGTAAGAGTCGGAACGAGACGATAAAACAATATGTCATTACCCAGTTAACTTGGAGGACTGTCGTGAAGACCAATCAGCAGCGGCCGAACTCGCCGCCAATGAGCGAGAATGCCGTGCGCGAGGCGGTGAACGCACTCTACCGCTCCGACTCGCGCCACATCTTTGCCACGCTGATCCGCCTGCTTGGCGACTTCGATCTTGCCGAAGAAGCGCTGCACGAGGCCTTCAGGATTGCGCTGGAGCAATGGCCGCGCGACGGCGTGCCGGCCAATCCGAAGGCCTGGCTGGTATCGACCGGCCGCTTCAAGGGGATCGACGGCATTCGCCGACGCGCCCGATTTGATGTTCTGGAAGACGCCGACGCGCTGGCCGATCCCGCCAGCGAAGATGCCGAAGCCTGGGACGATGAAAGCGTCGAGGATGACCGCTTACGGCTGATTTTCACCTGTTGCCATCCGGCGCTGTCGCCGGACGCGCAGGTGGCGCTGACGCTGCGCGAGGTGTGCGGTCTTGCGACGGAAGAGATTGCGCGTGCATTCCTCACGCCAGCTACGACACTGGCCCAGCGTATCGTCCGGGCCAAGGCGAAAATCCGCGATGCACGTATTCCCTATCAGGTACCCACACACGCCGAGTTGCCGGATCGGTTGGACTCGGTACTGCGAGTCATTTATCTGGTGTTCAACGAGGGATATTCGGCATCGTCCGGTGCATTCGCTGACCCGGCACGACCTGTCGGAAGAAGCTATCCGTTTGGGAAGACTGTTGGTCGAGCTGCTGCCCGAGCCCGAAGCGCAGGGCGTGCTGGCGCTGATGCTGCTCCACGAATCCCGCCGCGCCGCACGCAGCTCGCCGACCGGTGAGCTGATCCTGCTGGACGATCAGGATCGCGCGCTGTGGAACCGGGAACAGATTGCGGAAGGATCGGCGCTGGTGGAACGGGCATTGATGTCGCGCCGGTTCGGCCCTTACACCTTGCAAGCGGCAATCGCGGCTGTGCATGCCAACGCCATCGAACGCCGCCGCCACGGACTGGGCGCAAATCGTCGCCCTCTACGAAGTGTTGATGCGAGCCGATCCATCGCCCGTGATCGGGCTGAATCATGCCGTGGCGGTGGCGATGCGGGACGGGCCAGCCGCCGGGCTTGCCCTCGTCGACGCCATCCTCGGGCGCGGCGATCTCGCGGATTACCACCTGGCGCACGCGGCGCGGGCAGACCTGTGCCGGCGTCTGGGAAGAACGGCGGAAGCCCGAGCCGCTTACGAACAGGCTCTTGGCCTTACGCGACAAGAGCCGGAGCGGCGCTTTCTCGAGCGCAGACTGCGCGAACTGCGGGGGGATGAAGACGACACCCATTGACTATACCGACGCGTGACTGACGGGGCATCCGCCGGTTCTTCCTGAGATCCGGCACAAGTAGGCGTCTAAAAAATTTTCTCGATTTTGTACTCCTTATGTCGAATTTGGTTCCCGCCATTCGACTAAAGGTGAGGGCAAAAATTTATAACTATTCAACCTTAATCAGGAGAACGATCATGACTACAAACATCAAACCGATACCAGACGGTTGTCATACCTTAACCGCATACCTAGTGGTCCAACGGGCGTCCGATGCGCTTGAATTCTACAAAAAAGCCTTCGGTGCCATCGAGTTGTTCCGTCTTAATGCACCTGGCGGGAGAATAGCCCATGCCGAATTCAAAATCGGCGATTCAACCTTCATGCTAGCGGACGAAAATCCGCAGTGCACCGATGTTTCGCCTGTCACCTTAGGCGGCACTCCGGTCAAATTGCATCTCTACGTCACCGATACCGATGCCGTATTTGCAGCTGCGGTCAAAGCGGGCGCGAAAGAAACCATGCTACCTGCCAACCAATTCTGGGGCGATCGGATGGGTGCGGTAACCGATCCGTTCGGCCATCAGTGGCTGATTGCCACACACATCGAAGATGTTGATCCGAGTGAACTTCCAGGCAGAATGGAGGCTTTCTTCGGGGCTCAGTCGGCCTGCGCCGGACCGCAATAACGTTGCCAGACGCTTACGAGGAGATAGTCGTGAAATATATGTTATTGATTTACCATGAAGAACATGCGCTGGACGAGGCCGAGCGGGAAGCGTGTTATGTGGAGTCCACTCAACTCGCGCACCAACTCAAAGCTAACGGGCAATATCTGGCCGCCAGTCCCTTGCAGCCCACTGCGATGGCAACCAGCGTCCGGGTACGCGACGGCAAACGCTTCGTGACCGACGGTCCGTTCGCGGAGACCCGCGAACAACTTGGCGGCTACTTCCTGATCGATGCCAAGGATCTCGACGAGGCGATCGGCATTGCCGAAAAAATTCCGATGTCGCGCAAGGGTACCGTAGAAATCCGGCCGGTGATTGAGATCCCCGGCCTGCCGACCGATTAGCAACGAAGACTCTGCTGCCCTGAACACCTTGAAGTTTATGCTGCAAGCAAAACCTTCGCCAAAAAACAGTTAGGCGTCATATAAATAAACAGGAGAAAACCATGAATCCAATAGAAGAATCAGCTGAATCCCGAGAACTGGTGTTGACCCGCCTGATCGACGCTCCGCCGGAGAAAGTGTTCAGGGCATGGACCGATCCTGCGCTTCTGAAGCAATGGTTTTGCCCAAAACCATGGTCGGTCGCCTCTGCCGAACTCGATGTCAGGCCGGGCGGCACCAGCGTAATCGTAATGCGTAGCCCCGAGGGCCAGGAATTCCCGAACAGCGGGGTCTATCTCGAGGTTGTAAAGAATGAACGCCTGGTGTTCACGGATGCCTATACCAAGGCATGGGAGCCTTCCGCAAAGCCATTCATGACTGGCATCATCACCTTTGAGAATGAAGGCGGAAAAACGAAATACACCGCCCGCGTGCTGCACTGGAGCGTGGCCGACCGAAAAAACCACGAAGAGATGGGCTTTCATGAGGGCTGGTCAAAGGCCACAGACCAGCTTGCTGCTTTGGTTGCGGGCTTGTGAGCCAGACCGCCAACAACCGTTCAGCTCCGAACCACGCAACACAGGCGACGAACGCTGCTATAAAACAGGCAGTCATACGCAACTCAGCATTAGACATGGTTTACCTGATAGAAAACTCATTACGTCTTTTAAAACACAAATCCGTTTAAAAGATATTATTGATGAGATTTATCCATATGAAGAAATCAGATGGTTTATTGTGTTCGGCACTCATTTTCAAAAACACCAGTTGGGTAGGTCGGGTAACAGCTTTTCAGTTGCCCGATTATTAGCGCATTGAAATGCGGGCATAAACGGCATGCCCGACCTTGTATCTTTACTTCCGTCATGGTTAGCTACCATAATTTGAGACAGAAAGAGCTTGTGCCACTCTTAAGGACCAACCTTGTTTCGTAGATCAAGCCTTCTGTCTCTCTTCTGATGCCAGCTAAGACACTGAACGGTAGCCAAGGGCTTTGACCCTGTATGCACAAAGCAAAGCGTCACCATGTCTCAACATAATCCGCACATCAAAGCACTGTATCAACGCCTGCAAGAACGCGGAAAAACCAAGATGTCTGCGCTCGGTGCTGCCATGCGCAAGCTGGTACATTTGTGTTTCGGTGTACTTAAAACACGACAGCCTTATCAGGCTAATTATGCCATTTAAGGTTGACTTTCAAGACGGAATCTACATTACTGGTGCTGAGGATGAAGATTTAAAACAACTGTCACATGCAGGTCATCCGCTTGACAAAGTCCTGCAGGCTTTGTCCTTCAACGTCCCTAAATGTCGCGTTTTCCGGCTGAATGCTTTGAATCCGATCCAGCCTGAAATTGCGGAAATCGTCGCGCAGTTCGCACCAACCGACCAAGCTCCAGACGTTTCCCCAAAAATAAAGGCCCAGCGGCCGGATACGGCGCAGGCTTTGTTCGCCGTCGGCACGGCAATAGCTGATCTGTAGCAGGCGTTTGCCATCGATGGATTTACGGCAAATATCCAGGTTAATATCGAGATCCTGGCGCTGATCGAAGCGCAATGAAAACAATTTGCTGTCTTCGATCCTGGTTCTCAGTTCGGCGGGAATGACGGCGGTAATTTTGTCCAGTGCCGATTGCGCCGAGTAACCCAGTTCGGTTCCCGCCCAAGTCTTTACCATCCTTGCACCGACGACCAATGCCTCGATTTCGTCTGAAGTAAACATGATCGGAGGAATGTCGATGGAGTGACGCAGCATATAACCGACACCGGCTTCGCCTTCAACCGGAACGCCGGACAGGCTGAGATCCTGAATATCCCGATAAATGGTGCGCTCGGACACTTCCAGTCGCTCGGCAAGCGTCTTGGCGGTAACCAAGCGCTTGTTACGCAGGATTTGTACAATTTGAAATAAACGGTCGGCGCGTCGCATCGTGCAGGGTAGGCGGCCGATGCTTCGGCCGCCTGTTTTTGTCAATCAATGATTAGGACTGCGAATACAAACCAACCCGGTTGCCTTCGCTATCCAAAAACAGCGCGAAGTACCCGCAGTCGCCGTCATGAATCGGCGTTTTGGGAAGAAGAACGCTGCCGCCGTGTTGGACGGCCCTATCCAACGGGGCGCTTAAATCCTCGCCGCCGTTGAAGTAAACCACCGCGCCGGTTTGGCTGGGCTGGTAATGTTCGCCCTGCATCAGCATACCGCTGACAGCGCCTTCGTCAGCAGCGAAAATAGCCAATTGATAACCGCCCATTTCTTCATCTTTAAAAGTGGTTTGCAGAACATTTTGGTAAAAGCCTTTAGCGCGCTGTAGGTCAGTGACCGGAATTTCAAACCAAGTTGCTACATTATTCATTTTTATCTCCGTGTTTTAAGTGTTAACGAGCTGCCATGGTAAGACAGCCCTCCTGACAGCGTGGTGTCAGTAGTGTTTACGACCTTAGCGATTTTTTAATTGATCGCGAATTGAGTCTAGCGATTCCCTAGTTGCTGCTGGCCGAACCTTCGTTCGGGCTCCTGGCACGTCAGGTCCAACGCCCGCTTATAGGTCAACCGGAAAACCCACGAAGAAATGGGCTTTCATGAGGGCTGGTTAAAGGAAACAGACCTGCAAATCAACACCACTTACTTCCCAGCTTTCAACACGGACTTTACCAGTTAAATTTGCGTATGATATTGATTTCGTACGAAGTAATCTTGGTGGCTGGAAAATTTTCAATATTGATTTCCCAGATCCCCTAATAAGTTTTGCATGTTGATTAACAGTTTACCAAAATTGATTGGCTCAACTCGGCCAAAAACGGATACTGGGATACGTTATTTTTATGCTTAAAAACGTAAACCGGCTTTGGAATATCAAAACCGCTGATTTTTAGAGTTATCCCGTATGTTGGGTATTTTATGGTGCTGACCTAAGGAAGCGCTGAACAAATTGCTTTTCAGCCACAATTGCCAGACAAGCAGATTTTTTCAGAATCCGTCATTATCGGGAAACGGCAGGTCCGTAGGGTGCGGTGAGGCGAACCGCACCGCACCGTTCGCGTCGTCCTTCGATTGATGCGGTTCACTGCGTTCACCACATCCTACTGTCTTGTCATATAATGTTCTAATGAGAATATTTGTTGGATCGGGCTTGTCGGGAAATACATCCAGATTTGATAGTGCAGAATTAACTCAAAATTAACTCAAACTTGTTGAGTGTCATATAAAAAACGCGCACGATTAATCTGCTCTATTGTGGCTACTAAGTGGCGGAATAAGGAGTCCGATTTCCCGCCAGGGAACATTTGCAGTGACTGGTTCCTGAAATATACTGAACCATCCTGCAATATACGTCGAGGAGGTCATAATATGGCAAGTACCCCAAACCTGCGTAGGAGAATTGTCATGAAGAAAATGCTAAAACTATCTCTACCGTTACTTCTCATCCTAGGGGGCTTCACCTTACCGGTCGAAGCCGATGATACCCTGGCGAAATTTAAGGGAGGAATCGGTGTCATTCCAGTCTCGAGCGGCGTGGGGGAAGGGGCAACCGCCGAGACCGTAAACCGGAACATTGTCCGCGGGGTTCAACCCGCTGGCCAACCATGGGTGATAAGGAATCTGAAGGCCAATGTAAAAACGGACGGGAAAATTAAGGTCAGAGGTGAGGGACTGTTGTTAGGTGGCGGCAATAATGTCGGTAGGACGGCTGGGCTGAGTGTATTTGCCACGCTTATTTGCGTAGACGGAGCTGGGTTTACGGAGCACAGTTCGGAAGCAGCTGGTGTCCCACTCGACTCCAACGGAAACTTCCGTATCGACGATGAGCTAACGCCGGCACCAACAAGCTGCGATAGCCCGGTGCTCCTCATCCGCAATACTGCTACCAATAAGGCTTGGTTCGCCGCCGGCATCCCCAAGAGCAATGAGTGACTGTTCAGGCAAAGATGAAATGTCATGCGGTGAGTGCCTTTACTTCACCGCGTGCAAATAGCCGTATCAACCTTGTAGAACATGCAAAGCCAGGGGAGGCTTCAGAGCCTGTGAAGTCATGTTTCGATAGAAGGTGACACCCCGGCAATAGGGCGAAGATTGAAAAACGGCTTTCAATTTTTCTACTATTCAGCATTGTTTTTCCAGACAAGAACAGTAGCGTATGCATTAAAAATAATAAGATAGTAATTGCCAGCTGGAAAACTTTGACGCTATTTCGCATCCATGAGAGTCTGACGTAGTCATCAAAGGTGCTTGAGAGAGCTCCGAATAATTCTTGGGCCTATGATTTCTTGGCCACTAATACGTAGCCAGAGGTACCAATGAACTTTTTCCCTACCTATGGCTAGCTCGGTAAGTTGGGGTTCGTACTCCACCCGCCAACCTACACAACTGAAGGGATCAAGTCTTGTAAATTCAAACTGTCGTCCTAATCAACAAACAGAATCGTTTTTTACTTAAAACTTCGCTCATACAAAATCTTCCATAACAAGACATCTACTCATAAGAAATTTAAGCCCGGTAGGAAAACGTCTGGTTAGCCAATAAGTTGAGGGTTAAAATAGCGCCCAACCGCATTTTCACTATTTAAGACTTAACGTCTAACGCATCTGACTGAATAATCACATGAAAATAATTTCCTGGAATGTCAACGGCATTCGCTCGGTACAAGGCAAAGGCTTTGCCGAAACACTCGCACTACTCGATGCCGACTGCATTCTGCTGCAGGAAACCAAGGCTCAGGCCGATCAGATCGACAAGGCGCTGGAGGGCATTGACGGCTACCATATTTATTCCAACTCCGCCGAACGCAAGGGCTATTCCGGCGTAACGATCTTATCCCGGCAGGAACCGCTGAAAATCATCAACGATATCGGCATTGTCGAGCACGATCGGGAAGGCCGCGTGATCGTCGCCGAATTCGAACAGTTTTTTCTGCTCAACGTGTATGTGCCGAATTCTGGCGAGGCATTGGTCCGGCTGGATTACCGTCAAACCTGGGATCTCGAATTTCTGGCCTATTGTCAGCAACTACAAAGCAAAAAACCGCTGATCGTCTGCGGCGATTTCAATGTCGCGCACCAGGAGATCGATATTGCGCGTCCGAAGCCGAATTACAATAAATCGGCCGGCTATACCCAGGTCGAAATCGACGGGTTCAGTCGTTTTCTCGACGCCGGACTGGTCGACACCTTCCGGCATTACCATCCTGACACTATTGCTTACAGCTGGTGGAGTTTTCGCGCCGGTGCCAGGGCAAGAAACGTCGGTTGGCGAATTGATTATGTGTTGACCAGCAAAGCGCTGGTCGGCAAAGTCAAGCAGGCCTTTATTCTGCCGGACATTACCGGTTCGGATCATTGTCCGGTCGGCATTGAGATTGATCTTTAAGGACTCTTAAGCTGATGCCTATACGCGAGCAACTGATGCGCGCCCACCGCGTTGCATTGTCGAATTGCCGCAGATGCCCCGAGATGATCGGACCGGTCGTGAGCGGGAGTCCGGTTCTATCACCGATTTTACTGATCGGTCAGGCGCCCGGCGATAAAGAAGGCGGGTTCGGCAAACCGTTTGCATGGACGGCCGGTAAAACCCTGTTCAAATGGTTTGAGCGCATCGGACTTGATGAAGAGACTTTTCGGCAGCGTGTCTATATGGCCGCTGTGTGCCGCTGCTTTCCGGGTAAAAATCCCAATGGCGGCGATCGCGTGCCGAGCCTGGCCGAAATCGGAAACTGCTCGGGTTGGCTGCAAGCGGAAATCGATTTGCTTAAGCCTGACCTGATTCTGCCGGTCGGTAAACTGGCGATTAGCCAATTGATGCCGGTTAAAAGACTCAACGATGTGATCGGCAAACTTCACCCTGTTACCTTTCACGGTCATCGCACAGAAGCGATCCCGCTACCCCATCCGTCCGGCGCATCGACCTGGCATCGGACCGAGTCGGGCCTGGCACTGCTGGAATCGGCATTGACGATCCTGCAAAAACATCCGTCCTGGCAACAAATTTGCCAATCCCGTATGCCGGATAATTTATAGAGGGGTGTTAACGTACGAGTCCCAATAATTCGGCGTAGCAATTATTGGGACTCGTACCGCACCGTTAACTTGCTAGACTCAAACCCTCAGCAACGCCTTGGCCATTCTTTCGGAAAGTTGCTCTTCGACGAATTGCGGTTCGTTGGGCGGATATAGCTCTACTTCATCCAGTTCAAAGTTATATTCTTTGCCCAAAGTGATCAGTTCTCTTATTTTTTGAACAGCCAACAGTTTTTCCTTTAATTCGGGGTCTGTTTTTGCCTGTTCAGAGAATGCTTTTATTTGTGCGATTGACATGGTGTTTACTCCTATTGTTGATAATGACTGCAATGCAGTTGATGAAAAATTTTGTGTTCGCTACACGCTATAAGGCGTGTTAATCCAGTCTTTAAGTACCGCGACATCACGTTCGGGCAAGTAAGAAAAATCTCCGCTGATATCCTTGAAAACCGCTATGCCGCAGTTCGGGGAAACCAGCTTGCCTTTAACCATGTAAAAGAACCAGGCAAAGGGATATCCTGCCTGGCGATCAAAACGGGTTATCAGGTTATGCAGGGCGACGCCCTTTTTGCCGTTAATATCTTCCAGTTGCGGTACTTGTTTTTGTTGGGTATTGATAATTTCAACGTTAATTATTTGTTCCCCGAAGCGTCCGGTATGCCTGAAAGGCCTGACAATCCAGTCATCTGAAAGCACGGCTTTTTGCTGGACGCTGCTTCGGTTCCAGTCATCCATAAAACGTTGTACCGGATGTTCTTCGATATGGTATTTATTGATTTCACCCATGAAAACAGACACGTCAGTTTTACGTCGATAGGAATAACGCGACGTTCCGATGCAGAATGTTTCTATGCATTCCGGGTTCAGTGGGTCAATAAATTCCTCTAAATCTTCCGGTGGATTGTGTTCATTGACAAGCAACCGATCAGACGTCTCGTGGGTCTCATCAATATCGATCTGGACGAATTGTTCTGCCTTGCTCCCTGTTTGGACAACAAAATACAGGGTATTGCCGGTTTGCCGCGTGGCAATCAGCTTTTGTTCCCGAGCATGCTCAATCAGGGTTTGCAGATTCTTGCCGCATTCGATATAGGTTCTTTCCGTCCATTCGATCAAATTATTGGCGATACGGTTGCCAGCCATATCAACAATGCCGCCCAGGCGATACCATTCTTCGCCTGTTTTGGCTAACCGAATCGGATAGCCGGGGGTTAGCGATTGAAGGTTGGAAAGTAATAATTCATCATCTTGGTCGGGCAGGGTGTGCTACATATTTTTGCAAGCTGTTGCCCATCCAGTTGAAACAGTTGATCAGCCATACATTGTTTCTCTATTTCTCGTTCCCATGTGATGCATGTGCAAGGCTTGTTAATCGTCCTGCACCGCCGCCCTGACATCAGGTTCGGGATCATCAAGCAGACCGGCCAATGCCTCAGGCTCAACGCGCTTAACAGCGGTATAGCGAACCACCCAATCAGGGTCATTTAACAGCGTAACGGCATCCTCAGGACTCATGCGTTCAGCGATGATGCGTCTGACTTCAGGTGCATCGTCATGAGCCATTAACCCCAGACTGACTTCGGGCAAGCGTTCGGCAACCACTTTTCTGACTTGTAGATCTTTATCGCGGATAAGACGAAACAGGCGTCCCGTTGGCAGTCGCCTGGCAATGGTTAATCTGACAATATAGTCTCGGTCATTAGCCAGTTTTTCCAATTCTTCGGGT